>JANQGX010000059.1 GCA_028282885.1 SAR324 cluster bacterium
CCTCAGTGAAGGCCAGATATGAGTCGGGACGGTGGGATGAAATGGTTAACAAGTATCTGAAGGCGGCTTGATATTACCCACAACTTCTTGGTGCACCCCGCGTGATTGTCGTGTTTACAAAACTGCGGAATAATGAAATGGTAACACATTCAAAATTCCATACGACAACCCTAATACTAACTACATGAAACCTGAAGAACTCATCGCAGACCTGGAAAGAGTGGACGGCACCTTTCCCGGAAATACCATTCAATATGCGCTGGAAAACAGCGAAAGTGTCACCCCGCTGCTGCTCTCCATCCTGAACGACGCTACTGCTAACACCGAAAAACTCCTGAAAGAAGAAAACTATTTCGGACATATCTACGCCATGTTTTTGTTGGCACAATTTCGGGAAAAGGCTGCCTTTCTGATCGTCATAGAGTTTTTCTCACTTTCCGAGGAGATCACCTGGGAGCTGGCCGGGGATATTGTTACCGAAGACCTGGGTCGTATCCTTGCTTCCCTGTCCTGCGGTGAAACAAAACCATTGGAAAAAATGGTCGAGAACAGTCAGTTGGATGATTTGGTTCGAGCAGCCGCTATTGATGCCATGCTGGTCTTGCTCGCGGCAGACGAAATAGAGAGAGAAGAGCTGGTTCGCTATTTCGATTTTCTTTTACAAGAGGGATTGGAAAGGGAATGCTCCATGATTTGGAACCACCTGGTGGTCAGCGCCATCAATATCTACCCTGAAGAGTTAACCGAAAGTATCCGCAAGGCTTACCGGGACAACCTGGTAGATGAAGACTTTGTATCCCGCTACCACGTAGATGATGCCCTTGCTTCAGGAAAAGAGACAGTACTTGACTGGCTTCATCAAAACCATGCCTATCGGCTGGTCACCGACTCTGTGTCGGATATTTCCAAGTGGTTGACCTGATCCCCCTGATATCCGTTTGGACGACAAAGCTGTTCAGATTTATCCGTTAAAATGGATCCGGGTACGACAACATGACACTTGAAACGGAAACTTCGAAGATTCACCGGAAATCACACGAATCAGCAACTTCACCGAACTTCCGGAAATCTGCGACAGGTTTGACATTTAAGTCAATTTACCAATCGTCAAGGACAAAACATGAAAACCATCGGATTATTGGGTGGCATGAGCTGGGAATCCACTGTTTCCTACTACCAGATTATCAATGAATTGGTCGGCAGGCGACTGGGCGGTCTCCATTCGGCCAAAATTCTGATGTATAGCGTGGATTTTGATCCCATCGAGAAACTACAACACCAGGGAAACTGGAACGGTACCGCGGAAATCCTGACAGATGCTGCCCGCAGGTTGGAAAGGGGAGGCGCAGACTTTATGCTCATTTGCACCAACACCATGCATAAAGTGGAACCGGAGATCAGCAGTTCTGTGTCAATACCCGTTTTGCATATTGCTGACGCAACGGCTGATGCGCTTATTGCGGAGCAAATTGATAAAGTCGGTCTCCTGGGAACCGCCTTTACCATGGAGCAGGACTTCTACAAGGGACGTCTTGAGGAAAAATTCAGATTGCAGGTTCTAATTCCGGATACTGAGGAGCGGCGGCAGGTACATGATATCATCTACCAGGAGCTTTGCCTGGGAACGATCAGGGAATCCTCCAGGAAAACTTATCTTGGAATTATTGATAACCTGGCAAAGAAGGGTGCTGAGGCGGTTATTCTGGGATGTACAGAGATTGCTCTTTTGGTGGGGCAGGAAAAAACCGGTGTCCCGCTTTTCGACACCACGCGTATCCATGCCGAAAAGGCGGTAGACCTGGCTTTAAGCTGACAAAACCCGTTTAGAATTTTCCGCCGTGATCCTTTTTGACCTGGTCACGATCGATTTCTCCACTCTCAAGGCGGGGTATGGAATCCACAAAAACCACCTGTTGTGGTTTTTTGTAACGGGCGATTCTGCCGCCAACGAACTCAATCAACTCTTCCGCGCTACAGGCAGTTCCTTTTTCCAGAACACATATCGCTTTGATTGCCTCCCCCCATTTCGGATCGGGAACCCCTATGACCGAAACCTCCACGACGCTATCATGGGCCAGAATGGCTTTCTCCACCTCAGCAGGATAGACATTCTCTCCACCCGGTTTTATCAATTCCTTTTGTGCTTTGCGTTTGACGTACCATAGATAGCCATCCTCGTCGAAACGACCAATGTCCCCGGTATGATGCCAGCCATTGCGAAAAGTATAAGCCGTATCCTCATCCAGTCCCCAATACCCCAGGAAAACGGTAGGGGATTGAACACAGATTTCACCTGTTGATCCCACCGGCACCTCGTTATCATAATCATCGAAAAGTATCACCTTGGTCAGCAGGCTTGGTTTTCCGGCACTTCCGGGTTTTTCGGTTACAGGAGCCCTGGAAATCCCCATGGCTTCAGTCTGGGCAAATCCCGCATACACCATGCAATGGGGTGCCAATTCCATGAATTTGTTGATGTTCTCCGGACTGTCAATCCCCGATACATGCTTCAGACTGGATATATCATAGGAACCCTCTTCATATTTCTCCATTATCATCGACAGAATCGGGGCAAAATTGAAAATCAGGGATCCTTTCTCTTTTTCAATCGCCTCCAGGGCTTCTACCGGATCGAACCGTTCCGTAACGACGTTCTTTCCCCCGACATGCATTACACCCAAAGCCTGGGTCAACCCCGCAACATGAAACAGCGGCAGAAACCCTATATAGCAATCCGATTTGGTCAGGCCGAATTGCAGAATGGTCAGAAGGTTGTTATAGACCAGGTTGGCCTGGCTGAGAAGAGCTCCCCTGGGGTGTCCTTCCACTGCAGCCGTGTGGATGATCACATATCCGTCATCGGCACTGACGGAATGTTCTTCGTCCGCTCCCTCTTCAGTATAGAAATCGGCTAATTTTAGAAAACCTTGGGCGGGCTCGCCCGGGCCAATCAATCCTTTTTTCTCGATAAAACTCACTTCGTCTGCCACCTTGGCAACAGTCTCCTGGAAGGATTCACCGGCAAATACAATCTTCGGTGTACAATCTTTCAACACAAACTCCACCTCTTCGGGTTGAAACCGCCAATTAACAGTCAGGACGATGGCGCCGATCTTGGCTGCAGCTCCGTAAAGCACCAGGTAATCATCGCTGTTGTATGCCACCACACCGACACGATCGCCTTTGACAACTCCTGATTTGCTCAATCCGGCCGCCAAATGATCACACTTTTTCTTGTACTCGGCGAAGCTGATCCGTTTTTCGTTAAAAACAATGCAATCGGCATCGCTGTTTATGACGGCGTTACGGCAGATAAAATCATAAATCGTGAAATCGGTAACGGACATTTCTCCTCCCGGTTATGTCTTGCCGGCCGATCGATCTCCCGGCCGGATAGGTTTTTTTATTGATCTGAACCTTTTTGATTGTCTGGTTATCTATATCCCAATCCAAACCTCGATGCAACGATTATAGTCTATGGCATTCTTTTGGCGAGCTTCGACCAGTCAATCTCCTGTAGTACTTTCACATAAGTGTTCAGAAGACCCTGCTTGATAGCATCCCGCCTCTGGGAACGACCGGTGATTTTGTGGAAGGGCAACATTTTGGAGAGGGCTTCGTCCTTGTATTTTTTAATAGGGGTAAGAACATCCTTTCGTCGGGTATAGAAAGCGTCCTCCCCTTCTGCACAGGGCTTCCCGAACACATTAAAATGTCTGCAGGCTTGGGGTCTCATGGGGTGAACGCCGCAAGCTCCATCTATCAGTAGGGGGCAGGGCTCCCTTTGCTTATGCTCGGAGCATTGCCAGCGCAGTTTTTCCCTGGTTTCGCCCGTGGATTTTTCAATGATGTACCAGTACAAACCGGTGATCTCTATCGGGTATATTGGAATAGTTGTATGTGACCTGCAACAGGCGGAACAGCCCTTATAACAGGCCAGGGAACGCCCTTTGTTCTCCTCCCTGCGGACACCTTCGCGTACCCCTCGATCCGTGATGAAATAAATATCAAGCAGCATTGGAAGCCAGTCATGGCGGGCTTCTTCTGTGGAGAAGGTCAAACGTTGCGGTTCAAAATATGAGGGTTCGAAGGGCTTGTTTTCTTGCATGTTACCTGTGAGTTGGAAATGGATCCTTGGATTTCATTGGGATTTTACAGACCTGTCTTGGCGAGTTTTTCAAACAGTTCTTTCTGTTCCTTTTTCAGCTTGTCAGGAATTCTGGCCGAAAGCCGGACCAATAGATTGCCGGGTATTCCCCTGGCGCTGGCCACTCCCTTTCCCTTGATACGGAGAAAGGAATTATTTTTCGTCAAAGGAGGGATTTTAAGTTCGATGCGGCTATTATCCAAAGTGGCGACATCTACCTTTCCACCCAGCACCAGTTCGGTCAATTTCACCTCTTTTTCCACAATCAGATCGTTGCCCTCTCTCTTGAAATCGGGATGGGGCTCTATCCTGATCCGACAATAGAGATCGCCCCGACTTCCGGTCAATACATCCTGTACGCCTTTGCCTTTAACTTTCAGCTTTTTCCCGTCCTCAATACCAGGCGGTATGGAAACCATGATCCGGTCTGGCCCGGCACCGGTGTTGAAGGATACACTTTTTTTGCCTCCAAGAATCGCCTCTTCAAAAGACACTTTCAATTCCAGTTCCCTGTCCAGGTTTCTGTTTGAGGCGCTGCCCCTGCCTTGTTGAGATTGCCGACCGAAAGGATCACCGCCCCCGCCAAAATTAAAGGTGAAGGCCGATCCTTTTCTTTTATTGCCGCCGCCTCCGCCAAAGAAGCTGGAAAAAATATCTCCTCCTCCCATACCGAATTCTTCAAAGAGGTTTCCAAAATCAAAACCACGGAAAATATCTTCCTGCGAATAGCGATTGGAAAAGCTCTCTGCTCCAAAGTTGTCGTATTGCTTACGTTTGTTATCATCACTCAACACGGCATAGGCTTCATTGATCTTTTTGAATTTCTCTTCTGCGCCCTTGTCACCCTTGTTTTTGTCCGGATGGTACTTCATGGCCAGTTTTTTATAGGCCTTTTTAATATCTTCTTTTTTAGCGTTTTTATCGACTCCCAGGATCTGATAGTAGTCTTCTGCCATTTTTTCTTTTCCTCTATCTCAAACTCATCAATTAAACGGAGATCTCAAACCGAATCGCTACGTTTCAACTTAATCTATTTCCGTATTATTTGCAAGCTCTCTGAACATGGGATGACAGAAGAATTCGCCCGAAAAACGGTATTGATCTCTTTGCTTGATGAAGGACAGACCGAACCCATTCCGGTTTACGGAATTGGAATTACAAATATCGGGAAACAAACAAGTTAATTGACTTATAATGATAAATATCAGAGAATGTTGATTAAATTGTATTTTGGATTCAATATGATGAAAACCCGTAAGGATCTGACATTTCCCACAACCTGTCTGCTCTGCCTGATGATGATGCTTTCCGGCTGCAAGGTGGAGACCCCAATTGGCAAATGGAAGGATGGGATTATTCCCTATTATCTTTCCGGCAACTTCCTGGATGAAGAGGTGGAGATTATCGAACAGGCCATGGATGACTGGGAAGCCGTTGCCAATGTCCAGTTCATTGAGGTCACACCGAGAGCCGGTGCCTACCAGATCATCAAAGTCAACGAGAATACCTGGTCTTCATCCATCGGCGAGAACAATTCCAAATGCCAGATGATATTCGGTTCGGGTGGGAACACCTACTCTCATGTTCTTCATGAACTGGGTCATGCTCTTGGTCTGCTTCACGAACACCAGAGACCGGATAGAGACAAATTTGTTGTTGTTTTTTTTAACCTGATTTTACCGCAATTCATTGTCAACTACGATACCCAGGACAATCCACTGATCATTGAAGAGAATCATGATTACGATTACAACTCCATTATGCACTATCCGGCCAACAGTTTCAGCAAGGATGGTTCATCAACTACAATGGAGTCGCTGGATCCCGATCAACCCATTAACCGCCTGGGGATTATCTCACCCATTGATGCTCAAAAGATCGTAGAGATTTATGGACCCCCGCAGGAAGAGGACTGAATGGTGAATCGAATCTTCCGGGTTATGGTCTGTCTTTCGCTGATTTGTAACCTGGCCGCTGTTGTGTTTGCGGAGAAAACGGAAGAACAGAGACTGAAAGAGTTGGAAATGCGCATCGATCTGCTCAATGCCAAAATAGAGCTGCTGGAAAACCAGCTCTACGAGGTTGATGAACGCGTGCATAATTTAACAGAGTTGAAGATCAGCGGATTTTTTGATGTCAGTTTTTCCAACTACAAGAACCAACCCAATATCTTCAAAATGGGAATATTCGAGCTGGATGTGGAACACAGCTACGAAAATAAATTCCAGGTTGCAGCCGCGCTTGTTTTTGATGATGAGGAAGGCACCTATCTCGGGGTTGGATTTATCGACTACGCTTTTATCGGCGGACCGGTTCCTCCAAGGGGAAGACTCTTTATTGAAAGAGGCTTTCATATCCAGGTAGGTCGCTTCGATGTTCCTCTCGGCAACGACTGGAATTACGTCTCAGCAGTCAAGCGCTATACTGTAACCCCTCCCTTGACCACTTCCCAACTAATGGAGGGCAACTATAACGATGCCGGTCTGAGGCTGTTTCTCAACCTGGTCTCCTTTAACTACTCGATCTATTCCACCCAGGGAATCGAACAGAAATACACTTACGGCGGCATCAGTTACGGAACCCGAATAGGATTGACGCCCTTTGCCAATCCCTATACCGTCAAGACAGACTACGTTCCGTCCTTCGAACTGGGGATATCGTACCTCTATGATCTGGATAATGACGGTGAAAAATCAGAAGAGGTTTCCGCACTGGATTATGAAAGCAAGGTTGGTGCTTTTCTTCTTCGTAGTGAATATTTCAAGCGAGAGAAGGTGGCAGGCGTCATCTTCGATGGTTACCATGTCACAACCGGGTTTGATTTCGAGGAAATAGACTGGATCCCCATGGTTTTTATTCTCCGTTATGATACACACAAGGAGGAGAACAATGTTATCGCCTCTTATGATGAGGAAGCATCCGATAGAAGCGGCGAAGCCGATGTCCTGGCTCGCGCCACCACTGCTATCAGATTCAACATTTCGAATACCTCCTTTTTAAAACTGGAATACCACAAGTACCTGGAAGCATCGGAACGTTACAAGTCAGACAGCCTGTTCAGTGAAGAGCTCTACTATGTCCAGCTTGTCATAACCTTTTAGAGATTTTATTCATGAAGCTACTTCCGCTGGTCTTTATCGGCCTGTTCGGTATTAAAGCATTCGCCTTTGATGCATCGACGATCAAGGACATGCCGTTTGTCACAACCGCCAAGTACTGCCTGGAGTGTCACTCCAGGGAAGAAGCGCTGTTATTCCGTAACAAGGTGACAAAATCATGCAGTGTCTACTGCATGACCTGTCATGAGGAACTGAAAGCCCACCACACGGTTGATCGTTTTTTAACGGGCAAAGTGCCGGAAGCAATTGATCTTCATAACAACAAAATTGCCTGTTTCACCTGTCACGATTTGAGACAGAAGCGTTATGACAGTGTTTCCTGGAAATCCGAAAGCCTGTTCGAAAGCCTGTTTCAAAGCAAGGATGTCTACCCCACCTATTTTCTGATTGAGCGAAACAACGAAGGTCAGCTTTGCAAAAAATGCCACTAATCAAGGAGAGAGATGAAGCATAATAAGAGAAAGATCATTCTGATCAATAAACGATTTCAATTGGCCCTGATTGCCAAATTCATACTGGTTAATTTTCTGATTTTGAGCCTGTTCGGGGTTTTGATTTTCATGTTCATGAACAGTGAAATCGAGGCAAATCTCCACTCTGCCCATGTCACTTATCAGAACATGTCCGATATGTTGCTGCCTATTGTAATTACACTGTCGATTCTTAATATTCTGATCTCATCGGCTATCATTACCGTTTTTGTTCTCTATGCCTCCTTTAGGATCGCGGGACCGCTTTATCGGTTCAATGCAGCGATCGAGGAGATCAACCAGGGCAACCTCTCCCCTTTGTTGAACCTGCGCGAAAAAGATGAGCTTTATGCGTTTTCGGAAACCCTAAAGGAGATGACCGCTGCCATGATCGATCATACAGACAGGTGCAAAGCAATCCTGTCTGATCTAAAAACAGCGGGCGAAAAAGTTGGAAACGAGGAAATCCTGCAAAAAATCGGTGAACTGGAAAACCTGAACAAAGGTGTAAAATACTAAGTCGATGGCAACCACCCCCTGGACCGGTTCAGGGCTCTCTGCCAGCCCCCGATCAATTCTTCGACAGCCGCTTTATCCTGTTCGGCCCGGAATCTTCTGTCTTCTTTCCACATGCGGGTGATGTGATCCAGGTCTTTCCAAACACCGGTCGCCAAACCCGCCAGAAAAGCTGCCCCCATAGCAGTGGTTTCTATGACTTGAGGACGGCTGACATCTATCTGCAGCAGATCCGCCTGGAACTGACAGAGGAAGTTATTCGCCGTGGCACCGCCATCGACCCGCAGAACCTTAAGTTCCGCCTTGGTGTCTTTTTCCATACATTTCAGCAGATCATATGACTGGTAGGCTATGGCTTCCAGAGCGGCCCTGACCATGTGATTCTTATCGGTGTCCCGGGTTAATCCGATCATCAAACCTCTGGCGTAAGCATCCCAGTGGGGAGCTCCCAGACCGACAAAGGCAGGAACGATATACAAACCGCCGGTATTTTCAATAGATTTCGCTATCGCCTCGGTTTCAGCGGCATCCTTGAAAAGTTCGAGTTTGTCGCGCAACCACTGAATCAAAGCCCCTCCCATAAAAACCGAGCCTTCCTGTGCATAGGTCACCTGATCACCCAGCTTCCAGGCGATGGTGGTCAGCAAACCATGCTCGGAAAGCTGTGGAGTCGTTCCCGAATTCATCAGAAGAAAGCAACCGGTACCATAGGTGTTTTTCGCCATACCCTTCTCAAAGCAAGCCTGACCGAAAAGAGCGGCCTGCTGGTCGCCGGCGACACCACAAATGGGGATTTCGGCACCCCATTCCGTCTGATCGGTGTAGCCGACAATTTCACTGCTTCCTTTAACTTCGGGCAGTGTCTCTTCGGGAATCTCCAGGCGTGACAGAATTTCACGATCCCAGCGGTTTTCAAAGATATTATAGACCAGGGTTCGAGAGGCATTGGAGCCATCCGTCACGTGCGCCTTACCTCCTGTCAGTTTCCAGATCAGCCAGCAGTCCACAGTTCCGAACAGAAGCTTTCCTTTTGCTGCAAGATCCCTTGCTTCCTGTCGGTGTTGTAATATCCAATGCATTTTAGTACCGGAAAAATATGCATCTGTTACCAACCCGGTTTTGTTGCGAATCACCGTATCGAATCCCTCGGCAACAAGAGATTTACAAAAATCTGCTGTTCTCCGACATTGCCAGACGATGGCGGTTCCAATGGCTTCCCCTGTTTCTTTGTTCCAGGCGATAACCGTTTCTCTCTGGTTGGTGATTCCGATGGCGGTTACCTTTGACATTTGTAGATTGGCGTTTGCCAACGCTGCTTTGATTGTATTTTTTTGCGATGACCAGATCTCCTCCGGATTCTGCCCCACCCATCCTGATTGTGGAAAGCTGGAGTCAAATGCTTCCGAGGCGGATCCCAGAATACTTCCCTCTTCATCAAAAAGCACGGTTCGGGAACTGCTGGTTCCCTGGTCCAAAGCCATCACAATTTTGCTCATCCTGTCTCCCTGGTTAAATCGGTTTCTGATCTATATCTGTTTACTGTAAATCTTTGGTCTCTGATTACACAACAATTCAGGCGGATAATCGAATTCCCTCTCCCATAGCCAAAGATGTAACAGACCCATTTGCCGTTGGCAACAAGACGCTCCAAAATAGTGAAGGCGACAGGCAGAATTGACAGAGCAACTGCCCCTAACCTATTTTAGACAGTATACTGGTAAAGACCGAGCTTTCGATGCAGGGAAGCATTAAAGATTGAGACGGCAGGCCAATGTCTTTCTACCACGATGGATAAAGCCTGTTTAGCATTTGTTACCCTTCCGGACCAGGGAGGTGAGTTGGACGCTCTCCTACTTCGCGGTTGCTCAACCCGGATAAGCCTTAATTCATCCGGACTCACACAGATGACGAGGAATACTTCGCTTCGAATCGGAGATATAGCAGTTATACCAGGGCTATAGCTGCCTCTCGATCCAGTTAACTCAATACACAACATGCCGAATATCACCATGAGAAAATCCAAACAACTGGATTCCCTGTTCAATCCCAAAAGTCTGGCCATGATCGGTGCTTCGACATCGACAAGAAAGTGGGGATTCCTGATTCTGCTGAATATCCTTAAAGCCGGTTACAAAGGAACGGTTTATCCGGTTAACCCAAAACTGGATTCCATACTGGGGTTTAAGTGTTATCCAAACGTCGCGGATATTCCGGATCAGGTAGATCTGGCTGTCATCACTATCCCGGCAGCCATGGTCTCAAATGTGATAGACGAGTGCGGAAAAAAGGACATTCCCAACATCGTAGTCATTACCGCTGATTTCAGTGAAACAGGTCTTGAAGGTGCTAAACTGGAAAAGGAAATTGCCGATAAGGCTCGCTCCTACGGCATCAACCTGACCGGTCCCAACACCATGGGGATTTTCAGCGCCGAGTCCAATCTGCATGCCCTGATGCCGATGATAATGCCGCTTCATGGCAAGGTCTCCATGTTTTCCCAGAGCGGCAATGTCGGTGTTCAGATGCTGGACTACGGTCTGCAGGAAAATGTGGGCTTCGAGAAATTCGTCAGCAGCGGAAACCAGGCAGTCCTCTCGATTGAAGACTACCTGACCTATTTTGCCAATGACGAGCAGACAGATGTCATTCTGGGATATATAGAGGGTTTGGACAAAAATTCCGATTTCACCAGTGTGGCAGCCGAGGTGACCCGAAAAAAGCCGGTTCTGGTCATGAAAGGCGGGCGAACAAACGTAGGTGGCAGTGCCGCTTCTTCGCACAGTGGTTCAATGGCCGGATCGACTGCCATCTTCAGGGCGGTCTGCAAACAGACCGGTATCGTGGAAGCCTGCAACACACAGGAACTGATTGACTGTGCCAAGGCTTTTGCCTGTTATCCATTACCCAAAGGCAACCGGGTGGGGATTATCACTCGCGGCGGCGGTTGGGGGGTTTTAGCAGCGGATGCCTGTGAAGAAAACGGGCTCGATGTCCCGGAACTGCCCCGGTACCTGATCAGGGAAATGGATAAGCTCCTTCCTAAATACTGGAACCGTAAAAACCCCATCGACCTGGTGGGAACCATCGCTCATGATCCCCTGCCTCAATGTCTGGAAATGCTGGCGGAATGGGATGGAGTCGACGCCGTGTTAGCCTTGGGAGCCGGTTTCAGGGCGTTTTCCTATCAATATTCAGAGGAGGTTAAAGGACCCAGGGAGTTAACAGACGCTATGGAACTGCTCAAGGAGTACCTGAAAGAAAGGAGCCGCCAGCCCGATGAGATTCTGGTTCAGGTGGCCAACATGGTGAGCAAGACAGGCAAGCCGGTTATATCCGTTTCCATCGGATCGGACTATGCACATAAAAAATACTCGGAGCAATACGGAATCGTCTCCTATCCCACACCGGAGAGAGCAGTTCGGGTATTGAGGCACATGGTCGAATACTCTCGATATTTGAAAACATCCTCATGATAACTCGAGACACAAACCAACCGATTTTCTACGGGTGGGTGATCGTGGCCGTTGCCCTGCTTGCCCATTACATGTCTGTTGGTTCCGGGTTTTACATTTTTAATGCTTTCATGGAGCCCTTATGTGAAACCAGGGGATGGAGCCGTACCGATATCAATATCGGTATCACTGCCGGAATGTTCATCAACCTGTGGGCGTCCTTGATCTACGGAACCCTCGTTGCCAAATTTGGTTCCAGAATATTAATGACAATCGGACCATTTCTGGCTGGAACAGCCTTTATCTTTCTTTTCCGGAGCACCAGCCTGGTCTCTTTTACCCTCCTCTGTATTGCGCTGTTTCTGGCTAATGGTTCCTATGGCGGTGTTGTGGTCAATACCGCTGTCAACAACTGGTTTGTGGAAAAACGGGGCAAGGCAATCGGCATTGCCACCATCGGCATCTCGCTTTCCGGAGCCAGCCTGCCTTTTATTGCCATGCTGCTGATCCTGAGAGGCGGTCTGGAAATGTCGGCCAACATCATCGGCGGATCGATTATGCTCCTGGGACCGGTATCCTGGTTGCTCGTCCGAAACTGGCCTGAAGCTTATGGTTATTTACCCGACGGAGTAACCAAAAGGGAAGAGACGAACAATTCAAAGGAAGAACCTCCGGTCAAGCTCTGGACTTTGTCCGAACTTATCAAATCGCCGGATTTCTGGAAGATATCCTTTACCTTTGTCTTCGTGCTAAGCGGACTGATGGGGGTGATGTCTCAACTCAAACCCCGGTTTACCAGTCTCGGTTTTTCCGATATTGAATCGATGATCATGATGGCAGCAACCGCCTTTGTTGGCGCTTTTGGAAAATATACCTGGGGTTCCCTCTGCGACCGTTTTGATCCCAAGAAGGTCATTGCCGGTTTGCTGGCCAGCAATGCCCTGGGACTCTCACTGGCATTGATCCAGAACTCGTTTACAGCCACCCTGCTGTTTATTCTGGTTTTTGGCTTTTCCGTCGGTGGCGCCATGTCCACATTGCCTATTGCCGTCGCTCATTTTTTCGGCAGGCACTCCTTCCCGACGGTGATGAAATACACAACTGTGGTGTTGATATTTGAACTTTGCGGTTTTATCATATCCGGACAGAGTTATGATCGGTTTGGTTCTTACAATCCGGCATACACGATATTCATGATCCTGAATATCCTTGGTGTTTTTTTGATACTCTCGGTCAGGAAGGCGGAACCATCCTGATTTGGATGCCTTTTTTTCAGCAACATCAGATGCAACTCAAGCTTTTCAGCAAACTATTCATCGCCCTGTTTGTGACTTCCCTGGTCATCCTTTTTCTCTGGATCGGGGTTTTCTACTTCAAGCTTTCCAGTAATTTCAGGGAATATGTGAACCATGTCGAACTTGAACTGCAGCACGATCTGATCAATGAACTCAAGAAAGTCTACCGAATCACAAACAGCTGGGAGCTGTTGAGGGGTAATCATGCCCTGTGGATGGACATCCTGGGACAAACCTTCGCACGCAATCCTCTTCCCGCAAAACCCAACAAACCTTTCAAAGGAGCCGTGCCCCCGGAATTGGAAGAATTTCGACACGATTTCGAAAGGTTGGATATAGAAACAAGACGACTGTTGATGAGGAAATCCGTCAGATTCGAAAGGTACTTTCGGTTGATACTGATGGATAAAAACAAAAGAAGCGTGGTTGGAAAGATAAAAGATCCCGACTCCTTTCTATTAAAACCAATCCAAATCAGAGGCAGCATAATCGGTTGGCTGGGCATGAAGAAAGCTCAACAGTTTTCCAATCCCATGGATGTCCGCTTTATACAGGAGATGATTCGCCTGATCTTTATCATTAGCATTGGCATCATTGTTATAGCACTGTTTGTCTCATTTTTTCTCTCAAGGCATCTGCTATCCCCTGTCAAAATGTTAACGACCGGCATTAAGTCTATATCGGAACGGAAATTCGATACCCGCATCAGCGTTAAATCAAAAGACGAACTGGGTGATCTGGCAACAGGATTTAATAAGATGGCCCATACCCTGGAACAATATGAAGAAGCCAGAAAGAACTGGATCACCGATATCTCGCATGAGCTGGGAACCCCCCTGTCCATTCTCAGGGGCGAAATCGAAGCGATCCAGGACGGTATCCGGGAAGTGACTGAGAAAAACCTCGATTCGATGCACGCCGAAGTGATGCACCTTTCCAAAATTGTCAAAGACCTGAAAGATTTGTCCCTGGCTGAAACAGGAGGTTTGACCTTCAACAAAACAGAGCTCGATGCCTTTGAAGTTTTGACAGATACTTTCAAACTTTATGAAAACCGTTTTCAGGAAAAACAGATCAGGCTTGAGATAAAATCCGAAAATGATGAGAAAAAGCTCATAATGGCGGATAGCGACCGATTACAACAGGTGTTTTCCAACATATTTGAAAACACCCTGCGTTACTCGGACGCGCCGGGTCAGTTAAAAATCGGATGTCGAACGGAAGACAGTAATTTGATCCTCTTTTTCGAAGATTCAGGGCCCGGGGTACCGGAAAAAAGTCTTCCGCTCATATTTAAACGGCTATACCGAGTCGATCAATCCAGAAACCGTGAAAAAGGAGGGACCGGGCTTGGGCTTGCCATCTGCAAACACATCATAGAAGCTCATCAGGGCAAGATTACGGCAAATAACGGAAAAGGAAGGGGACTACGATTGGAAATAGAACTACCGATTATTCAAGCTTAGGGCAATGACCATGTCTCAGAAAATTCTAATCATCGAGGACGAGAAAAAGATAGCCGATCTGCTCAGGGAATACCTGGAGAATTCCGGATACCGGACCGATTGGATCGACAACGGATCCCTGGCGGTATCCGGGTTTAAAAAAGTCAACCCCTCGTTGGTTCTGCTGGACCTGATGTTACCGGGAATGGATGGCATCGAGGTCTGCAAGGAATTGAGAAAAATTTCGAATATTCCCATCATCATGGTGACTGCCAAAATCGAAGAGGTGGATCGTTTAATCGGTCTGGAACTCGGCGCTGATGATTATATCTGCAAACCATTCAGCCCCAGGGAAGTGGTGGCCAGGGTTAAAAGCGTTCTCAGGCGGGTTTTCATAGAGCCCGAGACGCGAAAATTGGTCATTGGCAATATTTCTGTGGATCTGGAAACCAAAACGGTTACCGTCAATGACAGTGATATCGTGCTGACCCCCAGTGAGTTCAACTTGTTGCGGGTAATGATGTCACAAACCAACCGGGTATTCAGCAGAAACGAGCTGCTCAACAAAGTCCAGGGATACGACTTTGATGGTTATGACAGAACCATCGATACCCATATTAAGAATCTCAGAAAAAAAATCCGATCCGTAATCCCGGATAAAGAGATCATTACCTCGGTCTACGGTTCCGGGTACAAATTTAATCACCCGGCGTAGAATCAGCAATAAACAACCGTTATCGGAAACTAGGGAAAACACTCCGATAGATGAAAAGATGTATTACATTCACCCTAAACAAAAGGAATATATGGATATTATCAAGCAAGCATTAGCGGAAGGCAGAAATACTCTCTCAGAATTTGACTCCAAAAAGGTCCTGCAACATTACAAGATTCCTGTGACACAGGAAAAAATCGTCACCAATGAAGCTGAGTTGGAATCAGCCGCCAAAGAACTGGGATTTCCTCTTGTCCTAAAGGGGTCATCGTTTGAAATTGCCCACAAAACCGAGAAGGGATTAATCCAAATTGACATCAGAACCCCGGAAGAAGCCAGGGAAGCTTTCAGGACTATTCAGTCCAGGATGGAAACAGATCAAAAGGATGTCCTGGTTCAGGAGATGGTAAAAGGGCAACGAGAGCTTGTCGTCGGTATGACCCGTGATGCCCAGTTCGGACCCTGTGTCATGTTCGGTCTGGGCGGAATATTCACCGAGATTCTCAAAGACGTGGCCTTCAGGGTCGCCCCTTTAAAACAAAGAGATACCTTCGACCTCATGGAGGAGATCAGGGGTAAAAAAATCCTGGATGCAGTTCGTGGACTTGAGGCAGTGGATCGCGAAGCACTGGCTGATATTCTGCAGGCGGTAGGACAGATCGGGCTGGATTATGACGAGATTAAAGAGATTGATATCAACCCATTGAAAATCAAGAATGGACAACCCATCGCGGTTGATGCCCTGGTAGTCCTGGAAGATCCTGCCTGATAGCAATCCGGATTGCCGGAATATCGATGGAAATTCCGGTAATCTGTCAACTAATGATCAATCACCTCGGTTTGTTCTCAGTTATCCCGACGGTTCAACAATCTGAAATCATATCCTAAATCCCGATAGCAGTTCTCACCTTGTGTTCCGGATAAGGGCTGGCACATTGTTCGCATTATTTTTAGTGTTGCGAAACAAGGATGTTTCGGCCGCGATTCCCACCGCCGCGCACAAGGATTTGTGCCAACAACCGCACTGTCCATTCCCGCTTTCCGCCAAATTGGTTATCTAATACGCGTCATCACAACTCAGTATCCCACTCTATAGTATATCTGCATTGAACTACAGATCTGCTACACTGGCTGGAAAACCTCTTCAGCTTGACAGTGTAAGCGGATTTGCCGGACCATATCTGAACATCCTTCGACATCATAAAATTGGTGATGGCTTATAGTTTACCGGAGAAACAGTTATTCTCGCTCTGTCCCGGAATACTTCTTAACCGGCACTCTCAATTCGGTCGATAAAAATGTCCGAGCAATCGTATCTGCGCCTTCAACTCATTGTCTTTGCCCTGGTGGCAGCTTCCTTTACCAATATCTACCTGACTCAACCGGTCCTGCCAATATTACAACAGGAGTTTTCCGCAGATATGATCCTGGCCTCCTTTAGCGTTTCGGCTGTCATTCTGGGTATTGCCCTGTCCAATCTTCCTTTTGGGTTCCTGGCGGATCGGTTCCCCATCCAGCCTTTAATCTCGATAGGCGGCACAATTGTAGCTCTCGGTGCCATCATCTGTGCTGTTACCCATAATCTTTGGATACTGATCGGCGCCCGTTTTTTACAGGGAGTTTTCATCCCTTCCCTCACCACCTGTTTGGCTGCATACCTGGCCAAAACCTTACCTGTTGCAAGATTAAACGTGGTGATGGGGGCATATGTTTCGGCAACGGTACTTGGCGGTTTGAGCGGCCGTCTGCTTGGAGGATGGATACATCCGCCTCTGCATTGGCGGTATGCCTTCATCTCCGCATCGATATTAACCTTTGCAGCAACCCTGTTTGCTGTACGGGGACTTCCCAAATCAGATCCCGATCTTTCCAAAAGTTCTTCCTCTCTTGGCTACCTGGAGCTTTTCAGGCGTTGGGATTTGCTCCCCCTCTTTTTTTGTGCCACGGGTAGTTTTGCCGTGTTTTCTTCAATCTTCAATTATCTTCCCTATCGATTGAGCCATGATCCTTTTAATTTCTCAACTGAGATGACAACCCTGCTGTACCTGGTTTATATCGTCGGCATCTTCCTTGGGCCAACGGCAGGAAGAATCAGCAATCGGATCGGCAGTGGAAACACCCTGATTGCCGGATGCACCGTTCTGGGCGGAGCGTTGCTGTTGATTTTGATTCCCTCAGTTGTGGCTGTCATACTCGCTCTTTTTGGCACCTGTGCCGGATTTTTCACCGTCCACGCCGCTGCTGTCGGCTCTTTGAATCGGAAACTCTCCGGCGGACAGGGAAGAGCCAATGCTCTCTATGTCCTCTTTTACTACCTTGGCGGATGGCTTGGGATTACCGTATCGGGACTTGCCTTTAAATCCAAAGGCTGGAATGCTTTGATCCTGGTTACCTTGCTTTTTCTGATCGCTCCGATGGTCGCAGGAATCTTGGAACGAAAAAACCAGGTTAAAAACAACAGTTAAAGATCGGGCTTGCGCACAATACTTGCGGAACACCCAAGACATAAAACCAGAAGTCAATTGATTATTGAGAGAGTTGAAAGCCGATGTTATGATACATACACGCAGGTATGATATTTACAAAATATCCCGGATACTTGCCGTTATCCTTTGTAACAACCGAATTTGAACGATTTCCAGAACTTTCGATTTTGTCAATGGCAAAGGGAACAAGATGAATAAATACGCTTGTGAATATTGTGACTATGTCTATGATCCGGAAGTGGGTGATCCCTCAAACGACATACCACAAGGAACACCTTTAGACGACCTTCCTTATGACTGGACTTGTCCGGACTGTGGAGCAACCAAAGATTATTTCGAACCTGTCTCCTCATGAACCTGTTTGTCGTTGAGCCAGCCTTACCGAGCGAGGCAGAGCATATCGTCCGTGTCAGGAACGATGCCATTCGCACTTCAGCAAGACCCTATTATTCAGATGAAATGCTTGAGGAATGGGCCAATCCCGATAGTGATAGTCTTCGGACCAGGTTTCTGGAAGCCATTCAACACGAAATGAAGATTGTCATTACGCTCAAGACCGGGAACCGAATCATCGGGTTTGGGATTGTTGATACAACCAGGTCTTACCTGGGAGCCGTTTATGTGGATCCCGCCTGGGGACGAAAGGGAGTTGGCGGGAAAATCCTTGAGGAACTGGAATCCTCGGCTGTTGATAAGGGTCTTGATCACCTGGTACTGAATGCATCGTTGAATTCTCATATCTTTTATGAAAAAAATGGGTATGAAACAATAGAAAAAGGCTTTCATGTTTTGCAGTCCGGTCGAAAAATGGAGTGCATAAAGATGAAAAAATGCCTGAAAGGCTGACTTCACTTTCAATTCCGAGCCTGTTTTGCTTAACCAATCAAAGGAGATCGTATGCCTGATACTCAAGTCGGAAAAGCCAGTTGCCTCTGCGGCTCAGTCCAAATCACCGCCGGGGAAATGAGTAAAAGCATGGGTGCCTGTCATTGCGAAATGTGTCGTAAATGGAGCGGAGGCCCTTATCTGAATGTCTTTTGCGGAACCAGCGTTGAATTCAGCGGTGAAGAGTTTATCACTGTTTTCGACTCCTCTCCCTGGGCGGAGAGGGGATTCTGCAAGAAATGCGGTAGCAACCTGTTTTACCGGGTGAAATCGAATCAGATTTATCACCTGCCGATTGGAATTTTTGATTCCTTTGAAGAGATGAAATTCAGGAATCAGATTTTTATCGATAAAAAACCGGGATACTATGATTTTGCCAATAAAACGGAAAATATGACCGAGGCCGAAGTGTTCGCCAAATACGGTCCTTCCAAATAACACTCCAGAGGAGGATTCAATTGAGTATACATATCGGTGCCAAAAAGGGTGAAATTGCTCCAACTGTGCTAATACCGGGTGATCCCATGAGAGCAAAGCACTTTGCCGAAACCCTGCTGCAGGATGCCGCATGCTTCAACCAAGTGCGCGGTATGCTGGGGTATACGGGTTCGTACAATGGAAAAGCGGTTTCCATCATGGGTTCGGGCATGGGGATGCCGACGTTATCAATCTATATCAATGAACTGGTAAACGAGTACGATGTAAAAACCCTGATCCGGGTGGGAACTTGCGGAGCATTGCAACCGTACCTCAAAGTAGGTGATATTGTGATCCCCATGTCTTCTTCCACCAATTCCGGCATCAACCGGTTGAGATTTAACGGAATGGACTATGCCCCAACCGCCAGCTTCAACCTTTTGATGAAAGCCTATGAAGCAGCCAGACAACGCACTGAACGGGTTTTTGTGGGAGGTATGTTTGCGTCTGACCTGTTCTACCAGGATGATCCCGAATGGTGGAAGATCTGGGCGGAATACGGAGCACTGGTCTGTGAAATGGAAACTTCTGCTCTATATACCCTGGCCGCCAAGTTTAAGGTGGATGCTCTATCCATTTTGACAGTAAGCGACAGTTTGGTGACCGGAGAAAGCTCCTCCGCTGAGCAACGGGAGAAGGACTTTCCGATCATGGCTGAAATTGCCCTGGATATCGCTACTTGATTGATACTAACAATATTTACCTTATTTCCCTATTTCAGAGGATGATTCCATGAAAAGTGATATCAGAATTGAAAAAGCCGTTGAAAGTGATCTCGAAGCCATTTCCTCCATACATGAAGCTGCCTTCGAAGAGGAGGATGTTGCCGGACTAACCCGCGATCTGTTGGATGATGAAAGTGCCCAGCCCCGGATTTCGTTGCTTGCTGTCCAAGACCAACAACCGATTGGTCACATATTGTTCACCCGTGCACAAATTGGGGGAGACAAGGATCTTACCGCATCAATACTGGCTCCTTTGGGAGTGATACCGGAACATCAGAAGAAAGGTATTGGCGGATTGCTTATCCGGAAAGGTCTGCAACTGCTTTCCGAATCCGCTGTGGATCTGGTATTTGTGCTGGGACACATTGAGTATTACCCTCGTTTCGGATTTATCCCGGCCGCAAAACAGGGACTGATTGCTCCCTATCCAATCCCCGAAGAGGTAGCTGATGCCTGGATGGTGCAGGAATTACGGCCCGGTGTGCTGGGCAAGTGCCAGGGAAAAATCATATGTGCCCGGGCAATGGACAAGCCCGAACATTGGCAGGAATAGCTATTATACCAGCGAATTGACCGCAAGATAACCTCCCAGAACCAAAAGCGATACAAAAAAGATAAGACGAAACCTTTTTTCAGAAAGCCCGATTCTGATTCGACGTCCGAGTACCATTCCAATTATCGCGGGAATCAATGCCGCAGATGAGAGAATTCCGTGCTCGGTGTTTAGAAATTGATTCTGATGCAGAGCAAGACCAAGAGCGACAGTAGAAATCGTAAACAACATGCCCATAGCCTGAATCAACTCATCCCGTTTTAAATCGATAGCCTGCAGATACATCACGCCGGGAACGACAAATGATCCTGTCATTCCTGTCAGAATACCATTAACCACACCTAGGACAATCCCGAAAGGGGTGACCTGTGATTCGGTGATTTGAATTCTGATTCCCCCGAGGCTGATCGCCGAATAAATGATCAGCAGGCCTCCCAGAAGAGCTGAAAGCAATGACAGGTTTAACCGAGTCAGGCTCATGGAACCGATGGATACGGTTACTCCTGCCATCAGGATAAACGGCCAGATTCGCAAAATGACCTTTTTCCCGTTTCCTCCAATCAACGCCTGCCAGACATTGGTTACAAACGAGGGAATCAGCAATAACGCCATGGCGGTCGGTAAATCGATAGCGACAGTGAGAATCGCAAGACTGACTGTAGGCAATCCGAGCCCGATAATTCCCTTGACCATACCGGCAAGAACAAAAGTAGAGATAATGATAACCAGTGAGTAAGTATCAAACATATTGGATCAGGAAAGTGTTGATGTGATATATTTGCACATAAAACCAAACGATTTCTCCATGATAGAGTATATCACCCGTTATCGCAAAACCAAACCGATCCCCGGCAATAAAAAGACCAATACGCTTGAAAAACATGACAGGTGGCCCCCAGCCTCCCCTCTTCCTCACAATTTTCAAACAATTCCTGAATACTGATCTAACCAAAACCTTACAGAATATTTAACTTCAAAAAACACATTGCTGACGAAAAAAGCCGATAATTGATTCAGCAGATCAAAAGCGCAACCCAACCTAATGATGCCCAAAACCGCATCGGTTGCCATTCCAGCCAATCAGTTTCCATTGAACAAATCAATATCTAACAAAATGAAATCAATTTTATATACCCGCGATTTCAACGAGAAGCCGCATTTTCTAATGGATAAGGGAGAATTAAATCAAAAGAGAATCCTGGTTGTCGATGATGAAGAGGAGATTGTCGAAATGTTGAAGATCAACCTGGAAAGGAAAAACTACCGGGTTAGCTCAGCTTATAACGGCAAACAAGCAATTGATCTGGTACATCAAACGCCTCCGGACTTGATTCTCCTTGATTTCATGCTTCCGGCATACAGCGGTCCCGAAGTGGCTGACAAGTTGAAAACCATGCCTGCTACTGCGGACATACCCATCATTTTCCTGACAGCCAGGAGTGATAACGACAGTATCATAACCGGTTTAAAGACAGGGGCAGCCGACTATATAACCAAACCGTTTAACATCAGTGAGTTGTTGGTAAGGATTGAGACCCAACTGAAACTAAAAGATGCCTTGGACAAACTGAAACAAACCGAGAATGAACTGAGAATCGTTAATGATATCAAGGATAAATTCTTTACCGTCTTTATTCATGATATCAGACAACCCATCCATTCCCTCAATGGATTCATCAGGATTCTGCATGATCGTTACGACCGCATGGAGGAGGAAAAAAGAGTATCCGTCGTCCAGACCATAAAAGACAGTTCGATGCATCTGCAGAATCTCATTGAAAACATGTTGCAATGGTCGCAGATTCAAAGCGGCTTGTTTGAATGGACCCCCCAGTCATTTAACCTGTGGGAACTCATAGCCATATCAGAAAACCTCTTTGCCGAAGAGATCAGGCAGAAAGGGATCAACATTACTATCGATATCGATGATTCCATTCACGTTTATGCTGATAAATCCATGGTTGGGTCTATTATCCGCAATCTGCTGCAAAATGCTATCAAATATACACCGGACAAGGGATTCATTCAGGTCTGCTCTCAACGAATCGGCAAATTCGAACAGATCACCATTTCGGATTCGGGAGTGGGAATCAGAGCAGAAGACCTCAAGGAGATCTTTGACCTCAAACAACGCCATTCAACAACAGGACTACATGGAGAGAAGGGTTCCGGAATGGGACTGGCCCTCTGTAATGAGTTTGTAATGATCAACGGAGGCGAAATGTCTGTTGAAAGCACCCCGGGAGCAGGATCGGATTTCAGGTTTACCTTGCCCCTTGCCTGACCGAAAGCCGGTTCATCATATGGCTGTCTCCAATTGGCCGGATAGACAGTCACAAACCTGTTTTATCGTAATTCAATTAGGGTTGGAGAATGAAATACCAAACACAGACAAATATACAAGAAGTCGTCAACTTCCTGGATTATGCTTTTCAACCCATCGTCAACATCCACACCGGAATCTGCTACGGTTATGAAGCCCTGTTACGGAATACGGATAAGATAGGTTTTAAAACTATCGACCAGTTTTTTGACCTGCTGTTTCTTAACGGTCAATTGAGCAAGATTGATTCCCTACTCAGGGCAAAAGCGATCGCCAGGTTCTCCGAACTCCCTTCCAATCGTCAGGTCAAGTTGTTTTACAACCTTGATAACCGCTTGTTCCTCTCCGACAACGACCTGGCGAAAGAGACCATTATGTTGCTGCAGAGTCACGGATTGAAGTGGGAACATATCTGTTTTGAGATCTCGGAAAAAAATGAACTCCCTGATATTGAGGTGCTGAAAAAGAATCACGAGATTTTTCGCACCCGCCAGGTGAAAATCGCCATTGATGATTGTGGTACAGGGTTTTCCGGCCTCCAGACCCTCTACGACACCGAACCCAACCTGATTAAGATCGATCGTTTCTTTATCCAGGATATCTCCACGGATAACAAGAAACGCCTATTCGTCTCCCTGATTGTTAATTTGGCTCATTTAATGGGAAGCCTGGTGGTTGCCGAGGGGGTGGAGACCGAAAAAGAGTTTTTCAGTTGTCGGGACATAGGGTGTGATCTGGTTCAGGGATACTTGGTGCAGAAACCGGTTACCGATTTCAAAGAACTGAAAATCAGTTATGAACATGTTCATCAACTAAGTATGAGGGACAGGCGAACCAAAAAGGAAAACGACAGAAAACTGATCTATTCGGAACTGGAGATCGTCAAACCTGCTAAAAATACGGACAGGGTGGTGGATGTCTTTGAGCGGTTTCGAACTCAGCAGGGCGGTTTACTACCGATTATCAACGAGGCGCATGAGCCGGTGGGCATCATTAGGGAAAGTGTCTTCAAGGACTATGCTTATTCCAGGTATGGTCGAGACCTGTTGGAGAAGGTATCCCGCAACCAGACTATTGAGGAGTTTATCACTTATTTTCCCGTGGCTGAAATACAAACCCCTGTGGAAAAGGTCCTGGAAATCTATTCCCTCAACGAGAACATCGAAGGGATCATTATCACGGATAATCTCAAATATGTCGGCTTTTTGAGCGCTCAATCACTGCTGAAAGTCCTGAACGATAAAAATCTGGCGATAGCAAGGGACCTAAATCCGCTGACCAAACTGCCCGGAAACACCCTGATACATGAATTCATCTCCAACTCCCTGCAGAATCAAACCACCCGGTATAGCCTCATCTACTTCGATTTCGACAATTTTAAAGCCTATAATGACCGCTACGGGTTCCGCCAGGGTGACAGGGCTTTGCACCTTTTTGCCCAGATTCTCACTCGAAAAACGAGCGGTTCCGACAGCTTTATCGGTCATATAGGAGGCGATGATTTCTTTCTCGGCATGAAGAATCAAACCGAGGAGAGCGCCCTGGCTCTCGTTCGCCAGATTGTCGGTAGCTTTGAAAAAGATGTGGAGAGTTTTTATGACAGGGAAACCCTGAAAAAAGGGTGTATTGTCGGCAAGGATCGAAGCGGAAAGTTGCAGTGCTTTCCCCTCATGACCATCAGTTCCGTTGTTATCACCCTCCCGGATAACCGGGATCGGATGTTTTCCTTCGAAGATATCAGCAACCTGATTGCCGTCATGAAGAAGAGATCAAAGGCCTGTGAAAGCCGAATTTGCCATTTAAATCTAAATGACATTGCCAAACAGCCATTCATCGGTTTTGACTTTATCGAAACGCATTTAAACAACTCAACCTGTCTGGCACCCCACCAATAGATTCTCTGTAGATCATTCCAATTTCACGATAAAACAGACGATTCAAAGCGGATCACCTTATACCTCCCGTTATTGTTGGCTTAAGACTCTATCAATTAACACAATCCTAATCCGCATCGAATGGAATCCTATTAATCCGGTGATAGCGTGGCCTTAGATAAAGAGATAGGAAACTCATTCGAGAACACTAATGATAGAACTGCCCCTTCCCCCTATTCCCACTCTGCTTGCTTTCACAGCATTGCTTTCTAATCCTGCGACCCTTTTCAGAGGAACTGACAAATGATGGATAAAAATTCATTTCAACATCAAATCCGGGAAAAATATCAAAACCTGTTGGATCGACATAGTCGGATGATACCCGAAGGGGAAAGACTGAAAATCGATCTTCACTGCCACGACGAAAACAGCGATATAACGGATGAGCTGTTGGGCAGAATTCTCAGGGTTCCCGAGACCTGGATCAAAACAGCGGACCTGGTGCATTCGCTTAAAGTCGCTGGTTGTCATGCATTTACCATTACCAATCATAACAATGCTCGTTCCTGCTGGAAGCTGTT
The DNA here is from genome assembly GCA_028282885.1 of SAR324 cluster bacterium. Taxonomy (GTDB): domain Bacteria; phylum SAR324; class SAR324; order XYD2-FULL-50-16; family XYD2-FULL-50-16; genus JAHJTV01. The sequence continues at coordinate 25,064 of JANQGX010000059.1, forward strand.
GGACAAGGGCGAGGATATTCTCGTTGGAGCCGAATTCACTTGCACGGCTCCGGAGTACGATAACAGAATTCATGTTCTCACATATGGTTTTACACCCGAGCAGGAGGTCAAGCTCAATAAATACAGAACCAATCTTTACCAGTTCATGACCTATGCCGCGGAGCACAATTTGCCAACCATACTCCCCCACCCCCTCTTCTTCTATTCGCGGAAGCCCTTTCCCGGTCTGGAGTTTTTTGAAAAACTGGTACTGCTTTTTGAAAGATTCGAGGTGATGAACGGACAACGCGATATCTGGCAGAATCTACTGACCTGGGAGTTTTTGAGTAATCTGGATGAGGAGAAGATCGATCACTGGAGCAAAAAGCACAATCTTAATCCCCACAATTTCTGCAGGCATCCCTATCGAAAAACCCTGACCGGCGGATCCGACGATCACATGAGCTTTTTTGCAGGAACCTGCGGAAGCTACTTGCATGTTCCCAATCTCAAGAGTCGACTGGTTCATGAAAAGCCTTCCGAGATCGCATTGGATGTTCTCAGGGACGGATTTATCTCGCCATACGGTCATGTCGGAAACCAAGAAAAACTCCATGTGGCTCTTCTGGATTATCTTAGTCAATTGACCCTTAATATGAAGGAGCCCGGATTGTTGAGGATGTTCCTGCATCACGGCACCTTGCGGGACAAGCTGTATTGCCTGGCCGCTTCCAATATCATCCAGGAATTAAAACGTCATCGGTTCACCACTTTCTTCTTCAAGACCCTGCATGAGTCCCTGAACGGCAAAAAACCGGGGATCCTGAAAAAATTCCGGGTCACACCCGACTTTAAACCGATCATCCATAAAATTGAAGATATCGCCAAAAGCCGGCACATTGACGAAAATACCTACCTGGATTCCATGGGTGACGGGATTCATGATATTTTCAACCAGCTAAATCGAATCATTGCCAGGAGAATCAATAAGAACACCGAGATTAAAAACGCTTTTGGTGATGACCTGAAGAATGATACCCGCACTCTTATAGAGCGATTCGAAATCCCGACCCATTTCCGCAGCCTGTTTGAAGAAGAAGCCGGCAGAGATACGGACGATGTTACCCGTATTCATCTCTCCAAATTTTTTGACCAGTTGTCTTTTCCGGTCCTGGCCTCCGCTGTAATCGCAGGAACCTCGCTGATCAGCACTCGGTCATTGAATAGTAACAGGAAGTTTCTCAACCAGTTTGCTCAAAACCTGGGACAACTGCAATATCCTGAAAAAGTACTCTGGCTTACCGACACCCTGCGCGACAAAAATGGTGTCTCCAACTCTCTCAGCGCGAAACTTAAATTGGTACAGGAGCATAACCTGAACCTTGATTTTCTGGTATGCAGTGATGAAATCCGGGAGCAGGAGCATCTCAGGGTTGTTAAACCGGTGGGTCGGTTTACCTTCCCTAATTATAAGGAACAGACTATCAATGTTCCGGACCTGCTGCAGGTGAAACAGGTGTTCCTGGAAGGCGGGTATGACCGGATTGTCTGTTCAACCGAATTCATCATGGGGCCAGTTGCCCTGTTTCTGAAAACCTCTTTCAATGTCCCGACTTATTTCTTTTTACACACGGACTGGATGGAATTCATCAAGGGAACCACCGCTTTCAAGCCCCAGACCCTGGACAGGGTTCGCCGAATCCTGCGGTTCTTCTATCACCAGTTTGATGGGATTTTCGCCCTTAACAGGGATCATCGGGATTGGCTTTCGAGCAAGCAGATTCAATACCCGAAAGAGAATATCTATCTCACCTCCCATTGGGTTTCAGAGCTGTTCAAACCCGGGAAAGTGGATCGTCTGAAAGCTTTTAAAGGAAGAATCGCTGACAACCGATTTGTCCTCCTTTATGCGGGTCGCATCAGCGAGGAGAAAGGAGTGCTCGAACTTCCCGAGATTCTGAAAAAGATAAGGGTGGGCAATCCCGATGCACAACTGGTTGTCGCCGGGGTCGGACCAGCCGAAAGCAAACTCAGGCAGATGGTACCGGATGCGGTGTTTCTGGGCTGGGTTGAGAAGCAGGATATGCCACTGCTCTATTCCAGTGCCAGTCTTCTCGTGCTGCCATCCAAATTTGACACCTTCGGTAACGTTATTCTGGAAGCCATGAGTTGTGGGCTGCCTGTTGCGGCTTATTCCATCAAAGGTCCAAGGGATATCATCGAGAGTTCAAAATACGGAATTCTGGCCGATGATCTTGAGGACCTGGCAGGTGAAATCGCTGCTATTGCCTGTAATCCGGCAGCCCTGACAACGCTCAGGGACCATGCATTGAACCGAGCCGATTATTTCAGTGTTGAAAGGATCATGAACCAGTTCCTCCGTGATATCAAACTACCGGACCGACTGAAAACCAAAAATGATGATTTCAAGGATGACATCGGAGTGGAGGAGGCTGTTCCCGGTCTAATCGGGAATTCGCAGGAATTTAATCCTGCTTTTAATCACAGGCCACAAGGTCTTGAATTTGGAAATTTTGAGAAGCCGGATTTCCTCAGCCGGCAAAATAGTACTATTCAACGTGACAGATTGAAAACCGACAGCTTGAAAAAGGCTGTCTGAGCTTGTTTCAAAGAGCTTTAATAAACCTGACGGACAAATCGATAGCTGCGGTTAGGATTCAGTACGGAGAAAAGTAAATGAAAAACAACTCGGCTGTTTTGGCAAGGTCTACAAGGTCCGCACATGATACAGGATCGAATTGCTTGACACCAAAAGATATAGAAGCTGACACCAAGAAACTTCTTGCTCATTTCAACACCGAATCGATTGAATCGTTGCCCTTTCTCACTGGTGATACCACAGCCGGAGTGGAAAACGAACTCCAGGCTGTTGTTGTTGGCGACCGCGACAACGTGGACATGCCGATTCATATTCGGGAGTCCAACTATTTTAAAAACATCATTGCGGAAGCAAAATCCGGAAACTCACCCCGTCAGGCGATTACTGCCCTGGAAACCTTTCTGGAAAGCAACCAGGACAATGTTTGGGAAAACAGTTGGGTGCGATTTCCACGCTGTCACCTCAACACTTATGCAAACGAAGTTTTTGAAAGGGATCTGCTTCATGATAAAAGCGAAATATTCGGTCCCCAGCGATCAGACAAGGATCAGTTTACCTTTATGGTAAACGGAGAAGAGTGGATTCGCATTCCCATCAGTTATCTTCTGAAACTGTCCCTGGCTGACATCATTTCTCAAGACGAGACCGATAGCAAAATCATGGCTATCGGAAATCGGTTGATGAATCACTTCCTTAACGACAACACCTCACCCGAGACATTCTCTTTTTCACCGGTCCGGGTCATTTCGGATTATGGGATGGGAAAGGGCATCGTGGATGAAACCCTGATTCGATTTGCCCTTTGCCAATTCCTGATTCAATATGCCAATTCCCGATTCAAACTGATTGAACATGGTCAAAAGGCGCTGGTCTATTTTGCCCCGAACCCGCCAACTCGCCAGAGACAATTGAATGAGCTGATCACCGACAGCTTTTACCGGGATCTGTTTATGAGCCCCTGTCTCTCGGGCTGGAATAAAGGTGAAGAGAAAAAGACCTATATGGCCCTTTGTCACAAGGTCCTCTCCAGAAGCCAGCTTAACGCCATCTTCAAGCTGAAAGAAGCGGGCATTTTAACCCGGAATCTGGTCACCTTGCCCAACACTTCCAACATCAGCCTGGCCAATAATGGCACCCATATCAGCCTGGGAAGCAAGGTACTGACGGATCTCCTTTCGGATCCCCAGTCGGGCTTTGGCAGGGAGAATGAGAAATATATCGGTGACTTGGTCATTAAAATTGTGGAGCATTTTCTGCCGCTTTTCGTCAGTACCTACTCAGGCGCTCCCTATCGACTCGATTTTCATAATTTCCATCCGGAGAGGGTTCTTGGCTTTCTGCCCCATGAACTGGAAGCAGCTCACCTGAAAATGATCTGGCGCAGATGGAAAAACAAAGCGGATCTCAAATTTATGAGACAAGCCCTGACACCCTTCGGTCCTGTCTGGCTGGATCGTTCCCTGGCAAAACTGCTGGGACTCAGGGGAGATTTCCTGCCGGATTACAGATTGGTGGACTATTTTGTCTCCCTGCTTAGCACGGAGCAAAGCCCGGCGTTAAACGGCATGATTGGCAACGATATCCGGTTGAAAAGCGATCTGGCCTCCATGGGGATCTTCGATAATTCCATGTCCGTCTATCTTCTTTGCAAGTTGCGCGAACACAGCAATATGGGATTTTCGGGCTTCGAATGTCGCTACTACAGCCAATTCAAGGATCTGCAAACGGATATGACTCACGCCGTCAACCTTCAGGTCCTGATTGTTGCGTTGGCCTATCAGTATGTATTGCGAAACAAGATCACCCATCACGATATCCCCAACGAGCCCTTTATAGAAAGCGAGCGCAGACAGATCTTCTTCAGTGCGGCCATCGGTATCCCCACTGTTTTCATTCGAAAAAACAGCAGCAACCGGTTTTTACTGGAGATCCTCAAAGATGTAAAGAGGACGAGGTTCAGCCGGCGCTATGAAGGCTACGTGCGGGTGCATGTTTATGAATACCTGATGGCACTGATCCGGAAACTGAAAAAAGATGGTGCGGCCATCATCTCGGAAATGGGAATCGGCGAAACCATCTACGACCTGGAACAACGCCTGAATTATCCCGGGGAATACGGCGCCTCCGGCAAACTGACCAAGGCCATCCTCAAAAAAACAGGCAGCCGGTCTCCAAAAAAACTGGGTGGCGCAGAATTTAACACGGCTGCGGAGTCCTATTACAGGAACGAGCTGAGAATGGAAAACCTCGGAGAAGCGATGAATGTGTTGGAAACCGAGATGGGGGTAATGGATTCCATGCAGGCCTGGAGGCAGGGTGATAACAATTCCACGCTGATGAATATCCTCAAGGGGAAAAACGCCGCCGAATTCATCAGGAGAGCTAAGGATGATACCCTCCGGGAAAGACTACCCGAGAGGACTTTGACCAAAATGATTCAATTGACCCTGATGATCATTGAAAACAACAGAAAAAAGAAAGAACAGTGCTGATCGTTCAATCATTTTAGCCAACTAAGGAGAATATGCATCAATATATCGACCGGGAAACCTCACGGGTAATCACGGAGAGCCTGATTGCAGATCGAATGATCAACACGATCTATTCGACCATCAGGGAGAACTCCTCGGTTCTCTTTAACCTGTTGACTTCGGCCCGAACTTCGGACCTGCTGAGGATTTTCAATTATGATAATCCCATTGTCAGTCGGTCTTCAAATATGAAGAAAATCATTGCCGATCTGAATATCAATCTCGATGAATGCGTGCGGGATGCCAGGGAGTTGAACTCTCCCCGCAAGCTTTTTGAGCGACAGATCAAGTATTGGGATTGCCGGCCCATGTCCGATGTTCCAGGACATGTTGTGTCTCCCGCCGATTCGAGAGTATTGGTAGGCTCTTTTGCGGAAGACTCCATCATCCTGCTCAAGGAGAAGTTCTTTGAATATGAGGAACTGGTGGGGCCGGAGAAACATGAATGGCTTTCCGCTTTCAGAAACGGGGATTTTGCCGTTTTCAGACTGACACCGGACAAGTATCACTACAACCATACTCCGGTGAGTGGAGAAGTGGTGGATTTCTATGAAATCGACGGTTGCTATCACTCCTGCAATCCAACCGCGGTGGTCTCCTGTGCGACTCCCTACTCGAAAAACAAAAGAACCGTAACGGTTATAGACACCGATGTTAAGGGCGGTTCCGGCATAGGCCCGGTGATGATGATCGAGCTGGTGGCGCTCATGATTGGCGAGATCAGACAGTGTTACAGTGAGGTTAAATATGAAAATCCCTCCTCGATTCGACCCGGAATGTTCGTCAGAATGGGCGTTCCCAAAAGCCTGTTTCGACCCGGCAGTTCGGTGGATATTTTAATCTTCCAGCCGGACAGGATCGAATTCTGTCCGGATATCATGCAAAACCTGGAACGAACGGATGTTGTCAGCCGCTACTCCAGGAAATTTCAACAATCCCTGGTTGAGACGGATGTCAAAGTCCGCTCCATGGTGGCAACAGGTCTTTAAGCCTGGCGATTGAACCTTGGTCGACTTTTAACAACTCCGGGAAATAACCCATTATCAACACAAACCATTTCATCAAGAGGACATATGGAGAATAATCTTCTGTTTATCATCGGATTAGGAATCTCACTTTTTTTATTGGCAACCTGGGGATTCCGGTTTCTTCCACGGGAAAAATGGCAGGTTCTGGGCACCGTTCCGCTCTACAAAAAAACCGATGGCAAATGGCAGGGTTTGAACCTGACATATTACGGGCTGTTTAACGGTGTTGCTATCGCAGCCGCGGTTGCCATCATGATGATTTTGTTGGGTTCGGCCTCAATCCCCATGACAGGAGCTATTCTGTTTATCTGCGGAACAGGTTTGTTTGCAGCTCCGGCAACCAAAATTGTGGCCCGCATCGTTGAGAAAAAGCCCTGCACCCTCAGTGTCGCCGGCGCCTCTTTTGTCGGAATTGTTGTGGCTCCCCTGATCGCCTTTGGTGTCCAGCAATTGTATGTCGCTCTGCAAATGCCAAGAATCGAGATCATTGTTCTCATGGCTGCCGTGTCCTGCGCTTATACCTTTGGTGAGGGAATCGGCCGCCTGAGCTGTATCAGTTTCGGTTGTTGTTATGGCAAACAGGTATCCGAATTGCCCGGGTATCTCCAGGCCCCTTTTCGTCATCTAAACTTCGTATTCAAGGGTAAAACCAAAAAGATTGCCTACGCTCATCACATGGACGAAAAAGCTGTGGTTCCCATCCAGGGCATCACCTCGGTGATCTATTTTATTTCAGGATTGTTGGGAGTCTATCTTTTTCTGACAGGCCATTTCACCCTTTGCTTTCTGACCACCCTGGCCACCACTCAAATCTGGCGAGTGGTATCGGAAACTGTCAGGGCCGATTTCAGGGGAAACGGTAAGCTCTCGATATATCAGATAATGGCCTTTGTCTCTGTTGTTTATTCCGTCATTGTCTCCCTGCTGCTTTATCCCGATCCCGGCATGCCGGTTAACATTGCCAATGGTATAAATACACTCTGGAATCCGCTGGTTATTCTCTTTCTCCAGGCTCTCTGGTTTGCCGCATTTTTCGGCACCGGACGCAGCAAAATAATCGATGCTGAACTCTCATTTGAAATTAAAACGGAGAATATCTAACCGATTGTTAACAAACCGTTCTAACAGAAACCTAATACGGATCTAACACTCACTGTTCATTCTGAGGGTTCGGCAATGACCATACTAATAGAGTAATCAGCAAATAACCCTGCCTTGGAAGCGAAAGAAGATAATTATATTTCTTCAGAAATCACGGAAAAAGATCAGGAGAGATATCTCAACCTGGTTTCTACAGATCTTTCCCGGGAACAGATAAAAAGAGTTACCACTCCTCCGGAAACCTATCCCGCCCAGAAAACAGTTATGGGCGTTCATTGGCATCCGGAATTCATCCCACTCGATCTGATAATGAAGCGGGTTTCAGCCATGTTTCCAAACAGGGAGACTGAGCTGCTGATTCCCACCCAGCATAACAGGTTGACCACCTTGAACGGCTTTGCCGGTGTTGAGGTGGATTGTTATACCCACCAGTTTAACCGCAAGGTGCAACTGCTGCTCCATTTTGAGGCTTCCCGGATAGAGGGTGACAGGGCTTCCGTGATGAAGGAGATGTTGAATTACACCTTCAAGTATCGTAACCGACAACTCCTGGAGTTTATCGATACAATAATAGAGGATCGATTCCGGCATCTGTTGGAATTCCCTGCTAAAAAGACCGGGGCCGATACCAGTCTTATCGAGCTGGTGAAGTTTCACACCCGTAAGCTGAAAAGCCTTATCGAGCAGAACGAATCCATCACCCCCCCGGAGATGATTCGTAATAAGTTAATCAGAAACTATTTTAATCTGCTGAGGGATGAAATCAAACCCGAGCAGATCGAGAGGGCCCAGATTTTCCTGCGAGAGGTGAAGAAAATCATAAAGGCGAATTTTCCATTGAATTATTTCTATCGCACGTCTGAAGTGATCGAGGAAGCCAGGTCTCTCAAGGCAGGGATCGTCATCCCTCATCCGGAGCAATTCTGGCCCATTCTTCTGGCCGATTACGATGTTGACGGCTACGAAGTCTGGAATCCGCAATCCCGGGAGTATACCGAGTTCCTGATCAATGCGGTCAACAGGCAGAACAGGACATACAGGAGAGATAGTAAACCGCTGTTGGTCTTCATGGGAGATGATACCCATTTTGGTGAAAAGGTATTGGATCCGAAAGATCGGAATATTGAAAAGGAAAAAAGAGAAATTGGGCTGCACCCGGCATGGGAAGATCGCTCTATTCGCAAGAGTCTGATTTTGGCCGGTGCAGATCGAAAACGAGTGATTGAAGAATACAAAAGCCGGTTACTGGAAGGCTGATTTGGGAGAGTCAATAGTGCAAACAAACGACAATGAGTTCAAACATGAATCCTACCAGGACAGCCAGACGATTGTGGACTACCTGAAGTCCATCATTGATGGGATTGAGAAGGGTTCCATATCCCTGGGCAATGAGAGTTCCAAAGTCAATCTGGAGCCGCAGGGACTGTTGAAAATGAAGATTGAAGCCAAACGAAAATCCAACAGCTCCAAACTAAGCCTGCAGTTCGGCTGGAAGGAGAGCGATAAAGGAAAAAGCAGTAAAAGCGAAAAACTGACCATCGCCTGAGTTGGCACCCGGGACATCATGATCTTGCTAAAAGAAATCGACCAGAACTATCGGTTCATGGTCTCCGAAATTACCAAGCAGGTAGATGCAGTTGAAAAGCAGTTGAAGCATCAGAGTGAAAAGCGTCTGAAGAAAGTGGAGTCCCGGGAGGACTATATTGATATTCTCAAAAACATTATTGAGAACAAGTGCTTTTCCCGCCTGATTACCTGCAACAAGGAAAACAAGAACGCCGTCAACATTACCAGGGCGGTGCATACCATCACTGTCAACCTGGAGAGAATTGGCGATTTCTGCGTCAACATCATGCGGCAGTTCCAGTTTTTCGATGATCCCTCCTACATGTCCAAGCGATTTGATACCAAACCCTTTACCAAGGAAATCAAGAAGGCCCTGGATGTCACAAACGATGCTCTTTTCAACGCTGATCTTTCGCTGGCGCTTCGAATCTGTCGATCCGAATTTAAAACCGACACCCTTTACAAAGAGCATTTCAAACAGATCATCACCGATATCAAGGATTATAAACGCCATAAAGATATCCAGAATCTGATCACGGCTCTTTTTATTTTCCGGTACATGGAGCGAATAGGGGACTCCCTACTGAACATTGGAGAGGCCATCATCTCCTCCATCCTGGGCGAGAAACTGAAGATTCATCAGTATGAAGCCCTGGAAAAAGGTCTTAATCATGCCGAAGTGTCATTACCCAGTGGCAAACTTGGTTTCTCTTCAATCGGGGAAACCAGGTCGGGCTGCAGAATAGGCTTGGTGCAACAAACCGATATCAGCTCCAAGGGAAAATCGGTTATATTCAAGGATGGCAAGCTGGAGAAAATCAAAAAAGAGAAAGAGGGGATTGAAAAATGGGAACAGTTGATTCCAGGTCTGCCACCTAAGCTTTATGACTACCGGGAACAGGGAAACAGCGGATCAATTCTGTTGGAGTGTCTGCCCGGCAGCACCTTTCAGGAAACCCTGATCAACGAATCGCCTGATACCATTTTAAATACGATTGGTATGATCTGTCACTCCTGTGAAAGCGTCTGGAATGCCACGTTAAAACCCAACCCGGTCAAGTCCGGATTTATTGACCAGCTTGCATCCAGACTGGAGGATGTCTATCACGTCCACCCCGAGCTGCAGAATGACAGTCACTTTATCGGCGATGCCGCCTATCCCGCTCTGGATGATATTTTAAAATCCGCCGCTAAACTTGAGCAAACCCTGGGTGCTCCGTTTTCCGTGTTTATTCACGGAGATTTTAACGTCGATAATATCATTCTCAGCCAACACGAAAACAAGATTCACTATATCGATCTGCATCGCTCCGCTGACAAGGATTATCTGCAGGATGTTTCGGTGTTCCTGGTCTCCATTTTCAGATTGCCGGCCATATCGGAATCCAAAAGATCATTTATCAATGAAGTCCTGATGGCCTTTTTCGAGTTTTATCGCCAGTTTGCCGAGAAGAACGGCGATACTCGTTCCGAAATCCGACTTGCGCTGGGACTTGCCAGGTCGTTTATCACTTCCACCCGGTTTCAGTTAAATACCAAAATCGCCCTGGATATGCATCAACGGGGTATGTATCTTCTTAATAAAGCTATAGCTCACGATCCGGATTCACCGGAGACGTTTCGACTATCTCCCTTTGCAATTACCTTCTAACCCCACACATCAGATCCGGATATGAACAAGAAAATTGGCGTTATCGGAGTTCCCGGAAAGTGGTCATCGGAAACGCTTGCCGATGCCGTTAAAAAGGTAACCGGTTTCCGCCTGTTAATCTCAATGGACGAGGTAAGCTGCGATCTGGACTCAAAGAAAGTGATGTACAGGGGAATGGATCTCACTGACCTGGATGCAGTACTTGTGAAAAAATTATCAGCCGACTATGAACCGGAGATGCTGAATCGCCTGGAAATACTAAAAATTCTGGAGACCCGCAATGTCAAGATCTATTCCAAACCGGAGACCATAGGCGGCTTGTTGAATCGTCTGAATTGCACCACCACACTGGTAATAGGCAAGATTCCAATTCCCCCGACCTGTGTCACCGAGGATCCCGAACAAGCCCTGGATGTTGTTAAAAAATATGAGACAGCCGTTTTCAAACCGCTGTTTACCTCCAAGGCCAGGGGCATGAAAATGATTTCGGACACACCTTCGGCCGAGGAGGAGATCCGGCTCTTTCAGGAAAACGGCAACAGAATCATGTATATTCAGAAGTTTTTTCCCTTGCCAAATCGGGACCTGGGAATCGTCTTTCTGGGTGGCAGGTACCTGGCTACCTATGCAAGGGTCCGTCAAAACGATTCGTGGAATACAACGACACGATCCGGCGGTGCTTATGAAAAATGCGAACCTGATGAAGCACTGATCAAACTGGCGAAAAGAGCCCAGGCCCTGTTCGGACTTGATTTCACCTGTGTCGATATCGCTGAAACCAGCATAGGGCCTGTTGTCTTCGAAGTCTCCGCTTTTGGCGGTTTTCGCGGTTTACAGATCGCGCATAACATCAATGCTGCCGAACTATTGGTTGACCATGTCCTGAATAACCTATCCACACCATGATAAAAGAAACCGTAAAAGACACCATTGAAGGCTTACTCTCCGTATATGAACTTGAACACGGTCTGGATCTCAAGTTCGGGAACTGTTCCATCCGGGTCCGCTCCAACAGGCAATCCCTTATCGATAAGCTCAAAAACTATTTCGGCCCTTTTGTCTCCAAAAACGCAACCTGCGATATTCAAATTTCAGCTCTTGAAAGCTCACCTCCCGAAATACCCTTTTCCCTGGTCGTCAGGCAGCCCGATCCGGGAAAAACAAAAATCAAGGAGGAGTACCAATACCTGACCGATGGTCTTCTGGTGCGGAAAAGACTCACCGACATGATCTTTATTTTCGGTGAAGGAAACAACCTGGCCATCGGCCCCTGTCTGGAGAACGATAACCAGGTCGTCAATTTCATCATCAACCGTTTCATCCAGTGGATATTGAACCGTAAAGCCCTGCTGCTTCATGCTGCAGCGGTATCAAACAATGGTGCCGGTCTGGCGATTGCAGGGTTTTCCGGCATGGGCAAATCAACCCTGGCGTTGCAGATCATGAACCTGGGCTCCAGCTTTATCAGCAATGATCGGCTGATGGTTAAGTCTGTTGACGATGAATTGCGAATGTACGGTGTTCCCAAACTGCCCCGGATCAATCCCGGTACGATTTTAGGTAATGAACGGCTCAAACGGATCATTCCGGAGGAAAAACAGAATCAGTATCTTAAATTGCCGGGTAATGAGTTATGGTCGCTGGAAGAGAAATACGATGTTTATATCGATCAGCTCTATGGTGAGAACACTTTTGAACTGGAAGCGAGTCTCTCGGGACTGATTATTCTGAATTGGGTCCGAAATGATGATCCCGTTAAAATTGAAAAAGTGTCTCTTGAAAACCGACCGGATCTGCTCCCGGCTTTTGTCAAGGACCCGGGTCTGTTTTACGAGCCGGATGAGCACATTACACCGGAAAGCTTTTCCAAAGCTGCCTACCTGAGTCTCTTGAAAAAATGCCGGGTTTATGAGATTACGGGTGGGACGGATTTTGAGAAGGCGGCTAAAGCCTGTTTTGAGATCTTATCCGGTTGAAATTTAGAGAAAAGGCAGCACACCGCAGTTGCTTAACAGATCCCCGGGCTTCTCAACTACCGGAAGATCCCGGATATCAGTTCGGGGGCTGATGAAAACGGATAAGAGGGTCATTACCGGCATCCTGATCTATCGGCTACTTAAAGAGCACATCCAGGTTCATGGCTCTTTTATTGGCATATTTCGGCAGATTCCCGCGACTGAACCAAAGTAGGAGTTTAAGTTGGATCAGGGAGAGACTGTCATTCAGAATGATTCTGTCAATTAACCTGTAATTCGGGCCATTGCGGACAAAAACCGGTAACAGACGTTCAATCCAGCGATGAGAGCCGGATTCGGGTGTGATACGAAATTTCAGATTGCAGTCGGAATGCTGCTCCCTGTATTGTTCGGTCTCACTGATCAGTTGCTTTTCCGGATAGTCTCCGAAAACAGCGCGGGTGCAGTGGAGAAACAGACGCAGGGTATCACAGAGAAAGTCAATTCTCTCGATGTTCAGCTCCCTGCCCATCTCCCTGACCTGTTCGACTTCATTATCCTCAACAACAAATTCCGGACCCGAAGGATCAAATTTGCGATAAAGGGTCTTTATAAGCGGATTGACAGTGATATAATCCCAGGAAAGCCAGATCAGTGGCGGAATACGAGTACGCCTGAAATAGAGATTCTTCTCGCTGAATCCTTTGGGATAAAGAATATTGAAAAACAGATCGTGGAACTTGCGCAAAAACGCCTGGTTTTTATCATCGGGAAAGTATTGGCTCACCACTTGATCCGCATCCCAGCCATCCTTGAAGATCCTGATAGAGGCTGCTGTATTCAGCTCGTTCCAGATTGAAGAGTTTTCCAGAAAGGTGAGCTCCTTATTGCGGGACCAGCCCCCGGTCTGGCACCAGACAGAGATTCCAGCCAGGTTGTTGACAGCCTTCAGTTTTCTGTAATACTCCTCGTAGTCCCATCCGACATAATAGGGCATGACCCCGAAACATTCCCTTTCTCTTCTCGTCTGCAATTCCAGCAAAGTCGGGTGTTCAAGGCTATAAAACAAGGGATTCAGTTCGAGCGCCCCGAAGAAATCGGTATCACCGTATTTCATTGAGATGATGAAATTGGGGCTGGTGATATCTTTAAAGGTCTCTTTGAAGGTCTTCTCATTCCAGATCAGGTCACCGATACGATAGGATCCCACTGTCCAGGTGCGAAAAATAAACAATTTTCCGGCATCTTCAAAAAGGGGGATCAGTTCCCTGATAAACCGATTGGCCGACCTCGGTGTTTTAATGGTGAGCCGGCTGTTGAAATCGCCAACCACGTCCGATCCGTCACACTCACCAATCCTGAAGATGATACCGTCTACAGGAAAATCCCTGAAAACCTGTTCCAGCGCATCATGCAGCATCCGGGTGGTTTTTTTGACACTTGTTCCGAATCGCTTTTTGATGGCTTCGTTGAAGAACATGATATCGGTGTTAAGATAGATCTTAATACCGGCGTCTGCGGTCATTCTGAACAATTGGCCAAAGAATGCCCTGTAGTCGCGAATCTTCGACCTAAGGTCTTCGGGATAAAAATCGAACAGCACCAGGTGCGCCACATCATCAATTGAGATAGCGTTGAATCCCTGCTCTTTTATCCTGATCAAAAACTGTCCATAGGCCTCCCTGATTGCCCTGGTCTTGTCCAGATCCAATCGATTCCCGGCTTCAAGATTTGAAAAGGGAATCTTGGACCAATTGATCACCCTTTTTTGATACCCCACGAAAAAAGGTGCGATGGCATCTATGATAAAAAGATTCAGGTTTCGCATAAACGGGTATGATTTGGAATTATTTGACAACCGGGATGGCATTTCTGGTACAAACGACCAAAGGGATCAGGTGGGGGAATTTATCCCTCTGCCCTTAGAAAAAACCAGTGCCTTACACAAAAATAACATAACCCACACTGAAGTTTGTTAGTTTTCCGTTAGGTTTATCACACAAGGTCAGAGGTGGGAGATAACCCATCTCACTTGGTTCTGTTTTTCCTTTTCTCCAGGGCAACCAATCTCTCGATTCCATTGAGCAGGTCCTGCTGGATCATCTTTTTTGGTGATGATACCGTAAAGCCCGGATAAGGAAGCAGGTGCTTGTTCTGATTATTGGCGGAAACCGGGTAAATCAGCATATTGACCCTGCTTTTATCCCCGGAGAACTCAACATCCATATCCAACTCTTCCGCGACTTCCCTGATTTTCCGAAAAGTCGCCTTGGCGTGCTTTTGATCAACTTTCGGGGTATACCCGACAACCAGTTTTGGAGCGCCCTTCTTATGGAAATAGTAGGGCACCTGAATTTCGAACATGGTGTCCACTTCCACCAGGATTCCCTTGTCCTTGAGAATAAAATACCTGCATAACTGCAGGGGGGCCGAGAACTGCGGTAGGGTCGCCGGGCTGGCGGATGAGCTTAGCAGTTTACAGGAACACTTGATGTAAAATTCCCGGACCAGACTCCAGTGGACACTGAGGGAACCTTTACAGGCATAACTGCCGATAAAAGTGGTGAAGCCAACGACGGCCTTTGTCAGATCACCATAATAGACTCCCTTGTCAAATCCTTCATCAAAACGCATTTTAATATCAAAACCGTTCTCCTTGCGCATGGCTTTGACAAAATCGGTCAGGGCCTTTTTAAGATAAGCCAGGGGATAACAACGTTTGGCAAACTGCAGATCATCCCTGCCGATGAGCTGAAAGGAGAACTGAATCCTCGTGCCCCTGTCCTTCTCCGAGTCGATGAAAATAGCCCCCCTCTTTTTCTCAAGATTGGCCATTACGGCTTCCATACCTATTCCCCTGCCGCTGACGGCTGAAAGCTCCTTTGCCGTGGAAAATCCCGGGTGAAAAATCAACTGCAACACCTCTTCATCTTCCATTTCAGCAAGTTCCATGGTGGTCTTGATATTCTTCCGGGCTGCCGTCTCCCTGATCGTGCCGCTGTCAATACCGGCTCCGTCGTCAATGACTTCACAGGTGATCACCGAATCCTGTTCTGTGACATTAACCCGGATTTTCCCCAGGGAATCCTTATTCAGTTTTTCTCTTTTCTCCGGCGCCTCGATACCGTGATCCACAGCATTATTAAGCAGGTGAACCAGGCATTCGTTGAGGGCGGAGAGCACCGTTGTTTTCACCAGGATATGGTTCCAGTCAAAACGCACCCGGACCTTTTTCCCGAGGGATTCGGCTGTGGTACTGACCTGGTTTGCCAATCCCTCCTCCAACGAAGAGATGAAATCGTAGTGATAGGAGTGTAGTCCCCAGAGCACCTGGTCTATCTGAAAAGACCTGTTGAGTGAACTCGGCGTGTCCAGCAGTTCCTTATACTGGGAAAAAAGCAGACCGAGATCATCGTTCCCTTTGGCAACCTCATCTTCTTCCCGGGCGGGGGAATCGTCATCGATTGTGTGAGGATAAATAGCCTTATACAGGGCCAGCAGGTCGGAAAACTCGTTGAACAGCTCATTGAAACTCTCCTCTTCCTGCTCTGTTGATGCGGACTCCTGTTTCAAATGCAGTTCCAGCCCACCCGCAATGGTTTGCAAAAAAGAAAATCCGGCCACTCGTGCAATACCCTTGATTCCGTGTACGGTGGCAAATTGCTTGGTTCTGTCGATCTCCATTGACCTCTCGCCACGCAGGCGTTTTACCAGGTGATTCAACTCCTTGACATAGAGATGCAAACCTTTTTTATCCACCTGTTTAAGCTGGAAAACGCGCTGCACGCTCTGATCATCCAGTAACCTGGCCTTTTTCTTCATCTCCCTGGATTTAACGATTTCGGTTCTGTCTTCCAGGGTAATCAACATCCTCTTTACCGTATCCCGATAGACCACCGGCTGGTACATGATTTTCAGCCAACGCCCTTTTTCAACCGAGCCGTTAATGGGGAAAAAGATCTGCTTGGGAAAGAACGGTTCCAGCATTTCGTAGGTTGTCATGCCCTGCCCCAGAACAAACTCCACGCTGACTGCTCCCTCTTTCTCCTTTTCCGTCAAATGGGCCATGGCAGGTTCAAAAAGAACCTCCCGGATCGTCTTCCCCGGCAAGTCATGGGTATGTAGAAGCTGTTCCAAACAGGCCGAGTGAAACGCTTCGATTCTGGCGTCGGTATCAATCGTAAAAATCCCCAGGGGAATACTGGCAAAAATCTCAACCAGTTTCTGTTCGGAATCCCTGAGCTGGGAGATATCCTCCCCGATGATAATGACCAGGGTTCCTTCAGAGCGACTGATGACATCCATCTTCTTCAAATGCCAATAATAAGCCCTCTGGCCGGAGATCATATCCGGATCCTCGATACCCAGTTCGAATTCACAATGATCGATATCCTTGTTCGGATCTTTCAGGCCATACATGTAGTCGGA
Source organism: SAR324 cluster bacterium (assembly GCA_028282885.1). Lineage (GTDB taxonomy): Bacteria > SAR324 > SAR324 > XYD2-FULL-50-16 > XYD2-FULL-50-16 > JAHJTV01. The sequence goes on from JANQGX010000059.1 coordinate 41,923, forward strand.
GAAAACCGCCCAACTCTCATCGGTAAAAAGATTGCAGAAAGGTTTTCTCAGCACCTCTTCCGTTGTTACGGCCAGATGAGTTGCCAACGTCTGGTTTCCCCTCAGTATTTCACATTTCTCGTTGATAATGGCAAATACGCCGGGAAGGGACTGAAAGACCCGTTCCGAATTGATATTTGAGCCTTCCAGCAGTTTGATAACACTGTAAGAGGCCTGAAGGTCGTGATTTATTGATTCCATTCTGTTCTCCCGGGTTTACAGAAAATCATACTCATCATCTTCGTCCTCTTCTTCGGTCAATGCGAAATCCATCAAGTTGTCGAATGACTTCGGATCTATCACATCCACTTCACAGGAACAGATAATATCGCTTTCTACATCCTTTAATCGCCAGCAGTCTTCAAAAATCAGTTTCTGTTCGGTTTCAGCCGAATCGGCAAAAATTTCGTTAAAACCCAGGGTTACTACCGGCAGACTGATTCCAACCGGTACATCCTGCTCAATACAGATTTTTTTCAGGTAACCGGCAGACAGGTTACAGTACTCTTTCATCACATCATAAGATCGGCTGTCATCGATCTCGTCGCTGCCAAACAAGCGCCTGGCAATGGGTATTGAATCCTTGTGATTAAAATGGGTTTTTAAAACAACTCGCAGGGACTTGCCGGCCACCACAATCATGGACATGGTGTTTGCGAACACGGTGCCACCGGACACCGCATTATCCATTTCAATGATTTCGAATCCAACATCATCCGTATACAATTGCATTCTTGAGAGAGTGACAAACCGAATGATCTCTCCGAACTTCTTCTTGTAATCTGAAAGCCGGTCGCCGGCTTCTATGGCAAAAGCAGTTGTCTCCATATTTCTCCTCCGGGATGGACTGTCCTGATTTATCGTTCCAGTACTTTGTTGATCACTGCAATCAATTTGGGCATTTTAACCGGTTTGGTAATCCAGAGCTTAACTCCGGCCCGCTTCCCTTTGACCTTAAGATCCTGATCGAACTCGGTTGTCAGGATGAACAAGTGAATGTGCCTGTATTGCTCCTTTTCATTTATTTTGGCACACATGGTGATGCCATCCATTTCCGGCATGTTGACGTCGCTGATGACAATATCCGTATCCTGGTTGGTTTCCAGCGAGCGCAGGCCTCTAATCCCGTCAATAGCCTCCACCACTTCATGTCCGACTGCTTCGAGATCTCTAACCAGTCGATTTCTTACGGTTTCGGAATCGTCCACAACAAGTATTTTAGCCATTTAATCCTTTGAATGCTGATTTACAGACTATACAAAAAAAATCTCTCTGCTCTACTCCAACACCTGGGCGTTTTCTACCGGAAATCTGAAGATGAATTTGAATGGTCTTCGTAAAGGATTTTCATCAGAAAGCTTTCGGAAAACAATATCAATTGATCCGCCAACTCCTTTGATAGCTTTAAGGATGGCATCCATTCCAACCCCTCTTCCGGCAATTTCGGTAACATTTCCGGCGGTACTCAGCCCCGGATGAAAAACAAATTGAGCAATCTGCCTGGCGCCGAGGGGCTTGTCGATTTTTACCAGACCCAGGTCACGCGCTTTTTTCATAACTTTAACCAGGTCCAGGCCCGCACCATCATCCCAGTATTCAAGAAGAAACCATTGATCCATGATCCCCGGCTCAAGGTGAATACTCCCCTGTTTTGATTTCCCTTTTCGAATCCTCTCCTCTTCATCTTCGATGCCATGGCTCAGGGAGTTTCGAATCGAATGCATAATGCTCACGTTCAGCACGGAAGCGAGTTCCCTGGTTACCCGGATCCCGCCGCTTTCAAAATGGATATCCGGTTTGAGCTTACCGACCACATCAGCCATAGGTTGAATGCTGCCCGTGATGTCGTTGAAAACGGATTGCAGGGGAATGGTATCGTGAATCTGCAGTATCTTCTGGGATTTAATGATGGTCTGGATCAGATCTGTCAGTTCATCACAGGACTCGTTCATGATCGTGTTCCTGAGAATGGAAAAGAGCTGGTCATCCAGAAACACACCTCTCTCCCTGTTTTCTAAAAAGCCGCTAAGCTTGTTGCTGATCACCATGCTGTATTCTCCAAGGGCCCGTTCAACCCTTGAGATTTCCAAAATCAGCTCCTGGTTGTGATAAGGGATTTCCCGGGACCTGACCCGGTTAACAACCTCTTCCACCTCATGCACGACATTTGTCAAATCATCAAACCCGTATAACCTGGAGTTCCCCTTGATGGTGTGAAGATTGCGAAACACATGATCAATCACTTCCATCTTCAGACGACTGTTCTTTTCCAGTAGTTGCAGACATGTCTGTAGATCCTGGCCGGATGCTGAAAGAAAAGACTCAAAGTTTTCATGGCTGATGGAGAAAACCTGGCTGATTATTTTAAATTCCTTTTGTTGCTGTAAGGTCTTTTCCTGCAGTGTGACGATTTCCGTCTTGTCGCGGATATTGACAACAAATCGCCTGACGATATCATCTTCATCCACGATGGGATTCCAGAACAGCTCAATATGCCTGGCAGCGCCGTCATCAGAGACGATACGGTAATCTTCGATCAGAAGATGAGAATTGACTTCAAAAGTAAGAATATCCTCACCCAGGGAATTCTCCACTGTTGAACGGACCTGGGAGAGTTTGTCCTTGCTGATATCGGAATTGGAGAAAAGCAGGTCATGATAGGTCCTGCCCCGGATCTGGTTTGTCTCCAGGATGTTTTCCAGGTAGACGGAGTAGTCATGGTGGATTGTGCCGTCTTCCAGGATAGTAAAAATCCCCTGCTTCATACTTCGGAGGATGTTGTTAATATCATTATTCCGTTGCTGCAGAATCCGGTTATGGGACTCCCGCAGGTTCAGTTCTCTCTTGTGACCCAGTTTAACCAGTGAGCGCAGGGATATGATTCCCAGGTACCTGGAATCTACCGTGACAATAATGGCTTCTGTGGTTCCCGATTCCGAATAGGTTTTCAGCACATGTTCGCTTTTGTCTTCAATATCAACGGTTGTGCAGGGCTCGATAAAATCTGCCAGCTTGTCCTTCAAATTGGGATTTTCCAGTAGGGTGCTGCCAAATCTGGAATAAACGAATTTTTTAAGTCGCTGCTCCCGTATGATGCCTCTCGGACGATTCCACTCGTCAATAACAGGGAAATAGGTGTGCTGGGGGTATTGCTTAAAAACATCAAGCAGTTCGGGCATGGATATATACAGAGAAACCGGGATCATTGCTTCCAGCTCCTCGCGAATTTCCGGATTTCCCACCCCATTAACCGATTTCAGGATATCTTCGGGCGCATAATTAACCATATGCGCATCGGAATTGGTGTAGCTTATCTCCCCGATATCAGGGGCAGCTTCATCCTGAATATCCGGCTCATCAAACATGGCAGATTGCCGGGAATCATTGAACCGAGATTCTTTCTCCGGAATCTTGCCTGTGATTTTCTTAACCCAGTCAACCATCGGTTTTACAAATACCTTCTCTTGCATATTCAACAGCATCATCATAATAAGAGGACAAATCGAACACCGATTCGCAGGAGTCGATGTTCCGATGTCTTCTGAAATATTCCGGTTTTCGTCTGAAATCAAACAGAATTCTTCACCTGTTAAACCGGCAGGGATTGCTCTGCAGCAATAGTACATTTTCTCCTAAACTTAGCAATGACCGTGTTAGAAAAATATTAGGAATGGATTAGACCTGTCGCACCGGATCAGAAGGAGATTGGAATTGAGGTGAGATTGGATTCCATTATCAAACTCCATCCTTTATTTATCTTGACCTTTATCGAAGGCTGCAGCTATATGGTCAGACAAAGCTTTGATTTTGATTTTAAGTAATACCTGTCCGAAAACCGCATCAGAAATAATCGAGATTGAACATGCTGTGCAATATCCTGGGACGCATAGGAATCATCAGAATGACAATTGCAGCAGTCCTGTTTTTCATGCTACTCGCTTCAGGGCTGTCCGTTGTCATCGGAATTCTCTTGGACAACGATAACCTGATAAGATCTGTCTTTACTGCTTCCGTCTGTGCTTTTCTCATCGGAACGCCCGTTGTCTACTCCTTTTTTCATTTGATCCGGAAGCTACAGGTGAGTCAAATGGAACTCGAAGTAACCAATGAACAACTGAGAATTGCTTTAAAAGATGTGAAAGAATTGAGCGGTTTGTTACCCATCTGCGCCAGTTGCAAAAAAATCCGCGATAGTAAGGGGTACTGGAATCAACTCGAGTCCTATATCGAATCTCACTCCAGCGCCCAATTCAGCCACGGTCTCTGTGTCGAATGCGCAGAAGCTCTCTATGGCAGGGAGGATTGGTTCAAAAAAATCAAGTACAAAGCCAAGAATTGATACGTTCCAAAGGCACGGACCGATAGAGGGCATAGAACATTGTCATTACAGTCCGCTCCTGTCATTGCAGCCATCCTTCCCGATTATCCGCAATACTGCTTTCCCAGTTCTGTAACTGCTGCAGCATCTTGTTTCCTACCTCGGGATACTTGGTGGCAACATTATAGGCTTCACCCGGATCCAGGTCCAGATTGAAAAGCATGGGCAGTGGACCGGTGGTATAAACGCTCATTCCTCCTCGTTTTTTATTCACGGGGGCGGGCCAGACATAGTGATTGATAGTGCGGATATACTTCCATTTTCCCATGCGGATTCCCTCCAAATCACCGTGATGGTAGAAATAGAATGCATCATGCGGGGACTGATCGGTCTGATTAAACATCAGCTTGGAGATGTCCCTGCCGTCGATTATGCGGTCCTTGGGATTTGCCAGCCCTGTCAGGTTCATCAGGGTGGGGAAAATATCGATGTTCATAGCCGCAGCATCGCAGACAGATCCGGGTCTGATTTTTCCTTGCCAGTTGGCAATAAAAGGCACCCGGTGTCCCCCTTCATAACTCTGTCCCTTTCTTCCTCGGAACTGTCCGGGACTCCCCTGGTACCAGGGACCGTTGTCGCTGGTAAACATGATCAGGGTGTTCCGGTCTTTACCGGTCTCTTTAAGCGTCCGTAATATCTCACCAACACTCCAATCGATCTCCTCTACCGTATCCCCGAACAATCCTCCTTCAGATTTCCCCTTGAACTGCTCCGATGCATAAAGCGGTCTGTGGGGGAATGTATGCGCGAAATAGAGGAAGAAAGGTGAGCCCTGCGATTTTTTGATAAATCCAAGGGCCTCTTCGGTATAAAGCCCGGTCAACCTGGATTGATCCGCAACCTCTGCTTCAAGCTGATCCCTGCCTCTGTACAATGGAAAAGGGGCCATATCATTGCTGTGAGGTACTCCAAAATAGAAGTCAAAGCCGTGATTCAGGGGATTGTGTTTGGGGTTGACCGCATAATCCCCCAAGTGCCATTTTCCGACCATACCCGTGCGATAGTTCTTCTCTTTCAACGCCTCGGCAATAGTAATCTCTTTCTGGTCGATCCCGGTTGCTCCGTCTTCCGTGGCAAGATCGACAAATCCGAGACTCCCCATCAAATGACCAAATTTAATGACCAGGTTCTTCTTCAAGGGGATATTCTCGGCATTCAGGGGCGCATCCAGTTTCATTCTCACCGGATAACGTCCGGTAAGTAGACCTGCCCGGGATGGAGAACAAACCGAATCACAACTGTGAAAATCCGTAAATCGAACCCCGGTTTCAGCAAGATGATCAATATTGGGTGTTTTTATGGCTTGGCTGCCATAACACCCCAGGTCTCCGTATCCAAGATCATCCGTATTGATCAAAATAATATTAGGAAGGCCACCGTTCCCATTGTTATTCCCGACACCGGTTTTTCCGGAAGTCATTGTTGAAGCAAAAGCCATATTTGGCAAACATTGGCTCATCAGGCAGGCACTTCCCAGTGCCATTTTTTTAATGAACTGCTTTCTGCTTAAAGTCGACTCTTTCATAACCGTATTCCCGTTTTAGAGTTTAATTCAGGCTTTGCAAACAAATGTGGTTCTTCAAGCATTTTAATCGTCATGGTCGGTCTGTTTATTTAACCGGGTCAAAACCGATAAATCTCACTGGATAGGTATATCTCAAGGCCGTCCCCAGCGATGAGAAGCGAGGCTCACAGCTTCGAGCATGAACGTTCGCCACGAATGAACCTGACAACAGACTGACGATGGATACTTGCTGAGTTTGGGGATAGAAAGTAATTGTCTTCTAATCCACGAGATTAGGAGCTTAGACAAGGGAAGACTCCACTTGTATTGATACATAGCGCTGTATGAGTCGCACTACTGTACACCCCAACGCCGATAGAGCAGCTTCTAACGGCATTTCGCCCATCCCTTCGGTCATACAGACACCATCCAAGGGATTTTGTCAAATCTTAATTGATCAAAACCACAAACTCTACGCCCACACACATGCAACACCGGATGACATGAAAGATCTTCGTCGACTCCTGCTCAACCGAGAACCACCGAGATTCTATCCGTACACTTTCGATTGGGAAAGAATGATCACCTCATTCCACGAATCCACAATTCTCATATATACTATTCTATGTTGGTTTCTCTACCCTGTTTTTCATCGCTACATTATCTCCCTCGTCCAAACTCATTGATCGTTTTTGATCAATAAAATACACACAAGTTTTGACAGATGGACACTCAAAAATGTATCCTTCGTACGACTCCCAAGTCAGATAATTCAAATCCCAAAAATGGAGTTCATTAAATAACGTACTAGACAGAATCACTAAATAACGCTCTAGACAGATTCTGCCTAGTACACTACTTAACAATTCTGTCTAATTAATTGATAAGCAGACCCTGAACGGGCCTGCTTATCGACCGATGTTGAGCGGGTCTAATAATGACCCTAGACCGAGAGACCCTGCAAGGGTCTGCCTATCAATGTCGTTCGAGCTATGTGATACATACCGCCAGTCGGCCCAAATGCCGACCGGCGGCCCGCTCAACATCGGTCGTTAGGGACTAATAATAGAGGTAATCATGGAAAATGAAATTACAAAAGTAGTACTATTAAATCTTACTGGATTGGAATTGTTCTTTATTGCAACTACTCTAATCTCTCTATTCATAAATTTATACCAATTGATGGTATACAAAAGAGAAAAGGCAGCTTTTCAAACTCCTTTAACAAACAGCCTTATAGCTCTTTTTAATGATGTTAAATCAAAGTCTACAAATGTATATGCCATTCAAAATCTGATTTTACATAAACTTAATCCACACAAAGATATTTCGACAATAAAATGGGAGTATTACCAGTTTTGTCAAACAACCATTGCTCACTTGATTGGATTTCAAGAATCTCTTGTTGGTGTATTAGCCACATTAAATCCGAAAGACAAGACTGGGGAACAAGCTTTTAGAGCTGGTGATTACGGGCTTACACAAGAAGAGAAAGATTTTAAGAAAAAATTCACAGAAAGAGCTCACTCAAAGCAATTTGGCGAAGAACAAATAACGAAACAGCAATCTGAAGCAACCGAAAATCCCTAACAAGTGCATAAACACAGACTTTTATCGCGCCGTTCCGTTCGCTCTGCTCACTGCACAACGCGATAAAAGCTGGTTATGCAGGCGTTGAGCCTGTAGAAAAACATTTACATAGCTGATATCATTGGATAAAATAATGTAACATTTCAATATAACCGGTGATATTGTGGAACTAGACTATGCCTCGTTTTAAACATACCGACTACAACCAGATCAAAATGATTCCGGTGGACTTTAAAACTCAATTGTCTCCCGGAACCTTTGAGCATGCTCTTGATTATCTGATAGAGGAAGAATTAGATCTTTCTATTTTCAATCATCGCTATAAAAATGATGCCACAGGGGCTACTGCATACGACCCAAAAGTATTGCTTAAGGTTGTTTTGGCAGCTTACTCCAGAGGTGTCACTGCCAGCCGGCAAATCGAGCAGCTTTGCCGGGAGAATATTATTTTCATGGCTCTCTCTTGCGATTCTCAGCCACATTACACCACTATCGCTGCCTTTATCTCCAAGTTGCATGGAGAGATTGAAACGATTTTCGCCGATGTTTTGGTTCTATGTGACAGTATGGGATTGATTGGACGGCAGATGTTTGCGATTGACGGCTGCAAGATCTCGTCTGATGCTTCCAAGGAGTGGAGCGGAACCCGAAAGAAGTTCAAAGAAAAAAAAGCGAAGATGGAGCGGGAGGTTCGAAGACTCCTCAAGAAGCATCAAGATGAAGATGATCAGGATGGGTCCTCTGCAGCCGGTCATAGAGAGCGAGAGGAACAGAAACTGGAAACGATGAGACAAAAGGTCCGTAAATACAAAGAATGGTTGGATAAGAATCCAGACAAGAAGGGAACCCGCAACAACCCAATACAAAGCAATATTACCGACAACGATAGTGCCAAACTCAAAACATCCCACGGAATGACCCAGGGTTATTGCGGTATAGCCGTGAGTGATCAGAAACATCAGGTTGTCCTGTCTGCAGATGTGATCGGCAGTGCTGATGAACGCCCAAGCCTTGAACCCATGATTCATCAGACACAAGCCAATCTGCCTGGCGAAGACCCCTTCAAGTCGGCCAAATTTAGTGCGGATAGCGGCTTTTGCAGTGAATCGACGCTGAAATTTTTATTTGAGAGCGGGATCGATGCCTATGTTGCTGATCAAAACTTTCGCAAGCGTGACGAACGGTTTAAAGAAGCGGATCGATACTATCCCAAAGAAAGAACGAAACTAAAGACTGCCGGCAAATTCACTCCGAAAGATTTTCATGTTAACCCGGAAACATTGGTTTGCACCTGCCCCGCCGGCAGGAAGATGTGGCTTAAATCCAGGAACCCAAAGACTCACGGGAGACCGGTTGTTCACTATCAGGCCCATGTGGCGGACTGCAAACAGTGCAGTTACCGTAAACGATGTTTACGCCGGGAAAATCAGGCTACTCCCCGTCAGTTTGCCTGGTTTCAGACCCACCTGCCCGAAGATCAGAAGTACACCAAACGAATGCAACGGAAGATCGACACGACTGAAGGCAAACATGAATACTCCAAAAGATTGGGGATCATAGAGCCGGTGTTTGCTAACATTACACGTACTTTGGGCTTAAACCGGTTCAGTTTTCGAGGAAAGAAAAAGGTATCTACCCAGTGGAAGCTGTTCTGCCTGGTTCATAACATTGGTAAGATACAGCGATATGGGACGGTGACATGAGAAGGAATCAGCCGGATGAACAGAATATAGCCTTGTGCCCCTTATCGTGAACTCTGGCAGGGGGGATACATCGTTTCACTCGTTGCTTCCTCTCCTCTCAGATTTTTTAATGAGTAGTAGAGGAAAAGTAAAGATTTGATCATCGATGATGGTCGATTTGAAAAAATCGACCAGTAGACACTACAACCAATGTATCGTCAAGTCTGCAGAATTAGTTTTTCAACAGGCTCGATGGGTGCTTCGAAAATCAGGGCAAAAGAGAAGGCAACACCGTGAGCGGCCAGATTATATTTGGCTTCGGCCAGTCTGGCCATGACGGCTGCAACAAAAGGACCTTCTACAGACATCATCAGCCAGGACAAGGCAAGTGGGAACCAGAAAATAAGTATCTGGCGATGGGATAAGCCCGATTTCACAATGAGTTCTACGTTAGAGATTTAGAATTAAAGGCTTAATTGACGAAGACACAGATTGAAATTTCCACCAGAAATGTTAAGGTTAAAGCTGAAGATTTCATCCGAACTCGTCTGAGAAGTTGTGATAACTGAAATACTGAATTAACATCCGATAACCTGAAAAAGAGGTCTCACCACCGTGATGTTGATGATATACAGCTGATCTTTGATCAACGGCTCTTCGGGATGGATCATGGATAAGATACTTGATTCAAAAGCAGGTTAAAACACAATCTGCTCCCCATCCAAAACAACAGGTTTGTAATGAGCGAAGTAAAAGCAAATTATCTGATCAATACTGCTCCCGAAATCAAAGCGCCTTTTTTGAAAGCGCTACAGAAAATTTTCCACTTTTCCCGACTTTCTGAAGAGCATCTGAATCAACTTTTTCAGTACTCCAATTTTGTGGTGTTAAAAGACGGTGAACGCCCGATTCAGGAAGGAACCTTCGGACAGAATATATATCTTCTGATTCAAGGCAGGCTGGAAGTACATCTTACCAATGACAAAGGAGTCGAAGAATATGTCGATGTCATCTATACACCTTTCAGAATGTTTGGGGAGCAGTGTATTTTAGGGGAAGCGAACAATGTTTCAATTGAGGCCAGGGGAGAGGTTCTGTTGCTGGGGATTGATATATCGGCTCTTCCCGATATGCTGGACGGACTGGATAATCCGGATAATCGGCTGGAGGATCAAGCATATCTGCAGAATAAGGATATGTACATGATATTTGCGGATGTTCTGAATAAACGATTAAACCGGTTGATCAAGGATCAGTACAAGCTGATACAGAAAATCGTTATTCTGCATCAGTCGATTGAATACCAGACAAGTTGGAAACAAAACATCCTTCTCTCAGTCCTGTTTAACGAGTTTTCACAAAACACGCTTTCTCCCAGGCTTGAAGTTCATGAAATACTGAAAGAGACATTGATCTGGTATCTTTCCGATAATGACAAGTTAAATGAACTTCTGGCGCAAAGACCGGTAAATACGCAACATATTTACCTGGAGATGGTAAAGCTGGACATGCTTGGAGAACTGGACAGCATGAGCAGTCTGCTAATGGAGATCATACAAAAACTTGCCTTCAAAGCTCTCAAATTGAAAGAGTACACCGAAGCTCTTCAACCGCAGACGCATAATTTACCGGCAATCATTCCCCTGTCCGAATATCTGAACGAGTTGTTCGAAGCTATTGGCAGTGCAGACATTCTTGCAAAAGATCTCGCTAAGGATCAATTTCTGGATGGTTTTCTCACAGACGACTATCCGGATCCTTTCTCTTTGGAGACGTTTTTGAGGGAAGGCCAATGGGTCACCAGTGTTTTCAATATGGCTCATCTGATGTTTTTGATCTGTCAGTATTGCATCAAAAAAGAGCTTGAGCTGAATCAGATAATCGGAGGCAGTGTCAGGTTTCTTACCAATATCAGCACTCCCAGGCAAAATACTCAGGCTCCGCAACTGGATGAGCATGCCCACAACAGCGCTGTTGTCAGTGAGATGATCAACCTGCACCAGACCTTTTTGGGCCAGGGCGAAACACCGGTTAAAGAGCGTCCCGCATCGGGCTCCAAGCAAGGGAATGTGGAAGATCTACTGGCAGAATTTGGACTTTAAGAATAATAAACCCTTCTCTTCTACTCATCCTCAAAAATCAATGTTTTCCGGATGGAGATTTATCTTTAATCTCCATCATGCCCCCCACCCTGGTTCCATAAGTCGAAGCTATAACTACGTTGCGATTAAGATTAAGCGAGCCGGGGCAGCTATGCGATTGTCCCAGTCGATAAAACTATCTATTGATCGGTTCAGATTTTGTTCCTGAATATCCGATTAATTCAGGTGGAACTGGAAAGGTGGATCATTTTGGATGGGTTGGGGGCTTTATAGATTTTGAAAAGATCTCAAGATTTGCGGGAGAAGCAAACCGAAGGCAAAAAAAAACCTCCCGGAGGAGGTTTTTGATGCAAGGAATGCCCACCGAATCAGCTGGCGACGGGCTTTCAATTTTATTGAACCTTTACATTCGCGGCAGCAGGGCCCTTTTGGCCTTCTTCAATGTCAAAAGTGACACGATCGCCTTCTTTCAGGGATCTGAATCCGGAACCTTCGATTGCACTGTAGTGTACGAAAACGTCATCTCCATCTTCCTGCTCAATAAAACCAAAACCTTTATTATCGTTAAACCACTTCACAATTCCATCAGCCATTGTGGATTACTCCATTTTAAAAATTATTCGAAATTCACCAACTTCCAGTATCCACTTAAATGACAAATGGAACTTTCAATCAGAACTTACGGGAACCTATAGACGGTTCAAACAGCTTTTAAGTTCTATGTATGCGAACTTAAAAGCGAAGGTTAACAAACCGATAGGGATAATGCAAGGCTTTCAATGCAAAAAACAGGTTTTTTTTGCTCTTTCTGAAAAGCTCCGGATGAAAGATCCGTCGAATCCCGCGTCATTTCTCAAATTGAGATGAAAGAAACTGTGTTAATTTGCTAGCCGGCCCTTTTTTTCAGCTTGGCTTTGGAGGGCCCGTTTAACAGATACCGGTCAGCTTCAATGGAATTCCCAGGTCTCTTGGTTGAACCGCTCCCAGGAGCCATCAGGTCTTTCCCTGCTTTCCAGATTGTAAGGAGCTTCGAACCAGAGATAAACAAGATCACTTTCCGAGTCCAGAATAAAGGTCCCCTGATTGGTTTCCACGGTAAGGACGGCATGGGGTGTCAGGTGCTGTTTGTGATGGCCGATGGCTATTCTCAGCGCGGCACGGGATAGCCCCGCCAAGGACAATTTTCTTCTTTTTTCAAGAGCAATGTCTTCGCAATCCCCGTATCCGCTGAGCGGTAGCGTCCAGAGATCCTCCCTGTCATACTGGTCTTTGTCGGACATGAATTTGATATCCAGGTTAACAGCCCGATTATAAGATTTCAGCAGCCGAAACAGATCCGGAGTTAACCTGATCTCAGCCTGACCGGACAGAACACACTCCCGGCTGAAATTGCGGCAAAACTCTTGATAGGGCGCGAATATATCTCTTACATCCACTACATCAAGATTGAGTTTGGCAGAAGGTTGGTGGCCCTTCTTTGCAGGAGACAGGATTGTGCAACCGTTTAGGAATAACACGAAAAACAGGGAGATCAGCCATAAGCCATGGATAGATTGATTCTGTAAATACTGTTTTCCAGTGAGGGCCATTTGAGATTTACCATGTCCGGAATATCAGAAATAAAACCATTTAATCCTTTAAGTTCAGATCGGCTCTTTTTTTGCTGTTTTCAGGGGAATATCCATCCGGATACCGGATTTTGAGTTTTTCTATATTCTCCCTCATAATTTCCGACAGATCAAGATTCAGGGTTGTGCACAGAGCTGCTGCGTACCAAAGGACATTTCCGATCTCATTTTTCAGTTTTTCGATATCTAATCCATGCTGATGGAAAATACCCTTCTTGATATATTCGGCAACTTCTCCCGCTTTTCCAGCAAGACCCAAGGCGTTCCAGACAGTCATAATTTCCTTGCCGAAAGGTTCAAGTCCGGGTTCGGAGACGAGTGGTCGGCCTGCCAGGTTTTGATAATCTTATGAATTCATGGTTAGTTAACGATAGGTTTTGAAAAAAGCTGTTTTTGGAATCATATCCTACGGCTGAAAGAAGCCTTTGATGCTGATCGTGATTCGGCTTATTATTAGGAAAGAATTGTTTATGCGCCATAATCGATGTTGAATTGACCTTCTTGGTTATCTGCAGTAAATTGAACACTATCCATAGAAAAATCAATCCACAAACCCGGATTCGTTCCAGGAAGTCTTTCAACCTTTATTGGAAAAACCGCAAATGAAGTGTCTGATCGTTGAAGATAATCGACAGAATTATGAGCTATTGCAACAGATGCTGGAAGAATATGGCATCATCAACGTCGTTGAAAACGGCGTTGATGCCTTTGAAGAATTTAAATTCGCACATCTGGAACAGGATCCTTACGATGTGATCTTTTTGGATATCATCATGCCCGGAATTGACGGGAAAGAAGTGTTGAAACTGATCAGAGACTGGGAAGAGGGTCGACCGGATCTCAATCACAAGGTCCAGGTTGTCATGGCGACCTCCAAAAGCGATACTGATACCATCGTTTCAAGCTTTGATGACGGTTGTCAGCATTTTTTCATGAAGCCATATGACAAGGCTGAACTAAATGAGTTGATGGCCAAAATGGGATTTAGCAGGTAATTTATTAAAATCCCTTCAACAGTTTCCGTTTTCCGGACGGATGTTCAGGAAACGGTGATTCCGCTTACCTGCCCGAATGTCGAAACGATCTCTAACGTAAAGATTGATTTATGACAAAATCAGGCATGATGCAGCTTTCCGAAAAGCCTTACACTTTGATTGCCTTACCATCCAGCCTCACCAATTTGTATTCTTTGCTGCCCATTCCCAGTTTTACACCGTGGTTAATCTGGATCAAGGGATCCACATGGGGGTGAGCCAGTTTCGAAAGATTCTCACTACATTGTTCCTTTGTCAGATCCAGGGTCGCCATATCGAGAGCTATCGGGTCTAAAGAGGCAAGAATGCCTATGTCCGGGATCAGTTTATCTTTTGACTTCATGCAGTCACAATCCTTGGTCATATTTGTCATGAAAGTCAAATAGGCGAGTTTTTCCTTTTTTTCGAGGAAGACCCCAAAGGCATGCTCCATCATTTTTTTCTGCAGGTTTTCACTGGTTGTGTGCCACTTAAATCCGACTGCACCCGGTTTGCAAACGGCTATACATTCGCCACAACCGATGCACTTCTCTTCTGTTATAAAAGCGACGTTGTCATGTTCAACAATACAGTTTTCAGGGCACCATTTAATGCAGGTTTTGCAGAAGTCACATTTATCGGCGTTTATCCTGGGTGCAACCTCCGAATGTTGATCCAATTTGCCTTTTCTGCTGGAGAGTCCCATGCCAAGGTTCTTTATGGTTGCTCCCAAGCCGGAGAGAAGGTGTCCTGTTGCGTGGGATACAATCAGGAGTGTGTCTGCGGCAATGGCATCACCCGCAATCCTGACTTTTTCGTAGCAGTCCCCGTTGATCACGATCTCCTTTTCGAATACACCGAGAAATCCATCAGACATGATGATGGGCGCTCCAACGTTTTCATAAGTAAAGCCGTGATCAAAAGCGAGTAAGATATGATCCAGGGCGTTGGAGCGATTCCCCTTATATAGAACCGAAGTTTCTGTCAGATAGGGTTTGCCCCCGTTCTCCTTTATCTTATTTACCAAAGGACGGATATGATCAGGTGTAAGATGTGTCTTGTTTCCTTTTTCGCCAAAGTGCGTTTTGATGGCAACCGAATCAGATACTCCGATAAGCGAGGGAAAACCTGCTTCTTCAAACAGTATCCCGGTTTTATCCTGTATCGATTCAATGGGTTCTTCATCTTTTATAGTGATGAAAAAAACTTCAGGCAGACCAGACTTCATTTTCATTCCGTACCAGGGTTTAACATTATTGTTTTCAACCAAGTCCGACAATTAACACAAGCTGTCCGGCTTGTGAAACAGAATCGTCTCTCTAAACGTTTTCGCCCGGTTATTTCATGGGTCCAATTTAACGGTTTATCCATCTTCTATATTACTTGAATATTCCGGCGAAGTTAGATCTGCTTACTATACGGTAGTAAGGTTATCAGGTGATTTATCGTTTTTGTTAGATGAAAAAGAAGAGTTGATTGAAATTTGTTTTACTTTGACATCACCAGCAGAGTGGCAGTACAATACAGGTTGAAAAAATGGGCGTTGGTGGGGGGCGTGGACCGACAGGTAGCTTTTGCAATCTGTTGGTGTATTTGAAGTATCATGTGTTGCTGAAAGTGCAGACCTAGTATTTGCCAGGGTAAGGTCCCGGTAAAACTGACTGAGAAAGATTCAGTCGATTCCCTTTGAAACGTCAAGGCGCTTCTGAAGTCACAGGTTTAAGGATCGAACATGTCCAAGCCACAAATACTGATTGTTGAGGATGAGGTCATCGTTGCCAAGGAGATCGAAGATACCCTGGTTCGAATGGGATATGATGTCTGTTCCATCGTAAATTCGGGGTTAAAGGCCATAGAAAAGGCGGAAGAATACACTCCCGACATAATTCTCATGGATGTTAATCTCCAGGGGGACATGGATGGGGTTGAAGCGGCGGGTATCATTCGACGCAAATTTGATTTGCCTGTTGTTTACCTGACCGCATTTACGGATCATGATACGACTGAGCGGGCTAAAATCACCCAGCCCCTGGGATACCTGCAAAAACCTTTTCAGGAAAGCAACCTGAGAGTGGTTTTGGAGATGGCTCGCTATACGGCCGGAATTGACAGGGAAAGAAAGAGCATGATGGAGGCCCTGATAAAAAGTGAAAAGCGTTACCGGGACCTTTTCAATTCCATGGTTGATGGCTTTGCCGTACATGAGATGTTATTTGATGAAGAAGGGAATCCCAATGATTATCGGTTTTTAAAGGTTAATCCGGCTTTTGAAAAACTTACTGGACTCAAAGCCAGGGATATTCATGGCCGAACAGTAACGGAGGTGTTCCCTAAGGTGGAAAAAAGCTGGATTGATACTTATGGGAAAGTAATAAAAAACAGGGAACCGATCCACTTCAATAACTATTCTGCTGATTTAAATAGGTATTTTGAGGTCAGTGCCTATGTTGTCAGCAAAAACCAGTTTGCCTGTAGTTTTGTGGATGTTACGGACCGTAAAAAAGCTGAGGATAAGCTTGCCCACGAATCCGAAGTGAATTCAGTACTGACCGAGATCTCAAGACAGTTGATTTCCTTTTCCAATAACCTGACAGCGATTGCGGATCTGATTCTGGAACACTCCAAACGCATAACTAAGAGTGAGCAGGGATACGTATCCATTATCGATCTTAAATCCGGGGACAACGTTGTTTTTTCAGTTTCTGCCCAGACAAATGGTCAGCGTATTGCCAATCCCGAGGGGAAAATCGTGTTTTCCCGGGACAAGGAAGGATTGTATCCAAGCCTGTGCGGACATCCTTTGAACACCGGTAAGCCATTCTATACCAACCACCCTTCAAAACACCCGTCTGCAAGTGGAACTCCCGCCGATCATGTCCCCATCGATAATTTTTTGTCAGTTCCCATTATGATCGAAGGAATAGTATCGGGTCAGATTGCCTTGGCAAACAGCAAAGACGGATATACCAAAAGTGATCTAAAGGCGATTGAGCAGATAGGTGAGTTGTATGCGCTTGCAATACAAAGGGAACAGCAGGAATCGGAAAAAGAAGCGCTTGAAGACCAGATGCGACAAATGCAGAAAACCGAGGCCATCGGCACTCTTGCCGGTGGAATTGCACATGATTTCAACAATATACTCCAGCCAATTATGGGCTATGCCAATATGGCGTTGAAAAACATGAAGCCTACGGATGCCAATTCCAGATACCTGAAATCCGTTCTGGCAGCGTCCAGACGCGCCAAGGAACTGGTACAACAGATTCTGACGTTTGCGCGAAAAAGCGACAAGGAGAAACAACCGGTGAAGGTGCATCTCATTATCAAGGAAGCGATGAGACTGCTTCGATCCAGTCTTCCTTCAACCATAGAAATCAGGAAGCAAATCAGCCGCAATTGCGGAATGGTCATGGCCGATCCCACCATGATTCACCAGATTGTGATGAATCTGACAACTAATGCCTATCATGCCATGGCAGAAACCGGCGGGATTATGAAGATCAGCCTTGAGAGGGTGCAAATAAACCTCGAAGATGTTTTCGAAGACGAACTGAATCCTGGCAACTATCTTTGCCTGGTGGTTTCGGATACGGGTGTCGGTATGACACCGGAGACCATGGAGAAGATTTTTGATCCCTATTTTACCACCAGGGATCGCCAAAAAGGAACCGGGCTTGGTTTATCGGTAGTAAAGGGAATTGTCAGGAGTTGTGGCGGGACCATCCGTGTATCCAGTACTGTCGACAAAGGCTCTGATTTTTATGTCTATTTTCCTGAACTGCAGGAAGAAGTTGTTTCAGAGGAGCCTGAGTTTGTCCGGCCCTCGGCGACCGGCAACGAAAGGATACTGATCGTTGATGATGAGGTTGCAATTGTCGAACTGAACAAAGCAATGCTCCAGGAACTGGGATACCAGGTTACGGAGAGGAGATGCAGCATGGAAGCGCTGGAAGTGTTCAAGTTGCAGACAGACCGTTTCGATCTGGTGATTACCGATATGACCATGCCAAATATGACGGGGACCGAACTTGCCAAGAATATGCTGGCGATCAGACCCGAACTGCCTATCATCCTCTGTACAGGATTCAGCGAGCTGGTAACCGAAGAGAAGGCAGAGGCGATCGGCATCCGCAAGCTTCTGATGAAACCTACCTCGCAGGATCAACTGGGTCAGTCCATTCGTGATATTCTGGATACGGCTTAAATCAATTTCTCTACATCCACTACCTGGATCGGAGTGTCCTTGAAAATGGTGATTCCCAGGTAAATTGGCGTTTTTCTGTAAATTCTGGGCAAGGGTAATATCGGCATTATGGCGTGGTGAAGAATATCATCTATGACCAGACCGCTTTTCCCCAAAGGTGACTTAAGGATAATCAATTGATTCTGGTTACCTGAATACCCGGAGCCGATTTCAAACACTTCCTCGTGGTCAATCAATGGAACAGCACTGCCGTTATAGCGATAGGACGGCTGCTGTTTTACCATAAAACTCGCCTCTTTTCGATAGTTGACAAAAGATTCCACATTGTCTTCCGGTATTGCGATATGGACATCCCCTATGGCAACGATGATACAAGGAAGTGAAACATTGTTCTTGGCAAAAGAGAAGTGATAGCTGCAGCCTTTTCCGTATGTGGTTTCGATGCGACAGGTCCCCTGGAACTGATGCATTGCCTCTTCCACAGCATTCATGCCGACACCCCTACCTGCATTGTCATCCAGACTTTCCGCAGTGGACACCCCCTGGACAAAAAGAAGATTCAGAATTTCCGACTCGGACATCATTTCAAGCTGTTCCCCGGTAACAACTGAATTTGCCAGGGCTTTTTCCGCTATTTTTTTCTTGTCGATACCGCGTCCGTCGTCGCTGATGGTAAGCAAAATGTGAAGAGCATCTTCCGACAACTTAAGGGTGACTTTTCCCGCAGGATCTTTTCCCAGGGCCTCTCTTTCACCGGGTGTTTCCAAACCGTGTATGACGGCATTTTTTAGCACATGGTTCAATATCTCATGTACTGCATTCCAAAATTCCCGATCTGCTTTGACCTGGTGATCTTCAATAACGAGATCAGCCTCTTTGCTATACTCCTGGGCCAGATTGGGGATAAGACGTTCATACCGGCTCAGATCGAGCGGTATCCTTTTGATTTCCTGATGGGTCTGCAAAAACTGGTTATAGAGGCTGCTGGCCTGGATTGCTTTCTCGTCAGAGAGTGTGTCTGACAGAGAGTAATAGAGCTCCTGGGTTTGTTCCGCAAGTTTCTCATAACCGTTCAGAGATACGGACAGGTACTCCTCCACACGACGTTTACGTACTTCGCCATGGTCTGTGCAGCGATTGTTTAAAAATCTGGAAAAGTCGCCCTGCTGATCTTTAACATAGTCCTGTGCACGTTTCAGGGATTGCGTAATCGTGTTTAACCAATCATCGATGTCAAACTCGGAATCCGGTTGTTCCTGGTACTGATCCAGAATATCCTGTATTTTGAAAATGGTCTGTTTGAGAAGGAAAGAGATGTCTTTTGTCAGCACGATGTGTTGTTCACTTAAAGGGCGGGTGATGTCTTCAATTTTGTGGCAAAGCTGCTTGGCCTGGGGAACCAGAAAGCCACAACTGCCCTTCAATCCGTGTATTTTATTGCTCAGTAACCTGAGGTTTTCAAAAAAGACCTGCAGGTTTCTGTTGAAAAGGAATTGACCGTATTCCTCCAGGTCGAACTGTCCTTCAGCGGGAAAGGCGAATGACTCGACAGCTTTGACAAGGGAGAGGGTTTCCGATGAAAGATTCCTGGCATCTTTGAGGATGCTTTGCTTCATTTTATCATCCAGGATAACTGCCTCTTCAAGACTTTTACGCTGGGACTCCATTTTATCGGAAATAATGCCAAGCTGGTCTTTTGCCATCAAGGGAAGCAGGTGCCCCTCAAGGCAATGAAGTCTTTTGTCGTAACAGAGTTGAACGGAGAAATGGTGCTCCTTGTTATCGTCGCCAGTGAACTTTATTTCGATGGGAAAAGGGATATCTTCCTTTTGATCGAAAGAAAAACTGAAAAGTTGTTCCATGGAGGAGTCTTCCAAAAACTGTATGAAATCAGGATTTTGAGATTCCCTGATATCTGTTTTTAGATACTTGTGTATATCGGCATCGATCCGAACCAGCCTGTACTGGCTGTTTATCCTGATGCCCATCTCCCGTTCCGAAGCTTCGGTTTCGCGGGCCAACTGGTCAAAAACACTCATGTCACGGCAGATTCCCACCATCCCCATGATATTGTTTTTGCTGTCCATCTGTCCGTTGGCGAAAACCTGAAGGGGTAAAGGCTCGCTCTCCGCTCTTTTGAACCTCAAGGTTAAGCCTTTAACCGTGGATTTAAGTCGTCTCTCTTCATTGGTGAACTTATAGAAAAACTGTTCAATATCTTCCTCGATCAAAATCGAGGTAAACGGATTTCCTATGACCTCTTTGGTCGGAATTCCGAGTATCTGGGTAAAATTATCATCAACATAGGTAAAGCAGAGCCGATCGTCACATTCCCAGAGAAAGTTGGGAAAATCCTGTTGTCGGAGCATTAACCGATGATTAAGCTGTTTGATTTCGCTAACCGCACGAAACAGGTCGAGGCTTCTTTTGATGTTACCTTCCAACTCAAAAAGATTGACCGGTTTTCTCATAAAAGACTGAACTCCCAATCTGAAACAGGTCTCAATATCGCTGTCTTCATCATTACCGGTCATGATAATAATACCGTGGGATACCAGTACCTCCGGGCTGAGAGTTTTTAGGAATTCGATACCGTCCATTTCCGGCATTCTCAGATCCAAAATAGTTACAGGTGGTTTATATTTCTGAAACAGTTCCGAAGCCTGTTTTCCATTTTCAGCCCATAAAACCCCATAACCCAAATGTGTCAGGTGACGATAAAACATCTCCCTGATTTCCTCTTCATCATCAACAATCAATATTTGAACCATGGTTTACTCCCGGGTAATCAATTCCACAAAGTGATATTGTCTCCATTAGTATCCTGATGTCTTTTCATACCTTCCTGGTATTTCTTTTCTTTCTCAAGCAGACTCGAAAGATCAACCGGGTGATGCCTCCGCACGTACACCGAGTAATCACGCCAGTCGAAGTAGATAGTTCTGCCCTGGGTTCCACCCAGGTCTTCTGAAATCAAAGGGATATTCTCCTTTGTCAAAAACTCCCTGATGAATCTCATGTTGGTTTCACCGACACTCATCATTCTGGAATTGCCATTTGCAAATTCTCGCAGGGTTGCCCCCCCGAAAGCTTTTGCCTTCAGGTTGATACGGGCTGCTCCCAGTTTGAACATCTTGTTGATCAGCAACTCCATGGCATGTACGCCATATCTACCCGTAAGGGTTGCGAATCCCGATCCTTTTTGTTTATATGTTTCGCTGCTCAGCAAAAAATGATTCATTCCCATAACTTTCTTTACAGGATCAAATAAACAAGCTGCCACACATGACCCCAGTAAAGTGGAAATAAAGATTTTTTCATTGGTTGCAAAATATCCACCCGGATGGATAATCACCTTCTGATTGGGTTGACATGGGGTTTGCTTCATCTCTGACTGAGTTAAAATTGAAAAACCGGCTGACTCAATGGTTTTGACTGCTCTGCTAGTTTAAAATTGGCCACAAATATACAGTTTTTAGGAGCTGTTTTCGATTTGTTGCTGACACGCCTTCTCAACCAGTTGCAAATGCTTATTTACATCGAGAATCAGGGCAACATTTCCATCTGCCATAATAGTGGCTCCGGAAATGGCTTCCACGTTTCGATAAATCTTACTCAGGTTTTTGATAACGGTTTGATGCTGACCAATCACATGATCCACAACAAATCCGACTCGATTCCTCTCAATATCTGTTATAACAATCTGTTCGATATCCGGAACTTGGCCGTTTATTCGGAACTGTTCCCGTAACCGGATATAGGGGACAATTTGCCCTCTGACGCGGATAACGTGTCTGCCGTGGTGTCTTTCGATATCATCCTTTGAGAGTTCAACACACTCTTCCACCGAGGCCAATGGTATAACGAAATGTTCACCCCCGACCTCGACCAGTAACCCGTCGATTATGGCCAGGGTCAGGGGAAGCTTGATGGTGATGGTTGTCCCTTCGCCTTTTTTACTATCTATCGCAACCGATCCACGCATTGATTCGATGGTTTTTTTCACCACATCCATGCCGACTCCGCGGCCTGATACGTTTGTTATGGATGATGCTGTTGAAAAACCGGGTTCGAAAATCAGGTTATAGATTTCGCTGTCGGTTAACTTGCTTTCTGCCGGGATCAGGTTCTTGTTTACTGCTTTTTCCCTGATGGCTTTAAGATCCAGCCCCGAACCATCGTCGCTGATCTTGATCAGCACGTGTGCGCCTGAATGAACGGCGGAGAGTTGAATTCTTCCCATTTCCGGTTTTCCGGCGGCTTTCCTCATCTCCGGGGTTTCGATCCCGTGATCGACACTATTGCGTAAAATATGAACCAGCGGGTCATTGAGTTGATCTATCACGGTTTTATCCAACTCGGTTTCCCCTCCCTCTGTTGTTAATTCAACCTCCATCCCCAGTTCACGAGAGAGATCCCGCACCAACCTTTTGAACTTGTTAAAGGTGGTTCCGAAGTTCAACATGCGCACGCTCATGGTGTTATCCCGAAGCTCTGCGGTAAGCCGCTCGATTTCCTCAGCAACTCCGAGAATAGCGGGGTCATTTTTTTCCAAAGCTAAACGGCTCAATCGGGCCTGTCCGGTAACCAGTTCACCGACGAGATCCACCAGTTTGTCCAGTTTGTGTGAGGCCACCCGGATACTTTGGATGGTTTCTGATTTGCGGCGGAGATCCTTAAGTTTTTGAACCTGTTTTTGCTCTGCCAGGGCGGACTGAACCTTTTCCGGAGCGACGAGTCCCTCCTTCTCCATTTTCTGCCCGATTCTCTCATAATTACCCAGGAACTTTTGCAGATCTTCCGGCTTGATATCTCCCCGATCGACCAGAATTTCACCCAGTTTTTTCCCTGTTGTTTGCCGTTCCAGCCCGTCGTCGGATTCAACAATTTTGATAGAGACTTCGGCGCTGTCCTCCACAAAGATAAAAACATCCTTGATGGCATTGACCCCTTTATCTGTTGTCAGGAGAATATCCCAGGCAGAGTAACAACTTTCAGGATCTATTTCATCAAGCGCGGGGAGAGCCTTTGTATTACCGATGACAATGCAATCTCCCAGTTCCCTTAACTCATCAATCAGCAACAGGGGATTTGTTCCGAAAGCAAAGATATCGACAGCAGGTTTAAACTTAACACGAAAGGTTTGGGATTCATTGGTGAGCTCTTCTTCCGGGATGAATTTCGGGTCCTCTCTCTCTTCTTCCCCCGGTGTTTTTTGTAGCATATTTAAAAAAGCATTCGATATTCCCTCTCTTTTCCGGATTTCATCTACACTTTGTTCAGAGGAATCGAGCATTTTGCCGATTTGATCATGTGCGGCCAATGTCAGTGCGATTAAATCGTCGGTTACGGGAAGAGAGCCATCCCTGACCTGGTCATAAACCGACTCGATATTATGAGTGAAGGATTCGATTTCAGTGAATCCAAACATACCACCCGAACCTTTGATGGTATGGAGAGCCCGAAAGGCTGCTGCGACTAATTCCTGATCGCTGGGATTATTTTCCAGCTCCAGCATAATCTCTTCAAGCTCGTCCAGACGCTCGGCCGCTTCTTCCCTAAAGGCGGCAACTCCACTCTCCTCAAGCTCCTCAGGAGTCAGTTTCGTGTTTTTTTCGTTCATAAGGTTCCTGATGAAGGGATATCATCTGACTTTTTTGACCGAATGTCCTTAGAGTGGAAAATAGAAATTCACCACCTTTGGTTTCTCGGGTGAACATCATCCCAGCACTTTTTTTACAACACCGATTAGCTGTTCCGGTTTGAAAGGTTTCACAATCCATCCCGTTGCACCGGCAGCCTTACCTTCCTGCTTCTTGTCTGATTGTGATTCGGTGGTCAGGAGGATAATCGGTATAAACTTGAAATCCGGATTGGATCGAACCTCCTTTATCAACTCGATTCCATTCATATTGGGCATATGAAGATCGGTCAGGACCATATGCGCAGGAGTTTGTTGCAGTTTGGATAGTGCATCAACCCCGTCAACAGCTTCCACAACCTGATATCCTTCATTTTTAAGTGTAAAGGTGACCATCTGCCTGATACTGGCGGAGTCATCTACAGTTAAAATGATCTTTTCCATATCGACCGTAAGCATTAAGTTTAAAAATCATCGTCATTCAAGTAACCGATAGCGTGACTCGATTTTCGATGGTGGATCACTTGCAGATCCTGATCACTTCTCCGGCAATCCTGTTTAAATCCAGAACCTGATCTGCAGCGCCCAGCTTGATGGCTTCATTTGGCATCCCAAACACAACACAACTGTTTTCATCCTGGGCAATGGTTACAGCGCCGGATTCCTTCATTTCAAGCAAGCCTTTGGCTCCGTCATCCCCCATCCCCGTCATGATTACGCCACAGGCATTTTTGCCCGCATAGCGCGAGGCAGAGCGAAACAACACATCGACAGAGGGACGATGGCGGCTGACGAGCGGACCATTTTTTACTTCCACGTAATATCGAGCTCCGCTTCGTTTCAGGAGGGTGTGTTTATTGCCGGGAGCAATAAGGACTCTTCCCCTCACAACGGAATCGTTGTCGCGGGCTTCCATCACTGTTACCCTGCACATCCCGTTCAGCCGGTTGGCAAAGGCAGTTGTAAAGTTTTCAGGCATATGTTGGACAATGACAGTTCCCGGGGCATCCGAGGGAAGAGCTTCCAGAAAAACTCTCAGGGCCTCCGTGCCTCCTGTGGAAGCTCCGACAACAACGATCTTTTCGGTAGTCTGAACCATGGCCTTTGACGTTGATTTCGGTAAAACCGCATCGGCTGTCAGTTTTTTGGTTGGCCGTATTCCCTTTTCGGGCGTATTTCGTTTCTTCGGTTTTGTTTGGGCAGCAGCTTTGACAACATCACAGATAAGGATTTTCGATTCCTCAAGAAACTGTTTGGTACCCAGTTGTGGCTTATGAATGATATCGACTGCCCCTAATTGCAGGGCTTTTATGGCCGTTTCCGAACCTTTGTCCGCAAGACTTGAACAGATGACGACAGGAATCGGGTGTTGTGACATCAGTTTCTGCAAAAAGGTAATGCCGTCCATTCTGGGCATTTCCACATCAAGTGTTATGACATCCGGTTCCACGGAGTGCATTTTTTTTGCCGCAATATAGGGATCCGAAGCCGTACCGATAACGGAGATTTCCTGATCCGATGACAGGGTGCGTTCCAGGGCCTGCCTGACCACAGCCGAATCATCAACGATAAGCACCTTTATAGGATTCATTGGTTTGCTCTTCAAACAAAATGTCCTGACTAGACAGATTTTCTAAAAACGGTTGGAAATACCGGCTCTACCGGAAGACGCATTCCCTGGGTAGACTCTGAATGTCCCTGAAACAGGTATCCGCCCGGAACCAGACGACTGATTATTTTTCCAAGGATAGCTTCCTGGGTTTCCTTATTAAAATAAATAATGACATTTCTACAGAAAGCGATATGGATGTTTTGCTCAATCCCAAAGTCCTTGTCCATCAGATTCAGTTTTCGAAAGGTAACCTTATCCCTGATTTCCGGTGCGATTTTAACGATCGGTTTTTTATAGTCCCTGCTTTTTAGCAGGTACTTCTTCCTTAAAGCCAGCGGGATCGGATCTATTTGGGAAGTGTGATACACAGCATTTTTGCCCATGGACAAGACATTGTCCGAAATATCCGTGGCCAGGATAGAAAAGTTAAACCGGATTTTCGGATTCCTGGATGCAAATTCACTAATTACCATCGCCAGGGTGTAGGCCTCTTCACCTGAAGAGCATCCTGCACTCCATATTCTCAACTGCCTAATATTATTACCGCTCTGGTTCAGTAATGATGGCAGGATATTCTGTGAAAGACGGGAGAAATGGTCCGGTTCTCTGAAAAAATCGGTTTTGTTGGTTGTAACCTTGTTAATGAAATGAGGGATTTCTTCTTGTCTTCCCTCGGCACTGAAGAGATAGTCGCAATACTCCTTATAGTCATTGATCTTGAGTTGTCGGAGTCGCTTCATGAGCCGGGATTCAAGCATTGTTTTCTTGACGGCCGGCATCTTGATCCCGAATTCAGATTCGATAAAAGAGCTGAGTCGGTTAAAATCCGATTTTTTCAGGGTCTGCAATCCGATCATCAGTCTGCCCCACCAAAACAGAGCCACTTTGTCCAGGACAGTCCGGCACTTTCAACTGCTTCTCTGAACAATTGCGGGCAGTCGCCTTTCAGGCTAAGCTGCTTGTCCAGTTTTTTTGCCGTCAGGTGAAGTGCAAAAAGGAGTTGGATGGAAGAGAGATCAAACAACTGTACTTCATCCAGGTCGAGTATACAGTCGTCTGCGGAACTCAGAAATCCGGACAGCACATCCTTTAACTTGCTGGCATCCTGAATCATCAGATTGCCACCCAGTTTCAGCTCTGCTCTCTGGTTTGTCTCATCGAACTTAATGTCAGTTTCCATTTTTTGCCGTTGTCTGTTTCATGCTTTTTAATTGTCCGGATTACCGCCGAAAGGTTCAAGCTTTCCGGGGTCAACTGATTTCGGCGGCGTTCTGCAGTATTTCAAGCTCGTCTAATGTGAAGACTTTTTCGATCTCCAGAATGATAATGAACTCTTCATCGCGTTTGCCCATACCCCGGATCAGTTCGGTATTGAGTCGGGTTCCAATCTTAGGCGGAGGTTCAACATGCTCATCTTCGAGATCAATAACTTCCTGAACCGAATCTGCCAAAGCCCCAATCAGGGTATTCTCGCCATCCAGCTCCAGTTCAACGATAACTACACAGGTGTTGACCGTTTTTTGAGTCTCACCCATACCAAACTTCAGTTTCAGGTCAATAACCGGGACCACACTTCCACGGAGATTAATAACGCCACGCATCATGTCGGGAGTCTGGGGCACTTTGGTGACCCTGTCAAATTCCAATACCTCCCTGACCTGATCGATGCCCAGGGCAAATACCTCACCTTCAAGTTTGAAGGTAAGATACTGACCTGCTTGCAGGGTTATAGTTTCATTCATGATTATATCCTCATTAATAACGTTCAAACTCACTGTCAGAGAGGTTCATGCCGTCATCAAGGTTGATAGCTACCTTGGGATAAGCCTCTTCGGGTTTTTTTCTGCCATTTTCGAGTCGCGGAATATCAGCGACATTCTCTGGCTGTTTATGTGAAATCTGACTGAATCCCTGGCGGGAAGAGACAGGCTTTGCTTTACTTACAGGGGGGGCATGTCTGGATGTGCCATTTACTTTGAAATAATCGATTGAACTCTGAAGTTGTTGAGCCTGGGCGGCCAATTCTTCAGAAGTTGATGCCATCTCTTCGGTAGCACTGGCATTTTGTTGAATCACAGAATCAAGCTGTTGGATAGCCTTATTGATTTGATCGACGCCGGCATTTTGTTCATTGCTGGCAGCGCTGATCTCCTGGACCAGTTCCGCTGTTTTCTGAATATCGGGTACCAGTTTCTCCAGCATCTGGCCTGCTCTTTCAGCAACTTCAACACTGTTGGATGATATCTGCGAGATTTCACCGGCTGCAGTTTGACTGCGTTCTGCCAGCTTACGAACCTCCGCAGCCACCACTGCGAATCCCTTTCCATGTTCACCGGCCCGTGCTGCTTCAATTGCCGCATTCAGGGCCAGGAGATTGGTATTTCGTGCAATTTCCTCAATGATGGATATCTTGGAAGCGATTTCGTTCATGGCACCTACAGCCCTATTAACGGCGGAACCGCTCTCCTTGGCATCCCTGGATGCCTGGATGGCGATTTGCTCGGTCTGGCTTGCGTTATCCGCGTTCTGCTGAATGTTGGCGCTCATCTGCTCCATGGAGGAGGTGGTCTCTTCCACCGAAGCCGCCTGTTCGGTAGCTCCCTGGGACAACTGCTGGGCAGTCGAACTCAGTTGTTCGCTGCCAGCAGTGACATTATCCACTGCCAGCCTGATTTCCCCAACAATAGAGCTGAGCTTGGACACCATCTGGTTAAGTGCGTGTGCCAGTTCTCCCACCTCATCCTTCTGATCCAGATCCAGTTGATCGGTCAGATCCCCTTCGGACACCACCTTTGCAAAACCAACGCCTTTGCCGATGGGACCGGTTATTGCCTTGGCAATAACGATAGCGATAATGATACCGATGACCAGTGCGACAACACAGATAATAACAACAACCAGGCGGGTGTTGATTGCTTTGTCCAACATGAGGTCTTCTGAAATGACATTTTGACGGGTTGTATCAATCAGTCCGTCGAGCAGGTTTGCCACTTTATCCAGGTTGGGCTGGGTTTCATTGGCAAAAACAGCCCTGGCCTTTTTAGCTCCCTCGAGATCGGATTGGGCTTTTGCCTGAAGCTGCTTGAGATAACTTCTGGTCTCTATGAGTGTCTGTGTGGTCTCATTCCGATAGATTACAAAAGCTTCCTCGGTTTTTCCTGCTTTCAAGGCTTCGTCTATCCTGATGGCCGAATCATGGAGACGTTTGTGAGGCACTTTAATCTCCTCCAGGAGTCTGGCATACTCAGAATCCGAACTGGCCATTTGCCGTCCAACCTCTCCGAAAAGCAGTTTACCAAAAGCACATTGGGTATGATCCAGTTGAACACCGGTTTTTTCACTCTTACTCAAAATGGCATTCTGGATCTGCTCGGCCCAAGCCAGATGATCAGTTTCCCTGTTCGCCAGAATAGCGGGAAGCTGTTCGTTTGCCTGGCTAAACACTTCTTTGATTTCAATAGCAGATTCATGGAGTAGGCGATGGGGTTCTTCTATTGCTGTAAAAAGAGGTTTCAAGGCGGGTATCAGCGCCTCTGCCTTTTTTCTTCCCTCTCCGTAATACCATTTGCCGAATCCGCATTTGCGATAATCGGTTTCAACGGTCAATTCAGTGTGTTGATCATCTGTCAGGAGTTTGTTCACTTCACCAGCCCATTTGAGGTGATCCACTTCTCTTTGCAGGAGGATACCAACCAGCTTGTTTCCTTCTGCGAGTTCCTGGGCATCTGAAACGATACCGTCAATCCCGTTCCAGGCCCAGCCCCCGACGAAAATCATTAAGACAAGAACAATTCCGACACCGAGTAGTATCTTTCTTCCAAGTTTCAGGTTTTTCCAGCTCATTGTATCTCCTAATTGTTCTATTGATAGTATTGATTCTCCCCAAACCTGGATTTCCGGATTTGGGTTTGTGCATAGCTCAGGGGACAAACTACAACAAACGTGCCAGTGTAGTAATGAGTATGAAAAGCTATTAATAACAAAGTATTTGGAGATGATCCGATATCAAAGATGATAAATTTGGGTATTCATATCCTCGTTTACTTGATTGTTGTCTGAAAAAACTAGACAGCTTCTACTATAACCTCCGGCATCATATCAAACGTCCGGGGAACTTGAGCAATGCTGTAGAACTCCGGAATCTTTCTTATCCGGCCAACTCCCGGAGTGAAAACTGCCTTTTCCGGTATTGAGTCCAGCTATTGATCTCATTGTTGAGATTCCGGGTTAATCGGAGCCGTTTCCATGAAATTATCAGACAGTTTTTTCAAAAGTCTGTCAGAAACAGAATCCTTTAAAACAAATATCGGCGGAATCCTGTTTCTGTATTTTAGATTGTGGTTTATAGACCAAACTAATAACGCTCAAATTCGGAATCTGAGAGATCAACATTATCGTCCAGGTTTACAGCAACCTTTGGGATGGATTCCATCTTCTTGTTGTGGCTGCTTTCCAGTTGCGGGATTTTTTCTGCGATCGAGGATTTGCCATTGGCGGGGTGATTAAAACCTCCTCTAAGCAGTCCTGCATCGGTCCCTTTCAGATGAATTGCTTTATGTTGCTGATTCCCGTTAATCTTGAAAAAATCAATAGTACTCTGAAGCTGTTGGGCCTGGGCTGCCAGTTCTTCAGCAGTTGATGCCATCTCCTCGGTAGCACTGGCATTTTGCTGAATAACGGAATCAAGCTGTTGGATAGCTTTGTTAATCTGGTCCACACCTGAATTCTGTTCATTGCTGGAAGCACTGATTTCCTGGACCAGTTCTGCAGTTTTCTGGATATCCGGAACCAATTTTTCCAGCATCTTTCCTGCTTTTTCTGCAACATCAACGCTATTGGCAGAAATATTGGAAATCTCTCCTGCCGCATTTTGGCTGCGTTCAGCCAGCCTTCTGACCTCCGCTGCAACAACCGCAAATCCTTTGCCGTGCTCGCCAGCCCGAGCCGCTTCAATTGCTGCGTTAAGAGCCAGAAGGTTGGTGTTCCGTGCAATTTCCTCAATAATTGAGATTTTTGTTGCAATTTCATTCATGGCTGAAACTGTCTTATTCACTGCATCACCACTTTCTTTTGCATCTTTTGCGGCCTGAATGGCGATTTTTTCTGTTTGATTTGCGTTGTCGGCATTCTGCTGAATATTTGCGCTCATCTCTTCCATTGAAGAGGTAGTCTCTTCCACCGATGCCGCCTGTTCAGTAGCGCCTTGCGAGAGTTCTTCCGCTGTTGAGCTTAACTGCTGACTGCCCGAAGTGACATTATCTGCGGAGCTTCTGATAGTGCCGACAATATCCCCTAGTCGATGCATCATCTCTTTCAAAGCTGTCGAAAGCAAACCGATTTCGTCTTTCTGCCGAACATCGATATCTGCTGTGAGATCTCCATCGGAAACCAGTTGGGCGAGCCGAGTTCCTTTGCCCAGGGGTTTTGAAATGCTCAGGGCAATAAACATGGCAATGCCTCCCACAAGAATCGCAATGATCAGTCCCATCACTAAAATGGATATCAGGAGAGCGTTAACAGGTTCCATGATTTCGGCTTCATCAATTTCTGCAAGAAGAGCCCAGGTTTGATCCCAAAGCTTTATTGGTGTATAGGCCGATAAAACCGGATTCCCGTTGTAATCAGTTATGATCTCGGAAGAAGTCTCCCCCGACAATGCATTTATGGCGGCTTTTGTATCCACTCCATTGGCTTTGACTGTGCCCGCGAATGATGCTTTTACAGAGTGACCTGCGGGATCTAGAAAGGAGTCGGAACGCATCAGTTTGTCAGGACCCACAAGATAGGTTTCTCCTGTTCTGCCCATTCCTTCACGTTCCTGCATGATACTGTTTATGGCATCCAGGGGAAGTTGCAGTGCAATAATCAGCTCAACCCGGTTTTCAGAAACAATCGGTTGAGCGATAAAAGCGCACGGTTCATTGTTGCTGGGTGCGTAGGGATGGAAATCAGCAAATCCAAATTTTCGTGTATTCAAGACCTGTTTGACCAGTTTGCCCAGGTTGGAGGAGGAATACCTTCCGTTCAGCATATTGGTTTGATAGTCCGACTCACGGGTCACCGTGTAAAACACAAATCCATCCGGGTTAATCAGAAACAGATCGTAATAACCATACATCTCCTTGTATTTTGCATAAAATTCATTGCCATCGCTGTCAACCGGGCTAAAGGCTTCTGCAACATCAATTTCTGAAATCATGGCCCAACGAATGCCATCGCCGATTTCAACCGGGGCCCAGGCGGAGAGGACAGGGTTTCCGTTATAATCGATTATCACTTTCTGATCCTCATTTCCGGCCAGAGCCGATCGTACCGCTTCGGTGTTAACAGCAGTGTTGTTCTTAAAAGAGGCAACAACGGAGTGACCTTCAGGATCCAGGTAGGAATCGGAACGCATCAGGCCGTCCTGTCCGACAAGATAGGATTCGCCAGTCTTTCCCATCCCGTGTCGAAGCAGCATGATATCATTGATCTTCTTTAAGGGAATCTGCAAGGCTGCAAAACCGATCAGCTTGCCTTCATCATCACGCATTTGGGCCATCATAAATGCAGAAGGAATCCCCCCTGATGGTTCATAAGGCATGAAATCACCGATGGCAATGTCGTTTGGCCCCATGGACTGCGCTTTTTTAAAGGCAGAACCAAGGCTGCTTCTAACGAGGCTGCTATCAGGAATGGTCACCCCTAGGTCTGATTCCTTACCCACGGTGTAAACAATATCTCCGTCATGGTGAATCAGGAAAAGATCGTACCAGCCGAACTCTGTCTTTATGTTGTTCAAACGTTGGTCGTATTTTTTCAGTAACACATTCCAGCGGGAACCCCCGACTCTATCTCCGTCATCTTCAAAAGCTCGGTCGAACTCCACAAGCGCCTGCATGCTATAGGGATCATCACGAAAAGACCTTAGTTGAGATTTCAAGGTGGAGATATAATTATTAATATGCGAGTTTTTCAGCTCCTGAATAGCTTCCAGCTTGAGAAATGCCTCTTTTCTCAGGGTTCCAACCGTTTCAACCAGAACCCCCATGTCTCCTTCCCGTTCAGCAAAGTACTTCTCTACCTGGGCTTTTTTTATCCCCCTCACCGACTCCAACTGACCGAAAGACTTATCCAGCAGTGCGTTGCTGGCAAGACGACCACTCCAGAATCCGACGATGATAAGGGGAATAATACCGACCATTAGAAACAGGCTGATTAGTTTAGGTTTCATTTTGATATCATTGAGTTTCACCATTTGACCTCCCGGGACTACAGATTGATAAAGAGCGTGATTTAAAGAAATTAATCAGTTCAGGATTTAACCAATCTCCTGAGACTCAAGATATTTGCCCGTTTATGGGCAAGAGATAAATGTTAATAAACTTAGTCAACTTATAGATTCAAAAAAGTTCATAATCCGGTGAACGTGAAAAAATAAGGGATATGAACGGGTTTTTGCATAAGGGACCCGGTTTGAAATCCGAAGCAATTTAGAAAAATTCTATGTTATCGCCCAGATCTTCATCGGCAGCTTCGTTGTCCGGCATAGGCTCCGTATCATCGAAGAGCTCGATGGTTCCTGTGTCGTTTTCATCAAGGGATTGGTTCGTACTGGACGAAGAGGTGTCAAGCGAAGCCCTGTGAATATCACGTTCGGCTTGCATGGTGTACTTGTTTTTTAACTCCTGCAGGGCAGGATCTATCAAATCAATTCCCTGTTCTGATTGAGGCAGGTGTTCCTTAAACTGCTGACAGATGTTTTCCAAACCTTTCATGACATGATCCAACCCTTCGTTGATGGCCCTGCTGAATTGCAGTTTGTCCACCAGGTCTGAGAAGTCCGCCTTCAACCTTCGGGTTGCGGCCGAGCAGTTGGAGGCATTTTCATCTGTTTGCAGAAGCGTGAGGATCGAGGTTCCAATCCGGTCAAAGCTTTCATCCACAGTTTGCATGGACTCTCTTAAATTCAACAGTAGATCGCCTGTGATCTTGTTTGAGTCACTGCTTATGGAACTTATAATATCCAGCCTGTCCGAGATCTGGTGTTGTACGGATTGAGAAATAGTGTTTATTTCTGTTGACAACACGGCAAGCGGTTTTCCGAGACGACCAATCGCTGAGGCTTTTATCATTGAATTGAGAGCCAACAGCCGTAGATTTAATTCATTGGATTCGATTAAGGAGCTGACCCTGGTGATGCCGCTGACATGTTTACTGAGAAGGTCCGTCGAGTTCATCAGTTCATAATTGACTTTTTTATAGTCGCCAAGATGGGAATAAAATTCTTTCAGCAGTTCATCGAGTTTGCCGATATCCTGTTCAAGCGACATCATGGTTGGAATGATTTGGTCGGCTGTGTCCGATTGTTTTTGCATCAGGTTTAGAATCCTGGTAAAGGATTGGGAGAGATTACCGGACACTTCTATGTTTTCATTTTTGAGATTCTGCAGTTGGGCCATTTGCAGATTTAAAACTGCTGTTGCCCAGGCTCTCAGTTTTGACAGGTCTTTTTCAGTTCCGGTTGCAAATCCTGAGAGATCTGATTGGACCTCTGAAAGATTGTGGCTGATGTGTTCCAGTCTCTGTCGGTAATTGTCATGAAACTGGAGATAGGTTACAATCTCACCGATCGCCGAGGAGATGGAATTGATAAATCCGCCCATCTGCTGACAGGTGTTAATACTACGCTCTACCTTGCCCGAAATTACAGACATCTGTTCCTGGATTTTTCCTTGTTCCTGAACAAGCGAAAGCTGGTTACTTCTGTTTTTGTTTTCAATGCGTGAGAGAATTTTTTGAATCAAATCAACGGTTTCTGTCGATGCATTTTTGATCTCCCCGGCATTCCCGGTAATCAGTTCCTCCAGTGTTGTCAAATCGTCCGCAACCGTGTTGAATTCCAGACAACCAGCGTTCTCGGTTTCAATCCGGATCATTACCCGCACCATACGCAAGGCTCTGTAAGTTCTGTCCAGAGACTCATTTAGCTCTGTGATTGCTCCAATATTAGCCTCCATTTTACCTAAAGCGACGGACAGATCGGAGAGAGCGTTTTCAGCCTGATCCGCCTTGGAGAATCCGTCATTCAACGCCTTCCGGATTGATTTTAGATCAGCTGCTTTGCCGGTGTTCAGAGTGGTGATAACTTTATCAGCCAGGGCTGCATTCTGGTTGTTTATAGTGTTGATATGATTTAACCGTTCTCCCAGGTAAAGAAACTCCTTTTCAGTTGATTTTGACAGATTATCCAGCTTTGATGCCATATCGGCCAACCCGGAGTTCCAGCTATTAATCGGCAACATGGCAGGCAAAGACCGCTGTGGATCTGATTTCGGAGGAAGTGATTCGAGTTCCGGAAGTTCAGATTTCTGCAGAATGGAGTTTCGCGTGAAAACCTGATTGTTCTTTTCCGTGAGCCTGTTTCCCAACCGTGATCTTAAGAATCCGAAAAGCTTTGCAAACCAACCGGGATAAGCGGTAGTTATGATGGTTTTATCTTTCAGTACCATATTTGTAGTCTGCATTTTCTGACCCTGAGCCTAAAGGAGTTTTCCTGAACACGTTTGCCGGGCTACCTCAGAGCTTGGCAATCGATGGTTTGAAAATTGATCATCTTGAACAAAACAGCCCTTAGATTGGTGTAGTCACTTTCAATTGAATCCAAGTATCTCGGGTATAAGAGATGAGCAACTTCAAGAGTCTCCTCTGAATCATCCGGAAGCAATAAAACCAGCTTTGAGTTTTTCAAGAGATCCTGAATGGACAGCAGATCGAAAAGATCTTTCTTCTTGGCGGCAGCAATAACGCAAATGGAACGTCCGGCCATAGCGCGTCTCAGCGTAACAGATAGTTCTTTTAATGAGTTACACAATTTACTGCGCTCTGCAGGGATCGATGAAATCACGGTTTCTTTAAATCGAGGAAGCTTTTCCCGGATTCCGGACAGGTAGAAAATGACATCCATTTTTATTTGTGTTTAATCTGCTGACAGCTAATGAATGCTGTCCCGGCATTGGTTTCTACTTGCATATCCCTATTCTGTGGTAGACATTGACGGAAATGTTCATTCTTCAACTTATATGCCAGCCCCGAGAAGTGACGAAAAAACCAATAATAACAATTTAAAACGAAACTTTTCGGATCAGACACAAAAACAAAAGGGGTGGTATATGGAGGAAGTGTCTAAAAAAAGGAGACACAGTCCAATAAAAATAGACAATCGGAAGTTGTCTGCCAGGAGGTTTTTAAACGCTATCTGATTGCGATGCTTAAGTGGTGCTTCTTCAGGAGCTGATAAAGTCGGGCCCTTGAGATCCCGGAAATTCGGCAGGCTTCCCGAACGTTATTCCCGGATAAGGTTATCAGCTCTTTCAGATAGTTTATCTCGGCATTGTCAATGACTTTGGTTTTAAACTCTTTCAGGTTGGGAAAGGGCTGCTGTCGGTCGATTCTTGCAGGATGAGATATCGTTGAATCAGCCGCTTTCTTGCGCGAGATTTCGGTGCTTTGCAGTCGGATATGAAGTGGCAGATGTTTCACAAACAGTGTTTTTTCACCCTGAATCTGTCCGAGGGTTGTTTCAAGGGTGTTGATCAGCTCCCGTACGTTACCTGGCCAGTGATAGCTTTTCAGGGCTTCCAGAAACTCCGGGGTTATCCTTTTGGGTTCGGTTTGCAATCGTTCACAGATTTTTGAGATATAGTAGGTTGTCAGCTCATTAATATCTTCCAAACGTTTTCTGAGAGGGGGGAGATGAATTTGGTGAGTTTGCAGTCGAAAGAGCAGATCTTCTCTGAATGCCCCGTTTTTGACCTCTTCAGCAAGGTTGCGGTTAGTGGCGGAAATCAACCGGAAGTCGCTGCTCACTTCCCGACTTCCCCCGACAGGACGGAATTTTCTCTCCTGCAGAGCCCTCAGAAAAGTCTTTTGAATATTCAATGGCAGCTCTCCAATCTCATCCAGAAAGAGCGTACCGCCATCAGCCTGTTTCATCAGACCGGTATGATTTTCGGTGGCACCTGTGAAAGCTCCTTTGATATGACCGAACAGGACGCTCCCCACCAGGTTTTCCGGTAGCGAGGCACAGTCAACCACTACCATGTTTTTATCCGATCGCTCGCTGTTCTTGTGTATCGCCAGGGCGAAAACTTCCTTGCCTGTACCGGTTTCACCGGAGATTAGAACATTGGTATTGCTGTTGGCTGCTTTGGCGACCTGCTTCAGCGCCTGTCTTATCTCGCGTCCCTCCCCTATTACACCTTCCCTGTCCAGAATCAGCAGGGGATTAAGTTCTTTCTTTTCCTTTTGATATTGCAGAACTCTTGTCAGGGTAAGAGACAGTTTTGATATGGCGGGGGGTTTTTCAATATAGTCCCAAGCCCCGTTTTTCAGGGCAAGTTCTGCACCTGTTTCATCCCCATCGCCTGTTACGATGATAACCTCAGGCTGGTAGGACAGTTTACATATTTCCGGAAGAGCGGACAAACCGTCTCCGTCGGGAAGCATTACATCCAGCAAAACAATGTCATAGACATTTTCCTGCAGGTTTTTCATTCCGGCACCAAGGGACAGCTCAAATCTGGCATAATAGCCCATTTTCAGGAGATGTCTGAGCATGACATCGCAAAACATTTCGTCGTCATCGACAACCAGTATTCTGGATTGTGGTGTTGATTTAGCCTTCATATGCAATAATGGTTTAAAAGAATGCTGATGATCAGGGAGTATTGGTTTGACCCGGTGTCTTCAATTCCGACTGAGTATCGATGGTCAGGATTTGCCTGATTTTTTCATCCAGTTGATCCACCATGAACGGTTTCATGACGATGTCTCTGATTCCGATCTTCTCCGCTTGCTCTTCTGCCAGTAGTTCATCATAGCCCGTACAAATGATGACGGGAATATCGGGTCGGATTTCCAGTATTTTCCTGGCCAGCACATCACCGGTATAACCGTTCATGTTCATGTCGCTAATCACAATATCAAACTGTGTCGGATCCTGCTTGAAACAGGCGAAAGCGCCAACACTATCGGCTTTGGCCGTAACCTGATATCCCATCGTCTCCATTGAGCGAATCATGAACTCAATGATCTGTTCATCGTCATCTACAAAGAGAATTCTTGCTCCCGGCCCCGCATTCCGGTTCGTAACCGTGGGGGCAGGTGGCTCCTGCTTTCTCTCGAAAAGAGGAAGGATCACGGTGAAACAGGCTCCTTCTCCCTGTTTGCTTTCCACATCAACAGCTCCTTTCAAATCTTCAACAATGCCATAAACGACCGGCAGACCCAGTCCGGTTCCCTTTTTCATGGATTTGGTTGTAAAATAGGGCTCAAATATCCTCTCTCTGATTTCAGGGGGCATACCGATACCGTCATCTCTGACAATGATCTTCAGGAACTTGGATGAGGGGCCCTGCGGCATGTTCAAAGGATCGATATCGTTCTGATCGGTGTTTTCAAGCAAGATCTCCAGTTTTCCTCCCTTTTCCTGCATGGCCTCTGCCGCATTGGTGCAGAGATTCATCAGTATCTGGTGAACGTTCACGGGATCCGCCATCAGGATATCGGACTGATTTTTCAGCGAGAGGCGGATTTCAATATTGGCCGGTAAGGTTTTTTTCAGCAGCTTGGTAATCTCTTTGACAATGGGATTAACGCTGATTTGCGCCAGTTCCGGCTTTCGGCGGCGACTGAAAGTCAAGATCTGCTTGACAAGAAAGCTGGCCCTTTTGGCAGCCTTGATAATCTGCCGGACACTGTAAGCTCCTGGCGCATCATCCTTTAATTCATGCCGAACGGCAAATTCCGCGTTTCCCAGAATAGAGGAAAGTATATTGTTAAAATCATGAGCGATTCCTCCGGCCAAAGTGGCAACAGCTTCGGTTTTCTGGGCATGGCGGAGTTGTGATTCCAGTTCTTTTTCCCTTGAGATATCCTTGATATGAGAGATAAAGAACTGGGGTGTGTTTTCTGAATTCCGATTAAGAAAGACCCCCACGGAAGTCCAGAAGTGATCACCATTTTTCCGCAGAAACCGCTTGCTGAAGCTGATATTTTCAAGATTCCCTTCGAGAAGCCGATTCAGATTGTTTTGAGTTGTTTCCAGGTCATCCGGATGTGTCAGGTTGAAGCAGGTCTTCATTTGAAGTTCCTTTTCACTGAACTCCAGAATTTTACACATGTAGGGATTAGCGGAAATTATCTTGCCGCTAAGGTCCATCATGTAGATGCCTATGGATAGATTGTTAAAGACTGAGCGATAGAAATCGTTGCTGTCTGTAAAGGAGTTCATACGAAATTCCTGAAAAAGGTCCAGGTTGGAAATATTTTAAAAACCAAATGGATAGTTTAGTAGACGATACTTCCGACACTATCCGCGATCATCTAATCGCGGATTTTATCGCATCTTAACACAGTTTTTAGTCAAAAACCAGTATCTGTTATCATGATAGTACGGATTATGGTCATCGAACCGATGTCATCCTTACATTTACAGATTCAAACATTTTGAAGAAAGTTCTATTGAGGTGTTGTCAGGCAGCTTACGGGAGTTGTGAATTTCTGGAGGTGATTCCAAATCTCCCCGGGTTTGGGTGTGATTCCGTATCTACTCGTTCACGAAGGCAGGTTCTTTAATTTGAAACCTTATCTTGAAGTGCGTCCCTTTGGATCTGATCAATTCCAGGCTTCCGTTCAGTTGGGTTTCGACCAAGGCCTCAACCAGGTTCAGGCCTAATGTATCCGAGGTATTCAGGTCCACATGCGGAGCAATTCCGACACCATTGTCGGATACGGCACCAACCAGGTGCTGTCCGGATCTCTTCAAGCTCACGGAAACCGTACCGTTTTTTTCCCCGGGAAAGGCATATTTTAAAGCATTTGAAACCAGTTCATTGATTACCAGCCCTAATGGCATTGCCTGTTCAATAGCCAGTACCAGGGATTCTGTATCGATGGAAAAGGTGACTCTCGGTGAAACGGTCGCGTATGTCTGAAGCAAAGGAGTGACAATTCGGGAGACATATGTTTTCAGGTTTATCCCCGTAAGGCTTTCTGATTGATAAAGTGTTTCGTGGATGGCTGATAAAGCGTGGATCCTGAGCTGGCTTTCTTTCAGGGTTTCCCTGATAGCCAAGTTTTCTGTCCTGTTGGCCTGGAGGTTGATCAGACTTGAAATCACCTGCATATTGTTTTTTACGCGGTGATGAATTTCCTTAAGGAGAATCTCCTTTTCGTGAAGAGAGTTTTTGATCTGCTCCTCCTTTTTTTTAGATTCGGAAATGTCTCTGGAGATTTTAATGATACCGGTCAGTTTTTCCTTACGATCCGTTAGGGGAATTCCTACACTTTCCCAATAGCTTTTCCCGACTCCCCTGAATTCAGATTGGTAGACCACCGCAGTTTCTTTTTTTTGGGTTTCCAGGGCTTTCAAACAGGGACATTCTTCGCAGGCTGAGTCCCTTAAGGTGAAAGCTTCGTAACAGTATTGCCCGACAGCCTTGTGGTTCAGGTTCAGGGCTGTTTGATTTGCCCAGAGGATTTTAAGATCCGGATCGAGATGAAGAATATGATCCGGGTTGTTGTCTAAGATATTTTTTAATTGTTCCTGACTCTCCCGTAGTGCACTGGTCTTATCCCATAAAATCTGCATAAGGTCCTCTTTTTCCTGACGCAACTCGTCCCCAGCGTTTTTTATACGAAGCAATGCCCTAAGCTGGGCACCGAGTTCAGAAGCGTTCAACGGCTTAACCATCACAACATCCGCCCCCGAGTTCAAACCTCTGATTTTGTGTTCTATAGCGGTTGTTGATGGCAATAGTATGACAAGGGGAGTATTGGCGGTGTATTCCATCGCCCTCAGTTTTTTACAGGCTTCAAAACTGTTTTTACCATTTCGCTTGACATCCAGCAGAATAGCATGTGGGGGTAGCGTTTCAATCTTTAACTTATCTTCATCCGGAGCTTCCACATAGTTTATCTCGCATTCAGGGAAGGCTTCACTCACCATGGCGGATAGGTCAATCGGATTTTTCTTTCGATCGCCTATTACTAAAATTCTTGTTTTTTTTGATTCTTTTTGATTGTTCACCATGATGTGATTTTATCCTTTTAGCTACGGTGGAATCGATATCCGAAGCGAATACGCGGTCGAAATATTATGAAATTCCACGATTCTCACCCATATCATGTTCTAAGAAGTTGTAATTCATCTCTCCATCGAATTGATCGTCTGCAACAAACGTACAAGATTGTCTGAAATCAAACAGAAAAAACTCTATCAATTTGATATCATTATCTTAACCTCGATTTTGATTCTCAACCGTTTATTTGATCCACAATTCGTGATATTTTTTTATGCTCAGTTACAGCTTCCGCTCCTTTGGGAGTTGACCAACAGGGATTGCAAGCGGATATTGAGCGACACTGTTAATGTGTGTTTTAGAGAAAGGATTATAACATGGGAGAAGATCTTTTACAGGACACTTATAATGGGGAAAGTCTTAGACTTTATTGTGACAAGCTTGCGAAAAGGGATAAAAGGATAAAAGGAATTCTTGGTGAGATTGGGTATCCACCATTCTGGCATCGCGATCCCGGTTTTAAAAGTCTTGTAATGATTATCCTCGAGCAGCAGGTTTCATTGGCATCGGCATTCTCGACCTATCAAAAACTGGAGACTCTCCTCAAAGAGATATCCCCGGGAAGAGTATTGGGAATGAGTGATGCTCAGTTCAAGAGTTGTGGGTTCAGTCGTCAAAAGATGTCTTATGTCAGGGGATTGGCGGAGGAACTTGAAGCGGGCAGGTTGGATCTGGATACACTCAATAATCTTGATATCACTTCCCTCCGCAAGGAACTGCTTAACATAAAGGGAATCGGTAACTGGACAGTCGATGTTTACCTTTTAAGTTGTCTACACAAGCTGGACGTTTTCCCCATTGGAGATCTCGCTTTGATAAAATCCATGATTCAGGCAGGATTCATCAAGGATTCAGATTCGAAAGAAAGTATACAGCGCCGTGTGATGCGCTACAAACCCTATCGTTCCATTTTTACCATCATTCTCTGGTTCCGCTATATCAAGGTTAACAATATTAAGATTCAGTTTGATTTGTGAGAGAGTTCGAGATGGTTTTTCAGAAAAACACAATCGGCAGGGAATGACATAAACCTATAAACTTGAAATTGAGCCGTTTCACAGGAATGGCGGCACTTTCTGGCTGGAAATCATGGCCAAGCTTGCCGAAGAGGATGGCATATTAAAGATTATTGGTGTGGTCCGCAATATTAACAAAATGAAAGTTTCGGAATTGGAACGTGAAAAACTGATTACCAAACTACGGAAAGCTTTGATGGAAAAAGAGAAGCTTCTGAAGGTGAATAACGGGGTACCCGGAATTAAAGATTGGAATATATCGGAAAAGGTGTTGCTCAATCGGAATAGAAGGTCATGGTTGGCGCGCTGAGGCGAATGCCTGAGTTGTATGTGACCGTATCCTTGACGTTTACCACAAAGACAAGAGCGGAGCCGTTTTGAACATCGATTTCGCTGGTAAGAATAAAATCTCCTGTTGTGCCCGTTTCAGCCTTTCCAAAGAGGTAGACAGCTTTTGTCGCTTCGGAAGAGTTGCTGTTACCACTGACTTCAACAGCCGCTTCACCCTTCACATCTCTATATGCCCCCACCAGATTGATGGTCGAGCCTATAGTGACCCTGCAGTATTTGTAAAGACCGGGAGCAACATCGTTTTCGGAATTAAAATCCCTGATTTCAGTTGAGGCAAGATTCTGGGTTACACCATCATCGTTTTCCCAAAGAGTGAATTTATCCTCTTCGCTATTACCGATTTCAACCTTGTAGAAGACGACGTTATATTCGGAGACAAGAATATCAATGATTTCAACGTCAGCGGACTGACTGCCCAGACGTGAAGTACCGGTGTCGGAGTCGGTGTAGTAGGTCGCCCTGGTTTTGAAGTTCACAGATGCCTGATCCGAATCGGTGGTGACTTCCGAATCAGATTCTTTACAACCCGGCAATGAGAGAATCAAGACGATGAATAGGCATGTCGCTGCCAAAATGAAAAATGAAACCTTCTTCATTGATATTCTATGCGATTAAGTTAATTTCTTCTAATATCCCACAATTCTTGTCCCCACTTTTTCACAGGTAAATCAGTTTGGCAAGTGATTCGAAAAGGGTCTAAAAACCGACGCCATCGATGTTTGAACAATAAAGTGGGTAACTTTGACTTCCAATAACGCAAACTGATGGGTTATGATGCAAACCAATGATATTGAACTCCAATTTCTGTCAGCTTGACCTTTGACCAGGCAAGCTAATTGCTGCTTGAAACATGTCGATGAATCGTCCGGAATTATCCGTCATCAAATTGATTGTTAAGATTTTCGTAATCTGTTTGATTCTTTGTGCCTGCGACCAGAATGATTCGGGGGTGAACACCGATACGGAGCTTCGCATATTCTCCATGGTCCCGGATGATGGTGATTCCGACATAGCTGCCAGCGGGGTGCTGCAGGTAACTTTCAACCAGTCCGTCAACCTGTCAACTGTTTCGAGTATCCGGGAAAACGGAACCTGTTCCGGGTCTGTTCAACTGTCTTCCGATAACTTTCAAAGTTGTATCGGACTTGACTATGCGGGTTTGACCGACAACGGTAACACCATCAGGGTTCCCTATCTGGTGGAATCGGATTCCCAATACAAGATCAGAATCAGTACCGGTATCAGGGCTGAAGAAGGGGGGAGCCTTGCTGAAGATTACTCAACCGAAACCGGTTTCACAAAAGCAGACAGCAACACCTGTGACCAAATCCCGCGGGAGCGCCTGATGGTTGCCGTCGTTTTCGGTCAGTCCAATTCGACCGATTCATCACCGGGAAGAAAAACTCTGAATCGTAATGTCTATATGATGGATTCGAACGGCCTTTGTTCCTATGCCTCGGATCCTATGTTATATAAACCGGTATTGGATCTGGGGTGTGTATGGAGCAGACTGGGACCGAAAATCGTTTCGGCGGGACTGTATGACAATGTGCTTTTTATCTCTGTTGGTGTTGGGGGGAC
Organism: SAR324 cluster bacterium; assembly: GCA_028282885.1. GTDB lineage: Bacteria > SAR324 > SAR324 > XYD2-FULL-50-16 > XYD2-FULL-50-16 > JAHJTV01. Next base: position 85,386 of record JANQGX010000059.1, read on the forward strand.
CTCCGTTTCGCTATGGGTTCCCGGAGCGCTGTATCATGATCGAATTACCGAGGCAATGGATCTGTTAGGTAATGCCGGCTTTTCCACTACCCATTTTCTCTGGCACCAGGGAGAATCTGATCGATATTCCACCGCCGATGAATATAAAACAAACTTCAATTTGATGCTGGGGAGTATCAGAAGTCGACAACCGACAACACCTGTTTACGTATCCATCGCCAGCAGATGTGGAGGTGATCCCATTACACAAATCCAGCAGGCGCAAATGGATCTGGTGGATATTGAAAACTATGTTTTCCAAGGACCGAATACTGATACCCTGGGATTTTCTTACAGATATGACGGCTGCCATTTTCATGAAGGTGGATTGGAAGCACACGCTGATCTATGGATGGAGGTGCTGCAGTAAAAAACGGAAAATCAAACGGGTGAAAAATTGCAGTCATTCAACCACTTGTATCCATGCAAAAGGATGGTAGGTGACGATTTTTTAGTGTGAACAAAGGTACAATCCGACAAAACCTATTTTAAGCTAGATCGCTTTTGGCAGGAAGAAAGATTATGAGTAGATATCACCATGATTCTGACGGAGTCACCCTTTTTAGTCTGAAATACGTCGCCCGGCGGAAGAGCCGTGTGAATCTCTTTGGATTTCTGGTTGCTCTGTTGATGATATTTCCGGCATCCGAAATCGCCTTTGCAGATAACGGAGAATCCGTGAAAGCCATAGTCTTTTACAAACAGGACTGTCCCGATTGTAAGGCTCTGACACATGATATTCTGCCGGTTTTTAAAAAAAGGTATGGAGACGCTCTGAATATCCTGACCGTGAACAATGGCGACCCGCGAGGAGGTGGACTCTATCTGTCAACCCTGCTTGCGATGAACTTATCCCTGACCGAGTCCCTTCCATTTGTGATCGTCGGTGATGTTGTTCTAAAAGGTTCTGAGTCCGTTACCAGGGAGTTTCCCGCATTGGTTGAAGAGAGAATTCTCCAGAAGAAGACCGGGTGGCCGGATATTCCCGGGCTGGATAAAGTTTTGAAAGCGATTACCCAAATGAATCAAGAGGATCAGGCCTCCTGGTGGATCGCCGGAGAGGTTAACGAAATCCAGTATCTTTTGGCAGGTTTTGCCTACAGATATAACCATGATCCCCTTGCCAACCGTTATGCGGTTGTCGTGTTGTGCTGCCTGATCGTCGGTCTCGTGATCTCACTTTATCTCTTTTTTCGGAAGGAGAAGCGCCAACCCTGTATTTACCGTGCCGGTGTTTTAACCCTGCAATTGGTAGGTGTTTATGTGGCCTGGCAACTGGCCGAAATCAGCAACATTCTCTCCTCGCACAAGTCACTTTTGGGATCCTTTGAGGATCTGCTGGCGATTACTGTTTTTACAGGAATGCTGATATCTCTTCTGTTTTCCTTGTGGTCATTCCGGGGATCGAACAAGACACGAATTGCCATTTGGCAGATTCGAATTATTCCCCTTCTCTCCCTCATAGTTTTGACCGCAGCCGGATACCTGCTGTATTCGGAGTTGAGTGGAGCGGAAGCCCAATGTGGTGCTGTCGGAGATTGCAACGCAGTGCAGCAGAGCCCGTACGCTAAGTTGTTTGGATGGATTTCTGTTGCGGGATTCGGAATCATGGGTATCTTGCTTGTAACTTTGTTCTGGCTGCTTTACCAGTTCGGCCCTGCAAACAGGCAGTCCCTGTTCGGCCTGGGAATGTGGGGCGGTCTCTTGATCGGCGTGCTTTTTTTCACCTACCTTACCTTCTTGGAACCTTTCGTTATCGGTGCTACCTGCTTTTGGTGCCTTTCAGCAGCCATTGCCATGGTACTGGAATTTTACATTCTGACTCCCCTGGCAGGACAATCGTGGCATAAATTGAGAGAGCTTTATCGTCGTGCTTAGATAATCGGCTTCAGATCTACCCCTTACCCCTTTTTTAGGCCTGGATTGAGTATTTCACCGATTACCGGAATGACCGCTAATCAATTTTGAGAATTAAGGATCATCCAAAGATCGGCCAACTGGAGCCTCAACAATACAATCCTGTTTCAATTGACATGCAGTGAGGTTTGCCGCTATACATCGAAAACCCTTCAATCCCGAAGGTAATGTTACGGAATGATTTATTAGATGATGACAAAAATCGTCACCCCCATGAGTTTAAATGTCGACCTAATAGGTCATTTTGGTCATACTACTCTCTAAACCTCGCCAGCACTAATTCGATGCTTCCAGGGAACGACCTCTTTTTCAACAGACAGTAAATCGCAAACTGATTTAAGACATCCGGTCAAATTCTCAAGCGAGTAAACATGCAGAATACTCTCAACTGGCACAATAACCGGCTTTCACGACTGCTTCTTGGTTATATTATCCTCTGTAGTTCCTTTTTTACACTGATCGGTACAGCGGTCCAGCTTTACAGTGATTACAGATCCGATATCAAATCCATAGAGGGCGGCATCAGGCACATAGAAAAGGGATACCTGAAAACAATCTCCAGTAGTTTGTGGGCTTTGGATTCGGGGCAGATGAAAAACAGTCTTGAAGGAGCGTCCTATTTACCTGATATCCAGTATCTGGAAGTTCGAGAGCACAGAAACGGGGTGGAAAAGATTTTTGCCAGTTGGGGGGAGAGGATAGACCAACAACTGATAAAAAAAGATCTGCCCCTCTATTACGGAAATTCCGACAAGAAAATCGGATCCCTGCTGGTAATTGCCAGTACGGACAAAGTGATGCAGAGGCTGAGAGCAAAATTGCTGCTGATTCTCCTAACCCAGGGGATCAAGACCTTTCTTGTTTCGCTCTGTATTTTGTTCATCTTCCATCGCTTGATTATGAAGCATCTAATCTCCATCACCGGTTATTTCAGCGCTTTTGATCTGAATAATCTGGATGCTCCTCTTGCCATCAAAAGGCGAATGTCCCGCCCCAGACAACCGGATCTGTTTGAATCCCTGGTCAATTCTATCAACCGCATGCGTGTGAGATTGAAGGAGAATCTCAGTGCCAGAATTGACAACCAGTTAGAGTTGAACCGACTAAAGAATCAATTAAAGAATATTGTGGATTCCATGCCGGCCATTCTCATCGGCATCGATAACAATGGTAAAGTAACCCACTGGAATCGTAGCGCCGAGGATGAAACAGGCAAACGTCCGGACGAAGTTGAGGGGAAACTCTTAATTGATGTCTTTCCTCCCCTGGGAGAGCGAACGGACTTTCTCAAAAAAGTTCTGGAACACTCCTATTCGGGGCGCAGTTATAGAATCAACAGGCAGGTTGAAGATAAAACAGTATTCTGGGATGTTATGGCATATCCTCTTGCAACAAACGGTGAGCAGGGTGTTGTGGTAAGAATCGAAGACATTACCGAGAAGGTAAGAATAGATCAGCTCATGATTCAGACCGAGAAAATGGTTTCTGTCGGCGGAATTGCAGCGGGAATTGCCCATGAGATTAATAATCCTCTTTCTGTTGTCATCACCGGAATTCAGAACTCAATGAGAAGAATCAGACCGACCTGGAAGAAAAACCGCGAAGTGGCAGAGTCGATCAATGTGGATCTGGATGGCGTCAACGAGTATTTGGAGAAACGAGAGATTTTTAAATACTTGAAGGGAGTGGAAGAGTCGGGGAAACGAGCTGCGAAAATCGTGTCCAATATGCTGAGTTTTAGTCGCAGATCCAGTACTCAATTCGCGCCGGTGGATCTGGAAAGTTTGGTGAACAACACAATCGAACTGGCCGTTAACGATTACGATCTGACTAAAAAATACGACTTCAAACACATCAAGCTGGTTAAAAACCTGGGGCCGGACCGGATAGAGTTCATGGGATCGGAAACCGAAATTGAACAGGTGTTATTGAACCTCTTGAAAAACTCGGCAGAAGCGATTTACGAAGATGAGAAAAAAGATCAACCCCAAATCGGGATCTATGCCAAATCCGACGGCAGGAGAGTGCGCATTGAAATCGAAGATAACGGCCCCGGTATCGATAAATCAAAGCTCAAACGGATCTTTGAACCGTTTTACACGACTAAACCGGTAGGAAAAGGCACAGGATTGGGGCTTTCCGTTTCTTACCTGATTATTACCAAGAACCACAAGGGCAGCATGGAAGTGGAATCGGAGAAGGGGAGAGGAACCAAATTCATCATTCATCTCCCGTTGAATGTTGAGAAAGCTGCAATTCAAGGCTGAATCTTACTCGGCGTAATCCATGTGAACAACCAGGGGGCTGGTTTTCCCTTCAATGATGACCTGTTGGTAGAGATCCTTCCATTGTTTGGAGAGAATATTCCATCGCGCTGCGAAACCTACTATCTTGTCAAGAATGTCTCTTCTCCCGACCAGTTGATTAATGCGATTAATGGCGATTTGCCCTGCTTCGGTCTTGCTGCAGCTAATGCCGATATACAGGTATTTCTGATCTTCCTTTATATTATAAAAAACAAACTCATTGGGAATCCCCAAAACACTTTCACTGATAATGGGTAACATGGGCCAGTTGATGGTGTAATCGATGCGGTTGTTCAGAATCATGCGAAGGTCCGATTGGAGCAACCCGCTTTCCTCCCAATAGATATTTTCGTTATCCGCATATTTTTTTGTCAGCCGCCGGATACCCGGCGCATAAGCAAAGACTTTTGCCAGGCCTATGCGCAGATCCTGGTTTTGCAGCAGACTCTCCAGCGACACCACAGTGCCGGGTGGACCAAATTTGTGAGCATCCCGGCTGTGAGCAATTACTCCCATGGGAAACCAAATTAGAATGGGATTGGAAAACAGGCGGTATTTCGGGAAGGTCCTCCAGCCAAAATAGCAATTATTTCCGTGTTTTGCTTCAACGTTAAATCTCTTATGGTTCAGCCAGAGAACCTGGATTTCAAAATCTGTTAAGATCTCTTTGCGAAAAAGATCGAGAATCAATTCATTGATACCTTCCCCTTTGTATTGTCCCTCGGCAATATTAATCGGGATCTGATTGAACTTTAGCCAGTCCAGTTGTGTCCTGGCAGACAGGTTCAGGGTAACCAAAATTGGTAAAAGAGAAATGACCAGCTTTAAGAGGAAAGAGGTCCCTGTTGATCGGTTTAAACAAACCACGGTTTTTGCCTTCATATTGGCTATACATATTCAAGGGGCGCGTTCCGGATTGTCCGGGTGAAAGATTAACTACTCTATCCCGGATAAGTTGTCCTGATATGCTATCTCAGAATGAGTTTTTTTTGAAGAAGAGATTGATCCGGATAACGGATCTGTGGATTGAAAGCGGCTTTAGTCAGTTCGTTCCTTGACGGGGGGAGTAGACGTCGTTTTTATTCCAGGTACCTGAGCCTCCCAGCAGATAAGCTTTGCCTTCAACAGTACTGCAGGTTGTATTGTAACGTTCGGCGGGCAACTGTTTTCCCTGACTCCAACTATTTGTATTCGGATCATATACCTCAACCGATGTTAACGCTCCTTTGCCTCCGAAAACATAGATCCTGCCGTCAATAACGCAACCCGAGTGCGAATAGCGAGGAGTTGGCAGCGGTGCTTTGCGTGTCCATTTATTCCTTAATGGATCATACGCTTCAACCGAATCGAGGACTTTTTTACCGTAGCGACCTCCAATAAGGTAGATCCTCCTGTTGATAACATGACTTGAATGAGAAGTCCGCTTGGTCGGCATTGTGGTTCCTTTCCGCCAGGTATCTGTTTTTGTATCATAAATCTCTATGCTGTCAGCTGCCTGACGGCCTCCGAACACGAATATCTCTTTTTTGACAACACTGGCGGAATGGTCATATCGCCTGGTGGGTATGGGACTCCCTAATATCGAACTGTCACTTTTGGGATCGTATATCTCGATTGGTCCAATGCCTCCTTCATGGTCGTGGTTGTGTCCGGCGATAATGTATACTTTTTTTGATACAACCGAACTTGAATGATGGTCCCTGGCGTATTTGAGCAGGGATCGTCTTTCCCAGCGATTCCTGTCCGGATGATATACCTCCACCGAGTTGATGTAATGTTTGCGCCATCCTCCTATAACATATATTTTATCCTTAACGGTGTTGCTTGAGGCATTGATCTTGGAAACGAGCATAGGGGCTTTTTCCTCCCAGGAACCTTCAATGAGGGTCTCGTCTGTCGTTAACTTCTTTCGTTGCGGATCCTTGATGACAATGACCTTCTCTGTAAATCCGTCTTCAGTTAGAAAAAATCGGATCTTTTTCGTCGGGATCCCTTCTTTCTGTGTAAATACCGAGTAGGTTCCCGCAGGACGGGAGTGATACCTGTCTCCCTTGAATCCTTTGCGATGGGAATAAACACGCCCGTAACCAAAAGCATCAGTTCGAAGTTTTTCCTCTTTACGGGTATTCAGATCGATCAGGGATAGGGTGGCGTTTTCCACCGCTTCCTTATGGTACATCACCTTTATCGAGAAGGTTCCGTGTTGTTTGAGGGCGGTGTCTTCCGGCAGAACAACAGCCGTTCCAACGGCAGCCATGGTGGCAAACACGGCAATACCGTATTGCTGTATTTTCTTGTTCATTCGATCTTCGGTAGTTTCGATTGAAGGGGTTCCGGTAATTCCCTGTTTTCATTTTGCTGCAGTTGTATCGCCTGGCGACGGACAGCCGGTCGGATTTTGGCCTTGTCCAGGTGTTTCCAGATACTGAGCCAAGCCAGTTGGCGGACGTCATATTTCGCCCGGTATTCAATCGATGACCAGCCCACCAGATACACTGCTGAAGTATCTGTAATTTCAAAGAAATAAACCCAACAGGCCGGATCCTTCAGAATATGCTCATCGACCTCTGACACCGCTTTTAACAATACCGCTTTTACCTTTTCGGGATCGTGTTCGGGGTCGATATAGACTGAAATCCAGTCATTGTACATTTCACTGGGCAGACTGAAATTATGGATAAAGGATTCGGCCACGGTTGAATTGGGAATGGCAAAGATACAACCCAGTTTGTCCTCGAATCTGGTCGTTCTCCAGTTGATATCTATGACCCGTCCTTCAGAATAGCTGCCGACTTTTACCCAGTCTCCTACATGGTAAGGGCGCTCAAGATTCAAAGCGATTCCGGAAAAAATATTCGCGATATTTAACTGGATGGCGAGACCGATGATCATCATCAGGATTCCGGAAGTCGCGATCAGCCCGGTTATTTTGAAGTCAAAGACAAAGGCGATGATACCAAAACTGGTCAACAGATAGATCAGGAAAGCCGTAAAACCCCTAATCAACCCCGGGACTTTTCTGTCAGAACGATACTCAATCGTATCAAAAATATTCTTCTGTATAACATCGTTCAGCATCTTGGCCGGAATCACCCACCACAGAACATCAAAAAATTTGGTGATAGAATCCAGGGTTGTTTCAGACACAGTGCCCAAAAGTGACTGGATCAAAGTCGTTTCCACCAAAATCAGAAGCAGAAAGGAGAGCAGGATACGGACAAAGCCCCCCATCCTGACCAGGCGCCTTTCCATTTCAATCCGCTTTTTCTTGGTAATTCGGATAAACTGTTGCCTGCTGTCATCGTTATCCTCCAGCCAGTAAGAAAAACCCGTCTTTCGTTTCTTTTTGGTCGGCGTAGCCGGATACATCCGGAAGGCTATTTCTCCGGCTAGCTCCCCTTTAAGCCAGAAGAAAGCAGACAGCAGAAAAAGGGTGATCAGGGTCAGGTATCCCGAAAGCGGTTCGGGAATCAGAAGCCTGGGGCTGAATCGTATCTTGCTGACCTGAATCTTTGCGGTAAACCTTGAATGTTCAATGGTTTTGTCAATGTGGTCAATATACTTGATGTTTCCCCAAGTTCTTTTCCTTGAGATATCATGATAATACGAAGCGTCAGTGATATTCCAGCCGTGCAGAGAGTTCAGGATAGGGCCTGCCTCTTTGCCCTCCGGCCATACTTTGCCAAGCATTCCCAACTCATCCTTGATAAATTGCAGCTCTCTTCTTGTCTTATTCTTATGGCGAAAGGCAACCCCAAGCACATGGGCCCTGTACACATCGCTTGGGATAAAATCCGCTCGGAAGGTTCCTTCAACCTGGTAACGTCGGTAAACGGACTGATCGATGATTTCTTCAGCAACCGGTGGTTTCAGCTTTATCGGTTTCAACGAATTCAGAAACTCCAGAGCAGTAATATCAATGTCCCCCTGATTATACCTGAACCAGAGATAAAAATTGGCCTTAAAAGTAAGATTTTCTTCGTCCAGGCTGCTGAGTTCGATGATTTCGATTCCGGAATGCACCACACTGGTTTTATAAAAATACTCTTTCCCGACTTTGATAATCCTGCCCTCATCCAGGTCTTCCTCCAACGTACCGATCTCTTTTATATCTTTTATGATTTGAAACTGGTGAGGGGCGGGAATCAGTTGGGTTCCTTTATATATCCCCATAGCGATCGGTTTGAAAGAATTTCCTTTTTCATCAAAAAAGTTTAGACCGGTCATCCCCAGTAGTGAGTCCTTAACATTGGACAATCCGGATATATACTCCCTTAACTTGTTGCGATCTGACTTAATAGATTCCCGGTTACCTTTCAGTTCATACTGCCGGATTCCCTCGGAGATGATCATTGCCGCATCATGGGCGTAAGCCGTATCCCATTTGGGATCAACCTCAAACCGTTTGCTGAAGCTCCTCTTGAATCGTTGGGCATTTTCATTGGCAAGTTCGTACGAAAAGGCAGACACTGCATATAACCCATCGGTATAATACCCGGGATGCATTTTTTCCTTGGGCAGGTCCTGAAACCAGAGGGTCAGATTAGTCTGGGAAAAGCCAACCGGCGTAATCACGGGATTGGGAATTTGCTCATCTTTAAGATGTTGTATTATCTGAACACTCTCATACGGATGGGTCAGCAGGATCAATGGTAGACTGGTATCATTGGTTTTTTTGATCTCTTTGATCATCGTTATGGCGTTCTCGGTCCGGGCTTCGGATTGCACCTCCCACCGGTGTTTGATCGGTACATCCAGGGTGCGAAGGGTTTTCTGAAATTCAATGACCATCTCCTGACTGGACGAGTCCGAGCCGGCAACCAACATCACCGCTTTCGGTTCAAAGACATTGTTGATGTAATGAGCAATGAACCGTGATTGCAGGTTTAAACTGAAAACCGTCCTAAAAAGCCATTTATTATCTTCGACAGTTTCCTGCCCCATGGCGGAAGGCGTGATGATTGGTATCCCGGCTTCCTTGTATATCTCTCCTGCTGCAAGTGTACAGGTATCACTCTGGTGTCCGATGACTGCTATCGCCCTCCCCTCTTCCACAATTTTAGACGCGATTTTTACAGCGGTCACCGGGTCATTGTGGTCATCGTACACATCCAGTCTCAGTTCATTGCTGTGAATTCCTCCCTGCTGGTTAAGATTCCGGATATATAGCCGAGTCGCATTCACGTAGCTATCCTGCTTCTCGTCAGGTCCGATGACAGCTATATGTAGCGCTGATCTGTCTGCCGAATAGAAGTGCTTGATCCAGAATAGTGGCTGAATCAGGATAATCAGGGTGATGACGATTTTTACAGGTATACTTTTATAGTTAATCATGGTTTACCGGTTTCTTGTTGCTTTTCTTTCATCAGTTTTTTTAGCTCTTTTTTGACAGATTTTTCCACTTCAACAAACCGCATTCCAAATCCCTTCGGAATATCTGTTTTTTGCCCTTTGTTGACCCAGATAATCCTTGCTTCGATTTCAACCGTATGATTCTCTTCCAGGGTTAACTGCAATCTGAAAGGTTCATTCTGCTGTACGGTCTCCTCACTGATCAGGTAAAGTCCGCTTTTTGACAGATCGTGGGTGAACCCTTCAATCGTTTGGCGACTGTTTTCAATCACTGCTTTCAAGGCGGTTTTAACCCGGGGATCGTGTTTCCACCATTGCAGTCTGGGATGGAAAAAGGGTGCTCGCAGCTCCCTTGATAGCAGTGAACCGACAATAACGAGGCTGGATGTTATAAAAATTGTGTACTCCCAGGTAGTGAATGCGGTTTCAGCTCCAGTGAAAACCGAAATGCTCACCGATATTATCACCGCGCCAAAATACGCCAGGGACAGTATCCAACCGATCAGGTGAGATACAAATATCGCAATGGCGATAAAGGGAGAAACAAGGACGAATAACGTGTTTTGAATATCAAAGAGCCAGCTCCAATGAGTAAGACTTAAGTATCTATAATCATTAACCGTAAAGCTGTAAGCAATAAACAGTACCGGAGAGAAAGCGTGAATTAACGCCAAAAGGTTTATTGTGAAGGGTTTGCTGGTAACTCCTTTTAACGCTGCTTGTTTGTTCATAGCCATTTTAATTGTATAGATTCATTGATATTTTAGGAGTGTAGCCTGGTTGATGATACGGAATGTTTATGATTATTAAGGATTTACAGTTAATTACCCCCTGTTAATTATATCAAACTTCATTTGAAGGTCGGTCTTGCTATTGCAATTCGTTATTTAGTCCGTTTTTTTAAAGTTGAACTTATACAAAACGTACGCGTTTCGACCGGTCAGTGGGGGAGGAGGGAATCGCCAGGTTTTAATTTTGGATATCAGGCATGCCTCAAGGACGGGATGATTGATCTGGGAATTGACAATTTCCGGTGAAAGGGCTTTCCCATCCGCATCCACCTGCCAGTCGATCGAAATCACACCGTCGGTTGTCTGTGGTGGCGGAGTTACTTCAAGAAAGCGCTTGTAGCAGCCGTTCATCTCCTTCCATTTTTTAGCAATGGTGTTGCGGACTTCGTTTTTAATGTACGGCGACACGTCTGATTTTCTATTGTTTCCGTTTTCCATTTGGCGGGGTGTCGTTTGATAGACAACCGCGGTTTGCGACTCGCGAAAAACGATCACGGCCAGAAGGACAATCACCGTTGCCAACAGGGCGACAATCAAAATCGTTTTAACTCTTTCTTGCGGATGTTGGTTTTTGTTCATTTTAGACTCCGAAATTCAAACTTATCGGTTCTGCAAAAACCGATTGGATTACATGAAAAATATGCATGAGTTTTATATTATAGAAACTATTAGCAAATCTGCAGCTTGCTGCCGTTTTGGAAAATCGGGGAGCATAAGCTTATTGCGTCGAATTGCGAGACTTGCGGCAAATTCCTGATTTTCCGGGTTCGAACCCGAATCACAGGATGTTGAAAAACTATCTAAAATAACAGGCGGAAGGCTTCGCAATGCCGAAACGTTTTTCTGAAAAGTTCCTTGTCGAGATTGACGGATGTTTGTTTCGAGACTTCAAGTAAATTAATAGCCAGCTTGTTGTCGCAAAAGGGGTACTGCACTGCCATTTGCGAGGTTATGTTCACCGCATCTTGCATCAATTCCAGCTTATCTTGTGGGCCTGTGGTGCCCGTGTTGATCCACTTGGTCCGGTTCACCAGAAACTGTCGATGGATTTCCAGTTGTTTGGCAAGATACAACCCGGAGGTCTGCTCGACAACTCTTCTGAACAGACCGTCGGCTTTTTCATAGTTTTTTCGGATCACATTTTCGATCTGGGCACTGATCAGCACGGCTTCCCGGTGGTGCTCCAGTGCCGGGTGATGCCGACTGGCCTCAAAAAGCAGTTTGCTTATCTTACCGATAACCGCATCCCGATGAAAAGACCACTGCTTTCGGTAGACTCCCTGTTCATACCTGTCCAGAATCAGCAGGGAATCTTCCACCAATCCGGGATGAATGCTCGGCTTCGCCACCGTTTCTTCAACGACTTCGTAATACAAGCCGAGCGATCGGTAATGGAGTGGGAATCGGGCGGTTTCATTGTTGAAGTACCTGAGTTTCTCTGTTGTAAACACACGTCTTCCCTCTTGAAACCGGGCAGTAATAAAATTGAGGATGGGGAGTCGTCTGTCTTTGAAAGCCGGATGCTTTTTCGAGCTGAACGGTTTCACCGGGACCAATACACCGACCTGGGACGTTACCAGGATGTCCGGCCGGATCTTTTCGACAAAATGCACATACGCCACCGGTCCGTGATCTGTATCGTCGTTGAGCAGCAGAACCGAGTTTCGCGGTAAATGATTGAGCAGCAATCCGGCATAATCTGCTGCAAAGGTATCCTGTCGAAGATTGTTTGCTTGAAAACTGTCAACCAAGGACCAACCGACAACTGTCACACCGACCAGGAGCGTAAGGAAATGCAAACCCGGCCTGACATTCCCTGCCAGATCCCTCAGCAAGGTCAGGCCGAAACCCAAATACACTGCACAAACAGATAGTGGAATCAGCAATGTGAATCGGTAGAAATCCCGCGTCAGGTCCGTGAATTCAGCTCGCCAGAACACAAGTAAAAAAACGGAACTGGACAAGACACCCAACGTCAGTCCGACAGCAATTGTTTTGGGTTTATGAAACCAAGTAGCGATAAATCCAAGGATGATAATCGGGAACGCAAGCGGTGAAAACTCGCTGATCAGATTTTCGACAAAAAAGGTTATGAATTTCAGACTGTGACCAATCGAAGCGGTTTTTAATACGTCGATTCCCGCATAGTTTTGGCGGGAGAGATAAGCCCACAAATCCGAAACATTGTTAATGGGGTTGAGAAAGAGGAACTGGCTGTGAAAATGAGCGGTAACCAGATGAAAATAGGGAAGCAACCCAAGAAAAAGACAACAAAGGACAAGCCAACTATCCCTCAATATCTCCTTTATTCTACCTGCGAGTAATATCGGAAAAGCGCCTGAAGCCAGTACGAGCAGTGGAAAATGATTGGACAGACCCAATCCGTATACGAAGGAAAACACGACCAGACACTGCCTGGTATAGTTTTCCCTGAGCTTTAATGCCAACACTAATAGCGCCAGAAACAAGCAGGCATTGAGCATGTAGACTTCGGCGACGATCGCCTGATGCCCGAAAGATGCGGATACTCCCAGCGCCAAAGCGGATATGCAGGCGATTTTTTTATCCCCGGTCAGACTACCGACAATCGAATGTACCAAAAGACAGGCAAGAATCGCTAAAATCGAATTCAGCAGGTGGATTTTGAATGCGACGGTTCCGAACGGCAAAAAAGTAAAACATTTGGCCAGGAGTGTGTACAACGGATAGCCGGTTGGTTGGGGAATCCCGAAAAAATAGGAGGTCACCAGGAAGATGCCGGAATCTTCCATGGTGACGGTGTTCGACGAAGAATATAAATATAACGGCAATAATAAGCAGAACATCGGCAACGCCGGTCTTCCGCATATCCGGTCAATGATTCTCAATACTGTCCTTTCGTATAATCAGTCTTGTTCCGATCGGCAGGATCGGGATACAGTCTGCTCCCCTGTTCAGCGATATTAAATGGTTGGCGTCAATTCTGCAGTCGACAGGCTTCGGAATTGAGGTCGAACTTTGTTGTCGGCTATTGATAGACGTACACCGCCCCGGAACTGGAACTGTTGTTGTCGCTGCTGGCGGTGGTGCCATTGGTGATAGTGGCTTGGTCGCTGTCTTCAAAATCTGCTCCCACCGCTAGGGTTCCATTAGATAGGAACACGGTTGTTCCAAATTTGTCGGTAGCCTCGCTGTTGGCGGCCTTTATATAGGACTGCTGACTCCAGACAGTACCGTTGCGAGCATAGACGTACACCGCCCCGGAACTGGGACTGTTGTTGTCGCTACTGGCGGTTGTACCGCCGGTGATAGTGGTTTGGCTGCTGTCTTCATTTGGTGCTCCTACGACCAGAGTGTCGCCGGATAGGGATACGGCATTTCCGAAACGGTCGCCAGCGTTGTTGTTGGAAGCCTTAATATATGCTTGTTGGCTCCAAGAGGTACCGCTACGGGTATAGACATATACCGCTCCGGAATCCGCGCTGCTGTCGTTGCTGCTGGCAGCAGTGCCGTTGGTAACTATAGTCTGGTTGCTGTCTTCCAAGTAAGCTCCCACGGCCAGAGTGTCTCCGGACAGGGAAACGGCATTCCCGTAATAGTCATTGGTGCTGCTGTTAGCGGCCTTGATATAGGCTTGCTGGCTCCAGTTGGTCCCGCTGCGAGTATAGACATACACTGCCCCGGAGTTGGAATTGCCGTCGTCGCTGCTTGCGGTGGTACCGTTGGTGATCGTAGTCTGGTTACTGTCTTCTTGATCGACTCCTACGGCCAGAGTATCGCCGGAGAGGGAAACGACCTTTCCGAATTCGTCATAGGCGTCGTTATTGGCGGCCTTGATATAGGCCTGCTGGCTCCAGTCTGTTCCGCTGCGGGAATAGACGTATATTGCCCCGGCACTCGTATTGCTGTTGTTGCTGTCGGCGGTGGTGCCGTTGGTAATCGTTGTCTGGTTGCTGTCTTCCTCATGAGCTCCTACGGCCAGGGTGTCGCCGGATAGCGAAACAGCTCTACCGAAATAGTCATTGGTCTCGTTGTTGGCGGCTTTGATGTAGGCCTGCTGGCTCCAGTCTGTTCCGCTGCGGGAATAGACGTACACCGCCCCGGATTGCAGATTGCCGTCGTTGCTGCTTGCGGTGGTGCCGTTGGTGATTGTAGTCTGGTTGCTGCTTTCGCACCAGGCTCCCACAGCCAGGGTGTCGCCGGATAAGGAAACCGCGTGTCCGAAACGGTCGTTGTTGTCGTTATTGACGGCCTTGATGTAGGCCTGCTGGCTCCAGTCGGTTCCGCTGCGGGAATAGACGTACACCGCCCCGGATTGCGGATTGCTGTTGTTGCTGCTTGCGGCGGTGCCGTTGGTAATCGTAGTCTGGTTGCTGGCTTCTCTCTCAACTCCCACGGCCAGGGTATCACCGGATAAGGAAAGGGCCTGTCCAAACTGGTCCCAGTCTTCACTGTTGGCGGCCTTGATAAAGGCCTGTTGGCTCAGACTGGCGGTGACGGTGACGGTGACGGTATAATTCTGGGTCGAGCTGTCCCCAGCCGTAACGATATAGGTAACGGCACTGCTGAAGTCGTTGGCGGTGGAACCGCTGGTCTGGTTGGTCCCACCCACTGCAATCGAAGATCCGGTGGTTGTGAAGGTGGCCACCAGGGCAGTGACGTCCGTTCCGGAAGGAACCGTGGCCGAAATATTGGTGCCGGAGACGGTGGCGGTCACATCCGAAGAGAGGGCACTGTTGTCGGCAGCGAGGAAAGAGAAGGCCGTGATCTCCTTGGCAGATGACGAAGCCGTGATAACGGTGACGGTATAATTCTGGGTCGAGTTGTCCGCAGCCGTGACAGTATAGGTAACGGCGCTGCTGAAGTTGTTGGCGGTGGAACCGCTGGTCTGGTCGGTCCCACCCACAGCAACCGAAGATCCGGTGGTTGTGAAGGTGGCCACCAGGGCAGTGACGTTCGTTCCGGAAGGAACCGTGGCCGAAATATCGGTGCCGGAGACGGTGGCGGTTACATCCGAAGAGAGGGCGCTGTTGTCGGCAGCGAGAAAGGAAAAAGCCGTGATCTCTTTGTCGGATACCGAGGCCGTGGAAACGGTGACGGTATAATCTTGGATCGAGCCGTCCGCAGCCGTGACGGTGTAGGTAACGGCACTACTGAAGTCGTTGGCTGTGGAGCCGCTGGTCTGGTCGGTACCATCCACCGCAACCGAAGATCCGGTGGTGCTAAAGATGGCCACCAAGTCGGTGACGTCAGTTCCGAAAGGAACCGTGGCTGATATGTCGGTGCCGGAGACGGTGGCGTTTACATCCGAAGAGAGGGCGCTGTTGTCGGCAGCGAGAAAGGAAAAAGCCGTGATCTCTTTGGCGGATACCGAGGCCGTGGAAACGGTGACGGTATAATCCCGTGTTGTGTTGTCCGCGGCAGTGACAGTATAGGTAACGGTGCTGCTGAAGTCGTTGGCTGTGGAACCGCTGGTCTGGTCGGTACCGTCCACCGCAACCGAAGATCCAGTGGTGCTAAAGGTGGCCACCAGGGCGGTGACGTCTGTTTCGAAAGGAACCGTGGCTGATATGTCGGTGCCGGAGATGGTGGCTGTTACATCCGAAGAGAGGGTGCTGTTGTCGGCAGCGAGAAAGGAAAAAGCCGTGATCTTTTTGGCGGATACCGAGGCCGTGGAAACGGTGACGGTATAGTCCTGTGTTGTATTGTCCTCAGACGTAACGGTATAGATAACGGCGCTGCTGAAGTCGTTGGCGGTGGAACCGCTAGTCTGGTCGGTACCGTCCACCGCAACCGAAGATCCGGTGGTGCTAAAGGTGGCCACCAGGGCGGTGACGTCTGTTTCGAAAGGAACTGTGGCTGATATGGCGGTGCCGGAGATGGTGGCGGTTACATCCGATGAAAGGGTGCTATTGTCGGCAGCGAGAAAAGAAAAGGTCATAATCTTTTTGTCGTCTGAGTCTGAAGAACTGCCGCTATCCTGGCAGGCGACAGTAAACACCAGAGCCAAGATGGCCGGAAGTAAGCGTCGTATTAACCAAAACTTTAGAGAATGGTTCATGGTTGCTCCGTATTCGTTTTACAGGCAATTCAAGGGCCTGCGTTTATGAGAATTTGGCTGGGCATGTTGAGACTTCGATTATAAGGAGAGAATAGTTTGAATTCTGTCCACCCAAATGCCATCGACTGTTATACGCTGTCGAATTTAAAATGTTTGGCAATATGATACAAAATGAGAGCGGGAAAACAATTATTAAAAACGAACCAAAACCCGGTGTTCGCAAATCGCATTCAATAGTCCCGTTACTGAGTCGCAATTAGCCCCTTGGTTTTTTTAATTAGTTCGTTTTTGGTGTATCTTTATTTTTGACGAGATTTCAAACCCTTGTTATCATGCGTTAGCAGAGGCGGGAGGACACTTAATAGATAAATATTATTTCGGAACAAGTAATTAACAGCTAAGTTTTTGTTTTAATGTATAAAATAAAAATAGTATGGGTAGTATTGATGCTGGTCAGTGTCACAACGCTGATGTCTCAGAGTTTTATCCGGCAAAAGGTGCTTGTAGGTCCCCAAAAAGGGGTGATGGATCTGCGTGGCTGGCAGTTTGACAAGGATGGAATGGTCAAACTCAACGGAGAATGGGAGTTTTATTGGAAATCATTATATACTCCGACGGATTTTGAAAGGTTTGATCTAACGGACAAGCAGTATGTCCAGGTACCCGGTTATTGGAATCGAATGAGTCACAGGGAAGAGATTCTTACCGGTTTCGGATATGCTACCTACCGTCTCACTTTGCTTGTAGATGATCAACCTCAGGAGATGGCTCTAAGAACCATGGCACAGGTAACATCCAGCAAACTCTGGATCAATGGTGAATTGAAATCTGTTAACGGGGATGTCGCAAATCGTGTTGAAGAAGCGAAACCTTTTTATCGTCCGCGGGTCGATCATTTTGTCCCAAAAGGAGAAAGGATTGAAATTGTTCTTCAAGTCAGTAATTTCTTTCATCACAAGGGAGGGGTTTGGGGCAATATTCAATTGGGGACAAAAGAGCAAATCGATAGAACCGTTCGAACCAAAAGCATAATCGATTTCGTTCTCATTGGGGTTGTCCTGGCAACTGCGATTTATCATTTTGGATTGTTTTTCCTGCGTCGCAAAGAATTGTCCTACCTCTATTTCGGCTTCATCTGCCTTATCATTGTGTTGAGAGTCCTGACAACCGGCAACCACGAAATTTCAAATTTATTCCCGGAAATCGATTGGTTCCTGCACATCCGTGTTCAGTATTTGGTGTTTCATGTTGGATTGCCTCTATTGGGACTGTTCATTTATGAGTTGTTTCCGGACGAATTTCATATCGGTGTTGTAAAAAGTCTCGTCTTGGTTTGCAGTATATTTACCATTGTTGGATTACTGACACCACCAGTGTTTTTTACGCAAATGATAACCTGGTTTCAAGTGTTGATCGTTCTGTTTTGCCTTTATGTTGTCGTTGTCATGTCGAAAGTAGTGCGGAGGCGAAGAGAAGGAGCCCGGTTGATTGCTTTTGGATTTTTTTTCTTTTTTTTAACCTGGGTAAACGATATTTTTTACGAACAGGGAGTGATTTGGACATTGAATCTTATTCCTCTCGGCTATCTAGTCTCCGTATTTTGTCAGTCATTTATGTTGGCAACCCGGTTTTCAAATGCTCTCCAAACGGTTGAAATTCAGGCAAATGAACTGAAAGCGATCTCGGAAAATCTAGAACGAAAGGTAGAACTTCGCACCGAGGAGTTGAGACAAAAAAACGAAACCATTCAGAAACGTGCAAATGATAGAAAGAAATTCATTCATGTTCTATGTCATGATTTAAGTAATCCAATTGGGGGGGCGCGTTCTTTTTTAGAATTGATGAGCGATCCTGACTCTGAGGCTGAGATCTCTGATCATAAGAAGGAGTTGGAGAAGATGATGGATCAATGTTTGTCATCGGCAATAGAAATCATCGATCAAACCCGGGAATCGATGGTTTTGGAAGACTACAAGGCAAGCATGAACATCGAGCGGATTCATTTAAACGAAACAATACGGGAAGCCCTCATCCATCTGGATCATATTGTCAGGCAAAAAGATATATCCATTCAGGTTGATATTCCCGAATACTTTGTGATTGAGGTCGATCGAATATGTTTTATGAACTCCATATTCAACAATATCATTACAAACGCCATTAAATTCTCATCCAGAGGAGGTATTATCCGAATCAAATCAGACCATTCTGATTCCGAGATCAGGTTGATCATACAGGACTTCGGTATTGGTATGCCCTCAGAAATTGCTTCCACACTGTTTACCCCCCAGGAAGGAACAAGTCGTCGTGGCACTGAAGGTGAAACCGGAACCGGATTTGGAATGCCCCTGGTGAAACATTTTGTCGAAGTGTTTGGGGGGACGATTGATGTTGAGTCGTTCGAAGGCTCGGAAAAATCCAATTCTCATGGAACGACCATTTTTATCTCTTTTCCCTTTTCTCCCCCTAGTTTAAGCTCTCAGCAGTCGTGATGCCGTTGAATATGGCGTATTTTGTGAGGTCAGCGATACTATTGGTTCCCAGCTTTTTCATGATGCGGCGACGGTTTTTTTCAATCGTGCGGGGAGTAAGGGAAAGGTTTTCTGCTATTTCTTGAATGGAATAGCCATCTGATAACAACTTGAGTACCTCGATTTCCCTTTGGCTAAAATCCGTTTCTAAACCGGTTGGATCGTGCAAAATGCTATATAAGATTTCCGCCATTGTTGACTCTTTTAAGCTTGGACTTAATACAATTTCAGCCGATGAAACAGCTTTTTCCAAACCTGCCAGAATTACGGCGACTCTGTCGGTCTTGAGAAAGTAACCCTGAGCTCCCGCCTGCAACGTCTTGATAATTTGTGGCTTTGAATTGGCGCTGCTTAATGCCAGTATTTTTATGTGTGGATATTTGGTCTTAATTTGTTGTGTGGTTATGATTCCATTTTGATCTGGCAAGCTAATGTCCATAACGACCACTTCGACCTGCACGCGATCCAGGAAATCCAAGGCTTCAGTCCCTTTAGTGACATGACCGATCAACTCGAAAACGGCTTGATGTTTGTCCAGAGCCATCCGGAACAGGTCTCCGATTACGTGGTGATCATCTACCAACAAGAGTTTCTTTCTTTTTTTCATGTGTTAATGGGAAGAAACGCAAAATGTCGCGGAGCGGTTGATGTTAATGAAAAGAAAACATCGCCAACATATCAAACTTAATTAACAAAGCCAATATCTACCGGCTTGGATATGGATCTGCAGATCCTGTCAAACCTATAAACGAGTTCGCCGGGCTACCGCAGAAGACAATCTCATTACTTGGTACATGAACGGGCTGAAATAAGAAAAATGCCAGTCCATCACCTCAGTTTGGGTCGGAGTTTAATCTTGGCAATGGGATGAGATGGTATGAATGGATCATGAGAATCCGGATTTTTGAAGCCGGCAAGATGTTTTCGCTTATTGTGAAATTTGCGTTCGAAATACTGTGAAAACGCAGGTCGGTTTTGGTTTTCAGGTATTCCGGCATGATTTCAAAGGTTCGTGTCAGGGAAGCTTTGTCCTTGACGAAATAGGCGGAGCAATCATAATTGGTGAACATCTATTTATGGGGATTGAAGACAAAACTGTCCGCATTTTCAATGCCATTAATCATCCACCTGTACTCGGGTAAAACCAGGGCTGTACCTGAAAAAGCGGCATCGATATGCAGCCAGATTCCGAATTCCTTACATATCCTGGGAATCTCTTCCAGGGGATCGACAGCGGTTGTGCTTGTCGACCCAAGAGTGGCGATAACGCAGACTGGCTTCATTTGCCTGGACAGATCTTTCAGTATCGCTGATTCGAGTTGTTGGAGATCCATTCGCAACTCTTCATCAACTCACTTTGCTCCGGGGCAGAATCGGGCAGTTTGGCATAGACCTCTTGCGGAGTCACCTTGGACTTAACCGGATACTCTTCAATCTTTTCGAAACAGTCTGCCATCCAGTCGACAATTTCGTGTGCTGATTTTCTAAATTCTTTATTGTCAATCATCTTTTGTTTTTTCTGTCATGGAAACCGGACCGTTCACTTCTTTAAGGCGTTCAATCTCTTATTGTATTGTTATGGAGAAAACCTGTTTAAGAAGTCCGGAAGAGGAAACACAATCACAGTGAATCCGACTCCAAGTCATCAAGAGCAGTTTTGTCGGGTTTTCCGGTTTTGGGGTTCCATTTCATTTCCTTGAAAAAACTATTCTTTATGGCCGCATAATCGAGAACCTGACCTTTACCGGGTCCAACCTTGAGAGCCTTCTCAAATCTTCCAGGCAGCTTGAAGGTGTCAGGCTTTATTCCTTCCCTTGCGTTAAAAGCCTGGCGGATATTTAAAATTCTTCTTCCTGTATTCAACCCCTCTTCCCAGTCGATATCCCAGCCTGTTATCGGTGCAAGCAGTTCCAGTATCGGGATGACCATCTGGATAGCAAACAATCCGCACAATCCCCCTGAACTCAACAATTGAAAATAGGCTGATCCGGCAACATACATGGGGCCTTTTTTATCATAATCCGCATAAACATCCAACAGAGGAGATCTAAGCAGCGGGTGATTTCCTATGTCTGCACCGTTCTCTAAAAGATCTGCCCCCTGGGGTCCTATGTGATGTCCCGGTTCAGGGTCACAGAGGTAAATGGCACTGCGAGCCGGAGAAAGCCTGGGATCATGAAACGATAATCTGTGACCTCCCACGTGCATGGCAAATGCTTCGGATCCTCCACCGATTTTCTCGGAAGCTTTTTTCACTCCCTGTGCCAACAACTTTCCGATTCCTTCCTGCCTGGCTATCATTTCTATCAACTTGACGACAGTATCACCGTCCCCCCATTTCAATTCAAGGCCATCGGTATCTCCGGTATCAATCAGACCGTTTTCAAAACACTCAAAGGCAAATGCAACCGCGCCCCCTGCTGCAATCGTATCAAGACCGTAACGATTACAGATTTCGTTAGCCTTGATGACAGATTCCACGTTGTCGTTCAGGCATATTGTACCCATGCCGGCAAGGGTTTCGTATTCAGGCCGATGAATCTCTTC
This sequence comes from SAR324 cluster bacterium, assembly GCA_028282885.1. Classification (GTDB taxonomy): domain Bacteria; phylum SAR324; class SAR324; order XYD2-FULL-50-16; family XYD2-FULL-50-16; genus JAHJTV01. Next base: position 106,909 of record JANQGX010000059.1, read on the forward strand.
TTTGGTCTTGAATCGCCCTTCGGTAAGATCTATTAATGCACCACAGCGAATTGTACAGTTGTGGCAACCATATTTTTTTAGCTTATAGACATCCATCTTTGCTGAATTGAGATTTTCGCTGGTCGGCATGGCATCTGTTCCGGCTGTTGACCAGTTTTTAACGGGGCAATCGCCGATTGAAACCAGAAAACTGGTTCCGCCACCGGTTCCATCTTTGGAGAGTCCTTTATGGAAATTACTTTCCCTGATATCCTTGGCAAAGCCTTTCACTACCTCATTCAGTTTTTTCCGATCAGCTACCTCAAGCTTTCTTCTGCTTGTACTACCGACTACCACTGCCTTGAGAAGTTTTGAGCCCATAACTGCTCCGACTCCTCCCCGTGCGGCGATTCTTCCTTTTTCATTGACAATTCCCGATATCAGGGACAACTTTTCGCCGGACGGTCCGATGCAGGCTACCCTGCAGGTGCGGTTACCTGTTTCTTCCTGAATCAAATCGTCGGTGTCACTGGTATCCTTACCCCAGAGATGAGTTGCACTACGAAAGGAGACTTCATCATCGAAAATCGTGACATAAACCGGTTCACTGGAAATCCCTGAAAAAAATACGGCGTCATATCCACACTTTTTTAATTCCGGTCCCCAGAATCCCCCGGAGTTGGCATCAGCACAACCGCCTGTAACAGGAGATTTTGTAACGACCGTGTATCGCCCCCCTCCTGGAACACCGGTACCGGTTAACGGACCGGTCACAAATCCGAGCAGGTTTTCCGGGCCAAAAGTATCGACATGAGGAGAAATCTGATCATATAAAACCTTAGTTCCCAGACCCGCTCCACCCAGGTATTTTCGATAAAACCGTTCTTCCGGTTTTATCTCTTCAGTTGTCCTGTTTGCCAGATCTACAAACAGAATCTTTCCAGCGTACCCATAATTCATGACCTATTCCTTTTTATTATTGAATATACCCCGGTCAGACTACATTTAGTCGACGTCATCTCCCTTCCTTGCTCATTGGAAATGAATCTGAACCCGGCTTTTCCATGGGGAAAGCTGGGTTAAAAAACTTATTGTCTGATGTCTGATAATAAGTTTTATAAACATCCAACCTGAATGTCAATTTTTTAATAATGGAGGATGGTAAATAATGCGGATATCCTTTTAGAGGAGAGGTGCGGCCCTCTCCTGCAAAGCGGTTATGCGTTAGGCAGGTGAATAGAAAAGGTGCTTCCTTTTCCCTGGACAGTATGGACAGAGACTCTTCCGGAATGAAGCTGGGCGATGTGCTTGACAATAGCCAATCCCAGGCCGGTTCCTCCCAATTCCCGGCTTCGTGCCTTGTCTGCCCGGTAAAACCGTTCGAACAGTCTTGGCAGGTGTTTTTTATGAATACCGGGACCCTGATCATGGATGCTGATGAACATTTCCGCATGATCGGTACCTACCTCAATTCGAACCTGGCTGCTTTCGTTGCTGTATTTCACAGCGTTGTCTAATAGATTAACGATAGCCTGCTCCAAAAGGGTTCTGTCAATTTTTACTTTGAGTTCTGCATCACAATCGAGTTCTAATGAAATATTTTTTTCATCTGCTTTGGATTGCAGCAATTGGATAGCAGTTTCAATAACGTTTCGGATCTCCTTCTGCTCAAGCCTGGTTTCTATTTTTTCGTCCAGTTTTTCGATACGGGCCAGGGAAAGAAGGTCTTCAATTATCGCATTAAGACGATCAACATGTCGACTGATGATTTTCATGAACCTCAGGGATTCATCCGGATTTTCCGTGAGAGATCCGTTAATCAGGGTTTCCACAAAACCCTTGATGGTGGTGAGCGGTGTTTTCAGCTCGTGAGAAACATTGGCCACAAAATCTTTCCTGATATCTTCCAGAAGTCGGAGCCTGGTGACATCGTTTAAAACCAGCAAGGCTCCGATGTTCAGGTTATCCGCATTGAACAGGGGAAGACTCTTCAGGTTCAAAACACGGTCGCTGTCATGATGTACGGTAATATCCTGTTCCAACGGAGCTTTTTTGGAAAGCGTCACCGCGACCTGTTTTTGCAGTTCAGAATTGCGGATCATCTCCTGGATGCTTTGATGCTTCAGATTGACGGAGTCTATCGCCAGCATTTCCATGGCGGCCTGGTTGATACTGAGGATACGTTCCTGCGTGTCAACTGCTATCACACCCTCGATCATACTGGAGAGAACAGCTTCATATTCGTTTCTTTGGTTAACGATGGTCTTGATCCTGTTTTCCAACTGAGAGGCCATGTCGTTCATGGACTCTGCCAAGCTGGCCAGCTCCAGGGTATCCGGAATGGGCAGGTAATAGTTCAGGTCACCCCTGGCATAGTGCTCGGCTCCGATTCTCATTTCCTCTACGGGTCTGGTAATGCGTCGTGAGAGAATCAGGGCCAGGATGGAAGCCAGGAGAGCTGTCAGAATCCCCCAAAAGAGGCGCTCCTTGAGAATGGCGTTAAGTTCGTCTTCAATGGAAGTAATGGGCACCGAAGTCCTGATGACAGCATCTATGTTGTCACCGGATTTAACAGGGATAGCAACATACATCATATTCTGGGAAAGGGTCCCGCTGTAACGAATGGAGGAGCCGACGCCGCCTTTCAAAGCTTCGGATATTTCAGGTCTGTTTTTATGATTGTCCATGAAATCGGGATTCTCATCGGAATCTCCCACCACTTTACCGTCAGGCAAAATGACGGTGATACGCGTAACCACCGCTTTTCCCAGGCTGTTACAAAGCTCTTTGATTGCCTTGGGATCAAGCGGCGATAACAAGGCTGAAACCTTGTCCTCGATTAGAAAAGCCTGTGTTTTCAGGTCTTTTTCCGATTGATTCAGGAAGAACTTTCGAATGGAGTTCGAAGTATATCCCGTGACTGAGATCAGTGAGACAACGATGATCAGAAGAAAGGAAGGATAGATACGCCAGATCAGTTTTCTATTTTTTGTCATGATCTTCTTCTACTAAACGATAACCCACACCACGCACGGTCTGGATGAGTTTTCCATAGGAGCCGAGTTTTTTTCGGAGACCGACGATCTGCACATCAACACTTCGGTCGGTGACATAGTAGTCCGTTCCCCTGACCGCATCGACGATTTGAGACCGGGTTGCCACCCATCCCGGTTTTTTAGCCAGGTGATAAAGAACCTGGAATTCGGTATAGGTCAGGGCGATTAACTTTCCATCAACGGAAACTTCCCGTCTGCCGGGATGAATCACCATCTTATGTATGTCGATGATTTCTTCCGCTTCTGTCGGGGCAATGCCCTTTCTGCGCAGCATGGCCTTTACACGTGCCAGCAGGATTCTCGGAGAGAAGGGTTTGGTAATATAGTCATCGGCACCCAGTTCAAGGCCGGTGACTATATCGGCCTCTTCACCCTTGGCGGTGAGCATAATAATGGGAATATTGGAGGTGGCCTGATTGTTTTTGATAATCCTGGTGATTTCCAGCCCGTCAATACCTGGCAACATGAGGTCAAGAACCATCAGATCGAATTTTATCGAATCAATTTTTTTGAGAACCTCCTCGCCCGTAGTCACGGAAATCGTTTTGTATCCTTCCCGGGTCAGGTTGTATCTCAGCAGTTCCAGAATGTCTTCTTCATCGTCGACGAGAAGAATCGTCTCGTGGCTCATAATTATTTTTTAACGTTGTTTGGTTTCCTGTGCCGGACAATCTCTCCATCGATGAGATGGATGACTTCTTCGGCAATGTTGGTGGTATGGTCTGCCAACCGTTCCAGATGCCTGGAGATCAGAAACAGGTTCAGCAGAAAACCCAGGCAGTGACGATTCTCATGCATCGCCTCTTTGAACTCATCATAAGCCTGGTTTTGAAACCGGTCGACTTCGTCATCCATGGTCAGAACTTCGTATGCAAGCTCGCTATCCAGGTTGATCAGGGAATCCAGACTTTTTGATAGCATTTCCTGCGCTTTCTGTGCCATTTCCGAATAGTCGAAAGAGAAATCACACCGGTTTTGTTTACTGATGACGACCACCCTTTCAGCGATATTGACCGCCTGATCGCCAATTCTTTCCAAATCGTTGTTGATTTTGATGACAGCAATCAGAAATCTGAGGTCGACTGCAACCGGTTGGTGAAGTGCCATAATTTTAAGGCATTCCTCCTCGATCTCCACCTCTTTACTGTCAATCTCCAGGTCCTTTTCGATGATTTCCAGGGCAAGATCCGAATCGATATCCTCAATGGCTTTTACCGCCATGTTAACCCGCTCTTCAACGATAGCGCTGAGCGAAAGAATCATTTTCTTGATTTTGTCCAGTTCGTTATGAAAATGCTTGGTCATTTTAATTCCCTTTTGTGAGAGAAGAATAACATAGATCCCGCCGGGGATATATGATTCAAAAACCTGAGGTGCGAGACACTCGGCATCGAACCACAGGAGGTTTTCAGGGATCTAATTGGCGATAAAGTCGGATGCGGAGCGTTGTGTACCCTGTTTTGTATGGCGAATCTCCTGGTGGTTGCATTTTGGAGACATTAAGTAAGACTTACCTCCGATTTCCCTGAGTTCAATCGGTTTCTTTCAGAGACTAGCCGAATCTTCCGGTAACGTAATCCTGTGTCTTCTGGCTACCCGGTTTGGTGAAAACGGTTTGGGTTTTACCGTATTCGATGATTTTTCCCAGGTACATGAAGGCGGTATTGTCCGAAACCCTTGCTGCCTGCTGCATGTTGTGAGTCACAATCACGATGGTGAATTTCCCCCGCAACTCGTTGATCAGATCCTCAATCTTGATAGTGGCCAAGGGATCCAGTGCCGAACAGGGTTCATCCATCAAAAGAACATCAGGTTCAGCGGCAATAGCCCTGGCAATACAAAGACGCTGTTGCTGGCCTCCGGAAAGACCAAGGGCATTTTCCTTAAGCCGGTCCTTGACCTCATCCCAAAGCGCAGCGCCTTTGAGTGTTCTTTCCACTGTTTCTGCCAATACATTCTTGTCCCTGACGCCGTCAACCTTAAGCGGATAGGTCACGTTTTCCGCGATTGACATGGGAAAAGGATTGGGTTTTTGAAAAACCATACCCATCCGTTTGCGAAGACTGATAACATCTATATTTTTATCAAAAATATTCTGACTATTCAAACAGATCCGACCACCGGTGCGCAATCCTTCAATCAGGTCGTTCATCCGATTCAGGGAACGTAGCAGGGTCGACTTCCCGCAACCTGAGGGGCCAATCAGGGCCGTAACCAGCCCTTTCTGGATATCGATTCTGTTATTGAAAAGCGCTTGTTTATCACCATACCAGAGCGAGAAATCATCAATTTCGATAACGGTGCCTTCAGGACCTTCCTGAAAGTGATAGACGGTCTCTTCAGTCTCGTTATTTAATTCAACTAGTTGGTCCATATTATGTCATCTCTTTTAAAAATGGCCTGCTGAAAATCTTCGGTTCAGCCGATTACGGATATGGATGGAAACGGCATTCATCACTGCCACCAAGGTAATCAGCAACAGTGTGGTGACAAAAACCATGGGCTTGCCGGCTTCAGCATTGCGTGATTGGAATCCGACATCGAAAATATGAAATCCCAGGTGCATGAAACTCCGTTCCAGATGCACGAAGGGGAAGTAGCCGTCAAAGGGTAGTTCCGGGGCCATTTTGACAACACCAACCAACATCAGGGGGGCAACTTCTCCCGCTCCCCTGGCCATTGCCAGAATCAATCCCGTCAAAATTCCGGGTAAGGCTTTGGGAATCACAATGTTTTTGATGGTCTGCCATTTAGAGGCGCCACAGGCAAGTGATCCTTCCCTGAGGGACTGCGGCACTGCCGCCAGAGCCTCTTCAGTGGCGACGATTACTACCGGGACTGTCAAGAGAGCCAGCGTCAACGAGGCCCAGAGCAAACCGCCTGTTCCGAAGGTCGGGTTAGGCAGTTTTTCCGGATAGAACAGTGTATCGATTGAACCACCGATGGTGTAAGCAAAAAAGCCAAGTCCAAATACGCCATACACGATTGATGGGACACCGGCCAGATTGTTGACACTGATCCTTACAACCGAGACCAGATGACCCTGTTTTGCGTATTCTCTCAGGTACAAAGCCGCCACTACGCCAAATGGAGCTACAGCCATGACCAGAAGCAGGGTCATGGTCAGGGTTCCGAAAATGGCCGGCATAACACCACCTTCGGTATTGGCTTCCCTGGGTTCGGCGGTAAGGAATTCCAACCATCTGGAGAAGTAAACACCCAGCTTATCCAGCAGGGATAACTGATTAGCAGCATAGAAACGTACAATTTCAGAAAGCAGCAGGGTTTTTTTCTGTCCGCCGATCTCCTTGAGGGTGAGTTTGAACTGACTGTTTTCCTGCTTCAGGTTTTCAGCTTCATCCTGCAGTTTTTTGTATTTTGCCATCAAGGTTTCGGTCTTTTCCTGGTAGGCTTGTTTGGCCTCCCGATAAGGATCAGAATCGACGCCTTCTGCCAGCTCAACTCTTTTTAGCTCAAGTCTTTCTTCTTCAAGAGAATGGTTGATATCGCTGATTTTTTTCTTCTCAATAACACCGATCTTTTGTCGACGTTCCACAGCCTTTTCATGCTCACTTTCCAATCGATCCGCCAGATTCTCGGGGCGGATGTCCGTCCGTCCTCCCAATTCGACTTTTTCGATAAAACCGATGAATGGTCCCCACTCTACCCGTTCAAAATAGTAGATGTTTTCAGGGTTTGTTCTTTCCCTGATATTAAACTCGTCAACCCACTTAAAATCTTCGTTATACAGGTCGTAATTTCCGGTCTTGAAAAGTGTTCTTTCGGCAACTCCTTTGTTCCGGCGGATTTTTTCTTTCCACTCCGTATTCACGGTTTTCAGAATATCGTCCGAAGGTCTGTATGACTCTGATCGGCGAATTTCACCTGCGATCATACTCCCGTCATTGAGAATGATCTGTTCGATTCCCCCGGGATAAAAAGTAATGATTCCGTTCCAGACAACCAGTATCAAAAAGGCGATGATCATCAGAACACCCAGGGCCAGTGTTCCTCCCATGGTCCAGAGAGCAGGTTCTCCCCTGGCAGCCATGCTGGTGTTTTTGAAAGATTCGCCGGATTTAACCGGCTTTTTCAAGAGGTTCATATTTCAACTCTTAAAGCTGCATTGTCTTTTTACGGAAGCGAAGCCTGACGATTTCAGCAACCGTGTTAATGATAAAGGTCATTGCGAAGAGAACCAGTCCCGACAGGAATAAAACCCTGTAAAGCGTTCCGTCTTTTACGGCTTCCGGAAGCTCAACCGCGATGGTTGCAGAAAGAGCACGCAAACCGTTGAAGATGTTCCAGTCCATCAAGGGAGTGTTACCTGCTGCCATTACAACAATCATGGTTTCGCCGACAGCTCTCCCCATTCCTACCATAATTGCTGAGAATACCCCGCTCACTGCAGCCGGCAGAATCACATAAATTGCCGTCTGCCATTGTGTAGCACCGCAACCCAGGCTGGCAGCCCTGAGATGATCCGGAACCGCATGGAGAGCATCTTCGGCGATGGTATAGATAATCGGGATAACCGCAAATCCCATGGCGAATCCAACCACCAGGGTGTTTCGCTGCACATAAGTGTCAATAACACCACCCCGGGCATCAATACCAAAAAATGAAAACAGCACCGCCAGCTCATAGGCAAAAAATATGGACAGTCCGGCAATAACCAACCAGTAAAGGGCATCAAATCCATATATATAGAGACGGGGTGAATCGGGTGAAGGCTTACTGAGATAATTCTTGAACAACCAGCCCACCAGTGTTGCGACAGCCATAAAGACAATGGGTAGCAGAACCAGGAATATAAAGGGCTCGGCGGTTCCGAAATCGCGATTCAGCCAGGCTTTGAAATTGCCTTCAAACAACAGGTCTTCCAGCCAGGGGCCGATCAAACGGGTGACAACCAGGGCAATCATTACAACAACGAACATCAGTCCCAGTTTTTGGGCGTTTTGCCACCTGATCATCAGATGTTGAGGAAGCAACTGCCAAAGGAAGGATCCGATCAGGAGTGCCAGTGGAATGGCCACAAATGCGGCCAAAACAGCCGTTATCCAAGTTTCAACGATCGGTGCCAGAACCAGGGCCGCTACAAAACCCAGAACAACGGAAGGGAGTGACGCCATCATTTCCATTGCCGGTTTAATAGTATTCCGGAACCGGTAATCGACAAACTCTGAAGTGTAGATGGCCCCCAATATGGCAATGGGTACTGCAAAGAGCAGGGAATACAAAGCAGCCTTGATGGAACCAAAGATAAGCGGTATCAGGGATAGTTTTTGCTCGTAATCATCGGTTGCTGCAGAAGATTGCCAGGTATAGGTTGGCTCTTCATACCCTTCGTACCAGACTTTTTTGAAGAGGGTGAAAAAGGTCGTTTCAGGGTGAGGTACGGAAAACTCGGTAAATCGGATCAGCCCGTCTTCATATATGGTCAACAAACCGTCAAATCTGGGCGAGAGAACAATCTCCGCCAGCTTTTTATCTTCCCTGGCCTTGAACTCCAGAAGTCTCTTTTGGCTGGTAGCATGGATGACAGAGGCGCTTCCGTCTTCGTACCGGACCGCAAAACTTTTTCCCCGGGTAGAGGGGGTGAAGTCTGATACCACTGCATCGGGAATTCCGTAACTTCTTGACTTGACCAGCGCTTTACCATCGGCGGTTCCTCTCTTTTTATCATTGATAACGAAAAAGATATCAAGGGCAGCATTTGACCCCGAAACGACAATGGACTGGCTTCCATTGAGAAAACCCAGGCTGGTCATTTTCGTTCCCGGTGCTAACAGCGGGGATACTTCTGCCAGGATCGGAGCCGCAAAATCGCTTGTTTCATAACGGTAGGCCCTGCCATCTTCGGTAACAATCAACACCATATCGGCGCGATCCGTCATTAATACGGAGTGAATTCTGCTTTTGTTTTCCAATGTGGGGAGTTCCGAGTTTTGAATAGTTTGTTTTTTCTGTCCTGTCAGGAGATTGAACTTTGTTTTGATTCGATTCAGTTTGGCTTTGCCGCTTTTATCCACAGTTACGAACGCCTTGGTTTTACGCTCGGCCTCACCGCTGACTCGGTAGTCGATAGCGATAATGGATTCATCGCTCTCACTGACCTTAATGGGCTGGTCAACGGACAGGTTTAGCGAAATTTTTCTGAATTGTCCGTCCGGGATCTTGGTATAAATCACATTCCCGGCCCTGGAATCAACATCGTCCAGGGTGATAATGTTTTCGGGCACCTGGTCGGAGGTAAGGATTTCATAAGGGAAAGTGATTTCAGCCAATTGCACGGTTCCGTCTTCAAATCCAAAGGCAAAGTGTTGTCGGTCAATAGTAGCCGAAAAGGATTTTATCGCGCTGCTGACCAGATCCATTTTATATTGTTCGATCAAAGTACCTGTTCGTGTGTGAAACAGGTACAGGGAACCATCGTCCAGAATCAGGTAAGAGATGGTTTTGTATTCATCCATACCGGCACTGATAATGCCTCCTTCAGGAAGTTCCTGCTGGTATTCTGACGAAGAAGTTATTTCACCGGCTTGAAAGAGGGGCAGGGTCTCTTTTACCAGGTAGATCAGGATGCCCAGTACGGCAATAATCACCAGGATTCCCCCAATAGTAATGACCCGGTCGGCAATGCGATCAATAATGATAACCGACTTTCTCACTTTTTGTTCGGTTTTCCGCACAGTAGCCTGACCGCTGGATGGCGTATTATCGGAGATGTGATTCATTGATTTCTTGGGCTTGATAGTTGAGTCGGGAGAGTCGGTTCGTATTGAAACGGACCGCGTTGATCAATTGTTTCTTATAAGAAAGGTAGACTGCACCGATCTTGAGATCAAAACAGGGAAAAATATGGGGGGCTGATTCCCACGGGAGCCCCCATATTTTATACGAGGTGTTTTGAAACCTATCGGATATCCAGGGCACTCTTATCTTGGTTAGCCAACATGTTGGAAACAGGATAAAAACCGTCCTTGATAACGATTCTCTGACCTTGCTTGGAAAGCACGAACTTGACGAACTCAGATCTCAGAGGCTCCAGGTTCACGTTTGGATTCTTGTTTAAATATACATAGAGGAATCGAGCCAGGGGATAATCACCACTATAAGCGTTGTCAGCATTGGCGTCATAAGCCATTTCACCAGCGTCTACTGAAAGAGGAACGGTTCTGACATCAGCAGTTTTGTAGCCAACTCCGGAGTACCCAATGGCATATTTATCTGTTGCTACACCTTGAACGACCGCTGATGATCCGGGCTGTTCCTTAACAGTGTCTTTATAGTCACCTTTGAAGAGAGCGACTTTCTTGAAATATCCGTAGGTACCGGAAGCTGAGTTACGACCGTACAGAGAGATCGGCTTGTTGGCCCATTCGCCGGTCAATCCGATATCACCCCAAGTTTTGATATTCTTGGCGTATCCACCTTTTCTGTTTTTTGAGAAGATAGCATCCAGTTGTTTCAGGGTAAGGTTTTTGATGGGGTTGTCCTTGTGAACAAAAACCGCCAGAGCGTCAACAGCTACACGAACCTTGGCAGGCTTGTAACCGAACTTCTTTTCAAAAGCGTCAACTTCCTTGGACTTCATTTGCCTGGACATGGGGCCAAACTGGGATGTGCTTTGAATCAGAGACGGGGGAGCTGTTGATGATCCTTTTCCTTCAATCTCAACTTTAACACTGGGGTATAGAGCCCTAAAGCCTTCAAACCAGAAAGTCATCAGGTTGTTCAGGGTATCGGAACCGATTGACTTCACACTTCCGGAAACACCACTTGTTTTTTTGTAAACCGGAAGAGCCGAGTCAACTTCCAGGGCCATACTTTGAGTTACAGCAAGAAAACCGGAAACCAAAAGCATCAGGATAATCTTAGTAAATCGACCTGCTTTCATTTTAAAAACCTCCAAAAATTTATTCCTGTTGGACCTGGATCCTGATACCAATTTAGTTCCCTTTTGCATTTTAAGGGATAAGGATACCTGAACCAGGTTAAAACGATGAAAGAAAATGAGATCTCATTTTCAGTTTGGATTATTAGCATTCTGTTAGGAGCGGGTTAAGTCTTGATTAACCTTAAATCCGACACCATGTACTACAAATCTGATTATTAATGCTGTTTGTTAGTTTGTCGTTAATCGTATGTTAATATTCCACTAACCTTCTGCTAGGAAATTGTGTGAATTATGTTAGATTTTTGTTAGTTTACTAATTTTTAATAACAAACCCAAAAATGACGAGGGATTACAAGCCGGTAACCGCTGATATGTTTAATCGGCCTGAATAATATCACTAAATGGTGCTTTAACACGGTTCCTGGTTTACTTCCGAAGGGCATCTGAAAACGCTCTCGCTTTCCGGCTTTTAGGATTTCCACAAGTGGTGAAGCAGAGTCACTACTGTTTGATATAATACTGAAGGCATTTACTTTTTCGGGATTGGCGAAAACACTCCGGCCATCACTTTTACAGTTGTGTGGGCATGAACCCGGGAAGTTCTCCCATTACGCGGATGCCTGCATTCTGATGATAAAATGTGAGGTTGTCCGGCGCGCGAGACCCCGTTTGCGAACGGGAAGATAACACGTAAGGGCAAAAAAAGCGGATGTTATAGGCATCCGCTTTTTTTAGAAGGGGGGATAATCGGCCTGGTAGTAAGCCGGGAGAGGAGAGACTTGTCGGCGTCTAACCCTGTTCGTAACGTTGCTTCAATGTTTCAGCAAGGTCTTTGTTCTTTTTGTCAACTTCAAAGATCACTGTTTCACCATTGGGGCCTGCTCCCAGAACGGTTCTGGTGTATGGCAGGTGTCCGGTTTTGGCGAAAGACTTGTTTGTTTTGGTGTTACCGATCACGTAGATTCTGTTTCTGAGCTTCCAGACAAAATAGCTGTCTCCGTCGGCCTGCAGCAGAACCGGTGTTCCTTCATAGCGTTCCTTCAGTTGCTCGGCGAATTCCGGCTTCTTTTTGTTGACCTCAAAGATGACCGTTTCACCAAAGGGACCGGCGCCCAGAACTGTTTTGGTGTAGGGGAGATGATGCAGGGTTTTGAAAGACTCGTTTGTTTTCGGATTTCCGATAACGTAGATTCTTCCCTTGTATTTCCACACATTATAATTATTCCCTTTTGATTCGATCAGAAAGGGATTGTTTTCAAAACGCTGCTTCAAACCTTCAGCGAATTCCGGCTTCTTCTTGTTGACTTCAAAGATTACCGTTTCACCATTGGGGCCTGCTCCAAGGATCGTCCGGGTATAAGGGAGATGATGCTGGGTTTCAAAGTCGGCACTGGTTTTGGGATTACCGATGACGAAGATCCTGTTGTCATATTTCCAGACAAAATAGTTATTGTCCTGGGAATCCAGTAGTACCGGTTTTTTCTCAACCTGGGCAGCCACAGGCTGGGCTGCGTCTGGCGTTTTGCTGGGGGCGCTGGCCTGCTTTGCACTATTGGAACATCCAAACAGCATGATCGCTGCAAGGGTGTAAACAGTCATTCTAAACTTCATAGTAACTCCTGATCATTTTTTGGAATTGAAGGGTTCAAGAACAGTCAGGCGGGCAATGGGCTACCATCGCCGGGTCATCTGCAGAACGCCTGTCTTAAGTATTAAGTACAGTCTTAAATTAAAAGCGATTTATTAGAAAATTATTAATGTGTTGTTAGAAGAGTGTTCAAGCGGGGTGGCGAAGAGCTCTAACATAACCCTAATAATCCTTGCTGAATTAAAGAGAATGAAAGGGTGTATCAATTGGCTTGAAAGCCATTAAAATGCAGTGCCTTGCATGGGATATAACTCCTGGGTCATGATCAGATCCATTCAACTAAAAGTGCTGGGTTCATCTGTCCGAATTATTGTTTGGTAAATTTTCGCGTATAGAAATGATCATCAATGCTGACAAGGTTTTCTGGAAAGAATATAAGTCTTTCAACTAATTCTAATTCATCCGGGGATCTCTTTTCTACGGGACTGCCAAATGAAGTGCCAGACTTATTAAAAGCAAACTCTGGAGAATCTGATCAAACCCCAGTATTGTTTTTCCGTGTTCCTGTCCAAACAGCTTGACACACAAAAGCCAAGTTCATATCATTTCATCATCAAATCCACAGAACTGGTTCGCTCTGTATGTCCCGATATTGTGGCTGCAGTCCCTAGTCGCCTTCCCAATATCTTCGTCCTTGGCGACCCTCCCCCTAATTTTTTCTGACTTGATTTCAGGAAGCGTATCGCTATCAAACAAATTGATCCATAAAGCAGTCCTTCGGAAACCACGGGTTATCTATGAGAAATATGTTTTTGCTTCTTTGTATTTTCTGTTTATTTCACGTTGTACAGCCTGCGCTAAGTGCCCAGCGATTTGAAGCAGCATTTCGATATTTAACGGTTGATGACGGACTTCCCACGAATACAGTTCTGGATATTGCCCAAGGCAAAAAAGGTTTCATGTGGTTCGCAACCCATGCTGGCTTGGTCCGATACGATGGCCGATTGTTCAAGGTGTATCGTCATGACCCGGAAAATGTGAATAGCCCGAGTCACAACATAATCAACACACTTGCCATAGATATGGATGGGAATATCTGGTTGGGAACCGGAAATGGTTTGAATATGCTTAACCCTGTGACAGAGACATTCCATCGGATCCCTTTTGTGGATGTCAATGAAAATGAAAACGATGATCCTTCAATCGTGGATCTACTTGCGGATCAATCCGGCATCATCTGGCTCTTGACTGAAACAGGTCAGTTATGTCGGTACGATCCCCAAAAAAGACGCTTTTCCAAACGTCCATCCCAGTTGGTTAGCCAAAAAGGATTACTGACAAGAGGATTGCCAAGGAGCTTATATGAAGACAGTGAAGGTGATCTTTGGATTGCATCAGAGCAGGGGATGATCAGATTCAACAAGCGATCTGATCAAGTTTCATATGTCCTGAATACCAACAAACCTTCAACTGTTCGGCCAGTTCCATTTACTATGATTGTTGAAGATAAGCAGGGTCGATTCTGGGGTTTGGGTGTTGACGCTATCAAACAATTTAACAAGCAATCCGGAGGCTTCGTTAAATCGGTCAAATTGAAAGACGAAAGCCATTTCAATCGTTTTATGTCATCAGTATCCAAGCTGGATGACCTCTATTGGTATATTTATCCGCCAAAGGGACTGATCGTTTTGAATCCGGAAACCTTTCAGCGGTATATTTTTAAAGTGGATATTCAAAACGAAAAAGCCCTGAAGGAAAAAGAAATAACCAAAGCTTATTACCAATCATCAAGTGGAATTGTTTGGGTTGCAACGTGGAATGGAGGACTTGCCCTGCTGGATCTTAAGAAAAAACCTTTTTATATGCATCGAAGGAGGCCCGATCAAAAAAACAGTCTAAGCAGCAGTAAAATCTCAGCATTTGCAGAAGCCCCAGGCACGAATCTTTGGGTTGGAACAAAGGGTGGCGGGTTGAATTATCTGGATCGCGCGCAAGGGAAATTTTCACACATACGCCTCAATACAGACAAAAATAGTGGTATGCCGGATGATGATATCACAGCTTTGCTGCTTGATTCGAAAAACGTTCTTTGGATTTGCACCCGGGTCGGTGGTCTTTGGGAGCTCGAGCCGAACTCCAACAGTATTCGCCATCACCCGATTCTTGAAGATAAGGGTATTCAAAAACATTTGCCTGGCATCAAATATCATAAGAAAAGCCCGAAAAAAGAAAGGCATTTGTCAATACCACCACCCCACTATTCAAAGTTTTCCAGTCTATTAGAGGGCGAGCAAGGGATTTTATGGATTGGTGGCTGGACCGGTTTGGTTGCATATACACCTCTGCAGCGCCATTTTCAACTTTATGAACCCAAGATCACAGGAAACCATTGGGTCAGCACCCGAATTCTTGATGATGGTGAGGGTAAGCTCTGGTTTGGACTCTACCTGAATGGTCTTGCCAGCTTTGATATGAGTACACTTCAGTTCAAGCACTACTTCCATAAAACAGGAGAGCCCAATTCACTATCGAGTAACACGGTATTTGGAGTGGAAAAAGGAGATGACGGACTGTTATGGATCGCGACAGATAAAGGTCTTCAGTCTTTCGACACTACCGCCAATGTGTTTTCAACCTATAACAAAAGCCAGGGACTTACCAACCTCACAATAAGATCGATTATTAAAGATAAAGAAGGGAACCTTTGGTTAGGCACAAATTCAGCTCTCAGCAAATTCAACCCATTTGACAGACAGTTTATCAATTTTGACCGCTCTGATGGACTCCATGGAAATGCTTTCAATGAAAATGCCGTCTTCAAAAGCCAGGATGGCGAATTATATTTTGGGGGTCAAACCGGTTTTAGCTATTTTTATCCAAGCGAGATCCATAAAAGCAATGATGAGCCAACCATTGTTATTACCAGTCTTACTCAGGCTGGAGAGCCGATACAGCAAAATATCACACCGATATATACTGATGAGATAACATTGACCTGGCCCAACAATTTTTTCGAATTTGAATTTGCTGCCTTGAATTTTCGGAACAGCTCCAGGAATCAATATGCCTATCACCTGGAAGGACTGGATAAGACATGGTTTTACACGAAAAACAGTGGCCAGGGGAAATATGTTAACCTTCCCGGTGGTGATTACACTTTGAAGCTGAAAGCGAATAACAGCAACGGTATTTGGAGCCGCCGACCGATTTCCCTTAAAGTGCATGTGGTACCGCCCTTTTGGCAAACATGGAAATTCCGGCTTCTAATTCTGGCAGCAATAATAATAATCCTATCTGTCGTTTTTTATCTGAAGTATTATCAGTTTAAAGTAAAGCAGTTAAAGGCAACTGCTCAGGCTCAGTCGGAAAAGAACGAGGCTTTAAATAAAGCTAGGACGAACGCCGAGATTGCCAATAAAGCAAAAAGCGATTTCCTTGCCAATATGAGCCATGAAATTCGAACCCCAATGAACTCAATTCTGGGATTTGCAGATCTGCTTTATGGTCAAATTGAAGATGTAAGGCACCGAAGCTATCTGGAGGCCATTCGTTCCGGTGGAAATGTATTGTTGACACTGATTAATGATATCCTCGATCTATCCAAAATTGAAGCGCGACAGACAGATATTTATTACCAGCCTTTAAGTCTAAAAAAAGTTTTTGACGAATTAGCAAACGTATTCTCCCTGAAACTATCTCAAAAGAACTTGAGGTTCACTTTTGAAATATCTGATCATCTCCCAGATATTCTCTTGTTGGATGGAGCTCGATTCAGGCAGGTTTTGTTGAACCTGATAGGGAATGCAATAAAGTTCACAGAAGAGGGAGGTATCAATCTTGTTGCCAAGGAATCAGCAATTTATCAAGACCGTAAAACGGTCGACCTTATGATATCAGTTGAAGATTCAGGTGTTGGTATTGCCAAGGAAGAGCAGAAAAAGATCTTTGATGCTTTTTATCAACAGGATGGTCAGAATGAGAAGAGATATGGTGGGACGGGGTTGGGACTGGCGATATCTAAACGGCTTGTTGAATTGATGAAGGGTACCATCAGCGTGGAAAGTGAACGCGGGAAAGGGACTGCATTTCGAATTAATCTTAAGGAAGTGAAGATCCATGATGCGCCTGAAACCTGTTCCTCTAATATCACAAAAAAAATAACCGAAAAGGATTGGACCTTTAAGCAATCGTCCCTTCTGATTGTGGACGATAATGAGCCCAATCGCAGCTACATCAAAGCGTGTTTTGCCGGTATTGAGCAGATAACAGTCATTGAAGCAAATGATGGACATGAAGCGCTTAGCAAAGCGCGTAAGAACACCCCCGATCTAATCCTGATGGATATCAAGCTGCCGGGGATGAGTGGTACGGAAACACTTCAGCTTATGAAGCAGGATGATATTTTGAGCAAAATCCCTGTCATAGCTTACACGGCTTCCTATTTCGATGAGGATCTGAAACATATAAAACAAAGTGGCTTTTCTGATGTATTGAAAAAACCGGTCGTCAGCGATGCCTTGTTGTTGATGGTCAAAAAATATGTTGGATTGAGCCCTGCTCAAACCGATGTTCCGGATTTGGCTACAATTGATGAAACAGGGGACATTTCATCCGATCAGAAACACAAGATTACTGAAGTTGTTTCTATACTTGAGCAAGATTTCACGCCACTCTGGCGCAGGCTTGAAAAAAAACAGAAGGTTGAAACCGTAAAAGAGATGGCAGGTCGACTTGTCGAAATTGGAAAACAAAATGACTGTGTTATGGTGAGCCAATATGGTGAGTTGCTCTCAAACTACATTGACAGTTTTGATGTGGCAAATATGAGAAGCCATCTTAAAGCATTTCCGGATCTGCTGGAAACATTAAAGAGGCGTTTAAATCCACACGAGTAGAATGAAGGGTGGTGACTCAAAATCCGCAATCGTTCTGATTACGATATTTCAGGCAAAGTGAGGCAGGAATTCCAGGGTTAAAAACAAGTTCCCCGGCACCGCTGGATTCAATCAATGCCGTGCTTTTCCATATATCTATAAAGGGTGTTTCTGCCAATTCCCAATGCTTTGGCAGTCTTGGCTTTATTCCATCGGTTTGCTTCCAGGGTTTGAATCAGCACTTCTTTCTTCAGTTTTGAAGCGTATAGAAAAGGAGATTCGGTGCTTTTGTTCTGATATTCTGCGATCTCTTTGGGAATATGCTCCAATGAAATATATGTTCCTGAGCACAAAATACAGGCATGCTCAACAGCATTCCGCAATTCTCGAATATTACCTGGCCATGGATAGGTCAGAAAGCGATGCATCGTCTGATCTAAAAATCCTTCGATCGGTTTGTTCACAGACTTGTTGAAGGTGTCGAAGAAATGCTGACATAGCAAAGGAATATCTTCAGTTCTTTTTCTTAGCGGTGGTAGTTCGACCAGCATTCCCTTGAGGCGATAATAAAGATCTTCACGAAACGCTTTTTTCTCTATTTTTTCCCTGAGATCGACATTTGTTGCTGCCACAACCCGAACATTGACGCGATTCGTTTTTGATTCACCAATTCGTTCAAACTCTTTCTGTTCAAGGACCCTAAGAAGTTTCACCTGCATTTGGGGAGAAATATCTCCGATCTCGTCAAGAAATATCGTGCCTTGATCAGCCGCCTGAAACCGACCGATTCGATTCTCTATCGCACCGGTGAATGCACCTTTAACATGGCCGAACAGCTCGCTCTCAAGGAGACTTTCGGATAAAGCAGCACAATTAACCTTTATTAGCGGACCTTTGGACCGACTACTCCCGTAATGTAGGGCTTCAGCAATGAGTTCCTTTCCGGTTCCGCTTTCGCCGAAAATTAGAACGGACGTTTCAACATCAGCTATTTGCTCCAGTAATGCATAAATCTTCTGCATGGATTCGCTTTTTCCGATGATATTTCGAAATCCCTGGCGTTCCTGGAGTTTTGCTTCAAGCTCAGTTAATCGTGTAATATCATTTACGATCAGTAGAGTTCCCTGAAAATCCAGGCTCGGACCCGCCAAGGGGATCGTGCTTAAACTGATGGTTCTTTTCCTCTTTTTCGAATCCGCACGAAAAACCATGCGATTCGTCACCGGCGCTCCTGATTCAAATGTGTCTTTGATTACCCGATGGCAAACATCATCCTTGTCTTTGAAAACTTTCTGAAGCGTTTCAACCGAATCTGTTGGCTTGTCACAAATTGGATTGGGTATTCGGTTGACACTGAGAAGATTGAAATCTTTATCAACAGCAATCAGCGTTTCCGGAATACCTTGTATAATTGCATTCATCAGCAAGTTCGAGTGTTCTTTTTCTGCCACCGCCTCACTTAATGAATGACGGGTTTCAGCCAATTGCAAGTGATTCCGAATCCTTACTTTCACTTCCTCCGCATGAAAAGGTTTGGTCACATAATCATTGCCTCCGACTTCGAATCCTCGGATTTTATCTTCCAGCTCCTTTAATGCACTTAGGAATATGATGGGGATCTCCTTCAAGTGATCAATTTCCCGGATTTTTTTGCAGACTTCATATCCATTCATATCCGGCATATTCACATCCAGTAGAATCAGATCAAAAGAACTGGAACAGACCCAATCCATTGCTTCCTCACCATCCATGGCAAATTCGACCGTAAATCCTTCGTTTTTCAGAATGCTGCCAAGCAACTGGATATTGTTGGGTTCATCATCGACGATAAGAATGGAATTAAACGCGCTTTCTTTATAATCCACATCGTTCATTTCATTTTTCGAATCCTTAGGTGGGAAATAAGTGCTGAGATGGCAGGGGGTCACATCAGATTCCCTACCCCTTAACAGGAATCCTGACCTATGATCCGAACTTCCAGGTCCAGGAATCCCATGTAGTTTATTTGAGGTTACCTGTTTTGATCTGACTGGGCAATTGAGAAAAAAACGTAAGACGGAGTTCATGAAGAGATGTGCAAATAGGTTTATCTTCTTATTCGGATGGTAGGAAATCAGGCAGGTCCTGAAAGCCTGCCTGAAGATAATCACCTGAAGATGTAAACTGCGCCGTTGTTGCTTCCATCGTCATTGGCTTCAGACAGGTCACTTCCATGGATGATATCGGTGCTGTTACTGTCTTCTCCGCTTGCTGAGATAGCAATCGTATCTGCATCCAGAGCAACTGATACACTGAAATCATCCAGATTTCCGTTGTTTGGCGACTTGAGATAGGCTGTATGAGACCAGGTGGATCCATTTCTGCTGAACAGGTAGGCGGCACCATTCATATTACCATCATTGTTTGTATCAGAAACATCACTGCCGTAAATGATCGAACTTGTCGATCCGTCCTCACTGGCTGCTCTGACCAGAAGCCGATCTTCATCTAAAGAAAGAGACCTGTTGCTGAAATAATCTGAACTTGAATTATTTGGAGCTTTTAAATATGCTTCATGGCTCCAGGTCGAATCAGATCGGGTAAATATGTAAACAGCACCACTATTACTGCTGGTCCCGGCACTGTCGGCATCCGAAAGATCGCTGCCGTGGATAATGCTGCTATATGCGCTGTCCTCACCCATCGACCCAACAGCGACCGTGTCACTATCAATAGCAAGAGCACTGCCGAAATAATCCTGGTCTGAGTTATTCGGTGCTTTCAAATAGGCTTCATGGGACCAGGTTGAACCGCTTCGTGTAAAAACATAAACAGCACCATTATCCGCTCCGCCCATGGAAGCCGCAGACAGGTTGCTTCCGTGAATAATAGTTGATGAATCACCATTTTCATTAGGTGAGGAGGCGACAATGGTATCCCCTGAAATAGCCACTTGTGTTCCAAAACAGCCTTGTGCGTCATTCGGTGCTTTCAGGTAAGCTTCATGACTCCAGGTTGAACCGGTCCTCGTAAAGACGTATGCTGCACCGATTTGGTCTCCATCATTATTTGTAGCTGACAAATCACTACCATGAATAATTGATGTTGTTTCACTCATTTCATCTGGTGCCCCCACCACAATCGTGTCCCCGGAAATGGCAACCGAAGAACCAAACAGATGCTCTTCATTACCGTTTGGAGCTTTCAGGTAAGCTTCCAGGGACCACGTTGATCCACTTCGTGTAAAGACATATGCCGCACCATTTAATGTTCCTAAATCATTTGCATCCGACAGATCACTGCCGTGGATGATCGAAGTCGTGTTGCTCTCCTCATACCTTGCTCCCACCACAATGGTGTCACCTTCAATATCAAGGGCATAGCCAAACTGGTCACCGGTTGATGTATTCGGCGCTTTCAGGTATGCCTCTAAAGCCCAGGTAGATCCAGTTCTGCGGTAAACATGGACAGCCCCGCTTTCTACTCCATCATCATTTGTTGTCGAAAGATCACTTCCATGAATAATCTCGGTGGTTGAGGAAGCTTCCTTATATACCCCTACAGCAAGCGTATCTCCTGATAAAGCAACACGATATCCAAATTGATCTTCATCTGATGTATTTGGGGCTTTCAAGTATGCTCTGTGACTCATTGAAATCTGTGTCGCTGTGACAATGTAGTCCGTTGATTCACCATCAGCAGCAGTGACGGTGTAGATAACAGCTCCGGAAAAATCATTTGCTGATATTCCGCTGATCTGGGTTGAACCATCGACTGTAACAGATTCCCCGGTAGTGGAAAATGTAGCGATCAAACTGCTATCTTCAACAAGATAGGACAGATCAACTGAGATTGTTCCGTTTTCCTCATCAATGACACCCTCTAAATCTACGCTCACCCCGTCATTGTCTGTTGCGTTGAAACTGAAGTCTGTGATTGCCTTAGCCGTATTCGCCGCCCAGGAGACTGATACAGTATAGTCCTGTGTTGTGTTATCTGCAGCAGTGACAGTGTAGGTTACTGCATCACTAAAGTTGTTTTCTGTCGTTCCGCTGGTTTGGACGGTGCCTGAAACTGTCACGGTTTCACCGGTTGTTGTGAAATCAGCGATTAAACTGGTGAGGTCCGTTCCATACGGCACAGTTAGTGTTATATTGGTTCCACTGATCGTTGCAGCAGCATCACTGGAAAGCGCTGAATTGCTGTCAGCGGTAAAACTGAAAGCGATTATCTCCTTATCAGAAGAATAGCTGACAACAGTTCCCGTAAGATCAGGTTCTCCGTCCCCATCGGTATCAATACCGCTGATATTGCCATCATCGTCTTTTGTGATTGTCAGTACTGTACCGGAACCATTCTCTGAAGTATTCAATTCTGCTCTGCCTGTGGTTTCGTCAAGAATCCTCAAATAGAAATCAACCTCATTGTCTTCAGTTACATCCACAGCATAGGTGGTGCTGGCAGATGTCGATGTACTGACATTTCTGTTTGAAGTTGTACTATCGGATTGCAGAAAAACGAATTCCAGAGAATCTGTATCATTGTCCAGATCAACTCCATCCATACTATTATCCCCATCCTGGTCCACCAATGTGCCATTCACCGTGCCCCCGTCATATGTGTCCAGAGTGATGGAATCCCCTGATTCTAAACCAGAGGAGCTGGAGTTACTATCTGAGCTCGTTTGACAACCGACAACGATCATTAAAGCTGTAATAACAGCCACCATCATCTTGATCAGGCTAAAACAGGCCATCGCGTGGCTGGAATTGCTCTCCGCACCTGGATAAGCTATGGATGTTGATTTGAGGTTTTGCTTGATTGTCGCTATCAGCCTGAACCGGCTCGACATACTATTTTTGGAAAAGCCGAATCTATAATTTGTAAAAAAATGCGCCATATCTAACCCTTGTCTTTAAAAGAATACCAAATCTGATGTGGAAGAAAACTTACAGGCTATCCGCCTGCATTTTCCTGATACTGCAGGCAACATGCCTTTTTTCTTTTTCACGTAATTACAAGGAGTTAAGCGCATGCCTTTTATTTTTAGAAGCAATCTGTCGGATCTATATAGACTTAGTTGTTTCAAACCAAACAAACTGTTCTTTTTTGTTCCAATTTGCTCCGCCAAACGAAATCGCAGAACGAACCGTATGGAGAGGAAAATCTGGTTCAAGCATACAACAGCAGCTTTATAAGTATAAAATGGTGCTTTTTTGTACGGTTTATATCATTTTGTTTTGAGACAATCAGTTCATCCCCTTCCCAAAACCCAAGTTGTAACATAGTTTTCAAGCTATCCTTCTGAAAATATAAATAACTCAACTTTCCCACTGAAAAAGGGGACAAGTTGATCAAATTATTAAAGGTGTTGAGTGGCCTCCAATAGTGTTGTGTTTTTGAATATCGCCAAACATTCAAAAACTACACAAAAAGGA
>JANQGX010000060.1 GCA_028282885.1 SAR324 cluster bacterium
ATGCTACTTCCGTTCAAAAACGGACCCTCTTTCCGACGGATTTCTGACCCACCTGAGCGGAAAATTTTATTGATGTTCTTATAGACCCACCACCAAAAATCTGAGTAAAATTCCGATCTTAGATTTACTTCTTTTTTATTTTCTTCTTCTTTTGCTTTATCTTTTTGCTTAAAAGGTGCAGTTTTCTTTTTGTGTAGGGTAATTTGCAAAAAAAAAGGTCTGAAGCTGCCACTTCAGACCTTTTCACTACTTAACCTGCCCAGTTACAGGTTACCAGTTTCAGTTTGAGACTACTACGGTTAACCGGTGCTGGCAAGTCTCAAAAGTTCAAATGTCTCGTCTCCAAGCTTTAATACGTGCAATTACCTGTAAATGGTGTAAATCGATTTTCTTCATTTGTCGATCCTGCTTTCGAGGGCAGGTCTATTGCTGTGAGTTCTGCAGAAAAATTTCCCGAAAAATAGCCCACCGTCAAGCTCAAAGCACCTACATCACTAGCGATAAGGGGCGAAAAGCCAATCGTTTAGCTGCTCAAAGACGACGCATCAAAAATAATCGAAAAACCGTGGCTGATCAACCTACAACAAAGCCTAAGTTTCGCGATATCCTTTTGTTCAAGTCTTCCATTAACAAGTTCTGCTGTGCGATTTGTGGAGTCAAAGGAAAACTGGTGAAACGCTTTCCTCGTCGTGGATATGGCAAACCAGTGGCATCCACAGCTTGCTCTGCTGAGAACACTTTGCATTTTAACATGTTCAATACGGAGGTTCCTTGAATACTAAAAATATCCTTAATCCACGGCGTATTCGAAAAATCCGAGGTAGTTTCGCATTTATCCAACATCGGTTTTTAGGAGATGGTTTCTTATCATCCCTGGAAAAGGATGAAGTGTTGCTATACTTGTTTTCGGTTTTAGCAGCAGACCGTTACGGACTTTCCTACTACGGGGATACGCGCATTTGCAAGATTTTGAATCTGAAGGCAAACGAGCTGGAAGATGCCCGAAACAGTCTGATTCAAAAAGATTTAATTCTATACAAAGCACCCTGGGTGCAGGTACTTGACCTTCCAAATGATGTGATTCGCGATTGTCTCGCTCCACCCACACCGAAGTCATTTAACTGTTTGCAGCAAATCGCTGAAACATCGGAGGTAGGCAATGGTTCATGACATCCCACTAGATCTAATCAATGAAGGTTATGCACATTTGCGGATTATTAATCCGAGAGCTGAATCGAATATGCTGACTTCCATTCGTCGGTTCGGGCAGATATCACCGGTTACCCTTTTTCAAGTAAGTTCCAGTCGCTACGAGGTGATAGATGGTTTTAAAAGGCTGCATGTCTGCCAAATGATAAAACTTAAAACCATGAAGGCAACGCTTCTTTCTATGGGGGAACGTCCTCTCAAAGCAGCAATGCTCTTGCTTAATCAAAATATACGTTCGATAAGTGATTTGGAAGAAGGACTTGTAATTGCCTCTCTTCATCGGGAAGATCAATTAACTCAAACATCTATCGCGACTTTGCTGGGGCATCATAAAAGTTGGGTTTGTCGACGTTTAGCTCTGGTGGAGCGATTAAACGATGATGTTTTGCAAAATATCAGGTTGGGATTGATCAATCCCAGCATTGGTCGAGAATTGGCAACGTTGCCGCGCGGCAACCAGTCCGTAGTTTTGAAAACGATTCTGAAACAGCGTTTAACCACCAGACAAACGGTTCATCTTATTTCGAGTTTAAAAAAAAACCGAAACAGACCCTTGATTCCAACTTCAATGAGGAAAATTTCACTGTTCCCCAAGTTTCGGAACAGTGCACCAGGATTTTGACTAAGGCGGAACAGCACCCTAAGGATCAACGAAATCACCTTTGGGAAAAACTTCATTCTTTCGAACGTTTGCTTCTTAAGGCCTTAGAAAATCCTGGAAATTTCATCGCCAATCAAAACCCCTTAAAAAACCAACAGCAGATCGCTACTGTTCTCACACGGATAGATGCGTTGATTCACCGGTTACAGGAAAGTCTTGACCTATTCCGGGACTGCTCGGATGCATCTGAATCAACCATCTCCACAACCTGATCATCACAATGAACTATATTAAAAATCGTCAAGAGTTAGAACAACTGATTATAGCAAAATTTACCGAGGGCCATAGCATACGTTATTTGGCCCGTCATTACCAAATGGGACGGAATACCATTCGTCAGATTTTGAGAAAAAATCAGACTCAGCGGGATATGGGACATGATCCGTTAAAGGCTAAGCCGACTCCCCGAAAAAGTAAGCTCGATCCTTATCATGAACAGATGAGTTCACTCCTGAAGCAGTTTCCGGATATTACCGGTATCCGTGTATACGAGGAATTGCAAAAAACAGGATATGAGGGAGGAAAAACAATTCTGTTTGATTACCTGCGCAAAATACGACCTCAACCTAAAAAGGAACTTGTTATCCGTTTTGAAACAGAACCCGGACAACAGGGGCAAATGGACTGGAGTCCTTATACCATTCCGTTTAAAAACGAGGGGAAAAAGACAGTCCTATGCTTCTCGTATATTCTGGGGTTCTCCAGAAGACAATATGTCGATTTTGCCCTTGATCGAAAATTCCATACATTGATCAGACGCCACCAGGATGCTTTCCAACATTTCGGTGGCACTCCTCGCCACTGTCTTTATGATGGTGAAAAAACTATCCTTATACGATGGGAGGCTGGTCGGCCCGTTTATAATCCGGCATTTATCGCCTTCATAACGCATTATTGGTGTCAGCCTTTTGCATGTCGAGCCGGACGGCCCCAAACAAAAGGGAAAGTCGAAGCTCCGTTCAAATATATCGAAAAAAATTTACTCAACGGGCGTATTTTTCTGGATTTGGATGATTTACGCCGTACAACTCGCTGGTGGTTAAGGGAGAAATCCGATAAGCATATCCACGATACCACTCGTTGTGCACCCCTGAAACTCTTTATGGAGCAGGAAAAAGAAGCACTACTTCCCCTGCCGAAGCATCCGTACGATTCTTCAGAAATCATCATGAGAGTATGTCGTTGCGATGGATTCTTAGAGTTTGAAACCAATCGTTACTCGGCACCTTCGGAGTATGTAGCGGACATTCTCACAATAAAAGCCACGGAACAAGAAGTGTTCATCTATGGTCCGGAATTGAACTTAGTGGCCAAACATGAACGTCTGCCCAGGGGGTCAAGAAAAACTTCGGAGAACCCGGAGCATCGCTTTGCCGCTAAAATTCGCTATGGACTGGAGCCTGTTAAAAATGCTTTCCTCCAGCTCGGGGAAGCTTCCGAAGGTTTTCTGAAAGGCTTAAAAGAGAAGAATTCTCGTAATTGCGGGTATCATGTTCGTTTCATTCTTAACTTGAAGGAGACGTACCATAGTGACTCGATCAACAAGGCACTTGAGCATGCGGGAAAATATCACGCTTTCGATGCGAAAGCGATCGAACGAATCTTAAAAGCTAAAGCTAAGCCTCGCACCTTGGAATCCATACGTAACAAAAAATCCGAAGATGTGCTCAAAGCCAGTTTGCCGGAAATCCATCAACGGTCTTTAGATGACTACTGTCATTTATTAACACACACAAAAAAGAGATATGAAGACTAAACAGAATTGCACGGACTCAACGAAAAATCGGATTCATCAACACCTGCAAACTTTGAGATTATTTAAGGTTCAAGAAATGGTGGAAAATGAGCTTTCTCAAGTTTCACAGAATAAAATCTCTGCGGCTACCATGTTGGAAAGGCTGCTGGGTAATGAAGCCGATTCTTTAATAGAAAGGCGAATCGAACGGCGATTCAAAGAATCCAAACTTCCTGAAAAGAAGCTGCTATCGGATTTTGATTTCAACTTTCAAACAGGTGTTGATCGCCGGCAAATAACGGAACTATCGGACCTGGGCTTTATTGAACGTAAGCAAGGATTAATAATGGCAGGGAGCTCAGGAACGGGTAAGAGTCATATTGCGAAGGCCCTTCTCTTATTAGGATGTCAAAGGCTTTATCGTTGTCGATACACGATGGCATCGCAGATGTTAAAGGACTTATTAGCCGGTCTATCAGACGACACCTTGGATAAAAAGTTGAAAACCTACCTTAAACCCGATGTACTCTTGATTGATGAGGTTGGGTTTGATCGTTTGGAGCAGGAGTCAGCCAGAAACGCTTCCCTGTTCTTTAAAGTAATTGATGGCCGTTATAACAAAAACTCAACCATACTAACTACAAATATCGATTTCAAAGCCTTGGGAGACTACCTCGGCGATCCTGTTATTACAACGGCAATTGTAGATCGAATGATCCATCATTCGATCATTATCCACATTGACGGACCAAGCTACAGAATGCACGAATCTAAAAACTTAAACAAAATGAAAGAATCGGGAAAAGATGATGATGGAGAAAAGAAGATAAAAGAGAAGAAGACCTGAATAACGGCATCTCAACTCCCAGATTAACCCTACCACTACCAGACGAATCCATCACCGGCAAAACAGGGATACCCACGAGCAAGTGCGGTATGCCTGTCTTGTAGCAGTAATTTTTCCCCTTCTCTGGAACAAATCTTGAGACCCATCCAAATCTGTCCGTCCTGAGTTAAATTTCCCGCTTAATCCTTTCAAAATCGTCAATGAGATAACAATATTCCGGAATCAAACCGATGCACAATAAAGATAATAAAAACAAAGAAAAGATAGGTAAAAATGAAGAGGAAGTATGGAAGTAAATGCTAAAAGGGATGGAGAAACTAAAATAGAGAAAATATAAGAAGATCAAACCTAAGTAGTAATCAGACACGATTAAGATAAACCACTTAAAAGTTCTCAATAAGCTCTATTACTGGGAAGATTAGTTTTAACAAAAGCAATTAAATGGGTCCGGAAAACGGAAAACTGAGGATCAAGAACAAAAACACGCAACTTTTAAAGGGTCAGAAATTTTAACCTTAAAGGGTTCATAATTAACCGGAAGTAGCACTAGCAAGCAAGCCAGGTTTCTCGGTTTTGTATTTCGAGGAACAAGAGTGCGTTGGTCAGATCAAGCGTTTATGGATTTCAAATACAAAGTCAAGAAGCGAACAGGCAGAAGTAAGGGAAATTCGATGAAAACGCGGCTCAAGGATCTAAATTTGTATTTCCGGGGTGGATGAACTATTTTGGCATCTC
>JANQGX010000070.1 GCA_028282885.1 SAR324 cluster bacterium
ATGACTGGTAAGATAAAACCGGAATCAGTGGTAGGACAAAAACGGAATAGCTGGTAAGTTGGTACCGGAATCAGTGGTAATTAAACCCCGGAATACGCATCTTGTCTGGGCTTTTGGAAAAAGTCTTGTGAATACACATACATCCGTCTTGCCATACTTTTGGCTTCTCTGAGAAGTCCAGTACGCAAAGAAATTAATACTTCATTTTGACCAAGAACCGACTGCAGATATCTTTTGGTATAGATGACCTAAAATAGAATGAGGAACTATTCGGTTTTTTGACGAGATAGGTGTTAGACTTGTGCATTTTTGAACCAGAATTGTGACACAAATCGTGACACTTCGGCAAAAATGGTAAAAAGTCTACTCGGTATGCTGATCTCTTGTGGAATAAGGGCTGAGGAGGATTCAGAGAGGTGGTAGCGGGGGGGAGACTTGAACTCCCGACCTTACGATTATGAGCCTCACTTCATTAAACAAATTGAAAAACACCGACCTTTTCTGAAATTTGATAAACCTACTATTTTCTTTGTTTTTATAGATTTTTTGTGATAGTTTTGTTTCATAGTTATTCAATTACATTTTCCTTTTGCCAATGTCAATAGTAGTCCATTTAGTAGTCCAGGCTCCAAATTGGACTACTAAACTTCTCAAGAGGGGGTGTCATGAATCCAGCTTCCCAAAAAACCAACAACAACTCTCTTTCTGATAAAGGGATTAAAGCATTAAAACAAAAAGAAAAAGAATACTCAATATCCGACGGCAACTCTGGACTATCGCTCCGAATCTTTCCTGGTGGTAGAAAATCCTTCCAATATCGTTACAAGCTTCCAGGCTGGAAGCATTATAAGCGCTTTGTTTATGGCGATTACCCTTGTTTATCGTTAAAAGAAGCTCGCAAACGACATACTGAAGCTAAAAAGAAAGTCCAAACCGGTATCGATCTGAATGTTGAGAAAAAAACAAGAATACAGAAAGAAATGGTTGAGCCATCCGTCGAAGTATCGTTTCAAGAATACAAGATCCATTACCTTGAGAAGGAGCTAAAAAGACCTGAAAGACAAGTCTATTATTTTAAAAAGGACATTATTCCCGCTGTTGGTCTTATGAAGACAAAAAACGTCACCAGAAGGCATCTAATCGATATTTTAGATAAGATTGTAGACAGGGGTGCTCCTATAAACGCAAATCGGACTTTATCAGCCTTAAAACGCTTTTTTGGGTTTTGTGTCGAGAGGGGTATTATTGATGATAATCCCGCTCTGCAAATCAGCAAAAAATCAGTAGGCGGAAGCGAGAAGCCCAAGAAGCGTTTTCTCAATGAATCAGAAATAAAAAAATTCTGGGAAGCTGTTGACACTGCTCCCTTTTCTAGGCAAGTACAACTTGTTCTTAAAATTCTCATGCTGACTGGGCAGAGGGTAGGGGAGCTTTGCAATGCTGAATGGAATGAGATTGATTTTAAGACAGGCCTTTGGCTTATTCCAGAGGAAAAAAGTAAAAATGGCGACGCTAATCAAGTTCCATTGACGCATGAAGCTCAGCTTTGTTTCAGTGAACTATCAGTATTAGCAGGCTCAAGCAGATTTGTTTGCCAATCCCCACAGGCAAAAAATCAGGAAAAGCCAATCCTTCCAACAACAGTGAACAGGGCGGTGAAAAGGCATCAGAAACACTTCGACATCGACAAATGGACACCTCACGATTTAAGAAGAACCATATCAACCCAACTTAACGAATTAGGAGCACTCCCCCATGTTGTGGAGAAAATTTTAAACCACAAGATGCAAGGCGTGATGGCAGTCTACAATAAGGCGGAGTACTTGGATGAAAAAAAGGAAGCTCTGTTGTTATGGTCCGAGAAGATAAAGCAGATCATGAACTCTGACGATAACAAGATCATAACCTTTAAAAAAAGCAGCTAATTTACCGATGATACCATTTTCCTTTGAATTTCAACCGGCAGACATAAACTCCAAACAGGACTACCTCTTTCTAGACAAGCGGGAAAAGAATTACCTTCCATTTTGGGGTTGGCAATTTATCCGAAGGAGTGAGGAGTACCATAAATACTACGAAGACGAAATAAACCTGTTTTTGAACTCTCAAATCGAAAAAGGAGTTAAGCTTGACGAAGTTCAGGTAGAGTTGCCTGTAGCTTGGAAGCTAGAGAATGCAAAAAGATATCTGTCAGACAAATGGATGATTATAATCCATGACCCAAACAGCTTAATCAATTGGAATTGCCATAACAGGGTTAAATACAAAGAGCATGTTTCTTTCGGAAAACCTTTTACTGTCGACACGCCACGAGGCAATATCTTGTTTGAGATCGACCAATCAAGATCATCAAGCGAAAACCTAAAATCTTTTAAGGAGTGTTTAGATAAATGGAGTAGGGTCTTTGGGATGATTGACATAAACCCTAACAAAGAGTTCATCAAAGATCCCAGGAAGCAATGGGATGAATGGTCTCATTATTTATGGCTTTTAGACCTAAAGTTGAGCGGACGCACATACAAAGACATCGCTAAGTTATTGGAAGGCACTGATTCAGATACACATGATGCTAATTACAATAAAGTCATAAAGAATTTTCAACGAATAGATGATATCTTAACCCAAGACTACAAAAAACTAATCAAGTATTCACACGTTTCACTTCTAAATCCCAAATCTCCAAGATCAAAGGCATAAACTTCGCCGGTATCAAGGAATTTTTTCCTCTACAGCCCTCTCTATTACAGCATTTCAGCTAAGTGCAGGAAACTCCAAATTATCTTTCACTACAAAACTTCTCAGCCTTTTGTTCAAATTAAGTCATAGCGCTGCAAAAAGAATCTTGGAGCTCCTTTCAGATTCACCTGTAAACATTTATCAAGAGGTAGACAATGGAAAACGATTCGATTTTGAGATGGCCTCAAGTTGCCAAATTGACAAACTTGAGTCGTACAACAATATGGAGAATGGAAAAAGAAGGAACCTTTCCAAAACGAGTCAAAATAGGCCCTCATTCTGTTGGTTGGAAGTCGAGTGACATTCAAGAATGGTTAAAGACGCTGAAAGAGGTCGAACCATGAATTATACAGATTTATCAGAGAAACCGGATTTCAAAACTGTTCTGAAGTACTACGGCGTCCCTTTTAAAACGATTTGTCAACAGTGTCCCTTTCCAAGGCATGATGATAAGAATCCAAGCCATAGACACTGGCCAGAGGGAACAGGATATTTCTGCACCTGCTCCTATGGTGATTCGTTTAACTTCATTGCATACATGGAAGAGATTTTGGAACCGGGAGAGAGATTTGAGGATCATCCGGGAACGTTCAAGATGGTCCAGGAGATATCCAAGACCATCTTTGAACAAGAGCAAGAAGATATAATTTAACCATTCGTTTCCTGTTGCAGCAGGAAACGACTTTTCGTTGTACATGCAATATGGTCTCTTCTATTGTTCATATTACCCTTTACAGGAGCCTCATGTCAATTCATCAGTCTTCTCTTATCAGGTATTAGGAACCGATTTAAGTGGCCATATTGCTCCTTTAAGGAGCAGATATGGAAAACTATAAAAAATACCTTCCGATTTTTAATGCAATTGAGAATGCGAAAAAGTGTTATCAAAACATTCTTCCATACAATTTGGTTGCTGAGCTTCATCTTCCTGACGCATTGATACTCCAGCAAATATCTTATTGGACTCCTCACATGAAGGTAAAAAGAGATGGATACTTGTGGGCTGCAAAACCAATAATTCGATGGGTATTGGAATGTGGAACACCACGTTCAACAGTCAGAAGATCGCTTCGACGATTAAAAGAGAAAGGGCTTATTGATACAAAGAATTATTTATACGGATACTTGAGACAGAACCATGTTCGAATTATTTGGGAAAACTTCCTACCAAAGTACTTCGAGGCATCTTTATTTCTAATGGATAATATTTACCTGTCGGAAATGACCACAATGGGCATCCCCAATTGGTCAGAGTGGTCAGATGATATAATAATTAATTACAAAGAGAATTTATTAGAGAACAAAAAGGCGGTTGTTCCAACCGCCCCTAAATATTTTATCCAAAGGGAAGATATAGAAGTAATTATAGAGGAGATAAATAGGGTTATAAATGGAAGTATTAAGAAAAGTAAAGGGAGTATTATGGATGCCTTTGATAATAGTGAAGGGGGTATTATAGACAACGTAGATAGTATTATGAATAGCCCTGATTATCATGAAGGAAATTTTCTTGATGATGAGGATAGTATTATGAATGCCTCTGATTATTATTAAGGGCATATTTTGGATGATTAACAATAAAATACGGGTGGAGAGATCTTTAAATGGAAAAAGAAATTGATTTCACCTGATTGCCACCCTAACAGAGGCAATGGATTCCGAATGGTGGTAGTAGTTTCGATGAGTGGCATTAAAGATCGAGGCGTACGATCAGATCCTCTTCCCTTCCCAGTAGAATACATGAGGATTTTCTTCTCCTGGCTCTGGAAAAAGATAGGCGCTTGGATTTCACTTATAGGTTGTAGCGGTTGGAGGGAGCGCTCGCCTGATCAACATACTGGATTCTGATAACAGAATGATTAGGAAGGAAAGGGGTGGGGGCTTACGGACAAAATCACGGAATTATAATCCGAAAATTAAATCCTTACTCCTGGCAGAATCAATAATATGACTAAGGCTACCAGATATAGTCTGACTGAACCCCTCAAACCCTCAGCAATTTGTAGAGGTAGGAAGAAGAATTCAGGCAAAGAAAGAGCACCATTTTTGATAAATTTCAGTGCCGGATTTATAACTCCCTACCCTATCCATATTCTAGTCTGTCCCTGCCGCTGGATAATAGAAAAATTTCCCAACCAGATTTTCAGGATCGGTTAGCCGGATATTATTAGCAAACATTTTAAATGGACAGAATAGGTACCAGATTATCAAGGCGACTAGGGGGTACTGGCTTCAAATCGTAATAGGGTGATCCTTTTAATCCTGGGCGGGGTGTTTATTCTATATAGGGTAAAATAGGGATGTTATAACGGAGGTGGGTTAATGTACGCCTTAGACTGCTATCATTCTTTAGATTTTCTCCTGAACCATCACAAACAGTTCCGAGATCTGAGTTTTCAGCGCCTTGGATAGCTTCTCTATATTCCCCAGAGTAATATTTTTCTCTCCTCTCTCAATCATCCCGATATAAGTCCGGTGAAGCTTTGCCTGTTCCGCAAGCTTTTCTTGTGATAGACCTGCTTCAAGTCTTTTCCTTTTTACAGCTCGACCAAATCTCTTCTGAATATTCTTACTCATGATAGGCTCTGATTGTTGATAATCAGTCCTATCTTAGGTGAGAATGGTAACTTTAAGTCGACATACTACTATTAGCAAATAACATATATTAGCTTGAATTTTCTGAATATACATTCTATATATCAATATACAAAATGACCGGAATTTCTTCGGGGTGAGTTTTTCCTGATTGGAATTGCGGAAAAGACTCAATAGTATGGCGTTCAGTCCAAGGGTACTCCCTCACAGATTCAACAATATCCGGATGATATGAAAAAATTTATTCTGATTTTAATTTTGGTATCGTCGAGTTGCTCATCATACTCTTATAGACATCCTACCAAATCCAGGGCGGATTATCATCATGACGCATTTATCTGCGAGGATTATGCAGAAGTGAAGTATTACCGGTGTGTGAATGCTCCAGGATGTATTGCGTGGGGTAAAACATCTTTTTTTAATGACTGCATGAGAAGGCGATTCGGCTGGCAAGTGATCGAGCATTAAAGAATGGCGAAATTAATTTCGTTCTAGATTGATCGGGGAACGGTGTAAATTGACAAGCCGATCTGACTACTGGCATTGCCTCCATTGACTTTCAGCGGAGTAAGGTGTAAACAGTCGAACAAACCATCAAACAGATTTAAAGCCATGGTATTTAGTGAGAATCGGAATTAAAAAAACAGTGGCTAATTACTCTACCAGAAGAATTTTCGGATGATCAGACCAAAAATCAGGTTCAGACAATGTGAGAATATGAGGTGTTTCTTAGCCAGATAACTTGAGATTCAACACATTAGGTCGTGTTGGGAAGGTCTGATTTTTAATACAAACCAAGGAGAAAAAATGAAAAGGCTATTTTTACTGGCATTGACCTTGATATTTTGTATTTTCTTTTTTTCATCATGTGCTGATAGCAGTTCAGACTCGGATTCAGGACCTGATCATACATATAATTATGTATTATACTCGAATGCAGGGAACTTACCAGTTGGAAGGAGAGTTGTATATATCATTGCGGAGTGTTCTGATTCAAGGTGCGATACTTTAAGAACACCAGTTCATTTGCTTGAAGCAACAGCAACAGTGAACGGACAGGTGAGCATATCACATACGCATCATTATACGGGTTGGTACTGGACAAGCGTTTATATTGATGTTGATAGTACGAACACTTTAACACAAGGCGATTTGATATTTGGAACCAATTCGGGAACACCATATGGCAGATTCATGGAATTTTCAAGTGAAGATACGGTGAATACTACAAACTATACTTGGGAGGATGTTGCTGATAGTTTTTTTGGGGGTTACAGTACATATGATGGAACCAATCAATCGACATGGTCAGTTGAAGTTGAAACACTACATTTAGCCAACGAGCAAGATAGGTCGTTTATTTTTTAAACAACATTAATTGCAAGACCAATCTGATTGCATGAATATAAATGCGAGCCGCTACAGATAACCGTTGATTTTCTATGGTCTGCCAAGGTAGGAGAATTGCGGAATATGAGGCAAGGTAAGTATTTCCGCATATTGGCGGACGTTTACGGGGATGGCAAAAGCTTCGCTGCCACCCTGATTCAATCCGGCTTAGTCCGTGAGTATCACGGCGGATCGAGCCGGGGGTGGTGTAACTGAGTTTTAGCAGAGAGGGAATATGTTTAAAGCAAAAGTTATAAGCGAGAATAATTGCCCTGACCTGGAATCAGAGATCAATAATTGGTTGAAGGATAAAGAAAATATCGAGATTGTAAGTACAAATCAAACTGAAGGCCCTGGCCTTGATAAGGATACCGAATTGCCTAGTATTACAGTCACGATTTTTTATAAGGATAATGAGCATAATATAGATCCCTACTTTGAAAAAAAGTAGTATCAAAAAACACTATCTGTAGGCGCTCGATTTCATAAGTCGTTAAACTCGGTACTGCAATAGTTTTTGTGTGAATTCATTTATGGTTCTAACTTGTTAAAAACGGGAGGTTTTTCCTCACTTTCCCAACCGGAGTAGATCTCCAGGCATAGGTGCAATTAAAGTGAGCAGAAAGAAGTTTATAAAGTCATTTAATTTGAGCACCTAATAAGCGATGAAAGCAAGTTTGTTGAATTATAAAATCGAGCGCCTACAATTGGTCCCCTCCTTTTTTAGAAACCAAAGAGAAAAAAGATATTGCCCGAACATCTTACTGCAAGCAGCATTTGACAATCTGCTTACAAGTATAATGATTCACAATCCTTCCCAATAAAACAGAACGATTTTGCTACTGATTTGCTACAACCTCCCAGCTATCCCTTTAAAAGCAGACAACGGGATACTTCTCAAAGTAGTATCTGGGTTGGTGGCATTACTGATGTTGAAAAGCATAGTCCTGATGAGTTGGCCAACTGAAGCGGAAATGAAATTAATTTCGTCCCCAAATCATTTCCGCCTATCCTAGCAATCTTGAAGGAATACTCTTTGGTAGTCCATTTAGTAGTCCAAATTCGGAATAACAGCGGTTTCTGACGTGAAAACAAAAGGGAGTAAAATCCTTCGAAGTGCCAATTGGAGGGTTGGTAGCGGGGGGGAGACTTGAACTCCCGACCTTACGATTATGAGTCGTACGCTCTAGCCAGCTGAGCTACCCCGCCATCCGTTAAACATTAATATTAAAAATAACCATTGCCTCTGTCAACAGGATTTCGTGTTCCCCGGAATTAAATCCTGAAAAAAAAGATCTTCGATTGCTTCAATGAGTGCAGGTTTGATAGTAAGAGTGTGGTTGGATAATTACAGGCTTAAGCGTTATAATTGGATTTTAAGCCATGAACCATGAATCTATCAGCTTCCCCGGATTACTCACTCACTAGTGATTGTGGAATGAAGAACAGAAACATCATCGTTGTTGCCGATCCTCACCTGGGTACCAAGCCCGGAGACATTCAACACTTCATCGACTTTTTGACCACTTTACATCCAGTTCAGGCCCGCCTGTTGTTCCTCGGGGATCTGTTTCATATTTGGGCTGCTCCGGTCAAATACCATACAGACAAAGTTCAAAGCCTGATGAAGGCTCTGTTCGGCTTCAGGGAAAAAGGTGGAGAGATCTATTTGGTTACCGGTAATCGTGATGTGCTGTTCCCCGGCAAACCTGTAGGTTCAGATGAAATCAATCTCCCTTTCGATCTGATCGCACCTGACTTCCTGGAGTTGACGACCGGCGGAGGCAAGCTGGTCGCTTACCACGGTGATACAGTCAATTCCAAAGACAAGCGGTATCTGCGTTGGCGAAAACTGATCAGGAATCCCCTGTTTCAATGGATTTTCTTGCATCTGATCCCGGCCAGGCGGGTGAAGAAAATCATGTTCACGCTGGAGCGGAAGCTGCAGCAAACCAATCAGGCGTTTCGCAAAGCGTTTCCCGAAGATGAGTGGCTAAATTTTCTGGAATCGGCAGAACAAAGGCATCACCCCAGACTGGTACTGGCAGGGCATTTTCATCCGCAGGATCTCATCGTCCAAAAAAACGAACGCCTTACAGGACTTGTCATTCCTGACTGGGGGCCTGAGAAGCACTATCTCGTTATCAAAGATGATCTTTCCTATCAACTTGCCCGATTTGAAGAGACAAATGATTTGCGGTTGAAGTAAAATAACAGCTTGATTAAAATTATCAAAAGCTAAATAATAGGCAGACAAAATGGAGACATCAATATTTCAAAAAACAAGTAATTATAACAACAATTTAAATAAAAGCTGGGACATGAAAAAAGCAATCTTGGCAAACATTATCTTGCTGTTATTCTTTACCTTTAATATCTACGCAGATATACCGGGGAAATATGAGGTAATGGTTCCCCAGATCCCACCGGCAAAAAACTCACTGGAAAAGGTTCGACTGATTGAGGTTTTCGCCTTCGATTGCATCCATTGCTATCATTTCAACAGGGATATGCTACCGGAGCTTCAGAAGAAGTTTGGGGACAAAATGGTTTTTATTGCCAAACCCATCGGCTGGAGAGGGCATGATCCGGGCCGGCTGTATTACATCGCAGAAGAAAAGGGTAAAGCCCATGAGGTTGCTTTGAGCATTTTCCATCTCATCTTTGAAGGTGGTTTAAGAGAGCAGATGTTTCAAAGGGACAAATTACAGTTTGTTGCCCGTAAACACGATCTTTTTGATGAGTTTAAAGCCAATATGGATTCCCCCGGAATCGTCTCCAAAATGAACGCAGGGATTCAATATGCCAAGGTCAGAAATATCAACAGCACCCCAACCTTGATCATCGAGGATTCCATCAAGCCGGTAAGGCACTATGACAATCTTGTTTTAATCATCAATTCACTCTTAAAAGAACCCGTGAACTGATACCAAAGCCATTTGGATTCCGGTATCATTCCCGGATCCTTAATTTCGAAGTTGTTCTTCTGATAAGCCGCCCCTTCATCCCAAATATGAAACGGATTTCCGGCAAAGGCGTCGAACCTGCACTTTTGCTGATCATCTTCCAGGACGGAAACACCTTCTCACTGCAAAGTTAACCGATAACCACTTCTACCTATGAATATTATTACCACAATTTCCAACAACACCCAGATTTCACCCGAGCAGGTCAATAGTGTGATTACACTGTTGAATGATGGCAATACCATCCCCTTTATTGCGAGATACAGGAAAGACGTCACCCATAATCTGGACGAGGTGCAGATCAGATCCATTCGGGATCGCTTTGAATACATCACTGAGTTGGAAGAACGCAAGCAGGTGATTCTGAGTTCCATCGAAGAACAAGGAAAGCTGACTGACGATTTGAAAAAGAAAATCCTGGAAACCACCGTAAAGCAGGCACTGGAAGATCTTTACCTTCCCTACAAACCGAAAAAAAGGACCCGTGCGACTATTGCCAGGGAGAAAGGGCTGGAACCCTTGGCGGAACTAATTAGAAACCAGGAACCTTTCGCAGAATGGTTGGAGGAGTATTTGAAATCAACAGAAGAAGAGATAACGGAAGCAGAAGTGCTGCAAGGAGCCAGAGACATTATTGCCGAATGGATTGCCGAGGATGCAGATGCTAGGGAAAAGATTAGAAATCTCTGCTGGGGTCAGGGAATGATCAAGACTGAAGTGGTGAAAGGAAACGAGGGTCAGAAAACGAAATTCGAAATGTACTACGATTTTAGCGAAGCCATCAACAAGATTCCGGCACATCGGTACTTGGCGATAAGACGAGGAGAGGAGGAATCGGTTATTCGCATGCGTTTCGAATTTCCGGACGATGCCATTCTGCAGCTAATTCAAAAATATTGGATTTCAAGCCAGGAAGCTCCAGTGGATGAGCTTGTTCTCGCAATCAACGATAGTTACCAGAGATTGCTTTCACCTTCCATCGAAGTGGAAATTCGTTTGATGTTGAAGACAAAATCGGATGACGATTCCATCCTGGTATTCTCGGAAAACCTGAGGAATTTGCTTTTAGCGCCCATGGGTGGGGCAAAAAAGATCATGGGTCTGGATCCGGGTTACAAATCGGGTACCAAATGGGCAGTGGTCGATGAGACCGGGAAGTTCCATAAAAAAGGCACCATCTACCCCACACAACCTTTCAACAGAACCCAGGAGGCTATGGCGGAGCTGAAAATGGTTCTTGCCGAACATCCCTGCGAGTTTATCTGTATCGGTAACGGAACAGCCTCCAGGGAGATCATGCAGTTTACCAGGGAGTTTCTGAAGGAAGAGAAACTTGATGACATCAAACCGGTAATGGTCAACGAATCAGGAGCCTCGGTTTACTCTGCCTCTGAACTGGCCAGGGAGGAGTTTCCCAACCTGGATGTCAGTTTCAGGGGTTCTATTTCCATAGCGCGCCGTTTTCAGGATCCCTTGGCAGAACTGGTTAAGATCGACCCGAAGTCAATCGGGGTGGGCCAGTATCAGCACGATGTCAATCAGAAGAAGTTGAAAAAGTCATTGGACGAAGTGGTGGAATCCTGTGTGAATTACGTAGGTGTGAACCTTAACACAGCCTCAGCCTCATTGCTCTCCTATGTATCCGGTCTGAATCAGTCACTTGCAAAGAACATCGTTGATCATCGTAATGAAAACGGCCCTTTCAAGGAGCGTAAGGAAATCCTGAAAGTGAAACGATTTGGTCCCAAGAGCTTTCAGCAGGCAGCAGGTTTTTTAAGAATCACAGGCGGTACAAATCCTCTTGACCAATCGGCCGTACATCCGGAAAATTATCCTGCAGTTCTCAAGATGGCTGATGATGCGGCAATACCTGTTACTGAAATGATCGGCAACGATACGGTCCTGAACAGCATCCGGCTGGATCGATATCAGTCCGAAAACACCGGTATGATCACCCTTAAGGATATTGTCCAGGAGCTGAAAAAACCGGGACGGGATCCAAGAACCCATTTTGTCGGAGCCAAACTGGAGGACGATGTGACCACCATTGAAGACCTCCTGGTGGGAATGAAACTGGAAGGAACCGTTACCAACCTGACCAAATTCGGCGCATTTGTGGACATCGGAGTACACCAGGATGGCCTGATCCATCTTTCGGAAATGTCTGACCGATATATCAGGGAACCTTCGGAAGTCTGCAATGTCGGCGACGTGGTCAGCGTACGGATCATCAGCATCGACAAACCCAGGAAGCGAATCGGATTGTCCATGAAATCAGGCGAGAAATCGGGAAAAAGTGCAAAGGGAAAACCCGGTAAGAAAAATAAAAGCCCTCTAACAGGGCAAATGGACGTAGACTTGAACAAACTGGCAGAAAAATTCAAGGGGCTGTAAAACCCTATTCCAATATCACCAATACGACTGTCTGAAAGACAACCTCTCAATTACGAATCAAGATGAAACGAAAGAAAATACTGGAAGCGGCTGCTTATATATTTTCCAAAAAAGGATTTCACCAGGCAAGGATGGATGAGATAGCGGCACTGGCCGAAGTAGCAAAAGGAACGCTGTATTATAACTTTTCCAGTAAATCCATGCTTTTTTCTGCCACCGTGACCGAAGGGCTGGAAAGTATCATCGAACAGATCACCGAAAACCTGGATTCAGACCGTCCGTTTAAGGAACATTTTCGCACCTTGATTGAAAACATCATCGCTCTCTATCTGAAGAATAACAGACTGGCCAAGATCCTGCTGAACGAACTTTCGGCCGGAATCGACAGCAAGGTTCTGGCAGAGATCGAATCGGTGCAGAATCGGTTTATCAGCTTTATTGCAGAGCTTCTGGATAAGGGGCAGGAAAGCGGGGTTTTGAAAACCATGGACGTCAGGACTGCATCCATTGCTGT
Organism: SAR324 cluster bacterium; assembly: GCA_028282885.1. GTDB lineage: Bacteria > SAR324 > SAR324 > XYD2-FULL-50-16 > XYD2-FULL-50-16 > JAHJTV01. The sequence continues at coordinate 12,595 of JANQGX010000070.1, forward strand.
GGTCGGCCAGGTTGACAGCCTGTGTAAATACCATCTGCGAAACCCCGGAAAAATCAGCAAAGACCAGATTGCCGAGACTCTGTACAACATTCTCTCAACCGGATTACTTAAATAGTCTCATAACCTTATACAAAAGGTTCATTTTTATACTCCCGTTATCCTACCTGTTTTTATACTCTCACGGCATTTCCTGACTACCGGTATCATTCAAAAAACCATGGGTAGTCTTCGCGGTTAATTGTGTACCACACATTCAGATCCTGATTTTGCACCCTCCGTATTACGCTTTAAGCCAGAAAAATCCGTTCCGAAGAAGTGAAGTTACTACTCAGATTTTTGTTTACTTTTTGGATAAAACTGGATAAGAGATCTGGTGAGGCAGCAATAAATTCAACAGGTTTGCTCAAACGGACGGACTTCCGGAAAGATGATCAATTCTGATCCCGGCCAATCGGTTTTCTTGACCAGACCATTTTCCAGCCAGACACACCGCTCCCGGATTCAGGTCGGTCAGGCAATAAAAACTGCGATGATCCAAACATAAACAGCCAAATGACAGACGCCAATATTACTGATGTAGATGCCACCAATACCAAGGTTTCGCAGACGGAATCCGTGAAGCCTGTGAAAAAGGCGAGAGTGGTTCCGGTCACCTTCAAGATCGTCATCTCATTTGCCCTTTTCATTCTCATCTCGAATTTTGTGACCAATTACATCAACCTGATTTTCAATCGGGCCGAGCTGTTCAACCTGATGAACCAACTGCTCATCAAGGACCTGAAGGTGATGTATTCCTACTGCAACAACCAATGGGACATCTTTCAATTTGATAAAAATTTTGAAGATTCCATCAAGGGAATTGAGGAGAAGGGGAAACACGAACTCAAGAACGAAAAAGCTGTCATCCTGGGTATCAAGCCGGATGGCGAGATCCTTTTCCAGGCTTCACGGATCCAGCGATACAAAACTTTCAATGATGCAGCCACCCTTGGGCAAATGGTAGTTAACCTGAAAAACGAGACCGATGAAGGACATATCCATTTCCAGTTCAACAATGAAGAATACTTCGGCATCTACAAATACAATACCAAGTGGGAGGCCTTCATCCTGAGGGCGGAAGAGCTTAACGAATTCTATAAGGAATCCCGCACCATTTTCCGCAACATCTCTATAATGATTGTGGTCATCACCATCCTGATGGCCACCATCGGGGTGCTGCTGTTAAGGTTCCTGCTACGCTTCATCCGAGTCTTTACCAGCAAGATTCGGGAAATGATCGAATCCCAGGAACTCGCCATCATGGACCTGAGTAAAGCCAGTAATGACGATATCACCTACCTGGGAGCAGCATTCAACTCTCTCTCCAGTATGGTGAACAACCTGATGTATATCTTCCGCAAGTTCACCAACCAGGACATTGTGTTGAAGGCGTACCAGGAGCGGACCGTCAAACTGGAAGGTACCAAGCGGGAGCTAACAATACTCTTCTCCGATATCAAGAGTTTCACTTTCATTACGGAAACCCTGGGAACCGATATCATCAACCTCCTCAATATGTACTACGACACGGCCATTCGTGAAATTGTCAAGTTTCAGGGGATCATCGGTTCCATCATCGGAGACGCCATCCTGGCGGTTTACGGCGTTTTTGAAGACGCGCAGCTAAACAAATCCTATCAGGCAATACTGACCTCGTATCGACTCCAGGAGGTCACTGCCTCACTGCGCGAGCACATGAAAAGAATAAAGGCTAATATAGAAGAGAAGGAAGGTGTGCTGACTCCTGAACAGATGAAAATGTTCAAAGCGGTACTTCTGGAGATCGGTGTCGGAATAGACGGGGGCCAAGTCTTTTATGGCACGCTCGGATCTTACGTCAGGATGACCAATACCGTTATCGGTGACAATGTTAACGCCGCTTCAAGACTGGAAGGGCTTACCCGGATCTACAAAACGCCTGTCATCTGCTCCGAGTTTGTAAAAGAAGATATTGAGAACAATGTCGACAATCACGGAATTCAGTTTGTAGAGATCGACACCGTCATGGTCAAAGGGAAAACGGAAGGAAAAAAGGTGTATTGGCCTATTCTGGGATCGGATTACGACGCTTACATGAAACAGCAGGTTGAAGCCTATTCCGAAGGTTTGAAATTATATTACGAAGGAGATTGGAAGCAGGCTGCCGAATATTTCCAAAAATGTGAACTGCCACTGGCTGAAGTCTTTAAAATCAGAACACAAGAGCAATGCCCAAATAACTGGAACGGAATATGGGAAATGACATCGAAATAAAAGATCTTGATATCCAAAGCACGTCGTTTCTGCCCAGGGAGATCACGGATATTGACGGGACAACCGATATCTACTCCCTTGAGGATGAATTTGCCAAGACGAAAAAGAACAGGAACCTTGCCCTTTACCTCTCCATCGGACTGTTCTTCGCCATTGTGATAGGAAGTGCCGTCGCCTTTTCCATGTATATTCAGGAAAAGAACAAGGACGTTGAGATCAATATCAGCGAGTTTGAAGATCTGAGGCTGAAGGAGGTTATCGATTCGGCGAGAAGCCATGAAAACAATCTCGACCTGCTGCTGATCAAGCTGGAGATATTAAAAATTGATGAACAGAAGGCCATTCTTAAGGTGAAACAGAAATATTACAAAAACGAACTGAATCTGCTGGCCAAAGAGCTGTCGGCAAAAGCAACAGACAAAGGGCTGAACCAGATCCGAACGGCTGAAAAAAGGGAGGTTGCTGCAGTCGCCAGATCCTACAAGGCCCAGGTAGATGAAAAGACAAAGGAGATTGAAAACATCAAAAAGGAGCTGGCCGAGAAAAAAGCAAATGAGGAGAAGGCCGGTAAAAAAGATACGATCAGCAATGTAGATCGATTGAATGCACTTAAAATGGAAGAGTTAAAAAAGAGTAACGACTCAGGAGTGGTCTCCCTCCGGGAATATTATGAAAACTACACCCGCTACCTGACTGCCTTGTATAACCCGACCTTCAATTCCGGTCGCATCAAATCGATCATCGATACCAGGAAAAATGAGAAACGGGAAAAGCCGGTTGTAGGATTTCATCCCATTTACCAGCAGGAAGGAATTATTAACAGGGGTGAATACCAGTCTATAAAAAAGAAATCAGTCGACAATCAGCTCCTGTTGGAGAGAATGCAGCGGATTCCCTATCGAAATACGGTCTCACCAGCATTGGTAACCGTATCGTCCATTTCCAGCTCCATTGAAAACGACTATGATGCCATGCTGCGGAGGTTTGCCTCTGTCCTCAAATACAAAAACAGCATCATCAACAATTACCAAAATGCCGTGGACCATCATCTGTCCGGCAAAGCTGAAAACGGTTATATCGTCAATGCGGATGACAAGAAAAACCTGCATATTCAATTAAACGAGATCTACCAGGCTCCAATCAAAGCAACAGCCATCGTCTTTCGTGCGGACGATGAGTACATCGGTAAAATTGAAATTACCCGCCTCGATAAGGACAACATCCTGCGTGCCCGGGTAGTCGGATTGGCAGACAAAAAAACCATTCAGCCATTTGATAAAATCCTGCTTGAAATCAATTAGGGTATAATGATGAAGAAAACTCTCATATTTTTATTCGTTCTGGTCGTTTCTCTCATTTTCTTTTTCACCCTTTCCGAAACGCTCTTCGCCTTCGAGTGGATCGAAAGAGGGGTCACGGTTAAGAGCGAGGAACCGACCGATAGTGGAGTCCGATTATTTCTTGAAGACCAGACCCTGCGCACCTTTGTTGTTGAAGCCAATCAGGAACTTTTAACAGATCCTGTCAAAGAGAACATCCTGGTTACCTTTACCCAGGTCCTGGAGACATATAATCTTCCAACCTCAAATATTGAGTTTAAGCTAAAACCCGATATCTTCAAACTTACCCTGGTTTTAAGTGAAACCAACCAAACTGTAGGGATCACTTATCACGGTCTTCAATTTCCGGATACTATTGTCCCGACCATCTCTGCCCTTCTTAATGAATTCAACGCCTGGGAAGGTTTACAGATCAAGACCCTGCAGATTGTCTATCACCCTTCGGAATTCCAGCTCATCATCGCGCCGGAGACTGAGGTTCCCTTAATTGACGTTAAACTTGCATCCCCTCAACCGGACAAAAAACTGGTAGCCGAGCTGGCTCCTCTCTATAACCAAATAGCGGGATGGGAGCAGGTAAAACCCGATCTGATCGAATTATTTATCGGCAAAGACAAATTGCAGGCAAATATAGAAGAGGAGAGTCGGGCAACCCAAATTGCCTTCCACAGGGCCTATCCCACGGCATCCGAAGTAAAAAGAGCGTCACGGATGGTCGGGATTTTCAGTTCCTGGAAGAATTCCAAGTTCAAGAAATTGTTGCTGAATGTAAAGAGCAATACTGTTGACTCCGTTATTGCTTTAGCCGAATTCAAGCATAAAGGAAAAGACCTCTTGCCGCATATTCCGGCAGGAATGAATTTTTGGCTTGATGACAAGATCCATTTTAATTTTCGAGTCAGTAGCGGCAAGTATTTTGTTGAGCTTAAAAACGAATATACAAATGAAGAAAAGCTGATCTGGCAACTCAGCGAAGCGATAAAAGATCCCATTCTCTACATTCAGATTCACGATCCCGATTATTTCTACCGCCAGTTGGAGGGACTTAGAAATCGTCAGGCTGAGGTCTACAGTGAAATGCTGGCAAGCATGCAAGAGGCAAATGAGAAATTAAAGCAGACCTATGATGAGCTGCTCACCCGGCACAAGAAACTGGAAAACTCCTACGAAAATCTCAGGCTTGCCCATGAAACCTTCCTTCATGCTTATTTAACCCTGGAAAATTCCGGCTTTCTGGGCTCCGGAGAGATCGACAAAAACACTATTGCCAGAATTCTTGTTTTAAAGGCAGAGAACATCGACCTTACCGTAAAGGAGATGGAAAAGCTTCTTGAAGAAGAGCAGATCAAAGCTTCCAGCAAGGTGATTCACTTGATCTATAGTGTCTATTTCAATGATTTCAGAGAGTAGAAATTGACTGCTTTCCGACCGTTGGATCAGGAAACAGATCCAAAAAACCTTTCATCCTGCAAGGCAAATGAGTGGCGGCTAACCCAGTTGCCATTCTGACCTTCCCAAAATATCTCAGGCATCTTCCTCACTTAATCTGACACTTTCTGATTTTCAAAATTCCGGACAATCCCTTTGGGATTAACCCCGCAATTTCTTAGGCATATTCCCTGCATTTTGTTCGGGAATAGACTTTACGGTAAGGGATCTTTTGATAAGCAGAATAATCGATAATTCTGATGATGGAGCAGTTATGTTAAGAAAACTATTGATCACAGCAGTTCTGACAGGCTTCGCACTGTCAGCAAATGCTCAGATTGCCACCCAGCAACTGGACGCCGGATTTCCTACTTATGGTGGGGCGGCTGCCGGTTGGAGGTTTAATAGTAATGTCAGTATCATCGGTGTGAGTGCCGAGGGCAAAAATGAACATGACGGTGTGGAAACAGGCGAGGTCAAAGCTGGTCTGAACGCCGAAGGGCCGGACGATTCCAGCGCTCTCCCCTTCATGGCTGCCGCTTATCGTGGTGAAACCTGGGCGGGTGAGCTTTATACCAATCTGACGAATGGACTGAATTATGACGCTGAAATCGACCTGAATGCAGGACTCTCTTTTGATACCTTCAATATTTACAAAGAGAAAAAACAGCAGAGACTGGCCCTGGCTTATATTTATGATGAAATGGTTTCGATCGGGATAGGCTACAAAAACACCAATCTCAAAACCAGAACCGAACTGGCGGGGACCACCAGTGAAACTCAGGAAACGAAGGATTTAACAACCACCGGCCTGAGTGCTTCCATCTCCTGGAGACTGGCGGAAATTTTTTTTCTGGCGGCAGGAATGGAATCGGTTACCGAAAACGGAAACTACGAATCCGCTAGTTCCTCAACAGCAGCATCTGACGGGGGTTATGTTGAAAATACCTGGACCAATACGTTTTACGGTATCGGCTTGATGTCAGGCGATCCCAGCGAGACTCAGTTCAGGCTCGAGTATTCGGTCATCTCATCTCCGGAAGCTGAAGCTGATGCAGAAGGTGACAAAGCAGCGGCTAAACATCCTGAAACAACCCACAGCTTTGCCACAATCGAAGCAAAGTTCAGCGGTCTTCTGATCGCCTATCAGAATGAAACCAAGTTGGAAAAAGAGTTGGATAACGTAGAGAAGGAAATTGTCACGACAATGCTGGGATTGGGGTGGCAACCCAGACAGGGATTGATGTTCTCCATCTACTCCTGGGATCGCAAATCAACACTCACCCATGGCACCCTGGGTGAAATTGTCATGAATCCTACGGGATTCAAGGCAGTGATAGGTTACAACTTCTAGCATCTCTTCAACACGTAACAGGCTTTGCCGGTCCAATGCTCTAAGATGGATCGGCTATGCTTCCCCGCAGTATTAGTTTCTTTCAGATAATCTTCGCTTCGTCAGGCGAATGAAAATCCTGATATCAACAGATACAATTGCAATCCAGCTCCGGAACAAAAGGTGTATTGTTGGACAGGCACTCATCGCAAAACAGGGCGTTGCTCTGACGAATGGCTTTATACAGTCCCGGAATACTTAAATAAGCAAGGCTGGTTGCTCCCAGGACATCACAAATCTCGTCCACTGTTCTGTTATGGGAGATCAAGGTTTGGGGATCCCTTGTTTCTATTCCGTAATGACAGGCATTATTGTATGGGGGGCAGGGAATTCTCATATGAATTTCTTTGGCGCCTGCGTCGAAAAGCAGTTTTACCAGCAGTTTGGAGGTTGTCCCCCGTACGATGGAATCATCCACTACTATAAGTCTTTTGCCTTCCACAACATCATTCAGGATGTTGTACTTCATAATGGCCAGCGATTTTCGTTCCTGGGGGTTGGTGATAAACGAACGCAAACCTCCTGTAATAGGCTCTTCCAAAATCGCGATGCTATAAGGAATGCTCGAAGCTTTGGCAAATCCCACCGCCGATGGAATACCACCCTTGGGTACCGAGGTCACCATATCTGCATCAACAGGGGACTCGCGAAACAACTCCATTCCCATTCTCTCTCTCAACACCTGGAATGTTTCGTCCCTTTGCTTGCTGTCAGGCCTGGAGAAATAGATACTCTCAAAAACACAACCGATTTTGTCCAGGGCGGGTGAACAGAAAAGTGAGGATTCGATATTTGAGTCAGCATCCGCAGCCACAATTTCACCGGGTTGAATCTCCCGATGGGTAAAACTCACATCATGATCGGGATATCGTGCGTTGTTAAAACGCTGGATGATATCGAAGGCACAGGTTTCCGAAGCAAAGGCAACACATCTTTTACCGTTGATGGAAAACTCCCCGAGGTGAAGAGGTCTGATACCCCAGGGGTCCCGAAATGCGAATATCCTTCCGTCATCCTCCATCATCATCAAGGCAGCATATCCTCCCTTAATCTGCCTCATGGTTTCCTGAATTGCCTGAAACACCTTCTTTCCACTCTTTCTGATCTGAATATTGATCAGGGCTGCCATCATTTCAGCGTCGTTGCGGGTATAAACCTTGACATCGGATTCGGTAATATGTTTGATCAATGCATCCACATTATTCAGATCACCGTTACTGACAATAGCCAGTTTCCCACGCATACTCTGGGCCCAGTGCGGATGAATCTCCCTGACCGAGGAAGACTTGTTTCTGGTCGAATAGCGGGTATGGGCAATAAAAGTGCTACCGGCAAATTTGCCAAGACTCTCCTGGTTGATGACTGTTTCAACTTTGCCGATATCTTTTGTGGTTTCCAGACAGGATGTGTTTTCCGTAACAAAGCCGGCTACACCGGCTGCATCGTGTCCTCGATGTTGGAGTGATGCCAAAACAGTTGGCAAAAAACGTTTTGACTGGGGATGGCCTACAATGCCAAAAACACCACACATAACAGGTTACCGTTGGAGGTGCCGGGAATTTGAAGAATATAAGAAGCAAACTGGTGGCTCGCTTTCATGCTCTCCTGTTAAAGAAGATGACTACTCAACAGTCTGCCAAATGAATACTGGCGACTAACCCGAACAAAACCGTTCCCGGGAATTAGGAATCCCTTGTACCTTCGGGAATTTGGTATGATGGACCTGCTGCTTTAGGGTAAGCTCTGAGTAGTTAAAAAGAAATTAGTCTTGCACAAAATCTTAATTTTGAGCATAAAAATCGGTCATTTTTTTAACACTCCTCAAATCAAACCAGAAAGTCCATAATAGAATCAAGAGATAGCAAAAACAGAAAGCCCACGAGTAGATATATCGGTAGAGTAAGGTTCCTTGTTTCATCCCGCATTACTCAGAAAACAGGCTACGAAGAGCATCTGTCCCGGATTAGAGCTGATCTCCTGCGACTGTCCCGTGTTAACATGAAACCGATGCCAAAACAAAAAACAGGATCGATGCAGAAAACCTCTCAAAAAAAACGAAATGTCAGTCTTTTGTGATTATTGACCTATTCCCAAAAATCAGGGAGTATCACAGTTAATATTGTTTTTGCAGGAATTTTAAGCTGATTCGACTATGCTTTCACTCTTTGCCAGATACAGGAAATCCAAAGAACGCAAACAGGCCGAAATCCTTGTGAACAAGGGTCTCAGTTTTATGCAGAGCAACTTCCAGCATAAAGCGCTATATCACTTCCAACAGGCCTTGGAGATGGATTCGGCCGTTGTTGGCGAAATGCTCTACGGCGAGTTCAATAAGTCCTACAAAAAGGGGAATAGCGAACGTGCCCTGGCGATTGGGTTGATTGTACTTAAAATCGAGAAAAATGATTATGAACTGGCTAACAAACTGGGCAATTGCGCCAGAAAGCTCAAACAATTCAAACAGGCAAACGATTTGTACCGGCAGGCTTTTCGAATCAACAGGAAATTCGAGACTGCCTTTTATAACCTGGCAGCCAGCATGGGACGCATTCCCAAATATAACAATGATGTTAAACTGCTGGTCGATCACTTTGCCAATATCAAAAATTATATCCTGCCCAACTACAAGATCGATCCAAAATACCTGGAAAACCTGATCGAGGAAATGAAGCAGAAGATCAAGGCTGATCCCAAAAAGGAAGACAAAAAGAAACCCGCTGAACCCGGGTACAGCCAAATCTGCGAGAAAATCCGAAGAAATATCAAGAAGAGCGCCAACCAGCCTAATGGTTCCAAAGCCAAAAATAACCTTGACGGCCATATTTTCAATCTCGGTCTTTACGCTCTATCCAAACGGGATAGCAAATTAGCATTGAAGTGTTTTTTCCAGTTAAAAAACAAAAACAGTAAATTAGAGTACCTCGATATGGTGATTTCCCTGGCAATGGACCTGGATTCGCCGTCCAAGAAACTTGTTCAGCATATGATGATTCTACTGGGAAAAGACAAAACCAATCGCTATCTTAACGCCAACCTCGGATTGATGTTTCGTAAACAGGGCAAACGGATTCTTTCCTATAAATATCTGGCCACGGCATCCCTGTTGTTGGAAAAAACAGGCGGTATCTACTGCCGTATGGACATCGTAAGGATGGCCGACCATGAGATGGAGGTAGGTAATCTGCGCAAAGCTTTGAAGCTTTATCAACTGGTTGATTCCGAAATCGAGAAACCCAAGATTAAACTCGGTATCGGGCAGATATTATTATATCAAAACCGATACACCGAAGCCCTGCCTATATTTCAGGAAATACTGAATATCGATAAAAGCAACAGCCAGGCCCGGGATAAGCTGGATGAAATTCATGATTATTTCGTGGAAAAGGGTGACGAGCTGGTCGATATCAAGAAATTTACCACTGCACTGCCCTATTTTGAAAAGGCTCTTTCAGCGGTCAGAAAAGCGGATACGATCAAGAAAACTGCCGATGTACATAAAAATCTGATGGATGTGGAGCGAGCCGAAGAGCTGTACATCGAGTACAACAAGATCATCAGGAAAGAAAACTCCGGTAAAGAGGAAGAACTGAGAAAAAGCCTGATAGAGCAGGGAAAAGAACGGCTGGTTGCCAAAGATATGGAAGCCGCCATTCTTTGCTTTGAGAAAGCTTTTGAGATGAAGGTGGACAAAGATGTTTTTGTCTTTCTGGCCCACATTTATAAAATGCAAAAACGAACCAAGGATATTCAAAATCTGATGGTTCGCTGGAAAGACATGATCAAGCAACAGGGCATCAGCCTCGACGATATCTGATTCCCGCTGGATCCTGAACTGCGGCATTCATTAACTCAACCGGAAACTTGAATCATTGGTTATTGCCCGGGTGGGTGGAAAGCCCGGCGTTTCAGTAGTCTATATTATGTAACACGTAAACAATACGGAGAGAGTATCAATGGCAGATGAACCCAATAAAATCATCTACTCAATGATCGGTGTGAACAAGTATCACAATCAGAAGCAGGTCATAAAGGATATATCCCTGTCCTATTTCTACGGCGCCAAAATAGGTGTTTTGGGATTAAACGGATCGGGAAAGAGTACTCTGCTGAGAATTATGGCCGGGGTGGATAACGATTTCAACGGAAAGACAATCCTGAGTCCCGGCTATACTGTCGGGCTTCTGGAGCAGGAACCGATTCTGGATAACTCCAAAACAGTCAAAGAGATTGTTGAGGAAGGCGTTCAGGAAACCGTGGACCTTGTCAAGGAGTTCAACGAAATCAGCGAGAAATTCGCCGAACCCATGTCGGATGACGAAATGAATGCGTTGATCGAAAGACAAGGAGCAGTTCAGGAAAAGATCGACAACCTGGACGCCTGGGATCTGGATTCCCGACTTGATATGGCCATGGATGCCTTGCGTTGTCCGGACGGCGATACTCCGATCAAAGTGCTCTCAGGAGGGGAAAAACGGAGAGTGGCGCTTTGTCGCTTGTTGCTGCAGAAACCTGACATCCTGCTTCTGGATGAGCCGACCAACCATCTTGACGCGGAAACCGTGGCGTGGTTGGAAATCCACCTGAAAAATTATGCCGGAACCATCATCGCTGTAACTCATGACCGCTACTTTCTCGACAATGTGGCAGGATGGATTCTGGAACTGGATCGGGGGCATGGTATTCCCTGGAAAGGGAACTACTCCTCCTGGCTGGAGCAGAAACAGAATCGGCTGGCCCAGGAAGAAAAAAAGGAATCGGATCGTCAGCGAACCCTGCAACGGGAGCTGGAATGGATCAGAATGTCACCCAAAGGTCGCAGGGCCAAATCCAAAGCAAGAATCAGTTCCTATGAAAACCTGTTGAGCCAGGAATCGGAAAAGCTCTCAAAAGACCTGGAGATCTATATTCCTCCCGGACCACGGTTGGGCAAGATTGTCATCCAGGCGGAAAACATCGTAAAATCCTACGATGAAAAGCTACTGGTGGAGGATATGAACTTCTCTCTACCTCCAGGTGGAATCGTGGGTGTTATCGGGCCGAATGGCGCAGGCAAAACCACGCTGTTTAAAATGATTACCGGCAAAGAGGAATCCAGTTCCGGCTCCATTCGTATTGGTGACACCGTCGCGCTTGCCTACGTTGATCAGGAAAGGGATACGCTGGATCCTGAAAAATCCATCTGGGAAGTTGTCTCCGACGGTCAGGATGAAATTCGCCTGGGAGATCGCAGTATGAATTCACGAGCTTATGTGGCTCGCTTCAATTTCTCGGGATCGGACCAGCAGAAAAAGGTAGGGGTGCTCTCCGGTGGGGAGCGGAACAGGGTTCACCTGGCGCAGATGCTAAAATCCCGCGCCAATGTTCTGCTACTCGACGAACCGACCAATGATCTGGACGTTAACACCATGAGAGCTCTGGAGGAAGCCCTGGAAAGCTTTGGGGGATGCGTGGTTGTCATCAGCCATGATCGCTGGTTTCTGGACCGGATAGCAACCCATATCCTGGCTTTCGAAGGCGACAGCAAAGTGGTCTGGTATGAAGGCAACTATTCTGAGTATGAAGCAGATCGTAAAAAACGACTGGGTGAAGCTGCAGATCAGCCCCATCGGATCAAATATCGCCAATTGACAAGGGATTAGCTTCAGGAAGTTGAAGGACTTTTAATCGTCAATAACGGTGGGAGAATGTCGCAATGATTTGAGTTGGGATCGTTGTTTTTTCGATTCCAACCGTTTCATTCTGGATCTCATGGGAATTGAGGTTTTCAGATGGGGCTTCGGTTTCCTTGCCGCTGTGTGAAGTAGCGAAACAAATCGATCCAAAGCTGCCTGCCGGTTCTTTTTCTGGGTTCTTGTATTTCTGGCAACAATCGTTAAAACTCCGTCTTTGTTAATCCGATTTCCCGCAATACGATATAGCCTCTTTTTCACCTCCGTCGGGAGTGACTTGGATTTCCCGACATCGAACTTCAGACGGACCGCTGATGATACCTTGTTGACATTTTGTCCGCCCGGCCCGCCGGCTCTCATAAAATGGAAGGACAGTTCTTCAGGGGGAATTTCGATTGAGTTGGAGATTTTAATCATTTTGCAGATCCAGCCAGATTTCTTCGAATCAGAAGTTAAACCGACGATCCACCTCCAGGGACGGCAGTTCAAGGATCATGAACCCGTCTCCATCCATCAATGAACCGGGGTTAAGAATAAGGGCGCTATCGTGTCTTTCAATCCTCGGCTGATGGGTGTGACCGTGGATTACTACATCAGCCGACTTCTGACGTAGAGCATTTATAGCTGTTCCCGGTATATGGGAAACAACAAATTCTGTTTCTTCCCATTGAAACCTTAAAATGTCTCCAACCTCGACATGATTTTGCTTTGCCAGGGCATCCATGACACTGTAATCACAATTCCCCCTTGCGATCTTCATGGTGATGTCGGGGAATTCTGCCAGGACTTCTTCAATTCCCTTTCCCATAAAATCCCCTGCATGAATGAGGTGATGTATTCCAATGCTCTGCAGGTGAGTTAACAGTTTTTTAACCTTGTCCACCGAGTAGTGACTGTCCGATATAATGGCAACTTGCATTTTTTAGCAATTATTCTCTGTATGGTTTAACGCTTTTCGAACTGGCCCGTGGTTAAAATCGGATCTGTCGGAATATACGTCTTGGGTATTTATCCGAGAGCCCTTAAATCTCAAACTTGTCGAATAGATCCATTGGATTTTCCAGTAATTCACGAGCTCCGTTAGCCAGCAGTTCCTCCCTGTCTCTGAATCCCCACAATACGCCAACAGGTTTCATTCCGGCGGCCACTGCCGTTTTCATATCAATTGCCGTATCTCCTATATAGATGATCTCATCCGGGACCAAACCCAGTTCTTCCGCAATTAATAGCGCTCCGGCAGGGTCGGGCTTCCGGGGAAAGCGCTTACTATTTCCATGAATCTCGTCAAAAGTCCAATTATTAAGGTATTCCCTGGCAAAGGCTTTGGTAAAATCATCTGGCTTATTCGATAGTATCGATTTCCTGATTCCTCTTTTCTCAAGCTCATTCAACAGGTCGGCAATTCCATCATATAACGCAGTATTGTGATTCCAGGACTTTTCGTATTCAATCATGAAATCTTTCACGCAAGCCAGGATGATCGATTCCTCCCTTGCTTTATCCGGCAAAACCTGCTCAATCAGTTTTCCGGCTCCCTGCCCAACAAAAAACCTGTATTGATCCATCGGATGGAGCGGGTATCCATGCCTCTGCAACACCCTGTTGGTAACCTCGGCGATATCCGCCAAAGTATCCAGGAGAGTGCCATCCATATCAAAAATCACTGCTTTGTAGTCAGTCATCAACTCATCATCTCCGGATATCGTATGCTGTCTTTCCGGTTCTTTTCAACAGATCGTCAATCATTTTCCGCCAATTTGTGGCTGCTGTTCAAACCTCTATTCTACCAGCTATAGAACAATTCTCCTTTTTTGTCGAAACCAATTTGCCCAGGATCTGTCATCTGATACTGTTTTGGGGATTAAATCAGATGAGTCCCCACATTTTTCCCATTCCATTCTGATTATGAGTACGCCTGAAGGTGAACCATTTTATGTTTTACATCCCGGGGAAATCGTTATAGTATTTCGCTAGTTAGCGGGTATAGCCGACCGTTATTTTATTTCAATCATCGAAGAAGATGCGACTTTTCGGTCAACTTCAGTGGTTTGAATTTTTGGAAGTGAGTTGACTGGTTGGATTAATCGGGCCCAGGACCAGTTATAGTTAAATACCGAACAAAAGGATCAGGATGGCAAAAAAAGTGTTGGTTACCGAAGACTCCCCTATTGTGTTGAACGTTCATTCCACTTTGTTAAAGTCTGTCGGTTACGACGTGGTGGAAGCTGAGGATAATCTGATAGCGTTAGAAAAAGCCAAAGCCGAAGATTTCGATTTGATCGTCCTCGACATCAACACTCCCAAAATGGATGGATATACTTTTTGCAAAGAAATCAGGGCACTACCAAATTATAAAGATGTTCCTATCCTGGTCATTACCACTGAGTCGGATCCCGAAGATAAAGTAAGGGGTTTGGAAGCAGGAGCAGACCTGTTTCTGGTTAAACCGGTCAAAACCGAAGATTTCATAGCATACGCCAATAAACTGCTGGGGGCTTAGCGTTTATTGACGTATACCTTTTTGTCACCTAGTTGTTGACCTCTTCAAACTCGGCATCCACAACATCTTCATCTTTCTGTGCATTCGATTGGGCTGCCTCCGGATTTGCATCAGCAGCCTGACCCGATTGATTCGAGTCATTGCCATACAGATTTGCGGAGATCTTATGGAACAACTGGGTTAGCTTCTCAACTGCACCTTTCAATACACCCAGGTCGTCTCCTTCCATCGCTTTCTTCACATCATTGATGGCAGCCTCAAGTTCACCCCGCTCTTCTGCAGAGATCTTGTCTCCTGACTCGCCCAGGGTTTTTTCGCATTGATAGACCAGAGTGTCAGCCTGGTTTTTCTCGCTGATCAGGTCTTTCTTGACTTTGTCACTTTCTGCATTCAGCTCCGCATCTTTTACCATGCGCTCGATCTCCTCTTCGGATATGCCACTGGAAGTGGTAATCTGGATCTTTTGCTCTTTTCCTGTTCCCAGGTCTTTTGCGGATACATGCACGATCCCGTTGGCATCGATATCGAATGTCACTTCGATTTGAGGCATTCCCCTGGGTGCGGGAGGAATTCCAACCAGTTCGAACCTGCCCAGGGTTTTGTTATCCGATGCCATTTCCCGTTCACCCTGGACAACATGAACACTTACCGCAGGCTGATTATCAGCAGCCGTGGAAAAGATCTGGCTCTTATTGCAAGGAATGGTTGTATTACGTTCAATCAATCGAGTCGCAATCCCGCCAAGGGTTTCAATGCCGAGTGAAAGGGGAGTTACATCCAGCAACAAGACATCTTTGACATCACCCGTTAAGACCCCGCCTTGTATTGCAGCACCGGTTGCGACAACCTCATCCGGATTAACTCCTTTATGGGCAGCTTTGCCAAAAAAATCCGAGACAATTTCCTCAATCTTGGGCATCCTGGTCATACCTCCCACGAGAATCACATCATTGATATCGCTGGCCTGGACACCTGCATCCTTTAGTGCGGCTCTCATGGGTTCGAGGCACCTTTCCACCAGATCCTCGGTGAGTTGTTCGAACTTGGCTCGGGTTAGTTTAATATTGAGATGTTTTGGGCCGGATTCATCGGCCGTAATAAAGGGAAGGTTTATATCTGTCTCCAACGAACTGGAGAGTTCATGTTTGGCTTTTTCGGCAGCCTCTTTCAATCTCTGCAGAGCCATTTTGTCGGCTTTAAGTTCTATTCCCTGTTCCTTCTTGAACTCCTGGGCCAGGTAGTCAATGATACGTTGATCAAAGTCTTCACCTCCCAGGTGAGTATCGCCATTGGTTGCCTTGACTTCAAATACGCCACCGCCGATTTCCAGAACTGAGACATCGAAGGTTCCCCCTCCCAGGTCAAATACGGCTATCAGTTCCTCTTCTTTCTTATCCAGACCGTACGCCAGGGCTGCTGCGGTCGGTTCATTAATGACTCTTAATACATTCAGTCCGGCAATCTTACCGGCATCCTTGGTCGCCTGTCTCTGGGCATCGTTAAAATAGGCCGGTACAGTGATAACAGCATCGGTTACAGAATCTCCCAGGTAGTCTTCTGCGGTTTGCTTCATCTTCTGAAGAACAGACGCAGACATCTCAGCCGGGGAATAATGTTTGTCATCAATATCAATCTGAACCAGGCCATTGCCTGCCTTGGAGATTTTGTAACTCAAGGTTTCACTGTCTTCCTTTACCGCTTCAAATTGTCTTCCAATCAAACGTTTGGCCGCATAAACAGTGTTCTCGGGATTGGTAATCGCCTGACGTCTGGCAACCTGACCTATCAGTCTTTCATCGCCATTAGTAAATGCGACAACCGATGGAGTTGTCCTGGATCCCTCCGAATTGGTGATTACCTTGGGATCTCCGCCTTCCATTACAGCAACACAAGAATTGGTTGTTCCTAAATCGATTCCGATTACTTTTGACATGATCTTCTCCTGAATTGGTTATGGTGGTCTTTCGTGTATTATTGACTATTCTGCAAGGGGAATACCATTTTTAAATATTTATTATTTCATATACTTAAATGAGAGTGTCTTTTCAGGTAGGCCAAAAACGCTGGGTTGAACGGGGTGGATTAGGCCAAAAAAACGATGTCAGGAACTGTTAGGTCAGAAAGGCAAATTACAATTGCGGCAATTGAAATTGGAAAGGACAAACCGGCTTAGGCGTTCAGTTCTGGATTGGAGACTGATTAATTATTTGATATTGAAATGCGGCTTCTGAATCAAAAGGCGAGAAATTTAAATAGGCTGACACGGGGCGTCAGAGCAGCATTTCAGCCTGTCATCATTCGTCCCCGTGGGGAACTCATCTGAATAATTCAGCGGTTTTTTAACTGGGTAACAAGGGTTGCTTCATCCGGGAAGCTGCCGGTTTTCTTTTTGGAGTAGACAAGCGAGCCGTCGACTGTCACTTCAAATACACCGCCTCCGGAGGGAATAAGTTTTACATCGCCTGCTGTTTCTTTTTTGATTTTTTCCATCAAACTGGTGGCTTTTGGCAGATAGTTTCAGGCCTGGCAGTATTCAATTTCAACTTTCATAAGATCCCCCTGGGTTTTTAATTAATGTTGTCGTTCCATATCGTTCATCAATATGGCTTTGTTGTAGGCATCTATTACATCTTTCCGTTTTAATACCCCAACAATTTTCTGGGGTTCTTCCGGATCAACAACCGGAATAGTCTCGATATCCTTGATCCCGAACTTTTTGATTGCCTTGGTAAGACTATCATGTGGGAATAGCTTGATCAACTTGGTCTCGGCCAGATCCTTCATCACCACAACGTGCTCTAATCCGTCTTCCAGCATGATTTCACGTATATCCTGGAAGGAAACCACACCTGTCATTCGCTGTCGATCATCCAGAACCGGATAGTATTGGGCCTTGCTTTCAGGGAAGAACTCCATAAATTCTGCAAAACTCATGGTTTCGGGCAGGGTTTCAAACTTTTTGATCATAACGCTTTTGACCAGAATCGAATTGAGCAGATTCGCTTCGATACCCTTGTGCAGAAAAATTCCCTGGCGTGACAACTCCATGGAATCCAGAGAGTCCGGACAGAGTCTTCTGGCCACCATTACCCCGATCACGGAAGCAAACATGATGGGAATGATAACTTCATAGTTTCCGGTAATCTCAAACAACAGGAAGATCGAGGTCATAGGGGAATGGGTAGCCGCCGCCAGAAATGCTCCCATGGCGACCAGGGCATAAGATCCGGGTTGAATCCCCAATCCGGGAAAAGCAAGATCGGCAGCCCATCCAAAAACCGCACCAATCATGGCACCGATGAAGAGAGAAGGGGCAAAGACACCACCTACATTTCCGGAACCCAGGGTAATAGAGGTAGCAACCATTTTCAGGATGACAAGCAGAGCCACTGCCGCAATTGGCAGCGCTGCCGGTGATTGCATTGCCGCCAGCATGTATTTATAACCGTCACCCATAACACCAATATGAAGAAGACCCAGCAATCCCACAAGAAAAGCCCCGATGATGGGTTTGACCTGGGCATGCACCTTCATCTGTTCAAAACGATCTCCAACCAGGAAAAACATTTTGATAAACAGATAGGCCAAAACACCAATCAATAGCCCCAGGACGACATAAAGTCCAAATTCATGATAACTGATAAAATGGTAATCAAGAACACCGAAAGTGGGAGCTGAGGTATAGAAGGCCCTGGAGATAGCTGTTGCCAGGCCGGACGAAATGACAATAACACCAAAAGTCCGAAGTTGGAACTCCCCAACCATAACAATTTCCTGGGCAAACAGAACCCCGGCCAGCGGAGCGTTAAACTGTGCAGCTATTCCTGCAGCGGAACCACAGGCGATCAGCACTTTGAGGCGGTGACTTCCCATCTGGAAGAATCTTCCGATTGAAGAACCAACTGCACCTCCGATCTGGGCAATCGGCCCTTCCACACCGGCAGATCCCCCGGTAGATATGGTAATGGCGGCAGTAAATATCTTGATAAATATCTGTCGTGTTCTGATCAATCCTCCCCTTATATGGACACTGATCAGGAACCGCGGCATTCCGTAGCCGTTGATTTCGCCCGGGTATTTGAGGGAGAATGGAATCAGCAGCACGGCACCAAACATGGGAATAAGGGGTAATAAAAATCGGGAATATTGACTCAACCAGGGATACACAATCTCGAAGAAGAAATAGTGCATCTCATGCAGGATAAACCGGAAAAACACAGCAGCCAGTCCGGCGCCTATTCCCACAAGGCAGGCCAGAATCAGTTCCACATTGATCCAACTGATTCTCGGTTTCAGGCGAAAACGCCTTGAAATCAAATGGAATGGCTTCCAGTGTTTTAAACGTGAAATATCGATCATTTATTGTTTCTCAAGAAATACGGACTGAAGTGCCAAGTAGCGAATCCCTGTTCAATCAAGACTCCAGATGCCGGAGAACACTTCCCTGGCAGGACCCTCCTTGATGACTTCATGCCCTTTGCCCTCCCAGGTGAGTTTCAGATCTCCGCCTGTCAGATGATTGGTTATGGCGGACTCGGTAAAACCATTTAAGACACCAGCTACGCAGACAGCCGAAGCTCCCGTACCACATGCCCAAGTTTCACCGGCTCCCCGTTCCCAGGTTCTTTGAATGACCTCTGTCCTTGACACCAACTGAACGAATTCCACATTGATCTTATTGGGAAACATCGACGCATTTTCGATAATGGGCCCCCAAACCTCAACCGGGGTTTCCTGAACGTTTTCGACATAGGTAACAAAATGGGGATTTCCCATTGAAACGAGCGTTCCACTGAGTTTCAGATCACCAAATTCAAATGGTTGGTTGATGATCATCTCACCTGTCAACTGGCTGGGGATTTTTGCCGCATCCAGTTCGGGCTCGCCCATTTTCACCGTAACCGTATCCACCAATCCCGAGCCTGCCAGGAACAAATCGAGGGTCTTGATGCCAGCCCCGGTTTCTACGGTAATGGACTTTTCCGTCACCATTTTCCTGTCCCAGGCAAATTTCCCCACGCATCTGATGGCGTTACCACACATTTCGGATTCCGATCCGTCCGAATTGAACATGATCATTCTCAGATCGGCCTTCTGACTCGGTGTAATCAGCACCAATCCGTCAGATCCGACACCGAAATGTCGATGACTCATCGCGATTGCCAGGTCCGAAGGATTGTCCACACTCTCTTCGAAAAGATTGATATAGATGTAGTCGTTTCCTGCACCTTCCATTTTGGTGAAATTAATCTGTTTCATGTCAGTACTTGCTTTTAATCGTTCTTAAAATCGAATAGTCTTATTGAACCAGCTCACAAAGAACAAGATATGAGGTCAGTTAAACAAATCATTGGTTATCCAATTTATACTAAAAGAAAAAACCCAAATAAACAATGTCAGGATTACGTCAATCAAGGACTCGATTCAGTTTATCCCTCGATTCTGATTTTAGTTTCAAAAATCCCGGACTTGAGTTAACCACCATTGAAGAAACCAGCCTAATTGCCGGAACAAAAAGCTTCGGAAAAGTCGTTCCTTGTTTTCACCAAAGGAGATTCTATCTGGTTTTCTTCCTGTTTCTTTTGATTGGTATTGAAGCCATGGCAAGCGATTTTCAATTCCATGTAACGCCGGAAATCTCCAGGAAATTCAGGCATTGGAATGAATCAAAAAAGGAAGTTACGGGTTATACCACCGTCTCCTACATCCGGGAAAAAAACACGGATTGCCTTATTGAGCTTTCGAAGAACCTGGGCAAGGACAGGAAGGTTTTCTCGGAAAAAAAGCTCTGGTTTTCCCCCGATTTAAGTCGTCTGATCCGCTATGAAGAGTCTGATTTGAGAACTGACATGCGGACTATAAATACCTATTCCACTGATATCATCCATACTGAAGCCTGGCAAAAGGATGAAAAGCTTGAGTTTGACATTCAGGTACGCCATGATCTGGTGCCTTTTGAGATCCTGCCTCATTTTCTGCAATCCCAAATCCACTCCCTGAAGAAAGACACGATCCTGAAATTCAGTCTTTACCTGCCAGCCATTGCAACTGAACTGAAAAACAAAGGAATGCCACTATCCTGGAGTAAACTGGAAATGAAAGCCTCTATTGTGGCGATGGAAAAGCTGGAGACAATCCTGGGTCAGAAAGAGACCATAACTTTGCAGCTTGAAGCCACTTCCTTTCTTATCAATGCACTCCTGCCCAAAGACAAATCCCGGTTCAGGTTTACCTTCATGAAAGAAGCACCTCACCATTTGCTTGTCTTTGAGGAGGGTGAAACAAAAACCATACTGGATGAGTTGAACTAAACGGGAGAGCAAAAATACAATGGATAATTCAGATGGTTGCGTCTGTCCAGGGTCCCCTGTGTGTTTCACCTTGGAGGGCGTGATAGAGCTTTTCCAAAAAACTATCCCGGGAGATCTCGCTGGCTCCCATTCTCAGTAGATGATCTGTAGTCACCTGGCAATCGATAAAATGAAACTCCCATGCATCCAGTTTCTCCGCAAGGGCAACCAGGGCGACCTTTGAAGCATCCGGCATGTTGCTGTACATTGATTCCCCAAAAAACGCCTTTCCCAGGGATAGTCCATAAACGCCACCGACAAGCCGGTCTTCGTAGAAACTCTCGACTGAATGGGCGTAGCCGAAAGCATGCAACTGACAATATGCCCGGATCATCTCCTCCGTAATCCAGGTTCCGTCCTGATTCTTGCGTTTGGTCAAACTGCACTGGTTGATCACATCGACGAAGCAAGTATCAAAGGAAATCCGGTATTTGCCCGATCGAACAACCCTTTTCAGACTTTTGGAAACATGAATTTTATCAGGGATTAACACCAATCTCGGATCGGGTGACCACCACAGAATAGGTTGCCCATCGGAATACCAGGGAAATATCCCCATGCTGTAAGCCAATAAGAGCCTGTCCGGAGTCAGATCCCCGCCAATAGCCAACAGCCCTTCAGGATCGGCCAGGGTTGGATCCGGAAATATAAGATCGTTGGAGAGTTGGTATACGGGCATTATCAAATGTATCAAACAGGATAATCGCTCGGTCTCAAATCAGACCGATTCTATCAAACGTCTCAAGCCGGTAGGTCAATTATCCATGAAGAGAGATCGGTTGGGCAAGGATGTAAA
This sequence comes from SAR324 cluster bacterium, assembly GCA_028282885.1. Taxonomy (GTDB): domain Bacteria; phylum SAR324; class SAR324; order XYD2-FULL-50-16; family XYD2-FULL-50-16; genus JAHJTV01. The sequence goes on from JANQGX010000070.1 coordinate 34,363, forward strand.
ACAACAAATGGGGAACCGCAGCCGGATATGTCTGCATACCGGCTGCCGCCAATTTCAAGGGGAAGACTGGAAAAAACCAGAGAATCGAATCCCCCCTCTGCAAAGGGGGGATCAATTTGGTCTAGCTTATCAGTTGCAGTACGTTTACAGGCAACTGATTTGACTGCGCCAGCATAGCCGTTGCAGATTCCGTCATAATCTGATTCTTCGTGAATTCGGCCATTTCTTTCGCCATATCCACGTCACGAATGATAGACTCTGAAGAGATCAGGTTCTCGTTCGCGATTCTCAGATTCGAAAGGTTGGCTTCCAGCGTGTTCTTCTGGAAAGCTCCCAGCTCACCCCGGAGAGAGGTGATGTGATTAATGGCTTCATCGACCATCTTCAGGGTATCCTGGGCACCCTGAAATGAACGCACATCAATATCGGCCAAAGTTTCAAAACCGGACTGATTGGCAATACCCCTGGCAAGATTTTCAGTTCCGGTACTTTCAACCGAAATACCAACCGTCTGGTTCTGGTTAGCGCCCACCTGGAACTTCATTGAGTTCTGGGCCACAAAAACACGACCAACCGAAGTCCCCGCATCCGTAATTTCCGGACGCTGTTCTTCGGGCATGCCTTCAGCATCTTCGATCTCAATATCGGCAACTTCACATCCCGGGGGAATTTCCATGTCCTTGCCTTCGCCATAATAGCGAACACTGAGTCCGTCGACACAACTTGCACCCTTCACACCGGTCAGCACCTGACCGTTTCCGATGGCAGATTCACCATTAATGGTTCCCTTGACATCCAGCCCCATATTGGACATGGCAATCTCACCGGAATTCTCGCTCAACACGCCGGCAGTGCTGCTGGATACCTGAAAACCATAATCGGAACCGAATTCACGATGCTTTATTTCAATGGAACCCGCTTCGTTCAATCGAATGTCCAGGTCAAGACCTTTCCTGTCGATTTCCGAGCGCAGATTCTGCACCGCTGTTTCAGCCGTGTCATCAGCATTGGTTTTGTAAGTTGCCATTCTGCCGTTTTCGATAACGGTCAGCTCTTCACCGGCTGCTATGATCTCATTGGTCAATGCCGCGGTTCCCGTTACATTAGCCTTGGTGGCCGCCTGGGTAATCTTGACATCAAAACCGTTCTCTCTTGAATCTCCCGTGGCCAGGGAGGCCCCGACAAATTCCAGATCATTACCGGTGGTGGTACCGGATGCTCCCCTTGATCCATCCAGTATCTTTTTATTACCAAACTGAGCCTGGGCCGAGATCCTGTCAATAGTGGAAAGCGCATTCTCAATTTCCCTTTGATCGGCTTCCAGCATGACTGTATCATTCACCCCTTCATTCGAAGCATGAATGGCTAATTGACGGATACTGACAAGCAGATTGTTGATTTCCGCCATATTGGCTTCAGCAGTTTGAACTAAAGAGACTGCTGTCTCCGAGTTATCTATCGCCTGGTTTAAACCGGCGATTTGTGCCCTCATCTGCTCAGAAATTACAAGTTGGGCAGGACCTTCCGAAGCCCTGTTGATGCTTAAACCGGAGGACAACCGTTCCAGTGTTTTGGAAAGATTGGCCTGGTTTGCCTGTAAGTTTCTGTGAGAATTAATGGCACTGGTATTATGATTAATTCGTAAACTCATAATCTACCTCCTTGTAGTGGATTATTTAGAGTTTCAAATTTGCACCTGCATCCGTGCAGGGTAAATCCAGTTATTCCATATAAAATATCCTCATATTTTGGAATTGGTTAAATAAACCAACCATTTGATGAACAGGGAATTCGATAGTATCCGACTGCAATTCAATCTCATCCCAATAAAAATTCGACTGCCATACAACGGTTTGCGTTTCTAGTAACCGGAACCCTGTATAGACTCCGGGCGCACCACCGTCATCCCTGTTTGACAGGCGAAGAGGCATGAATCTGCACAGCAATCCATGCTCGCCTTTTCAAATGGGTTAAACAGATCCGAAAACAGAGGTTCAATCCATCGAACCTTAAGCAATCAATTGCAATACATTTTCCGGAATCTGGTTTGCCTGGGCTAACATGGCATTTGAAGATTGCGACATAATCTGGTTTCGGGTGTAACTAGCCATCTCCTTCGCCATGTCCGTATCACGAATGATTGACTCTGAAGAAACCAGGTTTTCATTGGCAATCCGAATATTGGACAGGTTGCTCTCCAGGGTGTTCTTTTGAAACGCCCCCAGTTCACCCCTGTTTTCCAATACCTGGTCTATTGCCCGATCAATGAGCTCCAAAGAATCCTGAGCTCCTTGAAATGTCGTTAAATCTACATCTGCCAGATTTTCAAATCCAGAGCTATTGGCAACGTCTGTCGCCAGATATTCGGGATTAACATTCTTGATAGAAAGCCCGACCGTTTGATATTTGTTACCGCCAATGTGGAACTTGGTACCGTTTTGGGTTACATAGACCCTTCCCACTGAAACACCACCATCCGGCATATTCTCGTTGGTGACCCTTTCCGGGGGTTGTTGGACACCTTCTTCATCCACAAGATCGTTCACTTCACAAACGGGTGGTAAAAATCCCTTATTGCCATCACCATAGAATCGGACACTTAGTCCATCAACACACTTGGAATTAGCGACACCCGTCAGCACCTGTCCCTTACCGGTACAGGATTCCCCGTTTATCATTCCAATGATGTCCAACCCTACTTCGGCAACTTCAACATCTCCGGCTTCTTGGCTCAAGATGCCGGCACTGCTACTCGAAACCTGGAATCGATGGTCACTACCGTACTGCCGGTGGGTAATTTTCACGTTACCCCCCGCATCCAGAATTACATCAACATTCAATCCCTGGCGATTAACTTCCGCTTGAAGGTTTTTGACCGTCGTATCCGCTGTATCGTCCTTGTTAGTGGTATACGTTGCCATTTTACCCTTCTCTATCACGGTCAGGGTTTCCCCGTTTCTGACGATTTCATCAGTCAAAACAGCCGTACCCGATATTTCAGACCTGGTAGCCAACTGTGTCAATTTGACATCAAAACCATTTTCGCGGGAATCCCCGGTAGCCAGAGTGGCGCCGACGAATTCCAGACCATTTCCGGTGGTTGCTCCCGTCGTTTCCATAGAACCATCAAGTAGCTTCCGATTGCCAAACTGTGCCTGCTTGGCGATAGACTCGATCGTACCCAAGATGTTATCCACCTCGGCCTGATCGGTCTGAAGCGCCGCCGTATCGTTGACACCTTCGTTCGCAGCATGAATGGCAAGTTGCCTCATCCTGTTCAGAAGATTCCCAACCTCCGACATGTTGGCATCGGTCGTCTGAATCATGGAAACAGCCGTTTCCGAGTTATCAATGGCCTGATTCAATCCGACGATCTGAGAGCGCATATGCTCCGAGATCATAAAAGCCGCCGGACCTTCAGAGGCCCTGTTGATTTTAACCCCGGAAGACAACTTTTCCAGATTCTTAGTCAAACCAGCATGGTTTGTCTGTAACGCCCGATGCGCATTCAGCGCCTGGATGTTATGGTTCACTCGAAAAGTCAAAATCCACCTCCCTGTAGATTATACTTTCTACACTTAGGGTTTAATTTGCATAAAGAAATAGTTCGAATCATTTTCATACACCGAAAACAAACACCAAAGCTGTCCTTTCACTTCTGTTCAGTGCCTTTTCTTCTGATCTAATGATTCGTGTACAACAATAACCGGTTTTTTGAAATACAAGATCTACCGGTTATTCAGGGATTCGATCCTTGGATCTCATCCCGGTTTCAACTAACCCAGTAATTGTAAAACGTTCTGGGGAAGTTGATTCGCCTGAGCTAACATCGCGGTCGCAGATTGAGTCATAATCTGGTTCCTTGTAAATGTAGCCATCTCCTTGGCCATATCCACATCGCGAATGACAGACTCAGAAGAAATCAGGTTTTCGTTTGCTATCCTGATGTTCGACAGGTTTGCTTCCAGGGTGTTTTTCTGGAAAGCTCCCATATTACCCCTGGCAGAAGAAATCTCGTCGATTGCCGCATCGATCATTTTCAGGGCATCCTGTGCACCTTGAAAACTCCTGACATCAATGTCGTTCAGACTGCGGTAACCGGTTTTGTTTACGACTCCCCTGGCAAGTGTCTCAGGATTAGCACTGGTTACGGAGATACCGACCGTTTGCCCCATATTACCACCGACCTGGAACTTCATCGAATTCTGGGAAACGAATACGCGTCCTACTGCAATACCGTCTGCCGGTATTTCCATAGGCGGTTTCTCTTCAGCTTCCATTCCTTCTTCAATTTCCATATCGGCCACAACACAGCCGGGATCCAACAGTTTTCCTTCCGCATCGCCGGTATAGCGAATACTCAGACCATCCACACATTTGGCACCTTCAACACCGGTCAGAACCTGCCCCTTACCGACAGCAGATTCTCCATTGATGGTCCCTTTGATGTCTTTACCGTATTCGGCAGTATTGATTTCACCACCTTCCTGACTCAGGATTCCGGCTGTTGAACTCATTACCTGGAAGCTATACTCAGAACCATACTCCTTGTGATTTACTTCGATGGTACCGGCCTCATTCAGGTTCACTTCAACGTTTAACCCTTTTCTGGCCAACTCCGATCTCAGGTTTTGGATCATGGTTTCTGCGGTATCATCCGCATTTGAGGTATAGACAGCCATTTTACCGTTTTCGATGACAGTCAGCGATTCACCCGCTTTCACAATCTCTTCGGTAAGTGCTACCGTACCGGTTGCTCTGGCTTGGGTTGCCAGCTCATTAACCTTAACCTCAAAACCGTTCTCCCTTGAATCACCCGTATCCAGTGTCGCTCCGACAAATTCGAGGTTTTCACCGGTTGTTACACCGGAGGCACCCCTGGATCCGTCCAGAAGCTTTTTCTGACCGAACTGGGCCTGATTGGCGATTCGGTTAATGGTGAACAGAGCGTTTTCAATTTCCTTCTGGTCAGCTTCAAGCATCACCTGATCATTCACACCTTCATTTGAAGCATGAATGGCAAGTTGCCGCATATTAACCAGCAGGTTCGCAATTTCAGCCATGTTCGCTTCAGTGGTCTGAACAAGTGAAATAGCGGTTTCCGAGTTATCGATCGCCTGGGTCAAACCCGCAATTTGGGCTCTCATCTGCTCGGAAATTACCAACGATGCAGGGCCTTCAGATGCCCTGTTTATCTTCAAACCGGAAGATAACCTTTCCAGTGTTTTTCCCATGGCAGCCTGGTTTGCTTCCAGATTGCGATGAGAGTTAATAGCACTGGTGTTATGATTAATTCTCAAGCTCATTACAGTCCTCCCTGTTGTCTTACCAGTGAACATCCTTGTCCACTGTGTTGAGAAAAATCCGTCCGGTGTCCTGAAGGATCACCGAACATTGAAAAGATCCTTGAAATTACGTTACTTCCACGAAGTAACCTTCATTACGGAAACCGGCGTCAACATTGTCTTGAGCTGGTTTACCATATCCTTTGCCTTATCCTTTGAAAGATAAAGCATGTCGTCCCCTGCAGACTGGGGACTGATTGTAGAGCGCAGCAATTCAACCGCTCTATCGATGTAAATTTTCTCCTTCCATTTCAGCTCATCCAGCAAGTACTCAAGATAGGTCAGAGACCAAGTGATGAGTTGAATGGAATCTCTCAATTCAACTGCGGTATTTCCCCGGATTGCATTCAAATCCGAGAATCCGCTCTGGTTGCTGACACCTGCTGCCAGCAGAGTTGGTTTAATCGAAGGGATGCTGAGAATCTCCATGCGATTCTCGTCAGCATCCAAGGGTACCAGCACCCCGTTCTGTTTAACACTCACATAACCGACCACCTGGCCGCTGTATTCAATTTTACCATCGTAGAAGACAACCAGTCCGTCGGTTTTCTTATTTCCCTTATCTCCGATCAGAAATCCCCCGTCTCCGTGTGCATTCTCCGAACCGATGGTTCCGGCTATATCGATTCCGGGCTCGGCCGAAAGATAAGTTCCGGGTTGATCAGAAATGATCCGGGTGTTGTAGCTCATCCCCTGGAAGCTTGAGCGGGAACCAAGCTGATTATGTCTTAACAGGAGATGGTTATCCCTTGTTTGAAAAACATTGATATCAAATCCGTGATCGAACAGCGTTTGCTGCAAATTCTCTATGAGCTGTTCGGGTGTTTCGTTTTCCCTTATTTTGTAGCGGACCTCCTGTGATCCGTTGGTAATCGAGATAAACCTCTCTCGTTTTAGCGTCTCTTCATTGACCTGTTCATTTCCAACCAGAATACTGGGTTTCGGCGCTTTGAACACTGTTACGGGATATCCGGGTTCACTCGATGTAATTACCCTTGCGGAACCGCGTATAAACCTCAAATGATCTCCGCTTGTACTCCCCTGCACCCCGCTGTTTCCGTTCAGCAGTATTCTTCCCTGGAAACTCGTCTTTTCCGTCATCACTTTCAGACAAGACAGCCTGTCTGAAATGAAGTTATTCACAACTGACGCAGGAACCCTGGCCCAGGACGACCGACTGCGTTCCTTTTCCAGGAAATCCTTCATCTCCTGCAGCCAACCCTTTAGTTTCTCGATATTGACCCGGGCCGTCTGCAACATGGAAACACTGTTCTCCAGTTTTCCAATTACCGAAAACCTCCCCTGGTTCACCGGCGAAACGTATTCCCGGTGCATTATGGGATCGCCGCGGCTCAGTCCGAGGGCGGACTCCACCCTTCTGTTAAACTCGGTCGCTCTTGCAAATTGAACGTTCCGACCACCTTGATTTTTCATGACAACACCTGTTGTTTGTAACACTGTACGATAGCATCCGATTCATCAACACTCTCAGATCAACAGTGTGCTATTGCCCATATCCAAAATTATGACTCTACAACCGATTATCAATTTCACATCGTGGTCACCTATTGCTTGAATTTAATTTGTCAACCTTCTACTGCAGCAAAGCCAGTACATTGTTCGGGGTCTGGTTGGCCTGGGCCAGCATGGCCGTGGCTGCCTGGGTCATGATCTGGTACTTGGTAAACTC
>JANQGX010000076.1 GCA_028282885.1 SAR324 cluster bacterium
GTCGATATTCTCGACTTTGATCGATTGGCAGAATCCTTTTCTGCCGCCGACTGTGTCATTCACTGTGCTGCAAGGGCTGGCGGTTGGGGAAAGTATGAAGAGTTTCACAGACCAAACGTCAATGGAACCTGCAATGTCATCGGAGCGTGTAAGCTTCACGGTATCGGCAAGCTGATATTCATTTCTAGCCCCAGTGTTTATTATTCCGGAAAGGATCGATTTGACATCCGGGAGAATGAGCCCCTGCCTGAAAAAAAGTCCAACCATTACTCAGTGACAAAAAAACTGGCCGAAAGTCGCTTGATTGAAGAGCAGTCCAGGGGATTAAAATCAATTATCCTGAGGCCAAGGGCAGTTCACGGTCCCTATGATACCATCATCGTTCCACATATTTTAAGACTGGCAGAGAAGGGATCTGTCCCGCTGATCAACGCGGGGAAAGCATACACGGATGTGACTTATATCGATAACCTTGTACTTGCCGTTGAACAGTGTCTTCTGGCCGGGGATGAAGCCTGGAATGAAACCTATAACATATCCAACGGGGAACCGATTAATGTGAGAGACTGGTTTAAAGCAGTTTTGGAAGCGTTTGAAAGGCCGTTCAATCCCAAGGATATTCCAACCAAAGCGGCCAAGCTGGTGGCATTTCTGATGGAGATGAAGGCAAGTTTACCGTTGATGGGAGGAGAACCGCCTATGACCCGGTTTTCAGTTGGCTACCTTTCGACCTCCATGACCATGTCGATCGAAAAGGCAAAACAGAAACTGAAATACGAACCCTTTGTCGCCAATCAACAGGGCTTTGAATTGCATGCCCAGTGGTATAAGAGTCAACAGAATTGAGAGGATAGTTAGCTTCATACCGGATTGGGGGCGGTCTTTTGTGATAGTTGTCGAAAAAGTTGAACTGTTTCTTCCTCCGGTTCGACATCAAGACCTTGCTCCAGGTTGGTTTTACATCGGTCGAAAGTGGTTTGAACCAGGTTACGTTTTCCGGTGAAGGCATAGTATTGCATCAATCGGCAATAGAGCGATTCGTCGTAGGGGTCTTTGGTCAGGTATTTTTCAGTGAAAACAGCACACTTTTCATACTCCTGGCGGCTTTCAAAATGCGTGATAAGTCGATTTAATATGGTGGTGTATGATTCCCGGAGGTTGTCACGGATAGCCCGGCTCCAATCGGAATAGGCATCTTCCTGAAGGAAATCTCCGAAATAGAGAGATTCTGCTGAAATATAGAGGTCTACTGCTTCCCGATCGGATGTTGATTTTGCGCTCTTAAATTCTTCGATGAAGCATTCACTGTCTATTCGCCCCCCATCGCCGATTTCCAGCCTGTATGCGTCACCCTGCCGAAGCAGATAGGATGATGCCGCCTTTTCCGGATTTTCCGGCTCCAGTATTTTTCTCAGGGATGAAAGGGCAACCTGCAACCGATGAGCAGATTTTTTGGGTGAAGATTCCGGCCAGAGAAGCTCCATTAAAACCTCTTTATTTACATAACCCTTTTCCCTGTGTGCCGTCAGATATTGAAATATGGTTTTTGCCTTGTTGCTGTGCCAGTCTTCGGCAGGGATATCAACGTTACCGCGTTTTACTTCGAAAGCTCCCATCAGCCGGATCTGTAAAGGAGGAACAAAAGATGCTTTCAGATCCATCAGGAGTTGCCGACTGTTTGAACCTCGAGCAACGCTGTCTGTAGTTAAAAGGTTTCCCAGTTCCAGCAGGGCCTCTGTTCCCCATAACTGGATAATCGAAATAATCTTTTCCCGGGTATCTTCAACAGAATAACAATCAACCAGGGCCGGGATTATCCAATCCCTCTCCCTGCCGAATACAAAAGCGAGGTCTACCTTTCTGATCTGTTTCAAAGCCCCGGAGATTCTGTCGAGTGTTTTTTCTCTTTCCCCGGTATCCCGGAAATACCTGGCCCAACCGAGTTGAACAGAAAGCGAAAAGAGAGAGGATTGTTGCAGGTTCTGTTCTGCATCCAGCAACAGGTGACGAGCGGGATCATATTTTTTTTGCTCGATGTACAGGGCTGCCGCATGTATTTTCAGCAGGCCGCTTTCAAAGGGCAGGTTCAAACTGCCGATTATTTTTATTCCGAACTCACCATAGTGTTCAGCGAGGGTGTAATTCCCCGAGTTTTGATAAAGGTCCAGTAAAACCTGGCAGGTGTACGCTTGTCCCCAACGGTTCTCCAGTGATTTGAAATGATCAAGAGCCTTCAATCCGAATTCAACTGCTTCCGATTTATCGCCTTTCGCGTTGATGTGCATAGCTGCATCCATCAAAAGCCAGCCGTAAGCGTTATCCTTAAAGCCCTTGGATTCTGCTACCTGTATTCCTTCCCTGGTGTAGGCCAGCCCGTCTTTGTATTTACAGAGATAGAAACAGGACCAGGACACCAGATGGCAGGCAAAGGGGACAAAATGCAGGACATTGTTCTTTTCAAACGATTGCTTCACCTGAATCCCGATGGCCAGCGCTTTATCAAAATTCCCCTCTTTACCATAGCGGAATCCGTGGTTCATTTCCAAAAACGTGGCAATATCGGGTCTGTTCAAACCGGCTAATAAATCCCGCCCTTTGTTGTAATAGTCATCCGCGCAGGACATTTTCCCCAGGTGAGAGCAGATGAAGACGAGATTAGAGTAGATTTGCACCATTAAAACCGAATTATCCCGGAACTGAACCAGCATCTCCTCAAATAACTCCTCAGCCGACTCAAAATCGCCGGTCTGGTAGTGTCCATAACCCGAAAGGGTCAGGCAGAGCCCCATCCCCTTTTGATCTTTTTTCCGGTTGAAAAGAGGATAAGCTTTATCGGCGAAAATAATCGCCTCTTGTGGGTGTCCTGAGAATTCATACATTCTGGCTCTTGAGTATTGCAACCAGGCTCGATCATTCAGATACTCCTCCGGAATTCGGTTGAAATAGGTTTCCAATTGCTGCAAACGGCCGGTTTTTAGCAGATCCCTGCATATTTTGCTTAACAGCTCACTGGCTGTTTCGAATTGGCGGGCTTTGAGAAAATGCTTAAGCGCTTCCTCATGTTCATCCCGGTCTTGCCAGAGTTGCCCGGCTCGTGAGTGCAGTTGGTTTATTTCCTTTTCATTTAACTCATCACGGCATTTGTTCAGGAGAAATTCCTGAAAGAGATGGTGATAAACGTAAAGCTTTTTTTTCTCGTCCAGCGCGAAGGTAAAAAGCCGGTTGGATTCCAGTTTCTTTAGAATTTCCCTGGACTCGTTTATGCCAAGCAACTCATCACAGGTTTCGCAAGTGAGGTACCCAAGAATCGAGGTCTTTTTCAAAAACTCCCTCACATCTTCAGATTGTGGTTGATAGACATTTTCATCAAGATAGTCGGTGATATGTTGATGCACACCATGGGTGAGTTGCCTCGCTCTGGGAGCTTGTGCGAGATGTCGTTGCTTTAACCCGTGAAAAAGTAAAACCAGACCTGCAATCCAGCCACCGGTTTCCGTATGCAACTCCTTCAACTCTTTTTTGGGAAGTGAGATTCTGAACAATTGATCCAGGGTCTGGTCTACTTCATCGAGGGTAAAGCACAGATCCGATTCATGAATTTCGATCAGCATTCGCAATGCCCGAAACCTGGAAAGCTGCAAACCGGTTTCCGAACGACTCACCAATGCTATCTGGATATTGGGTGGCAGATTGTTTAACAAAAGCTGTAACGAATCCCTGATCAACAGATCTTCCTTGATCAGATGATAATCGTCGAAGACGATGAAAAACGATGTTTTTGAGGTATTCTGCAACTCGTTGAGAAACCGGATGCAGAGGCTTTCCCACTCCTGTTTAAGGGTATTGACCGATTCCAATTGTTTTTCAAAATCCAACCCGAAATCGGGAACATACTGCCTGACGCCATAAACAACATATCGCATAAAGGTCAACAGGTCCGAATCGCTTTTGTCGAGTCGGATCCAGATGGTGTTTTTTCCCGATTGCCGAACAGCCTGTGAGATAAAGGTTGTTTTGCCGTAACCGGCACCAGCAGTGATAACAGTGATAGGTGTCCGGGAGATATCGAAAAACAGCGTATCGAAACGGTGTCTTTCGATAGCATCATCACACCTGGGAATAACCAGTTTTGATTGGAGAATACTTGTCATCTAAACCCTCGCTCCAACTTGTTTCAGGATTTCAACCTGCAGTTTAGGGTATTGTGATGATTCGGACAAGTTTCCGGAAACTCCCTTGGTTGGGCCGTCCGACAAATTGATAATGGCTTTAGGTGGAATTGACAGCTTTGGTGTAACTTCGGGGTGGACTTTAAATAAATCGTAAACCGTATCCATCAAACGGGTGCATATGGAAAAGCTTGGCAAAAAGGAGTTGCGGGACCTGTTGAACAAAAACTGGATGACCCATGATGCCATGTGGTTTGTAAACTGCCTCAATGTTTGCGGAATCGAAAAAACCAATGTCATTAACAGGGCAGCCGTCAAGGCTATGGCAGAAATCGAGGTTCGGCGGATCAGAAAGGCCTTGGGATTGAACGAGTTCAAAACCTTCCGGGATGTCAGAAACCTTCTGGAAGGTGGCTTTGAGATTATCAAAGGTGAGTTCATGAATTTCAAATTGTCGTTTCCTCGGCATAATACCTTCCGCTGGGAAATTCCGAGTTGTTTTGCATACGAAGGCGTCAAAGCAATGGGAGCCCTGGATGATTATGAGTGCGGGATTGTCGACAGACCCAATAGCTGGTTTCAAAGCCTGGGTATCGATTATACCTGTTCCCCCGATGATTCAAAATGCCTGATGCTTCTGACAGGAAAGTGCGTGAGGGAGTATACCTTTACCTTTGAAAAGTAGAGGGGGCTTTGATCTTACGGAACTTTCTGCAGGTTTACGTTTCTCGAACCGAAAGTCTAAAGCCCTGAAATAGATGACACCGATTCTCCGACAATCATTCTTTCCGGAAGGGCTTCCGGATTTCCATATCCCGATCCGTCGGGGTTACGCTGATATGTTCATCCGGTTTGGTTAGCCTCCTCCTGTTCTTTATTCTGCCGGCCCACAAGTTTATGGTGAACTTCAGAGATATTGTGATCTGTTGATACCAAAACACGTTTGGGCAATCGGCAGTCAAGCTTTGTCAGATAGTGGTCGAAGGGAAATCAACTCCGAATCATTCGGGTAAGAATGGTTTATATTTTTCCCCTTTCCCTGGCTATATCGGTAAAGGCTTCGATAATATCCTTGGGCGGAATATATAATTGGTCTTCAGGTTTCCTTACCAGCCGGATATTTTCATTGGAGCAACCATAGATACAACTGCCACAACCGATGCATCTGTCGTAATCAATCCCGGCGATGTCCTCATCCATGACAATGGCATCCATCTGGCAACGCTCAAGACAGTCTTCACATCCGGTACAATGATCCGCATCGATCTCTGCAAAATAGTTGCTTTTCGCTGCTTCCGCAGGCTTTTCCTGCATTTTTAAAGATTGAAGGTAGAGACAGCAATCTCCGCAGCACATGCAGATCGCCTGGGATTTTTGTCCCGCGGTTTTCTGGATAACAAACCCGGTTTCCCGGATGTTTCGTTCGACAATAGCTTTAGCCTCTTCCGCATCAATGTACCTGCCTCTTCCGATCCCTACGGAAAAATCTGCCTGGGAACCGAGATGAAAACAGGTTTCCAGGGGCTTCTCGCATCCATTCTCAATCAATCGGCCATGCGTCCGGCAAATGCACTTCAGCAGGGCGATTTTCTTCTGATCGTCAAAGACCTTCTTCAGGTCCTCGTAAGGCATAATCGGCCACTCAGCGACCAACTCACTGTCAATAGGAATCGTTCTCATCTGGGGATGAGAATAGGCCATAATGGTCGGTCCTAAATCACTATCAACGTACTCCTTCAAATCTACCGCAATCTCTTGTGTCAGTTCATGCTCAAACTGATCAAAGAATCCAATAGCAAACGGCATGATGCAGTAACGAACGCTGTCAGCTTTTTTCTGACGAAACAGAAGTCCTTTTCTTGCCATGACTTCCATTAACGGGACGATTTCCCGTGTATCACGATCTATGCGTTGCGCCACATCTTCGGTCTTTTCCAGGGCAGGGGTCAGTTGCAAATACAGCTCGGCCTCGTCTTCACTGAACATTTGTTTCAGAATTTTCAGCTCGATACCACTCTCTGAGGTGGGAAAGCCGGTTGCCAAATGATCCAGCATATTAGCAAGTCTCTTGTAGATATTCTCCATAATATCTCCGCAATTTCTTAATATTAAACCTCTAAATTAGCATGACATCCCAATTTCAATTCGGTGTGTTATCTAAGGTATCGCTTGACTTGTCATCAAAGAAGTGGCAAAAACGACATTTAATATCGTGATATCGTCGTTTTGGATTTCAGGTGGGTGACCAAACACATCATTCATAAAGAGTTTTTACCGGGTTTTTAAGATCCGATTGCATCAATGAACATGCGGATGACGGCAAGCGAACAGGGAGGAAAATGAAAAAAGTTACCATATTGGCTCTCCACAACACCATAGCTACTACAGTTATAGGTCCTATGGATGTGTTCTTTCAGACCGGAAAAATCTGGAATTATATCCAAGACCGTAAACCGGAATCGCGGTTCCAGGTCGATATTGTTACTGTTGATGGAAGGTCGGCAAAATGTATCAACGGCTTTTTGATTCCGGCCAGCAGGTCGATTTATGACGTGGGTGATACCGATCTCATACTGATCTCCTGTATTTATGATGTTGAAAAGATGTTGAAATACGGCAAAGAATTGGTCAGCTTCCTGCGCCGGAAATATGACCAGGGTGTTGATATTGCCAGTGTTTGCACGGCATCTTTTCTTTTGGCGGAAACGGGATTACTGGATGGTAAAACGGCAACAACCCACTGGGGATTTGCAGACCAGTTCCGGAAGATGTACCCGAAGGTCAGGTTAAAACCGGACCGGCTGATAACGGATGAAGAGGATCTTTTCTGTTCGGGAGCTTTAAACTCGGGCATTGATCTGGCTATGTACCTGGTCGAAAAATATTATGGTCATGAAATTGCTGTCCAGACCTCCAAAACCCTGATTCACGACCTGGGCAGGCACTCGCAGTCTCCTTACACAGTCTTCCAGTTTCAGAAAAAACACAATGACAACCGGATAATAGAAGCTCAACAGTGGATCGAACAAAACTATACCCGGGAAATCAATATGAACCGGATTGCAGGCGAGCATGGGATGAGTCGCCGAACCTTTGAAAGACGGTTTAAAAAAGCAACAGGTGATACACCGTTGGTATACCTGCAGAGAATTCGGGTGGAGGCCGCAAAACGCCACCTGGAATCAGAACAGATCGCTTTTGATGAGATCAGCTATAAAGTGGGATACGATAACAGCAATTTCTTCCGGGGATTATTCAAGAAACACACCGGTCTCCTTCCAACCGAGTATCAGAAAAAGTTTCTCAAAATCTGATCAGGTTTTCCGGAGTTTCTCCTAATTTGCAGCTCCGGATTCTTCAAGTGGGACAATAATCTGCATACACATTTCTGGATTACTAATAGTGATTCATCGTGGTTCCTTACGGATCTGAATCTCCGCAAACACACGAATCCATCCCGGATAAGAGGCGTGAACCCTGCAGCATTAAACGTCCTCTTTTCTGCTCCTGAGACGGAGGTGACAAACAAGGCGATCAGGTCTTGTTCAAGTATCTGTATTAAATCACGACCTGAAGTAAGACCATTTAAGTGATAGCGGGCCAACGTCTTGAGTTGGTCTTCAAATGTAAAACCAATCGGTTTTTTACCTTCCGATTCTAGCCCTGGGGCTTTCCGAATGCTGTTCAGAGCTGGTAAAAACAAGTCTTAGTGGGAATTGAAAAATTGAATCAAGAATTATTGTGTTCACGAAGGAAATTCAGGGTTGGAGAAATAACGCTATGGGGGACGAATCGTATTCCACACATGTTCAGATGGAATAAATATTAACTGGCTCGAATGTCGCAAACCATTATACTTGACCTTAGCCAAACAGCCAATTGACATATCTATACTTGCCAATTAGTTTAAATCACACTAAGATTTAAACATCAAGAAAACCGTCACAATGCCGCTTGAAAGGCTGAAGGCTGGAAAGCCTATCTGACAATTCTTTCTTCTGTGATCGGTAAAGAAAAATTACTGAATCTTCTTTTCACACTCGATTTTTTCAAAGCAGTAATGGGTAGAACAACTCAAACCAGTTTAATAAACGCAACTGATTCCGTCCTTGGAATACAACAAGTCTGACATCTATATTCACGTAAACCGCCATTCAATACAACAAAAATTAAAAATGAAAAATCGTACCTTTTTAATGTTGGCCCTTTGTATTCTACTATTCGTTTTCGGTTCCTGCGCGGGAGATGGATCCAACCAATCGGCAGATGCAACTTCGGACGCGATGAACGATCAAGAAGCCGTTCAAACCGACGCCGACGAATTGGAAGTGGGTTTGGGAGATAACACCAATATTGATGAGATTACAACAGATATCGTATTGCCTACATCAGGTGATAATGGCTGTAACATAACCTGGGAGTCCAGTGATGAAAGTGTTATTTCCTTAGATGGAAAAGTCACCCGACCCGCATATGGAGAAGGAGACAAAACGGTTATATTAACCGCAACAATTACCAAGGGCAGTTCAATTGAAGTGGTGATATTCACAATTGTAGTCAAAGAACAGCCTCCCCCTGTTGACAATCTGCTGGAAGATAAAGCAAATTTGGAAATCATATACAGCGGAACTGACTCAGCGAGTAACGTAACTACGAATATCACCCTCCCCACAAGCGGATCAAATGGCAGCGTTATTACCTGGGAAACAAGTAATAGCGAAATAATCTCAACCAGCGGTTCGGTTAGCCGACCTGCTGTCGGTAGCGGAAACAAAAGTGTCACGTTGACAGCTACACTGACATTGAACGCCGAAACAGATACCAAGAGTTTTACACTGACGGTTATTGAGGAGGTATCCTCCTCGACTGATGCTGAATTACTGGAGCAGGATAAAAACAATCTGGTCATCATCTACAGCGGAGGTGACTCGGATAGCAGTGTGACAAATGATATAACTTTACCCAATGTGGGATCAAACGGGAGCGAAATAATATGGAGTTCCAGTAATGACAGTGTTATAGCAACTGATGGCTCGGTTAACAGGCCGGCTTACGGTGATGGGAACGCCACTGTTACTTTGATCGCCACCCTGTCTTTGAACGCCGAAACAGATACCAAGAGTTTTACTCTAACAGTCATTGAAAATGAACCCGCCAATCCGCCTACGATTAGTTACAGCGAGGAAAGTTACGAATTTACACAGAATACGGAAATTTCAGCCATAACACCTACTGTCTCTGGCACCCCATTTTCCAGCCTTACGGTCAACCCCACTCTTCCTGATGGTTTGTCGATTGATTCTTCAAGTGGCGAAATAAGCGGTACACCGACTGTTACGCAGGTAACGACTGAGCATACGATCAACGTAAGCAATGCAAACGGTAGCAATTTCGACACTATCAGCATAACGGTATATGAACCCGGTAACGCGCCGACTATCAATTTCAGCCTGTCTTCCCACAGTTTTACGGAAGATTATGCTATCACGCCTTTGACCCCAATACTCGGGGGAGACGCTCCAACGAGTTGTACATCATCTCCAGCTCTACCATCAGGTTTGTGGATTGATCCTACCAGTTGCCAGATTATAGGAGTGCCATCAACCCCCCAATCGGCCACAACATACACGATTACTGCCTCAAATGCTTCCGGAAACGGACAGGACAGCTTGCAAATCACCGTGACAGCAGCCTCCTCTGATTTTTCCACGGTTTCCACCCTTGCCGGTTCAACAATCGTCGGACCCGGTTATGCAGATGGAATGGGATCAGACGCAAAATTCAGCGGCTCTTATGAGATTACCAGCGATGGAACGAATCTCTATGTATCGGAAACATTCAACAAAACGATAAGAAAAATCGTGATAGCAACCGGCGAGGTTAACACTCTCGCGGGTAGTCCCGGGTTGTCGGGAAGCGTTGACGGAATAGGGAGCGATGCGCGTTTCGAAACACTCGTAGGGCTGGCAGTTGTTGGCAACCATCTATATGTCAGTGAGTTGGAGACTTGCACCATAAGAAAAGTATCAATTACAACCGGTGAGGTAACACCCTTTGCCGGCAGCAATTGCTTATCTGGTTCCGTGGATGGGACAGGAAATGCGGCAGGTTTCTTCAATCCTTTTAGTATGACGACAGACGGCACAGATCTGTATCTCATAGATGGATATTCAGTTCGTTCAATTGCAGTGGCATCCGCTGCAGTAACAACACTGGCAGGGAGTGCTGATACAAGTGGAGTTGCAGATGGAGCCGGAAACGAAGCGCGTTTTCAAGCCATTACAGGTATTACAACGGATGGAACAGACTTGTTTGTGACTGAAATGGGTAATCATTCTATTCGTTCAATCTCAATAGCATCCGGTGAAGTGTCTACTTTTGCTGGTGGGCATCCGGAAGGTCCAGGAACGACTGATGGTGTTGGAACAGGTGCAAAATTCATGAATCCGTCCAAGATCACAACTGACGGAACTTATTTGTATGTGAAAAGTTTACTCCCTTTCCCTTTCATCAATCTCAGAAAGATTGAGATTTCAACCGCCACTGTCTCCACTATATCAAACTCATCCGACATGAACGGCAATATGGGTGGAATAGTGGATGAAGGTTCGTTTATTTATTCCGCATCAGATCAGCATATCATCCAGGTAATTGATAAGACAGACGGATCCATTTCTATCTTCGCGGGAAGCATTCCGGCATCCGGTAACGATGACGGAACGGGGACCGACGCCAGGTTCCGTAATCCCAGGGGTATAGCGAATGATAGTACCAATCTATATGTTGCGGACACATTGGCTTATACTATCCGAAAAATCATAATGGCGACCCGTGTAGTCACAACATTTGCCGGCTATCCACAGGCACCGGGTAGTACTGATGGAACAGGTACTGGCGCCAGATTCAGTAATCCGGCTGGTATCACCAGAGATGGTGATAATCTATACGTGACTGATGCGGGGCATACGATTAGAAAGATTGTTATTTCAAGCCGTTTAGTGACGACATTTGTGGGTACTGCGGGTTCATCGGGAACAAGCGATGGCACAGGCAATGCAGCACGATTTGATCGACCCACCGGAATTACGAATGATGGAACCAACCTGTATGTGATAGACAGCCGTAATCACACTGTCAGAGAAATCAACCTGGCAACAGAAGTTGTTACAACCATCGCCGGAACGGCTGGGGTATCTGGATCAGCAGATGGCATCGGAACCGCGGCCTCATTTAATTTCTCATTGTATTCTGGTATCACAACTGATGGGTCAAATCTCTATATCACGGACTCAAATAACCACAAAATCAGGAAGGTTGACATTGCAACCGGAGAAGTAACAACTCTTGCCGGATCATTCTTTGGATATGTGAATGGAATCGGGACTGATGCAATGTTTAGCTCCCCGTCAGGGATTGCCCACGACGCTGGAGACCTTTATGTTGCAGATACAGGAAATTATGCAATCAGAAAGATAGTCATCGCCACGGGGGAGGTTACATCGGTGTCCAATAATCTTCCTGGAACCGAAGATGGCGCTATCGCTACCGCACGTTTTTACAAGCCGTCAGGAATTACAGTTATTGATGGAGTTCTATATGTTTTAGATAAATCAAACAGTAATATCCGGATTATTGAATAGAGGCCACAGCATTTGTTGAAAATCACCGGTGTCTCTCTGTTTGAGTAATTGATCTTTATAAACCATTGTCAAATAAGACTTAAGAGCGATTTTCTGATTTTTCGATTTGAATTTTCATCTCGCATCCATTGTAGTTTTCAATTTAAAGATCGGAATCACAATGAATGCAGGAAAAAGTGTCTTCTCGCAAGCTATAGATCTATACCCAAAGTACAGATTTGATAAGATCGTTGAAAAGGCTGGAATGGCGATAAAATGATGCGAAGGTTCGGATTGGTGAATTTGGCCATTTTCGGAGCTTTACCTGGGAAGCTCCGAGTTTTTGGTTGAGTTCATCAGGATGGAAAACTGAATTGAATCTCCAGGCTGCAGGATCCTTCGTGTTCCATGGTACACTTGTCGATTGGCCTTGAAAGCTTGAACTCGACACCCAGTGATTTAAGCATTACCTCTATTCGATACAGAACGCCACACCGGTAGTGCTCTATCGCCCCAAGTTTTTTTATCCCTTTGTATGCAAAACAGTTGCCGGGTTCCATGCCGATAACCAGCCGTTGATTTTCCAGATACTCGACTTTAGCACCCATAAAATCGGGGATAAACAGTTTCTGTAAGTATGTGAAAAAGGTTTTCAGTTCATCAAAGCTTTCGAACTTCCTGTCCGAAATGTCCAGCAATTTTTTGAATCGATGCATTTCGATCTGGGCCAGATTTTCAATAGCCGCCAGGTTGATCTGGTTGGTTTTTTCGATTCCGAACTTCTGAAGACAATGATAAAACCACATTCCGTCGTGGGTCATCCAGTCTTTGTTGAGCACTTCGATTATCTCTTTCCGACTCAATTGATCAGGTGATTTCATATCTATTCCCGGTTCAGGTTTGTCATTCAACCAGCTCCGCTATGCACTCGATCTCCACCAGGGCATCAAGGGGATTTTGTTTGATAGAAATGGTTGTACGACTGGGTTTATGGTTTTGGAACATCTCGGCATAAACCTTGTTCATGCCTTGAAAATCGTTCATATCCTTCAGGTAAACAGTTGTTTTGACAACATTTTGTAAAGTGAGTCCAATACCTGCCAGCACTATGCCCAGATTCTCCAGAACCTGTCTTGTTTGCTCTTCAATCGTGGAACCCACCAGCTTCATGGTTTTGGGATTTAATGGTGTCTGCCCTGAACAAAACACCAGGTTTCCTGTTTTCATGGCGTGGCAATAAGGTCCAATTGCGTCCGGGGCTTCAGTTACATTGATCTCTTTCATCAGTATCTCCTGGTTGGTTGGAAAACGAAACGGGTCAAACGTAAACTATACAACCAGATTCGGCCGGTATCAATGACTATTCAATCTTTCTGGTTTTCCCCGTTACCCGGATGCCGGCACCGGATTGCCCGGTGAATTCAACCAGCAGGCGAGAAGGACAACCCATATCTGCTCCCTGCAAAATTTCGAACTGCCTGCTCCCCTGCCATTTAATGTCCCGAAGATATCCTGCCAGAGCTGCGGCAGCAGCACCTGTTGCCGGGTCTTCATAAACACCGCCTGCGGCAAAGGCATTTCGGGCATGCAGAATGTTTTCCGATTCGATCCAGACCAGGCAGACCGTGCCCACATCTTCTTTCAGCATCAGGTCTTTTGCCTTTTCAAAATCATAATTCATGGCGGACAGCGTCGATTTCTCGGCCAGAACCAGGATCAGATGTTTGGCTCCGGCAAATGCAATACGAACCGGAAAGTCAGGATTGAGTTGGGAGGTACAGATGTGGAAAACCTCCAGAATCTGGTCCACATAGCTGCCCGGAGCGGTTTTCGACCATGTTTCCGGCGACACCAGGGTAACAGCAAAATCACCTTCGGATATTTTTTCAACCTCCACAGAGATCTCTGCATCATTAAGAATAAGCCGGTAATGCCCCTCTCCTTCCCGTGCTCCCAATACAGCCCCACTGGCGATAGTGGCGTGTCCGCAAAACGGAACCTCTATTTCAGGTGAGAAGTACCTGATCCTCCAACCCTCCTGGCGAGGAGTCAAAAAGGCAGTTTCGGAATATCCGACATCAGCCGCTATACTTAGCATCTCTTTCTCCTCCGGCATCTTTTTACAAATGACAACACCTGCCGGATTACCGCCCCTGTTCCCATCTGCGAAAGCAGCTAATTTCAGAACCTCCATACACATCTCCTCTAATGATATTCGAAGTTAATGGTTTTCATCCCTGAAATTTGGCTTTACATCAGATACATCATTTTTTCTATTGATCAGCCCTGTTTTTTGTCAGCCTGTACCGTATTAGTCAAAATCCGGCATTGCCAACCGCTTGTCAAATCGCCTTTTACCCCAAGGCAGGAACAGGAGGAGAGCGCCTGACCCGAAGCCTGCCTTGAGATCGGTCGATCCAACCCAGGTGAAAAACAGATCGACACTGTTCGGGATCGATTATGACATTCTTCAATCAATTCAAAGTCAATTTCAGGTTAATAAAAGCTCATGATCGGACCGCTACGTTCAGTTCCATTCTGAATCACCAGTGGTCATCGGTGGAAAGGAGAAATCTCACGTTGTCGGAACAACCGTTTTTTTCACAGGATCTCAGGTTCTCCGAAAACGATGACGATACTCCTTTGGCGTCAGATGGGTATGCTTTTTAAAGAGTTTTCGAAAAAAACTACAGTCAGAATAGCCGACCTCATAGGATATTTCATCGAACGACTTGGGCGTAGTTTCCAGGGAAGTTTTGGCAGCTTCGATACGAACACGTTGCAGGTAGACCAGGGGAGTGTCCCCGGTGGCATTCTTAAACCGTCGTTCCAGGGTACGACGGCTGAGGTTGAACCGGTCGGCAAGCAGATTAATATCCAAATCGGATGAAAAATGTGATTCAATCCAGTCCTGGATATTGGTAACTATTTCATCATTATGTTTTTTCTGGAACTCCAGAATCGATGCGTACGCCGATTGAAAGGAACGTCCCGGATCGATCAACATGCCTTTTGCACATTGAACCGCAGCCTCGTGTCCACAATACTTCTCCACCAGGTAGATCGAGAGATCCAAACAGGCATTGGAGGCTCCCGATGTATATAAATCCCCCTCGTCGGTAATCATCCTTTCCGGTTTCAAATCAATTCCGGGATAGCGCTGTCTGAATTCTTCGAGATAACCCCAGTGGGTTGTGGCGGTTTTTCCATCCAGCAATCCCGTTTCCGCCAATACATAAGCTCCCGTGCAGGCTGTTGCCAGCGCCGTTCCGGAAGCATACAAGTCTGCCAGCCACTGAATGGCCCCGTGTTCATATCTCAAAACTTTTTGAATATCCAGAATGGAAGAGACGAGTACAAGATCCGTCTTTTTGACTTCACCCATGGCGCAGTGGGGCAGAATAAGCATACGATTGAGACAACGGACAGGTTCGCCATCGACCGTTACCACCTTCACATCGAATTTCGGGGTTTGGGGGATGCCATGGGCGTGGTTCCACAGTATGCCTGTGGAGTGAAAGATATCCATGGGACCTGTAATAGTAGTTGCACCAGCGTTGTGCATAGCCAGAATGGTAACCGAAATCATGCTATCTCCTTTGACGATATCAACCATTTTTTTGTCGTTTATGACACTTCTATCCTTTTTTCACAAGCGATAAATTGACAGCAGATTTATCGATCCGAAACCAAACTTTAATTGTCGGAGGTAACATGAAAGTCAGTGAAGATATGTGGAACTACATGAAAGATCATCTGGAATATTCCGATGAGGATTTTGCGGCGTTTAAAGATAATCCCAGGAACGAACTGATTCTGGAGAGGGCACCGGGATTGTTGAATAAGACGATCATAGCCGAGGTTGTCGAATCCAAAGGATGCAATAGTCGGCATCAGGTTGGTGACAAGATCTATTTTGATGGTCCCGGTAACCTGATTTCCAAGAAAAATCCCAAAAAGATCTGTATCTTTGCTTTGCAACCTCTTGTAGCCCAGGTTTTCGCGCTTCATGAGTTGTTCTATGCCGGGGTTGAAAAACCGGAAAATGTTTTCTGCCGGGTGGGGTGTTCGGATGTGGGCGTTCAATGCGGTGGCTGGGGGAATATCGTCATGGAAGTGAGAATGGAGGACCGAAAATCCGATTCTCAGTAAGAAGGTGGCTGATTGCTATTGCAAATTTTAATCTCTGTATTCCCGGTAATCGGATTTCAGGGAAGCTAATAATGACGGGCTGTTATAAACAAATTGATTCCTGCTTTATTGTCAATTAAGTGTCTGACGGTATGATGAGGCTGAATGTGGCGGGAGAGTCCATTCACGATAGGTTGTTGTTACCTTTTGAAGCAGATCAACCCAAAATTCAATCTAATACGCCCCGTTATGAGTGAAATCAAGCAATCCAAAGCAAAAGCAATAGGTCCGATTCTGATCCTGATGCTCATCTTCTCCATCAGCCTTTTCTTATCCGCAGGCAGGATTAATTGGAGAATGGGATGGATCCTGATCCTGATTATGGCCGGTTCTCATTTGATCTCAGTTCTCTTTCTGCTGTCTAAGAATCCCGAATTGTTGCAGGAGAGATCAAATACAGGTGGCAAACGGGATTTGGATCGTGTTCTGGCAGGGATTATGGCATTTTATGGTCCCATTGCTTTTTTCATCGTTGGCGGCTTGTCAGCTCGATATTCGTGGCAACCGGAGATTTCTTATTTTCTGCAGGTTTGTGGTGTATTGCTGGCCTGCATCGGTTCTGCGATCTCCATCTGGGCCATGATAAGCAACAGTCATTTTTATGGTGTTTATCGAATAGAGCGAGAGAAAGGTCACAAGGTTTGTCATAACGGACCATATCATGTTATCAGGCATCCCGGTTACCTTGGCGCCATTCTTTTTGATCTGGCCGTCCCTATGGTTCTGAACGCGGTATGGGCGTACATTCCCGTCTTGATCACCATAATTGCGATTATTATACGAACCGGAATGGAAGACAGATCCCTGCAAAACGAACTGGATGGCTACAACGATTACTCCAAACTGGTTGGACATCGTCTCCTGCCTTTTGTCTGGTGATTTCCGGCATAAGGATAATCCAATTCGTTTTTTTAATCCCGCAAGGAATGAAATCCCGGACAGGATTGAAAGATGAGTCAATTTTTGCTCCCGGGATTCCCGACACTTTTCACTATAACGTCTGAGCTCATTGTTATTGCAAATACGCATCATAGTTCGATGTAAAATTCGATTGCTGGAGTTCACGGATTCAAAATACACTAATAATGAAGCAGAGAAGTAATGTGTATATCTGATCACGACAGCCAGTAAGATGATAGAACCAGACAAAATTCGGGACAGGAAGCTCGGCGTCATTGCTCAAAAAGTCCTCGATCAAATCCCGGTGAACCGGGAAGATGCCGCCTATATGCTTGCCACCAATGATATTCTTGACCTGGGGAGCATTGCCAACCATATCCGAAACGACCTTCACGGAAACACGACGTTTTACAGCGTCAACATGAACCTGAACTACACCAATATCTGCGAACTGCGTTGCCCCCTCTGTGCTTTCTCCTGCGATCCCGGGGACGAGAATGCCTACCTGCTAACCCTGGAAGATATTGAAGAGAGAGTGAAAGCCGGTGTGGCATACGGGATTGATGAGGTGCATATAGTAGGCGGTCTTTGGGACGAGTTGAAGCTGGATTATTTTGAATCCATGCTCAGATTGATTAAAAAACTCGATCCCGATTTGCATATCGTTGCTTTTACAGCCGTTGAATATGATTACTTCGCGCGCAAAGCCGGATTATCTTTACCCGAATTGTTTGAACGTTTGATTGATGCCGGAGTGGATGCGATCCCCGGGGGCGGGGCAGAAATCTTCGCGCCGGGAGTTCGGAACAAAATTGCTCCCAAAAAGATCTCCGGAAACCGTTGGTTGGAGGTGATGAAGATTGCTCATGAGCACGGATTAAAAACCAATGCAACCATGCTTTACAATCACCAGGAAAGCCTGGAAGACCAGGTCGATCACATGTTTCGAATCAGGGAGGTCCAGGATGAGACGGGTGGTTTTAAAACCTTCGTACCACTCAACTTTCATGAGGAAAACACCGAAATCAGCGCCAGGCGCTCCTCTACCGGTTATGACGATATCCGCCTCTACGCAACCGCCCGTATTGTCCTCCACAATGTCCCGCATATCAAAGCGCTCTGGATGTACCTGGGAGACAAAATGGCTCAAACACTGCAGTCATTTGGTGTGGATGACATCAGCGGGACCTATTTTAACGAGAAGGTGGTTCATGCAGCCGGAGCAAAGACATCGGATCGGGGCTCCGAACCTCACCTGCAAAACCTCATTGAGAGCGCCGGTTATACCCATTGCAGAATTACAGCCAGTTACCGCAAACGTTCAGAGGGAAATAAGGAATGAAGCTAGGCTATATTGACTATCTCAATTGTTATCCTTTCTATCATGAGATGTTCAAACAACTCCCCTTCCCGGATATCGAGATCATTGCGGATTATCCCAAAAGACTGAATCAGATGCTGCAGTCCGGGCAATTAGATCTCAGCCCGATCTCATCCGCTGCCTACACGGACATGCAGGGTGATGTCTGGCTTCTCCCGGATTTCTGCCTGAGTTCGGTGGGATATGTGGGATCGGTATTATTGCTGTCCAATTCTCCCATTGAAGAGCTGGATAACAGAAATATCGGTATTACTAATGCATCCCAAACCTCGGTAGCGCTTTTGAAGGTTGTGCTGGAAAAATTCTACTCCCTGGCACCGAGTTATCACTCAACAGATCCCCGTCCTTCTCTCAACAACTTTGACGGAGTTCTGGTGATTGGAAATGATGCCATGATCTCTTACGGAAGGCCTGCACCCTATACATACGATCTGGGTGACTTGTGGCTGCGTAAAACAGGTCACCCCGTGGTTTTCGCTGTTTTTGCCGTGCAGAAAAAGTATGCGGAGCAATATATGGAAAACCTGGGCAAAGTGGTCAGCTCGTTTCGGACTTCTCTTGCTCTCCTCGATTCCGACCGTGAAACACTCATCGAATGTGCCGGTAAAAAATATCCCGATATAATATATGATATCGGTGAGTACTTCAGCCTGTTGCAATTCTCCTTCTCTGACGATTTGAAAGCAGCTTTGAGTTATTATTATGATATTTGCACAGAAGCAGGATTGCTCAAAAAAGTGAAACAGATCGAGTTTTTAACTTGAAAGGACAAGCAGGAATGACGGAAACTCGCAGTGAACTTCAGGATAAGATTTACGGGGGAAAGCGAATTGGGATTGATGAAGCAGTATCCCTGTTTTCCTGGGACCTGATAGAGCTCGGGAAAGCGGCCGATTTCAGGCGTAAACTCATCCAACCTTCCGAGGAGGTCGGATTTATCATCGATCGCATCATTAATTACACCAATGTATGCGAAGCCATGTGCGATTTCTGCGCCTTTCATGCCCGGGCAAATCGTATAGAGCCATACGAACTGAGGGAAGAGGAGATCCTGGCCAAAGTTGGGGAATTGGCCGAATTCGGCGGAACCCAGGTTATGCTCCAGGGAGGACTTCATCCGAAATACAACCTGCAGAGGTATGTCGAGTTGGTCAAATGCGTTAAATCCAGGTTTCCCGGGATTGTGCTCCACTCCTTTTCTCCCACCGAGATTGTCCATATTTCAAAAAAGGAAGGATTGAGTATTGAAGACGTTGTCAAAGCGCTGGTGGATGCTGGTTTGGATTCAGTTCCGGGGGCTTCCGATCTGCTGGTGGATTCAGTTCGGCAGCGGGTAAGTCCGAAAAAGATTTCGACGGAAGAGTGGTGTCAGGTGATGAAGGCTCTTCATCAAAACGGATTGAAATCCTCTGCGACCATGACCTATGGGATGGGAGAGACCGATCTCCAGAAAATTGAGCACCTGGAAGTTATCCGTAAGATCCAGGATCAAACGGGAATCATCCGCGCTTTTATTCCCTGGTCCTTTTCTCCGGCTAATACTAAAATGGAGGAGATTATTCCGGCTACCGGAGTGGACTATTTGAAAATGGTTGCGATCGGCCGGATTTTTCTGGACAACGTCGTATATATCCAGGCAGGATGGCTCACCGAAGGATTAAAGCTGGCCCAGGTAGCCTTAACCATGGGGGCAAATGACATGGGAGGGGTTTTAATGGAAGAGGTGGTAGTTAAGGCGACCGGAATAAAGACCCGAACCAATGAAGGAGAACTGGTGGATATCATTCGGAATGCCGGTAAAATTCCAATAAAACGGGATTCCAATTATCAGCTCATCAAGTCTTTTGATTGAAACGGTTCTTCGATTTTAAATTCGCATGAATCCATCCATTGAGTACGCGAGGCTTTCAACAGAGAACTCGATTGAAACCTCCCTCTTTCAAATGTTTTCCGAACAGGTCCTCTCTTATTGCAAGTGTTAACCAAAACTTATGGATGCACTCTTTCGACTCATCAGTGGAATCAAAACCTGCCTGAAATTACCTATTTGAACAATGAAACAATTGGATCTTGCTTTTTCGCCGTGTCCGAATGACACCTTCATTTTTCATGCAGCTCTAAACGGGTGCATAGATACAGCCGGGATAGAGTTCAATGCTCACCTGTTTGATGTGGAAGAGTTGAACAAGGCTGCCTTTCAACAGAAATATGCGATTACCAAGCTCTCTTTCTTCGCATACCTGAAGCTGGAAGATCAATTTGATATTCTCGATTCAGGCGCTGCATTGGGATTCGGTTGTGGTCCTTTACTGGTTGCCAGGTCTCAGGATTTGGATATGAGCAAGGCGACCATTGCAATACCCGGGGAGCTGACCACTGCCAATCTGTTGTTGCGGCTCTGGAATCCGGAGGTAAAACAGACGGTAGTGACCCGATTTGATGATATTCTTCCAGGTATTGAATCCGGCAGGTTTGATGCCGGGGTGATTATCCATGAAGGCCGTTTTATTTTTGAGAGACACGGCTGTGTCAGGATTATCGACCTGGGCGAATGGTGGGAGGAAACCTATCAACTTCCTATCCCCCTGGGATGCATTGCTATCTCCCGGCATCCATCTGTCTGCGACAAGAAAAGCCGGATCGAAACGATCATCAGGGAATCCGTTCAGTTCGCCTTTCAAAACAGACCGGCTTCCAGGGATTTTATAAAACAGCATTCCCGGGAACTGGATGATGATGTGATCGATCATCATATAAAGCTTTATGTTAACGACTTCAGTATATCCCTGGGAGAGAAGGGACGAAATGCGGTTGAAACATTAAAGGATGTTGCCCGATGTCGGAAAATTCTCGTGTAGTGCTGATTATGGCAACCCGGCTTGAGGCGTTGCCGTTTATCGAAAAAATTCCTCTCAAGCAGGTTCAAAGCAAGCCTTTTGAGGTTTTTGAAGGGGATCAATTGGATCTTGTAATCTCCGGGGTTGGTAAGGTCAAAGCTGCAATGGCAACCGCCTATGCCTGCATGACAAGGTCAGTTGGCACCCTGGTTAACCTCGGTGCGGCCGGAGCTGCAAAACCGGGATTCAAGGCAGGCGAATGGTACCGGGTGAGCAAAGCGACGGAACACGATAGAATTTCCCTGAAAACAAGAGCAAGACCTGAATTCACCCTGGAAATCCCCGGAGGGGAACCCGAAATTGTGCTGGCTACAGGCGAAAATCCGGTGCTGAGCGAAAAGGAGAGAGAAAGAATCTCAGAATTCGCGGATCTGATTGATATGGAGGGCGCTGCCGTTATACAGGCAGCAATAAAATTCGGGACATCCTGTGTGATGTATAAGTTTGTCAGCGATACGGTCGATCATACTGATAACGCTGACATTGTGGGGAATATTAAAATATATCGAAACCGGTTTTTCGAAGAGATCATGCCGGAACTCCGGAACCGGTTGCAGCAGGAATATCAGAAAGAATAGGTAATGCTGACGTCGAGATTCATCGATCCCAGGTCATTAACGCTTTCCGCCTTGCCGGAACTATCGGTCAGCACAATCGGGCTGGACATGACATGATATCTGTATACCAGACCCGCGTTGAACGAAACGCTGCCTTTGGCGTTTTTCCAGCCAAATCCTATATCACCAACGGGTGAGGTACTCTGAACGGCGGCAATCGCATTGGTTCCGGTTCCTGTTGTTGCCGTTCCCAATACCGTGGCATTTCCCACCATAATCTTCACAAAAAAGCTCTCTCCTATTTTAATCCCTGATCCGATACCGACAACATTGGATGTGAGAGTTGTTGTGGCATCCCCCACTTCAACGCTGATGTTTCCGTTTTCATTGTGCAGGAAGTATTGTCCGCCGCTCGGGTTTTGAAGATTGAGCCTGAAAAAATTACCGCCACCGGTTTTGAAATTACTTTTTGAAAAGCTGTAAAAACTGGTTCCAAACTCAAATCCCAAACCTGCCTTATTCATTTGCTCTTCCCCCGTAGCACTGAAAGGTAGCAGTGAGAATATCGCCAGAACAATCAATAGGATAGCATTCTTCATTGTCTCTCCAATTTAAATTCAATCAAAATGAAACTGATCTAAATATTAGCTTAAACCTTTGAACCGAAAACGTGTTGCGAGAAAACAGTTTCGTGCGTCGTTTTGAGATCCTATCCTACTCTCTTGGCCGGGGTCAAGAAGCGGTTTTCGGCCGACTTCGAATGATGCGGCTAAAATTGACGTATGCAGGGGTTGAAGACATAATTGCCAATATCGACTGGCTGATGAGTTGGTCTAGCGGCATTAGAACGTGTTCTGGGACTGGACTGAAGGGTCAGTCTGAAACGGTTAAACTATCTTGAAAAACAGGTGCTGAACCTTGTAGTTCGGGAAAATCCGGGCAGGTATCAGAACTGGGTGTCTGAATCAAGTCCAAATAGGGCTGCCCGGCTGTTACACTACTGGTAGTCTTGATTTTGTCCCAAACTTCATGCCAAGACGCGACATCCTGTTTCTCAGGGTGTTGGCGTTTACATCCAAGATTTCCGCAGCACCTCCGGGACCGGATATCTTCCCCTTGGTGTGGTTTAAAACCCTGTTGATGTATTGTCTGTTTGCTTCGTCCAACGGGACGATATCATCAAATAAAAGGTCGGTTGCTGTTTGTTGCTCAACAGATCTGCCGGGAACCAGATCGGAAAAGGTTAAGGGGTCATTGGGGTGGAGAATCAGCTCCCGTTCTATGACGTTTTGAAGTTCGCGAACATTACCGGGCCAGTCATATTCCATCAGTCGGTCCATGACGCCGTTGCCAAGACGTGGAATTCCGGGAATTCTGAGAACCTGCATTTTTTGAGTCAGGAAATGGTGGAAGAGGGCCGGGATATCCAGCCTTCTGTCCCTGAGGGGGGGAATTTGGATAGGAAAAACGTTCAGTCGAAACCAAAGATCCTCCCTGAAAGTTCCTTCCTGCACCATCAGTTCCAGGTCTCGGTTTGTTGCTGCGATTATCCTGGTGTCCAACTCGATGATATTTGATCCGCCTACCCTTTCAATGGACTTGTTTTGCAAAACATGCAGAAGCCTGATCTGGGCGTCCAGGCTCAGCTCCCCGATTTCATCCAGGAATATGGTCCCAAAGTTGGCTCGTTCGAATCGACCTTTCCGTTGTTTCAGGGCACCGGTAAACGCCCCCTTTTCATGACCGAACAATTCACTATCTATGAGATTCTTTGGTATTGCACCGCAATTTACGGATATGAAAGGTTTATGCTTCCGCGGTGATTGATGGTGAATAACCGAGGCGGCCACATCTTTACCCACACCGGTTTCACCCATCAGTAAAACCGGACTGGGAAGAGGTGCAACCCGGGCAATATGCTCTGTCACCTGTTTGAGACCAAGCCGACTGCCGATCATCTCCTTCACGCTCTGTTCCCTGAGCTCTTCTTTGAGAAATCGGTTATCCCGGTCAAACATGTTTTTCAGTGCAATCACTTCCTGGTGTTTTAAGGAGTTTTTCAAGGCAATCTGAAGGGGGTCCTGCAAAAGGCCAATTAATTCTGCCTGCTCTTCCGTGTACCGATCTCGAATTGATGAGACAACCAAAGCTCCAACCGGGTCGGACCGATTCCCCAGGGTAAGAACAATGAGAGAGTTCGATTCGATTTTGTGAAAGGCCAGCATTTCTCCGGCCACAGAATCCGTAAAGGGATCGTGCCAGATACTGACCTTATGAGTCCCTTCCGTGAAATAGCGTTCTTCAATATTCGCTTTGGCTGAATTCGAAAGCGGCGTCAGGATTTCACCGGTCACCAGCTCTTTTTCAGATGCAACCAGATAGGTTTTCATCGAGCGGAAATCGCTTTCCCACTGTTCAAGGAAGATATGATCGACCGGCATAACTGTCTTCAGAAAAGTGGGAAAGGCAGTCAAAGATTCCTCAATATTAAGGCTGTGGAAAATAAATCCGGTTGCTTTCTTAAAAAACAGTTCAGGTTTCAATTGGATCTCTCTTTTTGGTGTCTGAATTTCAATGTTTATGGCTGTGATTCTTGTTTTCGGTAACTGACCCCCAGCTTGTCCATGCGATTGCGAAGCGTTCCGGACTTGATCTGAAGGAGTTCTGCCGCCCCGTTTTTTCCAAAAATCTTTCCCTTTACGTGTTTGAGAACATGCCTGAGGTATTGTGCGTTGAATTCATCGAGTGAAGGCAGGGTCTTTGTATTAGAATCCGATGTCTTAGAAGCTGTCATTTCGGGAAGAAGACCTTTGAAATCGATGGGACCTCGGGGATTTAATATCAAGGCACGCTCTATAATGTTTTGTAATTCCCTGACATTTCCGGGCCAATGATAAGATCGGGCTCTATCGAGGGCATTTTCCGTGATCCGGGGCAGCTTTGGGATTTTCATCTCCTCCGCTTTTTTGGCAAGAAAGTGCTGAATCATCGCCGACAGATCTTCTTTTCTGTCCCTTAGCGGCAGAATTTTAATGGGGAAAACGTTGATACGAAAGTAAAGATCCTCACGAAACCCGCCTTCTGCAACCATCTGTTCAAGATTTCTGTTTGTGGCGGCCAGAATACGAAGATCAAACCTCAGCTTTTCCGATCCCCCCACTCTTTCAATTTCATTGTTCTGTAGCACTCTCAGCAAGCTTGCCTGAAACGCCAAGGGCAATTCTCCGATTTCATCCAGGAGAATGGTTCCGCCATTGGCTCGTTCAAGTTTACCCGGTTTGAGGGAAACGGCTCCGGTAAACGCGCCTTTCTCATGTCCGAACAGTTCGCTTTCAAGCAGATTTTCCGGAATGGCCCCGCAATTCACCTCGATAAAAGGGCCATCACGACGAAGAGACATTTCGTGTATCCCTCTGGCAACGAGACTTTTTCCCACACCTGTTTCACCAAGCAGCAGCACCGGACTGTCTGACTGGGAAACCTTTCTGGCATTTTCCATCACCTGCCCCAGGCCAAACTTTTCACCAATAATCGATACGGGTCTGCCATGGCCTAACTCCTCCCGCATGAAAACATTGTCATTTGAAATCTGATCCTTCAATCGTTTGGCCTCCTGGTGAATCCAGATATTGGAAAGGGCCATCTCAATGGGTTGTTTAAGTAGCTCGATCCAGTCGACATCCTTTTTTTCAAACTTTTGAGTACCCGAACTGAAGATCAGGGTAACAGATGAGTTTTTTGCGAAGGTCAGATTCAGAAATATGACAGATTCAGCTTTATCACCCGTGCTTTCAAAAAAAAGCTTCAAAAGAGGAAGACTGTCGGGTTTTGTGTTGATACGGAGCTTGCCGGATTCGCCCGCCTTAATCTCTTTCGGGAGTCGATTCGGCAGTGGCATATGTTCAACAGAAGGCTGCTTTTGAGTTGATCCATTTTCGGTTACATAGGCCAGGCTTCCAATCTTGCTGTCTGATGAGCTTTGATTGAGGTAATAGATTCTGAATACCGGAATGATCTGTATTAGTGCCCTTAATAAGGCACGGAGGGCACTCTCCAACTCCAGATGTTGAAGCATATCCAGGGTCGCTGTATGATAAAACCGGTCCTTGTTCATTGGCTTTTCCAAGGTTTACATTTGGCCGTCATAATAAACGGGAAAGGGCTTATTAGTTATTTTAACCATAATTGGCGAATTCTAATCATTTTTACCAAATACCGCAAATCATTTTGTGAAATTCATAATTCCTCGTGGGAAACATCATAAATACAAGGAGCTAAAGTGTCAGGTCGCCAGGGCATTGTTCTTGAAGATAAAGAATAGTTCAATCTTTACAATTCTTGTTCAAGTTGTTTCTAAGGACGATGCTGATTATTAAACCTGGTGAAAAGACTCGACTAACAAATCAGATTCAATAACATCATAAGATAGGGAGAAAACGCATGGGTATAATTCAAAAAGAGATGGCGATTTTTTTTGGTGAAAATCCGCGTAAGTTCGACGTGGTGGCGATCAACATGGTTACCCTATTGATTGGAGTTGCCCTTGCCTATCTGGTACCGGCAATCAGGGAATCGACAACCATGCTGCAAAAGATGTTGATTATCCTGATCGCCTGGGATGATTTGGGTGGGGTTGTGGCAAACTTCACCAAATCAACCAATGATTACCACGCGGGCAGTCGAAGGAACCGGCTCGTCTTTTACTCTTTGCATATTCTTCAACCCGCTATTTTGTTTTATTTTTTTGACACTTCCCTCACCTTTTTCCTTTTTGTCTGGCTTTACCCGGTTCTAAGTGCATTTGCAGTATCGGACCTTGTTTCCGAAGAGAAACGCAACACACTCGCCGGATTGCTTTGGCTGGTGGGGATAATTCTATTGATTTATGTAATACCGGTTCCGACCGTATTGGCTTGGTTTGGCATCACCTTTTTCACCAAATTGATTTTGGGATACGCCATAAATCACTTTTCAACTTTAAAAGCATAATCCAAGAATTAAAATTTACAGATTGAAGTTTGCAGGAGGCAAAAATGGCAAAAAAAGTGCTGGTCGCAGGAGCCACCGGTTATCTTGGAAGGTATATGATTAGAGAGCTGAAGGAGCAGGGATACGAGGTTCGGGTTTTAGCACGAAATCCGGAACGTCTGTCAGATCTTAAACCTTATATCGACCAGATTTTCACGGCAGAAGTTACCAAAGCTGAACAGTTGAAAGGGGTATGTGAGGGAGTTGACATTGTTTTCTCCTCAATCGGCATCACCAGACAAAAAGATGGAGTGACTTATTGGGATGTCGATTACAGGGGAAATATGAATCTTCTTTTTGAAGCCAAAAACAGCGGGGTGGAAAAGTTTATGTACATTTCTGTTTTGAACGCCCATCAGCTCGGACATGTGGAGATCGTAAAGGCCAAGGAGGCTTTTGTTACCGACTTAAAATCATCGGGGATTAACTATATCGTTGTCAGGCCCAATGGCTTTTTCTCCGATATGACAGAGTTTTTTGAAATGGCGAAAAAAGGGACCGTCCATCTCTTTGGAAACGGCGGCTTCAAGTCCAATCCGATACACGGGATGGATCTGGCGGAATTCTGCGTAAAATCACTTACCGATTCAAACGTCGAGTTGAGCATCGGTGGTCCGGATATTCTGACTCAGAATGAAATTGTCAGCATGATGGAATCGATTCTTGGTAAACCGGTTAAATCCCGCTATTACCCGATCTGGTTAAAAAATCTGATCGTACGACTGATGAAGTGGTTTACCTCCATGAAAACCTATGGACCTGTGGAATTCTTCATGAATGTTCTCACCATTGATATGGTAACTCTTCAGTTCGGCAAGCACAGGCTGCAGGAGTATTATACGGAACTGCACAACCACTCGGATTAGCCAAGGCGGGATTGGGATATTGCAGGCTTATTTGATTTTTCCCTCTTTTTTAAGTCTTGGCGGTAGAGAACTTTGGCGCAATCCGGGCAGATGGTGTGGCTGAATACCGCCTCCGAATGCGCTTCGATGTAGGCATCGATCTGTTGCCAATGGCCCTGATTATCCCTGGTTTTTTGCAGTTCGCGCAGATCGGCAACAGACCTTTCAGGATTTTGATAAGATCAAAGAGGTATTCCAAAATTCGACTAACCACAGATCAATTGTGGTTTAGAGCTACAATCCTGGCGAGTTTAGCAGCCTCTTGACTATAAGAGTTATCCGGACTGTGGAATGAAGACGAGCTTTCAGGTTTGAAGGTGAGGAAAGGTTTTAGCTAAAGGGAAATAGATACCGGATTTTCGATGGATTCATATTTGTCGTCAAATCGAACTCAATAAAGGTGGGAGTATTTTATTTTGCCGTGAGAGTTTTTGTTTTCGGTTGGTCAATCATCTCAACCCTCTGCCAACGGTTTAGAAGGACTTGATGATCCCAGGTAAAGAGTGAGCAAAACAGAGCTATTGAATTATTGGAAATCCCGAGCGATACCAGCCACCAATTCCCTGAAGCATGTTGTATACCTTCTTGAATCCCAAGCCTTTCATCAGCTCAAAGGTCTTGCCGCTTCTGTTGCCGCTTCGACAGTACAGCAGATAGGTCTTGTCCCGGTTCAATTTCCCTAACTCATCGGCAAATCCCGGAGAATGAAAATCCAAGGCTGTTGAGTTGGCTATTCTGGCACGGGCGACTTCAACAGGTCTCCGAAGATCGAGGATGACGAAATCCGGATTCAATCTGTTAGCCTCTACCAACTGCGCTGCTTCACTTGGGGATACATGGTGGAATTGAGGTTGAACTTTTGCTGTTATCACCTCGTATCTGGATGCGAACAGCAATACAAAAAAAAGGATAATAAATCTGCTTTGAGCCCGTTTCATTTTCTCTCCATTGGACGAATCGATTGAATTTATCAGTTTTGCTTGCGATTTGATAGTGTGTGCGTATTCCGGGGTTTAATTACCACTGATTCCGGTACCAACTTACCAGCTATTCCGTTTTTGTCCTACCACTGATTCCGGTTTTATCTTACCAGTCAT
>JANQGX010000015.1 GCA_028282885.1 SAR324 cluster bacterium
TTATCAACATATTGCGCTGTATCTAGCTATTTTATTTGTCTTTTTAACTTACCTTCATTCTTTTCTAAAGCCTTACCCACACAATTTTGGTGCACCCGGATTTACACGGTGCTTGACAATTGGTGATGTGTTCACTAGTATCCATCCCAGCCAACAGCTAAAATTCAGTAAAAATCTGTTCAAAGTCGGAAAAATCAGTTTCTTCTGTACGTGTTTTTATTCAATAAACCAACGCCGACAATTATTTGATATAAGCAAGCATTCTTCAATGGATCACAACCAGATGAACGCTGGAGTTAACAAATCTAGTTTTTTCCTTTTGGTGCTAGTTATGGTTTTGCTGCCAGCATTGGCAAATGCAAGAACCGTGGAACAGGCAACTCACAACGTCGTTGGGCAATTGAAGGCTCATGGATTAAATCGGAAAGGAAATAGTGAAATCATTATTGAATTTGTCAATTACCATTCGCGGAGATTTGATCGTCAGGCGAGAATAATCCAGGGTGAGCTTTTCTCCGCTTTGCAGGTGCAATTTCCTGATGCCAGGATTTTGCTGAAGGAGGAAGCTTTGGTTGGTATCTCTTCTTCGGCCGTTTTCATCAAGGGAACATACAGAGCTGAAGGTATCAGGAATATTATTGAGTTATCTGCAGTTGAACAGGTTAGTGGTCGACTGCTGGCAAAAGCGGATGATTATTTCAATGTGGAGAGAGACAAATATGAAAGCTTGGTAGTAGTGATGCCAATTGATGCACCAAGTCTGGATAAGGATGTTTCGGTTACCTTCAGTAAAATACTAAGGTCAGCCCTTTCCAGGACCGGCGCCTTTAACCTGGTTAGCTCCGGTGTTG
Source organism: SAR324 cluster bacterium (assembly GCA_028282885.1). Lineage (GTDB taxonomy): Bacteria > SAR324 > SAR324 > XYD2-FULL-50-16 > XYD2-FULL-50-16 > JAHJTV01. The sequence goes on from JANQGX010000015.1 coordinate 852, forward strand.
TTGATAGTGTCGATGCGGATGAGATTCAGCGGCAGTACCAGTGCAGCAGGGAAGAATGCAGCACAATTGTGGCCGAACAGGTTAATGCCAACCAGGTGATTACTCCTCAATATGCCAGAATCACCGAAGGGCTTTTCTTTCTGACTGCGAGCCTGAAAGACATTAAAACCGGAAGAACCATCAGGGAAGAGGCAATTCAGCACGATGGTGATATCAAGACCCTGCCTCAGGAACTCAACAATCTGGCTACCAAACTGACTGGCTCCGGAATGCCTGTGACTCCGGTTGTCCCCGCTCCAACATCTACCCGCTCAACCCGAACCGGTATGCTGGTCATTAAGTCCATCCCCACCAAAGCTGAAATCGAAATTGACGGCATTAAAATGAAGGAGTTAACCGATGCATTGTTGCAGGGTATTGCGGTGGGTAAACATACCATTACTGTCCAAAAAGGATTGCTCGGGGCCAGCAAAGAAGTGATGATTTTACCTGATAAGGCAGAAGAGATTTTTTTAAACCTGGAATTACAGATGGCCAATCTTCAGATCACTTCTTCACCCAATGCTTCTGTTTACTTGGATGGTGAGCATCGAGGAGAAACTCCTTTAATTATCAGCACGGAAGCCGGCGAGCATCAGTTGGAAATCAAGCATAACGATTACATAACCCACAGCGAATCAGTCGTCGCCAATCCTCGTCGAATTAACAGGGTTGATGCTCAATTGATGCTTTTGCCAATCCTTAATGTCGATTCCAATCCGGTTGGAGCATCTGTTTATGTCGACGGGGCAGAAAAAGGAATAACACCAGTTGCGCTTAACATAGAACCTGGGACATACGAAGTGGAGTTACGAAAAGATGGTTTTCAAACCATCCGGCAAAAAAAAGAAATCTTTGCCTATCAGGAAAACAGAATCGAGACAGTCCTGAAGAAAACAATAAACCTGTACATCTCTGTAACGCCTCCTGGTTCCTGGTTGACCGTAGACGGGAAGAAGGTTGAACTAATTGGAGAGGATAAGCTCACCTATAAAAATCATCAGGAATCAATTGAAGCACATCTCCAACTACCGGCAGGAGAATACAAACTCAAAGCCGGACATCCCCAGGGAGTGGATTTGGAGAAGATTGATTTGATCCTAAGGGATGACAGAGATGAAAAGTGGCAAACTATCCAAATTGATCTTAGTGAAAGCCAACTGGATGATTTAAAACAAACGGAATCCGAATCTGATCTAATAGCTTGGCGAACCAAGTTTACCACTTCGCTGGTGGGAGGCATATTGTCCGGTGTCTATGCCTATCTGCAATATCAGCAAGCACTAACTGCCAGAGATGAACAGAAAGAGAGTGAAGAGGCAATCCTCTCAACAACAACATCCGAAGAAGGCAGTTATCACAGGGAAAGAGCCATAAATCTAAATAGTGAAGTTAAAAAATGTAATAGAAATAGTCAGACCGGAATACTTACATCAGTAGTTTTATTTGGGATTTCACTATGGTTGTGGAATAATTCCCCAGAGGAACAGACGCCAGTTTCATGGAGCCCTGTTATTTCTGATACATCCGAAATAGGGCTTTCCTTCAACTCATCGTTTTAAAACATTAATGAGTATCTCAGGATGGAAAACGTTTGGTTGCCTAAAATCGCTGCAACTTGGTCTTTATTTCTCAACAGGACCAAACCGAATGTTTTATATGCCCTCGGTGCATTGAAATTACACCTGATCTTACTATCTATGATTATCCTTCTTTACGGGTGTAAGGTTGATGAATCTCAAAAGGCGAATGACTACTATGATCTGCAGGACACAACCATTTATGGTATTGGACCTAGCAACCCCAATATCATAATTAATGGAGGCGATGCATCTACGGATTCGATGATTGTTTCCCTGAGCCTATCTGCCACAGACAACCGTGGAGTCATTGCTTATTCTGCTTCAGAATCGTCTATCATGCCCCAGACGGACAACATGACTAGGGTCGATGATAACGGTACTCCCATTAACAGTGATTGGACATTGGTGGCTTCATCAACTCACTACTCAGATACAGTCGATTTTGAGCTAAGCACTGGCACGGGATATAAGACTGTTTATGTTTGGTTTGCAGATGATGAAAAACAGACTACAGATCTAGTTTTTGATTCTATTTTTTATGATTTCAAGTGGACCGTATCCGATACAGGGCAAACAGCTTCCTATACCGATACCGTTGGTGAGGATTCAGACTATTCTATTAATCCTCCCAACTTTACCAATAATGGTGATGGAACTGTAACTGATCATAATACCAATCTTATGTGGCAGAGAGTCGATAGTGAAGATGATTATTCTTGGACGGAAGCTGCTGAATATTGCTCGAATCTTACCTTGGCCAACAAATCTAACTGGCGGGTACCAACTCGAAGAGAACTGATTAGTATTGTTAATTACGGAGCATCAAACCCGGCAATCGATACCAATTATTTTCCATATGCAAATTCTTCAATTTACTGGACTACCACAATATTTGCAGACAATGCATCGGATAAATGGGTGGTCGATTTCGATAAAGGTGAAGTGAATTATTACAACGATTACAGTTATAATAGATTTAATGTCCGTTGTGTTCGAAATAAAAAGTAAGGCGAATAAATGGTTTATTGAATAGACAATAGTTTGAAAAACAGTCTGAAAGATCTGAACAATATAGATCAAATAGGTTAATTAGAATGAAAAAAGCATTGATTAGTATTTTTTTTTGTGCCCAGTTAGTTTTCCTGATTCGTCCAAATTTTTTATTGGCCTCGGACTTTATTAATAATTTTAATGGAACTATTACCGATAATGAGACGAGCTTGATTTGGCAACAGGATCCAACGCATGACACGTGGGAGAATGCCCTGGTGTATTGTGAGAATCTGTACTTGGGAGGATGGAGTGATTGGCGTCTGCCCAATATCCGAGAATTAGAATCCATTATGGATGAGAACAGAGCTTATCCGGCCATTAATACAGAATATTTTCCAGATTACTCTGACGAAAGCTTTTGGTCTTCAACGACAGATGATGGTATCTCGAGTTTTGCATGGTGCGTTTCTTTATCCGTAGGCCGGGTATATAGCGACTTTAAATCGAATTATTATATTGATTATAGTCGATATTTCCGTTGCGTGAGGGGAGGAGAAAATGACTGAAAACAGTTTTTTGAATTCGAATGTTTTGTGATGAAACTATAGAATTTCATTTAATCGATTGTGGCACTTAGAAAAGCAGTACCATTAGCTGTTCCATTTATCGCGATGGTATTGATTCTGATGCTGGGTTTTACTTTGCGTATTGAGGATCTATCGCAATGGCGAGAAAGCCCGGGAAGAGCTTTTCTTCAGAATAAGCCCCTGCTAACTGCTTATGATGGATATTACTACCTGAACCTCTCCCGTGATCTGCTTCAGGAGTCTTACGAGCCGATCGATGCCAAACGTGGAGTACCCTCCGGACATCTCCGACCGTTCCCCCCGCCCTTGCTTTCGGTTTTAGGGACATTGATAGCAAAGGTCACAAATCTCTCTCTGGACTGGATCGGTGTTTTCCTACCCGCATTTCTGGGTGTCCTCCTGGCCCTGCCCCTGTTTTTCCTGGGCAGAAATTTGGGAGGTGTGGGAATGGGGTTGGTTTCAGCTCTTTTTTGTCTTGCCCTTCCTGAATACATTTATCGCAGCGGCTTTGGCTGGTTCGATACCGATTGTCTGAATGTTACTTTTGTATTGTTTACAGCTTTTTTCTTCCTGAAGTTTGGAGAGGTAAAAAGTTTAAACCGCTATCTATACCTTTTAAGTGCTTTCGTTAGCGCCGGTCTCTTCTACTGGTGGTGGGATTCGGCGTCTGCCATTGTTATCTTTACTACTCTTATCAACTTTCTAGTTGTAATTTTATTTTTCTATCGACCCGCGAGTAAGATAGAGGGTTTGCTTTTTTCAGGTTTGTTGCTGTCAATAATAATTTTGGCGATTAGCCTGATAGGGTTTAAAAGCTTGATCGAAATACGAAACTCTATTCGATTTTTGGTCAATTTTTTGAGCATTGTAAGCAATCATCCCATGGTTTTTCCATCAATCGCCAGTTCAATCTCGGAGCTATCGTCTCCAAGCTTCAGTGAGGTTGTTTACAGGACTTCCGGCAGTGTTTTTGTGTTTTTCGCAGCCATCCTGGGATTAATCAGTATCGTTATGGTCAAGCCCAGGCAGATTTTCTACCTTATTGTCCCCGGTTGCTTGGGTGTTCTGGGTGTTTTCTATGCAATGCGTTTTTTGATTTTTTTAGTGCCTATTGTTGCCTTTGGATTGGGAGCGCTTGTTCACAGTATTTGGAAACTTCGAAAAAAAATCACTGCCGCCTATTTACTCACTCCAATATTGCTGATTTTTCTCTTTTTTCCTTCGTTTAAGATAAATCATCAAACGGTGTTCTGGCCAAAGGAACCTCCATCTATTGTATCCGGAATGATCGCTGCCCGTCTGTTAACTCCGGAATCTTCGATCATCTGGACCTGGTGGGATCATGGGTATGCAATGAGATATTGGGCAGATCGCGGGGTTATAACTGATGGAGGATATATCTCTGGTGAGTTGGCTTACTACAATGCACTTCCTCTGGCAGTCGATGATGAACGACTGGCTGCCAATTTCATCCGTTTTTATTCAGTCAGGGGTAAACTTGGCATGAATAAGCTATTCAGGGCTTTTAATGGGGATCATGCAACAGCAATGCGATTTCTCAAATCTGCTTTAGCCGGAGGGCCTAACAAAGTTTATGCAGCTATTGATTCATTTAAGCTCTCATATTCCTATCCGATTGCGCTTGGAGATCATTCTGAAGAATGGAAGGATTTTTTATATCCAGGTAGTTCAAAACCCGTATACCTGTTTTTAGACTGGAGGCTCACCCAGACAATCGACTATTGGTTTCGTTTAGGGACGTGGGATTTTGCCAAACTTGAAGGTAAAAAACCTAGCTATGATCTTTTTTTGAACTTGAAAATCAAAGAGAATCATATCAAAGCCTGGAAGAATAATCGCCAAATTGTTGTTGATCGAACGACTGGTGATGCCAAAACAGGTGCCAGGAAAGCCAGTATCTCACGGATAAGTATTTCAGATGAGAAGAATTACTCAATTGATAGGCACTTTCAAGAGGAAGGATTGGATGTTGAAATATCGACTTTTCATCAGACTGTTGCACTAATGGATAGATCGGTTTCGGATTCAGTTTTTAATCGACTCTTTCACCGTCAACAGGACAACTCCGGATATTTTAAATCCGTTGCGAGAAAATTCAGAGCCTGGCATTTGTGGGAAGTAATGGCTGATAAGCCTTGATGTGAGGGTTTCGAATCAAGCTAAGAACATCTCCAGATCATCCCGGATCATTTTTTCAGCTAATCGGATAATCCTCCCTGAATATCTCCCAATTCCGATTATTTCAGATATCTTCTCGTTGCAGGATGAATCTGATATTGCTCCGCACATTTTTTGGATCTTGGGGACGAGAAGGGCATTGATGAAGGGCAGGCTGTTTTTGTGGCAGTATCTGGCGGCTTTGCGGTCATCCAGTAGTATAAAACCAACGGTTCCGTTTTGATAGAGCAGAATGGTCTCTCTTTCGCCCGGGTTTAGGGCTTGAAGTTCGGGATCGGTTCGTTGGGCGGATTTGGAGATGTCACTCAGCTTCATCACTTTGATCCTGCCATCAGAACAGATTGACTGAAACAAACCAGCGCTTTGATAGCTGTTTTTGGTCAATTCACGATAGGCCGCTTTTGCGAAAATCACTTGATAGAGCCCGGTAAGGTAGGCCAGAAGGTCTTCTTTCTCCAGAAGAATAGCAGAAGAGGAATCCAATAGAACGGCTTTCTTTTTCATGAATTTATTGATGGAGGAGATTTTTTGCATGGTTCAGCAACTGCCGGGTCATGTCTTCCAACAGGTTAGATTTCAGATTCCAACAGTGCCAGTAGAGTTTCACATGTAGTGTCTGATCAGGACAGAGATTGATCAGCTTTCCAGATTCAAGTCGGGATTTGCTCTCCTGCTCGGGCAGTAGGCCATAGGCAAGACCGGAATCAATAAAGTCGGCATAGGTTTTGGTTGAAGGAACATAATGGATAGGTGGTCGCCGGGGAATCTCATCCAGGAACAGGCGAAAAAACTGCAGATACATCTCATCCTTTCTGTCAAACAGTATAAGGGGTGCCCGACTGACAGATTCTGTGTTAACTCCCTGTGAAAACCATTGATCTGCGAAATTCTCTGTTGCCACCAAATGATAGTTCATCCAGCCGAGATATTCCACACGGCATCCCTGCATGGGCTGGTCTTTGACACTGATACAGCCAATAACATCACCATCTTTCAGCAGCTTGTGTGTCTGCTCCTGATCAGCCGCCCTGAATTCGAGAACAACATTCCGTTTTAAAAGAAAAGGAGATACTGCCTGATGGAGCCAGGTTGAAAGACAATCCCTGTTAGTACCGACGGCCAGGGAGACGAACTCTTCCCTTTCGCTGGGAATCAAGGCATTAAAGAGATCATCCTCCAGCCTTTTGACCTGGAGATAGTGTTTGATCATCTGTTGGCCTGCAGCAGTTGCTGTGGGCGGAGTTGTCCGGGCAATGACTACCTGTCGGCTCTGTTCTTCCAGTTGCTTGATCCTCTGGGAAACCGCAGACTGGGTAAGATGCAGGTACCGGGCAGCCTTGTCAAAACCACCTTCCTGAATGACCACCGCCAGCGCTTCCAATAGTTTATAATCCAGCATAATTTCATTAGTAATTCTAATTAAATATAAATAAAATTAATTTTACTTCTCATGGAATATAGACTATATTCCATAATGAATCAACTACTCTTTGGGCGAATTTCAAACAGATTGATCAGGAAAACCGGCGAAAAAAGAGATATCTCTGAGTTCCGGTAAAGGCTCCTTCCAACAATTTATTGATCACGGATTTTGTTTAACAGACTTATTGTCGGATTGGACGTCGGTTGCTTGTTTCAGACGCATGCTCTTTCGATCAGATAAACTCTCCGGATAAACGTATTTGGCACAAATCTATTCACGCCATTAAGGATTACCTATGAAGAAAACGATAATCACCTGTGCCATAACAGGTGCGGAGACCACCAGACAGCATAATCCGAATTTACCATTGACACCGGAAGAGATTGCCGATGCCGCCGCCGAAGCTTGTCTGACCGGCGCTTCAATCCTGCATCTTCACGTCAGAGATGCGAATGGTGAACCCACGCAGGATGTTGACGTTTTCAAAGCGGTCATTGAAGAGGTTCGTCGTAAGTGTGACATTGTTATAGAGGTTACAACAGGAGGTGCTGTGGGCATGACCCTTGAGGAACGTCTCCAGCCCCTTCAATTGGAACCGGAGATGGCATCTTTGGATTGCGGTACCTGTAATTTCGGTGATGACTATCTTGTAAACACCCTGCCTATGGTCAGGGAAGCGGCAGAGCAGATGAATCGCTATAAGGTCCGAGCGACCTTTGAGTGTTTTGATCTTTCCCATGTCGATACATCGATGCTGTTGATCAAAGAGGGACTCATCAAACCGCCGTTTCATTACGGATTTGTTTTGAATGTCCCCGGGGGGATTCGGTATGATGCGGAAACCCTGGGTATCTTTGTGAACAGGATTCCCAAAGATGCGTTTTGGACAGTTATGGGTATTGGTGGGAAAGCAAACCTGGCAGCAGTTTATGGCGCTATCGTGTATGGAGGTTTTATACGCGTGGGTTTTGAAGACAATGTCTATTTCACAAAAGGCGTGCTGGCCGAGAGCAATGCTCAATTGGTGGAACGAGCGGCGAAAATCACAAAAGATGCGGGTTGTGACATTGCAACCCCTTCAGATGTAAGGCAGATGCTATCATTGCGGTAAAGTCGGACGGGTCGTCATTAGAAAGATTCTCTTGGCTTTGATGAATTAAAAAATGATAAAGCGTCCGGGGAGATTTAACCAAGCTCATCACTTTTCCTGCCCAGCCCGGTTATTTGGTGAGTGGGAATAGAACTTACAACTTCAACATTTGGCATTTTCCAAAGAGGGTAGAGCCCTCTTCTTAACCTCATTCTAAAAAAAGGATTAGTCATGGTAACGATAAACAGAAATGGAAATCCATTTGGCAGCCATCGTGTTATTGAACCTGCGGGAGTGTTGCCGCAGCCTTCAGAGAGGGTTAATAACGATTTCAGCAGTATCTGGGATAACGAGATCCTGATTCGCGTCGAAGCCCTGAATGTCGATTCTGCCAGTTTCACCCAGATTAAAAATTCTGTCGATGGTGACGAAAAGAAAATTGGTGAACGAATAATGGAAATTGTCGGCCAAAGGGGGAAGATGCATAACCCGATCACCGGTTCCGGAGGGGTTCTGATTGGTGAAATCGAAGCTATTGGAGACAAGCTGCAGGGCACCAGGGATCTTGCGGTTGGTGACAAGATCGTCACCCTGGTTTCACTTTCCCTGACTCCCCTGCGGGTGGATGAGGTTCTTGAAGTTAAGAAAAACGTGGACCAGGTATTGATCAAGGGACAGGCGGTTATTTTTGAAAGTGGAATTTATGCAAAATTGCCCGAGGATCTGTCGGCACCCCTGGCCCTGGCTGCCCTGGATGTGGCCGGTGCCCCTGCCCAAACGGCACGACTTGTCAAACCGGGAGATACGGTGGTGATTATCGGAGCAACGGGGAAATCGGGAATTCTATGCTCTTACGAAGCCAAGAAACGGGCAGGGGTAACGGGTCGCGTGATCGGAACAGGAACTTCAGATGCCAGCGTGAAGCAGCTTGAAGAGCTAAATCTTTGTGATGATATTATTAAATTGGACGCTACCAATGCTTTGGCCTGCTATGAAGCTATTTCCGAATTGACCGATGGCAAACTGGCAGATGTGATCATTAACAATGTCAGTATTCCCAACACCGAACTGGGTTCAATTTTGATGTGCAGGGACGAAGGGATTATTTACTTCTTCAGCATGGCCACATCCTTTACAAAGGCTGCTCTTGGAGCCGAAGGAATCGGAAAGGATGTCAACATGATTATTGGCAACGGTTATACCAAAGGACATGCAGAAATTACCTACAGTGTTCTGAGAGAATCTCCACAGATCATGGAACTATTTGAAAAACTTTATTGTTGAGATCCATTTATGAGCCGTTATCCCGAAACAAACTACAAAAACATTTCACTTTTCAAAAAAGTTACTCCTGAAGAGTGGAATGATTGGCGCTGGCAATTTAAAAATGTCATCAGGGACATTCCCACGTTGAAGAAAGTGATCCACCTGGGGAAAAAAGAGGAGGAGAATCTTGAAACCTGTCTCCAAAAATTCAGGATGGCGATTACGCCCTATTACGCCTCCCTCATGGATAAGAAGTACAAGCGCTGTGTGATACGATTGCAGGCCGTTCCCAGGATTCTGGAAACGGAGGATACCATCGAGGATGAAGACGATCCCCTGCATGAAGATGTTGATTCTCCAGTACCTGGCTTAACACACCGATATCCTGACAGGGTTCTGTTTCTGATTACCCATATCTGCTCCATGTATTGTCGTCACTGTACGAGGCGCAGGGTTGTCGGCGTGGAGGATGCTCATTTTACCAGAAAATCGGTCGACCTGGGACTTGAGTATATCAGGAATAACAAGACTGTCAGGGATGTTCTTCTTTCAGGAGGGGATCCCCTGGTGTTGAGTGATGATCGGATTGAATACGTACTCAAGGAATTGCGGAAGATTCCCCATGTCGAGGTAATTCGCATTGGCAGTCGAACACCGGTGGTTTTACCTCAACGGATCACCGATGATTTGGTGAATATGTTAAAAAAGTATCATCCCATTTACCTGAATACCCATTTTAACCATCCTCGGGAAATCACCCGGGAATCCAAAGAAGCCTGCGATCGTCTAGCCGATGCAGGTATCCCTCTCGGTAATCAAAGTGTTCTGCTCAGGGATGTCAATGATTGCCCCTATATCATGAAGTCTCTTGTCCAGAAGCTGCTGGCGATCCGGGTAAAACCGTACTATATTTACCAGTGTGATCTTTCCAAGGGAATATCTCATTTCAGAACCTCCATCACCAAAGGGATGGAGATAATGGAAAACCTCCGTGGGCATACCACGGGCATGGCAGTTCCGACATTTGTGGTAGATGCTCCCGGTGGCGGCGGAAAAATACCCCTGATGCCGAATTACCTGATATCGCAATCGGACAGGCGGCTGGCAATTCGGAATTACGAAGGAGTTATCACCACCTACACACAACCGGATAACGTCTTTTCGGACTGCGGTCGCTGTCATATTTGTGATGTCGAAAAGAACAAACCGCTGGATGGTGTAGCGAAACTGCTTAGCGGGGAAAAGCTGACTTTGGAGCCGGAGGGGCTGGTTAGAAGAGAACGGTAGTCGATGAAAACAATTTCGTTTATCGGATCGGATAAGAATGCAGGCAAAACAACGGCCATGCTGTATGTATATCGTATGGCGCTGGAGAGGAGCTTGAAAAACAAGCCTGTTTGTCTTGCCTCCATCGGGATAAACGGAGAAAGTGTCGATGCTTATGAAAACCGGGCAAAGCCTTCCATCACTATCATGAAGGGAAGCTTGTTTGTAACGACCGGTGAGCATGTTTCACATCTGACGGGGCAGTATTCCGTTCTTGATACCATTGCCGGATCGGGTTTTAGTAAATCATATGTCCTGGCTCGTGCTTTAACAGATTTTTCCGTGGTGCTTGAAGGTCCCAATGATCGGAATGGTGTTTTGAAAATGAAAGAAGCTATTGATCAGACGATAGCTGATTGCACCTGTCTGATCGACGGTTCCATTGACAGACAGTTTATTGGCCATCCCCTTGTCAGTGACAGTATCTGTTTCGCTCTTTTGCTATCGAACCGGAAAGAGCAGTTAACCAAGGCACAGGACCTTCTGCAGGCGTTAACACTGAAGAAAGCCCCTGAACAAATCGTTGATATCGTAGCTAAATATGAGGATGTTGGTGATAAATCTCTATTGATTGCCCAAAATGGAGAAGTACTTTATCAAAGCGCAGAAGTTCCCTTTTTGGATCAGTCCTTAAGGGAAATCTGCCTGATTCATAAAAATGCATCCTGCACCCTTTATCTCAAAGGTTCGATGACTCGTTCACTCCACTCTTTCTTTGCTGCTTTTCGTAACCTGACAATTGTTCTGGATAACTTCACTTTATACCAGAATATTTCTACCCGATCAGAGGCAACGAAGTCTTTTCTGCCGGACTTAACGCTCTATCATTCGGTACCACTCCATTCGCTCTTTCTAAAACAGGAAACACTGGATTGCCCTCTCAGGCTGCCTGTTGAAGTACCTGTATATAACCTCTTCCGGGAAAACCCCCATGCAATTGGAATTTGAAAGTGGGTATATCCCCGAAAGTGTTTTCTCTGAACTTGAGCTTCAGGAATTTCTGTCTCAATTTGAGATCGAGATTCCCTTGATTCCGCATAAGATTCTGAGACCTTTGGGTGAGCGGGAGGCAAAGGAATGGTTTGGCAGGCTGTCGGCTTTGGAAACCCAGATCAAAAGACACAATATCGACCTTGAATGCCTGCTTGCCACGTCGAATAGTCTACTTCTGCTGGACGAGCTTCTGCCCTTCTTCCGTGATCAACAGTTAGAACCTTATCATGTTTTCGATATGGGGCGATTTCTGAGGGAAAACGCCAATCTGGCAAGGCAGGAGAAGAGTATTCCCCTTTCCGTCAAAGGTGAGATTTGTATTCAGATATCCAGGGTGTTGGATCAGAATGTGACTGAAGATTATTCCAACATTCGACTGGATGCCGGAGAGCTTGAACTGAGAGATTCGATTAACAGATTCGAAGACAAGATAGCCAGGGAACTGGAGCTATTTGAAAAAGAGATATTTAGACAGACCGGGTTGAAGCTGATCTACCCTTACCCAAAAGAGATTGCAAAGGATGACACCATTCTTGATCGGGTAAGAGACTGCCAGCATCTGGAGTTGTCGGATGAAGGCGATTTTTTCAAAATAGTGTTCAAGCTCAGCAGTCGTATTGAAAAACTGATTGCCGACAAGGAAGCGGCCAGAAACCATTGGGCTGGTCTCATGGAAGAAAAGCTCGCAAAGGTAAATCGCGATCTTGCCGGGTATTACAGTGTATTCAGCGAGTATTACAAGACCCGCAAACAACGGATTTTTGACTATGTATTGCTAGCTGCTATACAAAAATTCCAGCTTTGCATTCCGACGTTTTCAACTGAACCTGCAATCAAATTAAGAGAGGGAATTCTACCGAAGTTAAAAGGACTCAGAACCACTGCTTATAAGCCGCTGAATCTGGATTTGGGACCGGGGGTGAACCTGTTATTCGGCGCCAATATGACAGGGAAGACCACGGTTTTGAAGACGCTCTATTTCCAATTGACCCTTGTTAAATTCGGTTTGCCCGTACCTGCAGAAAAACTTGTTTTATCTCATCCGCCTTCCATTGAATTGCAGCTCAAATCCTCCGGCAACATGGGACTCGGGCTTTCCGGTTTTGCCGATGAAATTCGATTTTTTTGTAAGAAAGCAGATCCATCATCCGTATTTTTGATTGATGAGATGTTTCACTCAACGGATCCCATAAATGGAGTTGAGCTCTCAAAAGCTTTTTTGACCGGTCTTTCGTATAATTGCATCTATCTCTGTACTTCCCACTATCCCGAAGTTTTAAATATCCCGGGCATCAGGTTTTTTCGAATGAAGGATTTGGAAGGAGAAATTAATACGGGAGATATAGAAAAACTGCTGAAACAGGTGCCTTACGAGGTGGAGGAGATTACAGCCCATGAGATGAAGAGGATCATCCGAGCGAACAAAAAACCACTTTTGATTGCTTTGCAGTTTCCTCTACCGGAGAAGGTGAAAATGAACATCCAAAAAAAGATAAATCAAACCTGAGGGTTTGCTTTCAAGCTTATACCCGGTTACCAAAAATTGAGGAGTAATCTCATCTATTTTCTTGTTGCAATCGTTGCTCCAAGGATTGGGATCACACTTTTGTGATGGTTTAAAATATCAATAAAATTCTACTGTTAACATGGCAACAATACCACTAGATCAAAATCAAATTGAAAGGGTGAAAGCGATCGCACTTGAGATTGCGGAAAGCGTTCAGGAGTATATTGTTAACTACTCTTCAGATTCGGTTGAAAGAACCGTTCTCAGACTCTACGGTGTGGATGGGGTCAATGAGGATGGAACACCTCTCCCCAACAGGGTTGTGGAGAAAGCCCGTGAAGCCGGAATCTTGGAACACGGTATCTCTCCCTGGTTTGCCAAAGCCATGCTGATCTCCGGAAGGGATGAACAGGTCACGGCCGAATTGTTGGAGCAGGACCAGGTTGACTTCAGCTTTGATAAGAATGTAACTCCTGCCGATATTCACCAGAAGGAAGGTGAGCTTGCAAACAAAGCCATGGAGGTTCTAAAGGCAACTAACAGCGCCAAAAGGGAAAAGCGGGAGAAGACACCGCTTCCACCCAATCCCTGGCGTTATATTATCGTTGCGACCGGCAATATCTATGAAGATCGCACCCAGGCAAAATCCGCAGTTTTCAGTGGAGCGGATATCATTGCGGTGATCAGGAGCACAGCTCAATCCTTACTGGACTACGTACCTTACGGTCCCACGACTGAGGGTTTTGGAGGGACCTACGCTACCCAGGCTAATTTCAGAATTATGAGGGACGCCCTGGACGAAGCGGGACTGGAGCAGGGGCGTTATATTCGTCTGGTTAATTATTCATCCGGTCTCTGTATGGCGGAAATTGCTGCCTGTGCGGCTTTTGAAGACCTGGATATGCTGTTGAACGATTCCATGTATGGTATCCTCTTCAGGGATATCAACATGAAAAGGACATTTATTGATCAATACCTGAGCCGTTTGATTTGTGCTCATGCAGATATCATTATTAATACAGGGGAAGATAATTATCTGACCACCTCGGACGCCGTTGAGGCCGCTCACACCGTAACGGCTTCACAGCTTATCAATGAAGCCATGGCCCTGAAAGCTGGTTTACCAGCCCGTCTGATGGGGCTGGGGCATGCCTTTGAAATCAATCCGAAGATTGAGAATGCGTTTCTATATGAACTGGCCCATGCTCAATTGGCGCGGCAGTTGTTTCCGGATGCTCCCCTTAAATACATGCCACCAACCAAGTATAAAAGTACCGATATTTTCCATGCCCACTGCCTGGATACCATGTTTAACCTTGCTTCGGTAACAACTGATCAAGGAATCCACCTGGCCGGAATTTTAACGGAGGCCAACCACACCCCCCTGATGCAGGATCGGTTTCAGTCGCTGGGCAATATCAATTATGTGTTTAATGTGGCCAAAGATCTTGGTGACGAGATTGAGTTCAAACAGGATGGATTTATTGCGAAAAGAGCGCAGACGGTTCTGGATGAAACCGAAGCATTTCTCAACCGTATCAGGGAAAAAGGACTGATGGAATCCATTACCGAAGGAGGTTTTGCCGGGATCAGTCGTCCGATTGACGGTGGGAAGGGACATGGTGGCGTTTTTGCAAAATCTTCGGATTATTCCAATCCAGTGATGCAGCTATTGGAAAACAACAACCCGAATAAATAGAAAACATGAAACAGAATATCAAACCCTATGGTGACACTATTAATGACGGGATAATCCAACTGTCGTTTACCCTGCCGGTGGAATTCGGAGCCAAAGCAAAAAAAGCGGCTGAACTCTATGTCCTGAAACTGAATTTTGATCAGGTTTCGGTGGCCCATGCGGAAAAGATAGCAGACGATTTTACCTACTTTGTGGTATTTGCCAAGGCCAAGCCTGTACTGGATTATTCGACTGTTGTTGCCAGTGAGGTGAAGACAGTGGAGATGGATTTCTACCAGATCAATGATTTGATCAGGAAGGAGTTCAACCGTAAAATCTCGGTTGTGGGTGCGACCATCGGAGCGGATGCTCATACGGTAGGGATAGATGCAATCATGAATATGAAAGGCTATAACCAGGATTATGGTCTTGAACGATATCCGGAGATGAATGCGCTTAATATGGGAGCCCAGGTCACCTGTGAAGATCTGCTGAAAGAGGCACTTGATAAAAAGGCAGACGCTCTTCTCGTTTCGCAGACGGTAACCCAGAAAGATGCTCATATCCGTAATTTTACAGAGCTAATCGAATTGTTGGAGGCCGAAAACCTGAGATCACATTTCCTGCTGTTGGCAGGCGGTCCCAGGGTAACGCACGATCTTGCCATTGAATTAGGCTATGACGCAGGATTTGGCCCGGGCACGGTACCTTCGCGGGTAGCTTCATTTATCGTAACTACACTATTAAAAGGACGAAAATGACAGAAGCAAGTATCAGACTGAGAATCAGCCAGCACGATGCCCATTATGCAGGTAACCTGGTGGATGGAGCGAAAATGCTGAATCTCTTCGGCGACGTCGCTACCGAATTGCTGATTCGCTATGATGGCGATGAAGGATTGTTCAAGGCGTATGATATGGTCGAATTTATGGCACCGGTTTATGCCGGAGATTTCATAGAGGCCAGGGGTAAAATTGTCAGTGTTGGTAAGACTTCCCGGAAAATGGAGTTTGAGGCCTGGAAGTATATCTCCCCGGCACCGAAAGTCGGAGAAACGGCAGCAGATCTGCTTGAAGAGCCAGTTTTGGTTTGCAGAGCCACGGGGACATGTGTAACGCCAAAAGAGTGCCAGAGAATTCCGCATTGAGCCCTTCAGATTTGGTTGGTCCCCTTTACTCAATGGGAGTGACACCAAGACTGATTCGTTTTGGGAAGCGTAAATCTGACTTTCCAATCCAAATCAGGCTGGGAAGTCGATTGTATGATACGATTTCCTTTGGTGAACAGTTGAATTAATCGGACTATTGAGCCTCTTTGCTCCCATCATGCCCACAAAGCTATTCCACAGCCATTTCGAATCTCCTCCTTACTACAATTCGGGAATGTAAAACCGTCCTGGTACGGGAAAACAAAGATAGAATCATCTGTCTCGCCCTATTTGATTGCCGGACTGATATCAGTTGAGTTATTGTTTAAGCACAAGTTTAGTATATCAACAACAGCTTATGAATTCATACCATGACAGGACGTGAAAAGCAGATATTGGACTGGTTGAAACTGGATCCGTTGATGTCTCAAAAGGAGTTGGCCCGCAGGCTGGGAATTACCCGCTCATCGGTAGCGGTGCATATCACCAACCTGATTAAAAAAGGCTATATCAAAGGCAAGGGATATATCCTGCAGGAAGAGGATTACGTCGTCGTCATTGGCGGATGCAATCTCGATGTAACCGGATTCACCGAAGCTCCTTTAATCAGGAAGGATTCCAATCCCGGAAAAGTTCAACTCTCGACAGGAGGCGTGGCTCGTAATATTGCCCAAAACCTGGTTAATTTGGGGATTAAAACCCGTTTGATTTCTGTTGTGGGAAACGATCTTTTCGGCAGGAGAATTCTTGAAGATTGCAGTCGGGGAGGTATAGACACTTCATTGATAAAAACAAGCAATCGCTATTCAAGTTCAATCTATCTTTCCGTGATTGACGATACCGGGGATATGGATTTGGCCATAAATGATATGGGGATCATGGAGATTCTCGATGTCGAAACCGTGAAGTCTTATCAATCGGTTCTGGATGCAGCATCTGCGATTGTCGTCGACACAAACCTCTCCAGGGAGGTGTTAGTGTATCTGGTCGATGAATATCCCAACCGACTTTTTCTGGACACTGTTTCGGTAGCCAAAACAGAAAAGGTAACCGATCTCATCGGCCATTTTCAAACCATCAAGCCCAATCGCCAGGAAGCTGAACTGTTGACCGGTCATAAAATCAAGTCCTTGAGTGATGCGAAAAAAGCGGTTCGTGGTCTTTTGAGCAGGGGCGCTTCCTCAGTGATTATTACCTTGGGAAAAGACGGCGTTGTCTATGGCAGCAACGGTTTAATCGACGAGATCCATCCTGAGAGTATTGAGAAAACAAACACTACCGGATCAGGAGACGCCTTCATGGCAGTGCTTGTTCATGGGCATCTTTGTGATCTGGATATTCGGGAAACGGTTAAACGATCCCTTGCAGCTTCCATACTGACTATGGAGAGCAGTTTTTCTGCTCATGGTGGATTATCAATGGAGTTAATTAAACAGAGACTATTGGAGTTAAATCTATGAATAGAGAATACCTGGATATTCATCCTGAAGTTCAGGAGGCGCTGAAACAGGAGCAGCCGGTTGTTGCCTTGGAATCGACAATCATCTCCCACGGCATGCCTTATCCTCAGAATATGGAAACTGCCCGCAGGGTTGAACAGAAGGTCAGGGATAATGGGGCTGTACCGGCTACGATAGCTATTTTGAAGGGCAGAATGAAGGCGGGATTGAGCGATTCCGAATTGGAACATCTAGCCAAAGCCGGGGATATTAAGAAGGTCAGCCGAAGGGATATTCCTTACATCATGTCAGGAAGACTTGATGGAGCGACAACGGTAGCCTCAACCATGATTGTTGCGGCACTGGCCGGAATCCGTGTGTTTGTAACCGGCGGAATCGGGGGGGTGCACCGAGGCGCATCCAGTACTTTTGACATATCTGCCGATCTCACGGAGCTTTCCAAAACCAGCGTCGCCGTGGTTTGCGCCGGTGTGAAGTCTATATTGGATATTGGGGCGACCCTGGAGTATCTTGAGACGCAAGGGGTTCCGGTATTCGGTTATCAAACGGGTGAGTTTCCGGCGTTTTATACTCGAAATAGCGGTTTTCTGGTTGATCAGCGATTTGGAGAAACCGCTGAGATTGCCAAAGCGATCAAAGTGAAGTGGGATCTGGGATTGAACGGCGGTATTGTTATCGGCAACCCGGTTCCCCGAGAATTTGAAATGGATAAAAAGGAAATCGATCAGGCGATAGAACGTGCCTTATCCGATGCGGAACTTAAAGATGTCAAGGGGAAGGAGATCACTCCCTTCCTCCTGGCACGAATAGTGGAACTGACGGGAACCCGTAGTTTGCAAACCAACATAGAGCTGGTGCTTAATAACGCTGCTGTGGGAGCGCGGATTGCCCAAGATTTGGCTTCCCTGAAACCGTAAAAGTTTTTGGGTTTTATCTTCATCCCATGCTGTGTATACTTCATTTCAAATGATTATTCAGCAGAAGTTCTATTCCGGGACCCTGAATCCCGATTTGGAATATGCAGATGTCGATTGAACAGTCAAAATCTCAAGAGTTCTGAATTCGACGAACCTAACCAAGGTCAGATATCTGAATACCATGAGCGAAAACGCCCCTGAAGTGGTTTCTCCTGAAATTCTGGAAGGTCAGTTTCAGGAAGACACCGAACTGAAAACCAAGATCCAAAAGGTAACCGAAGCTATCGCGCTGGCAGCCGATCTCATCGGGTCCACTGAAGGCACCCCGGATGTTCGCAATGTGGCCCAGAGCCTGATCGGCCAGGAAGAAATCTATTCGCGATTGTACACTCTGTATGAAGAGGTTTTCACGATCTGGCAGCGTTTGAGGGGATTGATGTCCAAGTCGACCTTCAGCGACGAGGAGAAAAAGAGCATTCGGGACAGAGCCTCACAGATCATCAGTGAGAGTATTTTTCAACTTCAGCGGGAAGTCTTTTTTAAAATCGTCAATGCCAAAGAGGTGGACGAGGGAGAAACCAATGAAGATGGCCCCGCCTTATTGTTTCCCGCCATCGAAAAGGTCAAAAACAGTATCATCAGAAATATCCAATCACAAGCCCAACAATTGAGACCTGTAGCGGTCGATATTTGTAAAACATTCCAGGGGATTGCCGATGCCTATGTCGAAACCGAGAATTTCAAACCCGGTGAAAAACCGAGCTATGAAACCATATCCCAGGCTTATGAGCTGGAAAAACGGATTCGTGAAGAAATAACCAGGGACATCTCCCTGGTCAAAATCGATGAGATCTCCTATCTCGATTCCATTATTGAAAGTTTTAAAAAGCTCAATCTGACTTACCGCCTTAAAATGAAAGCCCTCAATGACAAACACCAGGAGGAGACCGTCGATAATTTTGAGGATAAAGTCAAAGTGTTACAGGGTGGTTTTGACAAAGCGAACCAGAGGGTAAAGCCTCTGATGGTACTAAAAAACCTGGTGCAGCGATTTCCCGCGCTTGAGAAACAGCTCGATTTTTTTGCCGAGAGTCAGTATCAAGCCAAAGCTGTAATGAAATTCCTGGAAGAGGTTAGTGAAGAGATGGGCCAGGTATTTAGTAACTATACCCTCGAATCCTTCACCGTGGTCAGTTTTTTGCGTTATAAGTTAAACGGTACCTCGCATATGTATGAGTCGATCTATTATTACTATGCGGTGGTCCAAATCGAAGCAGACATTCGCAAAGCATTGGAAAAACGTTACGCAAATGAACCGGAAACCAAAGATGAATCCATCGCCGGGGAGTTGAACGAAACGGAAATTGAGAAGATCATTCGGCGGATGCACGAACTGATTGCCGTTATGAACAATGCCACCTACCGGATCCATCTGGCTTTCCTGGAGTACAAATCAAAAAAGGATCTGGAACGGCTTCGCCGGATTCTGCAAAAGCAGACCGAAGTTATCAATAAATGCCACCAGAAAGTAAAGTTGATTTATAAGAAGGCGCAGAACGTCTTTTTTGCTTTCCTCACTGCAGATCTAGGAGCCACGGACATTGCTCATCAGTTCAATGCTTTCATGAAGATCCAAAAAGACCTTCCGGAAGCTGTTGACATCAGGAAAAGTTTCACCAAATTACTGGCCACAAAACGCGGGGATCTCGAAATTCTGGTAAAGGAACTCACAGAGCAGTTCGGAGGGAAACTTCCGGAAGGCAAGATCGGCGCGATGGCAACACTGAAGATCAGGCAGGATTTTCAAAACGAACTGCTCAGCGAAGTGCAGGAGCACAGTCGCGCCCAGTATGTTTTCCTGCATATTCTTAAGGAGTTCATCAAGATCCAGGACGAACAGGACAGCTCCCATAAGAATGACAGTGCGGTCGTGGCGCTGGTTCAAAAGGATTTCTCAACAGAGCTGGCGCAATTCAAGACCCACGAGGTGAAGCTATACCAAAAGATTTTGCAGAATCCCAACCTTTCGGAAAGGGATCTGGCAGTCTGTTTTCTGGCATCAAATATCACACCCCAGGAGATCGAAAGCTTTTCCAGACTGCTTCCTGCCCTGCCCAGAAACGAGTTCCAATTGGACTCTCCCTACGGCAGAATCTTGCTTGATGTGAAAAGCATGCACAAGGAGAGACTGCAAAGCAGGGGAGCCTCCCTGGCTCATATGACCGAAAAGATCTATGAGAAAAGGGAACATATCAAACTGGTCAACAACATCTGTCTCTTCTTCAAATCCTGCGCCGAGCCTTTCTACAGGAAAGTGGATATTGAGGAACTTAAGATCAACCAGATGATCATGCTCCAGAAACGGAAGTATAGTAAAGAGCTGAACGAGATAACCAAATACTGGCAATACCTGGTTCAGGAGCAAATCAATCCGGGACAGGGAGAGAGAGGCAGGTTCAGGGATTACTCTCCTGAAGAAAAACAGTTAATGATGAAATACATCAGCCCCGACCAACTCCACACCCTGGAAAGACAACTGGAAAGCAGCTACGATCTGACCGGGGAAAAATCCTTGTTTGAAGTGGAAAGTTTCCTGATGGAAATTGTAAGCGGCCTGTTCGAAAACTTCAAAAAAGATTATAGAATCAAATCAGCTTTCGAAACCTTTGAAAAAGGGAAAAAGATCAAGCAGAGACAGTTTCAGGACGACGATTACAAAGATATATTGAACAGCGATTCTTTTGTGCCCAATGTCCGAAAATGCATGACCAGGGTGAAGAGGATCACCCGCCAGAATGCGATTGCAAGCTTTCTTGATTACTGGGAGTATCTCATCGATAAAGATGTCCCCGTTTCTGAAAAACGGAAAAAGAAGGAAGCGGCCAAGGTTACAATTAATAAGGACTCCGATGATGCGGTTTTTAACATTTCTCCGGAACAACTGGATCAGATCAGGCAGGATCTGGATCTGATCCAGACCGTTCGCGATGCTGAAAAACAGAATAAACTTTTTCAAGAAGGTCGACCCCTACTTGAAATCGTGAAACAGTGTTTCGGAGTCTTTAAAACCGGGCAGAAAAAACTTGTTTTGGAGGAAGTCGATGATCTTCGCAAAGAGAGGATGCAACACTATTGCGATGATGCCGACTTCGAAAAGGTTGTTAACACCGCTTTGAATTAGCGCGTATCTTCACATTTCATCAGGCACACCAAACATCTCCGGCGCAGGTTTTCTCGGTGCTGTCATCTAATTGGGCTGTTTGTTAGAAAGGATTATTAATTGTTCTGTTGCTGACCACATAAAACCGAATTCCGTGAAGAACGGCTGCCACTGACAATCCGATGATGATACCGATCCACATTCCTTCTGCACGGTAATCGAGGATGAACCCCAAAAAATAACCCAAGGTCATGCCGATACCCCAATAAGAGATCAGGTTAGAAATCATGGGGATTTTGGTGTCTTTATAGCCTCTTAAAACCCCTAAACCGGCTACCTGAGCGCCATCTGACAGTTGAAAAATCCCCGCATATATCAATAGAGTACTAGCGATACCGATCAATTCAGGATCATTAGTATAAATCCCGGCGATTCTTGCGGAGAAGACAACCAATACTGTCGCTGAGAAGATATTGAACAGAAAATTGACAGAGTATCCGGACAGACCTGCAAATCGGGCTTCGCGATAATCCTGTCGGCCGATATGAAGTCCGACCACAGTTGTAATCGCAAAAGAAAGACCGAGGGGGATCATAAAAACAAAGGATGCACAATTCAATGCTATCTGGCTGCCGGCTAATACCTTGACGCCAAATCTTCCCATTAGAAGTGAGAAGACCGCAAACATACTCACTTCAAAAACCGAGGAGAATCCACTGGGAATCCCGATTTTAAGAATATGACCGAACAGGTTGGTATCGAACAGCACTTTCATTTTGAAGGGGTTAAAACGCCTTACTTCCCGATGAATGACCGAAACCAGTATTATTCCGATCGTACCACTCCAGGCAGCCAGGGTACTGGTCCATCCTGCTCCTTCGGCACCCAATTCCGGGAATCCGAAATTTCCAAAAATCAGGGTATAATTGCCGATGATGTTTACCGAAAGCATAATAATACTGGTAAACATGGTAACGATCGGCTTTGAGATTCCGGCATAAAATCCGGCGAAGGCAATAAAAATCATGGTTGCCGGTAGACCCCAGGAAAATGCAAATAGATAATCGTCAGCCAGATCGATGACCTGCTGCTCAAATCCGAAAAATGGCAATCCCAGTGAGGCGAACCTGGTTAGCAGGATCAGGAGAATGGAGAACGAAATACCGATGGTAGCACTGTGTACGACAACCCGTCCGATTTCATTCCTGGTTCTACCCGAGCCGACGTATTGAGCGATGATCGCCTGTGCTGCGCCAATGACAGCAACACCGAAAACCTGGAAAGGGATAATCAAATTATGGCTTCCCGATACGGCAGCAAGCGCTTCAGCACTATAATTCCCCGTCATTACCGTGTCCACAAAACTCATGGATATGTTTAGCAACTGGGCAATGGTAATGGGAATTCCAATTTTCAGGATTAGTCCGCACTCCTTTAACCACTGATTTTTCAATCTGAACTCTCTTTTTTTATTCGTTTTTTCATTTTCTTCGGTAACCTATGAAATCAAACTTGACCCGGCTTGTCAGAAAACGAAGCACAGCCCTTTAAGACCCATCAATAATAAAATCCGGTCAATTCGGACGGGTAGGGCGGGTCGATTTGAATGTGGTCCCGGATAATTTCTTTGTTCCGTGATTCTGCTTTTATTCTTTCACAAGCCTTGAATAAAGAATTGATTCACGTCACCTGTCGTATGAGGAAGAAAACAAATTTGCACAAACCAAACGGATTCATTTTTACAGATGGGCGATAGATGTTATTTCTGATAGATGAGGAAAACAAACTGTGAGTTGATTTTCTTACACCCTTTATCATCCAATCGTGGGCCAGGCTGAGAGTAGTAGCGGAGTCCGGTCCAGGGCTACTGTACATATATATCAATCGCCATTGTTAAGGGTATTGAAAATCCGCCTGTTTTTTGAATACAGGTTGCGAAATACCGGGAATAGTTTGTTGTACATCTTTCGGTTTTCGGGTTCGGGATCATATATCTTTTTAATCCTGATCAGGTTGGGGATCTCTTGGATATCCAACAATCCGAGAGAGACAAGGGCGTTCAGAGCCGTTCCCCTGACAGTCGTATTTACCGGGTCATCGATTTGAAGTACGGGAACACCAAGGATATCAGCATGAATCTGGGACCAGATTCCGGACTGGGCGCCACCTCCTGAAAATCGGAATTTGTTGATAGGTTGTCCGGTGAACTTTTCAGCATGCTGTTTTGTCCAACGGCTATTGAAGGCCAGACCTTCCATAATGGATCTTGCCAGGTCGCCGCGTTTCGCGTTCAAGGAAATATTGATAAACCCTCCCCGCATATTCGGATTTTCGACAGGTGCCATGGAACCATTCAGCCAGGGGAGGAAAACGACGCCATTGCTTCCGGCCGGGATTTTCTCGACCATATCATTGAATCGTTCGTATGCGTCCTCTGGTTTTTTTTCTGACGAAAAGCCATCTTCAGCATAGACCAGATTCTTGAGAAAATGCTCCACACATCTTCCGCCGGTTCCCTGTTCGGCAAACATTACATACTTATTTGGAAAGGAGGCGGGTAATGAACCTATGAAATGGGCAATGTCCGTTTTTTTAAAGGGAACGTGGCAGTTCATATAAAATGAGGTGCCGATGTAGACAATCGCTTCATAATCCAATACAGCTCCCGAACCGATGGTGGAGGCATTGGAGTCTCCAATCCCGGCAACTACCCGAGTAGTGGATTTAAGCCCCAACTCTTCGGCAATATTCGCATCTAAACAACCCACCACCCCGTTATTGGGAATAAGTTCCGGAAACTTATCACGCTCAACGCCAGCCAGCCGGAGGAGGGAGTCTGCATAGCTCAATGATCCCCATTCACGGTTGTCCACGATTGTAAAGATAGCCATGGTTTTCTGGGTGGCTGTAATTTTACCGGTCAATCTTGAAGTCAGGTAGTCCATCGGTTCCAGAAACTTATAAGTTTCAGTATAGATGTCGGGTAGTTCATTTTTAATAAAAAGAACGTGTCCCAACGAGTCTATCCCGGACTTCGTTGGAAGCATCCCAGTCATCCTCAACCATTTCTGCAGTTTAAAGAGATTATATCCCTCCACACGAGGGAAACCACCGACGATTTTCCGGTTGTATTTGCCGCCGCGGGTATCCAGCCAATGAATTGCATTCATCAGGGGTTCAGCCTTTTGATTGACGGGAACAACGACAGACCATTGAGAATCGCAACCAACGGCCACTATCTTTTCAGGATCAATACCGGATTGAGAGATGACATGCTTTGCCGCTTTTCTGATGCCAGACCACCATTCATGCGGGTCCTGTTCTGCTCCGCCATCGGGTAGGAGATGGGTTCGGATGTTCTCTTCCGCAGTTGCAATTACATTCCCGGTATCAGATACAATAGCAGCTTTACAACTACCACCGCCCAGATCAAGGGCGAGAACGTAGCGGCTGGAGTCAGGTCCATTAGGGGATGATTCGGCTCCTGATTGCATACGTATTCCTCCGATTTTATCTAAATCCGGTATCTGTTAGACCTGTATAACTGGCTGAAGAGATGATTGGGTAGCTGGTGATTGGTTTAAAATGATAACATTGCCAATCTTTCGATTTTTGCTTGCCATTACACAACCGGCGCCCCGATATTTCTTTGAAACAGCTTTATGTTCCGGGTGTTCGTCTATTCACATCAATTCAATTGTCTGTTTTAGCTAGCTTCCTAACACAGGGGAGGGGTGAAGTCAATTGCTGCTGGTGATCAGGGGGCTCGTCGGAAGGGACTTCGGGGGAATGTTCATCAAGAGTAAGTCCCCCGAGGATAGGTGAAGGATGCTATTTTTTTATATACTCCTTGCGTTCCTTGAACCAGCGTTCCGCTTTCCAGTCATCCATTTTAAACAACCACTTTTTATTCAGGTCGTAAAGACGTTTCCAGCGGGATTCTGCCTTAACTTCTTCCGGCCGTACAAAGCTGCTGTAATAGGAATAGGTTCTCTCCTCTTTTTTGGTTGATTCGTTTATTTCGGTTTTCTCCAGCTTTGCGAGTATCTGGAATTGGAGAGGGTCGATATCAAAAGCAGTAACGGTGACGATGGACTTTAATTCAAGATCCCCTTCGGAAAGCTCGGAGCGGGAGACAATCTCATCAATCTTGAACTCCTCCAGATCGGAAAGTACAGAGGAAACCTGGGAATCGGCAGATTCCTCCTTCTCCTTCAGGTCAGCCAATACAATGGCCTTACCTTTCTCCGAACGTTCCAGGGTAAATCGTTCAGCCTGGAGTTGGAAAAGAATTGATTTGATTTCTTTTTTATCCAGACTAAAAAGTGTTGCCATAATCCAGTCTTCAGGATCGGTATCCAGGGCCGGTTTCTCTTTCAGGAGATAGACTATCGTGTTATCTCCCACCCTGGCATAGACTCCATCCGGGTATGATGGCATATCCTGGCGGCTTGATTTTGACTGTCGATCCTTACCGGCAATCATTTTATATATCTCTTTGTCGCCATTGCTCAGAACAAGCTGTGTACCGGATACCTTTTCTCCTGCATTGGCGGCATCCCAGTAGACAACTTGAAAATGCTCCATTCGTTTCTCATCTTTTGTAACAAGAGATGCGATGGTGGTTGTGGTCAAACTGTCTATTAGCTCCACCAGTTTTTTCATATCGGCGGGATAGTGATCCATTTCTGCTATAGTCCAGCTATCGTCCTTTTTGTTCAGTGTAACCGTGTACTGAGCATTACGCAGGCTCATGCTGTCGAACGATTCGACCAGTTGAGGTGATAGCAGTGAATTACCAATTTTATCATCTTTCTGGTCGTTACCGGATCGATCGGGCCATTGACTGATAATTGCCAGCACCACCAGTACAACGGCTGCAATAATGAGATTTCTTTTTGACATAACTCCTTTTCCTGATCTGATTTGCTTTGGGATAGTATGATCTGAAACAGAGGACGATGCTACCCGGGATGTTGTTGGTCATGAATCCATCCCGGATACATTGAATCGTCTTTACTTAGAACGTTTACGGACCCTTCGATAATACAGGATCAGTCCGATAATGGTCAGCAAAATCGGGATCACCAGCAGATTGAGAAGGGTCAGGCTGGTCTTCTCGAATTCAATGTCTTGTCGAAGCAGTTTCCTGATTTTTCGCAGTTCGGATTTAGTCTTTTTCTCTTCCTCACGAAACTGCCTTATCTTTTCAATCTGCTCCTTGGTCAGAACCACTTTGTTGGTTCCTTTCTCCACGTTCAACTGACTCAATTTATCCTGGACCTCTTTCAGGTTGGCTGATAAGTGTTCTTCCGCTTCCTGGTATTGGGATTGAGCCTGTTTGAGCAGGTCCTCGAATCGGGTAAAAGGCCTGGTGAATTTACCTCGGGAGCGAATCTTCATCATGGCTTCAGCCCCGCCCAAAAACTCCACCATATTGACCATGAAATTAAGGTTGTCGTTTTTCGGCTGGATAAAGGTCTGTCCCAGGAGGTTGAATTTATCGACACTAAACGTATCCGAGATAAAATCCGCATCGGTGATTAGCAGAATTTTGGCATTACCTTCACTCTTGCCCACGTGAGGGAGCGGCTTTATCGTACTCTCTTCCGCAGTTTTTTGTTCTTCACCTTCTTTCTTCTCCGGCGGGTCCGGACGTTTTCCGAAGGCTGAAGTCAATTCACCTGTGAGAATACCGGCATAGTTATACTTCTTGTCATCGACTTCGACGTTTTTATTGATTGCGGTTGGATTACCGAATCGTGTCATATAGCTAGCGACCAGTCCTGAATTTAGAGACGAATTGATCAGAGAATTCAGTGTCAACGGACTGTCTTTCTTTAAAAAGAATCCGCCGGGTTCAATCAGCAGCATGTTCTCCAGTTCTCGGGTGGCGACCAGTTCATCATTGAAAGATCCCTGGGTCAAAGTATGCCAGAGAGAGTAGGATACCACTCCTACAGAACCACCGGCATTGACACGGGTTGCGTGCTGATGATCGCCCACAATCTTGCCGGAATCGTATTGAATTCCCCAGTGATCGAACAGCTTTTTCAGATCACTGTTGGCCATGGCCATTTGTCCCATGCGAGCGGCCATAGCGGCGGCCTGATCCATTCTGGCACTGGGATCAACCATGGCTACCAGTTCCCCGCCTCTCAATACGAACTGATCGATGGCATAGAGTGTGTTGTCGCCCAGGTTTTTAGGGTGAATCACAAGCAGGATATCCACTTCAGGGTCGATGTCCATTACATCGGTCTTGATTTCCCTGATTTCAAAACTTTTCTCCAACTCCTCTATGAATGCCCATTTGGGTTCCGGACGTTGTCCCTGCATCTGCTGAAACTGGTTCGGGGTCATCCCCATGACAGGCAGCGAACTCATCAGGCCGATAACCTTGTCCTTTTCCTGGGAGATTTGCAGAATCAACTGGGTGATATCGTATTCCAGGAACTGCTCCCTTCTTGGATCCATAAAAGGCAGGCTGGCCTCTTTATCTTCCTGGATGACGACAATACCCATAAAAGCACGTTCACCTGTACCCAAATCGATTCCGGAGAGCCCGTACTTCTTGGCCCACTCCTCTTCATCCGAATCGGGTTTCGGATCGTAGGTTTCAACCGTAATCATATCGTCATTCAGAGCTTGATATTCCTGGAGAAGTTCGCTGATTTTCTTTCCGTAGTTCTTGTAAGTAATGGGGAGACCTTCCAGATTCTGTCTGAAGTAGTATTTGATAGTGATGGGGGTGGCGATCTTTTTGACTATTTCACCGGTTCCGTCGGAAAGCGTGTAAAGCTTCTCCTCTGTGATATCCCATCTGAAATACAAACTTGCGGCAATAACGTTCACCGCAACAATAATCACCAGCACCATAAAAATATTGGTCGACCTGGTTCCAAATTTCAGTTTTCCTTTTTTTTCCTCAGTCATCTCTTATCCGATGGTAACGTTGTTATTCACTATAATTGAAAACAATGGGTTGTCTACTTTCCTAGTTGGCCTTTTTGGCATCAAGGATGACGGCATTGATCAGTAATCCACCACAAATGATCGATAGAAAAAAGATCAGGTCCCTGCTGTCGATGATTCCACGACTGATCGATTTAAAATGGGTGGAAAAGCTGAAGGAGGAGAGAACATCCACCAGCCAGACCGGAAAGGCTTGGGAGAGGATATTGGTAAAGACTCCCCAACCCAATAAAACCAGGAAAAAGCAGATGATAACGCTGAGAATGAAACTGATAACCTGATTCCGGCTGAGGGCTGAAGTCATACAAGTGATAGCCAGATACGCCCCTGCCATCAGAAAACTGCCGAGGTAACTGGTAAAGATTATCCCATTGTCGGGATCTCCCAGGTACCAGACCGTCAACACCATGGGAAAGGTCAATAGCAGGGCAATACCGATGAAGATCCAACCGGCAATGAATTTGCTGATAACCGCCTGAAGCATGGTGACCGGTAGGGTAAAAAGCAGCTCAATGGTCCCGGAATTTCTCTCTTCCGACCACAATCCCATACCGACTGCAGGGATAAGAAAAAGGAAGAGCCAGGGATGAAACAGAAAAAAGATCTCCAGACCGGCCTGGTTGGACTCAAAAAAATTGCCCAGAAAAAAGGTTGTGCCGACTGTCGAAAGCAAAAAGATGACAATAAATACGTACGCCACGGGAGAATAAAAATATGCCATCAGCTCCCGTTTAATCAATGCTTTTACCTGAGTCATTTAATTTCTACCTCCATGCGTTAGATTCCAGAATACCTCGTCCATAAACCCTTTTTCCCGGTAAATCTCTTCGATATCCACTTTTTTGTCGGAAAGCAGGCTTTTTACTTCGCTTAAAATATCGGCTTTGTTTTCAGGCTTGATCCTGGTCAGAAACAGGCCGTCTCCTGATTCTTCAGTTTCAGCTCCAGCCACTCCCGGAAGCTCGACCAATAAGTCGTTCAAGGATTGATCCGGACTGCTCTTCGTCTTCATGGTTACCACGTTGTGCATGTTGGATTCTTTGAGCAGATCAGCCGGGGAACCGTTTGCAACAATTTTGCCCCGGTCAATGATAATCGCCCTGGTGCAGACGGCTTCCATCTCTTCCAGAATATGGGTGGAGAGAATGATCGCCTTTTCCCGGGACATCTGCTTGATCAGGTTTCTGACTTCTCGTTTCTGGTTTGGATCCAGCCCGTCTGTGGGTTCGTCCAGGATCAACACCGGCGGATCGTGTAAAAGCGCCTGTGCAAATCCAACCCTTTGTTTATATCCCTTGGAAAGAGTATCAATGGTTTGATACCTGGCTTCTTCAAGTGAGGTTACCCCGATAATACCCTCGATTCGGTTTTCTTTTTCCCGGTCGTCGAATCCCCTGATGGAAGCGACGAAGTTTAGAAACTCCGACACAGTCATGTTCTGATAACTGGGTGCACTTTCAGGAAGATAACCGATGTTCTGCCTTACCGCTAAAGGATCCTTGAGGATATCTTTTCCCACAATGCTGGCGGTGCCTGAGGTCGGGGTTATAAAACAGGAGAGCATCTTCATTGTTGTCGACTTCCCGGCCCCGTTCGGTCCCAGGAAGCCCAGGATTTCCCCCTTTTCAACCTGGAAGGAAACTGAATCCACGGCCAGATAAGAACCGTATTTTTTGGTAATTTGGTTAACTTCAATCATGGCTTTGTATGTAATGAGTTAGCAGAAATTCATAAGTTCCCGGATTAACGTTTGATCATCTCACAGCGGACATTTTTAGCAGGTCGTGGGAGAAATTATAAATCATCTCTGCTTAGTTGCTGTACCGGATTTTACACAATCGGTTAATCAAATCCGTGATGAATTCAACAAATCAAAAATATCCTAAACCTGATGTAATTAGTCAATAGGCATCGCCAAAATGAGGTTTTTGGACTCCTAAACATCTATGAATAAAAGGATTCAATCGGCTCCCGTGGATCAAGGATTCAGGGGAAAACACCTTGACGCACAGACGAGGAAGATAGTACTTAAGCATCTTATCCGTAGAGAATTCCGGGGAAATCCCCCATTAGCAACCCCCCATTCGGAGTCCTGATTGTGGGATTTGAGACGTTCGTCGCCAGAAGATACCTGCGAAGTCCTCGCAAGGATAGATCCATATCAGTGATTACCAAAATATCGGTGATTGGTGTGGCCATCGGTGTCATGGCATTGATTGTTGCACTGTCTGTTATGAACGGATTCGAAAAGGATCTGAAAGGCGCTCTGCAAAGAGTAAATGGCGATCTGACGGTCTACTCCCTCTCCCCTAACGGTTTAAGGTGGCAGGACGACAACCCGTTGCTGACCCGCATTAAAGAGACCGTACCCATCTCTGCTTACGCCCCGTTTACCCATCACCAGGCATTTATTATGGGAAAGCATAAACCCATGCTGACCCTCATTAAGGGAATAGATGTCAATCTGGAAGCAGGAGTCGCCCCCATTAACTTCTTTGTCAGAACCGACTCCTTTGAAAGCAAAAGGGACAATTCACTGGTGGACAACGCCAACAGACCTGAAATTGAAGAGATTCTCGGTAAACTGGCTCCTCATTATGAAACCGCAGATGGGCAACAACAGGGTTCTGTCCGTAAGAAAGTATACGGAATCATCATCGGCTCACAACTGGCTAAGGAACTGGGAGTTGATATCGGGGATTGGGTGACAATTATGTCCCTTGAAGCCAGGATTACCCCGATGGGTGATATGCCCAGGGCAAAGCGTTTTCGAATCGTAGGATTTTACGAGTCCGGCCTGCCCACTGCAGACGAGTTTTTTTCAGTTATAGATATTAAGGTTGCCCAGACGGTTTTTAAAATGGGCAACCAAATCAGTGGCCTGACACTCAGTGTTGAAAACAGAAACAAGGCTGATCAGTACAAGGAAGCTTTGCAAAAAACAATTGGATTTCCCTATATCATCAATACCTGGATCGATCAGAATCGCAATCTTTTTGCAATGTTTGAACTGGAGAAATTCGGTTTGGCAGTAATCCTGACCATGATTATTCTGATAGCGGCCTTTAATATCATCAGTTCATTGATTATGCTGGTGATAGAAAAAAACAAGGACATCGCTATCCTGAAAGCGATGGGTGCGAAAGACCAATCGATCCGGCGGATTTTTATGATGCAGGGGATTATCATTGGCCTGACGGGTACCATAATCGGTGAAATCCTGGGTCTTTTGATCTGCTGGGTGTTAAGGAATTATGATGTTATTGATATTCCACCTGGTGTCTATGTGGGTAACCGCATTTCTGTCGATGTTCAGATCTGGCAAATATCACTGATTGCGGCAGTATCATTTCTTATCTGTTTTGTTGTGACCATATTTCCCTCACGCAAGGCATCAAAACTGGATCCGGTTCAGGGATTACGGAACGAGTAATTTATCATATCTGCAAAAGGAATATGAGTACTGTGATTCGCATTGAAAATATACACCGATCCTTTCTTGATGGCAGCGGCAATGAACTGCACGTCCTGAGCGGTATCAGTGCCGAGGTCAGGGAGAACCAGACGCTTTCAATTGTGGGGAGCTCCGGAAGTGGAAAGAGCACCTTGCTGCATTTGATAGGAGGTCTTGATCGCCCGACATCCGGCAGAATTCTGTTTCAGGGCGATAATATATTTGATTTTGACAGTGATGCCCTGTCAACATGGCGCAACAGAAATGTCGGATTCGTATTTCAATCCCACCACTTGCTGCCTGATTTCACAGCTTTGGAGAATGTTCTGCTGCCCGGTATGATAGCCGGAATGAGTAAAAGTGAGGCCACCAAACGTGCCGAGGAGCTGTTGGATCAGGTTGATTTGATGAAACGCAAGAGTCACAAGCCCGGACAGCTTTCCGGCGGTGAACAGCAACGCATAGCAATTGCCCGGGCATTATTGAATTCACCTGACATTATTCTGGCCGATGAACCCACCGGCAATCTGGATCAGAAGACCGGTACCAGGGTCAGTACCGTTTTGAAAGAGGCATGCAGGAATCAGGGTGCTTCCCTGATTATGGTGACTCATAATCTGGTACTTGCAGGTGAGATGGATCTGCAAATGGTCCTCAAAGACGGGATGCTTAAGTCGGCTGGGTAATGACCGATCCAAACCTGTTCTACAAGAGCAGTGGATTTTGAGTTGAGGTGCAGGGAAGGAATCTCCTCGACTCATTGACATAAAATAACAGTTACACAGACCAGAACATGGTTCATTTATTGACGTATTGTATTTCACGTATGACAAGACAACTTTTTACAACAAGCTACCTGATTCTCATCACTCTCTTTGCCAGTTTGCTAACACCAGATCTCAAAGCTCAATCCTCCAATCCAGCCATTTTGCAATACAGCGGGATCATCAACAAAGTCCGGATTGAAGGATTGCAGCTAATCGAAAAAGGGCTCATCTATTCCACCATCAGTTCCCAACAGGGAATGCCCCTGTCGCCTGCCACAGTATCGGAAGATATCAAATCGCTTTATGAACTCGGGTTTTTCAAAGAGATCCACGCAGAGATCGAAGAATTGGAGGACAAACGGATTGAACTGATTTTCATTCTGGTGGAGAAGCCCCGGATTGCCATGATCAATAT
This sequence comes from SAR324 cluster bacterium, assembly GCA_028282885.1. GTDB lineage: Bacteria > SAR324 > SAR324 > XYD2-FULL-50-16 > XYD2-FULL-50-16 > JAHJTV01. Next base: position 33,831 of record JANQGX010000015.1, read on the forward strand.
TGAAGGGAATTCATTAATTTCAGATAATAAGCTGAAAGAAAACATGAAGGTTTATCCTAACAATATGGTCAATACCATTAAGATCAAAGCGGACATGGATGCGATTCTGGAGGAATATCGCAAGAAAGGCTATATGCAGACTCGTGTAACCTATGAGGTGGTACCCATTAATGATTCGACGGTGACCCTGAATTTCAATGTGGAAGAATCCCCCAAGGTATTCCTGACCCTGATCAATATCACCGGTACCAAGGTTTATCCTCCGCTGGATATTGAAAGAAGACTGATCTCATCGGAGGTGGATTGCTTCTCTTGGGCAAATGAATCGGGAATTTTCCAGGAATCCAGGGTTAATCAGGATATGCAGATGATTACTCAGCATTATCTTTCCAACGGCTATATCAAAGTCAAGATCGACAAACCGAAAGTAGTGCTGATTCGCAACAAAGACTTCACCAAAGTAAACGTCAATATCAACATCACTGAAGGCGACCAATACTTTACCGGCAAGACCGATATCGTTTCTCAGGACGGTAACGAGCTGCTTTTCGACAAGGATGAGATGCTGCGAAAGCTGGTATTGCAGCCAACCGATGTCTATAACCCCTACAAACAAACCGAGGATCGATTTAAGATCAGTAATATTTATCTGGAGCAGGGATACGCTTTCTCCAAGATCCGGGTGATTCCCACAATTCATGAGGATACGAAAACGGTTGATATCACATATCATGTCACCCGAGGAGAGAAAGCCTACATCGGCAGGGTAGAGATCCATGGGAACTATGAAACCATGGATAGGGTGGTTCGGCGGGAATTGGAAATCCACGACAACGAACTGTATAATGGGGTCAAACTCCGGGAAAGTCAGCGGAATATCAATCGACTGGGCTTTTTTAAAGCCGGCACCGGGGTTCAGTTTCAACAGGATGAACGCGAGGATTCCAATACCCTGGATTACGATGTCATTCTCCAGGAAGGGCAGACCGGGGCGTTCAATGCCAGTATCACTTATTCCGGTGAAGGTGGTGTTGCCCTTGTTTTGAGTGTTTCCAAAAAGAACTTTATTGGTACGGGACGGACCCTCTCTTTTTCGACGGAACTGAAAGACCAGGGAGACAGCCGTTATGATGCATCCGTAACCACTCCTTATTGGTTTGATACCAACTTTACCAATACGTTTCGGGTCTATTCGATTTTTGAGAATGATACTTATTATGATACCCGGACATCAGGATTCAGTTTCGGATTGAGCTATCCTATTTGGAAAGATTGGTCCACCTCTGCCACCTATTCCTGGAAAGACGAGGATTACGAGGATATCACCACCACGGGTGAAACCCTTCTTAACAACAAGGAAAAAAACACCTTCCGAAGCTTGGGGCTGGGGCTGAAATACAGTACGGTGGATCACCCTCTCTTTCCCTCCAATGGAAATGAAATCTCTTTGTATACCGAGCAGATCGGCGGACAGGCATTGGGTGGAACAACGGAATATCGAACACGAGGGATGAACTATCGTTATTTCAAAACCCTGAACGATGCGGGATCGCTTGTCTTTGGCGTTAAATTCAACTGGTCATTCCTGGAGAAGTCGAATCCTAACAAAGAAATTCCATACGGCAAACGATACACCATCGGTGGAATTACTTCTGTCCGTGGATTCGAGTGGAACGAAATCGAGGGACCGTCCAGCGACATTGAACTGCCTGAAGGATTCGATATCGCGCAGAAATATCCCTATCGTACTGATTATATGTTGGAACATAGCTTACCGGATCAGGCAGCCTGTAATGCTGATCCTGTGTGTGCCAGTTTGCCAACGGATAAGCACGCCGACAGGGAATACTATGAAACACACCAGGGAGGGATTGAAAAGAGAATCCTGAATGTTCAGATGTATTTTCCGCTGACTCGTGAAGGAACCAGTATCAGGGGACTGATTTTCTATGATGCCGGGAATGTCTGGGCTGAAGACAAAATGTACGAGTTGACGGACAGTGAAAGGGATGACTGGTACTATCGCCAGAGTATTGGTACCGGCGTCAATCTGGTGACTCCCATGGGGGTTCTACGATTTGAGTACGGTTATAAACTGGATCGCAAAGAGGGAGAATCTGCAGGACGTTTCGATTTCCATATCTCCGGATTGTTTTGATCGTAAAACCTGAGTTGAAGTCACCCGCTTGAACAAAATGGGGGGAATCTGAGACTTGTCTTGGTGTCAATATGGGGGTAACAAAGGCACTACCAAACCGGAATCGGGCTGGATCCGATTCCGGTTTTTTTGGGGTATTAATATCTATAGTGATCCGGCTTGTAGGGACCTTCGACAGGCACGCCAATGTATTCGGCCTGATTCTCGGTTAGTTGTGTCAGCTTGACCCCTAATTGATCCAGGTGAAGTCTGGCGACCTCTTCATCCAGTTTTTTCGGCAGAACGTAGACCTCTTTTTCGTATTTCCCCTGGTTGGCATAAAGCTCAATTTGAGCCAAGACCTGGTTACTAAAGGAATTGGACATGACAAAACTGGGATGTCCCGTAGCGCAACCCAGATTCAATAGCCTGCCCTCAGCCAGGATCATAACACTGTGTCCATCCGGAAAGATCCACTCGTCGTACTGGGGCTTGATATTGATCGTTTTGATTCCTTCAATCTTCTTCAATCCGGCCATGTCGATCTCATTGTCAAAGTGGCCGATATTCCCCACGATGGCTTTGTCTTTCATCCGCGCCATGTGTTCAGCGGTTATGACATTGTAGTTTCCTGTTGCTGTTATAAAAATGTCGGCCTTTTCCACCACATTTTCAATGGTATTGACCTCATAACCCTCCATTGCTGCCTGTAAAGCACAAATAGGATCGATTTCCGTAACGATTACACGGCAACCCTGCCCTCGCAGTGCCTGTGCTGATCCTTTCCCAACTTCACCGAATCCGCAGACTACGGCCATTTTGCCACCCATCATGACATCACTAGCCCTGCAAATCCCGTCCGTCAATGAATGCCGACATCCGTAAATATTGTCAAACTTACTTTTTGTTACCGAATCATTTACGTTAAATGCGGCGAAAAGTAGCTCTCCGGCCTCCTGCATGGCATAAAGCCTGTGTACGCCGGTTGTAGTTTCTTCACTGACCCCTACAATCTTCTGTCCTACCTTGGTCCAGCGGTCGGATTCCTTATCGATACTTTTCCGAAGCAACTCAAGAATGACTCCCCACTCTTCGGGTTCTGATTCGGGATCGAAATCGGGGATTTCACCTTCAGCTTCAAACTGGGCTCCTTTATGAACCAGCAAAGTGGCGTCTCCTCCATCATCCACAATCAGATCGGGACCGGTGCCATCGGGCCATCTCAATGCCTGATCAGTGCACCACCAATACTCTTCCAGGGTTTCTCCTTTCCAGGCAAAAACTGGGGTCCCTTTGGGATTGTCTACAGTGCCGTTGGGTCCGACGACAACAGCGGCAGCGGCATGATCCTGTGTTGAAAATATATTACAGCTAACCCACCGAACATCGGCGCCAAGGGCAACCAGTGTTTCAATGAGGACTGCGGTCTGGATGGTCATATGGAGACTTCCCATGATCCGTGCGCCCTTCAGCGGTTTTTGATCCGCATAGCGTTGACGAATTGTCATCAATCCTGGCATCTCCTGTTCTGCCAGCCGGATTTCCTTTCTTCCGAACTCGGAAAGATTGATATCGGCAATTTTATAGGCAGGTTTTTCCTGGTCTGTGGAAACAAGAATTTGGTTCATTGGTTTTACCCCATTGTGTTGTGGATTTACCTGAATAGCCGATGCAACAGCAGCCGACTATTCCATATGGTCCAATCGGCAAGGAGTCACCGGGGATTCCTTGGGTTTTGCGTCGAAATTACTTTAAACTTTTATTATAAAATCGGGAGATAAATCTGTCATTATTATTCAGGTATATTCCCTTATTTTGCGGCAGATCTCATCAACAATCCAATCTGCAGTAGAGGCGCCTGATGTGATGCCTATTTCATTTTTGTTTTCAAACCACTCTTTTTTCAACTGACTGGCAGTTTCAACATGATGGCTTTCAACGTAGCGACTGGTGATCTCTTTGAGCTTTCTGGTGTTTGAAGAGTGATATCCACCAACCACGATCATGATGTCAACTTTCTGTGCCAGGGATGCTGCCGATTCCTGCCTTTTTCTGGTGGGGGAGCAGGTTGTGTTTCTGATTTTTGCCTCTTTGACTTTTGCTTTTATCCTTTGTGCGATTTTGTCGAACTTTTCCATGGAGAAGGTGCTTTGGCAGATGATACCAACCTTGTCCGGGATGTTGAACTCGGCTACTTCCTCCTCATTTTTTACGATGACCGGATCTTTCATTCTGGAAGCAATACCTTTGACCTCCACATGGTGTTTATCCCCTATGATAACAATATGATAGTCTTCTTCTTCCAGCTCCCGTCCGACTCTGTATATCTTACTGACCAAAGGACAAGTGGTATCCACTATGTCCAGCTTTAGCTCTTTAAACCGATCCAGGTTTTCCACCGTCGTACCATGAGCCGTAATAACGACCGGTAGAACTTCCTCCCCGGAAACTTGGTGGATGATCTTCTTCCCTTTCTGTTCCAACTGTTCAACGACCTGCTTATTATGAATCAGGTCTCCGTAGATCAGAACCTTCCCGTTCTTGGAGACAATATCAAGAGCACGTCGGACCCCCCAGCAAAAACCCTGGTCATCTGCGACGATAATATTTTTCATGACAACATGGAAAGGTGGATAGGTGAGTGGTTTTGTAAATGGCGGGGACTTTATCAGTTATACATGATTCGGGCGTTGATTCCATCGGTGATATCCCCGGCTTGTTTCGTCTGTTATGCACGTTGACAGTTTTTCTCTTCATCATTGTCGTATAGGTTTATTCTAACCCCACCGGATGATCACGGATCTAAAATATGCTTGCAAAAGCTTGTCCCGATCAGAAAACTTAAAAAAAACATCAGAATCGATCAATAATTCTGACATTTTCTTCAATGGAAAAAGGCTAATTTAAATCAGAGCAGTGTAAAGCCCGTCAAAGTACCTTTCTAAGTGTCGAGCATACCGCGATCTACAAGGTACAAAATCTCCTTGACATCAGTAGTCCGGTATTTAAATTTTTAATTTTTCGCCATGATCGTTTTTTAGCTGAAAAAACCAAATAAATACAGAAAACTACAGTGTTCTGTGGATTTATCCACTCAAAACTGGTAATCCTATTTAGATAAACTTTTGATACGTGACCCGAGCACTTCAAATAGCATTTTGATCATTCCGAAGTATTACACCGGACGAATCAGACACAACGTAATTCCACTTCTAAACATATTGGAAAATGCTGGATTTAATTAGGAAAAAGGTTTTCGGATCCTTCAGTGACCGAGAATTAAAGAAATACAAACCGATTCTTTCAAAGGTAAACGCTCTTGAGGAAGAGACAAAACGACTGACACACGATCAATGTCTGCAAAAAGTTGGTGAACTGAAAGAGAAGGTTCAAAATGGGACTCCTTTGGAAGAGGTCCTCCCCGATTCATTTGCTTTGGTTCGGAGGGCTGCAGAGGAAACTTTGGGGGAGAGACATTTCGATGTTCAGATTCTTGGGGGGATTGCCCTGCATAAAGGCGAAATTGCGGAGATGAAAACTGGGGAAGGGAAAACGCTGACTGCGACCCTGCCCATGTTTTTAAACGCCCTGACCGGTAAAGGGGTTCACCTGGTAACTGTAAACGATTATCTTGCTGAGCGTGATGCAAACTGGATGGGGGCGGTCTATAACTGGTTGGGGATGTCTGTCGGTGTAATCAAGCACGGCCTCAACGATAAAGAGCGAAGGGAAGCCTATGACTCTGACATAACCTACGGAACCAACAATGAGTTTGGATTTGACTACCTTCGTGACAACATGAAGTTCGATCTGAAGGACTATGTACAGCGGGAGCATAACTATGCAATTGTGGATGAGGTGGATAGTATCCTAGTGGATGAGGCCAGGACCCCGCTGATCATCTCCGGACCGGCTCAGGATTCCACCGATTTATATCATACGGTTGACCGGGAACTCTACGGACTGACCAGGGAGTGGAGGTTGGTCGATAGTCCGGAACCGGAATTGGTTGCTAAACACAAGGAAATAGACATCAATGAGGTGAAGAACCATCTCCGGGAGTTAGAGGATCTGGATACAGTGATTCCGGGTGATTTCACCCTGGAAGAGAAATCGAGAAATATCCAGCTATCAGAACAGGGTGTGGAAAAAATGCAAACCCGTCTGTCGAGTATTCTGAAAACGCCCAATCTTTTTGATTTCGAAAATATTGACGTTCTCCATCATGTCAACCAGGCGTTGAAGGCCAACTACGTCTTCAAACGCGATATTGACTATGTGGTCCAGAGCGGGAAGGTACTGATCGTAGACGAATTTACCGGGCGGATTATGGAAGGACGCCGTTTCAGTGACGGACTGCATCAGGCGTTGGAAGCAAAGGAGCGTGTAAGGATTGAGAAGGAGAATCAAACCCTGGCATCCATTACTTTCCAGAACTATTTCAGAAAGTACAAAAAGCTGGCCGGTATGACAGGTACAGCCGAAACGGAAGCTGACGAGTTCATGAAGATTTACGGTCTGGGTGTCATTGTCGTGCCGACAAATCAACCCATGGTGCGTCTTGATCAGGCCGATGTCATCTACAAAACGGCCGATGCGAAATACAAGGCGATTCTGAATCAAATCAAAACCCTCCATGAGAAAAAGCAGCCTGTCCTGGTGGGAACAGCCTCGATTGATAGTTCCGAGCGTTTAAGCCGTATGCTGAACAAACATAAGATCCCTCATAAGGTCCTCAACGCCAAGTTCCATGAGCAGGAAGCAGAAATCATAGCCAAAGCGGGGCAGCAGGGGTCAGTGACCATTGCTACCAACATGGCTGGGCGGGGAACCGATATCAAACTGGGTCAGGGAGTCAAGGAAGCTGGCGGTTTGTATATTCTGGGAACCGAACGAAACGAATCCAGACGAGTTGACAACCAGCTTCGAGGTCGTTCCGGTCGTCAGGGTGATCCGGGAGAAAGCAGGTATTTCCTTTCGCTTGAAGACGATCTGTTGCGAATCTTCGGAGGCGAACGGATTGCCAACCTGATGGGTAAACTGAAAATAGATGAGGACGAATCTATCGAACATATCCTTATTTCACGGGCTATCGAGAACTCGCAGAAAAAGGTCGAGGCGCACAACTTCGAAATCAGAAAACACCTCCTGGAGTACGACGATGTGATGAACCGCCAGCGGGAGATCATCTACAGGCAGCGTCGTGGTATATTGGGCGAACATTCAGAAGATGTATTTCTGGATCTTCTTGACGATGCCATCGAGAAACTCATGGACCAGTATTGTAGTGAAAAATACATCGACCAATGGGATCTGGAAGGTTTACAGGGCGAACTCTTGTCCAGATTTAAAATCAAGGCATCGTCAGAAATTGAGGAACATACGGCGACCAGGGAGTTGTTACAGAAATGGGTTACCGAAAAGGCCAATGAAAGATACAAGGCCAAGGTTGATGAGTTTGGCCAGTACAAGGAGATTGTCCTTCGTCAGATGTTGCTTGAGATTACAGATTCCATGTGGAAAGACCATCTGCTGTCTATGGATCACCTCAAGGAAGGTATCGGCATGCGCGGTTATGCTCAAAAGAATCCTCTCAATGAGTATAAAAAAGAGGGTTATCAAATGTTTGCCGACCTGATGGAGAGGATCAGTGAACAGACTGTCAAGGCGCTGTTCAATATCAGCATTGTATCAGAACCTCCGACCGAGATCTCCCGGAAACAACAGGAAATGGAAATGATACACGGCGAGATCGACCGTCCCAAGCCCAAAGAAGCACCAAAACAAGCCCCGGTAAGAAAAGCACGTATTCCGGGACGCAACGAGCCCTGTTATTGCGGCAGTGGTAAGAAATACAAGAATTGCCATTTAAAGGAAGATCAAACTCGCACCGCCGAGCAGGCAACTGAGAATTGATTAGTTGATGATGCCGTTTAATACAGGTCAATGAATTCTATAGCCAGTCGAGTTACTGCGGAGAGGTTGCGAGCTTTTTTTCTGTACGTTCTCTTCTTCTCCATACCATTCAGTATTGCCGGAGATGACTTCGCTATCATCGGGCTTTACCTGGTCACTATCTACCTGTTTGTTCGAGGCAGGGAGAAGTGGATTCATCATGCCATGATTTATGGAATGGCCGTTTTTTTGGCCGGATTTGTTGTCAGCTCGGTATTTTCGGACCAGACTCTGACCAGTTTTTCTTATATCCGAAATTTGTGGAGATTGGGATTACCGTTTCTAGTGTTTCTCGGTTTGAAAGACAGGGATCACCGTCCATTCATCATGGTGACATTGTCCGTTTCCTGTATTGTGGCTGTGTATTCAATCGTACAAGCCTTTACAGGGATAGACTGGCTTCGCTCCTCTCATCTGGACGGTAGCAATATTACCGCCGGGAGTACCTGGCATGCAGTGGGTGCTTTTTCCCATCATTTGACTTATGGGGGCGTATCGCTCATCCTCTTTTCGCTTTTCACCCCATCGGTATTTAACTCTTCTCTCTCAACGAGACGACGCCTGATTTATGTGGCAGGCTCTCTCTTAAACCTGGCTGCAATAATCCTCTGCCTCGGACGAAGCATCTGGCTGGGTATGATTGCAGCGGTCGGTGTTATGGTATTGCTGCAGATACGCATCAGATTTCTGAAATACTTGTTGATATTTTCTATCCTGGGAATAGGGATTTACAGCCAGGTCGATTCCACTGTCAAAAGAGCCTTTTTCGAGGAAACAACAATCGGCAGGAGAATCAACAGTTATACAATCCAGGCCAATATTGATCGTATTATGATGTGGTCTGCCGCAGTCGATATCATCGCAGATCATCCCATTTTGGGACTGGGACCGAGACGAAGCGAGATTATGCAACCTTACTACGACCGGACCGCCGCCAAGTATCATCATAAGTTCCAGCACAAAGCTCATGTTGGGGTGCACAATATCTATCTTCAAAACTGGATTGACTTCGGTATCCTGGGGTTGGCGGGGTACCTGTCCTGGTTTTTTATCCTGATAGGCGGGTTGATCACAACCATAAAACGGTCTCCGGCTTTCGGAAACAATCTGGAAGGTCTTGCTACCGGATTGGTTGCAGCTTTCTCCGGTATTCTGATAGCCGGATTCTTTGAAAACAACTTCAGGGACGGAGAAGTTCAAACAGCAATTCTGACTGCAATGGGTCTCTCTTTACTGTTGATCTTCAGAAAAAGAAACGCCGGTTCAAAGGCTGACCAACCCACATAATTCCGCGAGGGGCAGGTCGTTATCATCAGATCAATTTAATTCACAAAATTACCAATCGGACTCAATAGGAACAGTCAATAAAGATGACATTTTTGTTCGATTTGGGTAGGATGCAGTTTTCGGTATCGGCCTAGAAAACCGTTAAATATAGTGGACTTTGTTTCCCAAAAAGAAGGGCCTAAAAAGCGACCTTACTATCACGATTTTACTGAGTAATTAATCCTGTATTTATCAACCTGTTTAACCAAAACCAGAAACAAGCATGGCAACTGATCAGAATGGAATCACACCCGTAAATATTGAAGATAAAATGCAAACCGCCTACCTGGAATACGCCATGAGCGTTATTGTGGGGCGGGCGTTGCCGCATATCAGGGACGGATTAAAGCCGGTGCACAGAAGGGTGTTGTATGCCATGGGAACGCTGAACTCTGCTCATAACAAGCCCTACATGAAATCAGCAAGGGCCGTTGGGGAAGTGATTGGTAAATATCATCCCCACGGAGACCGGGCCGTATATGATGCTATCGTACGTATGGTTCAGGACTTCTCCATGAGAATCCCGTTGATCGACGGGCAGGGCAATTTCGGTTCCGTAGACGGAGATGCTCCGGCGGCAATGAGGTACACGGAGATCAGGCTGCAGAAAATTGCCCAGGAGTTTCTGGATGATCTGGACAAAAACACTGTCGACTTTGTTGATAACTACGATGGCAGCCTGCAGGAGCCCTTTGTGCTCCCTGCCAAGATCCCCAACCTGCTGATAAACGGTTCAACAGGTATCGCCGTGGGAATGGCAACTAATATTCCCCCACATAACCTGACAGAGGTGATCAACGGATTACTCTATTATATTGATCAGCGGGAGAATTGTGCTGTAGAGGAGATACTGCCCTTTATCCACGGACCGGATTTTCCTACTGCCGGTATTATTATGGGGCGAGAGGGTATCGTCAGTACTTACAAAACAGGAAGGGGAATTATCCGAATCCGGGCCAGGACGGAGATAGAATCTATTAAAAACAGCTCCAGGGAAGCTATCATCGTCACCGAGCTTCCTTATATGGTGAACAAAGCCCGGCTGATCGAAAAGATCGCTGATCTGGTAAAAGACAAACGGATTGAGGGGATTCAAGACTTGAGAGATGAATCGGACCGCAAGGGTATGAGAATTGTGATCGAATTGAAGCGGTACGAAAACACGGACACCGTCCTGGCTAATCTCTTCAAGCACACAGCCATGCAGAGCACCTTTGGAACCATTATGCTGGCAGTGGTTGATGGGCAGCCCAAGGTTTTACCGTTGCTGGAGATTCTGCACCATTTTCTGCATCATCGGATCGATATCATTGTCCGACGAACCCGATTTGAGCTGGACAAGGCGGAAAAACGGGCCCACATCCTGAAAGGATTAAAGATTGCCCAGGATAACATCGATGCAGTCGTTAAACTGATCCGTTCTTCTCAAAACGGTCAGGTTGCCAAGGAGAGACTGATTGCGGATTTCTCATTGAGCGAAGCCCAGGCCCAGGCAATTCTGGAGATGCGATTACAACGCCTGACAGGCCTGGAAATCGAAAAACTGATTGCCGAGTTGGAAGAGCTGGAAGAAAAAATCGAATGGTACAAACGGGTTCTGGCGGATGAGCAACTGGTTCTTAATATCATTAAAGATGAACTTATTGAAATCAGAGATGCGTATGGCGGAGAGCGAAGGACCGAAATCGTAGAAGCCCATGACGAGATTTTGCAGGAAGACCTGATTCCGGTGGAGGAGATGGTTGTCACCATGAGTCAGAACGGTTATATCAAACGGCTCCCTATCAGTACTTATCAATCCCAAAATCGTGGCGGAAAAGGGAAGATCGGGATGACTACCAAGGAGGAGGATATCCTGGAACACCTGTTTATCGCCTCAACCCACGATACTCTCCTCATTTTCACCGATGCGGGAAAAGTCTACTGGAAAAGGGTTTTTGAGCTGCCTGCCGCCAGTCGAACTGCCAAGGGAAGAGCCTGGGTCAATATCCTGCCGTTGGCTGAAAATGAAAAAGTTATGTTTTGTACTCCTATTGTCGATTTTGATGATGACAGCTACATCGTTATGATCACCGAAAATGGAATTATCAAAAAGACTGCGTTGAAAGCCTATAGCAATCAACGGTCCAACGGAACCAAAGCGATTGTGGTGGATGAGGATGATTGCCTGGCCGCCGTTCGTCTATGCAAGGATGGTGATCAGATCTTCATCGCCACCAAAAACGGCATGGCTCTCAAATTTGATTCCAAGTCACTACGCTCCCAGGGTAGGGTAACACGAGGTTGCAAGGGAATTTCATTGAAAGCCGGTTCCAATGACAAGGTGATCTCCATGGAAGCCATCTCCACCGAAGGGACTATCCTCACCATCACTGAAAAGGGGTTTGGTAAAAAGTCGGAAATCGAAGCATATCGTCTCGGAAGCCGCGCGAATATGGGAGTAATGAATATCAAAAGCAGCGATCGTAACGGAATGGTGGTCAGCTCTGTTCTGGTTACCGAAGACGATGAGATCATGCTGATTACCCAGAAAGGAAAGATTATCAGGCTGCGGGTAAACCAGATCAGAAATACCGGTCGGGTTACCCAGGGAGTTCGATTGATCAATCTTGACGATGATGAGATGGTGGTATCGGCAGCGAAGATAATTCCTGAAAAGGATGATGAGTGATTCATGCGGGAGGGGAGGTGACTGCAAACTTCACAATTAATCGATACTGTCCGGTTTTCCGACCGGCATTATTATTGCGTTCCGCAGTATTACTGTTTCTGATTGCACTACTGGTTTCGTGCCAGAAGGATGAAGCCCAGCGCATGTTTGATAGCGGAATGGAGCTGTGGAAACAGCAGAAATATGAAGATTCCATTCAGAACTTCATTGCATTGACCAAAGCCTTTCCCGAACATCACCTTGTTGATGATTCTCTTTTTTGGATTGCCAATATTTACGAACACTTTGTCAAGAATCCTGATCAGGCTGTACGTTTTTATCGTTCCCTGAATACAACATTCGAAAACTCGGATTACCATATCTCTGCCATGTTGGGATTAGCCAGAATGAGAGCCATGCAGGGAGACGAGGGGAAACGCCGGGCCATTCGAATTCTCATGAAACTGCAGAAGCAATCTTCACCACCACTGGCGGATGAGCTTTGGGAGCAGAATCAGCTTCAACTGGCACAGCTGTTTTTTGAGTTAAAAAATTTTGACCAGGCAAGGGCTGAGCTTAAACGGTTGATTTTTGAAAAACCTGAATCGGGCAATGTTCCCCTGGCCTATTACCAAATTGGTATGTATTTCCTGGAGGAGGGCCATCTTGAACTGGCCAAGTTGACTTTTATCGAGGCGGACAAAAAATTCAAACACAGGAAAGAGGCTTTGTCTTCCGCGCTAAGTCTGGCGGCAATATACGAAGAATCGGGTCAACTCAACGAGGCCATTCAGATTTACGAGTCCATCTTGAATCGACTGGAAAAGAAAGAAGTCTTCTATCAATTGGCCAATAACAGGATAAAAAAACTAAAATCAAGAGTTAAAAAAACCAAAACAGGTTGAGCTTGGTATAAACTGAAATCGGAGCATGTTCAGATATGGGTAAAGTCATTGCCGTATCCAATCAAAAGGGAGGTGTGGGGAAAACCACAACCTGTATCAATCTGGCAGCATCACTTGCCATTCTGGGTAAAAGTGTTCTTTTGATCGATTTTGATCCACAGGGAAATGCAACAAGCGGTTTGGGTCTTGTCCCCAAGGAGTGTCAACGGAATGTATATCACTCTCTGATTGGAGACAAACCCATTGCTGAACAGATACATTCCACACCCATCAAACGGCTTAAGCTGATCCCGGCCAATATCGACCTGACTGGTGCGGAAGTCGAACTGGTGGATTCCGAGTCCAGGGAAATCCGGCTTCGCGATGAAATCGAAACTGTTCGTGATGAGTATGATTATATCTTTATTGATTGTCCGCCTTCTCTTGGACTGCTAACTGTCAATTCGCTGGTGGCGGCAGACAGCATCCTGATTCCGCTGCAATGCGAATACTATGCTATGGAAGGGATGTCTCAATTGCTTGTGACCATTGATCTGGTGAAAAAGAACTTTAACCCGGAGATGGTGATCGAAGGTATCCTGCCCACCATGTTTGATGTCAGAAATAATATCTCCAAACAGGTTATCGAAGAAGTAAAGATGCATCTGCAGGAGTATGTTTTCAATACCATCATCCCCAGGAACGTCAGGTTATGTGAGGCCCCCTCTTTTGGCAAGCCTGTATTTCTCTACGACCGTACAAGCAAGGGAACCATCAGTTATCTGAAACTGGCCAAAGAGCTTTTAGAAAAACATCAGTAGAGGATTCATTAATGAGTACAAAAGAACGCAAGGCCTTGGGACGTGGTTTTGGTGCACTATTAAAATCCGTTGAGGAACAGACTGTTTCTGATAACAAAGGCGAGGTCCCCCAAATCCAGATCGATGAAGTTGGATTCAATCCCAAACAGCCCCGACAGGAAATCGACAACTCCAAGCTTGAGGAACTGGCCCAGTCGATTAAAACGAAAGGTGTCATTCAACCTGTGCTGGTGCGACCTTTGGAGAATGCGGCGAAAAAATATGAGTTGATTGCCGGAGAGCGCAGACTCAGAGCCTCGAAGCTGGCCGGTTTTGATCAGATACCAGCGATTATCAAACCGATCGGGGATGACGAGTTGCTGGAGATAGCCCTGATAGAGAATATTCAGCGGGATAACCTCAATCCTATTGAAGAGTCAAAAGCATATCGAGATCTATTGGAGGAACACGGCTATACACAGGAGAACCTTGCTCAACGCGTTGGTAAAAATCGATCCACTATCGCAAATTTTATCAGGTTGTTGCAGCTTCCGGATGAGATACAAAAAGATCTGTCCGAGTTTAAATTGACAACAGGTCATGCCAGATCCCTTCTGGCAATTGATGATGAAGAGACCCAACTGGCTATCAGGGATCGGGTGCTGGACGAAAAACTATCGGTCAGGGAAACTGAAGATGCCGTGAGAACCGTGAAGTCTAAAGAGGCGCCCAGGAAACCGGCCGGAAAACCCGAAACCATATCTCCCCAAATGGTTTTGAACCAGGATCGGTTAAGAGACAGGCTGGGAACCAAAGTCAGTATCAAGTCCAAAGGCCCAAAAGGGAAAATAGAAATCGAGTATTACAGTGAAGAGGATTTCAATCGACTCTTCTCTCTCTTATTGAACTGATCAGCAGAAAACCTGATATGGCAAAACTAGGAAAAGAACACAAAACAACCAGTTTTCTCTCTGAATCCTGCGAACTGAAAGGTCATCTGCATACAAGCGGGGGAATTAGAATTGATGGTGTTTTAACGGGAACTTTGAATTGCGACTCCACTATCTTTGTCGGTGAGTCGGGAAAAATAGAGGCCGAGATAGCAACCCGTTCCCTGGTTTCCGGAGGTGAGATCAAGGGGAATATTACTGCCGAAGACACGGTTCAGATCAATCATCCGGGATCGGTTCAGGGAGATATCAAAACCTGTAATCTGGGGATTGAAAAGGAAGCCTTCTTTAACGGGAGATGTCAGTTACTCAGGCCTAAGGATAATCCTAAGCCGGAGTTCAAGAAACCGAAGGTTCCCAGGAAAGTAATTCCCCACCGTGATTAAATCGGCAGGGCTGTTTAATCGCTTTATCCATCCTTTTGCATCTGTTTAACGACTTCCTCAAGTGCCTTTTCCCACTGATCCAGCTCTATCTGGCAGGTTCCCACTCTTTCGTGTCCGCCTCCGCCGTATTTAAGCATCAGTTTGCCAACGTGGGTTTTGCTAGATCGATTGAGCACACTGTGACCGCAAGCGAACACTACATTCTGCTTGTTTTTCCCCCATTGAACACGCACTTCGATATTCTGTTCAGGGAACATTCCGTAAACCAGAAATCGGTTGCCGCAGTACATCTGGTCTTCGTTGAGCAGGTTTGTGACAATGACGTTTCCCTTTAGTTGACAGGATCGCTTAAGCATATCTTTGAACAACTCCTGCTGCTCGAAATAGAGATCGAGTCTTTCCTTTACATCATCAAGGGCCAGTATTTCTTCTACTGGCATGTTTCTGCAATATTGGATCATGTCCATCATCAACTGGTAGTTGCTGATACGGAAAGTTTTGTAGTAACCCAGCCCTGTCCGGGGATCCATTAAAAATGAGAGGAGGATCCATCCTTTCGCATTTACGATTTCATCTTTTGTCAGTTTTGCCGAATCGACCTTGTTGACGGCCACCAGGAGGTCGTTGAATTTCGAGCCGAATTTTTCTTCCTTTCCATAGTAGTCCCAGATGACCTGGGCTGCGCTATCAGCCAAATATGAGGCGCCTTCAAAATCAAGGTCTTTAATCTTTACCCGATCTTCTTCGCTGACGTGATGATCGAACCACATCTTGCAATTTGGATGATAAGGGACGTTTGCCAGAATATCGTTTGCAGTAACCTCCACGGTCTGGCTCTGGATATCCTTGGGGTGAACAAAGGTATATTCATCTACGACGCCCATTTCTGTTAAAAAAACCGCGCATACCAGACCGTCAAAATCGGAACGGGTCATTAGTCTCATGTAAACCTCTCAGAAGATCGATTCGGAAAGATATCGGACATCACAACAAACCTGCCCTTTTCTTTTTGCTTTAAATTCTTGCACCTTTTGAAGTTTTTGTAAATATAAAACATAAAGACATTCAGATACTTGTTGCAAAGCTTCATCGGATTTACGGTTCCTATTTTAACAAAATCAGTTTTGCTGATCTATCCGACCCGTTGTACCGATTTAGATACCGAAATACCTAACATTGATGGTACCTAAATTTGACTGATTACATACTGCGATTATGGCTTCGGCATTCGGAATCACGGTTAGTTATAAAAACTTAAAGTGGTGATGCAATTGTCAGTTTTTTCGGCTACAATATGCCGAGTTGTTACTTTTCTTCGGCGAAGGGTAACTGTAATGAATCAGTCTGATCACCGGGCTGCATTGGGGGTTATCGACAAGGAATGTCCAGAATTCCATACTATCCCGTTATTGCACGATCAACGGTGTCTGTCAGGCGTTCCATAAACCGAACTTAAAAATCAGTTCCGCATGTCAACCAAAATAAAAAACCTGTATGAGAGCTTTTCCCGACTGTCATTGAGACTGGTAGACCGGGCAAAGATGACCGAGCACACGTTTATGATCATCGTTGCGATCATCATCGGTGTGCTGGCCGGATTTGGAGCGATTGCAATACGACTGCTGATCATGGAGATCTCCTCGTTCTCATTTTCCGGAGAAAAAACCCTGCTTGAAAACATTATAGATGCGCCTATCTATGTTAAAATCCTTGTTCCCATGATTGGAGGGCTGATCGTAGGCCCACTGATCTATTTTTTCGCTCCTGAAGCAAAGGGACACGGAGTTCCGGAAGTGATGCAATCGATTCTTCTGAAAGGGGGGGTTATCCGTCCCAGGGTGGCATTGGTAAAAGCGCTGGCATCGTCCATTACCATCGGCACCGGAGGATCCGTTGGAAGGGAGGGACCCATTATACAAATCGGTTCCAGCCTTGGGTCCACAGTCGGACAGTTTTTCAATATCTCGGGTAATCGGATGAAAACCCTGGTGGGGTGTGGCGCTGCTGCCGGAATAGCGGCTGCATTCAATGCTCCTATTGCGGGAGCGTTATTCGCAGTGGAAATCATCCTGATGGATTTTGCTTTTACCCAGTTTTCGCCGATTGTTATCTCATCCGTAACGGCAACGGTGATCTCACACAAATTTGAAGGAAACCTTGCCACCTTCCAGGTACCCCCCTATGAACTGGTGACACCCTGGGAGCTTCTGTTTTACGTGGGCCTGGGTTTACTGGCCGGCCTGGCCTCCTATATTTTTATCAAGGTGCTGTACGCTTTCGAGGATTTTTTTGATAAGCGTGTTAAAATACCGGAGTATTTGCAACCCGCATTCGGCGGAGTTGTCATCGGGACAATCGCTCTTGCGTTTCCGCAAATCATGGGTGTTGGTTATGATTCCATCAACAATGCACTACATGGTCATACCATCTGGTACATTGCCTTAACGTTGATTTTCGTGAAAATCCTGGCAACGTCTATCACCCTGGGCTCTGGAGGATCAGGGGGTATATTTGCTCCATCTTTGTTTATCGGCGCAATGTTAGGCTGCTTTTTCGGCTCCTTTGTACACGGTTACTTCCCGGCCATTACCGCCACTCCCGGCGCATACGCCCTTGTGGCCATGGGAGGTTTGGTCGCCGGTACCACAAGGGCCCCGATCACCGCTATTATTATTGTCTTTGAGCTCACCAATGACTATAACATTATCCTGCCCCTGATGATTACCTGTATCATCAGCACTATCCTTTCTTCCAAACTCTCCCGTGAGTCTATCTATACCCTGAAGCTACTCCTTCGAAAAATCAACCTGAAGGAGGGGACTGAAATCAACATCATGAAATCGATTTATGTCAGGGATGTGTATAACCCTCGTTTTGAATCGATTGAAGAGACCACCAATTTTATCGATATTGTCAACCAGGTTATCTCCAAACGGGATCCCTATTTCGCGGTATTGGATGGCAAAGGTCAGTTGACGGGCATCGTCTCAATACATGATATCAAAAGCTTTCTGTTTGAAGGGGAGGAGCTGAGGAATGTCATTATTGCCAAGGATATTGCGGTAAAGGATTTTGAAGCGGCGACCCTTAATGACAACTGCTATGATATTCTTGAGAAAATGAGCAAGTCCGGATTTGCGGCCCTGCCGGTAGTGGGCTCCGAAGAAGATAAAAAAATGCTGGGTCTGGTCTGGCAAAAGGATATTCTGGATGCTTATCAGAAAGAGATCGAACGAAACGATATGGTGGCAACGATGGTGGACAAAATCCAGTCTTCAAATCCGCAAAACGAGATCCACTTTCTGGAAGGCTACTCGATTACTGAAATTCCGGTTCCGGTGCAGTTTGTTGGAAAATCCATAAAAGACTTGAATATCAGGGCCGAGTATAAGATCGATGTTCTGTCTGTCAAGCAGCAGTCGAGGCAGGGAGCCCAGGTCAAGGTATTTCCCGGGCCTGAGCTGATCTTACACGAGGATGACCTGATGACCATTGCCGGCGAGATTAAGAATATCAATCTTTTGAAACAGTTGGCATGAAGCAGTGATCCTTTTCGATTGGGCCTGGTTCAAGTCCAGTCCAGTCCCAACTCCATGAGCTTCCCCGCGGTCGGGTTTCCGGTCTCCTCATCCCAACCCATAAATCCGTAGTACTCCTTCAGCATTTCCGGAAATCGCTCACGGTTAACGCAAACACCTTTGCTGGGACCATCCTGGACGGGTTCGTACAGACGCTCGGGAAGATTGTCGTCCGCCGCTGTGAAGCCTCTTCGACTGTTTATCCTGCGCATCATATTGATCTTACGTTCTCCCGCCTTCATCAATTCCCACATGGATGTTTGCCAGCCTGTCGAAAAGGCGACAAGATCTTCCAGCTCCCTGTATGAATGGAGGTTGCCCGGTCCCCAGACAAACATGCACAGGGTTAGAGTGTCGAGCAAGCCATAAAACATCTGGCTGTAGGCGGTCATTCTTACCTTTGCCGTATTATCCGATGTGGCGTCCCCTTCTCCGAATATTCCCAGGGCCCTGCTGTCCTGATCTTCGGGATTTAGGAACCAGTCATGCTCGGCAGACATGTGATCACCGCCAATAGGAGAGGCGGCATACATCAGGGCCTGGCTTGGTTTAAACTGGCCCATATGGGCCGGCAACCCTTGTCCCCGACAATGCATTGCAAAGGGAGCCGTTTTTTCCCCCAGTTTTTCAATTGCGGTGTAAAATCCTTCGGCCAGAATATCGCCGATTCCTTCCCTGTGAGTGATGGCATTGATTAGCTTAAACAGTCCCTGGGGATTGCCAAAGCGATAGGTCTCATCCAGATCCAGTTCAGAGTTTGGTTGGATGCTATTGGTTTCCAGTGATTCAAACAGGTAACCGGAGATTGAACCCATGGTGATGGTATCCAGGCCGTACTCGTTGCATAATTCGTTGGCTTTTGCTACAGCCCCGGCGTCGGTAATATCCAGGTTGGTCCCCAAAAGACTGAGGGTTTCAAATTCAGGCCCGCCCAATTTATCGGTAAAAGAATAGGGAGAATCAGACTTGACACGTTTGCGGCAGCCGATGATGCATCCAGGGCAGGTTGTTTTGCCTGCGCCGATAACGGGATCATAGGTTTCACCATCCAACTTGGCGTGATTCTTATGATAACCGCTTTTCAGATTATATGAGGCTACATTGCCGATATTGGATTGAATTTTAACAACGCCCGGGGTTCCATATTCCTTAAGAATCTGGGGAAATCCTGCATTTGGCAACCGCTCCCGTGCCAAACGATTAAAGGATTTAAGGCCATCCGGATCAAAGAAGTCTATTTTTTGATTACCGCAGACCACAACCGCCCGCAGGTTTTTGCTTCCCATCACTGCCCCCAGCCCTGTTCGGCCGACAACATCATTCCGATCGACCATCAGAGATGCAAATCTTACCAGGTTTTCTCCGGCGGGTCCGCATTGAATGATACTGAACTTGGTTTTGTCGAGTTCTTGTTTGAAATAATCATAGACTTCACCGACTTTCTTTTGTTTAAGGTGGGTGGCATCCCTGATTTCGGCTTTTCCGTTTTCAACATGCAAATAGGAGAGCGAAGAGGCTTTCCCCTTGATGACGATGGCATCATACCCGGCTTTTTTTATCATGGGTCCGATATTTCCCCCTGCCTGCCCTTCTCCAACAGCGCCGGACAGTGGGGAAATAGCCACAGCACTGCAACGGCTTACTCCCGAAACATTGCTTCCCGTCACGATACTGGGAGCAATGGTCAGGATGTTTTCTTCACTGAATGGTTCGTCGGATCCTTTGGTCTCCTTCAGCAGATAGTATGCTCCAAAAGCCCCTCCTCCCAAGTAAGTGCGATAGAAATCTGACGGGGGATTGACAACCTCGATTGATGATTTGGTTAGATCGACTCTTAGGACAGCGCCATTAAATCCTTTTGGCATTCTATTCTCCTCTGTATAGATACCAGTATGGTGTTGATGGATGATTGAAACCGGATAAAATTGATTGCTATATCGTGGATGTTCCAGGCAGCCTTGACGACGCGTTTGCCGACCTAAAACGCCATGGCTTCTCATCCGTCAAAACGGGTACGATCCTGATAAATTGTGCAAGCTGGTTAATTTAAACTGTATTTCTTCCGTTTCACCTGGCTGACCCTGGCTTTTTGGACAAGTGAATCGAACAGACTTTGCTGAATCGGATCCTCTCCGGCGGTCAGCTCCGGATGCCACTGCACCGCAACCAGGTTTTCGTATTCATCGTTTTCGATGGCTTCGATGATACCATCGGGTGCGAAAGCCACTGCTCTCGTGCCTGGAGGAAGAGTGGCCACGGCCTGGTGATGGACCGAGGCAATAGGTGTCTCACCGGTTCCCAGGATCGAATAGAGCATGGAGGACCTATCGACTGTCACCGTATGGGTGGAGGGCTTCCGTTCGGGTAATCGATGAGTAACACCTTTTATTTCGTTTTGGGAAATATCTTCGATCAGGGTTCCCCCAAGGACAATGGTAAACATTTGCATACCGCGGCAGATAGCCAGGGTTGGGATGTGATTGTCAAGAACGATTTGAGCCAGCTCCATCTCAGCACGGTCTCTTGAATCGTCAACACCATAAACGGTTTCATGGGTCTGACCACCATAAAGGTCAGGATTGATATCACCACCCCCGGTGAACAACAGCCCGTCGACCGATTTTATGAGTTCGGGAAGAAGATTTTCACCGGGGGGTATCAGAATTGGAATACCACCGGCTCTTCTGGTGCAGTCAACAAAAAAACCGGGAAGATAAAAGGCTCCCTGGGCATTCAAACCGTAAGTTGTCAGCCCTATAACGGGATTTGATCTCATGTGTTCAATCCTCTTTATACCTGCTCAAAATATCTTTTTCGTTCCCAGTCTGTCACTGCATTTTGGTAGAGTTCGATCTCTTTCTGAAAAAAATGTGAGTAGTGCTTTTTTACTGCGCTGCCAAATGATTCTTCCACAAATTGGCTGTTTTCAAAAAGATGCAGCGCATCAGCAAGCGTTTGTGGAACTCGGGGCAGATGATCGGCCGTATAGACATCACCGCTGTATATGGGTGGTGGTTCTATTTTATTTTTAATACCATCCAGACCGGATGCCAGAGCCCCGGCAAAGGCGAGATAGGGATTGCAGTCGGCTCCGGGAATGCGACACTCGATGCGCAGGCTGTCTTTGTCTCCTACAACACGAAAGCCTGCAGTTCGATTATCATAACTCCAGACGATTCTTGTGGGAGCCCATGAACATGCCTGATAGCGTTTGTAAGAGTTGATGGTGGGAGCGTAAAATACCATCATCTCCGGCACATGAGCCATCCAGCCGCCAAGAAACCACCTGAACTCGTTTGAACATTTGATACCTTCAAAGTCCTTTCTGCCATGAAAGACATTTTTATTTTTCTGAAAGAGACTAAGATGCAAATGACAACTGGATCCGGATTGATCATCAATATATTTGGCCATAAAGGTGATACTGACCTGTTGTTGATCCGCAACCTCTTTTATGCATTGTTTAAACACAATATGGCTATCAGACATGGTCAGTAGATCGGAAAACTTTATATTCAGTTCATGCTGCCCCACACCGGCTTCACCTTTGGAACTCTCGACCGGAATGCCGGAATCCCTCAAATGCCTTCTGGCAGCACCGTGAAAAAACTCGTTTCGTGCGCCCTGAAAAGAGTGGTAATCCTCGATATACCACCCGGCTGGCGTTAAATCCTTATATCCGCTCTCGTACCCCTCCCGATAGGAGTCTTCGAAAAGATAGTATTCCAATTCTGAGGCGGCCATTACCGAATAGTTCATTATAGCTGCCTGCTCAAGCTGTTGCCTGAGAATGGAACGAGGAGCCTGTGCCACGGGTGAATGATCCCGGCTATCCTTGAGATCGCAAATCACCATCGCTGTTTTTTCCAGCCAACTGGCGATGCGGAGGGTCGAAAAGTCCGGAACCATATGAAAATCTCCGTAGCCCTGCTGCCAGTTCGCATATTCGTAGCCTTCAATTACCTCCATCTCCATGTCGACTGTCAACAAGTAAGTGCAGCCATGAGTTCCCGATTTTGATACCGATTCCAGGAAGAATTCACCATCAAACCTCTTTCCCATAAACCGACCGTAATGATCTGTAAATCCCACCAACACAGTATCTATCTCATCCAACTCAACCAGCTTGGTTAGCTGTTTGAGATCCAACAGTCCCTTTAGTTTATCCATTAATTGACCCTTTCCTTATGTTTCCGATGCTTTGATCCGACAACTCATTTGCAAAGTATTGGCGGTATTTTCAATGGTGGCCAGGCAGGCTTCGGTATTTTCTTTGGGAATCCAGGCAGAAATATCGATCAGGTACTGGGTGCCGGACGGATCGGCAGTCTTTTCCGAGTTCAATCTGACGATATTGGCGTCGAACTCGATGAAGACTTCCGAGAGCCTGGCAACCAGGCCGGGGTTGTCTCCGCCTTGTACCCTGATTCGGTGAGTTATTTTGGCTTTGGGACCGTGAACATCCTCCAATTCAAAGGGTTTGATCTCAATATCAGCTCCCTCCAGTTCTCCGATATCCGAAATTTGCCCTTTCAAATCCGGCAGAGACAATTCTTGTGGTACTTCACATACGGAAGTGAACTTAGCCCCGCTCCCCAGTACAGCAAATGTTGTATCTCCAAGGTTGATCCCCAGGTCAAACAACTTGCCGGTAATGGCTGAAACCAATCCCACCCGGTCGGCACAAAAGACAGAGAGTCTGTATAAGACAGTCATGAGTTAATCCTGGTTACGGTTTTCAGGGTTTGTACAGCATATCAAGATAGCTGTCGAAGAAGTCTTCCGCCAGATCCTTAACGGGCAGGCTTGCAACCATACCGTAGATCGGAGCCATGCTTCCCTTGAACTCCGGATGCTTATTGACATATTTGACAGCGGCCTTCAAGTCATCAATAAATCTTTTGGCAACCCCCGGTTGCGTGTGGCGGAGGGTTACACAAAGATGAATGCAGGCAGGATTTTGCAGTCCGTTCAGATTCCAGTTCTTTTTACTCATGTAGTCAAGAATCTTGTAAATGTTCAGTGAATCTGAAGCGAAGGCAATGACCCACAAAGGATCTCCCATCAGTTTCAGCTCTTTGATCTCTTCAATTCCTTTTTTAACTTCAGCGGCGGTCTCCATTATTCTTTTGGTTGCATCCAGGTATCCCTTTTCACCGATAGACACCATCGCTGCCCAGCAAGCGCTACTCAATGCACCGGGACGGCTCCCCGCAAATGTTGGGGAGAAATAGAGTCCACCCGGCCAATCGGCAGTTTTATAGTATTGAAAATGTTGAAGTTCGCTATTGCGGTAAAGAATCACCGAGGTGCCTTTGGCAGCATATCCGTATTTGTGTGTGTCCGCAGAAATAGAAGTTACACCGGGGAGCCGGAAATCAAATGGGGGAATGTCATAGTTCAATTTTTCAGCCCATGGCAGAACAAAGCCCCCCAGGCAGGCATCTGTATGAAAACCGATATCTTTTTTTCTGGCTATTTCGGACATCTCTGCAATTGGATCGACCACACCGTGGGGAAAGCTGGGTGCGGAACCGATGATTACAATGGTATTTTCAGTGATCGCCTTCTCAACGGCCTTGACATCAGCTTTGAATTCGACATTTACAGGGACATGCACCATCTTGATTTTAAAATACCGAGCCGCTTTATCGAAGGCGGCGTGAGCGGTTACGGGGGCGATCATTTCGGGATCGGTTATCCCCCTTGTTTTTTCTGCCAGATCCCTGTAGGCCTTCATCGCCAGGAGAATGCTCTCCGTACCTCCGGATGATACTGTACCTGTCACGTCACCTTCGGCTTTCCCCGCGTTCATCATATTAGCCGTCATGGAGACAATTTCCGCTTCATATTTAGTCGCACTGGGCCACAGATCGGAATGAAGAGGATTGGTCTGGGAGTTAAGTGAATATACCCGGTTCAGGAATTCGATATGCTCCTTGTCACCATGGTAGACAGCGCCGGAAACAAATCCATCCTTCCAGCGATCATCTTCCCGTTTTCTGAGCTCTTCCATCTCGCTGAGAATTTCCTGTTGATCCCGACCTTCCGCAGGCAGATGGGAAAATACAGGGAACTCATTTTTATAGGGTCTGATGGAATCGTAGAGCTCGTCCATCATCCCATCAACCCCTTTTTGGATTTTTCGCTGGACAAAGGGAACGGATTGAACAGTTTTAAATATCCGGCCGGAAAAAGGTATTGCCTTGAAGCCTTTTACGGCTCCCGAAGCGACTTTCGATTTGATCTTGGCAAGGGCACTACTTCCGATTTTTGGCATTCTCAATCTCTCCTTTTATTCAATCGAGCTGTGATTGGTATTGAGTAGCATATCAATTCCCGATATGCCTTATTATAGGAGATTCTGTTGCTGCAACTACAGAATCAACTCCCTGTTGATTTTTCGATTCCTGTCTCTTTCGGTCGGGTCGATAAGCCATCCCTTTTTAATCCCGCTTTGTGCGGTAGATTTAACCGGTAATCCCGTGTAAATGAAAGCAAGCCAACCTGGCAAACTTACAGCTTTCTCATTCCGCTGATATAGGTAGTGATCACCTTTTTGATATCTTTTAACTGATCCTTTGTCAGATTTTCCAGTTCGGGTGTCATCACTTTCTGCCGCTCCTTAAGGATGGCGTTTTGGCTTTTCATCGCTTCAATGGTCTCTTGCTGTGCGTCTATTGTCGCTTGCAATGCTTTTATCAGCTCTTGATCGTTCTTTCCCATCTGTTTGATCATTTTAACTTTGGTTTTTGATAAAGTAGTTTTGTTGGCAGAAAAAAGTTTGGCATTATTACTCACCCAATTTGAGTAATCTTTTGTGATCCCCCGTGCTTAGATCTCCGGTCGCCTTTGGCGATAAAACGCCAGTCCGTATAGAATGATATTGATTACAATGACCAGGCTCCCCAAAATCATTTGGGTATTCCGCGTCAAAGCTTCAGGATAGAGAATCGGCATAATGTAATTTTCGACAAAATCTCCCTGGTAAGTGTCCTGTCCGGCCCTGAATCGAAGCCTGTTCTCCAGGGGAGTTAGCGGACAGATCCAACCGGTAAATTCAACCAAGGCTCCCCAGACAGCAGCCGGCAGATGCAGCCAGATAAACTTCCAGGACTTAAGGAGCAGAAGAGCCCCGAAGATGACAAACAGGACAAATAAAAAATGGACGATTACAACCACGTCAGCCAGGATTCCTGCCATTATATGTCGATAGCAGCCAGTTGATAACTTCCCGAATATGCTATGAAACCACTATTTGTGGTCATGCCGAGAATATCACATGCCCGTTTGATATTCAAGCCGATCATTTGGGCCGAGGAGTGTGTTAACCGAGCAACGTCAAAACCCTTTCTATCTGTCCCTTGATGTTCCGAGCCCCATTATCGGGTTCCATGGTAAGACATTCCCTGAGTCCGTTTATTATCTCTTCGATCTTATCCAAAGAGATCACAAGAAAACATCCCTGTTCCGGTAATGCCGAGATAGAATCATTGCTGATAGACAGCTCAGTGTCCGATTTGGACATCAGATCCTTGATGATCTGTTGTACTTCATCCCTGATAGCAACGGGTACCTGCAAAAAGGCGGTGTCAAGTTTGGGTTCCGCAGGTGGCTCCTCCTGTGGGGCGTCTTTCTTCTTTTCTGGTTCAGACATAGTTTATCTCCTGGCGGACCGGGTTTGCCGATCCGAATATTAATTCGACAGGAATCGGCGATTCAGTCGAATCGTTATAAATAGCGGATATGAGTAGAAGGTAACCTGTGGATGATTTCAGTTGAAGCATTGAAATCAATGGATGGTTTCATTTTCTGCGATTTTCAATCTGTCAAATGCCTTATTCTGCCACAAATCGTAAACGGCCATAAAAGTTGTCTCTTCGAACTGGTCGTTGGGAAAAATATTAAAGTATTTCTTGTACTTGACCTTGGGGAGAAAAGAAATGTTATTGAAGATCTTTATGAAATTCTTTTTGTCCAGTTTACTTTTCTTCACAGCCAATTGCAGATAGCGCAAATGGTAATCAAACCAGTCTTCTTCATCAGGGCCGCTGAAGTCACCGAAGGGGAAGGTGAAAAAGTCGGTTACATTGACACGTTTTGCTTTTTTTTCCAGGCCATAGGGTATGAGGTTTTTTGCGAAAAAAGCTTCCAATTCTGCCGCTTCCTTCCGCTTGTCCGACTCAAAGGAAGCATCGGTTAGAGTGACGCCAATCTCATCGACGAGTTCGGTTCTTTCATCCACGTCCGGAGTTGAGAGAGCCTCTGTCTTCTCTTCGATGTCGCTTTTTACTTCCTGAATTTCTTCCGCAGAGAGTTGGCCTTTATTGGTGATCTCTTCCAGGATTTCATCAGTGGTGCTTTTGAAGTTGTCGATCACGACTCTCTGGCTACCAATCGGTATCGGACCCACCAGGGCTTCTGCGGCTGAAGCAAACTTGGCCAGGTAACCGGGAATCTGGTCTTGAGTTAAGGCCCCTTCTTTTTTTGCCCTTTCATAGAGCTTTTTCAATCGCTCTTCGAGAAAAGCGGGAACCTCGTCCTGGGTCATGCCCCGGTTGCCTTCCGAATCTGCGAGTCTTTTATTGGCATGGGTTTGGCGCAGGCTGTCCGTTGTCTGATAGATCGTCTCCAGAGATGCTTCACCTCTGGTTGCGTTTTTCAATCTGCGTTTGGATCGGGGGAGACGATCCGTATACCTGACGACGACAAATCGCAGCGCCTTGTTTTTATCCGAGGGATGATCTTGCAAATGGTCATACAGGTTGAACAGCTTTTCATTATCCGTCCTCATTAACTGGGCCAAGAGAAAATTAACGTGCGCGTTACTTTTCATCTTCAATGTGGTGTCCAGCAAAAGCACCAGTTTATTGACGGATAGTTCGTAGAACACGGCCAGTTGCTTCATTAGCAATTGACGCACCTCAATTACCGTGCTTTTCAGGGTGCCGTCCTGGATAACGGGATTGAAGGCATTGACCCTGTCGAAAATATGTTTTCTAAGCTGTGGATGTCGGGTTTTATCCATATCCTTGGCAATTGTGTTGAGCAATTGCATTTGCAGCTTGTTGCCGTTTTTGAACTTTTTCCAGAATCTCAGCTCATGGGTTCTGACGGCTACAAAGAGCTTGGAAAAAATCCGGTTTATGTGGACGGCGATCAGGTCTGATTGGGAGAATCCAATCAGATAAAAATAGTGTTTGAGGAAAACCTGCTTTATAACCTTGTAGTAATAGATGGTTTCAATCAACTCATGGGGATTTGTCGAAGATTTCAGGTTAGGCTGGGTTTCAGTCAGTTGAAGCAGGTCCAGATTGACCAGCTTGGGCAGATACAGCATATCAGTATTGTGATCGGTTACTTTCAGGTTCAGATTATCCAGGCTCTCTTTGGTGTCGATCTGGTTGATAAACTGTTCCGAGATTTCTTTGTAATCCGCTTTTCTCGCGATACTTGAAGCGGCCACAGCTATTCTCAGAGGCCTGGTCAACTCGTAATACTCGGGGTGTTTGTCTAAATCGTTGCAGATGACAAAAGCAAAAGAGGGAAAGAGCTTAAAGATGATCTGAAGGATTTGTGATGTGCTTTCATTGTTGTCAAGTCGCTCTTTAATCTCTTCAATTCGCGCATAGCGTTTTATTCCTGTTTTAATGACAGCCGCTAGCTCATTTTCAGCGTCCTTGTTGCTGGAAATGTGGGAATAAAACTGGTCTGCATAATAGCTGGCAGTAGAATCGTTACTGAGTTGCTGCCGCAACGCTTTCAATTCCGTCATGATGCTACAAACAAGTGAGTGTGTACGTTTTCAAACCTATGATTCGCAGTTGTTGGAATCGGTCGTGTATTGGAGGAAATAGTCCTGCTTTTCGGGGTTTTTTCGTAATATTTACAAAAATCACTTTATAATGCAAATATTTCGACTTAATATGTTGTATTCGTATCAATATGAATATAATTAGTATGGTATAACATTTACCAGGATATTCCAAATTAGTAATAAGGTTTTTTAAGTCCAGCACTGGAGGTTGACCCTCAAAGACTGGATTCTGGACTCCGCAACGATAAACCAGCCGCAAATCGATACCGATATGACGCCGGAAGATCTTGAAAGACTATCAGCAGTTTTTGAGAAAGCCACTCCTGAAAGCGTTTCCAGAAAACTCAACGAAATGGATCGCGAAGAAAGGAAAAAACTGGCTGAGTTGCTGTTTGAATTGAAAAGACGGGTCTACAGCACAACTTTGGAAAGCTCGATTAAGGCAACATATCAGAAAATCCATTCCAATATGGAAAGGATGTTTTTCGAGCAGATCTACCACATCAACCAGAACTTTAAGTCCAACCTCATCAAGTGGAAGAAAGAGCTTCAACGACTGAGGATGATCGATCTGTTCGAAGACACCTCTGATTTCGATCTTCTCAATGTGGCCGAAAACACCGAAGAGGTCGAACTTCACGCTAATGAAGCATTCCTGCAGCAGTATGAAGAGGTAAGAGGGGTCTACCTTCTCAAGGACCCTGCCAATGTTTTTGAGTTTAACAGTCAGGTACCGGTTATTGCGAGAGCTGGTATTTTTGGTGATGACGCCTGTGCCACCGGTGAGTATGAGTCATCTGTCACGGTAAAACCAATCTTTGATTGTACGGCGCTGTTTATTTCCAGGGAGAAGTTCGTCAAGTTGATCAGAAGGGTGCCCGGGTTGCAGGAGAAAATTTTCCAGACGGTTGTGGAAAGAGCCAAGCAAGGCAGTATCCGGGCTGAAGAGCAACGAAAACTGACGCAGGAGATTCTGGATAACATCGGCCAGGGATCTTTCTCCATCAACGTGGCAGGAGAAATTGGTGAAAACTATACGGCCATTGCTGCCGAGTATCTGGGAACGGACAATCTTGCCGGTGTTCCCTTTGCGGATCTTGGCTTCAGAAATGACAGGGAGAAACTAAGAAACTATTACAGAGCCTTACACCTCTTGTTCAGCGGTTCCGAATTCAATCATGATGTGGTGCTGGATCTCCTTCCCAGGGAGGTTCATATCAATGATCGGGATTTCAATCTTCATTACTCTTTTGTCCAGGATGGTGCAGGACATGTAATGTCGGTATTTGTCAGGATGGAAGATATCACCTTGAAGCGGGAACTGGAACAGAAGGAGGAGCGGGAAAGAGCCATCACTGAAAAAATGCAAAGCAATGTTGGTGGTTTTATGGACATGCTGGAGGATGTTTCAAGCAGCTTTGACAGTGTGGAACAATTTGCCAAAGCGTATTGGGTGAACAACATACAGCCTGATAGTGCCAAAATCAGCGAAATCATGAGGTCATTGCACGGTTCAAAAGGATTGAGCGGTCAGTTTGAACTCAACGAGTTGAAAAAAACCATTCACGAGTTTGAGGATTGGTTTTTGGCCGTGGACAAAGGTAACATCAGCGATTACTCAGATAAGTTCGAATCTTTGTTCACCAGGTTCGAACAGGAGTTCGAATATGCCCACTCTTTCAAGGAAAACCTCGGTGAGGGGATCATTAAAATCTTAAACGGGGTTTCCTTCGATCAAAATCAATTTGCCAGACTCGAAGCCGCAGTTAATGAAGAGGATCTGGAATCGATCAAATCGATTGTATTAAGCCGGAATTCCGTACAAGCTCAAAAGATCGTCGGGAACTGGAAAGCCGATGCCTTGAGGTTAGCCGAGAAGATGAACAAAAAGGTGACCGTTGAAATGGATATTGATGAGGGATTATCAATTCCCAAGGATCTTGCAAAAACTCTGAATGTCGATCTGGGACATCTTTACCGGAATTGCATTGACCACGGAATTGAGCCTCCTGATGAAAGACGTGCAGCAGGAAAATCGATGCAGGCGAAGATTGTCATAAGGATAGAGGAACAGGAAAGAGATCTGTTGATTAGAATTTCTGATGATGGACGCGGAATTGACGAACAGGAAATTTCTCAGATTGCCCTTGCAAATCCGAACCTCGATAATGATCAAGTCAGATCATTAATCGAAGCGGAAGATTACTGGAGTATCCTCTTCCTGCCCGGCTTCTCATCTGCTGAGAAATTAACCGATACCTCTGGCAGGGGAGTGGGGATGGATGCTGTAAAGACCGTTATTGATGATTTGCAGGGAACGCTTGGAATTCATAGCGAAGCAGGAAAGGGGACCGAGTTTGCGATACGAATCCCCTTGCAAACCTGACAGGAAGAGAGATGCATCGATCAAGTCTTAGTTGATCTCGATGCCCATGAAAATCTCCAGGGCATTCTTACCAAAAACTTCCTGGTTATCCAAATCCTTAATAATTGAAATATCAAGGGTCTCTTGCAAGTCTACCAGTTCATGGTGATCCAGATCCTCCCCGAACTCATTTCTCACAACCGCGATTACGGGGCGTTCGGGATCTCCTTCATCCTTGGGGACGCTTACCACAAAACCGATTGAATGGTTACTGAGCTCTACCAGAGAGCCTTTGGGGTACAATCCCATTACCTTCAAAAACAGCAACCAAACTTCATAGTCGTATTCCACTCCTGATAAAGCATCAATATACCTCATGGTGGCCGGGGGAGACCATGATCGTTTATAGTTTCTCTTGCCTACAAGCGCTTGATAAGCATCGATAATCGAAAGCAGACGGGTTTCAAAGGAGACTTTGTCATAGGTACAACCCCGTGGATAGCTTGAAAGCATGTTAGGGTCCTGTTTGACATGGTGATAATGTGCCATGTTGATGATCGGTTCCGGCATGCCCATTTGCGATAGCAATTGGGCACCATGCTCGGGGTGTGACATCATAACCTTCATCTCCTTGCTGTCTCTTTCAAATCGGACAGTACTCTCCAACAGATCCTTGGGTATCTGTGATTTTCCAAAATCGTGCAGGAAAGCGCTGAGAATAGCTTCATTTGGAGTCTGGAATACGCTTTTTTTCCCTGTATCCTGCAAAATCAGGTTGTAGACGTTCTGAAAGATAACTCCGACATCTACACAATGCGCATAAGTTTGATCACTGGCCTTAATATTGGCAATTGCCGCCATAGCATCTGCAGAGGCAGATTCGGTGATACTATCAACATATCGCCTGATATCATCTATCTTATTCAGTCCACGACGGGCATTGTCCATTGCGTATTCAACTGATTCCATAGCGTTTCTGCGAACTTTGGCGGATTCACTGACCTTCTGAATCAGTTCGTTGGTCTCCCTGATTGTTTCCAGGCGTCTCTCTTCTTTTACCGATAGGCGCTTAGTGGATTGGTTGACCAACTGAATGATTTTCCGCAGTTCGTCTTTAGTATCATCTTCAATCTCAGCTTTTTGCTTGACATCGAACTCAAGAATATCACGGTATTTAAGCGCCTTGATCAGCTTGGAATTAACATTGACGAGTTTTGTTAGTTCAGGGGGGAAATCGTAAATTCGTAGAATGGTATCGCCTTCCTGCAGTACGTCGGAATCAATCTTCAGCTCCCTGTTCTTTCGTTTGATGGAGATTTTACAATTGAAAAAGTTATGGCGAACGAATTTACACACTTCACTGTTGACCCTGGTATACCGATGCCCAAACCTCGTATAGGCGGTGATTACCATGTTGTCAGTTAAATCTTCCAGTTTGAGCCCAAATTTCTCTATGGTGTGCTGATCACTTGACATATCCGAGATTTCTTATCAAATTGCTTTTTTCGAAAAAGGGTCTCCTTGAATACTGGTTGGCCCTGTTTTTTACCTATCCGGAAATATTTCAAAATCTATTCCAACTTTAACGGAAGTCTAGCCTATTTTAGGCCTTCCTATCAATATCTCCGATATAAATTATGTAAAGATCGAACTTAAATATATATAATATATTGAAATAAAAAAACTTTCCAATAGAAGCTTACTGCTTGGAGTTTTCAAAACCGAACAAAGCCGATTTTTTAGGAGGCGGTTTGATCGAGAATACAGTTAATTATCGAATTAAACCGATTAATATTCCCATCAAAAACAGATTTTTCAAGGTCTTCCAATGCCGACAGAAAGCTCAGGTTAGAATTTTCACAGATCTGTTTGAGTTGACGAATCCGGCTAATCAGTGTTCGTCCTTTGTAAATGGGGATGGAGGCAAGTGACTTCAGTTCTGTCAAAATTTGTTCAGGTGTTTCATCCGGAACCAAATCTTCAGCGTTCATCAGCGTTGCAGAGTTGATGTTACGAGATGGATCCTCGTCAGCGGAACGGGACTTTGCGGTATGTGCGGAAGGGTTGATATCATTTCGGGTAATTGATTCGGGTTCCTTAACCGGAATATGAAGGGTGAAAGCCGAACGTTGATTTTCCATTATCCTGTACTCAAGTTTTCCCCCGAGTCGTACTGCTGTTTCTTCTGCCGATGACATTTCCAAATTGAGGAAATCCAGTGGCGACAGGTTATTCTCATCTGCCGTTGATAAATCGCAGAAAAGTGGTTGCCTGATTCTGTCTGACAGGGGGGGGCCTTCATCTTCGAATCTTAATACCAGGTTTTCGGTTTCTTTAATCCCCCTGATGATAATTGTTTGCCCGGCGGTTGACCTGCGGATAGCATTGCCGGCCAGAAACATCAGAGCACGGGTCACCAACGATCGATCCGAATAGATACTATCCGGGAAAACTCCACGAATCTCAATTCGGACATCACGCTCGGTTTCTGATATTGAGTTGTATTGGCCATGAACAAGACTTTTGAGCAGCGGTTTGATATCGAACCTGGAGAAGATCGGGTCGTGAGTTTCCGGGTCCCCGAGCGAGTGCACCAGTATATTACTGAGTAATTCGTTTAATTCGACGCCACTCATCTCAATCTTTTTGATATAGTTTTTTATTTCGGAGGGCAGATGGAGTTGCTTGCCTTTTTTCATCAGCAGTTGACTAAATCCAATAATGGAGTTCAGGGGGGCCTGTAACTCCTGATTCATGCCTTGTAAAAATCGAATTCTGGCTTGATTTTCATTGGATTTGGTTTTTTTGATGGCATTCAACTCCTGCAATCGATCTGCCAGTTGGCTCTGAAGCTGAGCGTAACAACGTGTGTTTTCCAGTGAGAGTGAAGCCTGGTCCAGGCACAAATCCAATAGATTCTTGTTTTCCCGGCTATTCAAGTCTAACGGGTTCTCGCTTTCAAGGTACAGAATTCCGGGAGTTTCCGTTTCGGCATTGATTGTTGCACATATTACACAACCCGGTTTTTTCTGTTTGAGATAGGGATCTCCATAATAGTCGGATTCGGACTTCGGGAAAATGACCGAAAAATCCCCTTTGGATCCGCATATCTTGTTTATATAGGAAAGAGGCAGATAGGATTCGGGATTTGAGATAGAATTAAGTTGGTAAACGGAGATGGTTACGATTCGATCCGTGGATTTTTTATAGACTTCGGCTTCCAGGGTCAGGTCATCCTTTCGTTTAAGCAGCAATGCTGCCCTTTCCATACTGATACGACTCAATACCTGTCTTAATAACTTGTTATAGACATTGAAAATGTAATTATCATTTCCGTGAAAAGCGTCTGGCCCGGTTTCGGATTTTTGTCTTTCAATACCCATATCCCTTATCACCTGTTTCGATCCTAAATTAAATAGTTACTCAATGGCCCATAACATCCGGAAACTTATCGAAAAATTGGTGCTTGCCATTAACAATTCAAGGGAGTGGATCCGGTCTGGTCTGACATTGGAGACTGGTGTCTTTTTCTCCTCCGAGACTGCGATATATATGCCAATCCATGATATTACAGCAATATCAAGAGGCTACCATGCAGAGCTCCGAATTCAGCTTTTTTGGGCAAGCCGGAATGGTTGAAAATGATCGAATCCTGAACCATGCAGGGATGGATTGATTGAAATTGACAATAACTGATCGAATCAGCATCCCGCATTAAGTATGTCTGTCTGTTAGGGGATGAATCTGGATCGGGGATTGTTGTGAACTCCTTCCGGAAGCGAAAGGAGAGCTGAGATTAGAGGTTATACTTTTTTCTTTTCCTGTAAAGCGTATTAGGCGACATGCCCAGGAGGGCTGCTGCTTTACCTTTTCTGAAATTAGTCTGTTCAAGGGCTCTCATGATCATTTCTTTTTCATTTTGTACCGGTTTGGCAGTAGTAAGTTCCTTCTCCTCTTTCTTTACGATCTTTTCCGGTAGGTGGGATCTTCGCAGAATGTTTCCTTTTCCAACCGCGAAAGCATATTCTATGACGTGGTACAGCTCCCTGATGTTGCCCGGCCATTCGTAATTCACCAGTTGCTGTAGTGCATCGGCGGAAACATTTCGTATCTGCCTGTGTTCTTTTTTGTTAAGTTCTTCGATGAAGCTTGATATCAGAATCGATACATCCTGCAATCTCTCTCTCAGGGGAGGTAGTTTGATGGAAACAACATCAAGCCTGTAATAGAGGTCCTCTCGAAAGGTTTGGTCGTTAACCATTCGCCACAGGTCCCGATTTGTGGAAGCGATAATTCTGACATCAACCTGTATGGATTGTGTCCCCCCGACACGCTCGAATTTTTGCTCCTGCAGAGCTCTTAGCAGTTTGCTTTGCAGTTCAATGGGGATTTCACCAATCTCGTCTAACAACATGGTACCGCCGTCGGCCAGTTCAAAGCGCCCTTTTTTCATATTTTGGGCACCGGTGAAAGCACCTTTTTCGTGCCCGAAGAACTCGCTTTCCAGCAAGTTGGCCGGGATCGCGGCACAATTTACCGCGTGAAACGGCATTTGGGCTCTTCGGCTTCTCAGATGCAACTCTCTGGCGACCAGCTCTTTCCCCGTTCCGCTTTCACCCTGGATCATGACGGTTGCATTGCTGGGAGCTACGTTGTCGACTAGCTGGAAGATCTCTTTCATCTTGGGGTCGCAACTCACCATACTGCCGAATGTTCCGACGTTAGCTTTTCCCTGAAGCAGGTTTTCAGCTTCTCTGCGATTCCAGAAGAAGAGAATCCACCCAATGTTTCCCGAAGGTCCTCTCAAGGGAGTTATGGAGAGAAACACCGGTACAATGGATCCTGATGGGCAGAGCAATTTACTTTCAACTCTGGAAAGGCTGGTGTTGTTACTAACACACTCCATCAGAAGACCGTTGGGACCTGCAATCGCGGTTCCCAATAGGGAAGAGGCAGGTTTGCCACGGGCATCCTCCTTGCTGATATCCATAATTCTGGAAGCCTGCGGAGAGATCATTTGTACGATGAAATGCGAGTCTAGGGTGACCACCCCTTCCGCCATACCACCAAATGTATCCTGGAGAAGGTTGAGGGCTTTGTCTTTTGCCTCAATTTCCGTTTTAAGCTCCACGGAATAGCGTTTAACCGTATTCAGCATCTCTTCAAGTTCTTTTTTTTGTCGTTCGATTTCCCTGAGATGCTTTTGCTTGGTCAGGGCGGACTTTATTCTGGAATCCAGTACCAGTTCGCTGATAGGTTTATTGATGAAATCCTCTGCCCCGTTTTCAAAGCATTTCGCCAGCAGGTGATCATCGATTTCGCTGGTAAGCATGATGACCGGTATCGATCCGAAAACAGGGTGGGCTTTCAAGTCTTTCAACAAGGTGACTCCGTCGATTTCGGGCATATAGTAATCCATCAGAACCAGGTCAAAGGCTTCAGCTTCAAGTATTTGAAAGAGGAATTTTGGTTTGGTTATGAATTCGGATGTGTAACCGAGCATGTCCAATATCTCGGATAGCAGCTCAATTAAATGCGGGTCGTCATCGACTATTAAAATCTTTTCCATTCAGTGTCTGCTCGTTATATAATGGTTCAGGATATGGATCTTTTGGTGGCCACCTACATTAATCTTAAACGGTTGTTTTACGATCTATTCGAGACAGAAATAAACAATATCATACCATTTCCAGTCGCTCTTATCAATAGACTCTTTGTTTCGTTGATTTTCCCGATGCGGCTTTTTTAGGCCGTTCCGAGGTAATATTCCGGTTTCAGAGGGTTACTCGGAAAGAGTAGTCCAGAATATTGTACCGTTTCGTTCGGCTCAATTTTGAACCATTACCAGAATCCATATGTAAAATAAACGTTCATGGCGAAGAGAAATGCTCTTTCAGAAATTTGTCCAAACGTTTGGTTGAAATGGGAAAAGCGGTCGACAATCCTTGTGCATATTGCGAAACTTTAAATTCCTCCAACATCCATCGGAATCTTTGAACAGACCATCTGTGTTGGATCCCATTTCCGGTTTTTCCCATGTTTTCGGCAGTCTCCTGGTATTGCTGGTAGGCATCAACCCTTTCCTTTTCACCAATGGGATCGATCAAATAGCGTTCAATTCTTTTTTTATAGCTTTTCAGGATTCTCGGACAATGCCTCCACTGCTCAAAAGCAATCTCTTCCATACATCCGGAGGAGAAAAAGAAGTCCAGTTCACTCCGCAGCCTGTTATGGAACTCTTCAGACAATCCCAAACGCTCCTGTTGTATCAGGATCAGTACTTCGTGATAATTCTCCAGGGACTCGGAGATCCATTGAACAGTTTGAGTTGCCAGTTTTTTCAGTCCATTTTCCTGTAATTTAACGTAACTGCGGAATTCTGCCTCGGTGAGAATCTTTTTGCCGTTATATGCGCAGAGTCCCTGTTGAACCAGTTCGAAGGTTTTTTTCTGCAAGGAATCATGGAAATCTCTCTGTGACTTGGATTTTGAACTGTCAAATTTTTTCTGTAAAGAGTTGGAATCAAGCACTTTCGGCGAATCCCACAAGTAGCGGAAACGAAATAACGTCTCGGGAGGGAACCGCAGTTCATGATAAATCCAGGACAGTTGATCACCCAGTTCGATCTCAATCAGCATGGGAACTGCCTCTAGGCAATCCTCAAGAGCTTCATCAAACGTTTTTCTAATTGTAAGAACCAGACTGCCACTTTTGCGAGAGAGGGCTTTAAACCCCCATATATCGATATCACCCTCGTCTGTTAATCTGACTTTCTCCAGCAGATTGCCAAAATCCCAGGACGTTATCTCCCATCTCTCATGGGGCTCAATCAGTGACTCCCAACTGTTTTTCGATTGTTTATTCGGTTTTTGGTCGATTTCCAAGTCTTTGGTATAAAAGGTTTTTCCTGATCCTTTTTTTCGAATACCAAAGGTTATTTTCAGATAATCAGGAATCGACTTATAATCCCACTCATCCGGAGTAATATCTATCCGAGTCAGTCGGAACAGTGTTTCGGACAGTTCCTTATAAAAATCATGCGCAATTGGTTTCTCGGTTGGTTCCTGATCTGTCGAGTATCTGAGGGATGTAATCTCATTCCAGACTTTCTCGGCTTTATCGGGAATTGGCACCAGTTTTTTTCTCTTCTCTTTTGGCAGGTTTTTCATGAGCCAAAGAATCTTTTCTTTCAGAAGACCGGGTACCAGGTATTCAAAAGGTTCATTTCGCACTGACCCGGCTAATGATTCTGTCAGATACAGGGTCATTCCGTCCCGGGAATGCCCCGGTTCAAATCGATATTCCAGGCGGCATTTGTGCTTACCTATTTTCAGGTGTGGCGGGAACAGAAACGAGCTGTCGGAAGGCTCACGGCGTAACAGATCCGCCTTGGTCATAAATAGAAATTGATCGCCTTTGTGCTCCCTGATCAGTTTCTTCAGATCATTCAGGCAGGCTACTCCCTGAATCCGCTGGGCATAAAACCTTTCAATTTCCTCATCATCAACCAGCAGGTTGCGATTCCTGATTTTTGCTTCCTCTTTTCTGATCTCTTCAATCAGGTTGCGGTTATTTTTCCAGAAAGGAAGGTCGACAGTGAGTTTTTCTTCAACCAAAGCTTCCCTGATAAAGACCATATTGGCCGCTTCCCGATCTATTTTTCCGTAAAACACCTTCCTGTTCTCCACCAGGCTGAAACCAAACAGGGTCACCTTTTCCAGGGCTATCACTCTCTGGATTTCCTTTTCCCAACGAGGTTCCGACCAGGATTTTTTGCAGAGATTTCCAGCCAGGGACTCCAGCCAGTCAGGATCGATTTTGGCGACCCTGTGAGCAAACAGTTTTGACGTTTCGATCAGCTCGATCGCCACAATCCATTGATGACGACTCTGATACTGGTCTGATCCGGGGAAAAGTAGAAATTGACGATTTCGGGTTCCCTGGTAGGTTTTTTTCTCCTTTAGTCGGGCGATATGGGGAAGGTACCCGGCCAGGATACTTCTGTGGATTTTGTCATAGTCCGGTTTGTCAGGCTTGTCCACAGTCCAGTTGTTATCTTCGGCAATTCTGCTGAGCTGAGTATGAATATCCCGCCATTCTCGAATTCTGTTGTACGAAAGGAAATTTGCCTTGCAAAATTTCCTCATTTTATTCTGTGTTTTCAACTCATCGAGGTTGGTATGATATTCCTCCCAAAGGTTCCACAAGGTGATCAGGTCGGATTCCCTTGACTTGAACCGGGCATGTTGTTGCTCTGCCTGGGTTTTTTTTTCTTCGGGTTTCTCCCTGGGATCCTGGCAGGAAATAGCGGAGGCGATTACCAAAACAGGATAAAGTGTTCCTTCATATTTAGCTTGGAGAACCATGCGGGCTGTTCTCGGGTCAATTGGAAGGAAAGCCATTTCCCTGCCGATGGTAGTGAGTCGCTTTTTATCATTCAGCGCGCCCAGTTCCCTTAAGGTTCGAAATCCCGCCCTGATCTGTGCGGACTCCGGCGGATCGATGAAGGGAAAAGAATCGATATCCCCCAGCTTCAGATACAACAACCTGAGAATGACCTCGGATAAATTGGACCGTTGAATTTCAGGAACGGTGTAACGGGATCTTTTCCGGTAATCGTCATCGCTGTACAGCCTGATGCAGATACCATTGGCTATTCTTCCACACCTTCCTTTCCGCTGATCCGCGCTGCTTTGGGAAATGGCCTTGACAGGAAGACCCTGGGTTCCTGACCGGGTGTTGTATTCACTGATTCGAGCCCTTCCGGTATCTACAACATAGTGAATCCCGGGAACAGTAATGGAGGTTTCAGCAATATTTGTCGAAAGGATGATCTTTCGTCGCGCTGTTTTTTTGAAAATCCTACTCTGTTCCGAATTGCTCAGCCTGCCGAATAGAGGCAGGATATCAAAACCCTCCCTTTCAAGTGATAACAACCGGTCTCTGGCCTCCCTGATTTCCTGGACACCGGACATGAATACCAGGATATCGCCATTATCTGTTTCGGTCAGTATCTCCTCAATCGCTTCCTGGACGAGATCGATCATCGTCTGATCACCCTGTTCCTCCATAATCTCATCAATCGGGAGGTGTCGAACTTCAACCGGGTACATCCTTCCGGACACGGCAATAATCGGTGCACCTTCACCTTCACGGTGACCATCCGCAGGTGCGGAATCGACCAGGATGGACTGTTGGAGCCGGTCATCGAATCGTTGCGGAAAAGCCCTGGAAAACTTCTCTACATCGATGGTCGCCGAAGTTATGATCAGTTTCAGTTCCGGCCGCTGAATCAACAGCTTTTTCAAATACCCCAGCAGGAAATCAATGTTCAGCGTTCTCTCATGAGCCTCATCAATAATGATGGTATCGTAAGCTGTAAGAAAACGATCGTCCTGAATTTCTGCCAATAGAAGACCATCCGTAACAAACTGTATGAGCGAAGTTGGGCGGGATTTGTTCGAAAATCTGATTTTGTATCCGACCTTGTCGCCAACTTCGGTATTCAGCTCTTTTGCGACTTGAGTACAAAGGGAAATAGCAGCAATTCGTCTCGGCTGCGTACAGACAATTTTACCGTAGATTCCACGGCCAGCTTCCAGGCACATTTTGGGAATCTGGGTAGTTTTTCCCGATCCGGTCTCTCCGGTTATCACCAATACCTGGTTGCCCCGGATAGCAGCGCAAATGTCATCTTTTTTTGCGGTTATGGGAAGTTCAGAAGGATAACTGATTGAAGGAATCGCATTCTGTCTGGCAGCGACTAAAGATAGCGATTTCTTAAGACTGTTTCTGATTCGATCATGTTGTTGATCGAAATTCCTGGAATCCGGGGATGGGAGACGGTTTAACTGTTTTTTAAGACGGGTCCTGTCTTTACAGAGAGCAAGATCAATCTCTTTCCTCAGGCTTCTCTTTGCAAGTGACATTGTTTTTGATTCCTCTTATCCCCCGGCATTCCTTTGAGGCCGGATCGGATTATTCTGTCTTTTCATGATCCGGTGGTAATTGGCGGTCATTATCTTCAATGATGTTAAGCTGTTCATTCTCATCGCTTTCCGGAGGTGTTTCCCGATAAACCTCTAAATGACTGACATTTCTATATCCCAGTGGAAGTTTTCGGCCGCGTCTGCCTCTTTCCCCTGAGTACTCGGGTATCTTTGGCAGATCAATCCGGAATGTTCGTCTTCCGGCATGGACAATCAATCCGCACTCTTTTGGTAAAACCGTGATAAGCTTCAGGTGTTCGCCTTTTTTATCGTGAATATTGATAATTTTGTTTCCTTTGCCTTTGGGTAGAATCGGGAGCTGGGAAACCGGGAAAATCAAGATATAACCTTCGTTGCTTACCGCTACCAGGCGATCCTCGTCCAGGTTGGTTACGGTAGCCGGACGTAGCGGAAATGAACCTTCAGGCACCCTTAACATAGCCTTTCCTGCACGGTTTTTGGAATAGAGTTCAGAAAGCTTGGTAATAAAACCATATCCGATTCCACTACTCAGCAGAATCAACTGATCCGGTTCTCCGGCGAGCACATAATGAAAGATTGCCCCGGGAGGTGGTTGCAGTTTTCCGGACAGGGGTTCGCCGTATCCTCGGGCTGATGGCAACCCTGTGATGGGCAACGTGTAGCTGCGTCCGGTCGATCCGATGAAGACGCTGGATTGGTTGCTTCTTCCGTGAGCAACATCGGCAAGGGCGTCACCGGATTTGAATGACAGCTTCTCGGTATCGATGTCATGACCTTTGGCAGCACGGACCCATCCCTTTTTGGAGAGCAGAATCGTCACCGCTTCAGCGGGAAGGATTTCCGCATCAGACATGGCCTGCGCTTCCTGCCGCTCTACAATGGGTGACAGTCTATTGTCCCCGAATTTCTCGTCGATCAGTTCCAGTTCCTTGATGATCAAAGTCCGCAGTCGTTTGTCAGAAGCCAGGGTTGCCTCGATTTTGGCTCTCTCTTTGGAAAGGTCATCCAGTTCGCTACGGATATTGATCTCTTCCAACTTCGCTAACTGTCTCAGTTTGGTTTCAAGAATGGCTTCAGCCTGCCGATCGGTCAGTCCGAACCTTTGGGTCATCACCTCCTTGGGGTCGTCCTCGTTCCTGATTATATTAATGATCTCATCAAGATTGAGAAAGGCAATTAGCAACCCTTCGAGAATATGCAGGCGATCCAGGATTTTATTCAACCTGAAGTTGAGCCGTCTTTTTACTGTTTCCGTGCGGAACTGGAGCCATTCCTTGAGAATGTTCTCAATACTCATAATCCCCGGTTTCCCGTCCAGGCCAATGACATTCATATTGACCCGATAGGTCCTTTCCAGATCGGTCGTGGCAAACAGATGCGCCATAAGGGTATCGATATTCACCCGATTCGATTTGGGGACGATCACCAGCCGGGTCGGATTTTCATGATCGGACTCATCTCTCAAATCCGAAACCATGGGCAGTTTTTTGTTCTGCATCTGGGTTGCGATCTGCTCCAGTATTTTTGTTCCGGAAACCTGGTGAGGGAGCGCTGTAATGACGACATCCCCACTTTCATCGGTATATTTTGCCCGCATGCGGATACTGCCGGATCCTGTCTGGTAAGTTCTGGCAATTTCTTCTGCAGGTGTTATGATTTCAGCTTCTGTAGGATAATCCGGCCCTTTGATATAATTAAGAATCTCTTCCACGCCGGCGGATGGGTTTTTCAGAAGATGCACGCAGGCGGCAATAACCTCGCTGACGTTGTGTGAAGGAATATCAGTAGCCATTCCCACTGCAATCCCAGAGATCCCATTCAAAAGTATATGAGGAAGTCTCGCAGGTAGAATTATCGGCTCTTCAAGCGTGCCAT
This sequence comes from SAR324 cluster bacterium, assembly GCA_028282885.1. GTDB lineage: Bacteria > SAR324 > SAR324 > XYD2-FULL-50-16 > XYD2-FULL-50-16 > JAHJTV01. The sequence goes on from JANQGX010000015.1 coordinate 76,525, forward strand.
CGAAATTAGGTTTCCAGTCTATCGTTCCCTGGGACAATTCGCTTAAGAGGATATTGGTAAAGTCGGTTAACCTGGATTCCGTATATCTCATTGCCGCGAAAGATTTGGGATCATCCGGAGAACCCCAGTTTCCTTGTCCGTCAATCAGAGGGTAACGATAGGAAAAAGGCTGTGCCATCAAAACCATGGCCTCATAGCAGGCTGCATCTCCATGGGGATGATATTTACCCAGGACATCACCAACGGTTCTGGCTGATTTCTTATGCTTGGCACTTGCCCGCAGCCCCAGTTCAGACATGGAGTAGATAATTCTCCTTTGCACCGGTTTCAGGCCATCTCCGATGTGAGGCAGGGCGCGGTCGAGCAGGACATACATGGAATACTCCAGATAGGCCCTTTCTGCGAAATCATCAATGGAAATCTGCTCGATTCCCTCTTCAGTAAGATCTATAGAATCTAACATGTTCTATTTGTATTAAAGATAGTTCTCTGGGTATTTTAACCGGATCCGGCGTCCTGTCTCATATGAAGATCGGTTCGAGATCCATTCTGCCGGAACGAATGTAAACTGTAAGTGTTTAAAAAAACAGATATCCTGTTGCCAGTTATCTGGTTTGTTGATCGTTAGATATCACCTTGAACCAGGTCTCCTTTGTCTTCCAACCAGGTTCTTCGATCCGGTGACCGTTTTTTAGCCAGGAGGAGATCCAGAGTATTGAAGGCATCCAGGTTGGAGTTGACTTTCAACTGGACCAGACGTCGTGTATCGATAGCCATGGTGGTTTCTCTCAATTGTATGGGATTCATCTCTCCCAATCCCTTGAAACGTTGGATACTGACTTTACCTTTTTTCTTCTCAGCCGCTATCCGGTCCAGAATTCCCCTTTTCTCGGATTCATCCAGGGCATAAAATACCTCTTTCCCGACATCGATGCGATAAAGAGGCGGCATGGCGATGAAGATGTGACCGTTTTCGACCAGCTTATAGAAATGTCTCAGAAAAAGTGCGCAAAGTAGAGTTGCGATATGAAGCCCGTCGGAATCGGCATCGGCAAGAATGCATATTTTGCCGTATCTCAAATCGCTCAGATCTTCTGACGAAGGATCCACCCCAATGGCCACAGAAATGTCGTGAATTTCCTGGGAACTCAAAATGGAGGAAGAGTCAACTTCCCAGGTATTCAGGATTTTCCCCCTCAAAGGCATAATAGCTTGTGTATGTCTGTCGCGCGCCTGTTTGGCAGAACCACCGGCGGAATCTCCCTCTACCAGAAACAGTTCGCTGATACTGGGGTCTTGTGAAACGCAATCAGCCAGTTTCCCCGGAAGTGATGGTCCGGAACTTACTTTTTTCCTTGCGATTTTTTTCCGGGCCTTGAGTCTGCGTTGGGCGTTATTGATAACGAGTTCCGCAAGCTGTTCGCCATAATCGGTGTGCTGATTTAGCCAAAGCCCAAATTCATCCTTAACGATACCCGAAACAAAAGCGGCACTCTGTCTTGAACTGAGTCTCTCCTTAGTCTGCCCGGAAAACTGCGGATCCTGTAACTTGACAGAGAGAATATGGTTACAGTTCTCCCAGATATCCTCTCCAGACAGCTTGATTCCCCTGGGGACCAGCTTTCTGAACTCACAAAACTCCCTGACTGCATCCAGCAATCCTGTCCTAAAGCCGTTTACGTGTGTCCCTCCCAGTGGAGTTGGAATGAGATTGACAAAGCTCTCACTTAAGTTTTCCTTGTGATCCGGGATCCATGCTACTGCCCAGGAGACGGACTGTTCGTTTCCCTCAAATTGCCCGACGAAAGGATCTTCGGGAATGATTTCAAACTCGGTCAATTGTCCTGTCAGGTAATCCTTTAGACCGTCTTCATAATACCATTCATCCAGCGTATCCTGAAGTTCATTATAAAAGCTGACTTTTAGCCCCGGACAAAGAACAGCCTTAGCCTTCAAAATATATTTCAATCGGGATATGGAGAATTTGATTACATCAAAATACTTGCCATTGGGCCAGAAACGAATAGTGGTGCCGGTGTTTCTTTTACCAACTGTTCCTATCTCTTCCAAATCAGAGGTTTTCTCACCATCTTTGAAGGTAATCCGATACTCCTTGGCGTCCCTCTTGATTTTAACAGACAGATCGGAAGAGAGGGCATTAACCACAGAAACACCTACACCATGGAGACCACCTGAAAACCTGTAATTCTTGTTGGAGAATTTGGCCCCTGCATGCAGCTTGGTCATAATCAGCTCGACGCCTGTTATCCCCTCTTCGGGATGAATATCAACCGGCATTCCTCTGCCGTTATCACTTACTTCAAGAGATCCATCGTTATGCAGGATCACTTCAATCTCTGTGGCAAAACCGGCAATGGCTTCATCGACACTGTTGTCGATGACTTCCTGTCCCAGGTGATTTGGCCGGGAGGTCTCTGTATACATGCCGGGTCTCTGCTTGACGGGATCCAGACCGTTTAATACTTCAATGGCTTCTGCGGTATAACTGTTTTCCATTATCAGATCGCGTAATTGTCAGGTTGGTGTCTTAAATAATAAACTCCTGTTTGCCTATCTTATAAACTCCCGGAAGGCAAGATTTTTCTATGGGTGGTTAATTGGGTTCCTTTGCCACCAGATCTTGGTTTGCGTTTAATTCGAACTCTTCAGAACATTCAATGAACCCGAGACCGGGATTCGGATTTTCTTTTCCGGCTGCCTCGGTTGTTAAGGGTGATTGCCTTGGATTCCTGATATCAGCAAAAGGCAGCCTCATCCGGATAGCTTTTTCTCCATCCTGTAGCTTCAATGATTCAGCACAGTTGATTCAATCAGATCCGGAGTCGTGAGACGGAAGAGTCTGTTGATATCGCCCTCGGATAGGGGATTGAGTTGAAAACAACAGTGATGCATGGAAGAGATTGGCTAAAGATATTGTCCGCATCTTCATGAAATTGTCAATTGACTGCCTGCACATTGTCAAGGCTTTGATGACGGAGGTTGTGCGGGAAGGGTATACAAGGTCACGGGTTAGATGGCGGAAAGCTGACAGCCCTTTCGGGCTGCCAGCAGAATCAAAGCAGAGTTAGTCGACCTGACCGGTGTTTGCATCAATGCGAATAACTTTTCTGAGTTTTTCAGGAACGTCGTAAGTCAGCAAGGTCTGTGCAGTTCCCACATCCAGTGATTGTTCTCCTTCGATAACGGCGGTGATCTCAATTCTGCCGTCGCCGTAATCGGATTTCTGGAAAGGATCAACAGTTGCTGTTACCCTTGCATACCCCCTTTCATTCAAGGATATTTTTTCAGGGAATTTAATTTTATTCGTTCTCAGGCTGAAGAATACATCTCCTCTTCTGGATATGTTCTGTTGAGTTTTTACATTGATCACCTGAAGGGTAAAATCAATTTCTTCCTGGTTGCCGGGAGTAGGGATTTTGATTTTGCTATTATCCGGCTTCATCATCAATCTGAACGGCAGATCCTCAATCTTATCCTTGAAAGTTCCGGATCGCGTAATACCTTTGACTATTTTACCGGGTTTCAGTTCAACTTTTTCGTCCTCATTTTCCAGTTCAATGAGACCTGAAGACAGGCTGACATCCAGAACGCCGTTTCTTTCAGAAAATGCGACACTGGTTCCCTTAATTCCACAGGTGGCAGTAGGCGTCACGATAACGGTTTTCTGGCGGTTTTTGGTGAATTTACCCCAGAATGAGCCGGCTTTCAGTAGAAAATTGTTAAAAAATCCCCGCTGGGATCCTTTGAGTTCTTCAGATTTCTCAATGGTAAATTTTGTGTTTTGAAAAAGGCGAATTTCTGATCCGTCTCTGAACAAAATGGTGGCTTTGGCATTGCTGCCTGTTATCACAACATCCTGATCGTTGAGAATCAACCCTTTGCGCCCGGGAATATTCCTTCTCAATCGCTGGATTTTAACCTCCCCAATAGTGGATTTGATACTGGCCACCGCATTGATGGCAACTGCAGGGGACGGGGGAAATAAAAATGAAACCAGTATCACAAACAGAATTAATTTTCTCATTTCGGACCCCTTCAAAAATATAAAACTTTACGCTCGCTCACGGTATCGCTTGGCATCAGGATTGCCAGATGGTTGATTTCGCGATGATGAACTCAGTGGCTCTTTTAGCATGTCGCCATTTTAGACGAAATCGTTGATCATGGCAAATAAACTGACAGGATTGCCGGTTTTTAACTTTGATGAAAGCATCATCTAATATCACATTTTCCTATGATAGTTTATAAAAACAAACAGTTAAATTGTGTGGCTTGCAATCTGTCATTTTGGAACCTGCAATTTTTGTTCATATGCGTGTATAATATCGTAAACCGATATTGCCCTACTAGTGATTCTGGACTGGGATTTGCTTTTTCACTCTTCTTATTATCCGTAGGTGACACCGGGAAACGGATTTACAAAGTGTGACCAGCAGAGCAAAAAATGCGGAGGGTCCGAGCTAACCCGATTGCACCAAATCGACAGTTATAATAGTATGTTTCGAACAGAGAAACTTGAGATCTTTAGGTGGAGGTTTTGGTTTTGAAGAAAGTAGATTATCCAACATTTGACTTAACTGATTGGCAAAATTCGCATAATTCAAGAGGCATCAACTTCCTGATGAAACTGATCACCCTCTCCTTTGTCCTAATCTACCCTGTTGCTTCAAATCTGTTTGCCGTCGATGAGGTTTTATTCTTCAGTGTGCAGGGATTGAAGTTGAATATGCACTTGGACGATGTCATTAAAACGTACCGAATTGATAATGTGAAAAGCAGCAAAGATAAATACGGTCTTGTCCATGGTTACGAAATTATCAAGACCAAGGGTGATATGAAACTGGTGCTGAATTTCACTGGAAATAAAAGACTCTATCGCATTGATTTCAGCAATCAATACCCGACTTATAAGGAGAACTCCAGGGGGATTTATGACTTGTTGGAAAAGAAATATGGTGAGGCAGACATCTCCAATATGGATGAATCAACTGGAGACAGTCGCAATATCCGAGCCTGCTGGGGAATGACCTGCAGTAAATTCAGTCCAACGACACCTGCACTCAAAGCGAATATTGATTATTTTTCCGGTAAACTGAAACTAACCCTGGTTGATAACCGTATCTTTAACAAAGACTGGATGAAATATAAGAAGGTCTATAACGAACGAAAGTCCGGGAAAATTTCTTCACAAACTCCGATGGATAAAAATCCGAATTTCTGACTATCCCTGCTCGGGATACTCCACTGGATTTGAGATGAGAAATCACATGAAGCATAGTATTCTGTTCACCTTATTAATTCTGATCTTCTTTTCGTCTGATCTGATCCCGGCGGATAGGAAGGAGATAGTTGCCGACCGAAATGAGTTTGGTGGTGAGACCATAGAATACTCGAAGGATGACTTCTCGATTCAGACGATTTATCTGGATGCAGATGGCAACAAGGCCAAAGAAGAGATTATCTATACCAGCGACTACCCGATTGACAATAATCTCACCAGAATGATCACCCACTTTTACTTTGGAAAAAAGGTCAAAGAAGAGTTGATATTCAATGCCAGCTTCTCCCGGAGAACGCTGATCAGGAAAACGGTTCACAACTACAATCGCAATACCGGGGAGTTGATTAACAGCGAGAACTATTTTGTCAAACCTTTTGAAGGATACAATGTTATTTTCAGTAAAAACGGAAAAAAGAGCAAAATTGAATGGCACTATCCTGATACTACAGATGGTATTATAAAAAATGTCAATTTTCTTAATGAAGATGAAAAAATCATCAGAACCGAATCCTATTTTGCGGAAAAAACTGCGAGGGAAAAGGGATATTATAAACGGGTATATTATTCCAATTACAACTTAAATCGATACGTCAGAAAAAGCAGGCAGGAGTGGTATTTTACCAAAGAGTATGGGCAGCAAAACCAGGGGATACACAAAAAGGTGGAACTTTTTCACTACTCATTAGGGAAGCCGGTTAAAATTGAGACTGTATACTACGATCAAGATGGTCAATATCTTGGTAATTAGCATACAATGCTGCTTCTGAATGGTATGTTTATTGTATTTTTTATGTCAGATATTTTTGCTTTTTCCGAACGTCAAAAGCCAAGATCATTCCCATTGAAAAAATGAAGACTTTAAGGATTCTACTCGTCACTTCGTTTGTTCTTTTTACCTTTTCCCCACTGCTGCTTGCAGCCGACAATACCACTGTCCGGGGATACAAGAAACCGGAGGTCTGTCTGAAATCCAACATTCGTTGTATTCTGAAAAAACAGGCGGGTACTTACTATTGGTGTCTCAAATCAAATCAGCAACGAACACTGGATGCCAGGAGAACAACATCACCCATCAAGAAAACCAGGAATGAGATCCTGGGACATTGCGCCAAGATTATTCCGATTCGGGAGTAAGATCTTGAAACCACGGCAGTCAGAGTTAGTATTGCCTGCCACCTAACGACCATATGCAATACCGTCCGGAAAAAATCCTCGTTGAAGAGCGAGCGCTGGAATACCGCTTCTGTAAAAAAATCCTGCAGCAGTACCGCCACATTCAGCCACAGATAATACGGGACAGCGACAAACCTGAAGAACAACTCGGTGATGAGTTGACCTTAACCCAGGGTAAAAGGATTCTCTACCTGAAAGAGTTCAGAGGGACGGCCTTCAAGCTCTGCCCCGGCTTTTCTGATGATGTCCTCTGTTGTAACTATTTTGTGATCGATCTGATAGAAAATTGTCCCCTGGAATGTAGTTATTGTATTTTACAGGCTTTTCTCAACAACCCACTGATAACCTTCCACGTTAATGTGGAATCGATTGTCCGCGAGATGCGGGAATTGATAGAAACCTACCCCGAGCGGCCACTAAGGATAGGTACCGGTGAGCATTCTGACAGCCTGGTGCTGGATCACGTATTTCAGGTAAATCCGTACCTTATTGAAGCATTTGCCGGTTTAAAGAATGCCACATTGGAATTAAAAACCAAAACCGACTTTATTGCTCCTCTCAAAGGATTAAAACACAATAGCAGGACGGTGGTCTCCTGGTCTTTAAACCCTGAACAAATCATCCGGTCCAACGAACTCAAGACAGCTTCACTGGAAAATCGGTTGCGTGCGGCATCGGAACTGGTTTGCGAGGGGTATAAAGTGGGATTTCATTTTGACCCGCTGATCCACTATCCCGGTTGGCAGGAAGGATATAGACAAACCATAGAAAAGTTGTTTTCAGTGGTCAGTCCAGACCGGATAGCTTGGATCAGTATGGGAACACTTCGCTATATTCCCAAGCTTAAACAAATTGCCGAGGAGCGGTTTCCTAAAACTGCCATTTTTGCCAATGAATTTATTCCTGCCGGAGACGGCAAAATGAGGTACATCAAACCGATCAGGAGGGAGATGATGACGCTTGTGTCACAATGGATCAAGGAAAAGGCGCCCGAAGTTCCGCTCTATCTTTGCATGGAACCCAGACACACCTGGTCAAAACTGAACCTGCCCTGTCCGTCCTCTCCCCTGAACTTCGAGGAATACCTGTCAATAAATACAACCTGAAAAGTGATCGCTTCGCGGATTATGGATTTGATTTCAGTAGATTAAATCGAGCATCTCCCTGACAGCCTGCTGTACTCCAACATAGACTGATCTGGCGATAATACTGTGTCCGATATCTAATTCTTCCCCATGAGGAAGGGAGGCAACGGGTTCAACATTGAATTAAGTTAGCCAGTGACCAGTATTGATCTGTAGGCCAATATGATTACCATAAAAACAAGCAGCCTGTTCCAATCTCTCCAGTTGTTGTCGGGCTTCACTGTCAGTCTTGACATTAGTATATTCGCCTGCATGAAGCTCGATATCGTCTCTAACCGTGGCGACATGATCAACATTGACATGAAGAATTGGTATTGCTATATCCTATTACTCTATTTTCTGATTTTTGACCCAAATATCAATCGGAGGCCACATCTGTTGAATCTGAATCTCAACCGGTAGCCGGACAGTTGGGGCTTTTATCTTATAGTTTCCGGGTTTGTATCCCTCCAGATCAATAAATGCCTGTATATCCTGTTTTTTGAAATTCTCCATCAATGAGCGGGGACCCCTCACCAACATGTTGAATGAACGTGGATTGATTTTGGTAACATATTCATGGTTCATGATTCCGATTGGGATATTGAGGAATCTCATATTAATCGGTTCACTACCGACAGTGATCTGGACGGTGTAATACTCGGGAGCAGGTTCGATTGCCGTCACTCCTTTGGGGAATATGATATGGGCCAGCATCTCAATATCGCTGTCTATTCCTTCGATATTGACAGCCTTGGTGTTGAGTTGCTCAATCTTGCTGAGCTCCGATATCAATCCTTTTGTTCTGACCGACGGCGGGATCATGGTGATCTGTTCAAGTACATATCCCTGTGCGGGTTCTCCCAGAAATACCGGCTTGATAGTAAGTTCTTTTTCGATGATTTCTTCGAAGGAGAGGTTGACCAAGTTTGGTTCGATCTCCAGGATGCGGATGTTGTCCGGAGCAGATACGGCCTTTCTTGAAATTTCGTATTCCTTATCCCCCTGATGAGCTCCTTCCAGGTCAATAACCACCTGGAACATACTGGGGTGTACCTGGGCCAGCTCATTCTTGGCCAGCTCCACCGAAACGCTGATCGATTGCAGGGGGTCCGATACAATAGCCAATTCCTTGGGAAGATTGACATAAGAGACCGGGACAAAAAACTTCACTTCAGTCAGCTCTTTATTGGGTGAAGGGGCAAAGGCCCAGATGGCAATGGCAAAACAGACGGATAACAGTTTTTGTATAGGGTTCTTGAGTTTCATCAACAGACTCTATTTGCGAACATTAACGACTCTTTTCTTTAATAAAATCTCGCGCATTTTCTGATTCAAAGAGACATCCATCTCTTCCCGAAGCAACTCGCCATTGTGGGCGAGACTGATTCTTCCGTTTTCCTCGCTGACAACAAGAATCACCGCATCCGTCTCTTCACTTAATCCCAATGCTGCCCTGTGACGGGTTCCCACTTTCTTTTGAAAGTCCAGTTTGCGGGAGATGGGCAAAATGCAACCTGCATATGCGATCTTTCCTTCGCGGCTGATGATGACAGCACCATCGTGCAATGGAGACTGGGTGTGAAACAATGATACCAGCAATTGCTGGGAAAAATTGGCATCGATTTCAGTTGCCCCGGAATGATAGTCGCCCAGGCCCATTTCATTCTCAATAACGATAAGTGCACCGACACCCATTTTTGAAAAGTGTTCACAGACCGAGTAGATCTTGTCGAGGATATGGACAGATTTCCTGGTTTTCAGGTCATAAAACACGGTCTTGGTTCCCATTTGGGCCAGGGCGTTTTTAATCTCTGATTGAAACAGGACGATAAAGACAATGACGATGGAATTGAAGACATTGTGCAACACCCAGGTTGTTCCCCTGAGGTTGAAGAGATCGACAAAGTAAAAGGCGATTCCGACCAGCAAAAAACCGATGAGTATCTGAATGGTTCTGGTTCCCCGGATCATTAACAGGATCTGGTAGATGACCACGCTGAGAATAGCGATATCGAAGAAATCCTGTAATCTGAAACTGGTTATAATATCTGATAAAAGAGACATTCCTGGAGAGTGTAAATTAGTAAGCCATTATTATTTATAAATAGTCTATTTCGGATCCGAATCTGGAAATATTTGAGCTTCTTTTTGGCAATTCCAATATATGCAGATGATCCCTATGAGGTTTGCCTGTCAACTCGGTCATAGTTAGATTTTCATCCTCTTGCCAAGAAGATGTCAATCAGATTTTTCATGGACCTGTCTGGTTTTTCGGGTCTAATTCAGAGAGTTACACATCATCCGGAATAGAGTTTTGCCATCTGAACCGCGTCCCGGGTAGCCTTCACTTCATGCACCCTGAAGACAGTGGCTCCATTAGACCAGCCCAGCACTTGCGTTGCAAGGGATCCGGGTAGTCTGTCACCGATATCCCGATTCAGTGCCTGCCCGATGAACGATTTGTTAGAAGTTCCCAGCAAAAGTAACTGATCCAGGTTGAGAAACGCGGATAGAAATCGAAGTAGATGCAAGTTGTGGCTAAATTTTTTTCCAAAACCGATCCCGGGATCGATACAGAGTTTTTCCCGCGGAATGCCTGCTTCCCTGCAGATGTTTATTTTATCTTTTAAAAAGCCATACACTTCTGCCACTACATCCCGATATTCGGGATTTTGTTGCATCCGGTCCGGTGTTCCCCGGATGTGTATCAGGCAGTAGGAGGCGTTGTGCCGTTTAATCACGTCCGTCATCTGTTTCCCGCCGGACAAGCCTGATATATCATTGATCATGTCAGCACCTGCTTTAAGCGCTTCTTCCGCAACTTCAGGTTTGACTGTATCAACGGACAATGGAATGTTAAATCTTTGGCGAATTTGCTTTATTGCCGGTAGTATCCTATTTATCTCTTCCTCGGCTGAGACGGATTTGGCGCCAGGTCTGCTGGATTCGCCACCGATATCGATGATATCCGCCCCTTCCTCGATCATTTGTTGGGCAATTTCCGCATACTCATTTGAAGCTATATATTTTCCGCCGTCATAAAAAGAATCCGGTGTGATGTTGAGTATAGCCATCACCCTTGGTTGATCGGTCTTCCAAACCCGGTTCCTCACCCTGAACTCCGGTGAAGGTTTGTACCTGAGCGTTTCCGTTATCTTGGTATATAGTTTCTGACAGGACAGTCCGGATGAGACGGTAAGAAGTTCTCCCAAATCGAGGTGATTTGCTATTAATATGAGGCAGAATTTTTTGATATGATTGCGGATCAGGATACAGTTTTTAGGGAGTTGTTCTGATGCGCGGAGATAGCTCTCAGGTGGTTCCCGGTCACTATAATGAAAAAGCAGGGTAAGATCCTCATCGGTCACATTGACAGCGGATCTTCCAAAAACTGATTGGAGATAATCCTCGGCTACCGGTCCCGGCACCGAGGGAAGGCAGTAGGAAAATTCCTGATTAGACATCTAGACGGGTTGGGGCTGAACACGGTTTTCATCGGATCCGTTAAGAAGTTCGAGTATTTCCTGTCCGGTGATCGTCTCCTGATCGATTAGCTTTTTTGCCACCTGATGCAGGATTTCCATATTCTCTTTGAGCATCTTCATCGCGCCCTGGTAGGCGTTGTTCACAATTTTGCTCACTTCTTTGTCGATCTTATTGGCTAAAATCTGGCTGATATTCCTTTTCCGCATCAGATCTCTGCCTAAAAAAACCTCTTCCTGTGCGGCTGCCAGATGAATCGGGCCAATTTCCTCATTCATCCCCCAATTGCAGACAATCTTGTTTGCCAGTGAGGTTGATCGTTCCAGGTCGTTGCTGGCCCCGGTTGTAAAGTGATCGAATATCAATTCTTCCGCGGCTCTGCCGCCCATCATCATCATGAGCAGACCCTTCAGTTGAGACTCTTTTTGTGAATGCTTGTCTTCTTCGGGAAGCAGCATGGTTAATCCCAGTGCCCTGCCCCTCGGAATAATAGTAACCTTGTGAACCGGGTCCACTTCGTCCAACAATGCGGCAATAATCGCATGACCGGCTTCGTGATAGGCTGTGGTTTTCTTTTCATCCTCGGGAATGACCATGGACCGTCGTTCTTTACCCATCATTACCTTGTCCCTGGCCTCTTCAAAATCATCCATGCCGATGGTTTTCTTATTGTTTCTGGCAGCAATCAGGGCGCTTTCGTTGGCAAGGTTTGCCAGATCAGCACCCGTAAATCCGGGCGTTGCCTGTGCGAGTACCTTCAGATCAACATTCTCATTCAGTTTCAGTTCCTTGGTATGAATGGTGAGGATTTTCTGCCGACCATTTATATCAGGCTTGGGCACAACTACCTGGCGGTCGAACCTGCCCGGTCTGGTTAGAGCGGAATCCAGTACATCCGGTCTGTTAGTCGCTGCTATGACAATTACGCCTTCATTGCCGTCAAATCCGTCCAATTCCACCAAAAGCTGATTCAGTGTTTGTTCCCTCTCATCATTTCCGCCACCCAGTCCTGCTCCCCGGTGCCGTCCAACAGCATCGATTTCATCAATAAAGATAATCCCCGGGGCATTTTCCCTGGCTTGTGCAAACAGGTCCCTGACCC
>JANQGX010000042.1 GCA_028282885.1 SAR324 cluster bacterium
GAGATGACTAGGGACGATTAGGGATGAACTGGGATGACAAAGGAAGACTAGGGATGAACAGGGACGACTAAGGATCACTGGCATGACTAAGTCGCCGGACTGCTGAATCAGGCTGGCGATCCCATACAAACAGGACAACTCCTTCACCCGTTCGCGGAGAAAATGTTCTATGGTGTCTTGTTTAGGGACCTTGCTTTTTTGCATGGACACATCAAATTCACGTTCAACACCTTGACACCCAAAAAGCGATTTCTTATCATCTCATCTGTCTGTCATCGGCAGAAGTACAATTGAAGGGGATTTTGAATAGGGCGACGCAATACCTATTATTTGGTAACAAACCAACATAGAGAAAGTTTGAAGGTGAAGTAAAAAAAAGCAAGAACGGGTAGACTGGCCAGGGTTTATCGCAGGAAGTGATTTACCAAGGTAACTCGACTAATAATCGTCATCCTGATATCTGCTTCAAAAACGTTTCTTTGAAAGGCAAAGTCAACAAAAATCGACTTTCGAACCGGATGGCCGACACACTCCAATCAATTCATGAAAAAAGCAGAAAAGACAACGGATCGGTATTTACTTGCAAAAAGATTGGAAGATCAAGATGATAACAGTGGCTGTATTACCGGACTCCCGGGGATTTCAAATGCAAATAGGGTTCAGGAATGACAAGGAAATATCTACCGCTAATCCTCCTGTTGATTATATCAGTTTCCTGTGATTCAGGACGTCACGGGAACGTTCCTCCCAAAGTCGAAAACGGGGTTCTTGACTTAAGGGGTTGGCGTTTCGAGAAAGATGAAACAATCAAATTAGATGGGGATTGGGAGTTTTACTGGAAACAGCTGTTTTCGGCTAAAGATGCGACAAATGGAGGCCAGCAGCCGGTGCAGAACGGCTACATCGAACTGCCCGGAGTATGGAATGATCTGAAACTGAATGGAAAATCGCTTCCGGCGCAAGGCTATGCAACATTGCGTCTTACAATCGTCCATCACGGACCTCCCTTGGATCTGTCACTAAAGCTGAACGACGTCTATTCGGCCTATGTGGTGTACGTGGACGGCCAGAAAAGAGGGTCGGTCGGCCGTGTAAGTGACAACAAGGAAGGGTATTTCGATCAGAATGTGGCAAGATTGATCGACTTCACAACTGGCAAGGAAAAAACGGAAATCGTGTTTCAGATTTCCAACTATTCAATGCTATACGGCGGTTCTCCCCAGGTAATACAGTTAGGCAATAGACATACGATCCACAAAAAGCGAGACATGAACCTCGCCTATGATTTGATTATTATGGGAAGTATCATGATGATGGGGCTCTATCATCTGTCCATTTTTTTGCTGCGGAAAAAAAACAGATCTGCACTTTTCTTTTCAATATGTTGTATTTGTAACGCTATCTACAATTCAATGGTAGGGGAAATCTTTTTAACGATCTTGTTTCCCGACTTGAGCATCACGTCGACTTGGAAATTGTTGGTGATCTGTATATCAATGGGTATAGGATTTCTATATCTGTTTCTTGCATCCTTGTTCCCTGATGAGTTCCCCGGTCGGTTAGTCAAGATTGTCTTCGGGCTATTACTACTTATTACAATCTTTGTACCGTTTTCTTCACCCGTTATCGTTTCTGCATGTCACATCATTGCCCAAATAATTATTGTTTTTGTTGTCTCTTCCTCCCTCTGGTTTGTGACTCGCGCAGTGATTAAAAAAAGGAATGGAGCGATGGTCGTGCTGATAAGTTTTTTCCTCCTGTTTTTTGTTGCTATAAACGACATACTTTTTTTTCACGCAGTCATTGAAACCACTTATCTTGTTTCGGTCGGATTGTTTGCGTATGTCTTTTCGCAGGCGTTTCTGATTTCCCAGCGTTTCAATATTGCATTTGTCGAAGCTGAAAACCTTTCAAACGAATTAGAGGAAAAGAATGAACGTCTTTTGGAACTGGACAAATTAAAGGATGATTTTCTGGCAAAAACGTCTCATGAACTGAGCACACCTTTACACGGCATCATCGGCATCACCGAATCGCTGATCGATAGATACCGGAGATCGATTTCAGCCGATTTTAACTCCGATTTGAACCTTATCGTCTCCAATGCGTCACGATTGTCTGTTTTGATCAATGATATCCTTGATTTCTCCAAACTAAAACATAAGGACATCAAACTGTTAAAAAAACCGGTCGATATTAAAAGTCTGAGCGAACTGGCGCTTGTCCTGCTCAAGCCCATGGTAGGTCAGAAGCAACTCATCCTGGAAAACAACATCGGCCGTGACCTGCCGGTCATTTATGCCGATGAAAACCGGGTGCAGCAAATTCTTCTTAACTTAATCGGCAATGCCGTCAAATTCACGGCAGAAGGATTTGTGAACATAAATGCCAGGGAGACCAACGGATTTATAGAAGTTCAGATCCGGGATTCGGGAGTCGGTATTCCCCAGAACAGGCTGGACGAAGTTTTTGTTTCGTTTCACCAAGTGGAGTCATCCCATTCACGTCGATTTGGCGGAACCGGACTGGGACTGAGCATTACCAAACACCTTGTCGAGCAACATGGCGGTTCCATATCAATTGATAGCCAGATCGACCAGGGAACAACCGTTACGTTTACGTTGCCGAAACTCTCTCCCTCGGACATGGAACAACTCCATCCGTATGAAGAGCCGGTCGAAACATCCGCCATTGGCCAAATGAAATACCTGTCCACCGATTTGCGGGAGGATTTGGCGGCAGATATGGAAACCGAGACAGAAAACAGCTCATGCCCAGTCGAAAAAAATTATCCATATCCTACCATTTTGGTTGTCGACGACGAGCCGGTTAATCTAAAAATCCTGAAATCCCAGCTAGCAACTGTAGGATACAACGTTATACCGGCGCAAAACGGAATGCAGGCGCTGGAAATACTGGAAGACCGATCGGTTAACCTGGTTTTGCTGGATGTTATGATGCCCATGATGAACGGATTTGAGGTGTGCGAAAAAATCAGGGAGTACGATGACCTCAGTTCGCTGCCTATCATCATGCTGACGGCCTTAAACCAGTTTGAATCGATGATCAAGGGGCTGCAATCCGGGGCAAATGACTACCTGACCAAACCCTTTAACAGGGATGAACTGCTGGCTCGTATTCGGATTCATCTCACGATACAAGAGAACGAAGAACTAAAGAAAAACATCGCTATTTATAGAAAGATCGAAAGTGATTTGAACGTGCTAAAAATGCAGATAACCCAAGTTATTGACCATATTAATGCGAACATCCTGTTGGTGGATAAAGAGCAAAAAATATCCTTCAGCAACCAAACAGCCCGGCAATTCCTGGGATTTTTGCCACACGAATTGGAAGGCCAAGGCCTGGCAACCGTTTTCACAGAGGAGGATGTCAGACAGCTGATTGACAGCTTTGTTCAACCTCTTGCAGAAAATGGATTCCCCAGGAAAATTAAGAGGTTCCACAATATCACGGTTAAGGTAAAAAACGGCGAGAAAATGAAAACAGATGTTTCCATTTCAGAGTTCGGAATAAACCGGGATATCGGTTATGCCATGATCATTGACCCCACCATGCAAAGCCGGGTGATCGATGAACAGAGTTATCGAAAAGCCCTGGTACAAGTCATGGTCGAATCTTTAACCGTTTGGGAAACCGTAACTCGTAAAACCAAAATCGAGTTGGCCGAAGAAAGCAAAATCTGGCGCGTTCATATCAACGAGGGAAGATTGCGAACCAAGACCATGGACCGCTATCTGAGCATAAAAAAACTGCCCAGGTATCCGAGGTGGAAAGATGTTGTTGGCACCGCCCGCTTTGTGATGGATCTTTCCTCCGTGCCCGACTCGTTGAGCTCCAGGCTCAATCAGCGCCTGAAGAACTTGCTGGAACTGGTTCACTATCACCAGGTTTAACGGTTGCCGGATTAAAACAAACCCTTCAAGTGTCGTGACAACCTTAAAAAGCCGGATTATCGAGAATCCATTCCGCCCGGGAGTGACATAGCCCGATCTCCTCCCCTCCGCTTGGTGTTCGTTGGGAATTCTCTTCGCACCTTTATGCTCATCGACCACAGTTAGTTTTTTGCGCCAAGTAAATAGCACTTTTTTTTCACCGGTTTTTCACCATCTTTTCCCAGTTTTGGGCCTGTTTAGTAATTGAACCGGCCCGCTTTCTCTGGTGTCCTTTTTATTAAAGCCATAAAAGTTCATCCGCACGGGATCGAAAGAAATGTCGATTTTGATGATCTCGTCATATCTTTCACCGGCAACAAGAGGGAAAAACATGGAAAATTCAACGAAAACCGGAGGTCGGCAAATAATTGAGAAGAATCGGCCTTTTAAGCGAACATTTTCGGTTTGGCGGGCTGCTGCCGTGATTCTGGCATCAGCCCTGATCCTTGTCGCCTGCAAGGCAAGTGACGACAGCAGCGATTCAGCACCGACCATTTCATCGGTGAGCCCGTCCGACGGGGCAACCGATGTCTCCATCGATACGACTATCACCGCTACTTTCAACGAGGACATGGATGATACCACCATTACAACCTCCACTTTCACTGTCTCCGACGGCACCAATCATGTGAACGGCACCGTCAGCTATACGGCCGGGACGGCAACATTCACCCCGGACAACCACCTGGATGAAGGAGGGAATTATACCGCTACCATTACGACCGATGTTAAGAACCAATCAGGCGACGCCCTGGATTCCGACTATACATGGAGTTTTGAAACCGACGAAGACCTTTCTCCCAAGGTCACCGAGGTCAGCCCCGGGAACGATGCCATTGATGTTGCCGGTAACTCGTCGATCTCAGCCACATTCGACAAGGACCTGGATGCAACTACCCTCACAACCGACACCTTTACCCTTTCCGACGGAACCAATGCGGTCAGCGGCACGGTGTCCTATTCGGACCGGGTCGCAACATTTTCTGCCGAAACCTACTTCGACGGTACCACCACCTATACCGCTACCCTGACCACCAATATCAAGGATTCTGGGGGTGAGGCGATGTCAGAGAACTACTCCTGGTCTTTTAAAACGGATAAGGTTCCGGTTTTGCCGGATAGCGGTGATGATATTGCTTTAACTGTAGTCGGCGAAGACTCCGAATACCAGATACATCCCCTGTCATTCACCGACAACGGTGATACGATAACGGACAACAACACGCTTTTGATGTGGCCGAAAGCTATTGATAATATAAGTAAAAACTGGTCGGCTGCCCAGACACATTGTGCCGATTTAACTACCGACGATTACACGGATTGGCGCATTCCTACCATCAAGGAATTTCAAAGTATCTTTGAACTTGATCAAGTCTTTCCGGTAGTCGATAACACTACCTATTTCACGGGAATTACGGGTACGGGTCCTGACTTTTGGACATCAACGATCTATCCGGGTAACTCTGGTCGCAGTATCATTGTTAGCAGTGGTCGCGGCAACTCATCGGATGTTTCAACCGACTTGCTTGCTGAACGCGTCTATTGTGTTAGGGATACCAGTACGCTATCAGTTTGGTCGGCTGATTTTTTTGACAACGGGAACGGAACCGTATTGCACCGACCCACCGGGTTGATCTGGCAGCAGGAAGACGACAATATCGTCAGAGACTGGGAGGGGGCCTTATCCTATTGCGAAGACTTATCGCTCGGAGGTCAGTCCGACTGGCGTTTACCGAATTTCAAGGAATTGGTGGTTTTAGTGGATCACTCGAAGAACAATCCTGCGATTGATTCAACCCTGTTTCCCAATACCAACAGTTCAGGAATGAACGACGTTTATTGGACATCGACCAGCCGCGCTGGCGATTCCACCAAAGCTTGGTATGTTTGGTTCAACGATGGTCGCGATAGTGCACTTGGTGAAAAAGTTGGTGATCCTCGAAATACTTATACTCGCTGCGTACGGAGCGGTGAATAGACCTCCCAACAATTTCGGAGAAGGGGCAAGAGGGGAAGAAAAAGGAAAAAAGGAAACTCCGGGGAAGTTTTTTGTCAATGAAACGCAATACCGAACAGAGTGCGTTGCGCACTCTGTTCGGTATTCTTCTTCTCAAGCTGTTGGACAGCTTGAGCCAACCTTCCAATCGAATCTATTGTGTTTAAGTAGCGTCGATAATAGCGTTGAGAGTAGCACTCGGTCGCATCGCTTTGGACACCTTATCGTTATCAGGCAGGTAATAGTCACCAGTGTCAACCGCTTTTCCCTGGGCTGCCATCAATTCATCATTGATCTTGCCTTCGTTTTCTGCCAGCGCCTGGGCTACTTTCTTGAAACGCTCTGCCAAAGCCGCATCGTCAGTTTGAGCTGCCAACGCTTGCGCCCAATAGGTTGCCAGGTAAAAACGGCTTCCACGGTTGTCAATCTCATTTACAACACGAGAAGGTGACTTTCTTTCGTCCAGAAACAACGTCTTGTCATGAGAACCATACTCTTCCGCTTTCTTGGCCATTAAGCCAATGTTCTGAACCGTTCCCATTTTTGCGGGATCATAAGCACCATTTTTCTTGCAGTCTTCGATGGTTGCCTGAAAAACACCCGAATAACTTCTGTCAGGAATCAAGGCCTTGGTGTCATACAGTTCACCGTCCGGTCCCCACATCTTTCCGGATTCACGAATCATGGCAGGCGTCGATGATAACATCACTGGATACATGCAGGTTGGTGATACCTTTGTCGGAATTCACCATTGCCAACTTCGGGCGCTTCTCGTAGGTAGCTTGAATATCAGCTTCGATTTCAGCTTTTTTGTCAGCAGGCAGTTTTTCGAGTCTTGCGTAGAGATCGCCAAGTCCCAGGTTGGGATTCACGCCCAGTTCCTTGAAGGTATCAGCGTGCTTTTCAAAAACGTCTTTGAAGTAAACATAAACGATATGACCAAAATCCAAGACTGAGCCTTGATTACTTCAAAATTCATGTTCAACACCTTGACACCCAAAAAGCGATTTCTTATCATCCTGGCGGTTTTTCCTCGATTCACACTGTTCATAACCAGTTTTCTGGCACACGTCTGCCAAGCTCCCTGGGCCTATCTGCTCTGAAGGTTGCCGGAAATACCTGCTTTAACAGTAAGCCCTCATCAGCTTACCGGTTTTTTAATTATTTGCTTCATACTGATATCATTTGAGTAATAATTCGATGTGAGGTTTTCCTCAAAACCTACTTGACAACATGCTGTCAAGTAGGTCAGTATTTTGACAACATGTTGTCGACTGTATCTTCCTGCGACTGCGAAAGTGAAAAAACGATCCAGCTTTAGCTCAAATTGCGGGGAGATCAGGATATAAGGCAAGGTGTATAGCAGTTTTTTCGGTTTTTTTTATATGTTGATGACTCAAATTGCCTGAACGGTTCGGAAAGGCAATTGATTAACAATGAACAGGAGATGAAAATGAATATGTTATCAGGAAAAACAGCTTTAATTACAGGCGCCAGTCGCGGAATCGGAGCCGCGACGGCCAAACTCTTTGGTGATCATGGAGCCGCTGTTGCTGTTAATTATGCCAACAGCGAATCAGCTGCAAATGGAGTGGTGCAGGAAATTGTTAATGCTGGTGGAAAAGCATTCGCAGTGAAAGCGGATGTGTCGGACCCGGCCCAGATTGAGAAAATGATTGCAGTTACAAACAGAGAGTTGGGCAACATCGATATTCTCATTTTAAATGCCGGGTTCAGCTTTCCGACTGTTCCGTTTGTTCAGTACCAGTGGGAAGATTTTGAAAGGAAACTGACTAATGAACTGAAAGCAGCCTTCACTTGCTGTAAAGTAGTCGTTCCCCAAATGATTGAGAAGAAATCAGGTTGCATTGTAGCTGTTTCCAGTAGTCTGTCTCGCCAGCCTGGACCAGGTTATGTTGCTCATAGTACGGCAAAATCAGGTTTGGATGCGTTTGCAAGATCACTAGCACTGGAATTGGGCCCGGAAGGTATTAGGGTTAACGTTGTTGCCCCAGGGCTTACCGAAACCGATGCCACATCTCATATTCCTGATGAGATTAAACAGATGATGGCTCAACACCTACCCCTCCAACGTAACGCACAACCCGATGATATTGCCGGAGCGATTTTGATGATGGCGAGTGATCAATCAAAGTTTATTACAGGTGCTTATGTTCCAGTGAGTGGTGGCAGTCCAATGATATAATTTGTGTGGGGAAACTACCACACCTTGATTTTAAACGATGAAAAAGGAGGTATATATGACAAAATCTCATGACATAGTTGTGGCTGGTGGCGGTCACAATGGATTAACTGCTGCTGCTTATCTTGCCAAAGCTGGGCTTGATGTCGCTGTGGTGGAAAAAAAATCTTACGTTGGGGGTGGAGCAATTACCCTGGAAACCAACGTGAAAGGATTTATGCATGATGTCGCTTCAGCAGCTCACATATTTATTCAAGCAAATCCACTCATTCGGAATGATGAACTTGAGTTGATTTCAAAATATGGCTTGAAATACTATAATATTGAGGACTCCCCCTCTGTTTCCGTTCTTTTTCCGGATGATAGCTACATTTCCCTGTACAAGAATCTGGACAAAACCTGCGAGTCCATCGCCAAGTTTTCAACCAAGGATGCTGAAGCCTATCGGAGATTTGCAAAATGGGCGCAACCACTATTAGGGATGTTAATGCAGGGTTTCTTTACACCACCTGCCCCCCTGGGTGGCTTGTTTGCTCAGCTTGATCAGGAAGGCCAGGGAAGAGATCTTCTCAGAGCAATGCAGATGAGTTCTTTGGATATTATTGATGACTGGTTTGAAAACGACTGTGTCAAGGCCACGCTGGCCCGTTTTGTGTCAGAGATAATTGTATCTCCTGATGATATCGGCACCGGGGTCTTCTTCTTCATCATGGTCCCACTGCTTCATACATTTGGAATGGCAATTCCTGAAGGTGGATCAGGTGCGATTTCTGTTGCGTTGAAAAAGTGCATTGAGGCAAATGGCGGTACTGTATACGTGGACAGCCCGGTTACCAGATTTCAAAAATCAGGTGGCCGTGTGGTCGGTGTTGAGCTGCAGTCAGGAGAGACAATCTCTGCAAAACGTGCCGTATTGGCCAACCTTAATATCAAACAAATCCCCCATTTACTCGATGATGGTGATTTTGATGATGATTTTTTGAGACGTGTCAAAGGAGTTAAGCAGAGTGTTTTTTCCGGATTCAACCAAAATGTCTCACTAAATGAAGCACCATTGTATAAGGCAGGTGAGGAGGTTAATCGTTCATGTCTTGTAGAACTTGCCGGATTTTTGCAGGATATGCGTCAAACGTTCGATGGCTTTAAATATGGAAAGACAGACGGCAGCATGCCCTGTTGTATCACTGCAACCCGATTTGACCCCACACGTGCTCCCGCAGGTAAACACACACTTTACATGTTTCAGTACAATCCATTTGAAATTGAAGGAGGAGCCGAACGGTGGAATGATATAAGAGATGAAGTGGCACTGACCACTTTAAATACCCTAAGAGAACGAACAACCAATATGGGGGATGACAATATTGTCGGCAACACCATATGGAGCCCGTTGGATCTTAGAAATTTCAATGACGCATGGATTGGCGGAGATCCACTGCACATGCGTAATATGATTGCCCAATTTTTTTCCCATCGTCCATTCTCTGAAGCCGGTTATTATAAACTACCGGTTGAGGGATTGTATTTGTGCGGTCCATCATCTCATCCCGGAGGTGGTGTCACAGGTGGAGCACGCGGAGCAGCAATGTTGGTGATGGAAGATCTGAACCTGGACTTTGATTCGATTATGGAGAAATAATCATGTTAAAACTGCTTCAGTATATGGTGGTAGCTCTTGGTTTGAGTACAGTGTTGGCAGCTGGTTACGAAGGGTATTACACCTCTTCATTTGCAGCCTGGTTGGTCTCAGGAACTGGTTGTTTGTTGATGGTCTTGGCTGTCGTTACAGCCAGATTTGAAAATAAGGGCATTTTCCTGGTTGCCATAATAGGATCCACCAGCCTCTTAATACAAGCTTGGTTCGTAAGTACTGCCCTGTCCTGGCTGGTCTTGACAACCGGCATATTAGCAATAGTCGCGTTTCTGGCTACGATGCGGTTAAGACCTGTAGCCAAGAGTATCATTCTCCATGCTCAGGATGGTGCAACTTTGATGGAGGTGAGAAAGTTTGAATTCAAAGAAGGAAACCTGGTCATTCGGGGAAAAATGATGGGAACCATGCCAACCGTGGCGCAAATGCGCCCAGAAGAGGTCTGGAAAACCCTAACAATGATTCCAACGGGTGTTTTGCTTGGTTTTCCGGCGTACCTGTTAAGAGCGTGGAAAACCAATGGTAAACCTTCGAAACAAGCTAAGTCCGCTCTTCAGGGATACTAGTTTTAAAAATGGATTTGAATGGATAACTCCTAACCCGGACAAGCCGGAGCCAAAAAGGTTATTGAATAAGTAACGGTTCAAGTTTTGAATACCAACTCCAGTAAACCTTCAACAAGAAGAGGTCGTACGGAGTTAATCACCAATCGATATTCAAATAAAATCTCGGGTGTTCTCTCTTGCTATGATCTTATCGTTGTGCAGGGGATCATCCCGGGAATATGCTACGCCCAAGGGATGACGGGCTACCTGTATGCGAATAGCATCAAAATATTTGATTATCCCCGTTTTGCTGAGTCTTTTCGTGATCAGCTAAGAGAAAACGCCGAAACATTCGAGTTCCCGCTTGGTGCCCGTTTCGTTTGCAGATTTATTTTAACGGCCACAATTGGCTGGCCTCTCAACTGAAAACACAGAATCTTGACTATTCGATTTTAGATAAGGCTTTTACCGATATCAGTTCGTTTACTGAAGCTCAAAAAATATCCGATAGTTTATCCGTGAAGGTGATCCATGAAAAACTGGACGCCTTCGCCCAAAAGTATTGTCCGGTATTCAACCATTTCAAGCAGCGTTATCACTGGAGTATCATGCAGGCCGAATACGCAACGGATATTGTTTTTAAACGTCAACAGGATCTGAAAACGATCTATGACCAGCTGGTTCGTACAGCTATTCATACAGTCAAGCCCGATAATTGTGTTCAGCATCCCGATCATGCTCAGAATCTGTTTTAAGCATAACCGTTCATTGCTAACAGGTCTGTGTCAGTGCGCTTACAAAAGCCTGCTGACCTTTTTGCGAAAAACGGTTCGACTGAAAGATGGGATTCCCGGTGTTGTTATGGCAATACATACTTTTGGAGAATGCCCGGAAAAGTTTCATCCTCACATTCACGCCATAGTAACGGACAGACTGTTTGCAGATACCGGTTTGTTTCATGTGATGAAAAAGCGATTTCTTATCATCTATCATCTCTTAATTCCGTCTTTTTTACTTTCATGGTCGATGTCAGGGGAAATTCCGACATCATTTTTACTTTTGCAGGGTGTTTGTACCTGGCGATTTTATCCTGGAGATATTCCCTGACCTCTTCGATCGTTATCTCTTGATCAGGTTGGCTGGGAATGATGAATGCCATACCAACCTCACCCCATTTCGGATCCGGAATTCCAATAACGGCCACCTGAGCAATATCGGGGTGATTCATCAGGATTTTTTCCACTTCTGCCGGATAGACGTTTTCACCACCACTGCGGTACATATCCTTGGCTCTGTCGACGATATAGAAAAACCCCTCTTCATCTACATAGCCCAAATCACCGGTATTCAAGACGCCATTAACGATTGTCCTTGCAGTCTCTTCCGGCTGATTCCAATAGCCGCTCATCACTGTCGGTCCCTTGGCAACAATCTCACCGATTTCCCCTGGGGGCAGCCTGTTGCCGGCGGAATCTGCAATCCAGATTTCTGTGAAATATCCGGGTTTGCCGATAGAACCCATTTTTCGATGGATTGCTTCTTTTGGCATCACCATCATGGCTGAGTTTTCTGTTTGCCCGAACCCCTGCTGCATCTGAAGCCCTCTCCTGGAAAGCTCTTCAAAAAGGCTGGCCGGCGTTCGCTCTCCTCCTCCGACGACTGCACGCACGCTGCTGACATTGGTTTCATCCAGTTTCCCTGAATCGATAATCATGCGCCACATGGTTGTCAGGGCAAAGACAATGGTTCCCCGGTAGCGTTCGATATCTTCCGCAAACTCGTTGGGATCAAATCCTCTGCGCATCACCATGGTCATTCCGGTATTCAGGGCCGGTGTTGCGACAATAAAGAGCCCCCCGGAATGAAACAACGGCATCTGGGCGATTAACATGTCTCCGGGCCTGCCGTTGATATAATTCTGGATCTGGAAGTTCTTGAAAAAGGTCTGCTGATGGGATAACACAGCGCCCTTGGGATTTCCCGTTACACCTGAAGTATAGACAATAGCCAGGGGATCATCCATCAAAACCGATTCTTCCGGCGTTGGTTCCGTTGAGGGTTTATCGGCAACCAGCAACCTGTAATCCTCCGCCCAGTCGGGACAATCCGGCAGTTCAAAACCGGGAACCTGGGTTCCACCGTTTTTCAAGTAGTAAATCTTGTCTTCATCCACTTTGAGCTTGCTCCTGATCAGGTCAATGCTGCCCATGAAGGAGTCATGAAAAAAGAGGAAACGGGAGCTGCAGTCATTCAGTTGGTATTCGAGTTCAGGTCCGAGCAACCGCCAATTAAGCGGAACAAAGATCCCCCCCAGTTTGGCGCTAGCGAAATAGATCTCAAGAAACTCGATGCAATTCAGCATTAAAACCGATACACGATCCCCCTTTTTCAGCCCCGCCTCCTGCAGCATATGGGCACAGCGATTGATCCCCTCACTCAATCGGGCATAACTGAAATGCTCGTCCTCAAAGATCACCGCTGTTGCGTCCGGTCTGATTTGCGACTGTTTGTACGGAATATAGCCGATATCCCAGGGTGTTGATGTCATCTTATCTCCCCTTAAAACTTGGCGTTCGTTTTTCCAGGAAGGCCATTTGCCCTTCTTTCAGGTCTTCACTGTTAAATGCCTGGTGCACCAGCGTTTCGGCAAGAGCCGTATCTTTTTCATTCAAGCAGCAACTGTCACTGAAGAGGTTGAGGATCATTTTCATTCCCTTCAATGCCAGGGGTGCGTTCCGGGCTATCTCATCCGCCATTTGATCGACCCTGGCTTGAAGATTCTCCGCAGGCACCAGGTCGTTAAACAGCCCCAGTTTCCCGATCTCAGGTCCCTGGTAGGTATGACCGGTCAGGAACAATTCCCTGGTTTTTGCCATGCCGATCACCTCAATAAACTGTTTCAACCCCTCCGGGTGATAGACAGCCCCCAGTTTGGCCGGTGGCATGCCGACTTTAATATGATCCGCTGCGATTCTGAAATCGCAGCAGACCGCAAGGTTTAGTCCCGCGCCGAAACAATAACCGTTTATCATGGCCAGTACCGGGTAGGGAAAAACCCTGATGGCATTAAGAGCCAGCTCCAGCGGGTTTTCGGTTTTTAACAGCTGAGCTGCTTCATCCGATAAATCGGTAGGTATGGCGCTGATATCGTAGCCCGAGGAAAACGCCCTGTCCGGGGCACCTGTAATCACAACAACCCTTGCCTGATCCTCCTCCTGCCACTTTTTCAGGGCAAGATACAATTCAACCAGTAACTCGGCGGAAAGGGCATTCCTCTTGTCAGGCCGATTAAACCGTAAAACACCCACCGAACCTTTCAAGTCAGCAATGAGTGGGATTTCTTTCATATGGCCCTTTCTTAAGGTGATGTTTTAATCCTGTGTTCCTCAGCAAGATCCTCAATACCGGCTGATTTTCCCCAGGGCGCTTCGTCGCCCCCGATCTTCTGTACAACCACCCCTTTCAGTTCATCCACAGCCAGCCACTCCTGGCAGTTAAGGCACTGCCGTATGCTGATGGATGAATCGATACGGGCGTTGTAGAGATATCGGAACTCCTGAAGCGGGGCCTCATGTCCACATTCAATGCATTTCATCTTTTCCTCTCGGTAAGCTGTTGAGGTTTATTGAAGTTGGCGAATCGACCGTCGAAAAGCCGGATCGCTGCATTCGTAACCGTCCTTGTCGATCATCTTCATTTTAGTGTAATGCTCGCAGTGAACAGCCGAGGTCAGCGTTTTGGTCGGATAACCTCCCCTGCCTTCGGTCACAAATACCGGTGGATCGACGGTTATATCAGAGCCCATTTTCAGCAGGGAACAGGATCCCCTGCCATCACTGGAATAGGCACTTTCCGAGTAATGCCGGCAAGTCCCGCAAACCCGTTGATCGTCTCCTCTCTTTTCCTGGCTTTCCGCCGGTTTCACAGCTGAAAACAATCCTGAATAGGCCTGACGTTTCTGATCTCTTCTTGACATGGTGTTTCCATATTGTTGATTAACCATTCTGTAAAAACATGTTGCTGGTAATGCAATGGTGTCTGATGGACCCGATCCCGGCTCACTGCATTTGCAATCCGGGCCAGTAGATCCGACAGACTGTCTAGCCCAGGCCCTGGATCGTTCTCTGGATAATGTTGTCCTGGGTTTTGCGACTGATATCCACAAAGTGGGCGCTGTACCCGGCAACCCGCACAATGACCTCCTGATACTTCTCCGGTTCTTTCTGGGCTGCTCTCAGGGTTTTATCATCTACCATATTAAATTGAATGTGGTCGATTCCCAGGTCAGCCCAGGATCGCACATAAGCCTTCCACAACCGAAACCCGTTCTCCCCGGAAAGCTGACTGGGCGAAAGTCGCTGGTTCAGGAGAAAGGCCCTGCCGTCGGAAATATGGTTGATTTTGCTGCAGGACTTCAGCACAGCCGTGGGACCGTTTTTATCAAGACCCGGTCCCGGGGAGATGCCACCATCATAAAGCGCGTCTCCCAATCTCCTGCCATTGGGCAAAGCCCCGACGATATTGGAATAGTGGATGTTTCCACTGACATTTTCCGGAAGGATAGGCCAGTTGTTGCCGGAAGGGCATTTGAGTTCTTTTGAGAACCTGGCCGCTTCCCGTAGGCAGCGAACCATAATGGCGTCGACCTCATCGTCGTCATTTCCCCATTTGGGAGCCTTCCTGACAAAATCCAGCCGCATCTGTTCAAAGCCCTCCCAGTTTTTCTCCAGGGCTTCTTTCAGTTCGCCGAGGGTGTATTTCTTCTCATCAAAAACCAGCTTCTTTACGGCTGCCAAGCTGTCGATGTTTTCCACCCAGGTAAAAGCCGTGATCCAGGCATTCCCCCTTTCCAGGGTGGAATCACAGGCATCCAGGCCGCTTTCGATACATCGTTCCGAAATCGCGGAAAGAAAAGGTCGCGGTGTCAATGAGGGAGCCAGCAGCCTTGCCCGGTTAACAGCCCTGACCAGGATGCTGAAAATGGCCTTCATCTGCTCTACCCAGGCATTAAAGAACTGCTCGAAGTCGGTTAACTCCGCAGCATCCGGTGTTTCCGCCCCGACCTGCATATTAACGATGGGATCGTAACCACTGGTAAACACATACTCGATGATTTTCGCGCAGTTGGCAGTCGCATTGGCCATACGCATGGGCTGAAACCCATGTTTGGTCGGGGGACAGGGCGACATGCAGGCCTGGTGCACCCACAGCCTGGCCTCTTCGATAGGATGTCCATGCCAATGCATGGAATTGGCAATCAGGATCGGATCATGCCTCAGATTCGGATACCCCAGTCCCTGCTTGAGGCATTCGAAGATTTCCCTCATCACCTCATCCTTGACCGCCGGATGCCAGCGGAATCCGAAGGTGGGGTTGGCCACCCTGACAAGTCGTGCCGCTTTCATAAAAGCAATGGTCAGGTCGTTACAGGCATCATCGCCATTGGCGTCAACACCCCCCAGCGTCCAGACCCAGGTGCCGTCTATTCCCTGTAATCCCTCCCTTGACCATTTGGGTTTGAATTGACAGACCTCTGCCGCTCGAATCATGAACTCGCCGATCAGATCCAATGCCTCCTCCGGTGTCAGGGTTTTATCAATATTGACATCCCTTTCGTAATAAGCGCCATGATAATAATCCGGTCTTGCCGGCCATGCCCCTTCAATAGCTTCCGTCCGGCTCAGCATCTGGATAAAGATATCGAATTGAAACGACTCCTGCAGGTTTCTCGGGGGGTGGGCCGGGACGCGTTCGCAGGTTTCAGCAATTTTCAACAACTCCTGCTGCCTCAGGGGATCGGTTTCCAGCTCCCCGGCGGTGATCCTGGCCAGCCTGGCATAACGCCTGGCGATTCCAATTCCTGCTTCCAGGGTTATCTTCATTGCTTCCCAATGGTTCAACTTATCAACCATCTCGGCAATTTCTTTGTTGGCTACCGGCTTGTGGATCTCCTCATCCAGCTCATCGATCTTTTTATCCAGCTCATCAATGATATCCTGGAAGCCCCGTTTGCCCGTCATGATGTATTCGTAGTCCTTGTTTGAATATCCGCCTCGTGACATGGGAACCCCCCAGCCGATGGAACCGGACAGCATCTTCGCAAGATCCTCAGGATCAAAAACGGGCATCATCTTGTCCAGATCGGACTTACCAGCCCAATAGGTACCGATCTCCTCGATGATGGCTTGATTCTCTTCCACCGGATCGGGAATAGCGGTTGGATCGTTGTATACCTCGTGGTTCAGAAGTGAAGCACAACTCGGATCCCAGGCAACGGTATGGGGCAGGCTCCCCGTATATCCCACCAATTGGGCGTGATCTGTAATAAAAACTGTTTTGTTGTCCAGGACGTGAGCCAGCATTTTCGCGAACTTGATCACAAAAGGATCAGGAGAAAACTCCAGTTCCCTGGCTTTTTCCGTATGCAGCTGCGCCCGTTCCAGGTCAGCCTTGACACCGGGGGCATAAAGTCCGCCAATCGCCCCTTTCTTCCAGATGGCCTTGCGCAGGTAATCCAGTCGTTTTGAACGCTTTTTTTCTGCAGCCCACCACCATTCCTGGTTCTTTTCCAGTTCTTCCACGTCTCTGTCGATCGTTTCCGCTGTTGTTGACATGTTAATCTCCCCGATTCAGGTTAGTTTTTTCTGGGATGAAAAGAGTCGCATCCATCGGCTTCATGCTCCGCACGAACCGGCTTTGTATAAAAATAGGCCTGCCTTTCGTCCTTGCCTTTTTGTATGCAGTCCCCTCTGCTGTCATCCTCTTCCAAAACATAAAATCGTTCACAATCCTTACATTGAGCCATGGGTACCTCCAGGATAAATATTATAAGATCAGGTTAGTTCACTTCGAAGCCCGAACCGCCGATTGTGGTAAATATACCTTTAGCGCGGTAATACTCGGCGAACTGTTCAAGCTCCACAGGATCGATGGAGTTCACATCAGCGAAATCCCAACTCAATCCCAGCCATTCGTATTTGTTTTCACACCAGTTATGGAAAGGCAGCAGATCAACCCTGTCTATATCGCCGGATAACGAAATCAGATAGTCGGCCATGGTGGCATGAACATCCCCGGAATCGTTGACGCCGGGAACAACGGGAATCCTGATCCAGGTTTCGATATTCGAATAGACGAGCCATTCCAGGTTAGCGAGAATTTCCTCATTGCCCACCCCGGTAAATCTCTGGTGCTCCCCGGAATTCATCAGCTTAAAATCAAAGAGAACAATATCAGCCCCTGCAGTCAATCGCCGGAATCGGTCAGAATCACAATAACCGCTGGTATCCAGGCAGACATGCAGGCCGTTATACCGGGCTTTTTCCATCAACTCCAGGGTGAAGCGATGATGCAGGGTGGGCTCTCCCCCGCTGATCGTCAAACCTCCACCGGAGTTTTCATAAAAGGTTTTGTCCTTTTCAACCTCTTCCAGGGTCTGATCGACTGTCATGGGCTGGCCTGCAGCAACCAGGGCATTTTGCGGACATGACTCCACGCATTCCAGGCATGAGTTACAGGCGGATCGATCAATCCTATCTTTAATACCGTGTTTTTGAACCCCATTTTCACTGGAATTCACAGGCAATATCGCTTGTTCGGGGCACACCTCATAACAGGCTCCACATTCCACGCATAGGCGCTGTTTCCACAGGACCTCCTGCCTGCTGCTGATGGTTTCCGGGTTGTGGCACCACCTGCATCGCAATAGACACCCTTTCAGGAAAACAGTAGTCCTGAACCCGGGACCGTCATTCACCGAAAATTTCTGGATATTGGTAATGAGTGTTGCTTTCATTTCAGACGGTCACCATCCTGGTCTATAAATGGCTGATAAGCTCTTTCATCGATTTAAAGTCTTGAAGCTCTTCTATCATCCGGATCAACTCATCAGCTTTCCTCCCCCCCACAAACGGTCCGGCAAGATCCATGAACTTCTTGCGAATCCTGTCCTGTTTGATCTCAAGGGGAGGAATCTGCTGCAAAATATCGGAATCGACTTCAAAGCTGTTCCCGGCTTTGGTTTTGACCTGCACAGTAGCTTCCAGGGCGGTTTTTGAACTGTCCAGCTCAACCGTTATCCTGTCCATCAACTCCCTGGTTTTGGGATCCTGCACCTTGCCGTCAGTAAAGGCCTGGTTCCCTGTCTCCCCCGTGATAATCGCATTGGCAACACAATAAGGAATGCTGAATTTGCCTTCGCTCCCTGTCTCAGGTGCAGGTTTTCCTGAAGCGTCCAGGGCCATTTGTGACGAGTAGACGGTGATGCGAGCAATATCGGGGATTGCAATCTGGTTCTCCTTGACGATCTTAACTGCAGCCTCCAGGGGTGAATGCGTCGCATGACAGGATGCGTGGTATTTCTGGGAAATCGTCTCCACATCCCAGCCCAATCCCAGAAGTTCAAGAAATTGTGGTTCCACCTTTCCCTTCAGGATAGCAAAAAAACCATGGGGACCTTCCAGGATATCCTCGGCACTGGTAAAACCGTCTGAAGCCAGCAGGGCCGCTATCAAGCCGGACTGGGAGGCCCTGCCTGCATGAAAGGGTTTACACATGGTCCCGAAAACCCGTTTAAGCCCGGAAGACTGGGTCCCTGCAATTCCCAGGGCATGAACCGTCTGCTTCTCATCCAGCCCCAACAAACGGGAGCAGGCAGCTGCAGAAGCCAGGTGCCCCAGGGTGGAAGTCGCATGCCAGCCAGCCATATAATGCTCCAGTCCCGCACATCGCCCAATGGTTCCTCCTGCCTGCAGCCCGATCAGATAAGCCGTCAGCAGTTCCTCTCCGCCCAATGCCTTCCACTCCGACAAGGCCAGCAGCGAAGGAAAAAGGGTGACGGATGGATGACCGAAAAATGACACCATGGTATCGTCATAGTCCAGCGCATGGGAACAGGCCCCGTTAACCAGCGTTGCATGGGAAACATCGGTTTTCATCTCTCTGCCAATAAGGGTGGCCTGCACATTTCCTCCCATCAACCGGGCAACAGTTATCAGCTTCTCAACAAGGGGATCATCCTTCCCGCCGTAAGTCACAGCCAGCCAGTCAATAAAAGCTACTTTGGCATGCCGGTATGCTGTCTCGGGGATCTTCTGTCGATCAAAGGAGGC
Organism: SAR324 cluster bacterium; assembly: GCA_028282885.1. Classification (GTDB taxonomy): domain Bacteria; phylum SAR324; class SAR324; order XYD2-FULL-50-16; family XYD2-FULL-50-16; genus JAHJTV01. Next base: position 19,462 of record JANQGX010000042.1, read on the forward strand.
AATAAAATCAGCAAGAATCCTGGTCATTGCTACCGTTTCTGCAGTCATAAAAGCCCCCTCTTAGTTTTTATCGGATTTATAAACCTGCATCATTGCCTGCACCGCAGAATAGGGATCGTTTTTTCGTTCCCTGATTTCCATAACAAGCTGCTCCAGAATTTCATTATCCTGCCAGACCCTGCTGACAGTGCGAAAGATCTCTTCTTCCAGCAGGGTTTTCATTTCAGCCCTGATCCGCAACGATTCTTTTTCCCGACTCAGGAAACCCTTCTGCCTGGCTTGCAGGAGCTGTTCGACCAGTTCATCGATACCCTGGTTATTTACCACCGATGTCTTGATCACCGAAGGAATGGACTGATCTGCTTCAACAGACAGTTCCAGCATTGATTGAATATCGGCGACAACTTCGTCAGCTCCGGGTTTGTCCGCCTTGTTGACAACAAAAAGGTCGGCGATCTCCATGATACCGGCTTTAATCGCCTGGACACTATCACCTTGCCCAGGGACACAGACAACCATCACCTGGTCAGCGGTTTTAACGATGTCCACCTCATCCTGCCCTACCCCGACAGTTTCGATGATGATGATCTCCTTGCCGAAGACATCCAGTATTCGAGCACTGTCCCTGGCAGCATGGCATAAACCGCCCAGCATGCCGCGAGTTGCCATGGAACGGATGAAGATCTGCTCGCAGGTGAACAACTTCTGCATCCGCAATCGATCACCAAGAATCGCTCCGCCGCTGAAAGGGCTGGAGGGATCAACGGCAATTATCCCCACTTTCAGGTTTTTTTCTGCCAGTTTCAGGGCGATTGAGGCCGTTAAAGAGCTTTTTCCGGCACCTGGAGATCCGGTAATGCCGATGACCGTCGCCGATCCGCTTTCGGGATAAAGCCGTTTCATAGCTTCCTGCCAACCGGGTTGCCGATTCTCCACAACAGTAATCAACCTTGCCATTAATCTGACATCACCATTGATTACCCCTTTAACCAGATTTTCCCAGGAATCGGTTCTTGCCATGGTTGGTTATTTCACCTGTTGGTACTCTCCAAAGAGATCACGCAAAACATCACAGATCTCCTGCAGGGTAACATTGTTTTTGACGCAATCGCAGAAATCCGGCATCAGGTTCCTGTCCGGATCTTTGGCATGACTTTTCAGCGTGGAAAGCAGGGAAACAACTGTTTTGCCGTCTCTTTCCCGCCTGAGGGTTTCCAGCTTTTGTTTCTGCCGTGTTTCAGCCGTTTTCATCAACTCAGGATCATAGGTGGCTTCCACCTGGCGATTAATGTCAATGCTCATCTCCTTGTCACCAGTAAAGCAGTTCACCCCCACCACAAAATCCTGCTGGCGTTCCACCCGTTTCTGCCTTTCATAGGCACTCCTGGCTATGGTTTGCTGCATATAGCCGTTTTCGATGGCCGCTACAGCACCTCCCATGGAATCGATTTTATTGAGTTCCGCAAGTACCTGTTCCTCTGTCTCGTCGGTCAGCGATTCCATGAAGTAGGACCCTGCCCAGGGATCGTTGACATCAGCAATCTTCGCTTCGTAGATCATCACCCGTGTGGCGTCAATCTGCAGCTGGACAGCCTCCTGGCTGTGTCCCAGGCCCAGCGGTTCGTCATAGGGAGGATAAGCACCGGGCATTCCGCCAGACATTCCCGCGGCCATCCCCCCGATAACCGATCTGGCCAGGTTGTTCAGGGGCCTCTGCAGGGTTGTGGAACTGCAACCGATGTGAGCGGTAATGGGTTGCCTGATCATCATGCTCTTGGGATGTTGCGCACCGAATTCCTCCTTCAGCATTCTGGCATAGATCCTTCTGGCAGCCCTCTGCAGTGCAATCTCCTTATAGAACTCCATGCTGCCGCCGAAGGCATTGAAAGTGAATCTGGGTGCGAACTGATCCACTTCCAGGCCCCCATCGATCCCTGCCTGGAGATAGGCTGCCGCATTTGCCATGGAAAATGCCAGGTCCTGCACCTGGGTTGCTCCGGCTTCCCTGATATGATACCCCCCCATGCTGTTGATGTTCAGGTTGGGCAGATGCCGAGTACAGAAAACGCAGGTATCCCTGAACAGTCGCAGGGAAGGACCGGGTGGAAAAATATAGGTTCCCCTGGCAATGAACTCCTTTAAAATATCGTTCTGAGGCGTCCCCCTGAGAAGATGAAGCGCAATCCCCCTTTTTTCAGCCAGTGTTGCATACATGGCGATGATGATGGCAGCGGGAGCGTTGATAGTAAAATTGGAAGGGACCTTGTCGATTTCAAGATCTCCGGTATAGGGTTCATAAATGGTTGCAAAATCCCGGAAAGAATCAATAGCGACCCCCACACGACCTACCTCCCCTTCCGCATAAAGACTGTCCGAGTCGAAACCGCATTGGGTTGCCAGATCAAACGCCATGTTAGGTCCTCCCCTTCGACCCATGCCATGCATGCGAATCAGGTAATCCCGGTAATCCTCAGCCGTTCCAAATCCTCCATACTTGCCCACACCACCGGCTCCTCCCCAATCAGGACGATAATCACTTTTCGCCGCCCCATCGGCAAAAGCTTTCCAGAAATCGAAAGGATTGTTCCCTGACGTATAGGGGTATTCCCCGGGAAATCCGACTTTTTTGGAAAAATCATGATCCTTGATGTCCAGCGGTGTATAAAACCGGGTCGGACTTTCAGGCAGTTGATATTTTTCAACTCTTTTATCAAGAGTGTTTTCTTGCCAGCTCTGCTGTTGCTGCTGAATCCTCCGGATTTTATCATTAGTCATCTGCAGATTCTCCTTTAGTTGACTTGATGAAGTCTGCGATTTCCTCGATTGACGATCCGGCTGTAAAGACAGCATGCACACCCATTTGCTGCATGGCCGGTTTGTCTTCTTCCGGTATGATCCCTCCGGCGATTACAAGGATATCTTCTGCCTGGTTTTCCTTCAGTCCCTTGATGACATTTTCGGTAAGCGTGAGATGAGCGCCGGAAAGAATAGAGAGACCGATCACATCAACATCTTCCTGGATGGCTGCCTGAACGATCTGTGCAGTGGTCTGTCTTAATCCGGTATAAATGACCTCAAACCCCAAGTCCCGCAACCCATAGGCAACCACCCTGGCTCCCCGTTCATGACCATCCAGGCCCGGTTTGGCAATCAGTACACGAATTCTTTCTTGTTGGTTCATCCTTTCCTTTCTCCCACGTATTTAATTTGTCGGCTGGTTAATATCTTTCAGGGTTATTCCAATCGCAAGGAGAATGCCAGAAAACAGCAGAGGTTTAAATCCTTTAAAAACAGTTAATTGGAATTCAACGATGAAAGGAAGTCAGGAAATCGGGACAAGGATGCCCGGTTTACTGCGTCATCACGACACAGTAATCAAACCATGTGTTGGAACATACTATTGGAGATGGTATCGCTTGATTTTTCTAAGCAGGGTTTTGCGGGAGATGCCAAGGGCCTCTGCGGTGTGGGTTTTATTGTAATCGTATTTTCTCAGGGCTTCCCGAATGGTTTGTGCTTCAACGGTATCAACCTGGGATTGCAGATTATGGGAATCAGGCTCTTGACTGGTGGTTCTGTTTATTGGAGAGCTGTTCTCTCCATTGGATTCCATGTTGATGAAATCCAGCGATTGAAAAACCAGGTACTGCTGAATCGCGTTCTGTAATTCACGGATATTTCCGGGATAATCATATTGGATGAGCTTCTCCATCACTTGTCCCGGCAACTGGCGAAGATCGGTCTCGCTGGAGTACAGTCGCAGGAAGTGCTCTGCCAGAAGTGGAATATCTTCTTTTCGATCCCTCAGAGGGGGAAGGTAAATGGGAATGATATGAATTCGATAGAAAAAATCCTCCCGCATAGTTCCGGACCGGACCGCCTGCTTCAGGTTTTTGTTGGTGGCAGAGATAATACGGAAATCCGAATTCTTCACCACAGTGCTTCCCACCGAGGAATAGCCCCCACTCTCCAAAGCCCTTAGCAACTTGGCCTGCAGATTGATGTCCAAGTCCCCGACCTCATCCAGAAAAAGCGTTCCCCCATCAGCCGTATCGAGATATCCCATTTTCTCAGAGTCAGCTCCGGTAAAGGCACCTTTTTTATGACCGAAGAATTCGCTTTCCAGGAGATTCTCCGGTATCGCGGATGAATTGACGGCAACAAACGGTTTGACGGAGCGACTTCCCAGCTGATGGACGGCACGAGCTGCCAACTCCTTACCGGTTCCTGATTCTCCGTAAATCACCACATTGGCATTGGAAGCCGCTGCGTTCAGAATTCGTTCATAAACCACTTGCATCGCTTCGCTTTTACCGATAATACTTCCCAGGCGGTAGCGATCCTTTATTGACGACCGCAGGGTAACATTCTCTCTTCTCAGGTTTTCGGTTTGCTGCTGTAGCGAGATCTCTCGGAGCTTGGCATCGGTGATATCCCTGGCTGTCAGAATCACCGAATTCCGCTCTTTCCAATTGATCAGGTTGGCTCTACCCTCCACCCAGATTTCACGCTTCTCATGTGTCATCCACCGTGCCTGGAAAAACCGCTCTTTGCAGGTATTATTCTGGATCGCTTCAAACATCTCCCTGAAATAGACATCGAAACCTTCCGCGGCCAGATTCAAAACGTTGCCATCGATCATCTGTTCCGGCTTTTCATAGTCCAGCATCTGAGCGAAGGCAGGATTGGCAAAGAGAATTTTGAAGTTGTGAAAAAGAATCACTCCTTCCGTCATGCGCTCTGCCAGGATACGGTATAACGCTTCACTTTCACGCAGAGCTTTTTCAAACTTCTTCCGCTGACTGATATCAATTCCCATCCCCAGCATATACTGTTTTCCCTCAATGAGCGTGCTGGCGCCTGTCCAAAAATAGGGAACCTTCTTTCCGGATCGGGTTGTCATATCAGCTTCGAGATTGGCTTCCCCTTTGACGAAAGTCTCCTCAATCCCTTCTTTGATCTTCTCCAGATCTTCACCGGCAAACACCTCGAATAATTGACGTTTTCGCACTTCCTCACTCGAAAAACCGGAAACTGTCTCCACGTTTTTGTTCCAGCCATAAAACTTGAAATCGCTGTCAAAAAGATAGAAGAGGCCAGGCAGGTTGGCGATCAACAACTCAAAGAACTGGTTCTGTCGACGTAAATCAATGACTTCCTTCTCCAGTGCTTTGGTTTTGTTTTTGGGAGCTTTCTTGTTCATTGTCAGAGAAATTGCTTACCAAAATAGAAGTTGAGTGGATTTCAGAGTTTGTGTTGTTTCTATCTCTAATTCAATTTCGCTTTGAAAGCAAATGGTTCCCCTGTCGAAGACGAGAAAAGCTTGCACGAAAAAGAAATCGAATTCAACAAATAGGTGTCCGGTATGCTAAATATCGAAATACAAAACGAGTTAAACTCTTTACTTGATGGGTATTGCAAGCAGAGCATAGATATCACTGAGACGAGAGTTCTTGAGTTAATAGATAAATTGATCAAAGAAGCTTCCGAAACAGTTGATGTAGCATACTTCGATACATTGTTTGCATTATGGTATCGTATAATGGATGAAATACCATTTGAATATCGAAAAAATGGAACTGCTGTTTTCCAAATCATCCATATGAGAGAGCCGTTGATGATAGAGATAAATCAGAATCCATGGCCCACTGTACGACAGGGGTGTTTAATTGGATGGAAGATGAGCGACTTCAAGTAGAATTTGTTCGACGCATAGAATCACTGAATGAAACTTTTTCTCAAATTCACTCTACAACACACTTCAAGACTATTTCCAAACATATCTCACGATTAATTGTTGATTTCTTGGAAGTTGATAGGAGTATCTTCATTCTTATTGATCCAGAAAAAATTGAGCTGAATTACGTAGGGGGTTGGAACTATGAAACCAAACATTTTCTGGAACTTACTCCTGGAGTGTTAAAAACTGGAATCACTGACTGGGTACTCAAGAATAAAAAGCCATATTGTACCAATGATGCTCAAACAGACCCGCTAAATGTCGGAAAATCAAAGCAACATGCAGTAGATCATAATTCAGGTCCAGTTATGGTCGTACCTATTATGCACGATCAAAGGATATTCGGTACTTTGACTGCAGTTCGAAAAAAAGTAATAATTATAATCTATTTACTGAGGTTGAGAAGTCATTCTTCTGTTTGTTTGGCACTTTAATTTCTCCCAAGTTGGCAGATATTTTAAACAACAATGTTGAAGACAGAGTACCTCAAAATCAAAATGAAATATTAGATCACTACAGAAATCTATTTAATATTTTCAGCGAACTAAGGGACATACAAGATCCAATCAAAATGCTTGAAAAGATAGTTCAAGGTGCTTATCGGCTCCAGCCAAGAGCAAACAGAATAACTTTACAGTATGATTCACAGCATATTGAGTTTAGCTCAGAAAGTCATCTGAACTATTTTTTCCCTGATGTTACTGTCTTAAATCCTTGGAAATTCGATTTAGTATCCAAGAGTATTAAAATTGGGAATTGATATTTGAATTTGAGCCGTTTGTTGCGAGGTTCAAGGCAAACGACGGATTTGATTTTTCCTTAATTGGAATCCATACAGATCCGGATATTGCGATCCAGGAATTTGGAGAAAAAGATGCTCTGATTTTGGGGGATTTCAATGCCGAATGCAACTATGTGAGATCAAGCGAACGGGGCTCCATTTCTCTTTGGACTGACAGCCGTTTTAAATGGTTAATTGGGAATGAAGCGGACACAACCGTATCAGCTACCGATTGTGCATATGATAGGATTGTCGCTACTGGAGAGATGATAGATGTGGCTTATAGCGCTGGAGTGTTTAACTTTGAGTTTGAATCACTAGTGTCCCGTTTAGTAGTCAAATAAAGTCAGTTGGTTACCGAGATCGGGACTTGGATTGTTGTAACTCTCATTTTTAACCAACTGATAAATT
>JANQGX010000058.1 GCA_028282885.1 SAR324 cluster bacterium
GTTGGGAGACCAGTTAAAAGCGCTTAATAAGCTTGATGATATTGGTGGTTATGCCTATCTTGCCGAACTCGTTGAATGCGTACCCAGCTCGGGAAATATCGTCTATTATGCCCGAATCATCCAGGAACACGCCCTGCTCAGGGACCTGATCACAACTACTACTGATATCGGCAGGAAAAGCCGGGACCCACAGCAGAGCATCACAGGATTGCTGGCAGAAGCTGAAGATAAAATCACCGAAATCGCGACCCGATCCTCAAAGAAAGGTTATAGTCATATCAAGGAGGTATTGGCGAAGAATTTCAACCGTCTTGAGGAAGTATCCAAAACAAAGAGCGAGATTACGGGGATCCCAACGGGTTTTTTGGATCTGGACAGAATCACATCAGGTCTTCAACCTTCTGATTTGATAATTCTTGCAGCCAGGCCATCCATGGGCAAAACAGCCCTGGCACTGAACATTGCCACCTATGTCGCTACCAGAACCGAATCCAAGGGTGCGGTGCTGGTTTTCAGCCTTGAAATGTCCAAGGAACAGTTGGCGATGCGTATGCTGACTGCTGAATCCAAGATTGACAGCAAGAAAATGAGGACCGGCAACCTGGAACAAAACGATTGGGATAAACTGGCCCAGGCAACTGACAAATTATCGGTTGCCCCTGTTTTCATTAACGATGTATCAGATTTAACTCCATACGAAGTCGTAACTCTCAGCAAACAGCTTAACAAGGAGTTCGAGCATGGTATCTCCCTGATCGTTGTCGACTATTTGCAGTTGATGCAGGGGAACAGGAAGACCAACTCCAGGGAACAGGAAATCGCAGAGATCTCAAGATCACTGAAAGGGGTCGCCAAGGACTTGAATGTCCCTGTAGTAGCTTTGTCGCAGTTAAACAGGGCCTTGGAGAACAGAAGCGATAAAAGACCGCAATTATCAGATCTCCGTGAATCGGGTTCCATAGAGCAGGATGCGGATATAATTCTTTTTATTTACCGGGATGAGGTCTATAATGACGATACGGAGAAAAAAGGCACGGCTGAAATCATCATTGCAAAACATCGAAATGGACCTACCGGTATGATTGAGCTTGTATTTGCAGGCAAGTATACCAAATTTGCCAGCCTGGCCAGACAGGAACCACCAAGAGTCTAACCAGATCCTCCCATGAATGAGTCTAATGATCAGAATAGCATTACCAAATTGGAAGATGCAGTTGAAGATGTTCTGATTGAAAACAAACTGCAGGCTGTTCTCTATTTTTCCAAGATTCAGAAAAATTGGGCTGTTCTGGTTGGCGAACCTTTGGCTGCCAAGACTTCCCCAGTAAAAATGACAGGAAAAACCCTGTTCGTTGAGGTCGAGGACGCGGCTTATTCCCACCATTTACGCTATTATGAAAAGCAGATGCTTGATCTGATCGCTTCTCCTGAAATCTGTGGAGAGGGCGTTGTCAATAGAATCAAATTCAGGGTTGGCTCTCCTGCCAGTTTTAATAAAAGGGATCCGGAACCGGAAAATAATCCCTCCTCAACCACTATGAAACCTCCTACAAAAATATCGGATGCTGCAAAAAAGACTTCGGCGCAGATTGAGGATCGCAAACTGAAGAATAGTTTTGCCCGTTACATGTCCACCCATTCAGAAAACGGGACTGACGAGGAGAAATGAAGAAAGGTCGTCCTTATGCCCGGAAAAGGTTCGGGCAGCATTTTCTCAAGGATTCCAACATAGTCCAGCGGATTGTTCGTAGCGCAGAGCTCAGAGAATGCGATCATATTGTCGAAATCGGTCCCGGCAGAGGTGCTCTGACTACCCGTCTCCTGGATACCGGAGCAAACCTTACGGTTATTGAAATTGACAGAGATCTGGCAAATGACCTGACCAAACAGTATGATAAGCATGATCGTTTTAGTTTGCTCAACGCAGATGTTTTAAAGATTGACTGGTCGGAATTTTGTAGCACAGATCTCAAGACCAAGCTGGTAGCAAACTTACCGTACAATATCTCGACCCCAATCCTCTTCAAACTGATTGCGAACAGACACCTTTTTTCCGTTGCTATCATCATGGTACAGAAAGAGGTGGCAAAGAGGATCTGTCATAAGGGGGACACCGGGAACAGGAAGGATTACGGTGTTTTGTCGGTTATTGCGGATTCGGTGTTCGAGACCGAACTTCTCTTCAATGTCCCCCCCGGAAGCTTTGTTCCAGCCCCCAAGGTTGATTCTTCCGTTATACGCCTGGTTCCCAAAAATAATATGATAAACGATGAGCAGATTTTTTTTGATTTTGTAAGAAGGGCATTCAATCAACGCAGGAAACTGCTGGTTAACCACCTCAGGAAGAATGAGGAAGCGATTTTCCAGCGTTTATCGGAAGGGGACTTGAGCTTTTTGGAAGGAACAAGACCGGATAACCTTACCCCGCATCAATATCTCAGCCTTTTTTATCACCATGAAATTCAATAAAATCTGCGAACTAGTCAAAATCCTTGCCCAGTATATTGGAGTAGTCCTGAACAGAGAAAGGTTCCAGCTTTATTCCCACGCTGCCTTTTCGTATCCAGATTTTAACGATCTGAAATGCGGCACCATCTTTTTGGGAAACCGTTTTCACGTTTTCAGCATAGATGATGTCATCTGTTTTGAATTCAAGAATAGCTCCATTACTCGATAAAGGATTCAGTCGCAGGTATATTTTGTCCGGTTCGGATTCGTGCTGTTTAGGTTGGCCAATATAGGGAACCGCCTCTTCCGATAAGCGATTCGGTTCAGTATATTTCTGAAGAGCTTTGTTTTTTGAAATGACATTGATGATATCAGTCGTCAAATGAATCTCCTCTTTTGATTCTTCGTATAGAATTAACGATCGTGTATTGAATCTATGGTCTTATTTTAGATCGAAGGGGAAAAAACATCAATATTGAGAAGAGAGTAAAAACAGTGCAGCCAATTACCATCTTCAGGATCGGAACCATCGTCGATAGAGCGGATATTGAATTCTGCTTTCACCCTACCGGACATGATCCCCTCAATGCTTGCTCTCTCCTTTGGCGGGATTCGTTGGTAATCCTGTTTGAGGATCATATGGGATTGGGGACGTCTATGAACTCGGCTTCGATACCAAATTTGTCCTGAAGGTGTTGTCCCAATGCGATTATTCCATATTTTTCAGTAGCATAATGACCGGCACTGATATAATTGATTTCATATTCCTGGCTCATCGAATAGTTCTTTTCTGAAACCTCTCCTGTCAGAAAACAGTCTGCTCCATTCTCTACGGCAGTCAGAAAATAATTCTGAGCACCACCCGTGATGATGACCACTTTCTCAATCCTTTCGCCTCCAAAAGGGAGAACAAGGGGTTTACGGTCAAGTTTTTCTTCAACAAACCGCACAAATTCTTCGGTTGTTTCAATACCGGTTCTGCCCAAAACGTATTCCGCATGTTCACCTGACCCGGGGGATATGACGATATCGTTTAACTCCAGATGTTTCGCCAGTTGTATGTTGTTCCCCAATTGGGGATGGAAATCCAGGGGTAAATGATAGGCTGCAGCCGCAATTCCGTGTTTGAGCAACTCATGGATTTTCTTTCGAAACGGTCCGGCAATTCTACGCGAATCTTTTTCCCAAATCATACCGTGGTGGGTGATGATCAAGTCCGCATTGGCTTCAATGGCTTTCAGGATGACTTCATGGGAAATGGAGACACCCAGGGCGATTTTATTTACTTCTCGGTTATCGCCTTCTATTTGCAGTCCGTTTGGACAAAAATCCTTGATTTCAGATACTTTAAGCAACTCCGAACAGTGGTTGATAATGTCATTCTGATTCATTTTTTAGTCACTTTTGGATGTTTTCAAGATCCGAGACAATAGCCTGGTAACACTTCTCTGTGGCTCCCGCTTGTGATTCGATATATGCCTTGGCATCGATCCCGAGTTGACGGGTTCCGTTCAAATTCTTCAATAATTCGAAGAGTTTCTCTTTGAATTCCAGTTCATCAGCAATAGGAAAAGAAAGCTTGGCTTCTGCCAGGTGCAGGGCTTCACCGGAATTGGCATGCTGGGGGCCGAAGAGAACTGTCATCCCTGTTGCACAGGGTTCCATGACGTTGTGAACACCGGTCGTGAATCCGCCTCCGATATAAGCCATCAGGCCGATTGGGTAAAGTGAGGACAGGATTCCAATAGAATCGACCAGGAGAATTCTTGTTGTTGTTTTGCTGTCTGCAGAAATCGAAGACAGTCTTTGAGGATCAAATTCAGCGAAATATGATTCACTGTTTTGCAGGTGTTTAGCCGTCGGCTCATGAGGCGCTATGATAAGATGAAGATCGGGGTACTCTTCCATCGCCTGTTTGAGAGCCGGGAAAATACAGGATTCATCCAGGGGCCAACTGCTGCCCACGATAAATACCGGATGGAGATGAAATTGTTGCGGAAGATATGGAAGCGGTCGACGATCCCTTTGGTTCAGGGTAGCGTCATAACGTGTGTCGCCAAATATCTCCAACCTTTTGATTTGAGAAGAGGTTTCAAGAAATCTGGCCTGATCGTCTTCACTGACGACGAAAATTGCCCGGAAATGCGAGTAAAGCTCTCTGAAAAAGGAACGACTGATTGGAGAGCGAAATCGTTTGGAACCGGCATGAAGGGTAGCAGAGGTCAGATAAATCGGAATTCCGGCATTGCTCGCCTCCCAGATGGTATTGGGCCACAAATCATATTTAACGAAAACAAGGCAGGATGGCTTGGCGATACTGATCCATCTTCTCACATCCCTCCTTGAATCAAAGGGAAGATGATCCAATGAAAGAGGTTGCCTGGTTGCCTTGATTGAGTATTTCTCAATCCAGATCCTTGCCGAATCGGAATTGTAGGTGACGATGCAATCAAAATCGTTGTTGAGAAATGATTCAAGAAGCGGCTGCAATTGTATGAATTCGCCGGCACTGGGTGCATGAAACCAGATAAGTTTTTTGCCGGTATCCCGGCTTTTGAGGCGTTCCCGGAGCCGCCGGTGAACACCCCTCTTTCCCTGAATGGTGCTGCGGATTTTTGGATGAAGCAGTGCTATGAGACTTATCAGAAAACGAGCAAGTCGAAATAGTAAAATGTTGTATAAAAACGGCCACATAAGATAAATCAGTTTTTGGTACACCGGAAACTTCAACCCGGATGATCGTTGCAAATCTCTGTTTTAATTGTCATAAAATGTGAAATCTGTAATTCCGGCTTTGGCGAGATCTTCGACGGTATTTATGGAAATGGAATCATATGGTAATGGGATGCAATTGAGGCGATACCCATTATCCAAAGCTCTCATCTGCTCCAGCGAATATGCTTTTTCAAGGGGGGAAGGGCGTAATCCGCAGAAAATTTCAAGGAATTCAGGTGTATAAAGATAGACAGATGTATGCTTGTAGGCACACTGGATGTTATCCCGGGTGAAAATCAGGGCATTCTGATGAAGATCCAGTACTACTTTGGCAACATTACGATCTTCTTTTTCCGCCTCATCGATTTCTGTTACCGTGGTCCAGAATTGAGCCCGTTCCAGTCTTTTTGAAAGCTCACCCGGTATGGCTTTGATGAGATCCGGGCTGATAAAGGGCTCATCCCCCTGGACATTGACAATGACATCAAATTGCCCAAACTCCTTTTGTAGTTTTTGGAAAGCTTCGAGCACCCTTTCCGTTCCGCAGGTATGTTCGTCTGAAGTCATTACCGGAATAACCTTATCCAGATCCCTTATCTGGTCAAGCACCAGTTCCGAGTCCGAAGCAACAGCGATTGGGCCGATATCTCCCTCCAATACGCGTTCCACGGTTCTTCGAATCATGGTTTTACCGCCAAAAGAGAGTAACGGTTTTGATTTGAGACGTCCGGAACCCAATCTGGCCGGAATAATGGTGATCAGTTTCATTGGTTTGGATAGGGTGAAGAGTTGGTTGAAGGTCAGGGGATCAGGGTATCAAATGAGATGTTTGAAAACAGATAGTTACATCTCCACAACAGAATCAGGTAGAGTGCAATAGCAGCAGCCAGCGTGTTTTTTTCGGATTTAATCGCGGCTACATAATCCGGTTTGACAACCTCATCAATGCCTGTTTTTCTTTTTAGAGAAGGTATCCACCTGGGCACGGTCTGGAGATACTCATTGAATGTCTCACCGAATACCTGCCCCAAGTTGCTTTCTTCCCACCTGACAATAGGAATGTATTGCAGAAAGAAAAAAGCGATGAAGACCACAGTGAACAGGACATGTACATTCGCTACCACCACGATACCGACAGTGAGAAAAAAATTACCGATATAGAGCGGATTGCGTACATGTCCGAACAGGCCGCTGGTGATCAGTTTCTTGCCAGTACTGTAGGTTTTCGTGCGACTGATCCCACCGATATGTGCTACACCCTTGATTCGTATGAATTCCCCGAACAGCATCAGAATGGTTCCAATGATAAGGCTTTGATCGGATACGGAAGGGTAGATCATCATCAGGATAACAAAAGGTATCGGGGTATAATCCCTGAATCTGAATAGTGTTTCTCCGAGCTTGAGCATCATGTTGACTTCCTTACAGAGTGGCTTTTTACAGTGTCTACCATGGCAATCAGATGTTCGGGATTAACCTGCTTGTCGATTCCATGACCAAGGTTAAAAATATGGCCGCTTTCCGGACCGAATTGATCGAGTATAAGCTTCGTTCTCTCCTTAATCACATCAATTGAACAGAACAAGGTGTTTGGATCAAGATTTCCCTGTAACGCCACCCTGTCTCCAATGGCGTTTTTCACCTGGGGGATATTAGCCCGCCAGTCCAATCCGATCACGTCTGCCCCGGTTTCGGCCATATTTGGTATTAAATGACAACTGCCGTTAATATAATACACCCTGGGTACCACTCCCTGCTTTTTTAATCCTCGAAAGATGCGGGTTACATAGGGTTGGACATATCTCTCGTAATCGGCTGCTGACAGAATTCCAGCCCAGGTATCGAACAATTGGACCATATGAACGCCCGCATCGATTTGATAATTCAGGTAATCGATGGTCAGTGTGGTGAGCTTGTCCATCAACTGATGGGCCAGTTCGGGTTCGCCGAAAAACAGTTTGATGGTTTTACTGTAGATTTTGGAGTTACCTCCTTCGACCATATAACAGGCAAGTGTGAAGGGAGCGCCAGCGAATCCGATTAAGGGCGCCCTGCCATCCATCTGTTTCAGGATCAGGTGTATAATATCACCCACATAGGCTGTTGATTCTTCCGGCTGAAAGGTTCCCAGGGAGTGGATATCCTGTTCGGACCGAATCGGATTGCCGATGACGGGTCCGGGAACAAAATCGAGATCAACACCAATGCCCATCAGCGGCGTCAGAATATCTGAAAACATGATGACTGCATCGACACCGATGATATCCAGGGGTTGCAGGGACACTTCAGCAGCGAAATCAGGATTGGTGCACAGTTTCAGAAAGTTTCCCGCTTTATCCCTGACCTCTCGATACTCGGGAAGATATCGACCGGCTTGTCTCATAACCCAGACAGGGGTTCTTTCAATGGGCTTCTTGAAAGCAGCCCTGATTAAGAGGTGGTCTGTGTCTGTCATTGAAAAAGATAAAATTTACAGGGGTTGTCAGGCTTTGGTTGAAGTAAAAGATGACAGCTTATCACTCCTCTTCAAAATGTTCCACCTGATAAACGGAGATGTCGAGTTCGTAGTATTTCCAATAATCCGGCGTAAGTCCGGCTTTTCTGCACAAATCGCTGATAAAGTCTTCACGAATTGGCACCGATTCCCACACCTGGGGTAAAAAAGTGGCATTATTATGTCCGTTGGAGATGATAACACCATCTTTTTTGGGCCTGATTTTCATGATCTTCTCAACAGTGGTTTGACCCTCCACTTTGGCAGGTTTGCTGAGGATGGAGATCTCAATTTTAACTTTTTCCAGCTCTTTTGCAGTCAAATTCTTGAAGCGATGATCTTCAAATGCGGCAGCTTTGCTGAGATCGATGACGTTTTTATAGATGGAATTATGGGCCTCAAGTCGACCGATACACCCTCTCAGTTTCTCCTTGATATGGAGGGATACAAAAATCCCTGCCTTTTCACTCAATTCAGGTGATTCAAGAAGGCTTAAATCGTGATTTGAATGGTATAGCTCATTTTCAAGTACCTGCCTGGAGAGCTTAAGCATCTTGTTCTTCAGATTTGGGTCCGTCTGTTGTTTACTCATAACTATATTTCTCACCCAGGTGTGAAATGGTCAATTGATTATTTTTGCTATCCGATTTTTGACAATATCCAACGGGCCTGGCCTCTATATCGTATTCATCGGCTATTTCAAGTATCCTTTCCGTGAACTCATCACTGATAAATATCTCCAGCCGATGACCCATGTTGAAAACCGGATACATCTCTTTCAGACCGATCTTTCTGGTCTCCATAACATACCGAAAGAGTGCGGGAACCGGAAACAGGTTATCTTTGACGTAATGGATCCGATTTCCGAATTTCAGACATTTTGTCTGTCCACCTCCGGTACAATGAACCATGCCATGAATCTGCCCTTTGAGTTCCGAAACCAGGTGTCTGATCAAAGGTGCGTAAGTTCTTGTGGGCGACAGAATAGCTTGTCCCAGGTTCAGGGGCGTGCCGGGCAGGGGATCTTCAATCTTCCCTTTTCCGCAGTAGACCAGATCCAGGGGAATATCATTTGAAAAGGTTTCGGGGTATTTTTCCGCATAGTCATTGTGAAGGCAGTCATGTCTGGCAGCCGTAAGGCCGTTACTACCTATGCCGCTATTATATTTTTGTTCCCATTTTGCCTTGCCGAAACTGGAAAATCCGATTATCCGATCACCATCCTGAATGCCATCAAGGTTTATGATATCAGATTTTCTGATTCGCGCGGTTAAAGTTGAATCAACGATGATCGTCTTGACCAGATCGCCAACATCGGCCGTTTCTCCACCGCAGAAGTCAATGTTGATACCGTATGGCTTCAATGTGTTGATAACCTGCACGAACCCCTCGATAATCGTATCAATCACCTCTCCGGGGATCAAAAACTTGTTTCTGCCGATAGTATTGGAGAGCAGAAAATGGTCTACAGCTCCAACGCAGGCCATATCGTCGAGGTTCATAACCAGGCAGTCCGTGGCAATGTCTCTGAATACCGAGATATCACCGGTTTCTTTCCAATACAAATAAGCGACCGCAGACTTGGTTCCGGCCCCGTCCGCATGCATAAGCAGGCAGTAATCCGGGTCATTTGTCAGGGTGTCGGGGAGAACCTTGCAGAATGCCCCGGGAAATATCCCGGGATCCAGATGCCTGATGGCGTTGTGGATTTCTGACTTTGCCGAGGAAACCCCTCGTTTCAGGTAGATATCGGATTCTGTCATAATGTCTTTTATCCTGCTTTCGTTCTTATTTGCCTGAGACCCGTATAAGAAGATAAATCAAATGGTTTGTCGAAAAACTGCAAGGTTTTGCGATCACTCTGTTTCATCAGTCGCTTTTGATTCGTAATATTGTGCGATTGATTCTGCCTCTTTTATGAGTTCCTTTTCACTTTCGCAACGCATGAGCAGGGCGCGACATCCTTTGGCGCCGGAAAATCCCCTGATATAACCGGAAACATGCTTCCTGAATTCGATCACCGCCTTCTTTTCCTCTTTAAACTCCCTGATCAATTGGAAATGATGAATCATAACATCGATCTTATCCTTTAATCGCAGAGCTGCTCTCTCTTCATCCGACCAAAAGACCCATGGGTTTCCGATTGAAGCTCTTCCGATCATATAACCATCCAGGTTTTTTAACATATGGAGGGCGTGCTCTTTACCCTTTAAATCGCCATTTCCGATTACCGGGACGGATGTTTTCTTTTTCAGATCATAAATCGGTCCCCAATCGGCGACACCTTTGTATTTCTGCTTAAAGGTTCTGCCATGGATCGAAATCATGCATGCGCCGGCGTCGACAAGCCCGGAAACAAAGCTGACCAGATTGTCCCGGTTATCCCATCCAAGCCTGGTTTTTACCGATACAGGAATGTCACCGGCTTTGCAACTGGCCTCCACTATTCTGCAAGCCAGATCTTTGTCGTTCATCAGGCTTCCTCCCGCATTGGCTTTGATGATGTTCTTCGAGGGGCAACCCATATTGATATCAATTCCACTGACACCGGAATCTTTAAAAGACTCAACAGTCTTGGCAAACAATTCCGGTTCATTGCCAAATAATTGAATTATATAGGGTAACTCTTCCTGGCTAAAATCAAGACGGGAGCGCACGAAATCACTGTGTTCAATGCCATTGATGCTGGTGAACTCGCTGAAAAGTACAACTTCCGGATTCAGCTTTCGGACTATTCTGCGATATGCCGTGTCTGTAAAACCATCCATGGGTGCCAGACAGGCAATCGGTTTGGTCATTGACATATTGCGTCTGGTATTGTGAGACAGTGCGGGATTGTTACTCGTTATATCTATTATCTACAGATATGGGATCATTGTGAAGCCCCTTCAGTTATTATCCGAAAGAAATACATCCTGCAGGCAAAATCTGATTTTCCGAAAAGATATTTTTGCTTCCAACCTCGTATCCAAGCCCAATTGCAGGTAGACAGAATAGCGGATTTGGCTTAGTTCTAAAAAAGCTGACGCTATATTTTAGGTGACAATCCGGCGGAGGCTTAACTGGAGAAATGGCTTGAAAGTTAAGGCTTTGGCAATGGCGTGATTGTTACATTAAAGGTCGAATTTACCTTGAACACAGATTTCAAAGACATTTACAGGATCGACAGGGCTATTCTCTGTAATAGAAAGGGGCAAAACGAATCGTTTATGATGTGCCCGGTTTGCGAGTTTTTCCCCTGTTCTCAGTTGACGGAAGAAGATCTGTCTGAACTCCACCAGTCTCCACTGATGGATCGTGATGTCGTTAAATTCAAACCGAGGAGATGCAAATTGTTTATTATCAAATATCTTGATGGCTCATTGAAAGAGGCTCCGGAGCTTGATCCGGCTAATCCGGACAAGGTCTTAATGCAAAATGTGGATACGGTGTATCAGATTGGACGGGAGTTGGTTCCCGTGATTGTTCTGAAACCCAAGCCAAAAGGCGAAAGAAAGAATATCAAACCCAAGTCGGCAGAAAAAGCCAGGAAACAGACCCGAAATTGAAAATCCGTTACATAACTGGATGACGTCTGAAAATAAAAACCAAAATGGAGGTGTGATGGGTAGTGACACCAGTAAATTACAAATCTTTGATTCTCCGGAAGTGACGAGGTTCTTATTCCACCCCCGTCCTGAAATGGGAACAACTAGCGAACCGGAACGGTATAGTGAGTTATCAGTTCCGGTTGATCCCGAGGTTGTAATTGGTGGCAGGTTCTATGCCTCAGACACAAAGGCGCCGGTTTTACTGTTTTTCCACGGAAACGGGGAAATTGTTGAAGATTATGACGATATTGGTCAACTCTACCAGCGCATGAATGTCAATTTTATTCCTGTCGATTTCAGGGGATACGGACGGTCAACGGGAACTCCCAATGTCAGTTCCATGCTGTCGGATTCGCACAAGATATTAGCTTATGTAAAAGACTATCTCGATTCCACAGGGTATACCGGCGCGATGGTTGTCATGGGACGATCGCTGGGGAGTGCATCAGCACTGGAACTGGTGTCGCGGCATCCGGATAAAATCGACGGCTTGATCATCGAAAGTGGTTTTGCTTTCTCAATTCCGCTTCTGCAATTGCTCGGTATAAATGTTCAAGCCCTTGGGCTGGATGAGGAAGATGGAATTGAAAACCACGCCAAAATAAAAGATTTTGATAAACCGACCCTGGTTATTCACGCCGAATTTGATCATATCATCCCATTTAGCGATGGAGAATACCTGTTCCAACAGTCTCCCGATGAGGGGAAAAAGCTCTTGAAAATTCCCGGCGCCAATCATAATGATATTCTGGCAAAGGGCTTGGAAAGCTATATCATTGAAGTTAAAAAGCTTATCGAACGAGCCATGCAGAGTTAAGTCATAAAATCCAGTAGCCGTGCGTTAAAGAAATGCCGGAAATCCGGTTGTTACCGGTCGTTTTGATAGGGTTTTTATGATTGACCTAGTCCGCCGGATGCAGTTATTGTAAGCTGAGAAGGTGCCACAAATCTCTGGTTTTAGTGAATTTTTATGCCGGGGATGGATTCTAAATCATTACAAAAGGATTGATTTTGCAAGAAGAAAAGATATTGATGCAAGGGACTGTGTTGGATTCATCGAAAGGGGTTTTCCAGGTTGAATTGGAAAACGGACATACCGTAATTGGACATCTCTCCGGCAAGATGAAGAAATACTACATCCGTGTTTTAAAGGGAGACGAGGTCACCATCGAACTGTCACCGTATGATTTAACCAGGGGCAGAATCGTGGAACGTAAGAAAATCGAACGCAAGCAGAACCTGACAAAAAAAGCCAAGAAACATCGGACCTACAAAAAAAGATAAACAGTCTAGTTCCCCAGATTTCTATTCTTTCCGCCCGCCCTGTTGTTTCGTTTTTCAGCCTGATACATTAAAAGCCTGGTTGGTCATCCTTGTTTGATACTTATGGGTATGTCCAACAATGCTTTTCAACTACTAATATTTCAGGTTAAGATTGCATAGAATCGACGCCGTAACACAGGATTTTCTCAATTGAAAAATCCTTGATGGAAAGGCATTGTGGTCAAAAGACAATATTAAAGCCATTTCACCTCGGTAAGGAGCAATTCAAGCGATTTGTATTGACCTGTACGATCCTGGCGGGTGAGTGTATTACCGGTGGAAGCCATAGTCTTTGATTCAACAACATAAAAAACCATCCCAGATATTGCGAGGAGGAATCATGATTAACAGGCAGATTGGTTTTGTCATTCTGGTTTTATTCGGATTGGGTGTGTTTGCTGGTTGTACCACCCAAAAGGCTACTGTAAATGTTCCTCGGGAGAACATGAGAAAGCAAATGGCGTTGCAGAGGCACATGCAAAAACTGAACAGACAAAATGCCAAATTACAGAAAATATTGAAAGAATCTTCAATCATCAATATAGAAACTGCGGATGCGTTGGATCAAACACCGGTGAATGAAGAACAGATACCGGAACTGAATCGAATGCTACAGGAATATGTCCTTATCAATCGCCAGACGCAAGCAGCATTGGATTCTTTTGAAAAAACAATTGAAGATGATATCCAGAAAAACCGGTATATTGATGAACAGCTTGATGGTTTTGCCATCGAATGCAGGCAGCAAAAAGACCGGCTCGGCAGGATTCGTGATGGTATGAGTGAATCAGAGTCTGATCAATGGATATCGGACAATGTCCATATCGGCATCTCATCTCAAATGTTTCAGGGGAATGGAACCATTGCCTCAACTGAAACAATCTTCGAGGGAATGACAAGTACGGCCTATTTTACCTATGTTGGCGCATATGATACCTCCATCGGACTCAAGTATATGATCCTTGATGGAAAGCTTGCGGACCGTGAAGCTTCGGGCTTCAGTGGAGATGACTTCTTCGATCACGATCTGGTTATGAGTTTCTTTTCCCTGGGTTTCAGGATCCCGACTGTTGAAACTTTCAATATCGTACCGGAGCTTCTCTATGGGGCCGGAAAAGGCAAACTGTGTGAAGGAAACTCAAATTGTTCTGAAGACACTTATGTTAAGTCCGATTTCAGAGCACTCGGAATTGAAATTCCTTTCTATCACCATTTGAGTTCAGTTTTTTCCTGGGGATTCAAGTTTTCAGGATACCGCTATGAAGCTGATCGAAGAGAGTTTGTCGTTGACGGATCAACAGTTGCGACAGTACACGATCCATCGATGATGACCATGTTCGGGGCGGGAGTGATGATCGGTTTGGCCTGGTAGCACAAGAGCAGATTCAGGATCTGATCTGCTGCATCTGTTCCTTGTTCTTAAGTCGTTCCTGAATGCTGTTCCAGCGGTCAACCAGGGTTTTGAGAGCCCCTTTTCGATTCAATTGCTTGTAAATGTGGGCCAGGAACATAAAAACGTCTTTGTCGGCTCTGATACTGAATGCCCCCTCAAAGCTGTTGATCGCAGCATCATATTTTTTTTCCTTCAGATACTGTCTTCCCTGGTTGATCTGCTCCTGCCGACGTTCCTCTTGTTGTTCCAGTTGTTTTTGTTTGAAAAGCTCCTGCTGCTCTTCATATAGATCCTGCACCAGTTGATGCTTTCCCAGCTTCCGATAGACCGTAATCAGGTTTTCCAAAACTTCAGGTGTTCGTTTCAACCCGAGCGCTCTCTCATAGATGACTGCGGCCTGGGAAAAACGGGAATCGTTGAACATTTCATCTGCCTTGTCACAAATCTGTTTAAAAACAGCCGACAGTTTGTCCCTGACCTCTGCTGCTTCGGGAGCCAGGTTTTTAGCCTCCTTGAATGCGCCGAGAGCCTCCAGTTGTCTTTTTTGTTGAAGATGAATCTCTCCGATGTTCAACCAGGCTTGGTAGTCATTGGAATCCTGGGCAACAATTTTATAGAGCCTCAAAGCCTTTTTGAAGTCACCTTTATTAAAAGCATCACTGGCATGAGCAAGAATATCGCTTTCGTGAATCAGTCCATCTGATTTTTCCAGCAATGAGGCGGCAATTGCCTTGAATTTGTACGAAAGCAGGCGATTCTTGTTTTTTTCATAGAGCAGGGCAAGATTCACATTGATCAGCCGGTTCTCCGGATGAGCAACGTAAGCACCGTTTAGAAGTCTCAGTGCTTCGTCTCTTTGACCGTTCACATCGCTGATGACAGCAATACACAGGTCAAGGTCCTTCAATTCAATATTGCGACTTTTCAGGTTTAAAAAACAGTCCAGGGCCGAATCGTAATCTCCTTTTTCCAGGGCATGAAGTCCGAAATTAAACAGGTCCTGATCCAAAATACTCACTTCAGACTCTCCAGACTCCTGCTCTGTGGCATTTTGAATCATCTTGCCAATCGAGGATTTCAAGTCCTCATAACTAACCTGATGCTTATTTTCGTTCAGCTCTGTTAACTCCCTGTTCAACTGCTCCAACGCCTCTTTGTCACCGCTTGCTTCCTTTTCGTGGAGTAATTGTGCGATTTCATCAAACCGTTTGATCTTTTTCTCTCTCCGGACTTTTTCTGACTCCTCCGCAAGCCTTGCCAGGGTAGGTTCGATATTTCGTTTGGGAATAACGAGTTGGGTCTCTTTAAAGTAGAGATCAATTGATTTTTTTACGTCTTCATCATATTTTTCAACCCGTCCCATACTGGCTGCCAGATTGTAGAATGCCAGTCGACTTCCTCTATTTATTTTGAGGGCCAGGCGATAGAGATTATTGGCTTGCTTAAAATTACCTAATTGTCTGGAATAATTACCCAAGGTAAGGGCAAGAGATTCGTCTTTTTTGACCTGAAAAAGAACTAATCCGATCGTCAGGGTGATCTCAATGTTGTCTCCCGTCGCATATTTGGCGTACAGTTTTTCCAACTCGGGCAGAATGGCGGAGGGATTATTCTCCAGGGCAATCTTAAGCTCTACCATTGCCTGCTTGTAGAGTTTGTCCTGGAGCAGTAGCAAACCTTTTTTGAATTCAGGATTGGCATCCTGCTTGTTTTTTTTCTTTTTGGATCTGGGGATCAGCATTCAATCAGACTTTACAGGATTGATTAATTCACAACCGGCCGTAAGTTATGGAAACAATAGCTATTTCGTCCATGATAATCAAAGCACTGAGCGCTGTAAACGTTTTTTGCCAAACACGGTTGGGATTAGCGGCCATTTATCGGGCTACTGCGAAACATGTTCCATGGCCTGCAGCAGTTGTACATAGTATCCATTAAGTGCTACCAGGGACTCATGATCACCGATCTCGACAATTCTACCCTGCTTCATTACCAGTATCCTATCCGAGTTTCGAATTGTACTCAATCGATGTGCAACTGCGATGACAGTTTTCTCACTAAATATTCGTTCTATGGCTTTTTGAATCAGCTCTTCTGTTATCGAATCTACCGAACTCGTTGCTTCGTCCAACAGTATCAACTCGCTGTTTCCGGCAATTGCCCTGGCAAAAGAGATTAACTGTGCCTGTCCGGTGGACAGATTTGCTCCGTTATCGATGATCTGGTAGTCAAGTGCACCGGGAAGATCTTTAATGAATTCATGTGCATGTACATATGCTGCTGCCTCCTCAATCTCTTTTTGGCCGATTCCGTCCCTGTTGAGAGAGATATTGAAGGCAAGACTTTCATTGAAGAGGTGGGTATCCTGCTGCATCATCGTGATCATCCGATTCAGGTTTTTCCTGGTGATACCCGTTAACTCCGAGCCGTTTATGGTGATAGATCCCTTATAGTGCGAATAGGTTCTGGTGATCAGTTTAAGGATTGTTGATTTTCCCGATCCTGTTGCGCCCACTATCGCAATCTTTTCTCCCTTCTTGAGGGAAAAAGAGATATTATCCAGAATTGGTGGACCTTCTTGATCATACTTGAAAATGACATTGTCAAATATCAACTCTTTAAACACATCAATGGAATTCGCAGGGGTGTTTGTTATATCGTCAATTTCCTGCTCAGGTTGAATCGCGAAAAGCGCATTGACATGTTCCAGGGCCGAAAGTGCTCTTTGAATCAGGGCAATTTGCTGTGCAAACTCCCGAATGGGTACAAATATTCTGCTCAAAGTATTGATGAAACCTATTAACACGCCAATGGTTACCACACCTTCCAGAATCTGGCCTGTTCCGTACCAAATGACCAATGCCATGGTAACAGAGGTGAGGCTGTCAATAATTGAAAATAGAGATGAATCGTAGGTGTTGGCACTGGTTTGCGCTTTGAGAAACCGCCGGTTTTTGGCCTTGAAACGCTCCAATACTTTATTCTCGGCCACAAAAAGCTGCACGGTTTTTATTCCGTTCAGGCTTTCTTGAAGGTAGCCCGTTGCCTCGGCCAGAGCCTTCCGGGCCAGGTTGAAATGGTGTCTCAGCCTTTTCCGGATAAAGGTAACAACCAGGTAGACAACAGGAAAAATCAGTATGATCAACAAAGTAAGCTTCCAACTCAGGTAAAACAGAAAACACAAAAGGGAAACCGTTTTGAAAAAATCAGTAAACAGGGCCAGGACACTGGCGGCAATGGATTCCCCCATGGTCTCCATGTCACTGGTCAGTCGACTCAAGGTCACACCTATCGGGTGGGTATCAAAATAGGATCTTGGCAATCTGATGGTATGTTCAAATAAAGCCCTGCGCATATCGGCGATTGAGCGCTGACCGGCATTTTGCAGGGAAAAGCTGTAAGCCCCGTCGGCGAGATATCCTAACAAAACCGCACCGGCAAACAGGATCGACATCAGGTACAACCCGGACAGGTTGCCGACAACGATATATTCATCCACAATGTGAACAAGCAGGAAGGGAATAAGGACCGATGCGCCCGTTGTAAAAGGTACGGCGCTCAGGGCAATGATTACCCAGGTTTTATGGGGTTTAAGGTATTTGAAGAAAACCTCCAGCAGTCTCAGATCGCTGAATCCGGATTTTATATTATTCGTCATCCCTGCTCCTGAAGTTTCCAGGTGTCATAGTACAACCCTTCACGGGAAATCAGGTCTTCGTGAGTTCCCTGGTCAACAATCTCTCCCTTATCGAGAACAAGGATTTTATCAGCTTGTTCAAGCGCTTGTACCCTGTGAGATACGATCAACAAACTGCCTGCGGTGCGTCGCTTCAAAATTTGTTGTAACAGATATCGTTCGGTATCATAATCAACAGCGGATAATACGTTGTCAAGGATCAGCAGATCAAATTTCGACATCAATGAACGCGCCAAGCTGATTCGCTGTTTCTGGCCACCGGAAAGCATGATTCCTTTTTCCCCGATGGTTGTCTCCAAATGATTGTGGAATCTGGCAATTTCTTCTTCCAGTGCACTTTCTCTAACAACCTCAGAGATTTGATCGCGGGATACTTTTTCCTCATTTTCAGCGCCAAATAGAATGTTATTCTCTATCGTGTCAGAAAACAGAAAGACGTCCTGTGTAACGGTTCGAATCATTTGCCTGATCTCTCCATAACCCATTGTGTTGAGATCCGTATCACCCACAAATATCATCCCGTCCGGTACTTTCAGATAATTATTCAGACAATTAACCAGGGTGGTTTTCCCTGATCCGATCTGTCCCAGAATCCCTATCGTTTGATTGGGGTGAATTTCAAAGGAGATGTTATTCAAGACGGGTTTATCCTGTCCCGGATATGTATAGGATAAATCATTAGTTCTTAAGCCTTTCGCAAATTGAGCGGAGAGTTCCGACTTTTTCATGGGATTCTCTGCATGGGATTCGGTGGGTTGATTAATGATGGTTTCGATGCTGGCAACACCAACCATTCCGGTTTCAATGATTGTTGTTAACCATCCCAGTCCCATGATCGGCATGCTCAACAGGGCCGAATAGGCAATGAATGCGGTTAATTCTCCAATGGTAAAGCTCTCGCGAATTACGTAGTACCCCCCTATCGCCAGGATTACTGTTTTTAATATATTCTCCAGGTTCTGCAGCACCGGCATCAAAAAGGAGCGAAAAAATGAGATTTTTAAAGACAGTTTAAGCAGATTCTTATTCAAAGCAGCAAACTTCTTGCCACTCCATTGGTAGAGAGAAAAGTTTTTGACTACATCAATTCCTGACAGAGAAGAGACAATATAACCTGATAAGGATTGCAGGGATTGCATCCTGGCCCGGGTATTTCGGGTTACGTAATGCATTCCGATACGGACAATAACAAAAACGATGGCAATAGGGATCAGGACGTAGAGCGTTAATCTTGGAGAAAGCTGCCACATCTTATAAGGGGTTAGGGAAAGAGCTGTGGCGATATTAAAAAACTGCATCATACCGAAGCCACAGATCAACCTGATTCCGTTTATATCATTTTGAATACGGGAGATTATACTGCCAGTGGGGTTTTGATCATAGTAATCCTTCTGCAGCAGCATTAGTTTTTGAAATAGGTCGTTTTTTACCTTATATTCGATCGCACGCCCCGGATTGAAAAAGAGGATTCTGGAAAGGGTCCGCACCACCACAATGCTGACAGCCAGAATGAGCATAATCATCAGGTATGAGAAAAGCTGTTCCTGATTGTCACCGAGATTGGCAGTTTTATCAGCCAGTAGGTCGACTGACAACTTCAGGTATTCAGGTATGGTGACTGAAATCCAATTGGTCAGGACAATGAACAGAATGCCGGCAAGATAGGAGAATTTATGTTGATAAATGTAATGAAACAGGAATGCGAATCGGCGAGTCATCTGAGTTTAGCGTTCAATCTCTGGTTTTGCTTCTCTACAATGAATGCCTGTCGTACTTTGTTATTAACCCTGAGATAATAATAACCCTC
Organism: SAR324 cluster bacterium; assembly: GCA_028282885.1. Taxonomy (GTDB): domain Bacteria; phylum SAR324; class SAR324; order XYD2-FULL-50-16; family XYD2-FULL-50-16; genus JAHJTV01. Next base: position 19,468 of record JANQGX010000058.1, read on the forward strand.
TTTCAGTAACAGGGTCTTCTTCTTGTCAGGTTCGGTAAAATAGGTCATCCATCCACCCCTGTTTCTTCTAAGTTGAAAGGCGACAAGATCGTCTTTGATTCCCCATTGCTGGGTGTCGGCCAGGTTAATATGATAATAGCCGTAAATAGGCTGTTTATTGATTGAGATATAGGGACGCAGAGTTTTCATCTCAATCTTGGTTTTGTCATTATCAACAGCCTCAACCAGGGCAAAAACCCTGTCCCTGAAGACATCGGGTGTTTTGGAGAGATTTTCAAATGGTTCAAGATCGATCTGAAAACCTCCGTTCAGGAGTTTTTTAATCGTTTCAACGGGAATATCAATATTGAGCAGATACTTGGGCATCTTCAGCGCAATGATGTTGTTTTCGCAATCCGTATATTCCATCACGAGCTCTTCGTCTTCTTCCACATTGGAACTGTTAAAAACGGTCGTCAGCCACTGGGAAAAGAAACGACTAACATCTTCTCTGGAAGCATAGTCGTAGACAGCCTGGTGAAACTGGGCATTTTCCCCCAGTTTGGCGAGAAGAAAGATCATCTGCAGGTCTTTTTCGATGATATAGTTTTTAACTAAAGCATGAAACACTGCCTGATCGTTCATTGCCTGATCAAATAATTCTATGGCACTGGCTTTTATCCTGGCGCTATCCTGACAAAAGTTGTTTGCATTCATCAACTCATTCAGATTTGACTGCATCGGTGTCAAATCAGCCTTTTTTACAACCGATTCTGTTTCAAAAATACTGTCTTCCTGACGCGCTTCCTGTTCGGCCTGCACATCCTCCTGTGATATGGTGCTGGCTCTGGAGAGGTCAGTGTCAAAAACCGATTCTTTCTGATCTTCAGGTGTTGCCTCTGTGGCTGCCTTGGCTATTGTTGTTGCAGGATTAAGAACCGTTTTTTTAACTTTCTTTTGAAACAGCTTTTTGGGTAACCGCAACAGGCTGATGTCATTTCCCAGAGATCCCACTGCTAACAAGCTGCCGGAAGGCGTGATGGAAGTGCTCGTTATCTGTTCCGCCTCTCCGGAAAGGGTTCGAATGAATCCGCCTTTTTCAACATTCCACAGCCTGATTGTTTTATCACGGGAGGCAGACACGAGGGCTGTTCCATCCACGGAAAAGTGGATGGAGGTAATGATAAAATCATGACCCGAAAGAAGATTGACCGGATTGCCGGAGTCGTAGTCCCAGATGATAATGCTCCGATCGTCACCCGCACTTGCAAGGAGTTTTTTCGTTTTCGCAAAGGCAATCGTCCGAATACTTCGGGAATGCTTTTTCAGTGTCCTGATCAACCGTTGATCCTTCTGGGTCCACACCTTAATTGTTCGGTCCACAGAAGCGCTGGCATAGACTTCTCCATCCGGAGAAAACCTGACAGCCGTTATCTGTCCCTTGTGAGCTGTTCTTTTATAGATTTCCTTTTTACCGTTGATGTCCCAAATGATAATCTGCTTGTCGGCCCCTCCGGAGACAAGCAGGTCCCTGGTGGGGTGAAAATCGAGGGTGTTAACCTTACCGGAGTGTCCTTTCAAAGTCGCGATATCCTTACCAGAGGCCGTTTCTTTTAGTATTATCTCTGAATTTGATCCGGCGATAGCAAACGACTTACCGTTTGAGGAGAACCGGATTTGCTGTGCCTCGACGTTTTTTATGTCATAATTACGCAGCACCTTTTTTGTCCGAATATCCCAGACATTGACGGTTTTGTCGCCGGAAAGGGAGATTAGATTAGATCCGCTCTTTGAAACATCCAGGCTGACAATGGATTTTTTATGTCCTTTCAAGGCAGCCAGAAAGCCGTTATCACCTATTTCCCAGGTTTTTAGGTAGTTCTTGTCAAAAACTCCCAGAATTTTCTTACCACCAACGCCAAAGGCGCAATCGATGACCGGTTTGTCAACCAGCTTCAAACCGGAACCCGCCTTTTCGTTTTCCAGGTTCCAGACCAGGATTTGACCATCGAGTCCGCAACTGATCAGTCTTTTGTTGTCCGGGTGAAATGAGATCGCTGTCACATCTTTTTTATGACCGGACAGGGAAGAGACATTGGATTTGCTTTTCCAGTTCCAGATGATAATTTTTTTGTCTTTGGAAGCAGACGCGAGGAGTGTGCCATTCGGACTGAATTCAATTTTATGAACGGATGAGGTGTGGTTTTTGTGTGCGGCAATTGTTTTCTTAAGAACCGTATCCCAGACCTTGATGTCTCCTCTTCCGCTTGCCCAGGCCACCAGCCGATTTGAGGGATGAAAGTCGATGCTGTTTACCGAACGAGCCGGTTCTTCAATTCCCTGAATGATCTTGTACTGATTTAGTTTCCATATCAGAACCTTGTTATCTTTTCCGGCGGACGCCAGGTATTCTCCGTCAATACTGATACTGAGAGCGGAAACCGGGCCGTCGTGGCCGGTTAAAACCTTAACAGTGGTTCCTTTTTTATAGTCCCAGACGTTGATATTCTTGTCACTTCCTCCGGAAAACAACAGTGGTTTGGAAGGATGCATTGCCACGGATATGGCTTTATGATCACCGGTTTTGATAGTCTTGATCAGGCTTCCGTTCTGATAACGCCAGATTCTGAGGGTGTGTCTTTTGTCAATGGCGACGACAAAATTGGTGTCGGAGGAGAAGGCACCGCCGTGTACGGTTCCTCTTGTTGTATGATATGTTCTGTGGATGATGTATTCCGTAATGGCCCAGCCGCTACCGGGGAACATCCAGAGAAGAGAGAAAAGAACAAAGAAGCGGTAAAAATGCTTTTTTTTGTGACGCATCTTGCAGTATTAATCGTTTTTATTTGTAGGCTTGGAACACTGACTTCAATTCGGCTGAATTTGCTATCATTACCAAACGATCGTATTCCTGGAAAACATAGTCCGGTCCCGGATTGGTAATTATTTCCCCCTCACTTTTCTCAATCGCAATTATAATGATATTATGTTGGTCACGTATTCCGCAATTACGAATTGTCTTTCCGATCAACCGGCTTTTCTCTTTTAGTTCTAACTCTTCAATATCTATCTGGAATTGTCCCCGTTTTTGGGCAAAATCGAGAATCTTGCTGATAGTCGGTTTGAGAATAATATGCGAGATCTTGTCACTGCCTATTTGGTAGGGATTGATCACCTTATCTGCACCGGCTCTTAACAGTTTCTGTTTGGTGGCTGGCTCTTCAAACCTGGCAATGATGAACAGGTTAGGATTTACGCCTCTGGCGGTCAGAGTGATAAATACATTTTCCGCTTCTGAAGTAACCGCCGATACCAATCCCTGGGCTCTGTCGATTCCTGCCCTAATCAAAATCTCTTCATGACTTGCGTCCCCAACCAGAACCGGAACATGATTCGTATCGAGATCGCCTTTCTGAAACGCTTGTCTGTCAATCACCACCACCGATTTACCCGCTTTTATCAGGTTAAAGGTCACATCACGACCGATTCGACCAAAACCACAGATAATGAAGTGATTATTCATTTTTTTCAGGGCACTTTCCATTTTCTTCTCTTTCATTACAAATTCAAAAAACGGATGAATAAATTGCAGACTGATATTTCCAATAATATAAGCGACACTTCCGATCCCGGTTAAGATGAGGACAATGGTAAAAATCTTACCGGCTGGAGAAAGAGGATGAGTTTCGCCGTATCCGACAGTTGTCAGCGAGATCACTGTCATGTACAGAGAATCGAAGAGTGGCCAACCCTCAATGAGATAATAACCAAATGTTCCAGCGAAGATGATGATAAAAAGCGGCAGGGCCGCCTTTAATAACTGAATCAGCATATCTAAATGTTGGCTTTGCACGGTTGATCAGTTATAGGGATTGTGGATATAATTTCAAGAAACACAAAAAATACAGACGAATTGGAGCCAATTCAAATCTGAAGAAGAAGAAAATATCTCTTGCTGCGCAAAGAATACATGGGTTATCATTACAATGAAATAGTGGTTTCTGTACAGTAATTCCATTAAGAAAAGAGGTAGCATCGAGTTCCGGTAACCACATGTGTTTCAAAACCTGTTGATTTTTGATCCACAATCGAGACATCCATTGCATGCAGGCTTAGACCAATATCATAGCTGATAAACCGAAGCATTGAAGACGGGGCGACAATAAATAATGGCTAAAGAAGAGAAAAAAGTAGTTGATCTTATCTATATCGACAAACAGAAAGATGCTACTGCACTCATCAAAGAGTACAATTTCAGCCTGGATTACTGGAAAGACAGTCTTAAAGAGATGCAGGAAGCTTGTTTTGAGCAGCATTACAACTCTACAGCGCCAGATGTGATAGAAATCCTGAATATGAGAAAGTTCCTGGGCAAATTTTTGCAGGCCCGTTTGAACTGGATCATAAACGATGTGGAAGACCCTGTCCTCAAAGAGAAATATCTCAATGTGCTGCCCCCGTTTCCTCAAAAAGGAGGAATCAAGAGAATCCTACTCCATTTTTTCCAGATGGAGGCGCGCAAAAACCAGCGCCATATCGAGTACAGGCCAAAGAATGATATTGAAAAAGAGATTAGTATTTTATGGGACATATACAGACTAAGGAAGACAATAGATTCAATCGCTACAATCAAAAAATCGCTGTCCGGCGAAAAACCATTTCAGTCTTCCTTTTCGATAGAAAAAAGACACGAACGCCTGGATTCCTTAAAAACCGTGTTTCAGCTTATGTTTCAAATGACCATTCGCAAAGATCATCAAAAAACGCTGTACAGCGGATTGACATCCGACCTGATGCAGCCGGAAAACGTGTTGGAAAGACAATCCAGGGGAGACTCCTTCATCTATGAGCATGTCATCAGTAAGTTCGATTATCGAAATCACTTCTTTTATGTCTACTTCTCTTCGGGTATGAAAGCCAAAGTGGGAGGCAAAATCCAGACATTTACCTTTAACTACCTGGATTTTGAGCTGATCAAACAGGAGTTCCTCATCGATTGGATGAATAGCAAGCTTCAAGGAAACGATAGAAAAAAAGAGATTTACAGCCGTTACTGTATTGGTAAAATCCCAATCAACAAGATTATAGAAGAGAACCCCTCCAAGGAAATCGATGTTCTGAAACAACTTCCCTTGGCAGTTTTCAATGACATTACCGCTGAAGTGAACGAGGCCGTCAGCGCTGAGTTGCAGACCGACGTGGAGTCTTTCTCGGAGAATCATGGTGAATTTGCGAAAGTAACCAACGAATATGAAAAAGCACAAAACGTTGCAAAATCACCCATTAGCAAGATAAAAAACCTGTTAAAAGCGAAAAAACAGAATGTTGAACCGGCGGAACCTGGAACCATACCACCAGCAGAGTCGGTTCCTGGAGTTCCACCGGTTAAGGCGGAAAAACCTGTGTTCAGCGTTGTCAAAGTTAAAAAGAACCAGATTGACTACCCGTATTTTCAAAAAGAGGCAGCATCCTATAAGTCCAAACTGTCTTTGCAGAGAGTTAAAATGGGACCCGCCTATGCGGACTTTAACCGCAGATTGGGTAAATTCTTTGCGAATGTCACGGAATCTGCCTTGATCATCAGGCGCACTCCCAAGCACGAAGTGGTCTATCCCCATATTATCAAGGAATCATTGGGGGATAGCACCAAGCATCACTTGTTGATTCTTGGTGCTGAAGTAAAAGCAAAGCAGCTTGGTATGGGATATGGAAGTAAATCATCAGAAAGCACCCATTCGTATACCTGCTATTTTCTCTATGGAGCTGAACATCAGCATAACAGCCTGGGCGAAGTCCAGGAAAGCAGGCATGCCAGGGGAATCGACTTTAGTATGTACAACTTTGCAAACCCTGATGTCCAAAAGCTGGCGCTTCAATTCTTTAATTTGATCCTGAAAAACTAGAATTATGTCAACGTTCAACCATCTCTTCGATCCCACGGAAATGAGGGGACACGTAACGAGTACATGTCCTTGCAGTTCCACCGAGCCACGGTTGATACGACACTAGTCTGTTTTCCCGAATGGGAACCACAGTCGATCAAAGTTCGGGTTTATGCTTTCCGACTCATTATTATTCTGTCGTATAATTTACAAACAATGCCTTTTAGAAGCATGGCAGGAACCGGCTGAATTCCGCGTAAACGTCATTGTCTTTCAATCTCGTATAAATTGCAGGAGATCGTTTTGAACAAATACAGAAGCAGTATCACCAAGGAAGGTCGTAAAATGGCTGGTGCCAGGGCACTCTGGCGCGCAAATGGTATGAAGGAAGAGGATTTTAAAAAACCGGTAATCGCCATTGTCAATTCTTTCACCCAATTTGTTCCCGGCCATATCCATCTTCAGAATATCGGACAGACCGTTAAAAAAGTTATCGATAACAACGGCGGATTTGGCGTAGAATTTAATACTATTGCCATTGATGATGGCATTGCCATGGGCCATGAAGGAATGCTCTATTCTTTGCCCAGTCGTGATTTGATTGCGGATTCGGTGGAGTATATGGTGAATGCGCATGTAGCAGACGCCATGGTCTGTATCTCCAACTGTGACAAGATTACCCCGGGTATGCTGATGGCGGCGATGAGGCTGAACATACCTGCTATTTTTGTTTCCGGGGGTCCCATGGAAGCAGGACTGGTTGGGGAACGGAAAATCGATCTGATCGATGCCATGATTGCCGGAGGGGATGATACGGTGAATGATAAAGATCTGTTGGAGATTGAACGAGCTGCCTGCCCAACCTGCGGATCTTGTTCAGGCATGTTTACAGCCAACAGCATGAATTGTCTTACAGAAGCCATCGGGTTGTCCTTTCCGGGTAATGGAACGCTTGTAGCCACCCACCAGAACAGATTGGAGCTTTTTGAAAAAGCAGGTAAGCGAATTGTGGAACTTTGCAACCAATTCTATCTGGAAGGCGATGACTCGGTGTTACCCAGATCAATCTGCAATATGACCGCATTTGAAAATGCCATGGCGCTGGATATTGCCATGGGTGGATCGACCAATACCGTCCTTCATCTTCTGGCAATATCCGAAGAAGGTCAGACAGGATTTGACTTAAGCAGAATCGATGCTATTTCCAGGAAGACGCCAACCCTGTGCAAAGTTGCCCCATCTTCTCACTTCCATGTGGAGGATGTCCATCGAGCTGGCGGCATTATGGGGATTTTGGAACAACTGGCCTCGGCAGGTCTAATTGATACAAGAGCAAATACCATCTCAGGACAGACTCTTCAGGAGCAGATTGTGGATTGTAGTATTATCAATGAAGGGAATCCCGGTGCGGAGCAGTTATATAAATCCGGTGTGGGAGGAAGAAGTTCCCTCGGCGCATTTTCCCAAAACAACTCTTTCAGCGAGTTGGATCGCGATCGTCAAAAGGGCTGTATTCGGTCTCCTGAAAACGCCTATAGCAAAGATGGCGGACTATGTGTCTTGTTTGGCAATATCGCTGAGGATGGTTGCATCGTCAAAACAGCAGGAGTTGATGAAAGAATCTGGAAGTTCGAAGGAAAAGCCAGGGTGTTTCACTCCCAGGAATCCGCGTGCGATTCAATTCTGAACGATCAAGTTGAAGCCGGCGATGTCGTTTTCATCTGCTTTGAAGGGCCAAAAGGTGGGCCCGGAATGCAGGAAATGCTCTATCCTACCACATTCCTTAAATCAAAAAAGCTTGGGGCATCATGCGCTTTGGTGACGGATGGCAGGTTTAGTGGTGGAACCTCCGGATTAAGTATTGGCCATGTTTCTCCGGAAGCGGCGGAAGGGGGAAATATCGGTTTGGTGGAGGATGGAGACTTAATCAGAATTGATATACCGTCAAGGAAAATAGAGCTGGCAATTGATTCTGATGAGTTGAAACAGAGAAGAGAGACAATGGAGAAGTCCGGTCAAAATGCCTGGAAACCTCAAAACAGGAACAGAACTATATCCAAATCGCTGGAAGCTTACAGCTTGATGGTGACAAGTGCTTCCAGGGGAGGCGTCAGAGATCTGACGCAGCTAAAGAGAAGCTAAAGGTTATTTATGAATGTTTATAAGGGAATAGGGGTCTCGGACGGGGTTGCATTTGGGAAGGTACTGAAAATCAATTCCGCCTACGTCAATTATCCGCGTATTCAATTCGATTCTGCCAAGCAAATTCCGACAGAGATATCCCGGATCAAGGAGGCAAGGATATCCATCGAAGAACAACTGGACAGCATTATGGAGAAATCCGTAGAAATCCTCCCGGAGGAGATGAAATCGGTTTTTTCCAGTTACAAAATGTTCATCAATGACAAGAACTTCATTCCCGCCATAGAAAACAAAGTCAGAGAGCTGCAAATCAATGCCGAATGGGCCTTGATTATTGTCATTGCAGATCTGGAAAAGAAATTTAAAGCGATACAGGATCCATACATCAGTGCCAGATTTGATGATATCAGGCAGCTTGGTGAACGGATTATGAGTCACCTGCTACATAAACCTCATCTGGACCTGAGCCAGCTAAAAGAGCCCGTTATCATCGTCTGCCACGACATCTCCCCTGCAGACTCCTTTCATCTTGCCAAAGCAAAATTACTGGGGATTGTCACCGAGCTTGGTGGAACCACATCACACTCTTCCATTCTGGCCCGTGCAATGAATATTCCGGCCGTCGTTGGCGTTCAGAACATCACCATGCGAATTCTGGATGATCAGACCATGATCCTGGATGGAAATCTCGGAGAGGTTATCGAAGAACCCTCGCAGGATATTATTAAGAACAAGCTCGATAAAAAAGAGCGGTTTCGTCTCTATAAAAGTGAGCTACAGAAACTGGCTGACCATGAGTGCGCCCTTTCTGACGGTCACAAAGTTGATATTGCAGCAAATCTGGATTTTATCTCAGAGCTGGAGATTATCAATGAGCTGAAAATCGATTCCATCGGACTGATTCGCACCGAGTTTCTGTTTCTGATTGAAGAGTCTTTTCCGGATGAGCAGGAGCAATACGATCTCTATAAAAACATCCTGTCGCAGACTAACTATAAGCCCATTACTATTAGGACGTGGGATGTCGGAGGTGACAAACCGGCTTATGGATTTCCGGAACTAATTGAAGAGACGAATCCTGCCCTGGGGATGAGGGCGATTCGAGTTTGTCTGAAATACCAGGATATCTTCAGAACCCAGATCAGGGCTATTTTAAAAGCGTCGGAACTGGGGCAGATAAAGATCATGATCCCTATGATCACGAGAATTGACGAGGTTATTAAAACCAAAAACATAGTTGAAGATGAGAAAAAGAATCTTGGCATTGAAGGAGATAATGTTCAAATCGGCTGTATGATTGAAACGCCGGCGTCCGCTTTTATTATAGAGGATTTCCTGGATCTAATCGATTTCATCAGTATCGGCTCCAATGACCTGATTCAGTATGCTTTGGCAGTTGACCGGATGAATGATCACGTGGCGGATCTTTTTGCTCCGTTTCATCCCGCGATTCTCAAAATGCTGGAAAAGATTGTTACCAGCGCCAACCGTATGAAGAAATATGTCTCAATCTGTGGAGAACTGGCTGCTGATCCCATACTACAAATGTTCCTGTTGGGAATAGGTGACATCACCTTTTCGATGAGTCCCAATCACGTTCTACCAACAAAAAGCATCTTGAGAAAAGTGGATCGGGCAACATGCAAAAAAATTGCATTTCAGTTTATGAATAAACACTCCTACGAGGAAAACAATCAATATCTGCAAAACCTCCGGGAGCAATACATGGATTCTTACTAAATCGACCAATAATGAAGCTTATTGCCGGCTGTTTTGCGAAGGGCTTTCGATTGCTGCTATTGTTGATAATCATTGTGACGACAGGCAATAGTAACGCCTTAGCTGTTAAATTCTTGAAAAAAAGCAAGGACGGGGCGATGTTGTTCAAATGTGAAAAATCCTGCGGCAAAGTGAAGATCATAAAAGCAGGTAAAAACCGCTACCGTGTCTATTCAATTCCCTTCAGCGGTGTACTCGAAGCCTCTTCTCCTACTGCAGCGGCGGAGGCCGCTTGCAAGGAATCGCGAACCCCTGTCAAAAGCCAGAATAGCCCTTCTCCCTCAAGGGATATACCTCAGTGCTGAACGATGATTTCCATAAATTCCAAAAAGATTGTTCTAGCCTCCACGGCGGGTTGGCGAAGTGATTTGCTCAACCAGGTAGGTATCAGACACCGGACCGCTCCCCACAAGTACAATGAGCCAAAATACCGGGAAGGCTCCCTGGATCAGTTTATCGAGAATATAGCTCGCCAGAAAGCAAGATCTCTTGAAGACGAGTTCCCGGACTCTATCATTGTCGCCGCAGACCAGTTGGCATGCATAGAACATACTATTCTGTACAAACCCGGATCCAGGGAAGGAGCAGTTGAACAGTTGGAGATTTTAAATGGAAAGACCCACCTGCTGGTTTGTGCTGTTGCTGTTTTATTCGAGGGCGATCTCATATCGAAAATCGAAACGGCGGAATTGAAAATGAGAAACCTGCAGCGGGTTGAAATTGAAACTTATGTTGACCGGGATGAACCATGGGATTGTGCCGGCGCCTATAAATATGAGTCTTTAGGCGCTTCCCTGTTTGAAAAGGTAAAGGTAAACGATCCATCGACAATCATCGGACTGCCGATTCATTCTCTACTGTCGATTTTACGTGGCTTGGGATTCAGCAATTTGATCCGATAGTTTTTATTATTCAATGAAGTACCTGTTGCTTTTTCCAGCAACTGGTCAGAAAGAGAGTTGAAACGAATCCGGTTCTTCATCTTCGGACGCTTCCGGTTTCCAATCCACTTCAACGGATGTTAGCCCTCTTATTTTGTCTTCGTAGATAATCTGACTGTGTTCCCGTCCATATAAAAAGACATCCCGGGTCACCGCCACGTCCTGGCTGCAGTAATCGATAATCTTCTGCATCTTTACCCGGTCACCTTCCAGATACTCTTTGTACCATTGCAATGCGAGCAGACCATCGGCTGATTTGCCAACTTTCAGAGTTGGTCGGGCGATATCATCCAGCTTGATCCTGTGTCCCAAACGATTCTTTAGGTCGATTAAAAGATCAAGGTTATTCAGGTTTTTGAGGTTTTCGAGTTGTCGTTCCCGCTCGGGACCTTGTTCGAAATATCCGCTCAAGACAACATAATCAAAACCGATGTGATTATATCCGATTACCTTGGGGCCTGATTTCAGGTGGTTAATCAGATCCATCACCTCATCTTCAAGATAAACTTTGAAATCATTTTGGGTGGAATCCCATAAAACACCGACTGACATCTTCATGTCAGCAATATTGTTCCAACCGCCAACTTCCTGAGCGGATCTTTGCGTCTCTAAATCAAAAACCAGATATTCTTCCATGACCTAACTCTTTTCGTTAGTTGAATAAAGATTACGTTTTGCCCCCTGGTGGGTTGCGTGGGCGTTCATTTGATTCTAGCCTTCTTTACCGATTTTTGCTAACAACATTTGATCAACCTTCGATCAAAGCCATTCCAATTTGATGATTGTCATGAGCAATAAAGCGGTTGAGCTTAGTTTAGAGCTGTTATACAAAGAGGGCTTCGCCCTAGCCGGTATCCTGCATGGAAATGATTGTCATTTCGGTGATTGGTTGTCAAGCTGGCTTAGCAAAGGCTACCAGGCGGATATGCATTGGATGAAGCACCACAAAAGCATTCGTGAGAATCCCAGTCAAATCGAATCATATTGCAAATCTATCATTTCAGCGGCAATATCTTATCATACACCGCCACCCCAAAACTGGGCAGAATCAAACCCGATCAGCAATTATGCCTGGGGGGATGACTATCATCTCGTCGTTAAAAAGAAACTGAACAGGGTTATAGATAAGCTTCGGGAAGAATATCCCAAATTGGAAGCCAGGGCATTTGTCGATACGGCACCACTTCCGGAAAAGCTACTGGCCATGCGTTGCGGTTTGGGCTGGATCGGTAAGAACGGCATGTTAATCAACAGGCGATACGGATCCTATCTCTTTTTGGGTGAAATTATTACAAACCTTGATCTGCCATCCCGGATCGAAACAGCTAAAGATTATTGCGGTAGTTGTCGAAAGTGTATCGAAGCGTGTCCGACAAAAGCAATTGTCGCAGATGGTATTATCGATTCAAATCGATGTATCAGCTATCTGACAATTGAAAAACGGGGTGATTTCACAGATTCGGAACAGAAGTTACTAAAACACCAGGTCTTTGGTTGTGATATCTGCCAGCAGGTCTGCCCCTGGAATAAAAAAGCAGTTGCCGGACAGAGTGAGTCGTTTAGATGTGCGGATAAATGGCAGAACTTAAAGATTGATGACTTTGCCAATCTTACCAGAGAGCAGTTCAACAAACTAAAAATCAAAAGTCCCTTAAAAAGAGCAAAATACGAAGGTATAGTTCGTAATGCCAAAGCTATTGTCAGCAAAGGGAAAAGCAAATGACTAACGGTCTGTCATTGACTCAATATTGCGCATTGCTCATACTTAGCTGAAAAACAACCGAAACCCTTTTTACAGGTGATAATGGAGCACGATCATAACCTTGTTTCCGGCGAATTCCAGCAGGAGGAGGACAGACAGGAGTACTCGCTTAGGCCGAGGAGATTCAATGAATATGTAGGGCAAAATGAGATGAAGGAGAATTTACAGGTCTTTATCGCCTCTGCCCTGAAACGGAAAGAATCGCTTGACCATGTTTTGTTATATGGCCCCCCGGGATTGGGGAAAACCACCATGGCCAATATCATCGCTATTGAACTGGGTTGTTCTATCCGCTCTACATCAGGACCGGTGATTGAGAAACAGGGAGATCTGGCAGCAATTCTGACATCGCTGGAACCCAATCAGGTGCTTTTCATCGATGAAGTCCATCGGATGAATCGTGTTATTGAAGAGGTTTTATACTCGGCAATGGAGGACTACACTCTTGATATCATGATAGGTCAAGGTCCGAGTGCCAGAACAATTAAACTGGATCTGCCGAGATTCACCTTGATTGGGGCTACCACAAGAACAGGGCTACTCTCCACACCGTTGAGGGAGCGTTTCGGAATTCCCCTGCATTTTGAATACTACCAACCGGAAGAGCTGAAACAGATTGTTATTCGATCAGCCGGAATCCTGAATGTTCAGATATTTGATGACGCCGCTTTAGAGCTGGGGAAACGTTCCAGAGGCACACCAAGAATTGTAAACCGATTGTTAAAAAGATCGAGGGATTTCGCTGACCTCAGAACCGGTGGGGTCATCACGCTTGAAATTGTAGAAGAGACGCTAAACAGGCTGGGGATAGATTCATTGGGCCTGGATAAACTGGATCGCACCATCCTTGCCCAAATCATAGAGATTCACAAAGGAGGACCGGTGGGCGTCGGTACGATTGCTGCCAGTGTTGCAGAGGAAACTGATACCATTGAAGAGGTTGTCGAGCCATTTTTGTTGAAAAGTGGTATGCTGAGAAGAACACCTAGGGGCAGGGTTGTTACACACAAGGCATACCAGGCTTTGGATTTGCCCGTACCGGACGAGACATAGGCATCGGAAAAAATGGAAAAGGCGCATATTCACACATTCGGTTGCCAAATGAACGAACATGACAGTCAACGCATGGCTATCGTTTTGAAAAGGGAAGGATATGCCTTTACCGATAACCCGAAAGAAGCGGATCTGATTCTGATCAACACCTGCTCCGTCCGGGAGAACCCGGAAAATAAGGTTTATAGTCTGCTTGGCAGATTGAGCAGAATTAAACGTCGAAACCCGGATCTAATAATCGGTGTTGCGGGATGCGTTGCCCAGCAAGAGGGTGAGAACATCTTGAAAAGGGTGAAAGAGGTGGATCTGGTATTCGGAACCGATAATATTTTTAATCTTCCAAGCGCCCTGATCGAGGTAAAAAACGGAAACAGGGTTCTTTTGACGGACTGGATGCCAAGGGAGAAGAACATACAGAATTTTATACCCGATGAAGAGCTCAAATCAGGGACTGTGGAAGGATGCAAGGCCTATATAGCAATAACCAAAGGATGCAACAACCACTGTACCTTTTGTATCGTACCTAAAACAAGGGGAACCCTGGTTAGCAGACAGAAGGAGAACATACTGCAGGAGGCCCATGATCTTATCAGCAAAGGGGCCAAGGAGATCCAGATATTGGGTCAGAACGTGAACTCATATCAGGCTGGCAAAAGTGATTTTTTTGATCTGCTAAAATCACTAGCTGATTTGGAAGGACTGCAAAGGCTCAGATTTACTTCCCCTCATCCCAACGACTGGAATAATCAGTTGAGCGATTTAATGGCTGATCATCCCATTATCTGCAATCATATCCATTTGCCGTTTCAAGCAGGTTCCGATCGTATTTTAGAGTTAATGCGAAGAGGTCACACTGCCGCTGAATACTTGGACAAAATCGACTATTTAAAGAAAAGAATTTTTGACATTTCAATTACAACAGACGTCATTGTCGGTTTTCCGGGAGAGTCGGAAGAAGAGTTTGAAGAGACGCTTGAAGTAATTAAAAAAGCCAGTTTTACCCAGATCTATGCCTTTGTCTATTCTTCCCGTCCGGGAACCAAAGCCGAAGCTCTGGAAGACACGGTTACCAAAGAGGTCAAGGATGAGCGACTTCAAAGGCTGCTGGCAGTTCAGGAACCCATTCAGTCCGAGCTGTTGGATTCCATGATTGGCAAAACAGTAGAAGTGTTGATTGACAGCGCCCATCCCCGTGAGAGAAGAGTGATGAATGGACGAACCGGCGGGAATCTTCCGGTTTCAGTTGAGGATTTTACTCTGAATATCGGGGATCTTTGCAATGTCACCATTACCGACAGGAAAAAACACTCTTTGGTAGGAGTGAGCCAATAGATCGAAGACTATTCTCCGATTATCTTCACCAGAACCCTTTTACTCCTTCGACCATTGAACTCGCCGTAAAATATTTGCTCCCAGGTACCGAAATCCAACCTCCCTTCAGTCACGGCGATAACCACTTCTCTTCCCATAACCTGTCTTTTCAGATGTGCATCTCCGTTATCTTCCCCTGTATCATTATGCCGGTACTGGTCAATCGGAGCATGAGGAGCGAGTTTCTCCAGCCATCGTTTATAATCACTATGGAGTCCTGATTCATGGTCGTTGATAAAGACCGAAGCGGTAATATGCATGGCATTGACCAGAACCAACCCCTCCCTGATCCCACTTTCCCTGATGCACGTATCGACTTCAGAGGTGATATTAACAAAATCCATTCGCTCCGGAATGTTAAACCAAAGTTCTTTTCTGTAGCTTTTCATCTTAATTACGCTTTACGAATCAGTGGAATACGAATTGCGGAAATGGTTTTAACAAAGCCTGAACGGGTGACATCTCTCTCTTTCATCTCTTTTATCGCCTGCAAATCCAGATAATCATCAATCTTGGAAAAGGCGGCCTGACAATGCTTTAATGCCTGCTCACGTAACACCCCCCTTTTGACGTGGTTTGACATGGAATTGGAGGTCTCCGCCAACAGCCGTGCCAGGAAGATATGCGTCTTAATATCAATTGGATCCAGTTTCAATATTTCCTGGAGTTCCCCAATGATCTGGGATTTTGGAGCATCTTTTTTCAGCATGACCGTCAGCTTTCGCTTTCTGTACCGGGCTTCCAATCGATAGATATGTTTCATCAGGCTGGTTTTGAACTCTTTTTTGATGGAGTATTTGGTTTTGCCATGCTGCAGTTGGAGATCGGTCGGCTCAAAATCCGGTAGACTGAAATCAAAGTCGCCTTTGGCCAGATTACTCACATAAGTCTCGGTCGGGTAACGGGCTTCCCTTGACGCCAGCAGCTTCGCCAGATATTTGATGTATGATTTCTTCACCAGCAGTTCATCAGCATATTGCTGATATACCTCATAGATATATCCCATCCCGGACGCTATTACTTCCCCGTTGTCGAGAAAAAACTTTTTGTTTTCCAGAAAGGTCTCTTTGGCCAGTTTCACTTCAAATAGAGAGATATCTGAGTTGGACTTCTTGTAACTCTCCACCATTTTCTGTGAATTGATCAGGGAACGATGAATTCTTGAGAGATTGTCATATGCCTTTTCTGCCGCTTTGCAGGTTTCCCTGAATTTTTTATCAACGCTTTCATCAAAAGCGTCGGGTAAATTGAACTGGCTTTTGGCAGCGGGTTTGGCCTTGGGTTTGGATTCAACAGCTATGATCTCTTTGATGAGTTGGCTGTTTTCAAATACGGGTGGATTGACTGTATTGACTGCCTGGAGAAAAAGATCCATAGAATCATACCCAAAAAAATACTTGTCCTTGAGCATACAGGCAATGATCGGAGTAAGCAGTTCTTTGGACAGTTTTACCGAATCATCATTCATCCCGGCGTTTCTGGCTTCAATGATTTCCTGAATAAGGTAGTGGAATCCGTCCAGCAAGGCATGCAGTTCCTGGGGATATTGCTTCCGGTACTCGGCCAGTTTTTGTTGACGGTCAGAATGAGAGAGAGGGAACAGGAGGGCGATGAGTTCACGACCCTTTTCGGTTGGTTGGAATGACTTTAATGGTTCGAACATTTGTCCAGTTGGTTTATATTTCCGATCTCACATCAGCATTGTGGCAATGGAATTATTAGCAACCCAAACCTGAGTCAGGCAACGGTCAGAATATATTTCTTTTAATTCTGCAAAGATACCATGATGTACATGATAGATACAACTGGAATTTATTGGTGTTTGGCGCTAGTATCTACAGCAGACATAAAGAAAATCAAATAGGTGAATTGGGATATGGACGAGATTACAGATAGCAAACTTCAATCGGTTAACAGCTTGGCTTCCATCGTTCGAAAGCTTAAAAACGACGGAAAAAAAGTGGTTTTCACCAACGGTTGTTTTGACTTGATCCATACCGGACATACCAGATACCTGCGTGAAGCAAGGGAAGCCGGTGACTATCTGATTGTTGCTGTCAACAGTGACAGCTCGGTAACCAGACTCAAAGGCGACAGCAGACCTATTATCCC
The DNA here is from genome assembly GCA_028282885.1 of SAR324 cluster bacterium. Lineage (GTDB taxonomy): Bacteria > SAR324 > SAR324 > XYD2-FULL-50-16 > XYD2-FULL-50-16 > JAHJTV01. The sequence goes on from JANQGX010000058.1 coordinate 36,489, forward strand.
TTTGAACGAGCGAATGGAGATACTGGCAGGCTTCTATTTCGTTGACTTTGTAATATCGTTCGAGGAGCTTAACCCATATAATATCATTGATAAAATCAAACCTAATATGCTGATTAAAGGAGGTGACTGGCCTCTTGATAAAATCATCGGTAAGGATCTGGTGGAGCAGGAAGGGGGCAAGGTCTTCACGATTCCGGAGATAAAGGGGCAATCGACTTCGGGTATAGTTAATAAAATCATCTCACTTAACAACCAGACAGTTTAGATGTTTGATCGCAGATTAATTGAAGATTTCGACTGGATATTGCTCCTCACCACGGTAGTCATTTCCATTATCGGGTTTGTTGCAATCTATTCGGCTTCATACAGCTACGGAACAGAAACACCCTATTTTAAACGGCAGGTACTTTGGTTTTTTATCAGCCTGGGTGCAATGTTTGTTGTCACCATGATCGACTACAGGTTGCTTCAGCGATTTTCCCTGTTGCTGCACCTGATGATGATAGCTTTTTTAATTGCAGTTCTCATATATGGTACGGGCGGACCGGGTTCAAACGTCCGCAGTTGGTTAAAAATCGGCCCCCTGTTTTTTCAACCTTCGGAATTTGTCAAATTCAGTCTAATTCTCTATCTTGCTCATTATTTTAGTGATTCCAGAAGAGTTGGAGATCTTGGTGTAAAGGAGATTATCTGGCCCGCGGTAGTAACACTTGCACCCTTTCTGCTGATACTCAAACAACCGGACCTGGGAACTGCCGGAACTCTCCTCTTTATATTCATTCCTGTCATTTTCCTTGTAGGAATACGCTATAAGCTGATTTTGATTTCAATGGGTCTTGCGGTTGTTTCAATCCCCTTTGTCTGGATATTTCTGTTGAAACAATACCAGCGCGATCGAATCATAACACTGATAAATCCCGAGATGGATCCCTTGGGGCAGGGGTATCAGATTATTCAATCGAAAATAGCTGTTGGAAGCGGTCAATTATGGGGAAAAGGATATTTGCAGGGAACTCAGGCGCAACTGAACTTTCTGCCGGCTCGACACACCGATTTCATCTTTTCAGTATTTACGGAAGAGTGGGGTTTCGTCGGAGGCGTGATCCTGGTGTTACTTTACGTATTTCTGATCTTATGGTGCCTGAAATACGTGGGAAAAACCAAGGACCGCTCGGGATCGATCCTGACTCTTGGAGTGACTGCTGTGATTACTTCACAAGTGATTATTAATATCGGAATGGTAATCGGTTTGCTGCCAATCGTTGGGATTCCCCTTCCATTTATGAGTTATGGTGGCTCATCAATGCTGTCTCACATGATAGGCATCGGACTGGTCTTAAACGTGAGAATGAGGCGGTACGATATTTGACTAGCTTTCAAACCGTTTGGGATCTAGGTTGTTAAAGACCTTCACCAGTTTGTCCAGGCTTGATTTAGCCTTCTTCTCCCGGTTTTTAATTCGGAACAATTCACCTATATCATTGGCAGGAAGCGGATTCTTTTGCTTTTTTCTGTTACTTCTGATCTGTTGCCGAATGCGACGTAATCTCTCTTTCTGGATTTGATTCTCGGGGTTGGGGGCAGCAAATTCTGCCAGTTTATGGCGGGTGATAAACTCATCTTCGAAATCTTTTATCAGTTTCCTGTAAACGACTTCCTTAATGCCATCCTCCAGGATTAATCGGTTTCCCTTTTTCAATTCTTCCAGATACAGATTGAATGAGGACCATGATGTGTGAGTCTTAATTTCTGCAGCCATCGCGGAAAGAGTGGATTTGTATTTGTCGTATAAGACATGTTTTACTGTATCAGCAGAGGGATCGGAGTGATTTATCACTTTGAGAAGTTTTCCCAGTTGCCCTGCCAGTGTGTTTATTGCTTCAAAATAACGGTTAAGATTGTTCATGAAAGCCTAATCAGCGATTCGAATTGAAAGAAGGGAGCTCCATTGCCAGCCTTGGTTTATTCTATTTGGATCCTCTTTTTTGGTAAAGCAGGTATTGAACCACTTTTCAGGATCGATAGATTTCAAGTTATTTTCAGATGGAATAATCTCTTAGTCTCAAAATGCAGAAATAAGAAATAAATAATAGCGATTTCCATTTGGAAAAATAAAATAATTTTTCTGTTCATTTTTAATTGAATGGGGTAAATAATTAACATAAATACTTCATAAGGAGAATTGAATCGAACCCACTTAAAAATAGGAGATTGAATGGCTAAAGAATCACGTCGAGGTCCTAAAAAAGGCAAGCGGCTAACATCTGAACTGCAATCCGAAATGGTTTTAAAAGCTTTATATTCAAAGAAATCGCTGCAGGACATTTTGAATGGATACAAAAAAGACGGGTATAATATTAAGAAAGAAACAGAAGACCAGTTAATGCACCTTGGGTCTCTTGAAATTGGATTTATGTTGGCAAATCAGTCTATCCTGGAATCTTTAAAAGAGGATGCACTGAAGATCATCATTGATGAGCTCCCAAAACTGAAAAAATAGTTCCTAACCATCTTCATGTCGATTCAACAGGGGAATTCAGGATTAACCAATCCTTATTCCCCTTTGATATCAATCGTGCAGATGTTATTGTTATAATAACTATTTGCTTGCCTGAAAAATCTATCGTTGATAAACTCCTTTTAAGATTTTTTTCTTAACATAGGAACAGTTTGAGAAAGGGAAGAAAAACAATGACTCTCCGATTCCCGAACTGTATTGTTAATCTTTCCACGGAGATAAGTTGGAAGATCCTTCGAGTCATTCATTAATTAGCCTGCTAAAAAAACACATATTCAAGAAAAAAGAGAAACAGCCCTTCCCGGAAAAAGATTCAAGTGAAATAGAGGTTATCAACAACCTTGATGACTATTTTGACGCCACTATCAGAGAGGTCATGGTTCCCAGGACAGATATGGAAACCATAGAAAAAAACGCCTTTCTGGACCAAGCCATCCAAATCTTCCACAAAACAGGCCATTCCCGCCTACCCGTTCAAGAGGATCTCAGAGATAATATTGTTGGTATTCTGTATGCCATTGACATTTTCGGATACCTGGACAGATACAAAGAGGTGAAGGTCTCCCAGGTCATGAGGAAACCGTTATTTGTATCCTACAGTCAGAAAATCCATCAGATGCTCTCCGATTTTCGCAAAGAGCGTGTTCAAATGGCAATAGTTGTAGATGAACACGGGGGTGTAGACGGTTTGGTAACACTGGAAGATGTCATCGAAGAACTGGTGGGGGATATACCTGACGAATTTAATAAAAACGTCGATCCCAGCTATAAACCCATGGGCGACGGCATGATCCTGATGGATGCCAATTACCCCCTTAGCCAATTCAATGAACTGTATAACAAACGTTACCAGAAAGAGGGGATAGAAACCATTGGTGGATATGTCTGTCATCGAACCGGCAAAATTCCGGCCAAGGGAGAAAAGATAAAGCTGGACAATCTTCAGTTGATTGTAGATGAAAGTGATGATCGCAGACTTGAAAAACTTCTGATATCAGCTCCTCAGTAATGAACAGTTGGTGTCCTCCGTTAACATGCTCCGATTTCCGGGGCCATTCAACCAGGATTTTATACCTTCCTCCCGGAGATTCAAATTGAAGCTGAATGAATTTTAAAATTAGATTATCAGCAGCAAATTTAATGGGAGATCAAACCACTTTTCACCGAGCAGTATCAATCGGAGCACTTCCCTTAACTATCTTTCTCTTGTTGTTTACTCCCGCAATCTCCTGTTTCGCCCTGGATCAATATCTCATTCAAGGCAGCTATAGCCGGGATAGATCTTTCTTTGAGGGGCAACTCACCATTAAGTCCACCCTTGCCGATTCGAACGAGCTTTATATTCATCTTCCGCCAGCTTGGTATGAAAAATCGGATTGGCGGAACAATTATACTTATCAAGATTCGGATGGGATAATTCACGAGTTTAAAAGGGCCGATCTGGATGAGTTGAGGGGGTATACCCGGAAGAATCCGCATCTGCCAAAAAAGATGAAGATAAAGTCATTATCAATCAATCAACAACAGGCTGTCTTTATTAAAACCGATAATCCAGCGCTGGCACCCGGCAGAAACAACATCAATTCGCTGTTACATGTTGACTTGAAGCCGTTAAAGTTGGCTGTAGGAACGAAAGTTGACATCATCATCCACTTCGGGACCACTGTGCGTGCTGTCGCTTCCAATCAGAATCTGATTCTATGGGACTACTCTCCAAGACTGGTGAACAAAATCGAGAAAGTTTGGGACTTTGGTGATTTTTATTCAAGCCCAAAGGCCTTTGAGTATCAAATCACATTTACTGATAAGCCGTACCCGGATAGTGAGGAGATATTCGAATTTCGACATATCGGTAACAAATCCGTCAGCTTCTCCAGGCAACGATCGGTCGAGTTCGATGATTTTACTCTGACACCGGATGAACACCTTTCAGACGATGTTGCGATACATGGTAAGATTGTGCGTAGGGTGATCGATTTTTTAATCTCTGATCAATGGCTTAAGAAGGGTAACGATAAATTACACGTGCTCATCTGGGACGGATCCTTGGGTGTTTCAGGAAATGTTATCCTGCTGCCCAAAAAACTATTCCGGTATCACTGGATCTATCACAAAACATTCGAGAGCCTTTTAATTAAAGCTTTTATCCTGTCAAATCTGCAACAACGCTATTATCTCAACTCGACCGAGTATCCATGGTTGATTCCGGCAATATATGCTGAGGTGATAAGATCCTATTTCTTCAACGAGTATAAAAACGATACGCGATTTTTCCCCTGGCCCAACTGGTTGAATCCGGATTTTTTTCTTGAAAATTCGTCAAAGCATTGGATCTCCAGAAAGGATGATCGACACCTGGTTTCCGCCGAAGCCCCAATCTACTTGAGAAAGAGGACGGGAATTTACCACCCCTATTATGAGAAAGGATTCCATTTCCTGCGAATGACCAAAATTAATGTGGCCGACTTTGGCAAGGAGATGTATCCCGATTTAAAAAATCTGATCAATCCGGCACCGGATAATCCTGAAATATTGGATGATGACTATTTGTATCAACAACTCAAGTTCAATAGTGAAAATATTGAATGGGCAGAATTATGGTTATCGGTAACAGGATCAGTGGATTATCATTTGAGGTCTGTTGAGATTAAAGAGTTAAATGGGAGATACACTGTCGATCTGCAAATTGACAATCATGGCAACATCAGTCCTGCCTACGAAGTTGGTTTTTTCTTTAAGGAAGGAGAAATAACAAAGACCATATTGACAGGGGCAGGATCATATCAATTCCTTTTTTCCGAGTCTCCGGAGGAAATTCAAATCGATCCCCGGCTTTATCTCCTGGAGGATAAGCTGTTGAATAATTCATGGCGGCTACCTTATCAAATCAGGCCTATCTGGGATTTTCCATCTCCTGAAAAATGGATTTTGACGTTTTCACCGGTCATCGGTGGCAATACCTTCAACAGCAACCTTATCGGGTTAAGTATCAACCTCAGTCATCTCAGCAATACCGAAATCACGATCGATGCCTGGCGAAGTGATAGCTCGGAAAAGGTACTCTGGGAGAGTTCAATCACCAAGCTTGGTGTTCCCTGGACTGGCAGCGAAATGTATTTAAAAATCAGTGAACTAAATGCATCGTACGCGAAATCTTTCGGGTTTTATCAGTATTTCAAGGCGATTCATCCGGAGCTGGGATTTGGGATCGTTGTTTCCGATGAGAAACTGGATGAGCTTGAGGAAGAGACACTGGACCCGGAAGAAAACGTTTGGCACCAAATAAGCAGCCGTTTCCTGTTTCCTGTCTATAATGGCTCTTTTTTGACCTGCAATTTCGATACTTCGGCAGGATACGGAATCAATATCAAAGACGATTCCTTTGAGTTTCACAGACAAAGCATCAAACAGATCACAAAACTGGATCTGGGAAACTATAAATTTCATGCAAATTTATCCGGAAGGTACAGCTATGGAACAACACCGTTACAGAAGAAGTTTCCGATGGGCGGTCCTGAAGCTTTGCCGGGTTTTCCAAGAACAACCGATTTATTGTTTGATCAAAGAAGAATCTTCGAGTTTGGCAGCAGACTGCCTCCTGTCTTGACACATAGTAATCTTAACCTGATGCAGTTGGCCTGGATCGAAAGAGTTGACACCTCACTGATCTTTCATTGGGGAGAAGGTGTTCGGTATGCACAAAACAGTACCGAACGCTTCAGGGACGTGGAACTACGATTCAGTATTTTTGCGGAATGGCTGAACATGTACCTCGGTGAAGGCGTATTCTCAATAGCCCAGCCACTCGGTCATGAAGAATACAAAGATTACAGGATAATTCTCTTCTCCAATTGGGTATTTTGAAGAATATCCCCGAATTTACTTTTGGTTACTCTCACTCTGTATTACAGCAGTGTCTCATTCCATCCCCCTGTCAGACAGTCGAGTTCAATATACCGGAGAAAGCAGACAGCGATTTGGGTGAGATTTCAAATCGTTTTACCAGATAGCTGTTTAGCAAACGTGCCAGAGACTTCGTAAATTCGCTTGGTAAATCGTCGAAGGAATCAAGGTAGGAGTCCGCAGATTCGAATAACCAGATAATTTTAAGCATAGCCGCTGAAAGTGTCCCGGTCTGGTATGACACCTGGTAGCAGTCTTTGCAGATGATTGCTCCTGAATCATAATCCAGATAATATTCCTGTTTTCTGAACACAGGCTTTTGATCAGGATTCATTTTCCAACTGCTTTTGTCGCACTGATGGCAACAAGATATATCAAGCTGGTAACCTCCGGACTTCAGGATATTCCACAATACCCATGCGATAATAGAGAATTGGGTTTCACTCTTCCGGTTGTAGCGTTGATATTCATCCAGCAGATCGAAAAACTCGTCTGAAGGCAGGCCAGGTTTTGATATTTTACTTACTATTTCAATTAAATAACTATGAAACACAAATCGTTCGTAAGCAAACTGCTCACTGGAAAATCCCTTTTTCCCTGATGTATTCAGGATATTGACAAAATCCCTGTTCTCGGTTTTCTTGTATTCCATTTCAATCAGTTCACCCGGCTGAAATGGGAAACTGGTAGATTTGGCGATTTTCCTCCCCCCATACACTACCGCGGCCAACTTTCCATTTCGTCTTGAAAGGAAATTAATGATCAAGTCCGAGTCTCGATAGGGGACAATTGTCAGCACATAAACCTGATCTTTGAACACCTCCATTGCGCCCGCTCTATTGGTTCTTCAAAATACCGGAAAGCGTTTTCTCAAACTCCGCTGTTTTGCCCGAATAGAAATGATCTGCGCCCTGGACGACATCAAGCCTGATGTCGGACTTCCAATGGGTCATCTGGTCTGATAGGGAATCAATTGAAGCAAATTCATCCCGATCTCCAACGATTATGCCGGATAGAGATGCAATTAACGCGTGCTTCGCAAAGGGGATGAAATCAACAGGTGGTGAGACAAAAATAACCCTGTCAGTGACCTGATTTTGTGTCACATAATTGTAGATCACCCAGGACCCGAATGAATACCCAATCAGATCAATTGAGGTTTTACCTTCACTCTCCAGAAAGATTATCGCAGCGTTTAGATCGGTCTGTTCACCCACACCGTTATCGTACGCTCCTGAGCTTCCACCAACGCCCCTGAAATTGAACTTCAGGGTTGAATATCCCAATTCCGAATAGATCCCGGCTATTGATTGGACGATATTATTGTGCATGTCACCGCCATAGAGAGAGTGAGGATGAGTGATGATTGCTGCTTTTTCAGAACCGGAGTCAACCATCACACCTTCCAGTGAGATATCTCCGTTTTCAATCCGGACATTTTTTTTCATGATAGTGTTGAGTTAATTAGGTGATATTTAATTATTTGTAGTCCTTTTTAGATTTCAGCTCACTGTACCTTATTTTGTTAGATTGACAAGATTATCATCGTCAAAGAAAATACGATTTTCTATTTTGTCAGTTATAAGCATGACGTAATACATAAATGCGGATTAACTGATCGAACAGGGAAATCGACAAGTAACTTTCACTGTTAATCAGGTAAGTGACATAACAATGGTTGCAGTTTCAATTGTAAAAAAATCAAGAACAGAGTAGGTTTATTCACCGGGTTAAATCAAGATTAGTCCAATCGTTCTGCCAACGCAATACAGCAAGGCATGTCTTTGATAAATAATTTAGAAGGACAGCCCTGTTGAACTGCCGGCTTGAAAAAGACACCCCCAAAGGGGCGAATCAAAAACCTGCTGAAATAAATGATCCTCGATTATTGGTTTAGTTAAATGGTTAAACTGAATACCCTTTTCAAGAAAAAAGACCAGGAAAACAAACTGAAGGCTTTTCAGGATAGCCTGCGGAGCAAGACCGGAGACGTGCTCCAGCAGGACTTAAAAAGACAGAGCCAATTCATCAAGAAAGAGATGCAGGAGATGCAGAAGATGTTTCCCGGTTCTCCTCAATTTCTTGGCAGGGCAGAGTATACGGTAAAGAAAAGAAAACTTGGATTTGTCAAAATCAAGTACCCGGATATCACTGAATTGCGTGAGCAGGTAAACCGGTTTGCAGAGAAACAGGAAATATCGGATCCCAGGCAACAGATCAGAAAACTGTTAAAACGATATCCCGCCTATCCTGATTTAAGGGCCCTCAACGGAATTCAAATATTCAACGATGCTTCTCAAAGCGGTCTGGATGCAAAAAAGATCAAAGTTGTTCAGGGTTCTCTGAGGGAAGTTGCCAGAGCTATATTTAACGGTGGCTATAACCTGTTTGTAATGAATTGGTTCATTAAAATATACGTTCGTTATGTTGATGCCTTACGTGATAAGTATCTGCATGAATACAACAGCACCAGGAACCATTTCTCCAATGAAATCAGAAAACTATCAAAGGACATCCATCGAAAACATCTTCAATTGACATTGATGGCCAATATCAAAAATAAACTGACCGGCCTACAGATGTTAAATGCTAAACTCAAAAACTCTGTCTATACCATCTCAAGTATCACCCCAAATGAAGCAAAAATGGCCAGCATGGCCATAAAAAATGAAGATGGCTCAAGGAAAATCGGCGATGGCGGAAAAACAGCGTCCAATATAATCTCCGTCATCATGACCATAAACATGTTGCTGGCGAGGATTCCCATACTGAATGATCTGGTCAAAAAATATCAGAGTAGTATACTGAATGTTAACAGGGACATCGTACTGCAGAAGATCATGGTCAACAATATCCAGAGGGTCACTGAGTTTCAATTGTCCATGGCTTCGGGCGATATTACCCAGACCCATGATATTGCCAACAAAATGTTCCTCGATTGTCTGGACATCAGTAAACAGTACCTGGAAACTGGCATCTTAACCCGTCAGCATGAAGTGGATCCTTTGTTAAAGGCTGTCTGGATTGCCAAAGAATCCAAAGGACTGTTCAAAGCCGAAGAGTACAAGAGAATGCTGGATCACGCATTGAAAATCCTGGAAATGATCTTTAGCAAAAGAGTACAGGTTAAGAGCGCACACGAGATGGCGAGGGGTCTTCAGGATGATATTCATTTTATCATGATTGAAGAAGGTTGGATGAAATAACAATAGTGCTTACCTTGAGTTTTCCTGCTTTATCCCGATCCTGTTTTCATCATCAAAGAAATTAAATAATCCAGAACATTCATATCCCTTTAAATGGATTTCATTGTCAATTTGAAGCGCCAGGAAGATTTAGATGGTGTTTTATCTTTGCCCGCTGATAATATCCTCGTACAGCCTGCAGGATACTCCCGCAATGGAGGTGTGGGTCTGGCTGAAATCGGGGACATCCTGGCCCGGATTGCCAGTCAAGGGAAAAAAGCTATACTAGCCTGGGATGGTCTTTTTTGTGAAAGCGAGGTGAACGACAAATTTTTAAAAATCGAAGCCTCGTTGCCATCTTTTGATGCCATCCGTTTTCTGGATCCGGGTATTGGGAGATTGTTGAACACTGAATGCTCCGACCTGAAAACAGAGCTTTCCCTGGAACACGGCAGTTTAAGCAAAGTGGCTATTCTCACTTGGGTGGAGCTTTTCAAACCTGGGATAGAAAAAGTTATCCTATCTAGTCAAATACCCCTGGAGAGACTGCAATCGATTACTCCGGATATTTCTGTAAAAACCGAAATAATGGGGTTTGGACCTCTGGAGATGTTTTACTCCAATCGAAAACTCCTAAACCGGATACCAGAACCAGACAAAGCTTTGGAGGAGAGGTGGAAGATAGCCAGTGAGGATAGACCTGATCAACTGAACCAAATATTCCAATCAGAAAGGGGAACGCTTGTATTCTACGACAAGCTTCTGAATATCATGTATCTTGGTGATCGTCTGGAGGAGGCGGGAATTGACGCTTTAAGGCTCGAATACCAGACAACGGAACAGTTGGAGCAGATTGGTGATATCTTGATGAGATCAAGCGCTAAAGAAGAGTTTGATATCCCTGATGAAATAATCGAAACCGGGGGATTTATCAGAGACAATCGTTCAAATGAACATTTTGTCAAGCTAACCAACCGATATCTTAAAAGAAAAATCGAACACAAAATAGGTGAGATACTTGAATCGGCTAAGTCATGTTACACTGTTTTCAGCCTGGATCGGGCATTGCCACTTCCACAGCAGGTTGCTTTGATCTCACCCGAAGGAAAAGACCTCATGATTGAACTGCGACACGTGAGGGATTTAAAGGGAAATGAATACTCCGGCAATCTACCCCCGGGCATCTATCGACTGGATTGGGTAAAATATGCAGTTCCCGGCACTTTGATGACACTTGTTGCCCCATAGTTCAATCAAAAGGTGACTCAAACTTCTTCTTGGCTTCTTTCTGTTCATTCTGGTTCATTGACTGGTAATTTTCATAGGCCTGGGATGCCTTGCTGATATTGCCCAATCTTTCTTCTATAACACGTTTGGTATTGAAGGCTTCCTTATTGGCAGGATCTTTTGCAATAGCCCGATCACACGATTCTGCCGCCTCTTTAAAATCCTCTTTCGAAAGCAGGATTTTTGCTTTCAATAAGAAGTTCTCTGCCGTCTCTTCTTTATCCAGCACCTGGTTAATTAACTGCAGGCTCTTTTTTACCAGGGTCTCTTTATCTTCCTCAGATTTAACTTTATCGGATTTTTGCAGGTAAGCATTAGCCAGGTTTGATCTTGCCACCAGAAATCCCCGGTTTTTCTTTATTGATTTTTTAAAGGACTCAATCGATGCGTTGATATTCCCCTGGTTTAGCTGGATTACACCAAGATTGTTGTTGGCTTTGAAGTCGTGTGGGTTGCTCTTGAGCGTTTTCGCAATAAACTGTTTTTTTCGTTCCGCAGCAGCGTTTTTTTTGTCTCCAAGTCTCTCGTACAGGTTTATTACGTCCTTGTAGATTTCCAGTCGCGTGGCATCGATTTTGAGTGCGTTATTGAAGAAAACAATACTTTTTTTGGCGTTTTTGATTCCGTCCATCATACTTAAGGTCTTCCCCATACCGATATGAGCATCAATGCACTGCTTATCCTCGGCAATTGCTTCGTTAAAAGCAGCCATGGCTTCATCGAATTTGCCCATTTTCTGAAACAGGTAGCCCTCATTTATAGATGGACTACTTGATCCTTTTTTTAACAGGAATGATGGATTCAACAATTTGTCGATAAATTTTAGCTTCACACGCGGGGGTGAATATTTAGCCGGCTTTTCAGTGGTCTCTTTTTTCCCGCCATTCTCGTTTTCCGCTTCGTTTTGGGGATTCGTCTCTTCTGGATTCATTGAATGTGTTGATAATAATTTTAAGGATTGTATTCAGGTGTAGCTGCTGCTTTTTTCTCGTCACTATTGTCTCAAAAAAAAGTCGGCTTTCCAATTAATATTAGAAATATTAAGCAATAATAATAAGATAGTCTATCAGTCCATTTACAGAATAAAGATCGGTGAAGTCCGCTAACAACCAATGTCTGGCAGGGATGATTCAATCCCCGAAAGCAACAGAATAAAACATGCTGCATTTTTTTTCTTAAAGGCTGCGGTTCCGGGAAATATGGAATGAGTTGTGAATTATTCGTATCAGGATTTTGAACGGATTCAGTAGAAAACCTGAGAAACAGACAAATGGTTAAAACTCATTGAGGAGTAAACTGATGCGGACTATCAAATTTTCCAGTAAACTGTTTTATCTCATCATACCAGCGATTCTGATCATCACCGTTCCACTCCATGTCAAGGCAAGCCAATATCGCTTTTCCAAAGCGGAAAAATCTCTTCTGATGGGCGTTTTAGAAGAAAGCGGATTCAAAAAAGACTATCTTGAAACCGTTATTCATGACAACAGGTTACGCAGGATCCCTGTGCTGGTTACAAGAAACGTCCATAATAAAGAAAATCCAAGGAACTACGAGAATTTCTATAATGCCTACTCCATCAAAATTGCGAAGCGCTTCTCCAGAAAGTGGCGCACAACTTTGCACAGAGCCAGCACAAAGTTTGAAGTTGATAAAGAGGTTTTGGTGGCTATTCTGCTAATCGAAACCGGCTTTGGCAACATCCTGGGGCGATATCCCGTCATATCAGTTTTCTCTTCAATTATTGTTGAACACGATTCAAAGAAAAAGCAGTTAGGAAAAAAGCTGAAACTCAATGAGGAAGAAGCTTATGTACTGCGCAGGCTTACCAAAAAATCAGAATGGGCCAAAGGTGAACTGTCCGCTCTGTTGAAAATCTCTCAAAAAACCAGCCAAAACCCCTTCGGATTCAAAGGAAGCTACGCAGGTGCTTTCGGTATCCCCCAATTCCTGCCCAGCAGCTACCTGAAGTGGGGATACGATAGTGACAAAAACGGATTTGTGAATCTCTTTTTATTCCCCGATGCCATTTACTCAACAGCCAATTATCTGAAAGCTCACGGTTGGAAAAAAGGTCTTTACCGAGAATCAAATAAAGATGTAATCTATACCTACAACCGTAGTGACGTTTATGTTGAGGCGGTCCTCAAAGTCGCAAAAAAAATTAAAGATATTAAAATCCCTGAATATCAAAATAGCAGCAGACAAACGGGTCTTTATCCGGAAGGCAGAATAACGAAAAAAGGATCAACATCCTGATTGTCAAGCAACAAGGAACATGTCAGACAAAAATTCAATTGATAACTTCAACCAGACCTTTGTTGAAGATGACAGTAAAATTGAACTCCCCCGTCTGTACAAAGTTGTTCTGCATAATGATGACTACACTCCCATGGATTTCGTCGTGCAAATCCTGATGAGCGTTTTCAAAAAAGATGAGATTGCTGCCACTCAGATCATGCTGAATGTCCATAACCTGGGACGTGGTGTTTGCGGCGTTTTTACTTACGAAATAGCAGAAACCAAGGTTGCACGAGTCCATCAGCTAGCCGAGCAAAATGAATACCCTTTACATGCCAGCATGGAGGCAGAATAGACTATTATGAGCGAAAAAAACCGAGATGACAGGATACTCAGCAGGGAGCTAGAAATCTCTCTCATTTCTGCTGTTCGAGACGCACAAAAGAGGAGACACGAATATGTAACTCTCGAACACGTGTTTTACGCAATCCTGTTTGATCCCAAGACTGCGAGGATACTGGAGGAATGTGGAGGAAATGTATCCGAACTCAAAGCAATGCTGGACCAACACCTCTCTTCCAAAATCGAACCGCTTCCTGAAAATATAGTTCAGGATCCCATCCAAACCCTGGCCTTCCAAAGACTGATGCAACGGGTCATGACGCACATTCAAAGCTCCGGTAAAAAGGTGGCTGATGGTGGAGATGTGCTCGCTGCGCTGTTTAAGGAGATCGATTCCCATGCGGTCTATTTTCTCAAATCACAAGGTATAACCCGCCTGGATGTATTGAGAACGATTTCCAGTTATCAGGATGAAGACCCTCTGGGTGCCGATTTGGAAGAGAAAAAGCAGGACGTTGGAGAAAAGCAGAAATCAAACAAGAAAAGTGCCCTGGCTGCCTACACCAGCAACCTGACCCAAATGGCAGAAGAGGGTAAGATCGATCCCGTAATCGGCAGGGAGGATATCATCGACAGGACGATGCAGGTTCTTTGTCGCAGAAGAAAGAATAACCCGATTTTTGTTGGGGATCCGGGTGTTGGTAAAACGGCCATATCTGAAGGGCTGGCTTTGAAAATAAAATCCGGTAACATCCCTGAAATCCTGTCTGACGCCGAGATATTCTGTCTTGATATGGGTGCTCTGCTGGCGGGAACTAAATTCAGGGGTGATTTTGAACACCGATTAAAAGGAGTGTTGACGGAAGTGTCCAAACACGACAACGCCATACTCTTTATAGATGAGATTCATACAATCGTCGGTGCCGGATCTACCAGTGGCAGTTCCATGGACGCTTCCAATATTCTCAAGCCGGCGTTGGTCTCGGAGAACGTTAAATGTATTGGGGCGACAACCTACACCGAATACCGTAACTTTTTCGAAAAGGACAGGGCGCTCTCCAGAAGGTTCCAGAAAATCGATATCAACGAACCTTCGGTTCCGGAAACTGTTAAAATTCTGAAGGGTCTCAAGACCAAGTATGAAGAACACTACGGTATCCGTTACTCAGGCACGGCCATTAAAAGCGCAGCCGAACTGTCCGCCAGATATATAAACGATCGATTCCTGCCGGACAAGGCAATTGACGTTGTCGATGAAGCAGGTGCCGCATGCATGCTGCTTCCCGCCAATAGAAAGAAAACGGTGATCAACGTTCCCGATATTGAGAGAGTTGTGTCGCAGATGGCCCGAATTCCCATCCGACAAGCTGCCAAGGCGGATGGTGAATCTCTGAAAGTCCTGAGCCAGAGCCTTCAGGAACGAGTTTTTGGGCAGGATGAGGCCATAGAGCATATAGCAACCAGTATCAAGCGTAACAAAGCGGGATTGGGGCATCCTGAAAAACCAATCGGATCTTTTCTGTTCACCGGACCCACAGGGGTTGGGAAAACAGAAGTCAGCAGACAGATTGCGGATTTACTGGGAATTCATTTTGAGCGTTATGACATGAGTGAATATATGGAAAAACACTCTGTATCTCGATTGATTGGCGCTCCTCCGGGATACGTGGGATTTGAGCAGGGTGGATTGCTTACCGAAGCGATAAGAAAACATCCGCACACCGTGCTGTTGCTCGACGAGATCGAAAAAGCTCATCTGGATATCTACAATATCCTGCTTCAGATTATGGATCATGCAACCCTGACAGACAACAACGGACAGGAAGCCGATTTTCGAAATGTCATTCTGATTATGACCTCAAACGCAGGATCCATGGAAAGAGGGGCCAAAGCAATTGGATTTGGTGCGACCAACCAGGATAAGGAGATGGATGCTGTCAACAAGCTCTTTCCGCCTGAATTTCGAAATCGACTGGATGCAACTGTCACCTTTAATTCACTGACCACCAAGGTTATGAAATCCATCGTTGACAAGTTTATCATGGAACTTGAAGATCAGCTCAAGAGCAAGAAGGTAACCTTTGAACTGACCGAAAGTGCAAGAACCTGGCTGGCTAAACGAGGATACAGTGAAGAGTATGGTGCCCGTCCCCTTGCAAGGGTAATCCAGAAAGAGATCAAGGACCGGTTGTCCGATGAGATTCTGTTTGGAGAGTTGATGAAAGGCGGATCCGTACGCATCTCAACCAAAAAGGATCAGATCATACATACTATTACACCTGCCTAAAAAGTCTTTCTTAAAAAAAGCTAGTAAGTCCAATCTTACTAGCTTAAGATTCTTCCTTATCATATCCAACAAAACCGGACATCGATCAGTCAGATAGTCGTGATGACTAGGAAGCTTTTGATTTGGGAACGGCACTGGAGGAAGATTTACCGGAGTCGCTTTTTTGGGAGCTTTCTCCGCTACTTTTTGTTGTAGATTCCGTGGATTTTTTGTCGGATGCGGTTGTAGAAGAACCGTTGTTTCCATTTTCAGATTTTGGAGTACTAGTCCCATCAGCTGTACTACTACCATTGGTGGTGCTATTCCCGTTACCGTTTCCGTAACCATCCTTGTACCAGCCCCCGCCTTTAAGGTGAAATGCAGCCATTGATGTTTTCTTTGACAAGGTCTTTTCACCGCATGAGGGGCATTGTGTCAAGGGCGCATCAGAAAATTTCTGGATGACTTCAATTTCTTCATTACAGCTATTGCAAAAATACTCATAAATCGGCATATCCCATCTCTGAAACGGAGTTAATACTTTGACCATACCGCAGTATGGTTAGAAGAAGTCTCGTTTTTTACAGTTCACTTTCCAGAATATAAAATACGGTTGCGCTAGTCAAGACGGTCCAATATCAGTCGTTTACTATATGACTGCTTGATACAGCTTAGAAATTCTTTTTATCCGTGTGTCTGCGCCCAAGATTTTCAGGGGGGTTGGGATCAAGCGGATGAGTGACTTGTCTTCTTCTGGCAAAATTTCGTCTGGAGAAATCCTGAACTTTGGGATGCATTGAAGTTTGATCAATATCTAAAGTCTTAGCATATTTTTCAAAATCACTGCGATACGGGTAAAGTAGAAACTGTTTTTCCAAGGGATGAACAGCAAATACCCGTTCTCTGATAATATTTTTTGTGATCTTGAAAGGTTTGCGCAGTAGTGGTCGAAACAGGTAGTTAGATGCTTGCAGAGGATGCGGCGCATAGCTTCTTTGTCCAATTTGGCCCCGAGATATTATCTCATCCTGCTGATCCTTTTTGCTCGAAGATCCCGTATAAGCTAAGGCATTGGATAGTGAGCTTAACCCGGGGGAATAATAATGCGCAGAAGATTTGGTTTCCGCTTTGGTATTGAAATACCATTGCTTACCGGCTATCTCTGGTTTCGGTGCCTCGTCAAGTTCGACTGTTACAAAAAGGTCTAGTGAAACAGGAGGTAAAATGTATGCTGCAATATCTGACTTATCGGTAGCAGGAATCTCGAAACTCGAAATAACAGGCATCGGGATTTCAGACAGGGATTCAGGTTGCGGTAACTGATTCAGAAAACTGTTATAGAGATTAAAAGAACGCTTTGTTTTGCCCTGGCTATCCTCTGTTTCCGATTGGTTCAATCTATCGTAAAAGCTATCTCCTCTAAAGAAATTCAATCCCTTTTCAGAAGAATCGATAATTGGCTTCAGGTGATATAAGATTTTTCTTCTTGTGTTTTTTTTCTCTTTTGCACGCTGTATTATTAATTCTGTATCTTTGAAAATTAAATTTTCAGTCAGCTTCAAATTTGATAAGTTCTTCTCATCGGCATGGGAATACTGCAATAGCAGCATCTGTTCAAGATTCTTATAGACTGTTTCAATAACACTGTCTTTCGTTTTGATGGGAACAAAAATCCGTAAAGGCATAGCCCGTCTGCCTTTGGTTAAAACCCTCAATCCAAGATCAATTCCAAGCCCTTTCTTCAATGTTTCAGTCAGATAACCACCTTGACGGGAGGATTCCTCCGGTTCGGTAATGAATTGAATGCCTTTCAGAAAACGTCCTGCGAGATCGAATCTCATCCCGATATTCTGAAGCAGTTTTTCCGTTTCTCGGTAAAACAGGCTGCTGGAAACACTTTCCAGGACGTGATTCGCATTGCCAAAGTGGGAGGATTGTGGTTCTGCGTCGAGGTAATACTGAAAAATCACCTGCAGGATCGAATCGGCCAGCCTAAGATAAACAACATCCAGATTGATGGCGGCAGGGATTCCCAGGATAAGGTTGCCATGAAGACCATGAGGTGAATCCAGTGTGAGCCTCACAGCAGGTTCAACCAAAACACAGTCTTTGATATTGGACGCAATACCTAATAAGATTGTGTTTTTATCACCGTATTTTATAATAGGATCAAAAGGCTTCATGTAGATTTTCTTATGTCTGAACGAACCAAAAACCGCAATGTACAAGTTTGATGATACAGCGGTTTTTAATATCAATATGAGTAAATTTTGCGGAATTGTAAAGATGCCAGTTTTTAAATAGAGTAAGAGTGTCAACTTAAATGGCTGTTCAATCACTTGGATTGATTAGCCGACACAAAACGGATTAAATCTAATGCCGCCACACATCGGCATCATACTAAAAATCTGTTTTGAGAGATGGTTTAGAAGACAATGCACAGACAACAATCAGGATAAAGCCCAAATGTTCAAAACAGCCAAAATGGTTTTCATTATCTCAGTTCTGCTTACCGGAATTACGATGCACGCTTCAGGTTATAACGATACGGAATACGCCCGGTTTTTTATCAATAAAAAGTGCCATAAATGTGATTTGTATAGAGCAAATTTCTCCGGTGCCGATTTGACGAACGCTGATTTCACAGGATCTAATCTGATTTTGGCCAATTTCCAGAAGGCAACATTGCTGAATGTGGTCTTCAAAAATGCAACACTTACCGGTGCGAACTTCAGCGGTGCCATGTGGATAGACGGGTCGATATGCCAGCAAGGATCATATGGCAGATGCATTAAAAAGACGTCCAAATAGCTTAATTGAAATGACGACCAGATGCTCAATCGTATCGATTGGTCTTCAGTTCTTGATAAAAAACGGATAAAAAGTTAATCTACTGCAAGATCGAATCAGGAAAAACCGGCTTTCCAGGCAATTAGTTAAATCAGGTCAGGTCGGAACTCCTTGCTCATCATCTTGAGAAGTCTTGATGATGCTTCTTACAGCAGGCAATATAAGCACAGACAGGTTAGGACTCTGATTATCCGAGTTAATGATCCGTTTTGTGTTAACCTTGGAATGCAATGGTTGCTTATGGCAAATGGTGGCAGTGATAACAGTCAACTACCCAAAATACTGATTGCTGAAGATAATGAACAGACCATGAATCTCATGTTTCGTTATTTCTCTAAAGCCAATGAAAGAGGTGATATCGTCTGTGAATTACATAAAGCTTTTGATGGTGAAGAAACGATTCGCAAGATTGAAGAGGAACTACCTGATTTGATCCTCTGCGATATTGAGATGCCCAAAAAGAACGGATTTGATGTCCTGGAACACTTCAATACCGTCAGAGACACGATTCCCTACATCTTTTTTGCATTCTGCAGCGCCTCTCAAGATGAAAGAATTAAAGCCTTCAAGATGGGGGCGATGGGTTTTATTTCCAAAACCAAAATCGACTATTATGTCACGACATTGCAGATCCAAGCATGGTTAAGACTAGCCAGTCTGGAGAGGCTTAAGTCGTCTAGTTTGTCCAAATCATAATGTAACAAAAGTTTGTCGAATGCCTCCCCAAGGGTGTGGGGGCGAAAATCAGTCTCTCCATTATGGTTATTTACTAAAATCAATTTAATTTTTCGAGGTATAAACATGGCAAGTGATAATCTGATCCACATAACCGATGCCGAGTTCGAAGAGAAGGTTCTCAAAAGTGATCGTCCTGTATTGGTAGACTTCTGGGCTTCATGGTGTGGCCCCTGTAAAATGATTGCACCGTTCCTGGATGAACTGGCCGAAGAGTACAAGGACCAGCTAACCATTGCTAAAATGGACGTGGATCAAAACCAGGATAATGCAGCCAAGTTTGGTGTTCGTAGTATTCCTACCCTGATTGTTTTCAAGGATGGCGAACAGTCTGATCTGTTTGTTGGTGCAGATCCGGGCAAGATCAAACAGATGGTGCAAAAAGTCCTCGCTTCCTAGGTTTCTGTTCAACAATCCCCTGAGGTTACCCGAATTACATGATTCCGGTAACCTCTCTCAATACCTCTATAACCGTTCCCAACATACAAACTCAATCTTTACACCGTGCCTGGTTGCTCTCGTGATCAATCTGCTGCTGAAAATAGAATATAAAGGAACCCACTACAGCGGATGGCAGATCCAACCCAATGCTGTGACAATTGAAGGTGTGATCAGAAAGGTAATGAGGCAGATCTGTCAGTATCCGGTCAATATTAAAGCCTGTGGGAGAACTGACGCTGGAGTCCACGCAGAAGGCCAGGTGGCAGATGTCGAGGTGCCGAAACGGACAGATTTAAAAAAATTGTTTTTTAGTATCAACTCTCTTCTTCCAGCAGATATAGCAGTAACCGAAATGGTCAAAGTGCCTTTGGGATTTTCCGCAAGAAAAGAGAACAGCGGCAAAAAATACATTTACCGAATCATCACTTCTCCTGTCCCTACGGTATTTGATCATGAAACCTATCTCTGGAGAAGATCATCGCTTGATTTTAAGCGACTTGAACCAGCTATGAAGGATCTACAGGGAGAACACGATTTCTCTGCTTTTCAAGGCAAGGGATGTCAGCAACCGAACCCGGTTAAGACTCTGTATTCAGTTGACTTGAAAATTCGGAATGAAGGAAACATAACCAAAACTGAGATGATCTTCAAAGGCTCCGGTTTCTTGAAAAACATGGTGCGGATCATGGCCGGTACCCTTATTGAAATCGGAACCGGCAGGTGTGACACAGACACGGTTAAAAGAGCATTGCAATCCGGGAAACGGGAGGATGCAGGAATCACAGCCCCACCCCACGGTCTGGTTCTGGCAAAGGTCTATTTTGAAAACGATCCTTTTACCCTCTATCCCCCGGTATATTCTTCCTAAAGGGAATACAACCTAACTCAACTGTTCTTTTATCACTGACTCAACCTGCTTGTAGTCATTATTTACGGCGAGGCAGCGCGACTCTTTATGCAAAATACCTTTCAAGGAATCAGGCATTTTGGGTGATCTGCCCAGAGCTTTTTGGAAAGCATCTCCAAATTTGGCCGGGTGAGCAGTTGCCAGGCAAATTACTTTTTCATGTCCCGACTCTTCAGCGGCGGTGACACCAATTGCCGTATGAGGATCAAGCTCAATACCAAGTTTGTCATACCTTTTAATGCATTCCAGAGTCTTTTGCATATCGATTCTGACAGAGATGAAGAACGACTGCGCTTCCTTTAACTCGCCGGGTGACAACTCGAAGTTACCATGGATCCGCAGGTTTTCCATTCTCTGGCTGACTGATCTTCCATCCCTGCCCGCCAAATCGAAAACAAACCTTTCAAAATTACTGGCAACCTGGATATCCATGGATGGGCTGATAGTTGATTGTACGTCACTGATTTCATAACGTCCTGTTGTTATCACACGATAGAGAATGTCATTTTCATTAGTGGCTAGAATCAGCTTTTTGATGGGAAGCCCCATTTTTTTCGCCAGGTAGCCGGCATAGATGTCACCGAAATTACCGGTTGGAACTGAAAAATAGAGATCCTGATCCGGATACTTTTCACGAAATCTGAATCCTGCATAAAAATAGTAGACAATTTGTGCCATCACCCTGGCCCAGTTAATGGAATTAACCGCCCCAAGATGAAATTTATCCCTGAATTCAAGATCGTTGAACACCTCTTTCACAATCCGCTGGGCATCATCGAAGGTGCCTTCCAAAGCGATGTTGTGGACATTATCATCCAGAACCGTTGTCATCTGTTTTTCCTGGACGGGGCTGATTTTTCCCTTGGGATGCAGCATAAAAATATTGATATTGCTCTTGCCCCGTACCCCGTATATTGCTGCGCTACCGGTATCTCCCGATGTCGCTCCAAGAATATTCAGTCTGGTCTCTTCTCTCTTAAGGATCTCTTCGAACAGGTTTCCCAGAAATTGCAGGGCGACATCCTTAAAAGCCAAAGTTGGTCCATGAAATAACTCAAGGATAGATATCTTTTCCGTATGTTTTAAGGGAGTGATTTCCCTGTCAGCAAATGACGTGTAGCTTCTATCGATTAACTGAGATAGCTTCTCTCGATCTATTTCGCCGTCGATATAGGGTGTGAATATCTCCAATGCGAGCTGTTGATATGATAAGGTGGACAAATGATCCAATTGTTTGCTCAAGTCAGGTATCTTTTCCGGGACCAGCAATCCACCGTCTCTAGCCAATCCTTCCAACACCGCGTGTATGAAATTTCTGGAGTCTGATTTTCCCCGGGTACTGATATATTTCATGTTTAAAGTGGTTTGTGTGAATTCTTCTGTTTAGAGTATTAAGTCAATAATCGACAGGCTTCGCCCCAGGTTCTAAGATTGCCTTGTGTCCAGGTGAGAAACTCTTGGATCTCTTCAGGACACCATTCCGGCAGTTCGGGAATTGCACTGTTTCCAATGAAATCAGAAAGCTCGATGACGCGGTCCGTTATTAGCTCCGCACCGGGCTGAAAATCGTTACGTAATTTCTCCAGGAACCAATCTGTTAAAATCATGCCCCAGTATTCAAACCTGAGATCATCCACATAGTCATGAGGATTCCTGCGATGGTCGACGATGGGCCGTCCGAAGGCAATATGATAGTTGGTGTTTTTCATTAAGGCTTGTAGGAAATAACCTCCCCAGATATCACCATATCGTTGAATACTACCGCCGGGAACAGCCCATCCCATGGGCACACACAGGTAAGCAGGGATTAAATCTCTTGTAACACTGGTATTTTGGGTATTAACCGGGGTCCATGTAGACTGATCGAGTACTTGAACTTCTTCTCCCGAATATGAGATTCCGCTGATTTTTCCATTCAACCACGTGGTTGCATCCACATCCGGATCGGATAGCCATAAACCTGCTGTTACGCCAATAATAGGATCATAGCTGTTCTTGGAGATTTGATTTCGGTTTGGTAATCCTCTCAGGCGAAATGGAAATCCTCTGGGGAAGATCTGTCGATCCGGCTCTGTTGCCAGGTATTCACATATGTTATGGAATCCGGAATCTTCCTTGATTAAGTCCCCCTGCCAGGTTTTCCCTGTGTTTTTATGAAATCCGACCAGATCATCTTCCATGGGATAGTTATCATCGTCTATGCTAATCAGTGTCTGACAGCCGTCCTCAAGGGCGTGCAGATAACCTATGTTTCTCCTTGTTTCATTATTGTAAGGAATTCTGGAATAGAAATCGAGACATCGTTTTCCCCAGAGATCCTGATTTTCGACATCCAGGTAGATGGTCTCCAATCCTTTTTCGCTGACGGATTTTGCCAGTTCGCCGCATGAGGCAGGTGTTTTTTTATCCCCAACCACCCAAATCTTTACATCGGCCAGGTGTCCGAATTTGCTGATATTAAGGAATAGATCTTCAAGAACTGAAGGGTGGTAGATTGTGGTAAATACAATATGAACAGATTTTTTCATGAGGTTTTCAGGTATCACAGGAATGTTTAATCAATTCGGGAAATCCAATCCTCAAAGACATCTTTCAAGGTTTCTTCAATCGTATACTGTTGTTGCCATCCGAGCGCTTTAAGTTTGGAATTATCCCCCAGCAGCAAAGGTTCATCCGAGGGACGAAGCAGGGATTCATCTCTGACAACATCAATCTTTAAGCCGGAAATGTCTATCAGCATTTCCAGAATGTCGGATATTTTATATGCTGTTCCGGTACAAATATTAATAGGATCGCCCGGTATTCCTCTCTCCAACATCAACATCATCCCCGCAACACCGTCCCGGACATCGATGAAATCCCTTGCAGATTCCAGGTTACCGACACGAACCACCGGTTCAAGACGACCTTTTTTAATTAATGCCAGTTGTCTGGCAAAGTTTTGGATCGCAGTGGCGGGAGGATGTCCGGTACCCACATGTATGAATAACCGAGGTAGAAAGACTTTCAGTCCGTAGTTGATAAAATACTGATATCCGAGATTTTCATTGGCTACTTTAGTAACACCATAGGGTGAGATAGGACGTAACAATCTTTCTTCTTTAAGGGGGCAGTCTTCCGGTTTGATATCACCGTATTCCGCACTACTGCAGGCAATAATGACCTTTGCCTCCGGTGTGATTTTTCTGCAGGCTCTCAAGACGTTGACGGTTCCCTGAAAATTTGTTTGGTGTGTTGATTCTTCGGTCTTCCAGGATACCCCATTAAAGGCCTGCGCTGCCATGTGGATGACACACTCGGGTTGAAAGTCAGAAAACAGTTCTTCAACGGCTTCCCGATCCAGTATATCAACTCGTTTGATAGATTGATCAGGACTGGCTTCCAAACGGCTGGTTGCACTGTTTCTTGCCAAACCGATTACCGGCCAATCTCTCTCTCTTGCCGCATTCGCAAAATGCGAACCGATCATTCCGGTAATTCCGGTAATTAAAGTTTTCAACATAACTCCTGAAGGCGGGTGATAATGATTAGAAAATAACTAGTGTCCAGTCAACACACAACCGTCGCATCGATTCCTCGGAAATAAGCAAACACGTAACGAGTAGTTGTCCCTCATTTCCGCTCATCCACAGTTGACACGACACTAGCTGGAAGACGATGGAAGCTAAATGTGAACCTGGCAATACCAATCATAAACTTTTTTTAAACCTGATTTCAGAGAGGTTTCAGCTTTCCATCCCATTTGGTTGATACGGGATACATCCATTACTTTACGAGGCATTCCATCCGGTTTGGAATGATCAAAAATCAATTTTACATCGACATCGACCACCTCCCTGATGACCTCGGCAAACTCCCTGATCGATATTTCCAATCCAGTCCCTACATTGATATGGGATGACTCGTTGTAGTGTTTCATGAGAAAAACGCAGGCTTCTGCCAGATCGTCAACATAAAGAAATTCTCTTTTTGGCTTGCCTGTGCCCCAGATGGTGATTTCCTTGCTTCCCGCCAGTTTAGCCTCATGGAATCGCCTGATCAGCGCTGCCACCACATGTGAATTTTCTGGATGAAAATTGTCATTCATACCAAACAGGTTGGTTGGCATGGCTGAGATAAAATTGCAGCCATGTTGCTGACGATAGCTCTGACACATTTTGATACCTGCAATCTTGGCGATGGCGTAGGCTTCATTTGTTGGCTCCAGATAACCTGAGAGTAACGACTCTTCCTGAATCGGTTGTGGACATAGTTTTGGATAGATACAGGAGCTCCCCAGGAAAAGTAGCTTTTCAAC
Source organism: SAR324 cluster bacterium (assembly GCA_028282885.1). Classification (GTDB taxonomy): domain Bacteria; phylum SAR324; class SAR324; order XYD2-FULL-50-16; family XYD2-FULL-50-16; genus JAHJTV01. Next base: position 61,461 of record JANQGX010000058.1, read on the forward strand.
ACCTGCTCTGTAGGAGGCATCAATGATGTTGCACTGGATGCTCAGATTCTGAAAAATGAACTCGGCAGGGTAGGTAGAATTGGCGTGAATTCCACCGACTTTAGCTGCTGCCAGAAAAACAAACTCGGGTTCCTCCTCCTCAAAGAAAGCATCAACTGCCTGTGAGTTCAAAAGATCGAGTTCGCTCCGAGTGCGGACAACGATATTCTCGTACCCTTCCTGTTCCAGATAGCGGTGTATTGCCGATCCAACCATTCCTTTATGTCCGGCAACATAGATTTTGGAGTTCTTTTTCATTGCTTAATCAGTGATGAGAAGATAACAATTAAAGTCAAAGCATATTGCATATCTTCTATTTTATCAATCAAAGCTGGCCCGATACCGGGTTTACGTCAAGCGAATATCGAATCCGGGATTCCATGCTTGAACCTGGGAACCGGATGCCAAATGATCCGCATTGAGGACCGGTACCGCCAAAGATTCTTTACACAACCCAAATAATGAACAAAACAGATCAACCCGGTTTTAACCTGACAATACTCGTTACCGTATTCTCAGAAACAGCCTCTCTAAGGGAAACAATCCAACGTGTTTTGAAACGCGACCGAAACTATATCAAAGAGATCATTCTATCTGTCTCCCCACGCTCAAGCGAAGCCTGTTTTGAAATCTGTCACCAACTTGACAAGGAATACGATTTTTTGAAGATACATATTCAAAAAAACAACCCGGGGGCCGGCTGGGCCATACGAGAAGGGATGGAACTTGCTACTGGCGACTACATCGCAATCCTCTCAGCCGATCTCGAAACAGAACCGGAAGCGGTGGATAGAATGGTTAATAAAATCGAGGAAACAGGTTGCGACCTGGTTGTCGGAAATCGCTGGTTAAAAGGTGGTGGGTTCCAAAACTATGATCTGAAAAAACTGGTCCTCAACTGGGGATTTCAAAAAATTTTCAAAATTCTCTATTTGACCTCTATAGGGGATCTTACCTATGGTTTTAAAACTATTAAAAACGAGGTAGCCAGGAAAATAAGATGGGAAGGGACTCTCCATGAGCACTTTATTGAAACAACCATCAAACCTCTCAAACTCGGATACAAAGTTGAACAGGTGCCAACAGTGTGGATAGGACGTCATGAAGGTGAAAGCAAAAACACCTTTTTTAGAAACTTCCGCTATGTAAAACTGGCACTTGCTGTGCTGTTTGCAACAAAAGCAAAGCTTATCAATTAAGTTGTGCTGATAATACAGAAAGCTGGCAATTAACCAACATACTTTTTTTGTTTTCCCCGCGGACCGGTTCAAAAAAGAAACTGGATCAAAATCTATCAAAAATCTTTATTAACATTATTGACACTCCGCCCACAGCATAGCTATACTAATTGTTTATAAGGTTTTAGCAACACACATTCCAGATCATATTTAGGATACAGCATGTTGAACGGACTTCTAGGAAAAAAAGTCGGAATGACGCAGTTCTTCACAGAAGATGGTGAGCGTGTTCCAGTAACGGTACTACAAACAGGGCCTGTCACAGTCATTCAGAAAAAGACTCAGGAAAAAGACGGATATCAGGCTGTTCAGGTTGGGTATGACGAAATTCCCAAGTCAAAGGAAAGAAACATCACTAAGCCCACCAAAGGCCATTTCAGGGATCAGAAGCCGACACGTCACTTGAGGGAGTTCAAAGTTGAGAATATAGACGAGTTTGAGATTGGACAGACTTTTGACGTTACGCTGTTCGAGAAGGGTGAGATTGTAGATATTTCAGGCACTTCAAAAGGTCGTGGATTTTCCGGTGTGATGAAACGTCATAATTTCTCCGGTGGTCCTGCCGCACATGGGCACAGGTTTAACCGGGGAACAGGTGCTATCGGACAAAGTGCTTCTCCTGCCAAAATTTTTAAGAATAAAAAAATGGCCGGTCAGTACGGGAACGAAAGAGTGACTGTTCAAGGGATAGAAATTGTCGATGTTAACAAGGATCTGAATGTGCTGCTGGTCAAAGGTGCAGTTCCGGGTCCGAACGGAAGATTTGTAGAAGTCAGACGAACATCCAAAGGTTAGTAGACTGTTTGTGGCATCCTCATATGATCTGTGCTGCAGACACAGATCATCCCCTCCGCAGTTCGACTCTTCTTTTGTATCGCTTCGCTGTATATCAGGTACAAGATTCCTTTCGTCTCATACGAAGTGATGATACAAACTGGCATTGTCGTGTAGATCGGATTTGTCATAGCTTGACAATTGTGCGGGATTGGCGTGTCCGGTGATTTTCATAATATCCGTATCTTGAACTCGCAATTCTTTCAGCCTGGTGACAAGAGTCACCCGCAAGACATGAGGTGTAACCTTAAACCCTATTCCGGCTTTTCGGCCAGCCTTGACAAAATTCCTGTCAATCTGGGTGGATGATAAAGGGCGACTATTTCTACTGATAAAGACAAATCCCTGCCTGTCTCCCACCAGTTCCCGCAGCTCTTCCATGATGTGTTCAGGGTAATTAATCACTGTTTTCTTTTCTGCTCCCCTGGTTTTTGTCTGGTCAAAAATAATACGAAGATTGTCAAAATCGATTTGATCGACCTGTAAAGACAATACCTCAGTTTTACGCTTACCTCCCTGCAGGATCAGTTTGGCGATTAAAGCATCACGCTTGTTCAATTTTTCCAGCTCCCTGAGAAAGTGGGTGGTCTGTCTTTGATTTAACGGACTGGTTTTAACCTTATCCCTGACCTTGAAAAACGTTTTGTTTACCCCTTCGCGATTAGCGGCTGCCTTGCGGACGATACCCTGCGTCCTTCTTTGCAAAAAGCCGGTGAAAGAGATGTAAGCCGCTGCCCTGGCTTGTCGCGTTGATTCTCTCCAGTCCTTTATTAGTTTGATTTCATCAACAATGGCTTCGTGATTGAGCAATGAAAACTGCTGTACCGACAATGCCAGGTTTACCAAACCACGAGATGACAGCCCGCGAAAGGCGGATCTGTAGTTTATCATGGTATGAGGCGGTAAACCAGATAGCCACTTATCCAAGGCTTGTGTCAATGTAAGTTTTGCCAATTGCTTCCAAACCGTATCCCTGAGAATCCTCTGTGATTCGTCATAGGACAAGGATGAGGTTGTTGTCAGATTTCCGGATCCGTCAGAAGCAATCAACTCATTTTTCGGTTTTTGTTGCATAAAAATCCATTAAAAAAGTACAACTCTATTGTGTTTATAATTGAAGTTATATACATACTATCAAAAAGAAGCAAGTTTTCTTTCAAAAATTATAAAAAATGGATGAAAATCAAAAAAATCGTCAAAAACAGGCAAAATTCTTGTTTTTGACGATATATAACGAAAACCCTTCATCATGTAATGTTTTTTAATTCTAAGACCGTTTTATAGATTTTTTTTTCAGGGCGATTTTAAGAATGCCTGAAAATTCGATTCTATTGACGATGATGTTCTATTGATCGATGAAGGTATATTTGCGATTCAAGGAGAGATATCGAAGTAAATCAGGATCAGATAAACAAATTAAGATATCTTTTTATCGACATTCCCGTAAACATTGCCTATTATTTGAGAAGACTGTGCGGGGAGAGCCGAGCAAATATGATCAACGCATTAAATCCAGGATATTTCAAGCAGCCCTAACTCTGCCGATGCTAGATGAGTTCGCAAAGAGCGTGAACATGGTTTTGGAATCGAAGCTTTCTGTTGTTATAATCGCTGTCCTAATAATACTTTGTTCTTACCTGGTTTATAAATTGGTGAGAAAAATTGTGGAAATGGTCCAAACCGGAAAAGAGAGGCGTCAATTCTATGATTCACTTATTGATCGCGTGAGTGAGGAAAAATCGGACCAGACCAACGAGTAAACCTAAGCCTATTCAAGTATGAATCTAAAATCCGAGTCTTCCGTGATCACCTTTGATGATGTCTTCATCGAAATCAGTAGTTACATTGAACAGAACGGATTGCTTTCTTCCGAGCTGATCGATGCTCGAGCCGATTTTTTCTTGCTTACCGGCAAACTCAATGAAACCGATTTGAGCTTTACCAACCGGATGAACGCATTTCTGCTCTGGTTTGTATTCGATTGGAGAAGTAGAACAAGGTGGCAGACACCTTACGAACTTTTCCTGGAATCTAAAAAAAAGACGATGCCAGAGAAGAACAGCGAAAGTCTTGCAGACCTGAAGCTGGATCATCATCTGCATTCTCTGTTTGAATCCAGAAAGTTGTCTGATGAGGCTGCAGTGATTCGGGATATGGTAACTTTGAAAGAGTACAAAATTCGAAAACCGGACTTTCTACTGGGCAGCTCGAAGGGAACATACTTTGAAACCCGTGTTTTCAATTTTGGCGGAGAGTACCAGTTTTCCAACTATTTTATTCAACACCCCCTTAAGGTCAAAAAAGCCGTCAAAAAAAGATGTAAAATCATCAGAAAGAACAGGGAGCCTATCAAACCCTTTCTGGTTTTACTTCATTCTTACCACACCAAGTGGGAGCGTTACCGAAATATCAATATCAATAATATTTATCACTTCGATAAATCCATACCGGAAGCAAAGTAAGGGGAGAAAGAAGAGAACCGGGAGATTTGTGGAGGTGAAGAAAGAAACAGCAGTCTATTCAAGAAACTTCCTGGAATCGAAACAGGTCTCGATAAAAAAATCTCCTGCCTGGGTTTTAAAGGGAATGAGGATGATTCTTTCTCGAACGGAGTGATGAATTTCGTGTTCGGGACCTTTACAGATATCGGGAATACCTGCAGAGAAGGAAAATCCAAGTTTGACCAGTTGGCGCCGCGCATCCCCACTAATCATGTTCACCAGTTCACCAACCATATCCGCAATTTCATCATCTAGCTGAGTATAGGTCTCTCCCAACATTTGATTCGCGACTTTGAGAATACATGAGGTGGCAAAGCTCAGGCCGATGCTTCCCTTGCATTCTCCGGTAAGCTCAATTACGGATGAGATGTCGCCTAGCGCCTTAAAATCGTTTTCCGGTTTGAGGTAAGGTTTCATCGGCTTTGATTCGAGACTGGCCATGGTACTTAAGACCTTCCTTGTGGCATTGATGAAGGGTTGAATATATTCAATTTTCATTAAGATATTTTAATTATATTTTGATCATTAATTAGCGTTTGATCGAAGTAAATTGAACATCATCAATGCGAAAGCCTGGAGTATTATAAAACAGAATCCATCCACCTCAATCATCAGACGATTTTAAAAAAGATCGACAATTTTGCTGTAAGGAAAATTTGAGAATCTTTCAACAAACGTGGTGTAACTAAATTAATTAAGAATCCGACTCCTGAGGTAATTTGCATGAGTTAGAGTGAAAATATACGTGATCTGCTATAAACAAGAGTGGGATGGCTATTTCTTCTTCTGTTTCATTTCACGTTTCTGCTTGAATAGCCTAATGATATCAAATAGTAACTCCTTATCATCGCCCAGTTCTTTAAAAAACTGTTCGTGGACTCTCAGTTTGTTTTGAATAGTCTCGATGTTTATTTCATGCTTAAGTGTCTGAAGCTGCTCCTGGAGGCTTTCCAAACTGATCGTCTCTTCACCGGTTTCAGTTTCTTTCAACTCAGAGTTATCATCAAGATCTTGAACGCGCTTATGCCGCTCCCTCATTTTTTCTCTCTTTTTAAGGAATTGTTCTCTTTTCTTATCATCTAACGACATGGATAACTCCTTGCTAATTCCTAATAATATATAGTAGTTCTGTCTTTGCTTATCTGCTTTGTTACGGCATTGATCCTTCTTGAAGTTCCCTCCTATCACCTCAGTTCCGGCAAAAGGAACTATTCAAGAAATTTTTTTGAATCAAAACATGTTTCGATAAAGAACTCTCCGTGTTCAGTTTGAAATGGAATTACAATTACCCGGTCTTTAACGGAGTGGACGAGTTCGTGATCTGGCCCTTGCGTTGTTACAGGAATGCCTGCCGAGAAGTGAAACCCGAGCTTGACCAGTTCTTGCCTGGCATCACCACTGACCATGTTTACGATTTCGCCGACCATATCAACCACTTCGTCGGACAGTCCACTATACTCTTCACTGAACATTTGATAAGCAACTTGTAGGATACATTTTGTCGAGAAACTGATCCCAATACTCCCTTTGCATTCTCCGCTGACAGATATCACTGAGGAAATATCTCCCAGGCCTTTCGCATCGCCCATCTCCTTGAGATACGGTTTTCTCGGCTTTGAATCCATAAAGGCCATCATTTTCAAGACTTTTCTGGTCGCAAAAATAAATGGATTGAGATATTCGACTTTCATGAATCCTGAAATTTCAAGTGTGAAGACTCACTAATCCTATGTTATTAGGGGAGTTAATTACAAAAATTTCACCTATGTTATACTGAGGTTTTAGTTAAGTAAAGCAAATGCACTGTTTTTTTTTCTGAATATCCATTATATTAATCAGATAAGAAGAGACATGCCAATTTCTCTTCTCCGGAGTTGAAACGTTAGAAACCTGTCAGGCTCCACAACGAGGAATTTCGGCATCGATTTTCAGGTATTTGCGCACATTCATAAAACAAGCTTATTATATTTGATAGGTGTATTAACTATTTTGCAGTGTAAACATATTTTTAAGTCGGCTATGTAATTAAAATAATCTCTCTAAAAAATATTAAAATGTTTTTTAGTAAATCTATTTATATATAATATATTATAAATTATCTTACAATATATTATACTTAAAATAAAAAATATATTTACTTAATTATAAGTATAAAAATTTATATTACTAATATAATATTTTATATTTCTATTGAACATTAAACTAATATTTACAGTATATGCAATAGATCAACAACAAGAGGCATGATGAACGTTCTGAAATTAAGATGGTAAAAAACCGTATTATGGAAATTTCTCAAATAAATACAGATACTTGCTGGGTAGATTTACACACCCATACTACCAAATCAGATGGTACTGTTCCCCCGCTTGATCTACTGGCAAATGCGATAAAAGATAGGATTAAAATCTTTGCCATTACAGATCATGATAGTGTTGAAGGGATTAGGGAAATATACTCATCTCCTTTGGACAATCTGCCCCCGGGTGATCTTAAGTTTGTAACCGGTGTTGAGATCAGCGCAAAACATAAAGGTGGGGTCCTTCATATTCTGGGTTATGGCATTGATATCGAAAATGCCTTGTTAAGAGACCAATTGTTCAAAATGCAAAATATCAGGAAAACAAGGAATCAAAAAATATTAGACAAGCTGAATTCCCTGGGAATCGAAATCAGTGCTGAATACTTACCAGGTGACGAGCAGACGGGAAACAGCGTGGGAAGACCACATATCGCCAAAATGATGGTAGAAAAAGGGTTTGTTGGCAGTATTGATGAAGCATTTGACGATTACTTGAAAAAAGGGGCCAAAGCTTTTGTGGAAAAGGAGCTGCTTTCCCCACAGCAGTCGATTGATTTGATACACCAGGCCGGGGGAAAAGCGATCCTGGCTCATCCGGTGACCCTGAACCTCGGATCTGATGATTTCATCACCTTCATAAAGAGACTAATTAAATCGGGGCTTGATGGTCTTGAGGTTTTTGCTTCACTCCATACAGACGAGCAAACTGAGTTTTTCAAAAGCACTGCTTTGTCTCATGAACTCTTGATTTCAGCAGGATCAGATTTTCATGGAAGCATCAAACCGGAAATTACCCTTGGTGCTTGTCGTAGAGGAAACAGAATAAAAGCGGCAGACATTTCCGAAGAGCTAATTGATTTGGCGTACGATGTTAAATCCGGGGATTAGGTCTTCTCCGGTATCCAAGGCAACTCTTGCCCGACCATATGAAGATCGAATAAACTTAAAAAAACGGATCAATACACCGGGATCAATCTAATGTCATCAATCATACAAAAAGTCGCATATCGCAAAGAGGATGCAAAACAGCTTGCCGAAAAGCTGGGGGAGCTGTTGGGGGTTCACCAACTTGAGATTACCACCAAAGATGGTACCGTGTTGAACGGGGTTATCTCTGAAGTCGGTGAAGATTACATCTGTTTGATCGAAGGAGAATTCGACACGGTTCTGCCTATCTCAAACATACTGTTTTTTCGGTTCCAGCATTAGTCCGAACTTGATATTTCATAGCAAACAGTACAATCTCTCCCGATACGCTCACACGATGCTCTGTCCTCCATCCACAACGATCGTTTGTCCAGTGATGAAGCTTGCGCCCTCTGATGCTAGAAACAACACCGGATGGACAACATCCGAGGGTTCCGCAATTCTGCCTGCGGGGATACCCTTACAGATCTCCTGATGGAGTTGTTCATTTGACCAGAATGGTTCACTGAATTTCGTCTTCACCATGCCCGGAGCAACAGAATTAACCTGGATGTTGGAAGCTGCTAATTCTGAAGCCAGCACTTTTGTCATCATTTCTATTCCGGCTTTGGCAATGCCATAGACTCCCATTCCGGGTGATGATTTTCTGGCCGCCAGTGACGAAATACTAACAATCTTTCCATGTCCTTGTGTCTTCATTAATTGAGCTGCCTTTCTTGAGCAGAGGTAGGTGCCATTTAGATTTGAGTCAATGATCTTTTGCCAGAGCGCCGGTTCGGTATCTGCCAGGGAGGCTGTCAGGATGTTCATACCAACATTGTTGATTAAAATATCAAATCTCGAAAATTTTTCCTGAACCCTTTCAAACAGATGTTCAACCTCCTCCTGTCTTGCAATGTGTGCCTGGATAGCAAGCACTCGGTCTGATTGTCCCAGACTCTCCATAGCAGCGTCCAAACCTTCTTTTTTCCTGGCACAGATGACTACCCTGGCATTTTCAACGAGCAGTTGTCGTGCGATTTCCAAACCGATACCTCTGCTGCCACCAGTTACAACAACCACTTTTTCACTCAGATTGTATTTCATGCCTGTCATTTGTTTCTCCATCTTTGTGTTTTTGAAAAACCAGGAATACACCTCCGTGCCCTGATTCCATAAACCGATATGGTTTTGTGCAACATAATGTGAACTGTGACTTGAGTTCCTCCTTCACCTCATCATATTCAAGACTCCAATTTTGCCCTTTCCACAGGATGATATGTCCTCCCGGTCTAAGAAGAGGAGCACTATAAGTTAATACACCCTTTATTTGATCAAAAGCTCTTGATATAATGACGTCGTATCTCGACTTTTGTTTCTGATTTTTGACAACATTCTCCAGTCGGTCTTTTAATACAATTACATTTGATAGGCGAAGAGACCTGATAACCGTTTCCTGAAAGAGGATCTTTTTCCCGGATTTGTCCAGGGAGGTCAGGTGAATCCGGGGATCGCATATGGCGAGGATTATTCCAGGAATACCTGCACCCGATCCCAAATCCATAACACGACCAGTAAGATATGGTTGATTTGTGGCAGTGTTGTGCAGACTAAGTACTGCCAAAGCATCAAAGAGATGTTTGACAACCATTTCATTTTGAGAGCGAATTGCAGTCAGGTTTACTTTTTTGTTCCATTTGGTTAGAAGCTGCAAAAAACCATCAAGCAGCTCAATTTTTTCCAAGGAAATATTCAATTGCGGAAACTCTTTTTCGATTTTCTCTCTAATTTGGACTGTTTTTCGCATATCCCACGCATAATGACGACTAAGCGATAGAAATAACAATAAAATCGGACTTATTGTTATAAAATAACAAGCAAAAGGTCGGACGTTAACTCTCGATACAGCAAACTACCTCTTCACAAAAACGAACTAAGAGGTAGCATAAGGAAAAAATGGGTTTGTCACAATACCATTTCTAGTAGAACACAATTGAAAGTAGACAGGAGCCGGTAATGGCAAAAGAAGCTGCAGAAGATTTCGATCTGGACGGACTTGACGATTTGGATCTTGGAGATGATATCGATCTGGATTTGGATGATGATAGTTTAAATCTTGATGATGTTGATGTTGGATCATCCGATGATGACCAAGAGTCAGACGTCGATCTTGATGACAACCTTCTGGATGATCTGGACCTGGGAGATACACTTTCGGAAGATGGTGCAATAGAGGCCGAAGCTGCCCTTTCTGTCGACGACGAATTGCAAATAGATGATATAGCCGACGTTGGAGATGATCTCGAGGGGATGGACTTAAGCGATGACATAAACCTGGATGACTCTGCGGATCTTGGCGGCGATATGGACGATATTCCGGATATTGAGGGTGAAGTTGGCGATGCCGATCCGGATGCAGGGCTTGATGGCGATTTGGATCTGGATATGCCGGATGACGACGATATCGATCTTGACCTACCAGAAGGTGAAGATATTGATATTGCCGGCGATGCAGATCTTGATTTAGCTGACGGGGAAATGACGGTCGATACGGACATGGACGGTGATTTGGATCTGGATCTTGGCACAGACGAGGAACTTGCTGAAAGTGAGTTAGATTTGGGTGATACCGATATCGAGGGTGATTTGGATATGGACCTTGCTGACGATGGTGACCTGGAAACTGATCTTGATCTGGACATGCCTGAGGAGAGTGGTCTGGATGAGGAGACAGAGCTGGATCTTTCGGATGATCCCGGTCTGGAATCAGATCTGGATTTGGAAAGCAGTGATGATGAAGGAGGTGATCTCGATCTTGATGTCTCCCTGGATGGAGAATCAGATGACGATCTTGATCTGGATGTCTCCTTGGATGAAGAATCAGATGGCGATCTAGATCTTGATGTCTCCCTGGATGAGGAAGACAGTGATGACCTTGCAGTACCTGATGACGAAATAGCTGAAGATGGGGCCGGAGATGAAATTCTGGAGTTATCTGATGACGATGAAGTTTTGGGCGAAGACGCTGTTGAAGCAGATGTTGGTTTGGATTTGGAGTTGTCTGAAGAGGAGGTAACCCTTGATGAAGATTTGGACATGGATCTGTCGGACGAAGATGCTGTTTCCGAAGGCGATGATTTGATGATGGAAGAGGAAGAGGTGCCTGTCGAGCCTGAAGTTGAAAAGGAAGGTGAAGATGCTCATCTGGATCTTTCATCATTAGAGGATGAGCTGGGGTTGGATGAATCAGAGATAGTAAAGGCGCCGGAAGTTGAAGAAATTAAAGATGTCGAATCAGATGATGAACTCGAAAGAGAACTGGCCAGCTTTTCCGAAAATGTAAATGGAGGTGCGGAAACAGAAGAAGACGAAGGCCTGGTGCTTGACGAGTCTATGGTTGTCCAGAAAATAGAACCGGAACTTGCCGGTGAAGAGCCAGAGGATGTCCCCAGTTTTATGAAAGACAGCGGAGAAGAGGAAAGCCTCATGGAAGAGGAAATCAGCGTAGAGGGCGATGATCTTGAATTTGATGCTGGCACAGATGAGGATCTGGATTTGACCGGGGAGGTGTTTGGCGACGATGACATCGACGAAAGCCAGATTCAAATTGAGGAAGTGGAAGATGACATGGGTGATGATGATGAAGACATGTTGAGTCTTCCGGAACTGGAAGATGACGAAGAGATTTTGGATCTTTCAGCCGAAGAAGACGATGAACCTGTTATGGTTGAAGTACATGACGATTTTGCAGATGACGCCCAGGAGGGGAGTTTCGAAGAAACAGATACATCTCAGACCTTTGAAACAGTACCTGCCGCAACCATAGATAAACCTTCAGCCAAACCGCTGGTTGGACAGGAACTCTTATTAAATCTGAAACACACACTAACCGTAGAAATCGGAAAATCGATCCTCAAAGGCCAGGAGATTACCGAGTTATCTTATGGCTCCGTTATTGAGTTGGATAAGAAAATCGGAGATCCGGTTGAAATCATCCTGGGTGACAAATCAATAGCCCGGGGAGAAGTGGTTCAGATCAATGAAGATCAGTTGGGTGTAAGAATCACAGGCATTAACTTCTAGAAGTAAATAAACAGGCCTTTAAGGCTCTCCATCAAGATAACAGACATGGCAGAAATCGTTGTCAAACCTTATGATATAACAAACGGTGAAAAGGTAACCTATGGCTATTACTCAGCACTGGAGGCCGTATTTCACCAGTTTACCGACAAACTTGAATCGTTTATGTATGACGAGTTCAAACTGGTTTTTGACTTCGAATTTGCCATTAAAACAGGAAATAAATTCCAGCAGGTGCTGGACGGTATTCATCAACCCTCATCGATCTTTATCTTGGGTATTTCGCCCCTGATGAGAGATTCCCTTCTCAAAGTCGATAATCGCTATATCAATCTCATCTTAGCCAAGTCATCTCTGTTCAGAGAAGGTAAAGTGGTTGTTAACGACAGATATTCTTTAGCCGACACCAACAGCAAAGAGGTTAAAGAGCACATGGAGCAGATGTTAACATTGTTCCAGGGTAGTTGGAGCAAAATACAGGAGGTTGAATGTAGTTTGAAACGGTTGGTGTCCAATAAAATCAAAGCCAAAATCATGGATTCTACTGAATCCTGTGTTGAAGTCATTGTGACCATGAAGCAGAATAAATTTGCAGCAAACCTGGAGTTCTGCTTTTCAACGTATCAACTGGATCGGATTATTGAAAAAAGAGGATCCAGGGGACTGCTGGCCACTGGTGAAGAACAACCCTATGACAGTGGAATAAAGGAGTATCTCACCAATCTGCTGTTAAATGAGTCCAGCTTTGAACTTAAGGGTGTACTTGGCACAATTGACCTCTCTTCAAAGGATCTGGTTGAGTCATTTGAACAGAAAAAGGTCATTCCCGTAAAAAACAGTGTGGGATCGCATGCGGTCGTGGAATTGGATAATACCCCAATTCTTGCTGCTGATATAGGCGAGACTTCCGGTTCGATATCCCTTCAGGTGAAGGATAGTTATTCTTCAATGGAAACAGAAAGTCAGAAGACTAAAAAACGGTTCTCACAGATCAGTTTTTCCAACAAATAGCCTTCTACCCCCGGCTATTCTCCAATTATATACCAGATTTCTGATTGTCCTTCCTATCCGTACAGATCTTAATTGACACCTTTCCCGCCGCGCTGTAAAAATAGCTCAAGAAATTCAACACATCATCTGCCCGTTTCCCGCCATTTTTAATTGATATCCTTATACATTTAATTATTTTATGCGCTTTTTGTTAATAAACCCGTTTTGCCCAATAACCGAGGGACCCACCCCTCCCCTGGGAATCTCTTTTCTTGCAGCAGCACTGGAGAGAGCCGGGGTTGAGGTACGAATTTTAGATTTTACAGTTTTCCCTTATAGCAAAGGCTTTTTGGAGACCGTTCTGAATGAGTTCCAGCCCTCAATGGTCGGATCTACTTCTGTTACCATGACTTTCGATTACGCTATTGAAACCATTAGAGATATCAAGCAAATCTCACCTGATATTCTAACCGTAATGGGCGGTCCCCATGTGTCCTTCTGCTATGAAGAGACCTTGAGAAAGTTTCCTGAACTGGATTTTATTGTCGCAGGAGAGGGAGAAGAGACGATTGTTGAGTTGGCTTCTGAAGCCGGGGGAATGAAAGCGTGGAAGCAAATCAATGGGCTGATATTCCGGGACGGGGACAAGATCCTGGTTAACGAACCCAGGGGATTTCTCGATGTGAATACGCTGCCGATGCCTGCACGCCATTTACTGCCTCTTGGCAGGTATCGCGCTTTACACACACCAATCAGCATGACCACAAGCCGGGGCTGTCCGTTTCATTGTATTTTCTGCGTGGGCCGGAAGATGGTGGGGGCCAGAGTTCGGTACCGTGATACCAAGCTGGTAGTGGACGAACTCGAATACCTGTCGACACTGAACTTCCCGCAAATTAATATCTCCGATGACCTGTTTACAGCCCGAAAATCTCATTGTATAGCGATCTGTGATGAGATCATGAAAAGAGACCTCTCCATCACCTGGTCCTCTTTTGCAAGGGTTGATACGGTTTCACCGGAGCTGCTGGCAAAGATGAAAGAAGCAGGGTGCAGAACCGTTAGCTTCGGTGTGGAGACAGCCAATGCGGAGATTTTGAAAACCATTAAAAAGGGAATCACGCTTGAAAAAGTGAAAAGGGCAATTAGGTTTTGTGTTGAAGCCGGGATAGAACCCCATGTCTCTTTTATTCTGGGCCTGCCTGGAGAATCACCCCAAACGCTTGAGGAGACCAAAGATTTTGGCAAGGAGATTGAAGAATTAGGCGCCTGTTACGGGTTTCATCTATTGGCTCCCTTTCCCGGTACCGCTGTCCGAGACAATAATGAGGACTACGATTTGAGCATCCTTACCGAGGATTGGAAACAGTATCATGCTAATCGGGCTATTGTAGAAACTGAACAGGTTGGAAAAGAAGTGCTGAATGCAATCGCAGAAGAGTGGGATTATGAAACTCAAAACAAACTGGCTGAAATCAAACAGCGTATTGACCAGGGAACAGCTACAGATGATGAAGCCTGGCAGGTAATCAACCTTGATCGATTTCTGTTCATCTACCAGATGATGATGGAGAATACCCTGGAAAACCATGGAAGCTGGATAAACGGAACTCCGTTTGCTTCAGACTCGGCCGCCTTGAAAGATCTTGCGAGACGAATTCATGGTCCCATGGGGAAAACTGAACCCGAAGCTTTGGCTATTCTGCAATATGCTTTTGAACGGGGGAGTATTGAGTATGCAGATGTCGACAACAGGGTTGTCTGGAATTGGCAGAAATTGGATTGAATCAGACAGTTCCTTCCAAAGCGCGATTTGCTTTTACTGACTTGACAGTGTTGAGTTTGCTTAAAATTTTGTCCAGTTGTTCGGAACCATCGACTGTTATCGTGATGTCCTGAACACTTTTGTTGTCGACCAACTTCAGATTATTCTCAAGCAGGGAGACTTTTGCTGAGGCCAGAACTTTCATGATCTGTAGATTGGTCTTTATCAGATTGTCGAATGTCAGTTTGATTCTGACAGGAAGTTTCTCCGCAGCCGATTTAATCCATTCAACCTCAACCAATCTTTCCGGATCGAAGCTCTTGGATCTGATGTTTTCACAATCAGCGAGATGCACCGAAACACCTTGCCCTTGAGTGACAAGACCGACGATTTCGTCACCTTTAACCGGGTTACAGCAGTTCGCATATTTTACCATCATGTTCTCAATCCCCGCTATTCGGACAGCTCTTTTTCTCTTGCTGTCATCCCTTGCAACAGCCGGCTTATGCGGTCGTTTCGAAATCTGCTGCCGTTCTGCCGGTGCAACGAACAACTGGTCAAGGTCTTCCGGATCAGCCTTACCGTAGCCAAGGTGGATAAAATAGCTGTTGATATCGGCATAACCGCCATCTGACAAGTAACGTTTTAATTCCGGAGATTTTAGAACATCGCGGGATCTTTTACCCAGTTTTGCTACTCTTTCATTGAACAGCTCCTTGCCCAGCACTTCAGCATGCTCCCTTTCTTCCTTTCTCAGAAAAGAGCGAATTTTGGCAAGAGCTCTTGAGGTCACTGCATAGTTAAGCCAATCCCTGGACGGATGCTGTTTTGATGAAGTTAACACCTCGACTTTGTCGCCATGTTTGAGCTGGGTTCTGATTGAAACGTTTCTCCCGTTTATTTTCGCACCGGTGCAGGTTTGTCCGATCTCTGTGTGTATTGCATAAGCAAAATCAATGACGCAAGCTCCTGATTGCAGCTTAACAATCTTGCCCTTTGGGGAGAAAACATAAACAAAATCAGAATAGAGCTCCCTGGTAAAGATATCCAGAGATTCCCTGGCATCGCTGGCAACATTAAGGCTGTTGATCAGATCCTGCAACCATGAGGTTCTCTCACCGGCTGTCGGAGCCTCGTTATTGTCTGCCTTGTAAGCCCAATGGGCGGCAACTCCCCTCTCTGCTATACTGTCCATTTCAAATGTCCTGATCTGGACGTCGAAACCGATACCGTCACTCGTATACACATCAATATGGAGTGACTGATAATTATTCGGCTTGGGAAATGAGATATAGTCTTTGAAACTCTCGGTTACCGGGCGATAATGGCTGCTAATCAAGCCAAGCACCTTGTAGCATTCATCTATATTGTTGACGATAATCCGAGTACCCAGCAGATCATGAAGGTTCTCGTAGTCGATATTGTTTCTGCGAGACTTCATGAAAATGGAATAATTATGTTTGATTCTGCCTTTGACCTTTCCTTTAATTCCGTTATGAAGAAGTAGGTTGGAAATCTCCTGGTAAAGCCGTTCCAGGGTCTTTGTATGCACATCCTTATTGTCAATGCAGAAGTCCTCTATCTCTTTATGTTCCTTCGGATGAGAATAGGAAAAACAGAGATCCTCCAGCTCTATTTTTATATGAGACAAGCCCAATCGATCTGCGATGGGAGCGTATATCTGCAAGGTTTCCTTGGCGAGAGAGGTCATTCTCAGATTCTCCGGCCGGTTGCCTTGTCTCATTCTTACCAACCTGGCTGCAAGACAGACAAATATGATGCGGATGTCCTTTGATGAGGCAAATACCATCTGACGCATCTTTTCCGCAATCCGCTGCTTTTCATCCTGAATATCGGAAACCGCCCTGATATTGTGCATCCCGGCAATAATGCTGGAAGTCTCGCTCCCCAGCAAGTCCTCAATCTCATCTATGCTGATCTTACCTGCATCCAGAACTCCGTTCAGTAAACCCGAAACAATGCATTGAATGTCAAGTTTCAACTTGACGAGAATGCTGGCAATCTCAAGGGCGATCTGTAATTGATTTCGCGGGAAAAGCTTCAGATAAGACTGGGCTTTTGCAGCAAGAACATACGCTTTCTGGATCGGACTACAGTCGATTTTATTGTCCGTATACTCTTTAAACGTAGCAATAATCTCTTCGATTCGGATGACTTGCATGCGCCTCTTTATACACAGATTACTGTGACAAAATCAGGTTAGGCTTAACAATCTGCAGCGCTGTTGGATACGATTTTCTTAAATGCTTCTACCGCTTTTTCCAACACATCATTTACGATGACGTGGTCGTACTTGTCCTTGTGGCTCATTTCGCTCTTGGCATTATCAATGCGTTTTGCCAACGATTCAGGAGTCTCAGTATTGCGTTCCTCCAAACGCCGCTTCAGTTCTTCGAGTGAAGGGGGTTCTATAAAGATATACCGTGTTTGCAGTCCTTCAATATTCCTGATCTGTAGCGCACCTTGAACATCGATGTCGAGAACAACAATCTTTCCCTGTTGCATCAACTTTTCGATCTCCTCTCTTGAAGTCCCATAGTAATTCCCGTGAACTTCCGCCCATTCCAGGAAATCACCGTTTTTGATCTTGTTCCTGAACTCGTCGGCAGAGATAAAAAAGTAGTCTTTGGCGTGTTGTTCTCCCGGGCGCGGGGATCTGGAGGTATGTGAGACAGACAATACCAGTTTGGGAATGGATTTTTTTGCGCTTTTTATGATTGTCGTCTTTCCTGCTCCGCTTGGTGCAGAAACGACAAACAGCGTGGGCTGGTTGATCTCCATGGATCGATACAACTCTTTTCCAGTGGAAGGGTACAGTGTCAGGACAGTTTTCAACAGTTGCTGAAAACTGCCACCTGTCATGTCATGCCATTACAACATCAATTTCATGATTTAAGGAAGTACTCAGCGTATTCCTGATAAAATTCAATGTTCCTGTTGCCGCGCTCGCGCAACCCTGACACGCTCCCTGATAGTGAATATACACCTTATCTTTTTCAATCTTGACAACCTGCAGGCCACCACCGTCAGAAGCAAGAACCGGTCTGACTTTTTCATCAAGAGTGTTTTCGATTTTATTCTGCCACTCTTCTTCCGGGTAATCACCCAAAATTATCTCATCATTTGAGTTTTTCAGCGCTGACAGCAATTGCTCAATGCCACCTTCCACATATGAAACATCGGTGAATTTATTATCAACCAAAAGTTTTACGGATTCGGCCGTCTTTTGGTCATCACCATCCGCATACAGAATTACCTGGGCGTAGGGTGGGATTTGCGTTAGATTGGTCTTGAGATACTCTTCAGGAAACGAATAAGAACCAATCAAATGCTCGTTTGCATAGTCCTCCTTCGATCGGATGTCCAGAATGATCGGAGGCATTTTCTTCTTTCTTTCCTTCAGGCACTGATCTGGCTTGATAGCATGCCGCGCTGCATCAAACACGTTCTTGTTTGTAAATTTCATTTTGATATCTTCTCTTTGACGATTGCCATTAGACCGCTACCGAAACCTTGCCTGAACGAATGCAACTCGTACAAACCTTCATCGTGACGTGATTACCGTTGGGCTTCTTCACGTGAACCTTCTGCAGATTCGGTAGCCACCTCTTCTTGGTTTTATTGTGGGCATGACTGACATTGTTCCCTGTTATGGGCCCCTTGCCGCATACTTCGCATTTATTTGCCATTGTTATTATAACCTAGTGTTGCCTGCTATGTTAACTGACTAAATTAAAAATTACTGCTGATCTTCCTTGGGCTCCCTCCCCTGCTTAATCCAGCTTACTTTCAGAGTGGAGAAGGTCGAACTTTCTATAAATTATCACTTTAACAGTAATAAGGTTATAGAGCAACGACTAAATTCAATAATTCAGAGCAATATCAATGGGAGGTAACAGGTGATAATAACCGTTACCTCATGTTGTAGGAATTTTTAAATATGGAGACAGTTCAGGTAGGTATTGAGGAGTATTTCTCTAACCTCTTTGATAACGATATTTCTGTCAAAGTACTTTTTATCAATGTCGATCAGGTGCCAATATAGTCCATCCGCTATGTATTTTATCATTCCCTTGGGTTCAGTCTCTTTGAAATCCGGATCTATAATCTTTTCAATACAACCGTTGTAAAGACTGATCTCTTTTTTCATCAGGTTTGCTATCTCTTCTCTTTCGATTTTGGGGAGTTCCAGATTAAAATCGAGTTGAAAGGTTTTAAGACAGCTTTTCCAGACCACAAATACGAACTCTTTGTAGCTGTAATTCTGATTAAATCTCTTGATGAGATCGGCTTTCTCGTCCAGTTTTTTTAGTCTTGCTTCCTGTTCGCGTTTGAGTCTGGCACTGTTTCTGGTCGTCGCAAATCGGACGAGATCTGCAGCTTCTTTATGATTGTCTACCGCGACACCGTATTTCACATAAACTGGCTTGTTGATGTATCCTTGGTAGAGGGTTTCAAAGATTTCCTTTGAAGCACCCATTTCCATGATCAGATTCTGGAAGGAGGTGTTTAATGCGATGCCTAAGGAAGTCTGATTATGTCCTCTTTTTCGCATATCTTCCGCTTTCGATATTAACAGGTCCAGTTTATCGAAAAACCCTTCCGGGTCATGACTTCTCCGAACTGATATGCTTTGGAGATAATCCGTGATTGTCTTTTTAATTTCATCATTCGAGAGGATGAGGAAAATACTGTGATTCTTGATGGTGCCCCTGGCCCTAACTCCTCCCTTCTCTGTCTCATTTTCGTAGAAGCAGATGTATTTCAAAGATTTGCCATAGTTCGATACTGCAATCTGGTCGACCTTGAGTTTAACCTGCCTGAAACTGAGATTTTTCTTTACCGGAACTTTTTCTGCATACGAGAATCCTGTTTCACTAATATCGCAGACGGCAAAGTTCTTACCCTTTACGGAGGCTTTTAACCCGGCCATTCTGTTCGTGATCAGGTCAAGCCTGTCGGCCCTACCGCTATACTTTGGATGTCCCATGGACAGCTTTTTAGCGGTTTTCTCCGGATAGAGTGTTTCAAATTTTCGATCTTGTCGTCCGTTGTTATTCATTCTCTTCAGACAAAAAATTATAAGAGTATTATGAAATATCAGATGGGGATAACAGTTGCAGTAGATTTCTTATGGATTCCTGCCTCATATCGGCATATTCGGCACTTCCCCCGGATCCTGAATCACTTTGAGCTCGTTGATCTGTAAGCAGTTTTAACGTTTCCCGGTGTTTTTTAATCTCCTGTACCAATTGCATGCTGTTGCTGGCAAATACATCCAGGATTTCCAGAAAAAGCTTATTGGCAACTTCGGTGCTCTCATGATTGTCCGGATGTAGAATGGGGAGAAGGTTGAGATACGGTTTCCCGCTGGTAATGGGATTTTGTTTCTGCCAGCGCTCCTTGATGAATTCCGAAACAAGCGGGGTGAGCTGTTCAGCCAGGATATCAAGGACCGGACGTGGTTCATCTCCCGGTAGCTTGGACACTACTTTATTTAAAACAGGGATCTGATCGGTCAGTTCAAACAGTAGGTTTCTCCACCTGGTATAGGCCTGGTTTCCTCGCTGTTCGATTGACATTTCCGGGAAATCCTTGGTTGCCAAACGTAAGAAGAAGTTATAAATCCGCTTGGACAGTTTGTTGGAAACAAGAATTTCGTTCGGATCCAGTTTCAAACCGATGGTACTGCCAAGCCATCCCACGATTCTCTGGTAGTCCGTTTTTGCAAGCTTCAAGGCTTTCTGCTCGAAAATCGCTATTTTTTCCGAGCGAAGTATTCCGTTTTTTATCTCAGTCCATTCGTCCACTGCAGCATCTCTTTTTTCAAGCAAATCAAGAAGATAACTGATATGGTTGTCAATAAACCACTGCATCAACGGAAGGTGCTGTTCTACAAACACAGTATTGTCAGGGTTGGGAAATCTCTCCCAGGGAAGTTTGTTTCTTGAGACGACCATGACGAGAGAGTCTTCTTCAGTCAGCAATGAATATCTGTCTTCCTCTTCAATTCCCGGATCCTCGATTTTAGAATTCCAGTATTCACCACCGATAGGCGAACAGGCTTTGATGGAAAGAAGCCTGTTATCCTGTTGTTTCAAGGCAATATCTCCGGTTAACGGAAACCAGATCTGGTCTCTCAATTCACTCTCCTGAATTGTATCACCTTTTTCAACGCCACAGAGATAAAAGAGATTGTTTAAGACCTGTTTGGAGAGATATTCCGTCTGAAAATTGCTTGCCTTGATTATACCAAAAAACGCCTGGGTCATTTTCTCACGCGTGAACTGGGTTCGATGCGCTTTAATCATGTTGTTATAATTTGGAAACGTGTTCTCCGAAAACTTGATGACACCAAGCGTCTGCCCGTCAATAGAAGGTGATGAATCTCGATAATGATGCACCCCACGAATAATCGTTGAGATATGACTCTTGAGTAGGCCGGGATCAATCTGTGACTTTTTATCGGTTTCGCCCAGGGATATGTTTCTGGATTTCACTTCATCCAAAAATTTCTGCATTTTAACAACTGACGAGTTAAAATTGTTTTCACAATCTGCGGCCACCAACGCACATTTCTGCCCGACTTGTGCCAGTAAACGGCGGGGATTACTGACTTTATACATCTTATAGAAGAATTCCAAATAGAGCGGCAGATTGAACTCATTTGATCTCTCCCCTTTCCCAAAAAAAGAAGATGGCGGGTTTTTTTTATTAATTCCTTTTTTTAAGAGCCTGGATTCAAACTTTTTCTGCAATTGATTTTGCAACCCGATCAATCGCATTCGATAAATGTTGGGATTAAACAGTTCAAGATCAAGGGGAGGAATCGGTTTTTTATCATCCGGAAGGCTTTTTGTGACTCTTGCCGATATCTCGGTCAGCGTGTTTCGCCATTCCAGTTTCATCCTGATAATATGCTTTTGATCCGTGGCGTTTTTATATTTGTGCTCGAAATAACGTCTTAGATAGGAGTGCAACGATTTTGCGTTGATTTGGACCTGTCTTGGCCAGTCCATTCCAATTTTGGATACAACATAGCTTTGGGCTATCTTCCAGGCATCAGCATCCCAATTGGGGTCGATTCTGTTGTCGAGTTGTTTGGCGTAGATCTGTTGATTGATCGCCTGAATTGTGTTGCTGGCCTGCTCCCACAGTGATTTCTGGAGATAGATGAATTCGAACAGTCTCTCCTGTACTGTTTGAAACACATTTTCATAAACTCTTTTCTCCTGATTGAAGCTCTCATCGGAAATCGTGCTGTCCTTAAAGTCCCTGATGAAACTTCCCATAGGAATTTTGAAGACCAGAGCGGGCTGATCGCTTGAAATTCGGATTGTTGCAGCCCTTTCCGAGTTCTCGGCGATGATTCCTTTGTCACCTACCAGAGTGGGTGATTGCATTTGTACGACGACCTGATCTCCAACCAATACATCAATGGTACCGCTACAGAGAAGGAAAAAATCCCTTCCGGATTCTCCCTGAATTATGATATCCGAGCCTTTCTCAAAGAAACCGAACTCTAATTGGTCTTTGAGTTCCTGCCCCAAGGTTTCAATGCAACCACGGGTTAACGGATAGCTGTTGAGCAAGTCAATGGACGTCTGGACGGCTCTGGTATCCGTGCCTTTTAACAAGTGGTAAAGATTGGTTTCCCAATTCGACATAAGTCGGTTTCTCCTGAAGTAACAGAAATTCGACTGAAAGAGTTAGCATGCCCGAAGCGCAGGTCGGGTTGTCTTGGTTAAAATCGAATACTGATTAACTATTCCTTTTATATTCTGAATATCCCAAAGAAGGTGAATTATCAACAATGATGCTTGTAACAGTTTGAAGAGAAAAGATTTCAATGTTCTACGACGAAACAGCAAACTCGCGATAGGTGTTCCAGCCTTCTTCTTCTGAAGATTTAACAGCGATCAGCATTGAATTGGGTCTGATTTTATAATCCATATCCGGTGCGACTATCACCCGATTGGGGACAAGATCCTTGACCTTGATTAGCTCTTCAACCTGACCTTTGATATTGGACTGTATTTGGGCCTGATGTATTCTTTCAGACTTTCTGGCATGTACATTTCCAGTCTCTTCCAACAGACCGACTACCATCTCTTCCGGTTTGTAGTAACCACGTAGCAGTTGTTTGAAACTGCCGTTTATGTAATCATTTGATATTTCTGAAATTCGAAGCGAGGTCTCATCGAAATTGATCAGTTTTTTAATAACCTGGGCAACACCAAGTCCATGTGAACCGTTTGATAACATTATACGAGTGAACTCGTCTTCAAGATAAATCTCTTCGACGTTTGCCTGTTCAAGTGACTCTTTGTATCTTTTGTCAAGAATTTCAGCAATCTTATAAGCTTTGCGATTAAGAGTTCCCACCATCATAGATGCCAGAACGGTCTGTGAATCTATCTCTTCGAAGGTTCTGCCCGATTCTGTCTCGGCCAGAATAATGACTTTGGTGGCTTGATAGATACCCGCCTTTTTTAATATATCACGATCGACAATATTTCCCGAGTGAAAGTCAATATCAACATTCTTGCCGAAACGATTCATAAAGTCGTCAATCCGTTGCTGGGGAAGGTCGGCGACAATTGAAATCTTGTTCCAATTGGTGTTGTGATTGGAATACTCCTTGATAATAAAATCTACCATTTCAGGAAGTTGGGGCTTCCAGCCACATATCATCAGCACCTGTTTCTTTTTTTCTGATCTTGGCTTGACAACGGTTTTAGCCCTGTCCAGGTCGCTGCGCAGTTTGGCCAGGCTTTTACAAGTTCTCTGGGAAGCATCGATATCTTCCTTCACACCTGAGCCTTCTCGGACGCCAGGGATTTTGTTGAGTTCAGTGACAATCACATCGTCAATACCCAGGATTTTAAAGCTGAACTTCTTCCCTTCATATCCGACACCATTGATTCTTTTTCTATATGAATAGAGATCCATTCCCTCTTTTCGAAGAAGGTCGAATAACGTATCCCAGTCTGGCGCTTTATCAAAGAACGTATTGACCTTTTCCTTAACCAGAGATTTGAGACTCTGTTTTTTTTCGAATAATTTCATCAGCTTGGCTAGCTGATTTGGTGGATACCCAAGTGTTTCAAAGGGATATTTTCTATTCCCGTAGATTGCCCCTTGAATCGTATTGGCATACGGATAGATTTCAACACCAACTGTTTCAAGTTTCTCGCAAACAGCTTTCCAACTATCTGTCGTCTCAACCACCGCATCCAGATAATGTCTAAGCATCTGTTCCGGTGTTTTGGCTGAAATATCCTCCATCACGACTGTTTCCGAAAGGCTTTCACTGTCATTCAACTCTCCACCCGGCACATTGAGAACGATCATGGAGCTACTTTCCTTGATAATATAATTAGGAGGCGGGTGAAAGACAGGGACATTGCTTCTGGTGTTCTTAAGGTCCATTAGTTCCTGAATCGCCTTTTTAATCGATACCGATTTCTGTGCCAGGTTCATTTTCTCTTGCTTTCGTTTTCTTAGATTACCAGTGTTTTCAAGCAAGCCGATGACAAGCGGTCTATCGGAACTGGATTTTAGCTCCTTGTATGTCCTCCCATTGTAATAACTATCAATGCTTTCGATACGAAGAAGCCCTTTATCCATTGAAAAAAAAGCGGAGAATACATTATTCAAGCCGGACATCAAGGCAATATTGCATAAAAGGGCCCGGGCGCTGTGTCTGTTAAGGATGATCTCTTCTACATCAACATGTTGAAGATACATGCTGAACTTGGGCTGAACAATCTCTGCAATGGTATGAATCTGAGAATTGACTCTTTTTACAGCTATGGCGGCCAGGATGGACCTGAAATCCACTTCCTCCGCGGTTTTTCCGGATAGTTCGTCGGTAATAATGAGTACTTTGCCGGCGCTGTGGGCACAAGCGTTGAGGAGAACCTCCCGGTTGGTGTAGTCACCATGAAAATAGCATACTCCTTTTAAGAGAGGATCCTGTCTGAGATCATTGACCATTTCCGCCTTGGCGCTGTTTACCAATACCAATTGATTGGATACCAGACGATGCAGCACCAGAATATCTTTCAACAACTCTTTCATCCCTTGCCGCCAGCCAAGCACCAGGAAATGATCTTCTTTTTTTCTGATGGGTACCAGGCCAAACACCCTCCTTCTGTTTCTTTCAACCAACCAACTGGTGATATTACCGGTTAACACGCCGGTGTAGACAATACCGATAAACATGATAATCACGGCAGCGGATTTACCGAAACTAGAGACTGGTGATAGATCTCCATAGCCAACTGTGGTAATGGTAACAATGGAAAACCAGAATGAGTTGAAGAGGTCTTTTATACCCGACCCGTCTTCAGTTGATTCCAAAAACAGCATCAAGACGGCGGCGATAATAAGGAAGCTGAAGAACCCAATTATTGTCTGGGCCGCCCCACTATTTCTCAGCCATGAAGACCATTTTTTAAGTTTTCTGATCATGTCTGATTTGTTTTGTTAACTGATATCTGGAAGTCTCATGCTACTATACAGTTTTTGTTCAAGTGTTTTCAACCAGTCATAGTTATTTTATGCTTCGAGAATGAATAGCTCAGAATCCAAACCCTAATGATATGAGAAGCATAATATTATCATGCTCGTATCTGTCGTCTAAACTCTCGGAGGTATCCGTTTTTCCTTTTACATACAACAATCTGGTATCAATCACCAGGAAACGTTCCCCCCCATATATACCAAAAACAACCGCACTGACAGATGATTTCACCAACTCCTGAACGGTGGTTTTTTCAAGGCTGCTTTCACGTGCGGTGTACTGGTTCAAGGTCAGCTCCAAATCCAGGTTATTGTAACCGAATCCAACATAGGCAGTGAGAAAATCAAATATCTTCGAAGAAGAAGGAGCAAATGATTTGTAATCTATTGTTTTTATGACCATGGGCAGCATCAAATCACCCTGAAATGTGTAACTATTTACCGATTCATTTGAACCTTCCACTGCATCGAGAAAGGTCAAATCTTCAATCAGCGTGTATCTAACACCCCAAATTCCCTTGTACAATAAGGTTAAGTCGTATCCCGGCCCTTTCTGCTCAAGCAGGTCATAATTTAACATGACAGAAGTATGTAAGGGACTTTGAGCGAATGCAGTCTTGGCTAACAAAATTAAAGCCAGGCATAGCATTGAGAAGTAAAAAGTTTGATATGTATTCTTTACAAACGGCTTACCAATCGATTTTGTCTTCATGTTGTTATCAGTCATAAAAGTAACTTGCCTGAAAACAGTTTCAAATTGTCCTGAATTATCTTTTTGGGGATGATACACGGAGTGTCGTTGAAGACTATCCTTGTGGCACAATTTCAAATTGAGCACCTGGTTTAGATATGATGATTCCTTTTATCTCCAGATTGACAAGAGCTGAAAGCAATTCCGGCACCGGTAGATCAGCTTTTCTGATAAGCTGATCTTTTTGACAACAACCCTGTCCAAGCAACTCAAGTACCTTTTCTTCGGTTTTGCTCAAATAAATTTCTGTTTTTTGATTTTCAACATCCTCGCCACGAAAGCTCAATTGTTCGTTGTCCAGATTAAATTCTTCAAGAACATCATCGATATCCATCACAAGTTTTGCCTGACCTTTTTGAATAAGCCGATTGGTACCCTTGTGGAATTGCGAATCCGCCGGGCCCGGGAGAGCAAATAGTTCGCGGTTTTGTTCCAGGGCGTAGCCTGCCGTGATGGAGGCGCCGCTTCTGATACCAGCTTCAACTATCACTACACCCTTGGACAGACCACTGATGATTCGATTTCTCAAAGGAAAGTTTTTGGCAATCGGTTTTGACGTCATTGGAAACTCTGTTACCAGAGCACCATTTTGAATCACTTTTGAGGCTAGCTTTTTGTTTCTCAGCGGATATATTTCCGAAAGTCCATTTGCCAAAACACCGATGGTTTGCAGATTGTTTTCAAGCGCGGCTTCATGAGCCGATGTGTCAATACCTAATGCCAAACCACTGATAACAATCGTATTTGGCAGCTTTCGAGCCAAATCTTTGATTAAACGCTTACAGATGCTCTTTCCCGAATAAGACGCTTTTCTGGAACCAACAAAGGCCAAGCAGAATTTTCTTTCTAATTGCAGTTCTCCTTGCACATATAGAACCGGTGGAGGATTGTAGATTTCCCTGAGTAAATCCGGATATTCAGTTTGGGTAAAGTCCAGAACCTTCACTCCGTTTCTCTCAATTTGATCTAATTCCAGTTTGAAATCGGATGACTCAAGAGCGCCGGGAATCTGTTCGGCAAGCTTATGTTCACCTCCCAGGATCTCGGTTAAGCTCTTCAACGAAGAATTGAATATGTCGTTGACATTAGAAAACGAGTCTACCAACCTTTGAATTCTTACCGGCCCCAATCC
Organism: SAR324 cluster bacterium; assembly: GCA_028282885.1. Lineage (GTDB taxonomy): Bacteria > SAR324 > SAR324 > XYD2-FULL-50-16 > XYD2-FULL-50-16 > JAHJTV01. The sequence continues at coordinate 88,547 of JANQGX010000058.1, forward strand.
GGGGATCAGCCATAAAGCTAAAATTGCCAAGGTTGTGTCAGTCGATTTCATCATCAAAAAACACTCATGGATTGGATTTCCCTTTTTGCTTTGGCAGCAGAACGGGAGGTGGGAAAACGATTGATAACCTCCTGATAATAATACCGACCCTTAATCGGCTTGTCGCGCAGGGAGTATATTCTGCCTAGCATTAAAATGGCATCAGGGGTTTTATAACCGTGTTTGGTTTCTTTGTGCTCATAGTTCTTTAGAATCTTTCTAAACGCGCTTTCTGCCTTAATGTAGTCCTGTAACTGAAAATAGGTTTGTCCGATCCAATACTGGGAATTGTCGGCGTCTGAGTCGCTTGGAAATCGGCCTATGAATTCACTGAACAGCTTGATCGCGTTCTCAAAATCCCTGGCAGAGTATGCTTTGAACGCTTTTTGATAAGCCTTCTTCGCACCGGGAATCACCTTTAGCAGAATTGGCGATGTCGGAGGTTTCAAATCAGGATCCTGCCACTGATCTTTGCTTCCGGAAACCAGGAAAACGGAATCAGGGGTCTCCACAGCCTTGGAATCTTCAACGGTTGCGGGAGACTTGGCTGACTTTCCTGGCAAGTCCGGTGAAACTGCTTCTGCTCCTGTAATAATGGGAACCGTTTTGATAGCTTTGGAACCGGCAGGCGTTTGGAATTCTCCTTCAACACCGGTGACAGGTAACTTCTCCTGGGAAAAGACAGAAGGTCCGGGATCTTCCGGTATTTCACCCATGCCAGGGATAGTTTCACCGGTTTTACTTAATTGACTGATCTTTGCAGCATTCGCTTTCAGTCTGCTGTTCATCTGCTTAATATTTATCTCCAACAGTTTAATGGTGTTCAGCAGATGACTAATTTCCGTTTTAAAAGCTTCGTTGTCAGCAGCTCTTTGCTCTTCGGCTTTTAACAACATGTTCCGAAGCTCCAGATTCTGCCTAAAAAGCTGTTTGTACTTGATTGCCATATCCTTGTATAAAGCTTCACTAGCTTGATTCCGGACCGGATCAACCTCTGGTTCCGCCTGATTTGATGAACAGCCAGTCAACATGAAGATTGAAAGCCCAACCAGAATTCCGATTGTACTGATTTTATTAAAATGCTTTGTCAAAATGATTTTACCTCTTATGAATCGGGATACCTCTCCTGGATGCCGACTTCTATGATGGATTTTGCGGATCTGCTTCGGCTTTCAGCTTTGAGTCATACACCCTTTGGAACTCGCCGGCAAGGTGTGGTTGCTGGTTTTTCTCATACGCAAGAATCAGTTTTTCCACAACCTTTTGCCAACCTTCAAAGTTCGGATAGTTCTCCATGATGTATCGATATCGATAAATCGCTTGCTCATAAAAGTAATGGTTAAAATACCAGTCACCGACAATGAACTCATGTTCTGCAAGGGCTTCCATGGATTCCTTCAAATACAGCTCTGCATCGTCCAGATAAAGACTGTTCGGATACAGGAAAAAGAATCGTTGGTACTCAACTATGATCTTTTTGAAGTGTTCCGGATCCCGGGAATAGGTGTACTCCTTTCCGAAGAAAAAGCTCGTATTCCTTTTGTAGTTCAACTCTATCAGCCTGCTGATAACATACGGAACCAGATGGCTGTATGAGTTATAATTTAAAAAGATCCGATAATTGGTTTCCGCTTCGTCCCACTTACCATCATCAGACAGAATATGGGCATCGGCAAGTTTCAAATATGAATATACCGCATATCGGGTACCCGGATTCTGATCGATGATGCTCTGAAATAAGGGGGTGGCAGCGCTGTAGTTTCCTTTGTCCATTTGCTGAATGGCCAAATCATACTTGGCTTCCATTGTTAGGGATTCGGTTTCGGCGCTACAACCACCGAGGAGTACGAAAATGGAAAAAACTGTTAACAATAAAATAATACTTGATTTAACCGGGTTCATAGTTCCTTATTCTTGAAAGAGACGATGTCGATATAATCAGAATTTAATTCTGCTTTTGTAATTCTTGTTTGGTTTATAAATTATACATCCGATCCGATGGATGTAAGTAATTAATTGCCATAGCTGATCTCCTTTGTGAAGTACGAATTACTCTGTCTTTCCATTTCCGCAAATAGTTGTTAAAGATAGTGAGACAAGTAAACGTTAAACCGTAATGTTAGCCATTATTGTAAATCCTGATTACCCAAAATCCCCGGAACCATATACGCTGGTCAATCAGCGCAAAGAGTCGCTGCTGGGACTTACCGTGGATATCATTTCTCCATCGGCAACCCATGATTAGTGCCAAGGATAAGCCATGCATATATTCGACCTTATTCCACCTATTATCTACAAATCAGTAATTCCCATTACTTTGATGTTATTACTGGAGCGTTATTTGCTCTTTCGTTTGTCTCGCAAACCTGGTTCTACGGAGTGGGTACAGTCTAAATTCTGGCTGCATCCGAATTTCATCAGCCGTTGCAGATTTCCCATGGGCGTTGTATCTGTTCTTATTTTCCATTTGGGATCGATACTCTATCCGGCTGATCCCCAAAACTTCTTACATCACACAGGGATTCTTTTCTTTGCGTTCTGGATGATTACCGACATTACCGATGGAACCATAGCCAGATATTTTGATTTGCATTCGGAAGAAGGAGAAAGTATCGATCCTCTTTCGGATAAATTGTTGATTTTTCCGCCATTATTCTATTTTGCGATTCTGGACATTGTTTCGATGGCCGCCGTGTTGGTTTTCCTCATTTTCGACGTCGTAGGCACCGTATCCAGGTACTACATCAAAAACAAAGCAGCAAATCTCTTCGGAAAATCGAAAACATTCCTGGCTGCATTGACATTGGTCGTCATCACAATGCAACAGATTTATTATCCGGAACAGAGTTGGATCATAGCAGATATTACCCTTCAGGCTGCAGTTTTTCTATCCTTTTGTAGCATGTTTTTCAAAGTCATTCCCAACTATTGGTATGCGAACATACTCAGTCTGATGAATCTGATCTGCGGAGTTTGCGGGATTTGCCTGGTTATGGCCTTCAGTTTTTTCAATCCGGATCTTTCTTTTCTTGAAAACTACAGTTGGTTTCAGAGACTCCTACAGGCACGGTATCTGGAAATTGCCTTCTCCCTTGTTTTTCTTGGCCAATTCCTGGATATGTTTGATGGCAGGGCGGCAGACAAATGGGGTAGCACCCCGAAAGGTGAGATGTTCGATGATCTGGCAGACGGAACCAATTTTGGCGGTACTATCGCTTTCATTATCTGGACTGCGTTCGGTAAATCCCTGCTGGGATTTACTATTGCGCTATTGCATTTGGTTTGTACAATATTTAGGTTATATCGATTCATACGCAACAAAAGGAAATCCGGCATAGACGGCGGTGTTGAAATCTTCACCGGGCTGCCATCACCTGCGGCGGCTTTGGTTAGTGGATCCATAGTGCTACTGGATATCGATCTTCGTATCAAAGTCGTTTTCATCGTTCTCATCTCAATCCTGATGGTCTCCAAGGTAAAATTCATTCACTTTGGCAGGGTGATTTTGCCGGCAATCCCCAAGCTGATTAAAGTGGCTATCCTGACCTTTATCATCATGGCCGTGCTCGTTGGTCTGATGCCAGGAAATTCCCAGATTCTGTTTTGGACTGTGTTTGTGTTTTCGTTTGCATATCTTGTTTTGGGATACAATTGGAAGATGTATCGGGAGTTGGTATCCAATAATTAATTCAAGGAGTAAGAGATGGATATTTATGTTGATTCTGCAAATCTGACCGAAATTCGCCAAGCAAAAGAGCTGGGCCTTGCTGACGGTGTTACCACAAATCCAACACTGATCGCAAAGGAGCGGGGAGAATTCACCGAGATCCTGAAAGACATCTGCAAAGAGATATCAGGCCCGGTTCATGCTGAGGTATTATCTCTCGATTCAGATGGTATCGTCAGAGAGGGCAGGGAACTGGCAAAAATCAGTGACAATATTGTCATTAAGATTCCCATGATCAAAGACGGCCTCAAGGCGGTTCGTGTTTTGAAATCGGAGGGAATCGATACCAACGTAACCCTTATCTTTTCTGCCGGCCAGGCGATATTGGCGGCAAAAGCCGGAGCAACCTATGTCTGTCCCTTTCTGGGACGACTTGATGATATCTCTCACGATGGTTTGGATTTGCTGGGTGTTATCAGGAGTATTCTGGTAAATAATCCCGATCTGGAAACCAGAATTATTGCTGCATCAATCAGAACGCCAAACCATGTTGTGGAGCTTTCAACCATGGGGGTTGATATTCTTACTGTCCCATCCAAGGTACTGTCCCAATTGGAGAAGCATCCCTTGACGGATATCGGAATTGAAGCTTTTGCCAAGGACGCGGAAAAGTTTAAATAATGGAAATGAATGGATTCTCTCAAGATTATTAAGGACGTCATCTCTCTGGAGATGAAGACCCTGCAGGATCTCCATCAATCAATCGATCAATCTTTCGAAGACGCAATCAAGCTGATACAGTCTTCGAAAGGCAAAATAATCATCAGCGGTGTCGGGAAATCCGGTATTATTGCCAGGAAAATTGCGGCAACGTTTTCTTCAACCGGAACCACGGCAGTCTTTCTTCACCCATCCGAGGCACTGCATGGTGATCTGGGAATGGTTGAAGACGGAGATACCATCATCCTGCTTGGCAAGTCCGGCGAAAGCGATGAGATGGTCGGTATGTTGCCAATTCTTAAAAAATTGCATTGCAGGGTTATCTCGATTACCGCAAACAGGGAGTCTACGTTGGCAAAACACTCGGACGTGGTTTTGTTCACCCCCATAGAAAAAGAAGCCTGTGCTCTTAACCTCGCCCCTACCACATCAACCACCGCAGCATTGGCTGTGGGAGATGCGTTGGCGGTGTGTCTTATGAAAAAGAACCATTTCTCAAAAACGGATTATGCCCTTTATCATCCGGGTGGCAGGCTTGGTAAAAGGCTTCTTTACCTGGTTGATGATATCATGAAGTCGGGAGATGAAAACCCGGTTGTGCTGCTTGAGGACTCGTTTGACACGGTTGTGTCCGCCATCTCCAAAGGTGGCGTAAATGCTGTTGCGGTAGTCGATGAAGTAGGGTTTTTCCGGGGATTGATAACGGGATATGATCTAAGAAAGGCTCTGCAAACCGCTGATGACATCAGGGCGTTAAAAGCCAAAGAGATTATGTTCGAAAAGCCGGTTACCATAAAGGCTGGCGTATACGCGATGGAAGCATTTGATAAAATAAAAAACAATCCTAAACCTCTGCTATTGTTACCTGTTCTTGATGAAGATAACCGCTCCGTCGGTATTATCACGATGCAGGCTATGATCCGGGCCGGCCTCTAATCCCCTGAATTAGCAAGTGATCAAATCAAAACACCTTCAGTATCGAATTGAGTATTGGGCATATCAGATAATGTCGTTGATTGTCCGAAGTCTTCCGGAAAGCCTATTAAATGTACTGGTCAAAGCAATCGGTTTATTCGTTTATCGGACCGGTGTTCGACAAAGGGTATTGGATATCAATCTCAAAATTGCTTTTGGGGACTCCACCAACAAACAGGAACTAAATACATTGAGAAGAAAGACCTGTCTCAATGCTGCTTATATTCTGATTGAATTTCTTTTAATGAGATTTATTACTCCTGAAAACCTTGGCAAGTATATTACTATTGAAGGGTCGGAACATATGACTACCGCACTTGAGGAAGGAAAAGGAGCCGTAGTAGCCGGAAACCATTTCGGTAATTGGGAGCTGTTCACTGCAGCATTATCTCACCAGGTAACCCCTTTATACATATTTGCGGGGATGCAAAAGAATCAAAAAATCGATTTTGCCATTAACCGAATCAGGCGGAAGTTCGGTACCGTTACCATTTCAAAGGCCAAGACTGCACCTTTCGAAATGATGAAAGCGTTAAAAAACAATCATCCCCTGGGAATGGCGGGTGATTTGAACGTCCCTCACAACAATATTTTTGTGAACTTTTTCGGTAAGAAAGCAGTGGTAGGTCAGGGATTGGCAACCTACACCACGAAACGCAAGGTTCCGTTACTGTTTGTGTGGAATGTCAGGTTGGCCCCTTTCAGATACAAAGGGTATATCAAGCGGTTGTATTACCAGGAAACAGGCGATAGCAAGACCGACCTGACGGCAATAGCGCAGATGATTTCGGATGAGTTGGAAGAAAAAATACGTCTTCATCCCGAACAGTATTTCTGGTTTAACCGTCGTTGGAAAACAAGACCGGATGATGATCCGGAAGATGTTTACTGATCGGTTTTCCCCATCGGAATTCTTCCAACCCGGTGTAAAACCTATTTAAAGCTATTAACCATATCCCTGAGTTCTCTACCTGGCCTGAAAACGGGTAGTTTTTTCGGCTTTACCTTCACCTTCTCACCTGTCTTCGGATTCCTGCCGATGTATTCTTCGTACTTTTTGGTGCTGAAAGAGCCGAATCCCCTTATTTCAACTCTGTCGCCATCTTTCAGAGCATCTTTGATGGAATTAAAGAAAAGATTGACCGTTTCCCTTGCTATTTCGGTTTTCTGTTTTGCACTTGTTTCATCAATGTATTCTTCCATTTCCAGTACCAGCTTTTCTATAAGCTGAGATTTTTTCATCTTCATCTTTCGTTCATCCTCCAGGTTAGTAGATTGGTTAGGTGTCTTGATGAGTTTAACAAGAAAAAGAAACAATATCAAATAATTTAAAGCTTACACACTGTATTTTTTAACAGAGAAACAAGAGAAACTCATCAAGTTTGCCGACTGTCACCTCCGGGATTATTGAATTCCCATTTTTTCCTTTAAAGCGGCAAGTTCGTTGGATGAAGAACTTGTGGAAGTTTCATCCGTCAGCAAAGCGTCGTTTATTTCATCGTCAACGCTCTTTGGCTGTTCTGCCATGTCATTATAAGCCAATGCAATTGTCTCCTCTTCCTCTACTTTCTGCTTCATTCGTTCCAACATGGCGACTGTACCAGTGGAGTCAACAGAGGCCAACTGTTTGTTGATTTTCTTGGTTGCGGAAGCGGTTTTTGCCCTTGCTTTCAGAGTCACCAACTCATTTTCATATTGTTGAATCTTGGATTTGAGCGTATCAATGTTCTTCTGCAAGGTTTGAACAGTTGCGTTTTGACTATCACTTGCCTGTTTGGCCAAGGCAAATTGCTTGCCGCACTCTTCCTTTCTGCTTAAGGCTTCCGTGGCAAGCTGGTCTGCCTTGCTTGACTCAAGCTTTCCGGATTGACCCTGTTGCAGCAGCGCCATTGCTTTGCGTTCCCAGTCCACTGCTCCGTTCTTGGCTTTCTCCATATCGCGCTCTGCCTTGATAGCAATTGCTTTTACTTCAGCAAAGTTCTGCATGGCTTTTTCCAGATCTTGTTTGAGTTCCCGAATTCCCTGTTCTGTCATCTTAACGGGATCCTCAAGCTTATCAATGATGGAGTGCGCTTCGGCGCTTCCCAGGCTGAAAATACGTTTAAAAAAACCGGCCATACCTTCTCCTTACACAAAAAATTACTTATTTAAGGATAATAATTCGTTGGAATATTCAGCCAAGCCAAGACTTAGGGCATTGATGGTTCCTTCGAATTCATTAAAATCTATGTTTTCGATTTGTAAAGTATCACGGAAAATCACCTGTTTGCCATCTTCATCAATGACAAAAGCCCCGTGAATCAGATTTCTGTTCATCTGCAGGAGCCTGAGAAAATGATTCTCAGATGGTTTTTCTATGTTATAAATCAGTTGTTCGAAGATCAGGATGGGTTGTTCACAATCGATGATCAGGTTATAGATCCCCTTATCCTCGTTGGAAACCACCAACAGCTCCTCGTTATCATCTCGCTGAATGATGTCCAGGCCGAGTTGCTCTGTAAATTCAATTATTTTTTTAAAGTATTCGCTCATATAGTCTACTCACGAAAGATTGATTTCGAAATCTGAACTGCTGTTTTGGTTGATTAATCGGATTCGGTAAAAGAACCATTCATCCGTTGTATGAACGGATAGTCTAGCCAAATTATCGGATCAGTACAATTTCTTCCGCTTGTTTGACGGAAGAATATTCATTGCTTCCCGATATTTTGCTACCGTTCGGCGTGCAACCTTGATCCCGGCGTTCTCCAGGAGCTCGGTTTTGATCTGAAGATCTGTGTATGGCTTCTTCTTATCTTCAGATTCAATCAGCTTCTTGATATAGTCCTTGATTTTTTTTGATGAAATGACATCACCGTCCCCCTGGTCGATGCCACTGGTGAAGAAATATTTGAGCTCAAAAATCCCTTGCGGAGTATAGACATACTTGTTGGTCGTAATCCTGCTGACCGTAGATTCATGAACATCAATATCCTCCGCAACGTCCTTTAGAACCAACGGCTTAAGATAATCGATTCCTTTTTCAAAGAACTCATGTTGAAATTTTAAAATGCTCTTGGTTACCCGATAAATGGTCTTTTGCCTCTGTTCAATACTCTTCATCAACCAGTCACCGGCTTTGATCTTTTCCAGAATATATTGGTAAGTCATATCCTGATCATTACCATTCTCTTTTTTTGCGGCTGCTCCTTCGTCTTTATTTTCTTTTAGGAGATTCTGATAGTATGGATTGATCCTGAGCCGTGGAATACTGTCCTGATTCATACTAACGACATATTCGCTGCCGCGCTTGTAGATGAAAACGTCAGGGACGACATACTGGGTAACTTCACCTCCAAAAGGCCTGCCGGGCTTAGGTTCGAGTTCGGTGATGACCTGATAGGCTTTAACCACCTCCTGGATATCAGCTTTCTGCAAACGGGCGATTTTCTTGAGATCCTTCTGCTCAAGAAAGCTCATATTTTCCGAGATAATCCGCATGGCCAGCGAATTTTCCAGATGCAATGTCCTCAGTTGGTTGGTTAGGCATTCCTGAAGCGTCCGAGTTGCAACTCCGGGGGGATCAAAACGCTGGATCTTCTTCAAAACCAGCTCCAAAACACCGCAGTGCTCATTACTTACCTGGGAAAGATCGATCTCTTCTTTATCCTCATCTTCGTCATCCGGCACAGGGTTCTTCTTTTTCCTTCCTTTCTGCTTTTTCTCGACTCTTTCCCGTGTCTCATGAAAGAGATCAAACATCGGAATCGACTCTTCATCAACAAGGGTTTCAATCTCGTTTTTAAGAAGAAGTTCCTTAATCAATTTATGAAGTTGGGGCGTTGAAGCCAGAAGCTCCCGAATGGATATGGATAAGTAGCCTTCGCTGTCAATATTACCGATGATATGTTCGGCAAATTCTTTTTCTACAGGGGAGAAACTCGACAGATCCAACTGCCAGAACAGGTGGTCCATCAGGGTGGATTCTCTGGAAATGGTTGCTTCCAAAGGATTGGATTGATCGTCCGAATCAGCAGTGCGGGTTTTTACATCTTGCATTACTCCTGCACCGGATTCAATATAGTTTTGCCACTCTTCGTCATATGAAAGCTGAACTTGCTCCTCGACTAGGTTTTTAGCATCTTCTGTGTCTTCGCTCTTCTTGTCGCTTCCTTCCTCCTCATCTTCTACAGGGGATAATTCAAGCGTTGGGTTTTCAATCAAGCTTTGATCAATCAGCTCTTCCAGCTCAATCCGTGATAGCTGGAGCAGCTTTATAGCTTGTTGTAATTGCGGGGTCATGATGAGCTGTTGACTCATCCGCATTTCCAACCCCATTCGCATGGAAACCATGGTGTTTTTTTATGGTAATAATGTAAAGAATGTGCGGGCCTTTTTTGTCGTTTTTTAACCCAAAAGCTCTGTATACAACTTTAAATTACCGCTACTTATTGTCTATTAATAACATGATCTATATCTGTAAAACAACAGTTTGTCAAAATCGAGAGAACTATTTTTTGGCTGTATAGGTCTCGTTTTTAGTCTTTTTTTTACGACCGACCACTCATCTTGAAGAATCAGCTTCCCGATCTTGACTTAATGTAACCGGTAGTCTGTTTTGTATCTCTAACTCCTTTTTCTCGGGTGGTAGATCAATAATAGCACGGAAAATCCTGGCAACTTCCTTATTCAACTCCCTGGACAGGGCTTCGAACTTTGTATTGTTATCCCACATGGACTTGAAGAGTTTGCCGATTTTCTCCTTTCGGGTCTCGGGCCTGTCTTCATCCTCGATACGTTTTTTGATTTCCTTAAGAATCCCCTGTTCCTTGATGGATGTGTATATGAGCTTGAAATCTTCTATTATCCGAGAGTATCTCTCCCCATATTCACTATCGATAACCTGTTTGGCTAAAAAATAATCCCGGACAAGATTCAGGACAAGGGCATCGAGTTTATAATTGTCCAGGTTGATTTTTCCCAGACTTAACATTCCCACTCCCGGGATAGCTATATACAGCTCTTTGCTACCGGCTGCTTCCAGGAGTTTTATCAGATCGTGTTCAAATTCTTCGTCTGATTCACTATAGAGTTTCTCCAGTATATCGGGTGACAAGGGTATGTGGTCAGCGTTGTTGTCCCAATCATCCAGAGTTTGAATGAGAGCAGCGCTCACTTTGAACAGATGAGGGAAATTAATTACCTTGTAGCCGTGAATGGCGGAAATAGAGTTAATTGCATTGGAGATTCTGATGATGGTTCTTGCGATATTAATCAGGCTGACCAATATGCCGGTACCGGGTATATTCGAGGCCACAATCAAACCGAGGACGATATTGAAGGTTTTATCGAACGAATCAATCAGCCTTTTATAGCGATTGCTTTTATGGGGATAGAGTGTCTCAATCAGGAGGCTTCTCTCTCCTGGGGACAACTTTCGAATATCATGCAGATTATGGATTTCCTTGTTCAGTGTCAAAGCGGCTTTATCCACCACCCATTTTTCATAGTCAATGCTTTTGGAGAGCTCAATGCCGCTTTTAATAAACTCAAATACTCTTTCCCGGACCCACTCTTCCATCTCTTTCAGCTTGCTTTTGGTCAGTTTTGAGAAATCCTGAGTGATCCTGCCAAACCTGTCCAAAACCTGGGATGATTTCAGAATTTGCCTGATTTTGCCGGAGGGTATTCCGGGGATTTTCGTGTTACCGGCTTTTTGACCAAACTGTTTCACCTTTTCCAGACTTTTGCTGAGTGTCCTGTCAGCTTTTTGGATGGTTTCTATAGCCGAATGACCTTCAAACGGCTCGATAACTCGATTTTTAGCAAAGCGCTGCAGACTCTCCAACTCATCCCCGGAAAGCTGTTCAACGAATTCCTTATAACTTAAATTCTTTTTTGACATAATAGTTCAATAAACTCTCAGACATTATTTCGAAATGTGAACTTCCTTATCAAACCACTCCGCTCTCGTTGCGCATTGCAATTGATATTGTTGATTGCTAGCCTATTAGAAAATCCGGAAAACATAAAGTTGGGAAGTCATCGCACGTTAATAGAAAGCAATCTTAGGTCAATTTAACAATGCCACTACTTGAAATCATTAAACCGGAATCCCTAAGGATCGGTTCGAATCGAATCGGTACCATTGACAGGGAGCTCACAGATTCGGTGAGTAACATTATTTCAAAAGTTATCCGAGAAGGCGATCAAGCCCTGATTAAACTGACAAGGCAATTTGATGGTATTTCGCTCAATTCCGTTAAGGTTTCACCCGAAAAAATAGCTGATGCTGAATCTCTATTGGATGTGAAAACAAGAACTATTCTTGAGAATGCTATTATCAGAATCACGGCATTCCACAAAAGGCAGCAACAAAACACCTGGAAGGAAACCTATGAAGACGGAACAACTCTTGGCGAAAAAGTAACAGCGTTGGACAGGGTCGGCATCTATGTGCCGGGAGGAAAGGCTTTCTATCCCTCAACCCTGATCATGAACGCGATTCCGGCGCAAATCGCTGGCGTTGCCTCTATTGTAGTTGCCTCTCCTCCTTCACAAAACGGACTTCCGCATCACCTGGTTCTTGGAATATGCTCTATGCTGGACTTGAAAGAGATTACTTCAGTTGGCGGTGCCCAGGCCGTTGCCGCAATGGCTTATGGCACGGAATCCATCACACCCGTGTGTAAGGTCACAGGTCCCGGCAACAAGTTTGTAGCAGAGGCAAAAAGACAGGTTTTTGGTCAGGTCGGCATCGACTCGATTGCAGGTCCCAGCGAAATAGTGGTGTTACACGACAATCCCGACATACCGGTTGAATTTTTGGTCAGGGATTTGCTTACCCAAGCTGAGCATGATGAAGATGCTTCATCAATTTTGATCACGACAGAGGCAGAAACAGCAAAAAAAGTCCAGGAAAGAATCGATAAAATTGTCCCGGACCTGCCTCGACGTGAAATTATAGAGAAATCGTTATCTGACAACGGAGCTATCATCATCGTCAAAGAGCTTTCTGAAGGGATCGATCTGGTAAACAGACTTGCGCCGGAACACTTGGAACTGATGGTCAGGGACAATTCGGTGCTCGACCGAATTCAAAATGCCGGCGCTATTTTTGTCGGAAAATGGTCATCGGAAACAATAGGGGACTATTATGCAGGTCCAAATCACACTATTCCGACCTCTGGCGCAGCTAAATACGGATCTCCCTTGGCAGTAAGGGATTTTCAAAAACATTCGTCAATAATTAAATATTCTGAAGATCGACTCAAATCGGAAGCGAACGACATCATTGAATTCGCGGAACTGGAAGGATTAAGCGCACATGCTGACGCAGTCAGGGTCAGAATAAAAAAGGAAGTTGCCAATGAAACGCAGTCAATCATTTAGCCGAATAACCAAAGAAACCAACATTAACGGAAACCTTACTCTTAACGGCAATGGCCAAACCCAAATTCAAACAGGGATCGGCTTTTTGGATCACATGCTGGATCTGTTTACGTTTCATTCGGGATTTGATCTGAAATTGGATTGTCAAGGTGATTTGGAGGTGTGCCCACATCATTCGGTTGAAGACATCGCCATTGTTCTGGGGGAAGCTTTTGATCAGGCTTTGGCAGACAAAAAAGGGATAAAACGCTACTCGTCAATATATCTACCCATGGATGAAACACTGAGCAGGACTGTGCTTGATATATCCGGTCGTCCCTTTCATTATTTCAGGGGGGAATTCAGAACAGAAAAGATAGGTGCCCTGCCCACAGAGATGATTGGTCACTTCTTTTATTCCTTCGCCACGAGTGCCAAGTTGACACTTCACCAGGAGATTTTTTACGGCGAAAACGATCACCACAAATCTGAATCTCTGTTTAAAGGATTCGGCAGAGCCTTGTCTGAATCTGCATCCATTGTTTCAGATGAGATTCCCTCTTCCAAAGGCGTTCTGTAATCTGCTACTGGTGATAGTAGAGAATATTTAACTTATAACGTCAAGATATTGGGAATATGCGAACCGGACTGTTCTCTTTATTTTTGCTGTTTGCCGGACACTCTATGATGGCTAATCCGGCATAACGAACTCAGCGATATAATCGATAAACTAATCTAACGGACCCTGATGGGAAGTTAAGTAGCTCCCATCAGTTTCATGCCGGCAAACACGCTAGACACTGGTAATCTTTTCGGATAATCGGCTTTTTAACTTGTCCCATCCAGCCGGATTACCTCCTCCGCATTGAGCAACATTAGGACTACCTCCCCCCTTGGCATCAATGATGGGTGCCAACTCCTTAACCAAGTTTCCAGCATGAATCTTATCCGTCAAATCTCTTGAAACGGAGAGGATTACCGAGATTCGCTGTTGGTCCGGCGTCTTGGATAGCATTACAACTCCTGTTTTCATCTTTTTCAGCAGGGTTGCAGCCATCGCTTTCAAATCTGAAGCGGGATCCGTTCTCATCATCAAGACATCTATATTCCCGATTTTGGTAACTTCTTGAAGCGCTTTTTCTGCGGTGAACTGTTGCAGCTCGTTTCTGAGCTGCTCAATTTGCTTCTCTTTGTCCTTGATCTGAAGCTGCATCTGCTCCAGTCTTTCTGGAACCTCATTCATGGGAACTTTCAGGCTTTGTGAAATACTCTCCATGTTGCTGATATTCTCCTGAACATAAGCAATCGCCGCTGCACCAGTGAGGGCTTCTATTCTGCGGATACCCGCAGCTATACTCTCTTCGGAAATGATTTTGAACAATCCGATGTTTCCGGTTTTTGAGGTGTGGCAACCTCCACAGAGTTCTTTACTGGATGATCCCGCAGTAACCACCCTAACCATATCTCCATATTTCTCCCCGAAGATAGCCATGGCACCGGCATTTACGGCAGAATCGAAATCAAGGGACTCATCGAGAACCTCTTCATTTTCCCTGATATTCTGGTTGATAATCGTCTCAACATCTCCGATCTGTTCCTTTGTCAGCGAAGCGTAGTGGCTGAAATCAAATCTAAGTTTTTCGGGATTCACCAGGGAACCGGATTGCTTGACATGGTCTCCCAAAACTGTTCGTAATGCGGATTGCATTAAATGTGTTGCCGTATGATTGGCCTGGGTGGCGATCCGTTTCTTCCCGTCAACACGGGCAATCACCTGTGGAGTAGAAGCAATCGTCACAACATCACTTGTGGTTGAACTAACGATGCCGTGGCAAAGAATTAGTCCCGCTACTGGACTTTGGGTATCGTTAACCACGATCCTGAATTCATCATGGACGATTTCACCCGTATCTCCGACCTGTCCACCGGACTCTGCATAAAAGGGTGTCTCTTCCAAAAGCACTTCAACCCTGTCTCCCTCATGGATTTCACTTGTCCGGCTTCCATCTTTCACAACAGCCTGCATTTTCGTTTGCGTTTCAAATATGTCATATCCCACAAACCTGCTTTGAAGCCCTTCATCTGTGAGTGCCAGATAAACCTCACTCACCTTCAAATCAACCTTTTTGGTGTCCTGATCCGCTTTTGCTCTCTGGCGCTGCTCCTCCATACAGGAATCAAATTCTTCTCTGTTGTAGTCCAGTCCATTGTCCTGGAGAACATCCTCTGCCAGATCGGCAGGAAATCCGAAAGTATCATATAATCGGAAAATTTCCTCACCATTTACCAATCTGTTATCGGCCTTCCTGTACTTTTCCAGGATTTCATCCAGGATCTTCATACCATGATTCAGAGTTGTGCTAAAGCGCTTCTCTTCCTGCTTGATAAGTATACGTATGTAGTCCTGGTTTTCTTCAATTTCCGGGTAAGCTTCACTCATCATCGGTACAAAATTGTCCACAAGTTCAGAGAAAAATCCGGCATGATATCCCAGTTCCTTTCCATGTCTGGCCGCACGTCTGATAATTCTGCGCATAACATATCCCCGACCTTCGTTTGAAGGAATAACACCGTCTGAAATGAGGAATACCACTGCCCTGATGTGATCGGCTATCACCCTTGCCGAAACTGTCACATCCGCGTCATTGTCCTTTGGATCAGGAGCGTTCTCTTTCAAATAATCGACCAACCCGCTTAAAAGATCTGTTTCATAATTGGAGGTAAATCCCTGAACAACCGAGGCAATGCGTTCAATCCCCATTCCCGTATCAATACTGGGATTTGGAAGAGGTACCCTCGTACCGTCCGCTTCCTGGTTATACTGCATGAAAACCAGATTCCAGATTTCCAGAAATGTGCCGTCATCATCTTCCAGAGACTGTTGGACGCTTTTTCCATCCTGGAGAGGGTACAACTGGTAGTGGATTTCTGAGCAGGGACCACAGGGCCCGACATCACCCATTGACCAGAAATTATCCTTCTCACCCAGCCGGCCAATCTTGTCAGCCGGTAATCCGATCTCTTTATTCCACAAATCGAAAGCTTCCTGATCATCTTCAAACACGGATGCCACCAATTTATCTTCCGGAATCCCCAGTACTTTTGTCAGGTATTCCCATGCATAAGAGATGGCATCTTTCTTAAAGTAGTCACCAAAGGAAAAGTTTCCCAGCATTTCGAAAAAGGTGTGGTGTCGATCGGTTCTGCCGACATTCTCAAGATCGTTATGTTTGCCTCCTGCCCTCATGACCTTTTGGGACGTAACGGCTCTCTTGAACTCAGGATTCTGATTGCCGAGAAAGTAATCCTTGAACTGATTCATTCCTGCGTTGGTAAACAGAATAGTCGGATCGTTATGAGGAACCAGGGATGAACTCCGCACATGTTTGTGCCCTCTCTCTTCGAAAAATGCAATAAACGACTTCCGAATATCATTGCCTGTCATGGCCATGGTGATGACTCCAATAAAAGTGAAAACTTCAAACGGATTGAGATATGATTACGATAATCGAAGGCAATATAGTGCTTGGGCAGGTATTGCCGGTTTGACCTGATTGATTCAGTTGTGAAACAGTCAATCTTAATTGATAGCAAAAAGACCACAATTATTCTACTACAATTACACCGCTGACCCTAAATCGATCAGGATGAATTCAGATAACAGAGCAGTTTTCCTGGATAGAGATGGTGTGTTGATTAAAGATGTTAATTACCTGTCCAGGCTTGAAGATATTTCAATTTATGATGATGTACCTGAAGGATTAATCTCTCTGAAGAAGAACGGATTCAAGCTGATCATGATCACAAATCAATCCGGTGTTGCCCGCGGTTTTTTTGATGAATCCTTTGTCTACGAAACCTACAATTTTTTGAACAATATTTTCAGCAAATCCGGAGTTTCATTGGATGATTTGTACTTTTGTCCTCACCATCAGCAAGGTAAGCCCCCCTACAATATAAAATGCGATTGCCGTAAACCTGCCCCGGGAATGATCGAAAAAGCATCGAAAAAACACGGGATCGATTGCCAACGCTCATTTATGCTTGGTGATAAAAAAAGTGATGTTGAACTGGCCTATAATTCAGGCACCCGTGGGATTCTTTTAAGAACCGGAAAAGGCGACTCCGAGGCAGCATCTGTCGCAGAGCTTTACCCGGAAGTTCCAATCCTTGATACCTTTTCCGATGCGATTGATTTTATTCTGAAAAACAGCTTCGACTAATCCTCCTTATGTCCGCCAGGACCTGGGATTAACATCGGAACCGAGATCTGTCTTTGATATCTTTTGACTTTGGTGGGGAGGTCTGTTATCCGGTACTCTGCCTGTATTTAAACAAATAACTAACACGGAAAACAGTTAAGCTACAATTGTAGATTGTTGGATTTGATGTGAGCTAAATACTGTTCTGATACTTTTCAATGCACTCTTCGCTGCAGAAATCCATCTTCCTGTATTTTTTTATCAGCTCTCTGCTGGTGAAGTTTTGGCATTGTGTACACTGTACCAGATCTGTTGGCTCATCCAACTGTTTGTTTTTAAACAAATTTTCAATCGCAAGATAAGCCCCGTTTTTGATGATTTTGAATAATAGATAGCCCAATACGGCAATAACTATATATTTGAACATGATAGCTTAGGGGATGTGAAATCTCTTGGCGTCAATAAACTGGGGACAGGTGTCAATCATGAGTCTTTATCTGCTCCATATTAATACACTGAAGGATCTATGACTATCTCCAAAAAAGAGAATCAGAAAAGTACTTCTTCTCTCTGGTACCTGGAAAAACAATACGGTATACCAATCTGGCACAACTCACTGGCAATTCCGCATTTAAGAAGAGAGCATTCTCCGGCCGAAATTGAGCTGCAGAGGAAATTGGGATTCATAATAGAAAAAAGCAGCAAGGACAAAGATTTATCTTTGATATTCATTTCGGAAAAAACTGATTTCCTGTCACTTTCACAATACCTGCCTTTTCTTTTTTCAAAGGTCAAATGTTACCTGTGCAGCAGCCAGTTGATACATGAGAGACTCTCTTACCTGGATCAACCACAATCATTTTCATCAGATAACAAAGCCACACGACAACTATCCTATCTCTTGGAGCATGCCATAAATAAAGGGGCATCGGACATCCACATCGAAAGCCGGTCCTTCAACAAAAGTGCCCGTATGAGGATCGACGGCACTCTTGTGTCCATCAAACTAAACGAACAAATTGAGGATGCGCTTTTCCTGAAAACAAAGCTGATCTCTAAAATGGATATAGCCAAAAAGCATTCTCCCCAGGACGGACATTTTCCTTACACTTCTCAAACCGGCAAACGATTTGATCTGAGAACCTCCACAATACCATCCGTAACAGGCGAAAAACTTGTCATTCGCTTACTTCCAGCTTCGACTGTGCGTTACTCACTGGGAGATCTTGGCTTCACGGGTAAGCATACGGAATTATTGGGAAAATACATTAGCAAGAAGTCGGGGCTTATTCTATTCACTGGTCCGACCGGATCCGGCAAAACAACCTCTTTATATGCAATATTAAATGAACTGAGGTCGGATGCGCTGAATATTGTAACCATTGAAGATCCTGTGGAATACAGGTTGGATTCAGTAACCCAGGTACAGGTCAATGAACAAGCCGGTGTTAGCTTTTCCAGCGCCCTCAGGTCAATTCTCAGACAGGATCCAGATGTCATCCTGATTGGAGAAATTCGAGACCAGGAAACAGCACAGATTGCAGCAAGAGCAGCACAAACAGGTCATCTTGTTTTATCGACTCTGCATAGTAATGATGTGTTTGAAACACTGAGAAGGTTGGGTAACCTCGGTGTTGAGAAGGATGATATTTCATCTTCTCTAAACCTGGTCGTTTCACAAAGATTGGTTCAACACCGATGTCGCTGCGGCGGCTCGGATGATTGCAACCTATGTCAAGGTACTGACGTTTCGGGAAGAATACCAATTATGGAGATTCTGGAGGTGTCGCCTGAGTTCAGGCGTTTGTTCTCTTCGGAAATGTCAATGGCCGATATCAGATCGAAAATGATGGCTGAAGGATTTAATACATTGGTTTCACAAGCAAAACTACTATTTAATGAGGGAAAGATAAAAGAATCAGAGCTTAATTCAATTCGTTTTGAATAATATCGTCAATCTTATACTGAACCACAACCCTGAGAAGCGAGCTTTTAATGAAGTTCAAATCCGCTTTTATCTACGAAGTGTCACTACTTGATGGTCGGAAAAAGGTCGGTATTGTCTACAATTCCAGCCGTTATCGATTAAAAACAAAGCTTGGCCTGAGAGGTTATTTCAAGATAAAAATCAGCACTGTTCCTTCGAGTTTGCTGAGTAAACCACTGACAAACAAAGCGTTATTGCAGATCATCAACCCTCTCGCCATGATGCTGCGGTCGGGTCTTACACTAACGGATGCACTGGAAATGCAGATAAATGAAAATCCATCGGTGATACAGAAGTTTATCTTCATTCATCTGTCTGAATCTTTAAATTCGGGCAAAGATATTAAATCATCGCTTGCAATACTGAATCCCCTGTTTCCGGATTTCTTCAAAACCATCATCGGTATATGCGAATCTTCCGGAAGGCTGTTGGCGGGATTGGACTCATTAAAGGACTTTTATGGGAAAAAGGAGGAAAGAACACAGGAACTTAAGAAGATTACCCGATATCCAAAGGTAGTCGCGATGGCTTCGCTTGTGCTTTCAGCAGGAGTTATTATATTTATCATTCCAATGTTTAACGGTATCTACGAGATGTTTGGCGATAATCTTCCATTTGTTACAAAAATCATGCTGAATATCTCCCGATTTGTTCACGAGTACTCCCTGGAACTATCATTAGCATTGATTCTGTTTGCGGTCTGGTTATTTTTACCAGGATTGAACAAGCTGAATCCATTCGTAAACCTTGCACGTACTGCCGGCAGACGCCTGGCAACACGAGACGATCCCTATTTATACTCCCAGGCCTTGAGAATGCTTCTGGAAAATGGTCAACCCTTATCCGATGCATCAAAGCAGGCTGCCTATTGCCTGTCAGAAAACAACATCCGCTTTGGCATCAAAGTAACAGAGCTGTTGAACTCCGGGCTGGATTTGGCAACCTCATTTCAAAAAATCGGCTGGTTTCCATCCCTCTACTACCGAATCCTGGTTTCAGCGGAAAAATCCGGGCAGTTGGCAACCGGCTTTGCTCAAATTTGCAGACTGCTGGAACAAAAAAAGGAGGAGTCGTTTAACCGTTGGAACAAATATATCGAACCGGCAATGATGCTGTTACTTGGCGGACTTATCCTGGTCATCCTGCTGGCAGTCTATCTTCCGGTATTTGACCTCGGGAACCAGATAAAATGATGAACACATATAAAACAAATCTCCTGTTTAACCACCTGCATCCGAAACAACTCGAATAAGCTGTTTGACTTTATCGATGTTCTTAACACCGGGTCTCACCTCAACTCCGGACGAAACATCAACTGCATAGGGGCGAACAAGACTGACTGCAGCTCCGGCATTATCCGGGGTGATTCCGCCCGCCAAAATAATCCCGGAAAGATCATCAAGCTTTTGTAGGAGCTTCCAGTCAAAACTTTTCCCTGTTCCGCCATATTCATCTTCAGACCAGGCATCGAGCAGCACGTAGCTGGCACCAAAGGAGGGGACTATATCCAGGCTGTTTTGGTTACGAATCCGAATGGCTTTCATCCAGGGGATGTTGCTTTCCGTCAGGGAGCGGCAGTATTCAGGGGATTCGTCCCCTGAGAGCTGTGCGAGACTTAATCCTGTTGAGTTGATGATTGAAGATATTTCTGAAATCGATTCATTAACGAAAACTCCCACGGTCTTGAGGAATGGAGGGAGATCGACCAGCATATCACGGATTTTATCCGGACTGACATACCGGGAAGATTTTTGATAGAGAATGAATCCCATGGCATCCACAGGTAATTCTGCTATCTCTTCAGCCTGTTCCTTTTGAGTAATTCCACAGATTTTAATTCGGGTTTTTCTCATCTTGCCAATCTCATCAAGTCTTTTAGTGCGAATCCCGGATCCGGTTTTCTCATTAAGCTTTCCCCAACCAAAATTCCATGAAATCCGTTGTCATGAAGGGCTCTGCAGTCTTCGGCAGTTTTTATTCCGGATTCGCTTACCGCAACCACGGTGTCCGGAATCATCGGTTTTAGTTGGAGGGAATGTTCAATACTTGTCTGAAAAGTACTGAGATTTCTATTGTTTATACCGATCAGGTCGAATTCCAGATCCAAAGCCAGTTCCAATTCCTCCCGTGAATGCACTTCAACCAGCACAGACAGACCGAAGCTCTCGGCAATTGTTTTAAGCTGTCGCAAATCCTCTTTTCCGAGGGCGGAGACAATCAATAAAATAGCATCGGCTCCCAGGTTGTAAGACTCCCTGATCTGTCTTTTGTCGACAATAAAATCCTTTCTTAACACCGGTATGTGAACTTCCTTTTTGATTTCAACCAAAAACTGAGGTGCGCCCTGGAAGTATTTCTGTTCTGTTAACACACTGATGCAGTCAGCCCCGGAACTTTCATAAGAGTTAGCAATAGCAACAGGTTGAAAATCCTCCCGGATTAATCCTTTGGAGGGAGATGCTTTCTTAACTTCCGCAATGATAGAGAGGCTTTCTCCTGCCAATGCATCTCTGAAATCCAATGGAATTCTGTTGTCCTTGTTGTTCTTCTCCAGATTAGCTTCGTTAATCCAGCCAAGATCACGGTCTATTTCTACTTTTTTGTCTTTAATTATTTTGTCTAAAATACTCACTTTGCTCCCGGATCTTTCATGGATTAATGATTTATAGCGTTGGTAAAAGAGACCATACGCTCTACCGCTTTCATACCGACGCCCTGTTTGATTAATTCTCTTGCTTGTGCAAAGGCATCCTTCAACGGGCAATCCTCCGCTGCTGAAATGGCAAAACCGGCGTTGAGGATCACAATATCTCTCTTAGGCCCTCCAATCTCCCCTTTCAAAACACCCATGGTAATTTCGGCATTTTCTGCGGGCTCTCCTCCTTTAATATCCTCCAGTGAACCTTTTTTGAATCCGTATTCCTCGGGATCAAAGATAAACTCGGTAATTTCCCCGCTGCTTTTCAGATAGGCAGCCTTGGTGTTTCCCTGGATACAGACTTCATCCAATCCGCTTAATCCTGAAAAGACATATGCGGATCTGGACCCCAGTTCTTTTAAAACCTGTATAATAGTAGGGACATAATTGTCATCAAACAGACCGATAACCTGAACCTGGGCGTTGGCAGGATTTGTTAGAGGTCCGAGAATGTTGAAAATGGTTCTGACAGCCAACTCTTTTCGCACCGGGACGACATGCTTCATGGCACTGTGCAAGGCAGGAGCGAATAGAAACCCGATCCCGACAGTTCGGATGCTTTCGGCAACCTGTACCGGGGTCAACTGCAGATTAATTCCCAATGCTTCAAGAAGATCCGCACTACCACTTTTTGATGTCATCGAACGGTTACCGTGTTTTGCTATCCTGTATCCTCCCCCAGCCAGAAGTAAGGCAACAGTGGTGGATATATTGAAAGATCCGGATGCATCTCCTCCGGTGCCACAGGTATCAATAATCAGATCATCAGCAATAGGGATCTTGGTTGATTTTTCCCGCATAACAGAAGCACAAGCTGCGATTTCTGTGATGGTTTCTTTTTTAATTCGTAAGGCTATCAACATGGCGGACATCTGACTCGGGGCCAGATCTCCGTCCATAAATCGATTCATCATCCATTCCGCTTCCCGGTAACTGAGATCCACACCATTGATCAGACGTTCAAGAATCAATTTTGTTTCCACGGATTATATCTCCAATTGGTTTTGAGTACATAAATACCGGCACTCAGCGAACCGGGATCGGTGCCAAATGCCTTGATATCCCCTTCATTTGTTGTTTGTACCCAGATGCATTTTCCCGGTTTAAATACAATGTGTCCACCCATTCACTTTTTAAAATCCGGCAGCATTGTTGAGAACTTACAATAATCCTGCTAAAAGCGTGTTCACAAAATGATCAGAACAGATCTATGATAAAGCTCGTTCGGATCAGTTTGGTAAGGCAGTTAAAACAGATTCATGCTCATCTCGATCAATCAGTCATCTCTTTCGTTAAACATGCTTAAAGCTTCTGTCTATGTCGAATCACATTACTACATACGATCATCTTAACGGTTTCTATCGACCGGGGTTGTCGTTTCCCGATCAACTGGTAAACACCACTGTGGGAAGAGACACGCTTCTTGAGGAGGTGATTGAAAAGCTGAATGACAACAAGGCAGAGAGTGAAAGAACCAGTTTCATGATCATGGGTCCACCCGGGGTGGGTAAAACCCATTTCATTAGGGTTTTGGGAAGGACCATTCAAAATCGTGATAGTTTGAAAGACCGCTTTATCCTTATCCAGTTTCCGGAAGAAAACCATAGAATCCTGACCTTCGCTGACCTGCTGACGGGCATAGTGGAGATTTTGGAGAACATGACTGCCGAGAAACAATGGTCTGAGCTATACCGGAATCTTGTCGAACTGGAAGATGATACTGTTCTGATTGAAACTGCGATCCCGGAGTTCGAATCATATTGCAAGACAAATGAGAAAACCATGTTGATCCTGTTGGAGAATATCGATGTCTTTTTCCGGGGACAACTGAGAGACAATAAAAATGTCAAACAATTTCGGAAATTTATCACCAAATCCTCGTTTGCGAATTTCATAGGAACCTCGCAGTTCAACCTGATTAAATCAGAAGAGCTTCGAAAATCTCCCTTCACACTGTTCGATATCCATATTCTCGATGTTCTGGATGAGAAAGAGACACTACAACTGATAAAAAAGAAACTGGAATGGGAAAAGCAAAATGAACTTCTGGATTCGTTTGAAGAGCTAACCCCCCGAATCAGGGCTCTATATGAAATGTCCGGTGGTAATCCCCGATTGAGTCTCATTTTGTATGAACTGCTTGTAAAAGAAAGCAAATGGGATATTAAACGTCAATTGGAGAAGCTCCTGGATCAAACCACTCCGTTCTTTCGTGACCGAATGAGGTCCCTTGCACCGCAGGAACGCGCCTTGCTGGAGATCATCTCACTAATGAAGCTTGATTACAAAACAACTGCGAAAATCGCAAAAGCTTCACGACAATCCCATCAGCAGACGGCAAATCACCTGAACAAGCTATTAAAGGCAGGATACCTGGTGGTTGTGGACCACCCGACAGACAAACGCTCCCGGATTTACAGAATCAAGGAGGGATTTTTTGGTCTTTGGCTTGCGATCGGCCACTCCCGTAAACAGAATATTATCTTACCACGCCTCGTCGAGTTTTTTGAGCAGTGGTATGCGGAAAAAACCGTCAGGGAGAAGAAACGGCAACAGATCTGGAACTCGCTTCGTTCCCTTGAAGTCAATCCGGATCTGATAGAGATCGATAATCAGGAATTATTGCTTCAATATCTTTCGGATATTGGTGATGACAAAGAAAAAGCCAGAAGTAAACTGGAACTTGTGTTTTATTTCCTGTCACTAGCCAAGATAAGGGAAGCAAAAAGATTGATTCTGGAGATTTACGAGCTTGACTATGCTAAACCTTACTATTTTGAGTGGTTGCTCCAGCAATGCAAGAGCTGGATTTCAGGCAATATCGAACCGGTTATTTTGCAGGAGATGGAAGATATCCAGAAATGCTGGAACCTGCAGAACCTAAACCTCCCGGAAGCCTTGGGAGAGCAGGCTTTGAACCTGGCCATCAACTTTTTTAATAACGGGTTTTATGACCTGGTACAGTCATTTGTTGAAGATATGCTGTCGACAGGCACCGATCCGAGGATCAGAATATTATTGCTGGAAAGAGTGGCTGTCAGCCAGGAAAAACTTAAAAACTGGGATTCGGCCATAAGCTCATGGAAAGAGGTTTTGGAAAATGCTGAAAAGCATCGTGACTACAAATCGCAGGGCACTATTTTAAACAATATTTCTCAGATCTACCAGGATCAGGGAAATTATGATCTTGCCTTGGAAAACCTAACCAAATCGCTTCAAATCTTAAAAAAAATCAAAGATTACGATGGGCAAGGGACTACCCTGAACAACATCTCCACCATTCATTTTGACCAGGGGTATTTTGAGAAGGCGCTGGAAAGGCTTGAGGAAGCTTTGGGAATATCAAAGATCAGTGGAAATCTCTTTATTGAAGGCATCACCCTCAGCAATCTCTCCATGATTTATCAAGCCCGGGGAGATTTTGAGCCTGCCCTGGATTGTCTCTATCGGGCCTTGGATTACATGCGCAAAATTGGTGATTCCTCTTCGGAGTGTATTACCCTCAATAATATTTCACAGGTTCAACTGGAGCTCGGACTGATAGACGATGCGTTTCGTTCCCTGCAACATGCGCTTTACATCGCCCAGGATGAGAACAACAAACAGGCAACATGCCTTACCCTTTACAACAGGGGAAAACTTCACAAGGCTTCGGGAAAGAACGAAGAAGCGATGATTAACTGGACTTACGCATATAAAATAGCTCGAGAGGAAAATGTCGTTGAGGTGCTGGAAAAGCTGGACAAGGTAGCTGAATCTAAAATTGATAATAGCAAGGAGTTCTGGCAAAACAGGCTGAAGGATTTGATCATTCAGGAGCAAGATGTCGAAACCCCCGGTATCAATTAAAAATAAAAACAGGATCAAAGGGTTTGTCATCTGCCTTGCACTCTTATCTATCCAAATCGGATTGCCCGGCGTTTCTCGATCTGAAGCATCTGATCTCACCATAAGACAAAAAGCGCTCTCATATCCCGAAATTCTTTACAAATCCGGAGAGTATTACCGCTCAATGTCTGAAATAATGAGATTAAAGTTTGAGCTCGGATATGAAAAGGATGAGCTTCAATTGGACATTCTTTATCTCAAAAATGCATACAAATTAAAGGAGTACAGAAAAATTCTGGATTCGGCCCCCGGATTAATGGAAAATCCCGGGGTGAAAAACAGCCCTGAAAAAAGGCATCAAGTCGGCAAGATTTTAACCGCAACCCTGGTAAATCTGAAAGACTATTCAAAAGCGGCCGATACCTGGGACGCTTGTTGCAGTTCCTCGGGCAGGGAGTTCGTCAAACCTGACGAAATTCCGGGAATGGTTGATCCGGACCGGGCCCGATGGTATTCGACTTTCTTACCAGGCTCCGGTCTTTTACTTTCCGGGGAATATGGTAAAGCGCTGGTTTCTTTCTTGTTGAATAGCATAACCCTCTATGGAATTTACCACTATGGAACCCACCAACAGATGGGCACAGCCGGTCTGTTGCTGTTTTTTGAAATAGGTTGGTATGCAGGCGGTCGAAACGCCTCGGCAGAAGCTGCCGAGGACCATAATCGCGCCCTGGTATCGGAATATTATCAATCCAACTATTACCCGGAATTGGGTAACTAATTAAACTGGCATATGGAAAAGATCATTAAATCTCATAAATTGGACAATGTCTGTTATGAGATCCGCGGTCCTGTGTTGCGGGAAGCAAAAAAACTTGAGGAGGAAGGTCAGAAAATACTTAAACTGCATATCGGAAATCCTGCCCCGTTTGGGTTTGAAGCGCCTGATGAAATCATCCAGGATATGATTCTGAATCTTCCAACCGCACAGGGCTACTGCGACTCCAAAGGTCTTTTCTCCGCTAGAAAGGCAGTAATGCATTATTGCCAGCAGGTACAAATAGAAAACGTCAAAATCGAAGACATCTACATGGGAAATGGTGTCAGTGAATTGATTGTGATGGCTATGCAGGGATTGTTAAATGATGACGATGAAATGCTGATTCCGGCCCCTGATTATCCATTGTGGACGGCGGCAGTCAGCCTTTCAGGAGGGAAAGCCGTACATTACACCTGTGATGAACAAGCCGATTGGTATCCGGATATCGAAGATATAAAAAGCAAGATAACTCGTAAAACAAAGGGAATCGTCGTTATTAACCCTAATAATCCAACGGGAGCGGTATATCCGAAAGATATTTTAATGGAGATTATCCGGCTGGCAAGGGAAAACCAACTGATTGTTTTCTCTGACGAAATATATGACAAGATCATCTTTGATGGTGCCCGACACGTTCCTA
This sequence comes from SAR324 cluster bacterium, assembly GCA_028282885.1. Classification (GTDB taxonomy): domain Bacteria; phylum SAR324; class SAR324; order XYD2-FULL-50-16; family XYD2-FULL-50-16; genus JAHJTV01. The sequence continues at coordinate 115,473 of JANQGX010000058.1, forward strand.
TTGCATCTCTCGCTGATGATATTGTTTTCATCACCTTAAATGGATTGTCCAAGACATACAGGGTAGCCGGTTTTCGTTCCGGCTGGATGATAGTCAGTGGTGCCCTCCACAAAGCAGCCGACTATATAGAAGGGTTGGATATTCTGGCTTCCATGAGATTATGTGCGAATGTACCTTCCCAGCACGCTGTGCAAACTGCTCTTGGAGGTTACCAGACCATTGAGGAATTGATAAAACCCGGGGGCAGACTTCACAGGCAGAGGGAGACAGCATACCGTTTGATTATTGATATTCCCGGTCTTAGCTGTGTGAAGCCAAGGGGCGCCTTGTATATGTTCCCGAGAATAGATCCCGGGAAGATCAGGATTCTCAACGATGAACAGTTCGTACTGGATCTCCTTTTGCAGAAAAAACTGCTGGTGGTTCAAGGATCGGCATTCAATATCCCCACTCATGACCATTTCAGATTGGTCTTTCTACCCCATGAGGAGATACTTGAGAAGGCCATAAACCGAATAGGTCGTTTCTTTTCCAGCTATCAGCAATAATTGCAGAGCGGTACAACGGTCCCATAATGAAGATTCTTTTGATCACGCCACCTTTCACGCAGTTGAACTCACCATATCCTGCGACCGCTTTTCTAAAGCAGTTTCTGGCAGGAAAAGGCGAAAAGGTGAATCAAAAGGATTTGGGTCTCGATCTTTTTCTCTCAATTTTTTCTAAAAACGGCCTGGAGCGGGTTTTCGTTCATTCGAGGGATAATAAAGAGAAGCTGGACAGGCAATGCCGAAAAATAGAGTCAGCCTCACGGCGATATATCAATTGCATCGAGTCCGTCGTCTCTTTTCTCAAAACCCGGGAATCCGGCCTTGCGTACCTGATCTGCCGAGATGGCTTTTTGCCTGTTGGAAAAAGACTTTCACAGGCAGTTGACCTTGAATGGGCGTTCGGTACAACCGGAGTAATCGACAAAGCTTGCTATCTCTCAACCCTGTTTCTCGAAGAGATTAGCGATTTTATCAGAAAACGGATTATTCCGGATTTCGGATTCAGCCGCTATGCAGAACGCCTGGCCCTTTCAGCCACCTTTTTTGAGCCTATTCATCAAGCTCTGCAGCAAAACAACTCTTTTTTGGATGAAATCATCTCAGAAAGCATCCATCGATATCTGGATCAAGAGCAGCCCAATCTCGTCGGATTCACGATTCCTTTCCCCGGATGTCTGTTTGGTGCCTTGAAAAGCTGCATGGTTATCAAACAAAGGGATACTTCCATTAAAACTGTTCTGGGTGGAGGATATGTCAACACTGAACTCAGGGAACTTGAAAGCACTTTAATCTTTCAATACTGCGATTATATCACCCTGGACCAGGGAGAACTGCCTCTGCTTCGCATTATTGAACATTTGAAAGACGAAAAAAACCTGGATTCTCTTGTCCGAACGTACACCTGTATTGAAAACGAAGTTCAATATTGGCCCGGTACAGAAAAAGATGTTGTACCATTCGCAGATTCCGGTTTTCCCGACTATGAGGACCTGGATCTGCACGAGTATCTGTCCATCATGGAATTGACCAATCCCATGCATCGATTATGGAATGACGGCAAATGGAACAAAATGATGGTCGCGCAGGGATGCTACTGGCAAAAATGCTCTTTCTGCGATACAAGTCTCAGCTACATTAAGGATTATGATACAGTTGGCGCCGAGACACTGGTCAATCGAATAGAACAGTTAATCGCTCAAACCGGTCTGACCGGTTTTCACTTTGTCGATGAAGCAGCCCCGCCTTCCGTGTTGAAAAATCTGGCTATCGAACTGCTTAATCGCAATATTAACATCAGTTGGTGGACCAATATTCGATTTGAAAAAAACTACACCCCGGATTTGTGCAGGCTTTTGGCTAAATCGGGATGTATCGCTGTTTCAGGAGGGTTGGAAACAGTTTCTGACAGGCTTCTTGATTTAATGAACAAGGGGGTAAACCTGGACAAGGCCGTTTCTGTCCTGAGCAGCTTCAATCGGGCAGGAATAATGGTGCATGCTTACCTCATGTATGGATTTCCGACTCAAACAGAACAGGAAACCATCGACGCTCTGGAAATCGTGCGCCAGCTTTTTGAAAACAGCCTGATTCAATCCTGTTTCTGGCATCGATTTTCACTGACTGCTCACAGTGCGATTGCCCGGAATCCAAAAGCCTATCAGGTCAAGATTACCGGATCCGAAAAAGGGACGTTCGCGTGGAATGATCTTTATCACCAGGATCCAAAAGGTTGCGAGCACGGTGATTATGCAAATGGCCTGGAAAAAGCGGTTTATAACTTTATGCATGGAATCGGAATCGAGTACAATGTCGCGTCCTGGTTTGATTTCAGAACTGTGCCATCGACTATTTCTCCCGAATTTGTCAGCCTGTTAACCAAAAGCACACCAAAAACCTCCAAGGCGAAAGAACACCATCAGGTTCTTTGGTTGGGCGATAAACCGCAATTACTGATCCCTCACCCGGGAAGAAGTAAAAAGAACAGGACCGCGTCTTGTAAGCTGATCATCAATGGAGACCATTCAGATATCAGCATCAAGTCGGATGAACAGCAGTGTAGATGGATATTGGAGATTCTGGATTCGGCGACCCCTGCCAGTGGTGTCTTATTGACGGTTAAACAGGTAGCCGCAGCATATGAGCAGAAGTTTGATCAATCATTTGAGCTGCTTAAAAACAGCTCACAATGGCAAAAACTGGAGAGAAACGGCCTGATTTATATTTGACAGCCCGGTCTTTCCTGTTTCAGTAGTCAATACATAAACATAGTTTTTAAAGGAGTATTAATGAAACGCGTATCCCTAACTCCGGCAGTATTTCATTTGTCAGATCGTGTAAATGCCGTTGCCCCCGAATATGCCAGACAACCGATTGTTCCCCGGGGACCGGCACTTAAACCGATTCTGGACAGGCTGAGAGGTAAAGTCACAGATCAACTGGAGGTTTCCGACACCCATGAAGCGGTCATCATCTCTTCGTCCGGTTCGGGAGCCATTGCTGCCACTATAGGTTCATGCGTGGATGATAATGGATTCCTGGTAATTGCAAATGATGTTTACGGTCAAAGACAAGCCGATTTTAGCGAGCAACTGGGTATTAAAACCGTTACATATAGCCTGGATTTTGGAGTCAAGCCGGATTTGGCGGAGATCGAACGACTTGTGGACGAGCATGGGATCAAAACGATCGGAATGGTACACGGCTGCACAAGCGTTGGACTCCTAAATCCAATTGCCGAAATCGGGGCCTTTTGTAAAAAGAAGAACCTGAAGCTGATAGTCGATGCTATCGCCTCTATCTATGTTGAGGAGATTGATATCGACAAATGTGGTATCGATGCCTTGATCTGTTCAACCAACAAAGCGCTGCATTCAAATCCGGATATCGCTTTCTCGGTGATTGCAAGAGACTACCTTGATGAAATGGCGCAAAGACCGGGACGAATACCCTATCTGGATCTCCATAAAACCTGGCAATTACAATCCAAAGGAAGCCATCCCTATACTATTAACATTCGGGCCCTACTAGAGTTTGAAGCGGCTTTGGACGATTTTAACGAAAGAGGCGGACTCACCGCCAGAATCAATATGTACAGAGATCGTCTGGCAATCCTCAGGGCGGGTTATGAGAATTTGGGTTTAAAAACGTTCCTGAGAGAGGGAATGGAACAGCAAAATATTGGAACAGCTCTTTATCTGCCGGAGGGTCTTACCTATGACAGTCTTGCAGATGAACTGGCTAATTGGAACAATGGTGATGGTGAATGCTATGAAATCTATTCCGCACAGGGGGAACTCTCGGGAGAGGTCTTCAGGATATTCAATATGGGTGAATATCCCCTGGATACCTATCGACGATTCATCAACGCATTGGAGACATGTATCAATAAACTGCTGAAAGGATAGACCTTCATTGAGTAACAGTTGGAATCGCTTTTAATCGTTGAAATCTGTTCGTCCCTCAAATGCGCGAGCCAGTGTATTTGAATCGGCAAATTCAAGATCAGCTCCGGCGGGCATTCCCCTCGCAATCCTGCTGATCTTGTCCACACGCCCCTTAAACACATTTACCAGGTAGTGTGCTGTCGCTTCACCTTCCAAAGTGGAATTCGTGGAAAGAATCAGCTCCTTGACTCCCCCATTGGCCACCCGCTGCTCCAGCTCACTGATTCTTAATTTATCCGGTGAGATCCCCTGCAGAGGGGATATGGCCCCTTGGAGAACATGGTAGACACCGGTGAAGATACTTGTACTTTCAATGGTAAACACGTTTCTGGGATCTTCCACAACGCAGATGATTTCCTGATTTCGTTTGGGATCCGAACAGATTTGACATATCTCATCATCGGAAAAGGAGAAACAGTTCCGGCAGGTCTTGATGTGCTCTTTGGCATTTTTGATGGCTTTGGAAAGAGCTTCGGCCTCTTCGTCCGCTTTGAACAAAATAGCGAAGGCAAGTCGTTTTGCGGTTTTTTTACCAATTCCGGGAAGTTTAGCCAGCTCTTCTGTCAGTTGAATAATGGGTTGCGGTAGATTCATTTATTGGCAAGATTTGTGAGGTCCGAGAGATTCATGCCCCCCATGATATCGGATAGTTCGGAAGTTGTGATCTCCTTGGCTTGCCTGATAGCTTCATTACACGCCGCGCGAATCAGGTCTTCCAGAATCTCTATTTCATTCTTATCCACTATCTCGGGATCAATGCTGACGGATAGGGTTTCGAAGTTTCCGTTCATTTTCATGCGAACCATGCCGCCCCCGACACTGACTTCCACCGTTTTTTGTGCTGCCTCTTTTTTCTTTTCGCTTAGTGTATTCTGCAGCTCCTTGGCTTTTTTCATCAGTTCATTCATATCCAGACCCTTAAACATCTTCTACCTCCTTGATAATTTCAATATTTCTGATTTTACTACCTGGAAAAGAGGAGAGGATCTGCTGAACCTTTTTATCCTTCTTTGCCATTTTTTTCTGTTCCTTTTCACGTTCCAATTCTTCCTGTTCCTGTTTTACTCGAATGGTATCGTCAATGCCTTTACCTTCTTCTTCATAAAGAACCTTTATCGGATGACCGAAATAAGTTGCGGCCGCCTCTTCAATCTGTTTGCGTCTGGGTTCCGAGAACAGGTCGGTGTTTTTGAAACAGATAGACAGGGTGTCTTCCGTTATCTTTAATAATACCGAATTACGTAATATCGAAACAAGTGATTTATTCTTTGTTGTCTCCATAAAGCGGACAAAACCTTCCCAACGCTCCGTCGAGCTTGAAGTTTGTCCCTCCGTCGATGTTTTCGCTTTGTCCGGTAAATGAACATCCGATCCTTCTTCATCCTTGTATCCAAAAGTAGATTCGTTCTGTGAATCTTGTGCGGCATTCAGCGGTTGATTTGCCTGTTGGAAAGATTCCGGAGGATTATGTTCCGGCGGTAATGACGGAGTTGGGGGATAATCCCTTTGGGGTTGGGCTGGCTCAGCGTCTAACTTTTCGGTTCTGTCATTGATGACGGATTGAGGAGTTTTTTTTTAGGCTTCGAAGTTCCCCTAAGCAGAGAGATGACTTCACCTACCCCCACCAGTGATTCGAGTGAGCACATTTTGACCAGGCTCATTTCGACACAGATCTTTGCCTGGTTGCTCTTTTTTACCTGGGCTTCAGTTTCCAATACAATATCAAATAACTGCTGCAATTGCGTCCCGGTTGTTTTATCTGCAAGAGTCTTGTACAGCTCTAGCTGATCCGGCAAAAACCCCAACCACTGGATTCTCTCCTGCGGCAGGTTTTTAACCAGATTCAGATCCTTGATGGACTTCATCAGGTCGGTGATCAACCTTGTGATCGAGTGCCCTTTCTCAACAACCTGTTGAAATAGTACCAGTGCCTGATCCAGGTCTCTTTCAATAATATGCTTCAGGATCTGGTCGATCTGTCGCGCATCATTGATCCCCAGAATTTCGACAACCTTGTCATCATCAACACGATCACCGCTGAAGCTGATCAGCTTATCGATGATGGTTAGCGCATCCCGCAATCCACCGGTTGAATTACGTGCTACCAACATCAAAGCCGTGTCTGAAACCTCCACCTTTTCCATTTGTACGACTTTTTTCAGATAATCGGCCATCAGTGGAGTCGAAATATTTGAAAAATCGAAGCGCTGGCAGCGGGATATAACTGTTGCCGGAACTTTATGGTGGTCAGTTGTTGCCAGGATGAATTTGACGTGAGCAGGAGGTTCTTCCAGAGTCTTAAGCAAGGCATTGAAAGACTCGGTGGTTAACATGTGCACCTCATCAATGATGTAGGTCTTTACCTGGCACTTTGCCGGTGAGAATTTAACACTGTCGCGCAGATTCCTGATGTGTTCGATCCCCCTGTTGGAAGCGGCATCTATCTCAATAACATCGGTCGAGATCCCCTGTCCGATCTCCACGCAATTCTCACACTCACCGCAAGGTTCGGCTTCAACCGGCGAGGTACAGTTCAATGCCTTGGTCAGAATCCTGGCGCAGCTCGTTTTCCCCGTACCGCGAGGTCCTGTAAACAAAAACGCGTGGGCGACCCGGTTGGTCTTGATGGCATTAACCAGGGTCTTGCCAATGGCATCTTGTCCTATTAAATCTTTGAATTTATTTGGTCTTAATTTTCTTGCTAAGACAAGGTAGGACATTGCAGTGAAAGGTTGTCATATGAGAAAAGAAAGTGATCCGTAACGCATCTTCCAATACTTAGTGCTGCTTCCTTTCGGACCTGACACGATTCGCACCTTCCAATCGTACGGATCACCGCATTGTGGCGGAGAGACGGGGATTCGAACCCCGGAAACAGTTTCCCATTTACACGCTTTCCAGGCGTGCTCCTTCATCCACTCGGACACCTCTCCGCGTTTTCTTTGCTCCCTGGCACAGGATCTATCGATGATCCCCTCCTTCCAGGAACATGTGGTACACCCGAAGGGACTTGAACCCCTGACCCCCTGTTCCGCAAACAGATGCTCTATCCAGCTGAGCTACGGGTGCATCATTCCGTTGGTGTCATCTTCCTGCAGCCTTATGGCGGAGAGACGGGGATTCGAACCCCGGGTACCCTTGCGAGTACAACAGATTAGCAATCTGCCCCATTCGGCCTCTCTGGCATCTCTCCGTTTTCCGCACTTCCGCTAATATCGCATATCGGAAGTGTGCAGTGGTTTGCTTTGAGCTTGTGGAACTATTTCAGCAGGAAGTACGACAGCATTTGATGCAATGCTATTCTGGAAGAGGGAGGGGGATTCGAACCCCCGATGCCGAAGCATAACGGTTTTCAAGACCGCCGGATTCAACCACTCTCCCATCCCTCCAAATCATCCTGTATTTTATGTTTCTACTGAGATTTTTGTCAACCCCCCCATGTAGGGAACCAGTTCCTTGGGAATGGTTACACTTCCGTCCTCATTCTGGTAATTCTCCAGAATTGCCACCACTGTTCTGCCGATAGCCATGCCGGAACCATTCAAGGTGTGGACAAATCTTGTTTTTCCTCCTTCAGCCGGTTTAAAGCGGATGTTGGAACGTCTTGCCTGAAAATCGGTACAGTTGGAGCAGCTCGAAATTTCGCGGTACTTGTGTTCAGAGGGAATCCAGACTTCAATGTCGTAACATTTGGCCGCGCTGAATCCGATATCTCCGGAACAGAGTGACACCACCCTATAGGGCAACTCCAGTCGTTTTAGCACCTCTTCCGCCTGTTTTAGCAGCGACTCCAATTCTTCAAACGATTTCTCCGGATGGACAATTTTTACCAGTTCAACCTTATTGAACTGATGCTGTCTGATATACCCCTTGGTATCTTTTCCATACGATCCGGCTTCGCTTCTGAAGCAGGGGGTAAATGCCGTAAAATAGTGGGGCAGAGACTCCTCTTTGACGATTTCATTGCCAAAAACACCGGTTAAGGGCACTTCCGAGGTTGGGATAAGATACAGACCCTCGGTTGTTCTAAACAGATCTTCTTCAAACTTCGGCAGTTGCCCGGTACCTGTGATTGTCTGGGTATTAACCAGCACCGGTGGTATCATTTCCGTATAACCAAATTCACCGGTATGAATGTCCAGCATGAAATTCGCCAGGGCTCGTTCAAGTCTGGCACCGATTCCCTTAACCAATGTAAAACGGGAATGGGCCAGTTTCACTCCGCGTACAAAATCCAGAACATCGAGTTTTTCTGCCAGGTCTGCGTGATGTTTGTGTTCAAAGTCAAATACCGGGATATCTCCCCAGGTATGGACTTCCTTATTATCGTCCTCTGATTTACCTATAGGGGTGGAATCATGTAGGAGATTTGGAATACCCATGGCGATGGCATCGATTTCATCTTCCAGTTCCTTTGTTTTGGCATTCTTTTCCTTGATCACCTCGCCCAGGTTTCGGGTCTCCTCAATCAATGCCTTTTTCGCTTCCGCTTCCAGGTTCCCCTTTCCAATCAATGATGAGTTTTCATTCCTTTTCTGCTTGATCTGATCTAATTCAAAGATGATTTCTCTTCGCTGTTTATCCAGATCCAGCAGTTGGTCCAGATCGATATCTCCACCACGGTTTTTGATGGATGTTTTGATTAATTCGGGTTCACTTCTTAACAGTTTTATATCAATCATCTTATCTCACCTTGAAGTAGATCATCATGGCAATCACGAGCAACGCAACCGATCTGATATGATTTTTCCAGATAACCTTATTGTTGATATGCTCTTGTTTCACATACTTGTCTTCGTCCGGGATATTCCCTATTCCCAGTCTCTTCAAGAACTCGTGCCAGACCGAGACAATCTCCATCGAGCCTTCGCGGTACTTCAACATAGCCTGCTGATGGTGATGAAACGGCGCCTTATAGAAAAAACGGTACTTTTCTGCCCATTCCCTGCCGTTTCTGCGCAGCATAATTTTAAACCACAATCTCTGAATCATGGAGCTGATAGCAGCCAGAACGAATGTCCCTCCCACTATTGGCAGGTAAAGCTCCGCCTTGATAAAAATGAACATGGAACAAACGGCGGCTCCCATTCCCAAGGAACCCACATCTCCCATATAAATCTGTGCGGGCGGCGAATTGAATTTCAGAAAAGCGGCGCAGGCGGCAATAATGGATACGGCAAAAATGGCAACCTCTTTAATCTCTTCCGAAAGGTAGAGCAGCTTTAGCCTATCGCTCCAATCAGCGTCTCCGGCTATAACGGCGGCTGATGCCACAAACACGGCACATGTCGCAATAGGTACGGTTGCCAGAGAGTCCAAACCGTCCGTCAAATTGACCGCATTGGCACCCCCCACGAAAATCAAGGCTGTAAATGGGATGAAAAGATAGGGATGCATTTCCGGGAACCAGTTCTTCATAGGAATTCCGGGAATATGAATCCTGCCGTCAATCCCTTCAAAAAACAGGTAAAAGATAGCAATGACCAGTAAGGCTATCACAAACTCCAGGACAAGCCGGAAATCACCACGGATCCCGTCTGCTTTGTCGGCGTAGGAGTTTCTTTTGGTCAGCCCGGCTTCTATTCTCCTTTTATGAATGACCTTGACGACGTCATCAATGGCACCAATGGTGGCAAAAGAGGCTATGGTGATGAACAGAGCGATAGTATATTCATTCATCCAGGACCACAACAGAGCCGAAAACATAATGACCGGTATCAGGATAAGCCCACCCATAATGGGCGTTGCACCGTTATACGGACCGGTTTTGTCTACCGAACCACTTTTAAAATCGGACGTGATGTTCTTGTGTCTGAAAGTTCTGATAGCGGCAGGCATCATGAAACTGATCAAGAAATAGGTTGTCAGAAAGGTAAGACCGCCCCGGAAAAACACCGATTTAAATATTTGATATGGGAGAATGTAGTAAAGAAGGTCCGCCAGCATCGCCTTTTCTCAGTTCCAATATTGATTGAATGGATTGAATTGTCGCTCTCTTCCGATCTTTGTGGCACCCATATGTCCACAGTACACATTGATTTCGTCATCCAACGGCATCAGTTTGTTCTTGATGGATTGCATCAGTATCTCCATGGAACCGCCCGGGAGATCTGTTCTACCAATACTGCCGGCAAACAGGGTATCGCCCACAAAGACATCGTTTTTAAAGAGAAAACAGACGCCGCCGGGCGAATGCCCAGGTGTTTCAAGGACCGTGAAGCTTTCCGATCCGAAGGTGTAGGTTTTGGCGGGATCAATATACTCGGAAATCTGAGGAGGTGTCATCTCCGGCATCCCAAACATCAACAAACTTTGAGCGAAAGCTTCCGGCTGAATGAAGGGTTCCTCGTCCTTGTGAAGTAAAAAAGGCACGTTTTTAGTTTTTTGAATTTCATGAACCGCTCCCACATGATCGAAATGCGCGTGCGTGTTGATGATATATTTGAGATCAAGTTCCTCGTTGTCGATTTCATTCATGATTCTTCCGGGCTCTCCACCTGGATCGATCAAAATAGCTTCCTTGCTTGATTCACATACCAGCAGGTAACAATTGGTGCCGATAGGGGCTACGGTTAAGGTTTTGATAATCATATTTAAATCTCCCTGGTTGGGTTAGCTTTCCCGCATGAGTGGAAAAAGGATAACGTCCCTGATACTGGCTTGATCCGTCAGTAACATCACCATCCTGTCGATTCCAAGCCCTGTTCCCCCAGTCGGTGGCATACCGTATTCCAGCGCCTGGATGAAGTCCTCATCCATGGGATGTGTCTCCTCCTCACCTCCCCGGCCCCTGTCCACCTGATCCTGAAAAAACTTCCGTTGTAGAATTGGATCGTTCAATTCACTGTAAGCGTTGCCCAATTCCCATCCGTTCATATAGGGTTCAAACCGTTCCACCAGTCCCTGTTCGCTCCTGTGCATCTTGCATAGTGGAGTGGTTTCCATTGGATGGTCGGTAATAAAAACGGGTTGAACCAGGTGATCTTCGCAATAGAGTTCAAAAATTTCCGCGGTGGCAAGGCCTCTGTTGTATTGGCCTTCAAGCTCAACTCCCCTGGACTTGAGAATCGCAGCGATCTCGTCATCTGATTTTTCATCAATCTCAAATCCACCATATTTTTTGATGGCATCCTTCATCGTCAACCTTTCCCAGGGAGGAGTAAGATCCAGTTCAACACCCTGGTAGGTAATTTTGGTGGTACCGTTCACGGCAAGACAAGCTTCTTTATAGATGGTTTCGAAGTGAACCATCATATCGTTATAATCGGCATAGGCCTGGTAATATTCCACCTGGGTGAATTCGGGATTATGTGTTCGGTCAATGCCTTCGTTCCTGAAATCCTTGACTATTTCGTATACCCTATTGATACCACCAACAATACATCGCTTCAGATATAACTCGTTGGAAATCCGCAGGTACAGCTTCATATCCAGGGCGTTATGATGGGTCTCAAACGGATGGGCATTGGCCCCCCCATAGATACTTTGCAGAGTCGGCGTTTCAACTTCCAGAAAACCGTTTCGCTCCAGATAGTTGCGAATTGTCTGGACAATCAAGGCTCTTTTTTTAAAGATGTCTGCCACCCGGTCATTTAGCACCAGGTCTACATGTCTCTGCCTGTACCGTTGTTCAATATTCTTGAATTGGTCGAAGACAACCTTCTCACCATCCACCATTTTCTCTTTCGGAACAGGTAAGGGCCTGATTGCTTTGCACAAGACCTCAAACCGTTTCACATTGATGGTCAGTTCTCCGGTTTTGGTCGTAAACAGTGCACCTTCAACACCGATAAAATCTCCCAGGTCCAGGCACTTGAAAACTTCATATGCTTCATCACCGACAGCTTTTTTGGAGACATAAAGCTGAATTCTCTCCCTTTCATTTTTCAGATTACAAAAGGCAGTTTTGCCCTGCCTCCTGAAAGCCAGCAATCTTCCGCATACCTTAACCTCTTCTTGGCTTTCGATCAGGGCGTCCCTCTGTTCCTTCAGTTGTTTAATCGATTGATTCTCCTGAAACTTATAGGGAAAGGGATCTACACCCTGGGACCTCAGCCGTTCGAGTTTTTCGAGGCGTACGTTCATCTGATTACTGATTTCACTCATTGCTTGTGACCTTTTGTCTTTGGAGGTTTCCTGCTCCCTGGCAGAATGTTAAGCGTTTTTTGCCTAAACTTTTACGTTGCCTTTTTCCGGTAAGGTCCGTCAAATCCTTTTTACGGCAGATATTGCTGATGATTAAAAACAAAATCTGCTCTTTTACATCCTCGGATTCCGTTTGTTAAATCGAAGAGGGTTCCAACAGGAGATGTCTGATTCTTTCCAATACGGATGGTTCCATATCAGCAGCCTTTAACAGATATTGAAAGGCATCCCCGTAATCAGAGGTCAGCCGAAACAGAAACTGCTGAATGGCATTCAGAGGTGCTGTCAGAAAAGGTTCCAGTTTTTTCGTGTCCAGATTCTGTGAATCGAGTCTGGCTCTGATGTTATCGATAACCGGCGCTATACACTCGTTGGAAAGCTGGTGATCTTCAATTATCTGCCCCTCGGTAATCCCCAACAATGAGAGTAAAAGAGCCGCACAAGCACCTGATCTGTCCTTTCCGCCGGTACAATGAAAAACCAACGGAAGGTTGTTTTCGTCACTTATCAAAGAAAAGACCTCTCTCCATGTCGTCTGACAGCGGTCCAGGTAGGATTCATAGTTTTTCACCATGAAATCGGACGCCGGCCAGTCTCCTTCACCCTTTAGCAACAGGTCCATGGCGGTGGCAAAGTCAAACTCTCCGCTTTTAACAGGCAGGTGTATTCTTCTGATTTTAGATCCTTTTGACCGCAAATCCGGTGACTTTTCTATCTCCTTCTCAGTTCGGAAATCGATGATGGTTTGGATCGAAAGATTTTGCAATAACCTGTTGTCATTTTCAGTCATCCGGAACAGACCGTCTGCCCGATAGACAAGTCCCCATCTGGTTACCTTCCCTTCTTTATTATGATAACCTCCCAAATCACGAAAATTGGCAGCACCTTCGAAATGAATTTTTCTTTCGCCAAACGTATATATTCTGTTGCCGCTATCCCTGACTTGGAAAAGAACTCTTCTAAAAGGAGGCAGTTCAGTCAGTTCATACTCACCATCCCAGGTTTCCGCGACAAATACCCAGTCTGACTCGGTAATACCGGTTTCCGACTTGTATATCCTGAAAGGGGGTTTTATACACTTTGATAGCTGTTTCAGGATAAGCGTGTTTTTATCTGTACGAATCGCATATGGATAGAGATTCTTTAATCTGTCAGCCATATCAATTGTTCAGTTTGTCATAAGTTGTTTATTAAACATCCCGGCCGTCTGGTATCCATCAGATATCGAACCCTCGCTGGGTCTTGGTCCTCACTATGGACTGATTCCCAAAAGACTGGTAAAAATGATAGAGAGTCTATTGAAACTGATCTAACAACCGCCTTGACCAATCAACATGAGATATCTCACTTTTCTCGGCACTTTGCCGGTTATAATCATCCTACTGTCTGCCTGTTCACCATCGTCTCAGACAACCCTTTCGGAAGTCATTCCCGGGCATAACAAGGAAGCTGTTTCCGAAAGAAAAAAAATCGGAGAAACAAAGACACATCCGGAAACGGCCGATATAATGGGAAAATCCGTGGCTGTGTTTACAGTAGTTGTTACCCCCGACGCACCCCAAGCCCTGGTAGAGTCCCTTCACCACAAGCTTCTGAAAAGGTTGAGTGATAACGGTCTTTATGAGCTTGTTCTTAGTGATCAGGTTCTCAACGAGAGATTGAGTGCAAATCCCAAACTGGTTCAGGCAAAGGAGATTTATCTGGATAGTTTAACTGCCGTATCGGTCTCGGACAAGGACATCTCCAATCCTTTGGGAAAAACGTTGAAAGTAGAGAATTTGCTCATTTTTCAGCTCGATCAATGGCCATGCACGGGTTGTAGACAAAGTAGCACCCTCAGAATGAAACTCCGGCTGGTGGACAGTGAAAGCAGCTTCGTTCTTTGGACAGGGATTGCGGAAATCCAAAAGGTAACCCAAAAAGAATTGGAAGATCCGGACGCCCTGGGATTGAATCTCGCAGACCAGCTAATAGATGAGTTTTATCTCTGTTTCATGAAAAAGTGGCATCGTAAACGATTTGATAATCTGGCAAAACTTGCCAGTTGATACAATGAGCAAGTCATGAGCAAATCGTCTGATAAAGAGAGGAATCCCGAGCTAAAAGACAATCCTTTGGTAAATTACCTTGTTCTGTTCCAAAATCAGCACAAGGTGGTCTCGACTTTATACAGAGGGCTGATCATCTCTCTTTTTGGATTCTTTATTCTTTTGAGTTTTCTGGTTTTTTCTATCTTTGATAGTGCAGTGTTCCCCTTTTGGGGAAAGGTTGTCATTATCACTATCGATGTTCTTCTATTGGTGGGAATTGGCAAAGCCTTCTACGAGCTGGGAAAGTACAAAAAAAAGAGTCTCTCCGTGCTCAACCAGGTTTATGAGTACCTTAAAAACGATCTGGCAAAGCTTGAAGAGATAAAACGGGAAAACAGGGTTATTGAGCAGGCAAATAAGAAGCTACAAAATAAGGTACTTTCTCTCTATCCTGAATCAAAGAAACACGTCATCGAGAACTACCAGGGTTGGGACAGTCAGATCTGTCCTAATTGTCACACTGCTTTGGAAATGTTGACCGAGGTTTGCCCCCAATGCCAACATCATTTGGGTAAGACATATACGAATTGAACGATACTTGCCGGTTAAGCTGTTAATTTCTCGCCACCATTGAATTCACAATCATCTGCCGCTTTTTCTCCCCCCTGAAGTTATTCTCACCAAGGGTTACTGCAAGGTCATAGTAGTTCCCATGTTTATGAGTGTCAGCCCCATTCCAATGAATCAGTTCCAAATCCGGCTCCAGCACCCATTTCAAATGTTTACCTGTCATTGTTGTGGGAACCGGCAGTTTCACCCTGGAGACGTAGAAAACCGGTTTCCTGTTTTTATGTCCATACGGTTCCAGGATTTTTAGCTTATCGATCAGGGAAAACGTCATCATGTCCAGTTTAACTTCGATGCCTGCCTGTACCGCCTGGGGCGAATTCTTTGGAATCAACTCTGCGCAAACATCGGTATACTTCTGATGAAACTCTTCCAGGTTTTCCTTCTTCAGACTACAACCCGCAGCATTAGCATGTCCGCCATACTGCAGTAGAAGATCATCACACCGGCTCAGAATCTTTATAATATTTTGATTCTTGGACCGGCAGGAGGCTTTAAGAATACCGTTTTCTCCATCGGTCACAACAATGCTGGGAAAATAGAACTGGTCAACCAGTCTGCTGGCGACAACTCCGATTAACCCCTCGTGAAATGATTCGTTATAAATGACAATGCCCATATCGTCATTCAACAGGTCTTCCGCCTGCTGTTGGGCCTTTTTTGTCATAATCTGCTGTTTTTTTCTTCTCTTCTGGTTCAGTCGCTCCAGATATTGGTAACGGCTATCAGCAACCTGGTCATTATCGGACAAGAGGAAGTTTAATCCTTCCTCGGCATCTTTCATGCGACCGGTGGCATTCAGCAGAGGAGCCAGATTAAAAGCTATGGATTCACTGTTAAATGATTTGGTTGAGGTTTTTTCAGCAAATACACGCAAGTAACTGTAAAAGCTGTTGGATTTGCCTTCATGCAGACTCTTGGTCATGCGGTTTAATCCGAACTTGGCAAAAATCCGATTCAGTCCCAATAGAGGTACCTGATCGGCAATTGTCCCCAAGGCAACCAGATCCAGATGTTCTGCCAGGTTTGGTTCTTTTCCGTTATTAAGCCAAAATCCCATCTCCCTGAGTCGGGTCCTGACAGCAACCAGGAACATAAAAACCACACCAACACCCGACAACTCTTCAAAAGGATATTGACAGGACTCCTGTTTGGGATTCAAAATGGCGCACTCCGGAGTCATCGAATCCTGTGGCAGGTGATGATCTGTCACGATGACGTCAGTTCCGCTCTGTTTGATCTGCTCGATTTCGTTTCTGGCAGTTATTCCATTATCCACCGTAATAACGAGTTCCGGATTGGCGGACTGAATCACCTTTACAGTCTTTTCAGTTAATCCATAACCATGTAAAAACCGATTGGGAATAAAGCTCTCAAACCTGTCAAAACCCAGTTGCCTGAACATCCGTATCAGCAATGCTGTGGATGTAATTCCATCCACATCATAGTCGCCAACAACCAAGACTTTCTTCTTCTGCAGAATGGCTTGGATAAAAAGCTCCACCGCAATCTCTATATCCTTCATTGAAGAGGGATTGGGAATATCGGCCAGAGATGCTTGCAGAAAGGATTTTTGGTAGTTGGAGTCCAGGTTATTGAGTATGGCATTGATGATCTGGTCTTCGATAATCAGGTTGGATTGATTATTATACCAGTCATCTATTGGGATTTCTGGGGTTATTGTAACCGGAAAACTCATTTTTTTCCTGTGATGACTTTGAAGCGGGCTTTCTTGGAGTCTTTGGAATCGAGTTGTTTGAGATAATATCTGGATTTCTCGACGTATGGAGTAAAAGCAGCGTGGTTAGAGGTATCAGGATGCTTTTTCAGCACCCAATCAAAGTATTTTCTGGAGTCAGCGTGAAGACCCAATTTGAAACAGACCAATCCCATCAGAAACATCCATTCCTCATCAATTAACTCCAAGGATTTTATTTTTTCCAGGGCCTTTCTGCAGTCTGTCCATCTCATCATGGCTTTGTTGAGCCGGGCCTGGGTCATCCAGAGTTTTCTCAACTCTTCCTTTGGTAACGTTCCATCCTTATCGGTTTTCTCTATAAGTTCGAAAAACTCCCCAGGCTTATAAGTTCTGCCGTTATATCGGGGAAAATCGATCAAACAGGTATGAAAACCAAAATGGTGCTTTCTTGTCTGGGGCGTGATATTTAAAATCCGATCCACCCTGGATTGTTGTGAAAGCTCGTCCAGTTGAAGTTTATCCAGGTCAAACGGAACCTTGGCAGAGCACTTTTTACAGTTAAACTCCTGGGGTGCCCAGATGGAATCCTCTGAGAGGCGGTTCATTCTCAGAATAGCTCCCTCATCGATATAAATCAGATCTACTGGATATTGAAAGACACTGTTGCAATTTTTACACAGCAGTCTAACCGGTTTCTTGACACCTGAAACCTGTCGTGAGCTGTTTTGCAGCTCGGTAATCTCTTTATCGACACTTTCCGGCAGATCAATAGAAAAGACTTTGGTAATCAAAATGATAAGACGTGCTATCTCCTGTTCATCCGGTTCAAAATGCTCAAGCAGATGATCCAGAAACAAAGGATCCGGCAAATACTCAATGGTCTGAAACAGCGTATCGGCATGCCCTTGGTAAAGATAATCAAAATGTTCAACTATCAGGTCGATAGCCCCGCGACTCGGGCGCAACTGAAAAAGTTGGAGGGCGTAGTCGACAGATATTTTATCCTGTTGTTGAATGTAATAGGCAAAATTCTTAAAAAATATTCTGGCAAGACCATCGGCCAAGTAAAGCGAGCAATCCGGATTTGGGAAAATAGTCGGCCAAGGGACGTTATATCCAAGAAGTTCTCCCCGGTAGAACGACCAGATGATGCTGTTTTTATTATCGCTGACCTCCACAGGTGAAGAATCGGAGCGAATCATCAAGTCTTCATCCTGCCATTCCGGTTGTGCAGGGAAAAACAGGTTCAGTATTTTCTCTCGATACTCTTTGGTAAGCAGGGTGGAGTGATAATAGTTCGCGATGTTCTCAACATGATCCCCCGGGTGTGTTAGCCATTTTTCAAATTCCTGCTCAAGAATGATATACAGAGGTACTGAAAGTATGAACTGTGTTTCAAGCTCGATGATCTTGGGTATCGTTTTGGCAAACTGAGTTTTGTGTTCCAGGAACCCTTCCAGAATCCATTTAAGCTTGAACAGGTCATCGTGCTGACTGTTGAGCAAAGAGTTAACCCATTGCAGGGTAGTACCTATAAACTCTTCAGGACTCCTGATAGCATCCCTGTGTAACGAATCGCAACTGTTGACTGCATTCTCAATCTCCATCCACAGATTCTGATCGGTCAGATTTTCATTGAAATCGAGCAGGGTATAGCACTGCCTGAAAATGGAGCTGATACTATATCCCTTGGAAAGATTGACCGCCCACCAGTCTCTCAATTCAGAGGGGATCAGGGTTTCGATAAAATGCAAGGTAATTTCCGCATCGGAAAACTGATCTCTGAGGATAAAATACTGGCTGGTGAGCTCCTTGAATTCGCTCTCTTCTTCACAGAAGTTCAGGAGATTGGTAAACAACACGGAGCTCTTGATGATATCGCTCTGTGACTGGTAAAGCGTTTTGACTACTTGCGGATAATGGGCATCACGATCCAGATTGATAAATGAAAAGACGGCTGCGTCATACTCCATACGAGTGGACTGATTGCTGGTGGAAAGCTGCTCAAACCATTTTTGCAGCAAGGCCCTGGTGATATCATTGTTGAAGCTGGAAAGCGCATATGCCGCCGTATACTTTAACTGTCCCTCGGATTCCCTGAATAGTCGTATGATGTCCGCTGTAAACTCTTCGTTCTTCAATTCGGCTATTTTCGCCAGTCCTGCATCCTGAATATCCGGAAAAGGAGACTGAAGAAAATTGCTCAGAAATTCCACAGACTGATCGTTTTCCAGTTTCAGGATCTGAAAAGCGCCCCAGATTGCGACAATTTCGATATCCGATTGTATAGCGCTTTTCAACTGCTCACTGTTAAACATCATGGTCGCTCAGGTCGTAAGGCTTTGGTAAATTCGAACCGGTAACTCGGAAAAGTTGACTTGCGGAAAGCTTCCCGGAAAGTGAATTTGCTATCTGGTAAAAGTAGATTAGCGTTTGCTCGTTAAAGGCACAAGGGAAAAAAAGGGGAACAATCGGTTCTATGCCTCCGTAATCACGGAATGCTGCTGAGTATATGAAATAGTGCTTCCTGATGTTATTGCCAATCGAACAAGCTTTAGTATTTTTTGTGATCTAAAATCCACTGGCTGAAATGACAGGATTGGGATAACATGATGAAGTCGTTACTGAAAAAAGAAATCATTCTTGATCAAATCGAACGTCAACTCCAGGTCAATAAAGATGAAGCCACCTTTTGCAGCAAAAGAAACCGCCATAAAAACCCTGGGTAAAGCTAAAATCAAATCTCCACTGGCAATTGCAGAAGAGATCCAGGTTAATCAACAGATCTTGTTTCACCCCTATCCAAATGATAAACAAAAAGGGACACCGGTAGCATTTGAAACCTCCCAACCCGAAAAGGAGATCTATTTCGATCCCACAAAAGTGACAGCCTGCATTGTAACCTGCGGCGGCCTTTGCCCCGGACTAAACAATGTTATCCGGGCGATTGTGATGAGCCTCTATCACGGTTATGGAGTTCGCAGCATCTTCGGTGTCAGATATGGTCTGCAGGGATTTATACCAAAATACCAGCATGCGCTGATACCCCTGACTCCTCAGACGGTTTCCGATATTCACGAACAGGGCGGAACCATTCTAGGATCTTCCCGTGGAGCTCAATCCATTGAGACGATCGTAGACACACTTGAACGGCAAAACATCAATATTCTGTTAATCATTGGCGGCGATGGCACATTGAGGGCTGCAGAAAAGATCGAAAATGAAGTTTCGTCCAGAAACCTGAAGATTGCCGTGGTTGCCATCCCCAAAACCATTGATAACGACATCTCATTTGTATCCCGCTCTTTTGGTTTTGAAACAGCCGTGGATTCCGCAACCAATGCTATCCAGTGCGCGCACACCGAAGCCCTGTCCTATCCAAACGGAATTGGCATGGTTAAACTGATGGGGCGATATTCCGGCTTTATAGCAGCAACAGCGGCAGCATCGCAACGAGATGTCAATTTTGTTCTGATCCCGGAAGTGGATTTTGATCTGGATGGCAAGAATGGTTTTCTGGAAGTTCTGAAAAAAAGGCTTCAGGCCAGATCCCACGCTGTGATCGTTGTGGCTGAAGGAGCAGGGCAACGATTCTTTGAAAATGAGGACAAAGATCGGGATGAATCCGGAAACGTTCGATTGAAGGATATTGGCGGATATCTAAAGCAGAGGATTACAGAATACTTCGAGAATCAGAATATGCAGATCAATCTGAAATATATTGATCCCAGCTACATCATCAGATCGGTGCCGGCCAATACGAATGACGGACTTTTCAGTGCAACCCTGGGGCAAAATGCCGTTCATGCGGCAATGGCCGGAAAAACCGGGTTGGTGGTTTCCATCTGGCACGGCGTCTATTGCCAGCTTCCGATCCGATTAGCCATTTCCCAGAAGAAGTCGCTGCACCCCTCTTCCCGGTTGTGGATCAGCGTCCTTGAATCGACAGGTCAGCCCTCTTTTAAGAACTGAAATCATTGTCAATCGGAACCGGTTTCTAACAGGCTCCGCATTGTATCGAGCGTTGAGTCCAGGGTCGCATCAAGAAGTTCAAGAATCCGGACCAACCCCTCACGATCTCCGTCCTTGGCTATCTTCTCTATTTCAAGACCCAGTTCACTTAATCGGGTGGCTCCGACATTCATTGACATTCCTTTCAGCTTGTGACCCAGTTCAGCCATTTCCTTATCATCCGAATCTTCGGCTTCCTGTTTGATTTTATTTATCAACTTCGGAGCTTCATCGCTAAAAACCTCTACCAGCTTTTCAACGAACCCTTCTCCAACCTGTCGTCTGGAATCGAAGAACTCTGAATTAACAAACTCTTGATTTTTTAAACTTTTTAATTCCATTGGATTATTCCGTAAACCGGATCACAAGACCGCCATGGTGCGGTGAGCTTCAGGATTTAATCGTATACGTAGAAGCCTCTTCCCGTTTTTCGGCCCAGCCAACCGGCTTCAACATATTTTCTTAGCAAAGGACAGGGCCGATATTTGGAATCCTTAAAACCGTCATAAAGGGTTTCCATAATCGCCAGGCAGGTATCAAGCCCTATCAGATCGGCAAGCGCCAGGGGCCCCATGGGATGATTCATGCCAAGTTTCATCACTGTGTCAATATCATCGGGTTTTCCGACATTCTGAAAAAGACAATACACCGCTTCGTTTATCATGGGCATCAGGATCCTGTTGGCGATAAAGCCAGGGAAATCGTTAGCTTCAGCAGGAATTTTACCGAATTTTTCGGAAAGGTCCCAGGTAATCTTAAAGGTTTCATCCGAGGTTGCAATGCCTCGAATAACCTCGACAAGCTTCATCACGGGAACAGGGTTCATGAAATGCATCCCAATCACCTTGTCAGGTCTACCTGTGTTGCCTGCAATCCTGCCTATGGGGATGGAAGAGGTATTGGTCGACAGGATTGTTTCTTTTCCGCAAATCTCATCAAGATCCCTGAAAATTTTCATTTTCACAGGTTCATTTTCCGTTGCTGCTTCAACAATAAAATCAACCGCCGACATGTCCTTCAGGTTGGTGCTTGCCTGTATCCTACCCAGGATTTCTTCCTTTTTGGCAGCATCCAATTTGCCCTTGCTAACCATCCTGTCAAGATTCTTGATTATGCTGCTCATGCCGCGCTCGACAAACTCCTCCTTAATATCATTCATGATAACGTCGAGACCGCTTGCGGCAGCTACCTGTGCAATACCATTGCCCATTTGACCGGCGCCGATGACACCAAAAGTCTTTATGTTCATCTTTTTCTCCAATTATGCTGTCTGATCCGGTTTTATGAAAAAGGGGTCTACCGGATACTCAATTGTGAAATGTTGTAAGTGGCGATAAAACCTTCATTAGTAAAGATAGGCTATGCTAGCTCAAATCGACTGACTAATCAACAAACGCCTCTAATATTTCACCTTTTTTTCACTCTTCTTGATGAAAAACAATATCAACATGAACTCGGAAAACTCTATATAATCCATTGTATTTATGTACTTATTTTTTAAATTTACGGTGATTTGTGAATAATGCTTTGAACTCTCCAAATGAGCGGGTTAAGCTTACTAAAATAGTGATCGGCTATAGGACAATACTATAATAACTGTTCAGTCACCGGAGACAGCAATTGAAAATCGATGAGATTAACCGGGAACGAATCAAAAACCTGAAGAAAGAAAAAGTTTTCATGAAACTTGGAGGCGGGGATGATCGCCTTAGAGCTCAGAACATCAAGGGCAAAATGACCGTCTGGCAAAGAATTGAGTACCTTTTTGATCCGGGTACCTTCAATGAGGTCGGAGGCTTTGTGGAACTCCGCAATGCAGGATTTGGTCTGGAAAATAACAAAACTGCCGGGGACGGTGTTGTCACCGGTTTTGGCAGGATCAACGGTCAGATTGTTTACACAGCCGCACAGGATTTCACTGTACTGGGAGGTTCCCTGGGTGAAATGCACGGGAAGAAAATCGCAAACATCATGGACCTGGCAATTCAAAATGGCGCTCCCCTGGTAATGCTTAACGATTCAGTCGGAGCCCGAATCCAGGAAGGTATTTCAGCACTCTCCGGTTACGGCGAAGTGTTCTTTCGCAACACCAAAGCCTCCGGTGTTATCCCGCAAATCAGTGTAATTATGGGTCCATGCGCGGGAGGAGCCGTCTATTCACCTGGCATTACGGATTTTATAGCCATGGTTAAGAGTACGTCCAATATGTTCATCACCGGTCCTGAAGTCATCAAAACCGTCACAGGGGAAGAGGTCTCCAAGGACGAACTTGGGGGTCCAGATATTCATATGGAACTCTCAGGCGTTGTCTCTTACGTTGGTGATGATGATGAATCCACCCTTGATTGGGTAAAACGACTCTTGTCATATCTCCCTTCAAACAACCTGGAGACTCCTCCGGTATTCGACAGTGGAGATGCAGGGGTAATAGATGAGATTCCGCAGGAGAACCTGGTTCCCTCCAAAGCCGCAAAAACATATGATATGAAGCAAGTCATTGAATCCATTGTCGATAAAGGTTCTTTTCTGGAACTTCAAGCCGGTTATGCCAAGAACATTCTTATCGGTTTCGCCAGGCTGGAAGGATATCCGGTCGGTGTTATTGCCAACAATCCAAGTGAACTGGCAGGATGTCTGGACATCAATGCTGCCGACAAAGGAGCCCGATTCGTACGCTTCTGCGATGCCTTTAATATTCCCCTGCTGACCCTGGTCGACGTCCCCGGTTTCCTGCCGGGAACCGATCAGGAGTACAACGGAATCATCAGACACGGGGCTAAACTTCTTTACGCTTACAGCGAGGCTACTGTTCCCAAAATGACCGTTATCTTGAGAAAGGCCTACGGCGGTGCCTATATCTGCATGTGCTCAAAACACCTGGGAGCTGATTTTGTAGTTGCCTGGCCCGGTTCAGAAATAGCGGTAATGGGGCCCAAAGGTGCAGCGAATATTGTCTTTAAGCAGGAAATCAAATCAGCAGATGATCCTGAGAAAAAAGCTGAAGAATGCGAAAAAGCTTATATGGAGAACGTCACAAACCCTCAATATGCAGCGGCAATGGGCTATATCGATGATGTAATAGAACCGGGTGAAACAAGAAAGACGATTATCAACCATCTCAGTGCACTGGTCGGAAAAAGTGTAGAGATGCCAAAACGAAAGCACGGAAATATACCGTTATAATTTACTTTAAGCCATGTTCTCAAAAGTATTGATTGCTAACCGGGGTTTGATCCAGGCCAACTGTGTAAGGGCAGTGCAAGAGCTCGGAGCAAAAGCGATTACCATTTTCGAGGAGGAGGATCAGAACAGCGCCGGTGTTCGTAATGCAGACGAGGCTTATGCCTTGAAGACCAGCTCCTCATCCCGTGCTTATGCGGATATTGACCAGATAGTTGAGCTGGCAGCATCGCTTAAAGTGGATGCCGTTCATTCGGGTTACGGATTTTTGGCCCAGAACGCCGAATTTACTAAAAAGTTGAGAAAACATGGCATCGTGACTATAGCACCGGAACTGGAAGGGGCGATGAGCCTTGCAGACCGACCTTTTGTCAAGGAGAGAGCCAGCAGACTAGGTCTACCTATCCTGCCGGGATCAACAAAATGTGAAGGTCTGGAGAGCCTCAAAAAAGCTGCCGAAGAAATAGGATACCCGGTTCTTGTCAAAGCGGTGCACAGCTACGGGGGGAAAGGTTTGAGAGTTGTTACGGAACCGGCTGAACTGGAATCCTCTTACCATTTTGTTCTTTCACGCTGCAACAAGTACTCCATGAATTCCAAAGAGATATTCGTGGAGAAATTCTTTGAAAAAGCCCATCATGTTGAATTTCCGGTTTTAAGAGATCATCAGAGGAATATCATCATATTCCCGGAACAGTGGTGCTCCGTACAAAGGCGATTTCAGAAAATTCTGGTTGAAACGCCTTCCAGGGTTCTTTCGGAAGAAAAACGGGAAAAAATCGAACGGGTTATACGTCGAGTGGTTAATCGCTTGAATGCAACCGGTTTTGTTTCGGTTGTTTTCCTTGTTGATGGCGAGGATGTCTATTTCCTCAAAGTCAATGGCTATATTCAACCCTTTTATACTGCCACCAGCCAGTTAACCGGAGTGGACCTGCTGAAGGAACAGATCAGGGTGTTTTCCGGAGACCCGCTTACGGTTCATCAGGAACAGTTAAATCGAAATGGTCACGTTATCAGCGTTTCCATTTGTGCGGAAGATCCCAACGCCAACTTTACCCCATGTCCCGGTATTATCGATAGGTTTTATCTGCCCTTCGGGCAAGGAATTAATGTTCAGACCAACTATTTCAGTGGTGACAATGTAGCAACTTTTTACGATCCCATGATTGCGAAGATTCTGGTTAGAGATTCCTCTCGTGACGCAGCCATCAAGAAAATGCAGATTGCTCTAAATAATTGTTATATTGACGGTATTGACACTAATCTGTCCCTCTTGCGGGCAATCCTCTGCTCAGATGAGTTCCAGAACAGAAATATGAACATTGCCTACATTTCCAGAAGGGAAAATCGACAAAAGCTTCTCAATCAACTGAAGTCGCCAAGAGACAACGAAACTGCCGCCTTGATAGCCGCCTTATCTCTATACAACGAGTCCAACAACCATGGCATGGCAGAGTCCGAGAGTGAAAAGGCGAGACCCTCAATATGGAATACGGCTACAAGATGGATCAATCGAAAAAAATTCGACTTTTAAACAAATCCGGCAAACGACATGAAATACCTGGTAAAAAGCGGTAGGGAATATCTTATTGATATCAATAAAAAAGCAAGTCAGATCAATCAATTCGAGGTGTTCGTGAATGGTGTCAACCACTCCGTTGAGATAAAGGAGTTCCATGTCAACGGGGGGATAAAGACCCTGATTATTGACAAACAGGTTTTTCCTGTGGAAATTCTCAAACAGGCTGATGGATTTCCCAGAACCGTTGTTCTGAACGGACTCCCCTTTGACATAGAAATCGAGAAAGTTAAACCTTTACCCATCCGGTCCGAGCAATCTGAACGAAAAATAGCAGGTGAAATAAAGGCCGGTTTGCCGGGACAGATTCTATCCATCCTGGTTGAGGAAGGCGAATCGGTTCAGGAAGCTCAACCCCTTATCATCCTGGAATCCATGAAAATGGAAAACGAATTACTCTCCCCCAAAAAAGGTGTAGTTTCGCGTATCGAAGTATCTGAAGGTCAGCATGTCAAAAAAACTGAACTGCTCATGGTTCTGACCTGATTTCCATTGGTTTTTTATTCCGTTTCTATTGAATCAATCATTCAACAGAGGAACATATGAATCAAAATCTGACCAAACAGGAAATTATTTCAATCATTTCTGAAGAAGCCGGTATCTCAAAAAAACAGGCTGGTCTTGCTCTAAATGCTGCATTTGGAGCTATTCAGGAGGGATTAAGCAAAGGAAGAAAATTCACCATGACCGGTTTCGGTACCTTCAGCCCCAACGTTAGACAGCCCAGAACAGGAACACATCCCCAAACTGGTGAGAGCATTGTCATTCCGGGTAAGCTGGTAGCAAGATTCAAAGCTGGCAAACAACTGGTATCCGCCTTAAACAGTGTTAAAAGCATCAGCGAGTGGGTTAACAAATAGCTGCTTCGAGCCTTGATAACTGTTGAAAAAAGATTATTCTGATATCACTGAAATCAGGGATGACAGCCGCCTTTTAAGCCTGCTTCGCATAAAAGGTGCGACCTCCCGGATTAACTCGTTCAAAATATCAACTCAAAAGGCAAGCTGATCCTTCATCAGCGGGTCTCATCATCTGCCCAGTTCATCATTGTTTTCCGAAAGCTAGGGATTAAGGCTATAGAAGCCGTACAGCAGGAATGATATAAGCGAAGGGGAACGATTCGATTACAGTCGGGGAGTCGACTTAAAGATGTTAGCCAGCCGAATCAGCGGAGAGCATTCAATCAGAGTTTTGGAAAAGCCCAGGTCCCGCCTGATGAAGCGGTTCTTAATAGAACTCGGAAGCAATGCTGATCACATCGCCTACGGTGAACTTGGCATCCTTTTCCGGATTGATCAGTAGACGGCTATCAGGAAATTCTATATCCATGGCCTGCTCCAATGCCAGCGTAATATCAACCATATCCAGTTCATCGGCTCCAAGATCAAACAGGGTCAGGTCAGGTGACATATCAGCTTCATCAACCTCCATAATCTCTGCGATAATCTGAATAACTACCTTGTCTTCTTCTCTCATCTTCGATCTTCCTTTCAACAAACGAGCGTTTTTCAATTCACCTGAATATGCCATTTGAACCATATGAAATAACACTTATCATCTCTGATGACAATAGAATTCAACGGAATAATTCCACAACAAAAGAAGTTCGTTTCATAATAAAAGATTAGCGCTCAAACGATTGACAAAATGTTGTATTTGAGTATGATAATTTTAGAATTTCATTACACATCCAGTTCTATCAACTTCAGTTTTCTAACACAACCGGGGAACCACATTGAAAGAGTCCACAAAGAAACTGATTCAATCCTTTTTTCCCAACAAGAGTGCCGGAACACTCAAAGCATATGCTTCAGATCTTGACACTTTCTCTTCCTACCTGGGAACCGATTCTGCACGGGAGGCGCTGGAATTGCTTTTCAGTTTACCTCAAAACAGGGCAAATCTGGTCGTTTTACATTTCAAGGTACAGATAGACGATTCGGGGATGAAACCGGCTTCAATCAACCGAAAGCTCTCGGCTTTGCGTTCCATAGTAAAAGAGGCTCATCGAAAAAGGCTGATTAGCTGGACACTGGACGTTGCAAACGAAAAAAACGACAACGATCAAACTGAAATACTGCTCGATCGGAATAAGATCCAAAAAATAATGACTTTTGCCCGATCCCAGAAAAAGCCTCATAAGGCGGCCCGGGACTATGCCATACTACGACTTCTTTACGATTTGGCCCTTAAAAGGAGTTGTATTGCCACACTGCAACTGGACGACCTAAGCATCGATACCAGGCAACTAAAAGTCTGCCCGGATGGGGAACCTGACGGCCGTGTGAAGATCCTTCCGACAGCAACCTTAAACGCTCTCAAAGCCTGGCTTGAAATCAGGGGTGATTCAGCAGGACCTCTCTTTCAGAATATGGACCGAGCCGGTAAGGGCGAAGGAATCAGCAGTACCAGTATTTACCGAATCGTTCAAGGGTTGGGTGAAAAACTTGACATAAAAATCACTCCGGAGGACATACGCAAAACTGCCATTTCAGAAGCAGTTGCCAATGCAGGGCATCTGGATATTTCGGATCACGAAATTCTTGCCTTTACGGATCACAAACAGGTATCTTCATTAAAGCAATACAGGAAAAAGCAGTCCCGTTCACAAATGATGATTTCGTCCCTGATTTCCAAAAACTGACCTCCTAACTTTAGCTGGAGAATCTCATGATCCGAACCGAGATATCGCTTTTTTTGAAAAACATCCCGGGTGAACTCGGGCGGTTGACGAATCTACTGAGCAAATCGGATATTAATATCGATGCGATGACTATCCAGGACGCATCACATTATGTCCAGGAGCTGTTTAAAGCCAGGGGAAAGTCCATTAAAAAAGTCGCTTCTGTTTCCAACTACAACATGATGCAGAGGGATTCGGCCGAATTTGCCTTGATCCGCCTGTTGATCGATAAAACCGAGAAAGCTGTTGAGTTGCTGGCTAAACAAGAGTATGTTTTCGACACCATGCAGGTTATTGTGCTGGAGTTGGAAAACAAGCCGGGAGCACTGGCTGGGATTTGTGAACAATTTGGCAAAAAACTAATTAATATCAATTATATCTATGGATCAGTATCTGCTTCTCAAGAAAAATGCCTTTTCGTCATAGCTCCGGAAGACATGGAGACTGCCGCCAAACTGCTTGATCAGTTTTAACCTGCCTCCCGGGCTGAAACTCCCGGGCGCTTCTTTACCACTCTAAAAACACAAGATTTGCTATGCGACAAGGATCGTCCGCAGTATATGCTAAAGTATCTTCCAGCAAAGACAGAGTTCTTGATCTAAAAGGAACTATTATCCTGCTGATCTTATGCGTCAGTTGGGGGATTAATCAGGTTGCCATCAAAGTTGCCATATCGGAAATTCCTCCGCTGCAGCAAGCCTCAGTACGTTCAATTACCGCTGCATTGTTGATCCTGGTGTGGCTAAAAATTCGAGGAAAACCGATTTTTGAGAAAGACGGGTCTCTGAAATGGGGGTTGTTCATAGGTTTATTGTTTTCTTTTGAGTTCATGTTAATCTACTGGGGACTTTCGTATACTAACGCATCCAGATCCGTCATTTTCATGTACCTGATGCCGTTTTTCACGGCTATTGGTGTTCATTTCTTCATACCGGGAGACCGTTTAAGGCCGATTCAGGTTCTGGGGCTTTGCTGCGCATTTGCCGGAGTTGTGGCCGCATTTAGCGAAGCCCTTGGATTTCCGACTAAAGAAATGCTTTTTGGAGACTTGCTTGTTGCATTGGGAGCAGTGTTTTGGGCTACAATTACAGTAACGATTAAGGCCACCCCATTGCAGCAAACCATCCCCGCCAAAGTTTTGCTTTATCAGTTGGGAATGTCAGCGTTGCTGCTCCCGATCGTCTCCCTGGTAACAGGTGAAGCCATCCCAATTCGAATTTCGCCGACTGCAATTTGCTGTTTAATTTACCAGGGAGTTTGGGTGGCCTTTATTACCTATTTGGCTTTTTTCTGGCTGGTTCATCACTACCGTGTATCGAGGATTTCATCATTTCTCTTTCTAACGCCTATTTTTGGTGTTTTATCGGGTGCTATATTCCTTAGCGAACCGATCTCTAATTTGTTGTTGCTAGCATTGCTCTTTGTCTGTTTTGGCGTGTATCTGGTCAACAGTTCTAACTCAGACAAGAAGTAGATCCATCCCGCCAAAGACTGGATTTGTCGTGAGGCTAATTAATCCTTGCCACTGTGCCATTATCCTGTGCAGATTCCAACAACTCCATCGCCTTCTCAAGTGTTCTCGTTTGAAATTCCACGTCATTGGGAATACCCATAGGTCGTCCCATCAGTTGGGATGTTAAAACCAATCTCGGCAACGACATGCTTGTAAGCCTTTTTTCAAAAGGAGCAGCAGCAACAATGACTGTAGCAATACCCGACTCCTCTGCAACCCTGCTGATGTGTCCCACGGACACATGACAAACCGGTCAAACAGGAACCATAACTAGTGCATCTATCGCTGCAGACTTGAATCGTTCAATCCAACCGGGTATGGATTCTTTTTGAAGCTTCAACTGAGAGCAGGCTCCCACAAACGAATAAGCCATTGAGGCCAGTTTGCCGAATCTCTTGGATTCAGCCATTCTCCTGAGGATCTGGTAAGGAAATACAGTATTGACATCGCGCTGGGCTGCCCGGATATCATAGCCACCATGTCTCACCATGAGATTTTCGGAAGGGATTTCAACCGGAATTTCAGACAGCTCCGGCTTTTGCTTGATAAAATCTCCGATTCTCCGAACAGCCTCTTGCTGGGTCATGTTTGCGATGCCGAAAGGCTCCGGATCATTCCCGGCCGCAAAATGTCCGCTGGAGGATATCAGGCCAATTGTCGCATCAGTTAATGGTTTGTCAGGTTTATGAAAGGGCCCGCTGTCATACGCAAATTGTGATGGTTTGTCATAGGATTTGATTTGCCAGTTTAGAACAGTCTCTTTGATCGGCTCCGTGTCTTTGAAATCCAGGCCGTCAATAATATTCCGAAAAAGATCGGTAAAGAACCGTGATGCAACTTCCTCCGGTAATCCGGCGATGAACTTAAATGATAAGTCTGAGCGACTGCCATACGAAAATGACTTGTAAAACGCTTCAAACGTCTCAGACTGTGTCGAATTCTCCTCACTCATACATTCCTCTGATAATTGGGGTTGGCAAACTACATGGAAACTGTTTGTTCCACAAACGGTAACCTATCCTTACCAAATTATTCGATAAATTGGAATTATGAGAAGAGGTGATTCCGATCTTTTTCTCACTTTGAAGATCTCTTCCCGGATTTTCAGATGTCAAAGAACGTTTGACAGAATCCACTTTCTTTATTTATTAAATTAAGTCAAAGAACCACCCGGATGAACTTTTTTGTGATTCCCTGGTCTATCAGCAGGAGGTTTGGAAGACACTATAAAATAAGCATGCATTTTCGATGTCGCTGAAATATCAAGGAGAATAAATGGAGTTGTCTCGTTTTTCCATGGGAGTTGGAGATCGTTTTGGTCTGCAGGGCAAGGCTCAACTGCAGGCATTTATCAAGGCAAGAAGTTATGGTTTGGAAGTAACCCCGGTCTGGAACAAGTCTTTCCGGGAACACTCCATTGTGAAAACAAATCCCATACAGGTCCGGGAAGAAGCAGATAATGCAACCACTGCATTGAACTGGGATTCTGCCTATTTTGTCGATGCTGACCACATCAATAACAGCAATGTCGACTATTTTCTGTCTGCATCCGACTTCTTTACCATTGATATTGCTGATACTATTAACAAATCTTCCCTGGGAGAAGAAATTGATGACTTCATTGCTTTCCTGGATCCGGTTTTGCGACAGGATTCCATCTCTGTTGATCTTCCGGATTTCAAGCTGAACAGAAATGTAATCGGAGAGTTCGCAGAGAAATATCTTGCGGCGGCCGAGGAATCTCGGCAGGTATATCTATATCTGGTGGACAAACTGGGTGGAAACAACTTTATCACCGAAGTTTCACTCGATGAGGCTTCGGAACCCCAAACGCCATTGGAGATATTTCTGTTTCTGGCTGCGCTCGGACAGAAAAAAATTGATGTTCGAACCATTGCTCCCAGGTTCTCCGGTGCGTTTAACAAGGGAATTGACTATGAAGGGGATCTTACTCTTTTTGCTAAAGAATTTGAGGCAGGTTTAAAGGTTATTCAGCTTGCAGTTAATCAATTCGGGCTCTCTTCCGCATTGAAAATGAGTATCCACTCGGGCTCGGACAAGTTTTCCATTTACAGTATCATGCGGGATCTTATCTACCAGTATAATACGGGTCTACACCTCAAGACAGCAGGAACAACCTGGTTGGAGGAGTTGATCGGCCTGGCATTGGCAGGTAGTGAGGGTTTGGAAATCGCAAAAGAGATCTTCAGGGGTTCATTGGAGCGTAGGGCGGAGCTGTGTTCTCCTTATCTGACAGTCTTGAATATAGACAATTCAAATCTTCCTTCAGCCGATCAGGTTGATCAATGGAGTGGAGAAAGATTTGCAGAAACTCTTCGGCATGACCAGGACTGTTCTTCCTACAACTCTGATTTCAGGCAACTGCTCCACGTCGGATATAAATTGGCAGCGGAAATGGGTGATCGATACCTCTCCGCGCTGAATCAGCATGCATTGATCATCGGAGAGCAAGTGGAACAGAACATTTTGGAACGACACATGAAACGAGTATTTCTAAAAAAGGACGGGTAACGATGGGCAAAGTATTTGATTTTACGCATCTGCAGGAAACGCTCTACCCTGAGTGGGTTGAACAATTTCGTTCCGGACCGGGAATTGGCGATTTTAGCTACGCCATTGATGGCCCTACCAGTCTTTATGGAACGACGGATGTCCTCTTCTGCAGGGCTATCATGAATGATCTGCAATTGACAGATCAAGAAAAAGACGATTGGGCAGGTTGCATCAATCAATTCCAGAAACGGGATACCGGTTGGTATAAGAAGCGATACACTTATACCCATTCCAAACAACATACAACCGCCTATGCCGTTGCAGCGCTTCATTTAATCGATCGCAAGCCCGCTCATGAGTTTCCCTGGATCGCAAAACTGCTGTCCGGGAAAAAGCAGATGGAGCGCTGGATTGAGAGAATCCCCTGGTCCATCATCTGGCCCGGATCCCATATCGTATCAGGGATTCCTGCTATACTGGCGATGCTGGATAAGGGCTCCCAAGAGTTTTATGACTGGTATTTCGATTGGCTGGACAGAGAGGCGGATCCGAAGTCCGGTTACTGGTGCAGGGGCTGGATACATAAACTCGGAGTTATCAAGACTCCCACCAAACATGAAATGGGCGGTGCTTTTCACATGTATTATGTCTATGAATTCCTGAATCGCTCCTGGAGATATCCCGAGAAAATTATCGATCATACCCTGCGATTACAATTGCCGACTGGTTTATGGGATAAGGATGTCACCTATTGTATTGATCTGGATGGTATTTATTGTCTGACCCGATCCAACCGGATTGCGGGTGGGTACCGCGAGAAGGAGATCTATCAGGCATGTGTGGATTATCTTGCTGCTGCCGAAAAGATTTTGAATGACCGGGATTACTTTTTTGAGCACTACACCAATACGCACATTCTTCCCGGCGCTCTGGCGGCCATAGCGGAATGTCAGAAGTTCTATCCTGAACTGGTAAAAACCCCTACACCCTGGATACAGACCCTTGACAGGGCCTGTTTCATATAAAGGATTGAAGATGAAAACAGATGCCAAGCAGGCGGCGATGTCGCCAATTCCTTTGAAAACAAAAGCAGGATACGGTATTGGCGATCTCGCATTTAACATTGTCATCAACGCCACCAGCCTCTATCTGCTCTATTTTTATACAGATGTGTTTGTAATCGGGGCCGCATCCGCTGGAACCATCTTTCTGGTTTCAAAACTGTGGAACGCCGCCATCGATCCCTTTATCGGGCTGGCTATTGACAAAACTAACACCCGGTGGGGGAAAAAACGACCCTACATGCTGTTTGGCGCCATCCCGCTGGGAATCTGTTTCTATTTAATCTTCGCCAATCCGGAGTTATCTGCGACCTGGCGGTTCATCTATGGAATGGCGACCTTTCTGCTGTTCAATTCGGTATTTGCCCTGGTCAATGTTCCCTACGCTGCACTCACTGCATCGATGACTCTGGACAGTCATGAAAGATCCGTTTTAACCGGATTTCGAATGTCTTTTGCCATTGTCGGGACGCTGGTTGCAGCAGGAGCCACCAAACCGCTAGTCTCACTTTTTGCTGATGAAGCGATGGGATTCCGGATGGTTGGGGTGATATTCGGCCTGTTTGCAGCAGCAATTGTTCTTTTCTCTTTTTCATCGGTTAAAGAGAAAACCCAGGCCCTGGAAGAAGAGAAGCACACCATGGGCGAGAACCTTAAATCCATGGCCAGGAATATGCCTTTTCTGCTGTTGGTATTGACCTTCTTTTTCACGGCAATCGCGATTTATGCCACCGCTTCCATGGTAAATTACTATTTCAAGTACAACCTGAATCGGGAAGACCTGATCCCCTTTGCTTTCCTGGCACTTTTCCTGACAGCAATCGTTTCCATTCCACTCTGGCTTAAAATATCCAAACGAACCAGCAAAAAATCAGCCTTTATTACCGGTCTGACAATCTTCTGTATCGGATTGATTGTGATCTATACCTTTCCATCACTCTCACCGACAATCTTGATTGCAATTCTGGCATTTACAGGCCTGGGAATGGCTTCATACTTTCTCTTCCCCTGGGCAATGGTGCCCGATACGGTTGAGTTTTCGGAATGGAAGACGGGGCTGAGGCAGGAAGGGTTTCTTTACGGATTTTTTGTTTTTGGCTTGAAACTGTCCCAGGCCCTGGCTGGTTTTGTGGCAGGTATGTCACTGGATTACTTCGGCTATGTTCCCAATGTCCAGCAATCCGAACAGGCTCTGGACGGGATACGTATTCTGATGACCCTCATACCATGCGGATTTATCGCCTTGGGAATTATACTTCTCGCATTCTATCCGATCAACTCAACGCTCCATGCTCAGATGTTAAAAGAGATGGGGTATGAAAAACAGGCGTAAAGCCTGACACCAGGGTAATGAAATGAAAAACAGATCCTTGAAACGCAATATCCTGGTCAGTATCCCAATTGTTTTAATCGCTATTTTTTTTGGGGTATATCAGTACTACTTTTATGAAGGACCGGAACTGGATCAGGAAAGATGTCAGGATAACCAACAGTATGATCTGACGATATTCGCCGCGGAACTGGATGATTTTATCAGAAAATTCCATGATCCGGCCAACACATTTCAACCCGATGATCTTCGTGGAAGGTTTTCCATTCACGAAGGCGGATCCACAGATCTTTATGGCTCCTGCGATCTGGTATACATTCTTTGGATTACAGACCAATTGCATGAGAAAACCACAGAAATGGGTCGCAGGGAATGGGCTGACTTGATTCGCTCCTTCCAGGACCCTGAAACAGGACTCTTCAGTAAGAATATCGTAGCCGGTGAAAGTGTGACCCATGCCACTGCGTTTTCTTCTGCAGCATTGAAACTTCTTGACAGCAAACCTCAATACCCACATTACTGGGCAAAAAAGATCTTCAGCTCCCCATCATCCATCGATCAGTGGCTGGATTCCTTCAATTGGCACGAAATATGGACCGGTTCTCACGAAATGGGAAGAGCCGCAGCATTAATAGATGCCCCTCAAGGTGTTCAGATTACAGGTGATTGGAAACATTGGCTGGTTAAAGCCATGAATTCTCGAATCGACCCACATTCCGGATTCTGGAAAAACGGGATTGGGGACTACATTTTAAGAGATCCCACAACGGTTGATTTGGGTGGAGCGGCTCACTTCTGGTGGATCTATCATCACCTTGATCGGAAAATCCCTTACGCTGAAAAGGCTATAGAAGGAATACTGTCGCTCCAGAAAGATTCCGGAATCTGGGGTAATCGCCTGTTCAACGGACCTTTTCCCCAGGGAATAGATTTTGATGCGGTCAACGGCTATCGCTTTGCCTATCACAGTTTGTCCTCTAAACAGCAAAACCGGTACAGGGAGCGGATTATAGATTCATTAAATATATACGCCTGTGCTGTCCATAGTTTCCTGAACAGACCCGGTGCCATCCACGAGTACTATCATTCAGCACACAAGCTGGTCGGAACGCTCAATGCCATCGCAGAAACCAACCAGCTTCATACTGAGTTAACGGGAGAACCCATCTTCATCCTGCCCAAAACCTGGAAGAGCGCTCTTGATGTTGTGACCTGGCAATAGTAAGGCCAGCATATCGGAAGTAGGACACTTGCCAATTGAGAATCGGATAGCCACATTCTTAAGTTTCTCCTTTAGCAAACGCAGTATCTTGCTGTTCAGCTCTTCTTGGGCTTGTGGGTAAACATATCCTGCTGGAAGCAAGATTATTACTGTAGCAAATGCCATAGAGGTGACCTCTTCTCATTGGCCCCTATTGACAAAGTCTTGGAATGAAGTCTCTTTGGAAGAGATTGTATAATAAAAAGATATCACATATGATGCTAATGTCGTTGAGTGAGCTTAAGAGTCCAAAAGGAATCATCAGAGGTTATTAATGGTGCTGAATCGAAAAGAACCGCTAATCCACCTTCATAAAGAATGTGTCCAATTGTTTTGTATGATTTTTTGGGGACCCAATGAGGAAACTTGTCAGGGATTGCTGGATGGATCCTGGTTCAGACCTCTGGAAAAGCTGAATCAAACGGGAGATGACTTTCCGGCAGCGACCCTGCAAAAACTGAAGCAGATAGTCAACAGATTTTCTGATTCCGAAAATCTGTTTGAGAATCTGGAAGCAGCTTATGTCCGCTCTTTTGTCAACAACGGGAAATGGGTTATTGCTCCATTGTACCATTCCTGTTATTCAGAGGACGATGAGAACGGTAGCGGATTGTTGATGGGCGAGCCTGCTATGGAGATGCAGAAACGATTTGAGACTGCAGGGCTGGAGTTGAACAGTGAGATAAATGAACCTCCCGATCACCTATCGCTTGAACTGGAGTACCTTTTCTACCTGCTCAACGACGCTGAAAAAGAAGAAGCATTAGAAGAAGCCAGGTCTTTTGCATCCAACTTCATGTTACCCTGGATTAGACGCTTTGGGGATCGATTGAACGAAGAGCATTACGACCGGTTTTACAGCCTGGTTACTTTGCTTTTAATACACCTGTTGGAGCATATTGCAGGAGAGAAAACGGATTAACCAACTCTGCACTTGTTAATCGCTTTCTCCCCTTGCAAATGTCTATTTGTCGACTAGTGACCTTTTTTTACTTCAAAACCTCCATCCTTATAGGTAATGGTGGCTTCTACGTAGTAGACCTTCTTGATGTCGGGTCGCAAATCCTGAACCATGTAGTAAGCTTCCCCGCTTCTGGCTCCCGTAGCACAAACGAAAACAAGCGGTTTATCAATCTTCATGGTCTTAAGCTGCTTTTCCAGTTCATCATTGGTGATGTTTATTGCTCCAGGGAGATGACCTGTTGCAAATTCGTCAGGATCACGTACATCGATCAGCATGATGCTGTCAGGATTCTCTTTGAGGATTTTCTGAAAAAGGACCAGATCAATGCTTCCCTCTTCTTCACCTCCCTTAATCTCGATCTTTTCAGACTTCCCTGCAAGCTTCACCCAGGCCGGATAACCGGCGGCAAATACAAAGACATTCTCATAACCCAGCTTACCCGCCTTACTGGCGGATTTATGACTCATCTTTCAGGTAAAGCCCCCGCAGTAAAATATCACCGGGATCTTCTTGTTACTTGGAAGTAAGCCGCTGTACTCATCAAATTTACTATCAGGAATACTGATGGCCGTGGGGACGTAACCCTTGTTATATCCAGTTTTTCTGGGCCTGGAATCGACAATCATCATTTTGGATTCTTTGGCCAGTTCACTCTGGATATAGGCGGCGGTTACGGTGCCGTATTGTCCGGGAACTTTCAACCAGACGGGATATCCGCCGTTGAAGTTCTTGACGTTTGTATAGCCCATTTTCTCAGCCTTCCAGGCTGAATTGTGGCTCATTTTTCAAGAAGGTCCCTGGCAATAAAAAATCAGCAGGGTATTCTTGTCCGCAGGTAATAGGTGTTTGAACTTGTCAAACTGGCTGTCCGGTATATTGACAGCGTTAGGAATATGCCCCTTATCGTACTTCAGCTTTGTCGGTCTGGAATCCACGATCATTACTCCATTGGGAGCAGGGATCTTGACGTATTGCCTGACAAAATCCACATCAACAATCGAATGGAATTTCCAATCCTCGGCTACGGCTGTTGAGCCAAAGTTCAGACTGAAAGCCGTTAGCAAAGCAATCAGAAAGGGAATTCTCATCGGGTTTCTTAATCTCATCTATTGATCTCCTATTCAAAACTAAGAAATTCGACTTGAAAAAATCCCCCACGGCGTCATCTCTGCGTAGGGGAAGGGGGAGCCTTGTCAGATTCGCGCGACAAGGCTGAAAATAGGCCCTCAGGTTTTCGTTTTCCAAAATTGGGGAGACATGTGGATTCCTCCCGGCAGTGTCGGTTCCTTGGGCCAATGCAAAAGATCGGTCTCTTTTTTATAATAGATGTTGGGCTGAGTGTTGATGAGCGGATTGGTTATTCTGACGTATTCATTCCTTTTTAAAAGCTGGTTGACCTTGCTATCCGGATCGTTCAGGTTCCCCAAAATACGTGTTTTAGTGGGACAGGTCTCCACACAGGCCGGCTCCTCTCCAGCAGCAAGGCGATGAGCGCAAAAATCGCATTTGTCAACGACACTCTTTTCAGGATGGCGATAGCGCGCTTCATAAGGGCAAGCAGTCACACAATTGCCACAGCCAATACACTTTTCCTGGTCAATGACAACAAGACCACCTTTTCCTTTAAAAGTTGCATCCACCGGGCAGGCAGCTACACACGACGGATCGTCGCATTGCATACACTGACCTGGCTGATACTGGGTTTTGAGAGCATTACCAATGGCGTTCGGCTTTATCCAGTTTCTCCAGAATCCCTCGGGAACCTTGTTTTCGACCTTACAAGCGATCAAGCAGGCTTTACAGTCAATACAATTCAAGGTGTCGATCACGATTGCATATTTCTTTTGCATCATCTGAGCTCCTGTTTTTTCTAAATTTTCCGAACTGAAACCAGGGTTTCATGCATTGCCATGTTTCCGGAAATGTAGTCAAACCGGTCTTCCAGTAGTTCTGCGATGCAAGCTCCGCTGCCAAAAACACTGGTCAGTCCCTTGGAGAGCACACCAAAACCGGTATCCATATACACTGTATCTTTCCTGATCTCCCTGGTAAGTCTAGCTCTGATTTTTTGTTTTCCAACGACGCTGCTCACCAGTACCCTGTCGCCGTTCCGGATTCCTAGTTTTTCAGCAGAATCGGGATGCAACCACAGTTCGTTTTCGGATACGAGTTCCCGGAGCAATTTGTTATTGGTGGTTGATCCCTGGGTGATTGCCGCACTTCTGCCCACCACAAGTTGAAACCTGCCGGAAGGGATCTTTTTCGGTCTCTTGTAAACCGGCATGGGGTCCAGCTCAGCGTCAGCATATCGTTTGCTGAAAAGCTCCACTTTCTTGGAGAGGGTTTTAAATGGTTTGCCGTCATATCTTCCGTAAACCTTGCTTTTCTGGTGGTAAACCCCATCTTTTTTGATCGCCTTGACAGCCTCGGGATGCTTTTTGATTTGTGCTTCCTTAAACTGCTTCATGGTAAAATCGAAGTGCATTCCCAGGTCAAGGCGTCTTGCCAATTCTCTCACGATCCAGAGCGCGGATTTGGATTCAAACATCGGTTTAATCACCGGATCGCGTGTTACCAGGCATGGTCCTGTTGAAACTCCCTGTTGGGTAGCATAGGGATCCATTCGCTCCAGGTAGCTGGCTGCGGGAAGAACGAGATCCGCCATCCAGGCTGTATCACTCATCATGATGTCGATACTCAACATAAAGTCGAGGCGGTTGATCATCTCAATGGTCTTCTGCCGGTTGGCTCCGGTCTGCATAGGATTGGTCTTGTAGGTGAAGAAGGCTTTTATCGGGTACGGATTTCCTTCAATGACAGCATCTCTTGCGTGCTTGTAAGCCCCTTCTGTATCAAACATCATGGGGGATCGGTTAACATCAACCCGGTCGTCCGGATTGTCTTCGTAAAAATCAGGTTCGAAGGGTATATTGCCTAGGTGTATCTTTTGAGCAACCACAAATCCACCCGGTTGGTCCCAGTTCCCAAGCAGGGCATTGACAATTGCATTGGCCCGCCTGATCTGGGTTGAGTCTGTATAGTCGGATGTTCTTCGTCCCGGGTACACCATGGCAGCAGGGGCTGCTGCTGCCAGTTCCCTCGCCATACGGGCAATGGCAGCAGCCGGAATTTGACATTCCTTCTCAGCCCAACGTGGCGAGTATTTCTTCACGTGCTGTGTCAACTCTGCAAAACCGTTGGTCTTGTTTTTAACAAAATCCGTATTGTAGATCTTTTCATCGATCATTACATGCATCAGCGCCAGCAGAAACGCCATATCTGTTCCCGGCTTGATGGCGTACCACTCATGAGCCATGGCGGCCGTTTTGGTATAACGCGGATCGATAACAACCAGCTTACACTCCTTCCTGATTGCTGACATCAGATCGATGCTGTCCGGTGTAACCAGGGCCTCAAACCGGTTGGAGCCGGGCATAATAATATACTTTGAATTCAAAACGTCAGGAATGGGCATTTCACCATAAGTATCCAGAAAAGCTCTGTTCCGGCTGACCAAACAGTTGGATTCGTGGGAGATGATGTTATAGGAACCGTAGGCTTCAGCAAATCGGTGAACAAATTTGGACTGCATATCGCTACCGGCCATAAAAAGAGTTCCGCAACGGGTATATTCACCGCCGATCTTCTCCAGCTTTTCAGCAGCGAGATCCAGTGCTTGGTCCCAGCTCAACCTTTGCCACTTGCCTTCTCCCCGGGCACCTTTTCGCAGGAGGGGATATTTCAGCCGGTCGGGATCATAGACTCTCTGAATCCCGGCATTTCCTCTTGCGCAAAGCATTCCCCTGGATTTAAGAACCTTGGGATTTGGATCCAGTTTTTTTACAATCCCGTCTTCTACCCTGGCGATTAAACCACACTTGTTGAAGCACATGTCACAAAGAGAGAATTTTTTCTCAATATTGGATTGAACACCGGTACTTTTTGCTGACCCCTTTGTGGTCAGGGCATACAATATCTGTGTATTACCGGCAACAGAGGCGGTGGCTGCCGCACTGGCTGAAACTTTCAGGAATCGCCTTCTCGATATCTCTTTTTTGTTGTCCTTCCTCATGTTTGACTCTCCCGAGCTACACTGGCTGATCGATATTGATCGGTGGATCTTCCAACAGTCTAAATAACCGTGTTATTCGCATTTAGCTGGAGACGGCGAATCAAAAGCGTGTCCCCAAAGATGAGCATAAATATCCTTAATATCCTTGGCTTTCCTTTTGTCCCATTGATCAGCGCAGGCCAGGCTCTTATAGCTTTTGAAGATTTTATCCCATTCTGCCTGAGTTTTATCGATAGGACTCAAGGCTTTTCCCGCACGATCCCCGGTTGCACCATCTGTGTGACATTCCCTGCAATACTTCCGAAACAGGTACTTGCCCTTGCGAGCATTTCCCTCTTTTGCATAAAGGCTACTTGATCCCAAAATGGTGATCAGGACGATGGATGTGAGGATAGATTTTATAAATTTCCCGAATTTCATTTTGATTTCTCCGAATGGTTTTAGGCTGAATAACTCCCGGATACCCTCTTTAACCTGATATCCGGGAAGCATGAAAAAAACATAAACACCTCGGGCTTGCGCACAAAGGCCCCTAAATGTTCTCTATTTTCTCGTTAGGGGCAGTTTCTTGAACCTACCTCCCGTTTTTACCGGATCTCCTTCATAACCCAAGGCTTCAAAGTCGACATAGTTGCTTTTACCGATCAACCCTTTGACGTCTCTTCCTGCTTCCGCCATTTTGTGGAAATCAGTTCCCCGGGTAGCCAAATCCTTAAAATCCAGGCCGGATTCATTTTCATGGCAACTGCCACAATAAGGTGCTTGGGAAAGTGATTCGTGGCAATTGGCGCAAGAGAGGGCGTTTTCCTTGGGTAAAACCTCATGGGTGATTCCCCAGTACATAACGGTATCCACGAACTCATATTCACCACTGTACTCAAGACCTGCTTCCTTCATTCCGACTGCGGCAGCTTTGCCCCAGTCATAGTTTTTCCAGTATTCACCCCAGAGCTTGGGGGCAATCAGACGTTTAAGCACAGCATCGCTGATCTGTTTCCCTTTGTGGATTTTAAAAGGGTAAATGCGGGAAGCCGGATCATTCTTCGATCCTATGGGCAGAGTCAATTCAGTGACTCCGTCATCATCAATCTTATCCCCCAAAAGATAACGCTGAACTGTCCCATTGTACCATCGGTACACCGGTTTACCCGCTTCTTTCCATTTGAAGCTGCCTTTTTTCTTGTTATAGGTAGGTTTTCCATACTTATCCTTGAGAGGTTTTATATCCTGGCCGGCTGTGGACCAGTCCCACTCGGTTTTTGTAGGATTGCACTTGGCGTAAATCGGTATATGGCAGGTCTGACAGGCAACATGCTGACTGTGTTCATTCAGGTGATAAGAGACCAGATTTGCTTCCTTGATATGGGGTTCGTCTGTATGGCAATATTCACAGGAAAGGTCTCCTTCAACAGCAGGAACAGAAATGCTTCTTCCGGATATCATATGATTTCTGGTCTTGTGACAATCCTGACAGCGAAAATCCATCCCCTCCCGATCAACACCCATAT
This sequence comes from SAR324 cluster bacterium, assembly GCA_028282885.1. Taxonomy (GTDB): domain Bacteria; phylum SAR324; class SAR324; order XYD2-FULL-50-16; family XYD2-FULL-50-16; genus JAHJTV01. The sequence continues at coordinate 157,644 of JANQGX010000058.1, forward strand.
GCACATCACATGTTGAAGCAGGATTAAGGAGATTAGCACTCATATCGCCATGTTTGACCGCATCACCTCCACCACCTCTGAAATGACAGTTCTGTCCACAGTTGGCGCGACTGGGTCGTCCTACATTTTCTGCAACCTCAACCAGATCCACCCCTGGGTCCGGCATACCGGCACCGGCAGGTGATTTCATATATTTCCCGGTTGTATCGTGGCAGACCAAGCAATCGATTTTGGACATATCAGAGAAATCGAAGTTTTTATCCTTCCAGCCATAGCCGATGTGGCAGCTGGTACACCTCGGCTCGTTGCCGTTGAGGTTGATGCAGAAATTGTTGATGGTCAGGTTATTTTTCCCCAGATCAGTTCGATTCTCATGACCTACAGTATAGACAGATGAGCCATGCCAGTTCCAATGTGCTGTTTTCAGAATCGCTTCACCTTCATTTTTGTGGCAGGAAAGACAGTTTTCCGTAACTTCAAACGGAGTGGCACCTTTTTGTAAAGAAACCAAATCACGATGATCCGGAACCCTTTTCGCATGGCAGGCTAGACAATCTGTCGGCGCCCTTGTATCCAGGGTTCTTGCAATAGGGCCTCGTGCCATGGCGCTGTTAATGATGGGACCACGAACGTGGGGTATCTGCTCGGATTCCTTGTGACAGTCCATGCAGAGCTGATGGTAAGCCCCTTTCAAGCCTGGCGTATGCAGGTTTTTGGGATCAAAGGGTTCCCCGTGACATTCTGCACAACCGACCGGAAGTTCTCCGTTCTTCTGGAACCAGGCCATATTAGCGGGCTGCCCGTACTTATCCATTTCATCACGTGGAGCGCGATGATGGCAAATGCTGCAATCCTCCAGAACATTGGCATGCTTACGGTGCATGAAGCGCACCGGTTGATACAAATCGCTGTATTTGTTGATCACTGCCTGGTTCACTACAATCACACTGGGAGCTTCCTTAGCCGATGGAAAGGATGATTTGGCGAACTGACTGATGGTCGATTGGTTCAAGCCACCATCAGCAGAAACCTGTCTTGGGGTAAAGGATTCCAGGGCCAGCACAACTACCAAGATAACCATCGTCAGTGACATTTTCTTTGGTGAAGCACCCAGTACCGGGAAAATAAAAACAACAACCCGATAGAAAAACATCAATGTCGCGATCAAACCGATGGTGATGAAAAACTCGCCCACTGACGGAAAATAGGACACCAGTTTATAAGGAGGTGAATAGCTGACAATGAACACATTGACACGGTTGAAGACAATGCCGCTCACATAAACAGCGGCTGCAAAAAAGAGCCAACCAGCCGACTCACGCACTTTCCGGAACAGAACCAGTACAAAGGGAAGCATCACTCCAACCAACACCTCCACTATGAAGGAATTGGTCTGGTAGGTTCCATCCAGCAGGTAGATGTAAGTTCCCCTCACGATCATATCCCCCAGCTTGACGACCAGGTAAACCCCGATCAAAACGGGCATGTACCTGGAAAGCGGAGTCAAAACCTCCATCTCTATTCTTCGTCCAAATGATTTTGAAGCAATAATCGATTCGAAAATCACCATGGGATATCCCGTGGCAAATGCCGAAAGCAGGAACAGTAAAGGCAGGATGGGAGTATACCATAAGGGATGAATCTTGGATGGAGCAATTAACATCAATGATCCCAGACTGGACTGATGAAGGCAGGAAAGAACAATACCGGCAATGATAAAGACAAACATAACCCGATTAAGTATCCTTTCGGCCACATCCATCAGGTTTTCCAGGAAATTGTTAAAAACCGAAAAAACTCCCGGCAGGTTAACTTTCCCTTTAAACCGCTCAATTACGATGGGCAGAAACTCAATGTATAGAACGTGCAGATAAATCACTACGCACATGGCCACTTCAAACAGCACAGAATTGCCATTGTGATTAAAGATAGGGCTAGTGATATTCCAATAGCGTCCTAAGTCAATCATCAAGCCTATCACAACAAAGGTATAGCCCAGCATGGCTGTCAACAGGGCCGGACGGATGACTGCGTGATATTGCTGTCGATTGAAGACGTAGGCAATCAGACCGGTTGTAAATCCACCGGCGGCCAGAGCCACGCCTGAAGCGACATCCACACCAACCCAGATTCCCCAGGGATATTGGTTATTAAGGTTGGACACCTCACCGATTCCGTATATAAGTCTGGCAATAATAAAAATGAATCCGATAGCCATCAACGAAATCATTACCATTACTCCCGGGGTAAGGAATTTCTCTTCCACCGGGGCAGCATTTTCATGTAGATTCATGGCGTACCTCCTGGTTCAACGGTTTCTTCACCCTTCTGATCCCGGAAAAAATTGGAGAAGTACATGACTCCGCCCAGTGCGGCAAAAAGTCCGATGGGAGCTGCGAAAAACTGAAAGAGAGTATGCTGTATGGCTTCCGTAAGCCGGGGCGGTGCCTTATGGCTTAATTCCGGGAATCCTATGGTTTTAAATGGCTCGGATGCCAGGTAAATCCAGGAGGTTCCACCCACTTCATGCTCTCCGTAGATATGATCAACATATTTCCCCGGATTTCTTTTCATTCGCCAACGAGCCAGTTTCAAAAGATCACCCTTTTTACCAAAAACGATTGCCTCCCGTGGACAAACCTGGGCACAGGCTGGAAATCCTCCCTGCTTGACGGTTTCAAAACAGAAGGTGCATTTTCTGACATGGGGAGTTAGTGGTTCTCCATATTCATAGGCAGGAACCTGGAACGGACAGGCAACCATGCAATACCTGCAGCCGATACATTTGTCAACATCATAGGTAACGGCCCCATTGGATTCCTTGGTTAATGCACCCACGATACAGGCGGAGACGCAGGATGGGTCATTGCAGTGCATACATTGAAACTTCACAAAAACAGGGCGGGTTCGCCACGTCAGAGAACCGATGTTTTCCGGATAATACTTGTTGACAACTGTATAAGATGTTTCATCCATGCGTCGCTGGTTCTCCAGAACCGTCATCTCATCAAAGGATACCCCGGGTTTGGGGAGTTTATGTCGCTCGTTGCATGCTTGTTCGCATTTCCGGCAGCCTACGCAAAGGCTGGTATCAACAAGGCAGCCGAAGGTATCTGTCGTTCCTCCCGATGAAGCGCCGGTATCAGACTTTGCCTTAACCCCGACAAGTGCTGTTGTTGACGCCACACCCGATATTTTAAAAAAATGCCTGCGATTAAATTTCATGGCATTACTCTCAGTTATCGTTGTTTTTAGCCTTTCCGGATCATTATTCTAAGATGGTTTTGCTCCTTGACCGAATCAATAATTTCATCAGAAGAACGATCTATAATTATTTTCAGGTTATTCACGACCTCGGTATCTCGTATCAGGATCTGAAGTTTCTCCCCTCTTTGCATCCCTAATAATTGATGCTTTATTTTCATCAAGCAGATTGGGGAAATCTCTCCGATCAAATCTAATACGGATTCCTGCGCCATGCCAGACCTTGGAAAAATCCTTAAAGACGTTCAGAAAGAAAAACAGGGAGTCTGTTCATATACTGCTTTTACCTGCTTCAGCAATAAATCTGCCAGAATTGGAGGCAGGTTACTTAACTGATTTGTAAGTCTTATTAAAATTGAGCTTGGAAAAACTGTATAGAAAGTGTTAAGTTTGCCTTAACATTGTTTTAACACTTAATATTTCTTTAACACCCTGGAAGGAATGAACGAAAAGACAACAGCGGAAAGTCGCGAACACGAAATAAACCGGTATTGGAAACGGATTATGAACACCATGGATGAAGGGTTGATGCTGGTCGGCCCTGAGGGCAGCATCATCATGGTTAACGAGGCCTTTGAAACCATGACCGGCTATTCAGGTGATGAGATTGTGGGGAAACCCTGCACAACACTAAACTGCGACGCCTGCGAAATGGCCCTGGAGAACAATGATGAGGCCTGGTGCAGTCTTTTTCATGAGGAGTTCAAAAAAAAATGTCGCTGTAATGTGGTGACAAAAGACGGAACCTTCCTGCCTGTTTTAAAAAACGCATCCATTCTTAGGGATGACAAGGGCCAGGTTATCGGAGCCGTAGAAACCCTAACGGATATCTCGGAAATAGTCAGACTGGACAGCAAAATCAATCAACTGTCGAGAAAGGCTGAATCGGAAGGAAATCTCTGTGGTCTGATCGGTGAATCGGCACCTATGCAGAATATTTTCAAGATTATCAAGAAGGCAGCCGATAGTTTATCTCCCGTGATCATTTTTGGCGAAAGCGGAACCGGCAAAGAACTGGTTGCCCGTGCCATCCATCTTTGCGGATCGAGAAAGAACGGTCCCTATGTTCAGGTTAACTGCGCCGCCCTGAATGAATCTCTGATTGAAAGCGAGTTGTTTGGACACACCAAAGGTGCCTTTACCGGAGCCTATCACCACAGGGTTGGAAGATTCGAGGCCGCCCTGGATGGCGATCTCTTTCTAGATGAAATCGGGGACATCCCCTTATCCATTCAGACAAAACTGCTAAGAGTCCTGGAATCAAGATTTATTGAACGTGTAGGGGACAATAAACCCATCTTTGTCAATGCACGTATCATTAGTGCAACGAACAAGGATCTCAACACCCTTATTGAACAGCAAAAATTTCGGGAGGATCTGTTTTTTCGGATCAACGTAATTCCTATTTATATTCCTCCGCTCAGAGATAGGAAACAGGACATACCGCTTATCGTCAATTCCCTGATAAGACAGCAGGCTTCTGAGACAAGAAAAACTGTCACCAGGATTAGTTCGGAGGCCTTGGAATGCCTGATTGCTTATAATTGGCCCGGAAATGTCAGGGAATTGAGGAGTGCTATTGAATATGCGTTTGTGATTGTTGAACAAGATCAAATTGGTTTGCAGCATCTCCCTCGAAATATAGTGAATGGGGAAGATCGCTATAATATTGAGGGCATCACTATAACAGAATCCAAATCGCTATCTGAGAAGGAGGCTTTAATCAAAGCGCTGAGGGAGAATGAAGGAAACCAATCGAAAGCTGCAAAATCTCTGGGGGTAAGTCGAGTCACGGTCTGGCATAGAATCAAGAAACACGGGGTTGACCTAATGAAGCTTACGCCTCTTGATTGATGCGGTTCGGTTCCTACGCACCTCCGCTAAAAAACACAGTAAAAACAGAAAAATAAAACAGCAAAACACCCTAAAATACACCCCCAAGACTACTCCAAAACAGCATCTATTCAATTACTCGTCTTTTTAGTTCGTCATGGAAACCCTATTGGGGTAATCATTTCTGGGCTAGAGGATATTGTGTCGATACCCTTGGACTTGATACTGAGATGGTACGCAAGTATGTGAAGTATCAAGGGCAAAAAGAACGAAAAGACGACAATACCTGAGCCAACGAATAGTTACATTTGGGGACAATCCCTTGCCTCCTCTGGGGGCAAGGGAACTAACCCCCTTCAGGGGGTTCAGGAAAACGCCCCTTTGAGGGGCTTACATAAACAATCCCTCGGCTCAGTCCGGGGACACTTAACTTCGGACGTTTTATGTTGTCGATGATACGTCTTTTTGATACATAAACCATTATTGATGTGCAATCCAGGAAATCGATCTTTTCCTAAAACTGTTGAAAAAATCAAATTACATGATCCATGTATGTGGGATTGCTATTTTCATTGCTCTTTATGCACTGCCTTTGCTGGCTAACGATAAAAATGGGTTGTCCAAAGGACAGACTACATATGTCCCGGCATATTCCTATTTTTATTCCGGAAACAGGGAAGTGCCTTTTTTCCTGACGGTGATGGTGAGCATCAGGAACATAGACCCCAAGTACAAAATCAGAATAATGCCAGCCGACTATTTCGAAACCCAAGGGCAGCTATTGAAAAAATATGTAAAGGTTTCGGCTGTCTTGAATCCTCTGGAATCCTTGCGCTATGTTGTTCCGGAATATCACAAGGCTGGTGGTTCGGGTGCCAATTTTCTTGTTGAATGGGAATCTGACAACTATGTCAACCCACCGATTGTCGATCCATTATGATAGGTGCTCAGGGTCAACAGGGGATTTCGTTTACATCACGAGCAAGGGTGATCAATACAAAAAACTAAGATAATCTGAAGAGAGATGAATTGTGGGAATTGCTGCTGATATCGCCATTATTATTGTGGCCGCCCTGGTAGGAGGGTCAATAGCTCAATTTTTCAAGCAACCGCTTATCCTGGGATATATTCTCGCCGGTTTCTTGGTCGGGCCTCATACTGTAGGAATCACTATCACGGAGATTCACGATATTGAGCTTCTTGCCGAAATCGGGGTCGCCCTGCTGCTGTTTGCACTGGGGATCGAATTTTCTTTTAGTGAGTTGCGTCCTGTTCGCTGGGTTGCCCTTTTAGGAACACCTATTCAAATAATGCTGACCATTGGCTATGGTTTTCTGGCAGCACGATTCCTGGGCTGGAGCTTGTCATCGTCCATTTGGATAGGAGCCCTGGTTTCGATCTCAAGCACCATGGTCGTATTAAAGACTTTGATGAATCGGGGGCTTCTGGGGTCTTTGTCCAGTCGTGTAATGATAGGAATGTTGATTGTTCAGGATTTGGCTGTTATACCGATGATGATCATACTGCCGCTTCTGGGGGATCTGGACAGCGGTCTACCGTTTCTGGGGTTTGCCATACTAAAGGCGGTTGGGTTCATCCTGGTGATGGTTATAGCGGGCACAAGGGTCATTCCCTTTGTTATGAAATTTGTCGCGAAATGGAACTCAAGAGAGCTATTCCTGCTGTCCACCACTGCCCTGGCTCTTGGGGTTGGATATGCGACTTATCTGGTCGGACTGTCATTTGCGTTTGGCGCGTTTGTGGCCGGAATGGTGATCAGCGAATCCGAATATAATCATCAGGCATTGAGCGATATTGTCCCTCTGCGGGATATTTTCGGTATGCTGTTTTTTGCTTCAGTCGGTATGTTGATTGATCCGGCTTTTGTTTTTGAAAATCTGGGTACCGTTATCCGGTTTGTAGCTTTGATCGTCGTTGGCAAGCTTTTGATTTTCGGCACCCTGGTCAGATTTTTCGGGTACTACAATATCGTTCCTATTGCCGTTGGCCTTGGGCTGTCACAAATCGGAGAGTTTTCTTTTGTATTGGCTCGCGTGGGACTGTCAACCAACTCAATTGATGAAGATCTCTATGCCTTCATTTTGTCTTCTTCAGTAATAACCATGATCCTCACCCCTTTTCTGACATCGCTGGCGGCGCCGATTTACAAGCTGAGAAAGAAAATGTTCAGGCATGAACCGGTTCAGACCATCAATATACCAGAATCCGGGTTACGAAATCATGTTGTTATTGCCGGTGGAGGCAGGGTGGGGGAAAACATCGCCAAGGCCCTTCATCACCTCAATGTTCCTTTTTTGCTTATAGAACTGGATTCTCACCGTATTGATCACCTGAAACAGACCGGTTACCCCGTTGTTTTTGGTGACGCCAGTCAACCAATTGTAATGGAAGCTGCATCAATCGAACACTCAAGGTTGCTGTTGGTTACCACTCCGGATGTTATAGCCACCCAGACCATTGCCAGGTTCTGTAAAAATATTCATTCCGAGTTGTGCATTATTGCCAGATGTGGGGAAGAGGACCAGATGAAAACCCTGCATGATCAGGGAGTGGACGAGGTGGTGTTACCCGAATTTGAAGCCGGGCTTGAAATCACCCGGCAGGCCTTCCAACGCCTGGGAGTTCCTCCAATGAAGATTCTGCAGTTTGCCAATCAACTTCGACATGGGGTTTATGAGCCGGACAGGGTGACAGGGGAGGAGTACAGAATGCTGTCCCACTTGCGAAGGGCTTCCGACTTGTTGGAATTATCGTGGGTTCTAATATCCGAAGAAAGTCCCCTGGTCGGTCAAACAGTCAAAACCATGGAAATCAGGAAGAAATTTGGGATTTCGGTCGTCGGGGTTATCAATAAGCGGGAAGTGTTGCCTAACCCGAGCCCTGATTTTTGTTTTGCGCCAAAAGATATGTTGGCTGTCATGGGCAATCCGCAGCAATTATCATCTTTTCAGGAGTTTGTTAATCCTGGTGAACTGCTGGCATAGCGGCCTGTTGAATACCAGGGATTTCCAAAGGCAAAATCCATCAGTTCTTTCCGCTTGGGGTTTTCATAATCATTTGCCGTGGGCATGGTGACAATGGCACCGTCACCTATGTCGTGAAGCATCCGGACGTGCTCACCGGTCAATTCCTTGATATAGCTGAGCGTTGCGTTAACCTTGAGTGAATCGGGATAAAGGGGCCAGGCTTGCGTTCTTGTATTTTTGAAATCTAACCCTTGAACCCTTGAGGACTGACGATGCTATCACTAGAAGAAATCAGGGCAGGACATTTGTTGAAGAAGAAAACCCAGGCAGAATTGGCTGAACGAATCGGAATCACCCGCTCTCAGCTATCCTCATTTATCAAGTACACCAACAAAACCGTCATTGAGCTAACAAAAATCCTCGGAGAAAACCCCTTCAAGATGCCCCGGCTGACCTGAAAAACTCAAAAAATCTAAAAAGATGAATGATTAAACAGATGTTGTTTTGGGGTAGTACCGGGGTAGTATTTCAGGTGTATGCTGCTATATATGTATATGTTTTTATTGCATTTTTCGGCGGAGGTACGTAGGAATCGAACCTACCCAGCACGTTATGCACGCACCGCGCACGGTTTTGAAGACCGGGGAGCCCACCAGAGACTCATCTACCTCCGAAAGGGAAGGATATCCGTCGAAGTCACATAGTGTCCGACTGCATCTATAACAATAACAACCTACCTACTCTTTCGTCAATTGCTTTGGTTTTGGGGGACAGGATTGCCGGTAACCGGATCAGAAATAGACAAATACTTTAAGGCCTGCTATCTGATCGTTGGGAGCGTTTGCTCCGAACACCACCCGTTCCGCGTAAATGCCGACAGACCAGGGGAGCGATACCGAATCCTCCTCCAGCAGATGCATATTCCCCAGGTTCAGAAACAGCTTTGTGGTATAAGAGAGGTATCCGTCACCTTGCCTTACTCCATCGATGTCGGTTTCTCCGAAGTTATTCATGCATATTGCCCCGCCCCAGTTTAACCTGTCTTGATTGAATGAGAGCAGAATTTGCAGATAGAGGTTGTTTTGACGTTTAAGGGTCAATTCTTCACCGTTTTCCGTGGTGACACTTGAGTTTTTTGTATACGTAACTCCTGCTTCCGTTTTAACGGTCATTTCTACGCCACGGGGATAGGCCAGCCAATTGACATATGCAGACAGCTCCTGGGCACCGCTTCCCAGGGCAATTTTGTCCTTTTCATTATAATAATAGGGTGCATTGTCTCCATCGACACCGAAACCGAAATGCACTTCCGATTCATCATTATAAACCAGTCTCCAAATCCCCCAGAGTGCAATATCTCCCAATCCGTTGCTTTCGGCATTTTCCCAGTTCTCTACAAACGAATTTTGTTCGCTGTTGGTGCTATCAGAAACTTTGAGACTGGATTCTCTTCTGATATCTATATATGGGATTACCAGCATCAGGTTCACCACATCGAACAAGCCGTATTTAAGCTGCAAAATCTGCTTTGATGATTGATATTTAATGCTGCCTTCAACATCATCTTCATCCATTTGATTTCGATGCAACATGGACTCAAGTATGGTCTTTTTTTCCATACCTGCTGCCATATAATCAGAAGTGGTAATGGATTGAAAATCATAGGTGGATTGAATCACTCCGGACGGCACAAACTCGATTTCCTGAGCCAGCAATTGAAGGCACGCGACCATGTGAATCAGAATGAGTAAGATTGTTATTCTTAATTTAGTTATCATAACCTGTGCAATTTGCTAAATTAGATTGGTTTTAATAGCAATAGACTAATCGTCATGTGGTGACTGCTAATGACAGTTTTTCCGGTAGATGTCATCCGGCTTCCTTGCGATTGATCTGGATATTAAACACCAAATTCATGATGGAGTGTTTCATTCCGAAATAGTTGAAATCGCTTTCAATTTGATAAGATCCTGCAGCACAACTTCTATGGGCAATCCCACCACATTATTGTAGGAACCTTTAATGGATTCCACCAGGAAAGTGCCGTTTCCCTGAATCGAATAGGCTCCCGCTTTATCCAATGGTTCTTCGGAAGCTGCATAAGCTTGAAGTAGTTCATCCGGTAGTGTTTTAAACGTTACCTCCGTTCTTACGTAATGTCGAATCTTTGTCGAATCAGCAGGGTCCAATATAACATATGCGGTAATCACTTCATGGGTCTTTCCGTTAAGCTTTTTCAACATCGGCAAGACACCGTTGCGGTCATTCGGTTTCCCCAGGATTTCACCTTCATAAACCACTATCGTGTCGGCAGCAATAATAACTGAACCATTCAGCTCCTGACAGGAGACAGAGCCGGCTTTTTCCTCAGCCATTCTGCTGGCAAACTCAAGAGGTTCTTCACCAGGTTTGGAACTCTCATCAATACCAGCTTTTCTGATTTCAAAATCAAACTGATACCTTTCCAGGTATGCTTTTCTTCGGGGTGATCCTGATGCCAGTATAATCTTTTTTGTTTGTTTAAATCTCATAAACACTCACGCTCTAGCTCAAAACTGAGGTTTACATTCGTTTAAGACAAAACATCCAATTCCATGGAACTGAAATCAAACTCGGGTGGTGGTTCTTCAATTTCGGTAAAATAGTAATCGATGACTTCCTTTGTCAGCTTTGCTGCATAATTTCCGGCGGTTCCGTGCTCAATCATAAGAACAGATGTGATCAACGGATTTTCAGCAGGTGCAAAAGAGACAAACCAGGCATGATCAAAATACTTTTCATCCACTTCACCTTTCTCACGTTTAATTCTGTCTCTGGTTTTATTGCTGATGACCTGGGCGGTTCCCGTCTTGCCTGCGACTTTGACGATTTTTGATCTGGCACGCCTTCCGGTTCCGTTTGAACTTTGCACATTCTGCGTCATGCCTTCCTTGAGAATGGCGATAGTTTCGGGATGCAGACCGGTATCTCTTTTAATCACTGCGGTTTCAACAAAACGTGGCTTAGCAATTTTACCATTCTCCAATGTACGTGGTGCATTATCGACAACCTGTTTGGCAATCCTGGGTTGAATAAACGTACCTCCATTAGCGATCACATTGATATAACCAGCCAACTGAATGGGTGTCACGTTCAGATAGCCCTGACCGATGACCACATTGGGAGTATCCCCTTTGAGCCACTCCTGGTTGAAACGTTTCATCTTCCATTCACGATCTGGAACCAGCCCACGGTTTTCTGAAGGCAGGTCAACACCGGTTGGTTCGCCAAGACCCATTTTGGTCGCGTACTCCTTGATTTTTTCAATCCCCAATTCCATGGCGATTTTATAGAAGAAGATATTGCAGGAATTTTCTATTGCACCAACGGCATTCAGTTTCCCATGACCACTTCTTTTCCAGCAGTGCATTCGGTTACGGCCAAGCTTAAAAACGCCTTCACATTTAATCTCTGTTTCGGGATCAATAATGCCATATTCAAGCCCTGCCGCTGCCACAATCATCTTGAAAGTTGAACCGGGAGGATATACTCCCTTGATGCATTTATTGTTCAAAACATCGAAGGGGTGGCTACGCAGTTCCTTCCACCGTTTCGTACTCAAGCCCTGGGAGAACTCATTGGGATCAAAAGCCGGCATACTGACCATAGACAGAACCTCACCGGTGTGAGGATTCATGACAATAGCGGCGCCTCTTTTGGTCCCCATGATCTTTTCGACTTTCCTCTGCAGATGACTGTTTATCGAGAGAATCAAGTCATTGCCGGGCGAGGGGTCTACCTGGTTGGGAAAGGTTCTGATCTCCCGGCCTGTATTGTTCACCTCCACCTGCTTACCGCCGTCGGTACCGATCAGAACACGGTTGTACACCGCTTCTACCCCTTCCTGCCCAATAATTTTTGCGGATTTGATTTTCTTTTCCGAGAGTTTTTTCAACTGGGGTTTGGTTATCTCACTCATATAACCAAAAACATGGGCCCCTGTACTCAACAAAGGATAGTACCTGCGGGGCGAAACCTCTATGGATACACCGGGGAACTCCTCCTGGTAGGTCTCGATTAAGGCGATCTGTCGAAGCGTAAGATCTTCGTATAGCTGTATCGGGTTAAACTTTGCTGTTCTTCTTTGTGATTCAAAATTCTTCTCAAGGGTGCGCAGCGGAATTTTCAGTGTGGTCGATGTCTTTCTCAACACCTCTTTTACATCGGGGGCATCCTCCCTAACCAGTGACAGTATGTAGGAAGGGATATTTTTTGCCAGGATCACCCCATTTCTGTCATAGATAATCCCTCGTGGTGCAGCAATGGACTTGATACGAATTCTATTGCCTTTGGATAGCTCTTTGAATTTCTTGCCATTTTTGACCTGCAAGTCCCAAAGCCGCCAAATAATAGCAGCGAATGGCACGGCCAGGGTCGACCGGATAATCATCTCTCTCCGGTTGAAGAGTTGCAGCTCTTCAAACAGCATTGGTTCTTCTTTCAAAATTTTCGCTCCGAGAGATGTAATTTATATCGTTTTTCCAGGAAAACCAGTCCCTTCAAAACAGGAATCGACAGAATTGCTGTGGGGATTGCCTCAAAAAAGACCACCTTCTGGAATCCACTGGAAAGATAATCAACGGAAAAAAAGGTATTCAGAATAACCAGAACCATAGCGTTTAGAAATAACACCAGTATTCCTGAAACCATCGGTAAGGTAATCATTGCTTCCTGATAGATTTTAATAGCGTACCAACGCATAAAGAAAGCAAGTATGAAGTAGGTCAATCCGAAAATGCCAAAAGGCAGGGTTGAGAAACAATCTGCGGTCAAACCGAACAACAGGGCGATAAAATAACTCTCTTCTCCTCGCCAATGGAGGCAAAAAATGGTCGCCATCAGAAAAAACAAGCTTGGCTGGAACCAACTGATCAGCGCGAAAACAGTCGTCTCCAGAAGAATCGAGAGAAACCAAAATAGAAAACAGACAAAGGCAATCGTCATGCTATTCTGTATCCGTAAACAGCGGTTGGTGGATGCTGTCGACGTTCCTCAAGATAACGGCGACTTCCTCAATTTTGCTTAAATCTACCGATGGGGTGAGCGTCACGCTCTGAAATAGCCCAAAAGGTTTTTTGTCAATTTTATCGACCTTTCCCACAGGATACCCTTTTGGAAAAACACCTGCCAGACCTGAAGTAACCACCTGATCATCCTTGAAGAGTTCCAGCCGCCTGGGAATACGCTCAATTGTTATTGTGCCTTCAAGTGATCCGTAGAGCATTGCTTTTGTTCTTGTTCTCTGAATCAATACCGGAAATTGCGATCTGGAATCCGTGATAATCTGGACAACGGCCTGGTTTGAGGTAACGGATTGAATCTTCCCGATAATGCCCCCCGGTGCCACCACAGCGAAATTGGGCTTTATTCCCTCATCCGATCCCTTATTAATCACGAGTATTTTGAACAGAGGTTTATCCAACTCGTAAATCACCTCTGCGAACAACTTTAGATTTGGATCCTTCTCTTTAAACTCAAGTGCTTTTCTCAGCTTTTCATAAGAAAGCCGAATTTCACGCCATTCGGCGTTCTCTTCCTCTAGCTGCCAGATCCTTTCCCATAATCGTTCATTTTCCTCTCTGACATCAATGAGCCAGATATAGTGCCTCCAGGCACGACCGATCTGAGTTTCAAAAAAGTGAAATGCGGATTGAAAGGGATAAGCGATGGTATGAACGGTGGCGGTGAACCAGTTTTCGGAGCGGCGTGTGTCGACCTGAATTGCCAAATAGAGAAGGAAAAACAGGAAAATCAATACAATGGAAATCCGTAGTCGGTTGTTCTTGATGAAACGAAACATTAAATCTCTGAGAAAAACCGCGTTTCAGAAAAAAGGTGACAGGATGAGAATCGGAACACCGGCGACCCGGTCCCCCGATCAAATCTGAAAAGCCGATGGAACCGATTATCAGGATACTGCGATACTCTTCAACAGGTTAATGTTATCCAGCATCGCACCAACCCCCAAGGCTACACAGGAAAGAGGGTCCTCTGCGTAGATAATCGGCAAGCCGGTTCTTTCTCTTAACAGGACATCCATTCCCTTCAGCAGCGATCCGCCTCCTGCCAGCACAATGCCTTTATCAACGATATCAGCTGCCAGTTCAGGTGGGGTATCCTCCAGGGCGTTTTTCGTAGCCAGAACGATCTGATCACAAACATCTGCCAGTGATTCCCTTATCTCATCGTTGCTCAGGATCAAGGTCTTGGGAATTCCGGTCAGAAGGTCTCTTCCTTTGACATCCATGGTCAGGTTTTCATCACCCGGATAGGCGGAGCCGATATTGATCTTGATCTGTTCTGCGGTTCTCTCTCCGATCAACAGATTGTAGCGTTTTTTGATATACTGGATGATGGTTTCGTCCATGATATCTCCGCCAACTCTGGTCGAATTGCTATAAACAACTCCTGCCAGGGATATCACAGCGACCTCGGTAGTTCCCCCACCGATATCAATAATCATGTTTCCGTTGGCTTCGGTTATGGGCAACCCCGCACCGATTGCCGCCGCCATCGGTTCTTCAACCAGATAGACTTCCCGTGCTCCCGCCGATTCAGCCGATTCCTTAACGGCTCTTTTCTCAACCTGTGTAATACCGGAAGGAACACCTACAATGACTCTTGGACGAAATTTGATTAGGGAACTGTTTTTTTGAACTTTTTTGATAAAGTGTCTTATCATTTCGGCGGTAACGTCGAAGTTGGCGATGACGCCATCCTTCATCGGCCGAATCGCCTGTATTGTTCCGGGGGTTCGACCTAACATCGATTTCGCTTCCTCACCGACTGCCAGTACTTTGGGCTCTCCTCTCTGATCGTTTTGTACGGCAACAACTGACGGTTCGCGGATGACAATACCCTTCCCCGAGAGGAATACCAGCGTGTTGGCGGTTCCAAGATCAATGGCTATGTCATTTGAAAAGACTTTTGTTACTAACTCAAGCATATTCTTATTTATAACAGGTTAACAAAAAACCGTTTATGGTAAACCGGAGGTCAACGCAGATGACCTGCTTTTCCGTGTTCAAAGACCGACTTTTTGGTGCTCGATACGCAATCTCTTCACTCAAAAATCAAACACCTTTATACCTGAATCAACTTACCAAATCAATCATGCACTTAAAAACTTTGGCTGTAAATTGGTATTTTGGAAAAATCGATGTCACGGTCAAACTTGTCCGATTCAAGTTTATTTCCATCACTTTTTCCTTCTGATCTCTTCTATTATACAGGTTTATCAGATTTTGCCCTTGGTTCAAAAAAGGGGCGAATGCCTATTGCACAAAAAAAAAAATACAGGCTATACTTAAAGGCGATAACGAGCATACGATTATCGACCTTCGTTAATACCAGTATCTGTCAGCCTTTGGCTACCGTCCATTCATAATCTAAAGATTTTTTCACCGTGAGCAAAATCACTGCCGGACACCCAATAGCAAAAGCAATCAAGAGGTCAAAAAACATTTCCAGTCAACTGGGAAAGGAGTTCTTGAAATTTTTGGGTGATTTTGAAGACTGGGAAGGGCAGGCCATCTATCTGCTCCAGGATAAAGGTGAAAAAATCGAAATGATCATCGAAGATCTTTACGACGTACCTGTCAAAGATCAGCCTAAATGGAAAAAGCAGAAGAACAAACCGGTTCTGGAAGAGGCGACCTTCGATCAATTCTCCATTGGCCCGGAATTTACCAAGCTCGACAAAGACATTCTTCCTGCGGATTACTATCCCCAATTCTCATTCAAGGACTGGAAACAGGAACACGGTTTCGACTCAATTCCCGTCGAGGTAGGTGATATCCACACGATTATTCGTTTTGAGCAGGTGAAAGCCCAGGATAACGAAGAGAAATTCCTCTGGTCTTTTAATCGGGCGCGTTATGGCATAAGGGGCTGGGGAAACGAGAAACCTATCAAGTCGATTTCCAAATCCCTGTTGGACAACAACAATAATCCCGGATGGGTCATCAAGGCTTTTCTTGATGAGAACATGCTCCTGACGGATGAGCATCACAATCAAAGGAAAGGAGAGGAGATTCCCAATCCCCTGATCCTTTCTTCAAGGGACACTCACAGTCTCCTGTTTCTGCTGCTTGGACATCCGTTCACATTCTACAGTGATAATACCGAGCCCATTCGCAATGCGTTCAAAAAGGTCGAGTTTGACATCAATGTCCACATTCTGCCGAATCACAGAATTCTGGCCGGGATTTTTTATCACTACGAAAATAACAATCGGCTTCCCATTATAACCGACGAGTTTGTAGACCGTGGATTTATTCTTTACGGGCTGCCGAAAGCCATCGTTTTTGACTCAAAATACTATGAAATTCTGCCTACGACAATTCCTGCGCCGATGATCAAGGACTCTTTTAAAGGCGTATTGATTTCCAACGACGAATGGGAAGAGTTCATCGAAAAGTGGTCAGATTGGTATCCGGAGCAAAAACTGAACATTATGGATCCAAAGAAGGTGGATCCGCCAAATTTTGAGGCCAGAATCGTCAAAAATTGGAAATACTGGTTACAGAAACCGGAAAGGCAGATTCAGCTCTTCGATAGCGAAAATGATATCACCCATATTACTCTCCATGAAGAGACTCAGCGATTTAACACCAACAGGCTTGCCATCACAATAGACAACTATGAAGAAGGGGAGAACAGACTGACCAATCCCTCCGCTTCACCAAAAGCGGCAAAGCTGTTTCAGGTTCTTGAAACCATTGTCAAACAGAAAAAAGTAGAAGAATTTTACATTCTTGAACGTCATGCTGCATCACAATTTATGATGTTGGCAGAAGAGTATCCTTTCGCCAAATGCAGCAATGAGCAGGACCATATGATTGCTTCGGATTGCTTGGATTTCAGGATCACAGTTGTCAGGAATCCCATTAACGAGAATCAATACCTGCTCAAAGGGGAAATCGGACAATTCGATTCCAAAAAGAAGTTCCAGCCAATGTTCAATCAAAGCGGAACTCCTCCCAAAGCAATTGGGATGGCTCCTTCGTTTATCCTAAAGGAGAACCAACTGGTCCGCGTCGGATCCATGATGAGCGGGCGTCTAATCAATGACACTGTATCAGGCGTCATCGTCGAAGAGTCTGAAATCAGCGACTTTTATTCCGCAGCCCTGCCATATCTCCGGCAGCGTAATATTCAAATTCACGATCCCCAGGGTGTGTTGCGGGTCTCCGCCCTGTTCAATTACAAGTTGAAAGGAAAAATGACCATTTGGGAGGTGAAAGGTGTTTTGATGGGTCGCCTGGAAACGGTCATGGTTACTGGTATCGGTGAACTTCCTTATCCTCTTGACTTGAACTCAGACGAATTTGAGCAGACCCTGGATGGTAAAAAATATAAAATCCCCAAGGATCTCAACCAGGAGAGGCAAATGCGGGAAGAGATGCTTGAGGTTGGCTGGGTAGACGAAGGAGACGGCGATTACTCAATGAGGGAGGACCACAGTCTCCGCTTTGTCCTGGAAACCCTTCCCAGCCACAGTCAAGATTCCATGCTGATATACCTGGGCGGCACCAAACTCAGACGCTGGAAGACGAAGAAGCTGATCCCGAATATCTCCACCTCTATCCAATCCGGAATCGATTGGTTCAACGTTGATGTTACCATGACCATCGATGGGGAACATTTCGATCTCAAAGAGATTGTGAAAATGTGGAAAAACAACGAACAGGCCATTGAACTCAATTCGGGTGAGGGTGTTGCCGTTATCGACGGCGATTGGATAGCCAGGTATGCCCCGATTCTGAATCGATTGATTCAAACCTCAAAGGATAAAGGCGTATCGACGGAGAAAGCCGTAGAGGAAGCGCTTGCCGAGCAAGAAGAGAAGGAACAGGCTGAAAAGTTGACTGTTGACAAATTCCAGATTGGTCTGCTGAGCGAACTGGAGAGTATTGCATCCGAACGGCAGAGCGACGAGGAATGGGAAAAAATTGTTAAAAAGATCAGCACATTCAAAGGTGTCAAGAGCCAGAGGGTTCCCAAGGAAATCCAGGGTGTTCTGCGGGGTTATCAGAAAGAAGGGGTTAACTGGCTCTGTTTTCTCAATGAATTCGGCTTCGGCGGTATTCTCGCTGATGATATGGGGCTTGGAAAAACCCTGCAAACCCTGGTTTTCTTGGCGATACTTAAAAAGCGCAGAATAAAGGGACCCAATCTCGTTATCGCACCGACTTCCGTTGTCACGAACTGGATGGCCGAAGTTAACAAGTTCGTGCCCCACTTCAAGGCGGTGCTGTTACACGGCCAGAAGCGAAAAGAGCACTATGCGGAAGCCAAAAAATCCGATCTGATCATCACTACCTATGGACTGTTACAAAGGGATCTTGACTGGCTGAAATCGATTAATTTTCAAACCATCATTCTGGACGAAGCGCAGAATATCAAAAATGCTCGATCCAAAACCGCTCAGGCGGTAATGGTTTTAGATGGAAAACAGCGACTCACACTCACGGGGACACCGATCGAAAACTCCGTTATTGAATTGTGGTCCCAGTTTAACTTCCTGATGCCGGGCTTTTTTGGCAGCATGAAAGATTTTGAACGCGACTACATCCGCCCCAGGGGACGCAGGGGATTCAAGAAAAAACGGCCTGACCACGGGTTATTAAGACGTCAAACCAGGCCGTTTATCTTGCGTCGCCTGAAACAGGATGTAGCCAAAGAGCTGCCGCCCAAGACGGAACAGACGCTTTTCTGTGAGATGAATGCCACCCAGAAAAAACTCTACAACTCCGTTCTTAAAATCGTACATCAGCAGGTTAAGGAAAAAATATCCGCAGGCGGAGTCAAAGGTGCTAAAATCGCTATCTTCGACGCCCTGCTGAAATTAAGACAGATCTGCTGTGATCCCAGGTTAAGCTCCCTGGCAGGTCCGGAGCCTCCATCCAGTGCCAAGTTCAACCTGTTTATCGAAACCGTTGCGGATATTGTGGGTGAAGGACACCGAGTCCTGGTCTTCAGTCAATTCGTCAAAATGCTCAACCTGATGCATGAAGATCTCAGAAATGCAGGTATACCGTTTCTGCAACTTGACGGCAGCAGCAAAAACAGGGAATCACTGGTCGCTCGATTCCAGCAGAGTGACGCCTATCCTGTTTTCCTGATCAGCTTGAAGGCAGGCGGAACCGGTATCAACCTGACAGCAGCAGACTACGTTGTCCATTATGATCCCTGGTGGAACCCCGCAGTTGAATCCCAGGCCACCGACAGGGCTTACCGGATTGGTCAGAAGAACCACCTCTTTGTATATAAGCTGATTACACGCAGCAGCATTGAAGAGAAGATCGTCGATTTGCAGAGAAAGAAACAGGCTCTGGCTGATAATATCGTCGGTGCTTCTGATTCTCTGGAAGAGATGCTCAACATGGATGATTTGAACGAACTGTTCACTCCTTCCTGATTCGCAAATCTTCAGTTAAACTTCTCATCCATACCCTCCTTTGATTTATGGCAAAACCGGAACCCCTGTGCTATTGCCAAACTCTTAAAATATCGCTTTAATAAGCCGTTCACTAGTTTCGTTAATCTGATCAAGGACATTTGATGGATAGAAAACCCATTACCACCGAAGGATATAAAAATCTCCAAGAGGAGTTAAAAAACTTGATAAAGGTCGAAAGACCGAAGATTATCAACGATATCGCAACTGCCAGGGCTCATGGTGATCTTAAGGAAAATGCGGAATACCATGCTGCCAAGGAGAAACAGGGCTTCATTGAAGGTCGAATCCAGAGGCTGAATCATATCCTGGCTAACTCAGAGGTTATCGATGTTGCCCAGGTTGAGGCGGATGATGTTCGTTTCGGTGCCACGGTGAAATATGAAGATCTGGATTCGGGTGAAGAAGCCGTTTGGACTATTGTTGGTGAGGAGGAGACCGATATCGAGGCACGGCGAATATCCATCAAATCTCCAATTGCCCGTTCCCTGCTTGGCAAGGAGGAGGGGGACGAAGTTGTTATTAAAGCACCTAAGGGAAATATTGAAATCGAAATTATTTCAATTGAATATCGGTAGCTAGTCAATGTACTGAATGAAAAAAGTGAAAACTTATGAATCCGGTTACTGAAAGCTCTTTCATAAAAATGATTCTGCAGGGAGATTCCCTATCATTAGCCATTGTTTTTGTGCTGCTTGTTATGTCAGTCCTCTCCTGGGCTGTTATCGGCTGGAAATGGGTTACCTTTAGAACAGGAATGAAAAATGCTGCGGACTATCTCTCCAAGCTCAGCCTCAATGATGGTCTGGCAGATGCACAGTTTCGCTCTGAAACCTTCTCAAACACCTACCTCGCAAAGGAGTTCCAGGCCGCCTTCAAGGAATACTCCCTGACACGCAAGAATTTAAAACAGGCCTATCTTCGCGGTGACAAGCAGGATTTCCTGTTTCGTGTTGAACGCAGCATTGAAAAATGTATTGTGGAAGAGATGATTCTCTATGATAAGATGCTGATCGTCCTGGCCACCATCAGTAGTTCTGCCCCCTTTATCGGACTTTTCGGAACTGTGACAGGAATCATCGATGCGTTTTACAATATCGGAGCCAAGGGAGCGGCAAGTATTGCCGTCGTGGCACCGGGTATTTCCGCCGCTCTTGTCGCCACCGCGTTCGGTCTGTTTGCAGCCATTCCCGCCCTGATGGCATATAATGTGTTCAGAAACAAAAGTCGTATTATCCGTCAGGAGATGGAAGCTTTCGGTTTCGACCTGATTAATCTCTTTGACAACGAGTTTTCCAAATCTGTAACTCTGCTGGCAGCAGCCAATAGAAAAGCAGGGGCTACCAAACGGAGTGCTGACCGTGCTGAAAAAACGACAAGAAGAACAACCGCCAATAAGTGAAATTAACGTTACTCCTTTTGTAGATGTGTTGCTTGTCTTGCTGGTGATCTTTATGATTACGGCACCTTTGTTCACCAAGGCCATCGATATTCAATTACCCCAGGAGAATCTTCGATCTTCGACCATAAAGGATGCCAGGAAATTCGTTATCGATATCAACAGAAATGGTAAATACTATATCAAGGGAAAAAGATACTCCGCCAAAAATCTTCTGAAAGAAGCTCTGAAGTGGAAAGAGAGAAGTCCGGGCGAAACAGCTTTTATCAGGGCTGACAAGAGGGTTAAATACGGCAATATCACTTCATTGATGGTGCTGTTGAAAAACAGCGGAATTCAAAGGCTTGGCTTATTGGTTGAAGAAAAAACCGGTTAAATGAAACTCTTTCTCAACAAACAGGTCTACTTTCTGGCGTCTGTTCTTCTTCACGCCGGAATCTTTCTGTTTCTGGTTTTCAGCTCATATAGTTTCTCCAGAAACAACGATACATTTGAAGCGTCCGTCCTGTTTGAAACGCCGAAGCCTCCAGTTAGTACTGTAAAGCCACAGAAGATCACAAAACCGGATAAACCGGTTCAAACAGACAAACCTCTTTCCGCTCCCAGGCTGAAAAGCCCGACCAAAACCGACAGTACCCCCGGTGGATCTTTTACCCCGTCAGTAACATCCAAAAGGCTTGATGATATATTAAAAAAGAAAACAACCAGGGTTGAAGCTGAGGACAAACCCGTTGAACCGGTTGTGGAAAAGAAATCGGATCTGCTTGGATATCTGAGAGCGACTAAACGCACCAAGGAAACCGTTGAAACACCACAAACCGAGGCTAAACCTGTCAAACCTTTGCAGTCCAAAGCACAGGAAGAAAAAAAACCCGCGGGACAATCCCAACCTGCTCAGCCAGCACCTCCTCAAGCCGTGGAGAAAGCTTCCGGATCTCCTCAAACAGGCGAACAACAAAAGACTGAGGGCGAATCCGTTTCACAAACTCCGGTTACCAAAAAACCTTCTGCTCTCAACATCTGGCGCAAGAAAACGGATATACAATCCTATCGAAATGTTCTCCGCAAGCTTGTAACAGCAAACTGGACCGTTCCCCCGGTTTCGGTGAAAACGTTTCAGATTATCATCGAAGCGACAATCAACAAGAACGGCGATCTGGTCGGGATTCAATTGCTGGAAAGCTCGGGACTTGCCATTCTCGATGCGGCTGCGGAAAGGGCAATTCGGGTTTCCACTCCCTTCCCAAGTATTCCGGCCACCGTTGAAGAGGATGAAACTACATTCACTGCCATTTTCAGATTCACCCCTGATCAGGAAGTGTATTAATTCTCTATTGAAAGGTAATGATATGAGAGGAATTAAATGAGAATCTTTTTAGCAGTCATAGTCACCTTCGTTTACGCTTTCTTCCTGTACGCCTACGACGAAAAAGACATCATCGATATTCGTGGATTCAATTATGGTCGATTGCAGGTGGCTGTCAGTGTTGAGAAAAACACATCAAGCAACCCTGCGCAAGTGGACAAGGTTGTTGGGCTTCTCAAGCGCAACCTGATGTGGTCCGGTCTGTTCGACTTGAAAGAGATCTATGAGAAAATCGACCTCATTCTCAAAATCAGATTCGTTCCTCTTCAGGAGTTGCGTGTCTGGATCGTCACCCCCGACAATACCACGCTTTTTGATCATGCCAGGCTGATCAGTGATGAAAGTGATTTTGATCCGGTTGCAATCCGCATGGTGGAAGAGATTATCTTTCAGCTGACCGGTGAGCGCAGCGTTCTCAGAAGTGCAATCGCCTATGTTGAAAAGGATGATACACGACAGTATAGAATCCTGCTGACGGATGCTTTTGGTGATAAACAAAAGGTTATCATCAAGGACACCCACTATAACATCCTACCCCGCTGGAAACCTGATGGTTCCAGTCTTCTGTTTACTACCCTGGGACAGGGCGGTAGTCACTTGAGACAGATCGTATTGAAAACCGGGGCTGTCACAACCCTATTCAAAAATCACAAAAAGCTGAGCGGCGGCAGCTGGTCCGGCACAGGAAAGGAACTGGTGATCACCCGCTCCATCGATGGGAATTCCGACCTTTTTAAAATCGATCTGCAAGGGAACATCCTGGAACGAATGACCTTTCGCAACACAACGGAAGCAAACCCCAGGCTCTCGCCTGATGGCAAAAGACTGCTTTTCGTCTCCAACCGCTCGGGTTCAATACAAATCTATCAAAGAATTCTGGAAACCGGAGAGACCTTCCGTATGACCTTTGAAGGCAGTTTGAACTTTGAACCCAATTGGAGCAACGACGGAGCTTATATCGTTTTTTCCGGTCTCAGGAACAGGAGACACCAGATATTCCTGATGGACAAAGAAGGTGATTTTGTACAACAAATTACCTATGGCAACCAATCCGCAGAACAACCCGTCTGGTCACCAAACGGACGTCAAATCCTTTTTGTCTCCAAATTGAATTACGACCAAAAGCTTTATATCATAAGGGCGGATGGAACTTTTAAAAGAAGACTAACACAAACCGGAGCAGGAATTCACGAATTTAATCCAACCTGGACCGCAAACTACAAATGGCCGAAAACCCGATGAAAAACAATTACAAAGCACCTGTCAATAGCTTTCTCATTCTGCTGATCGCCGTTTTCACAGCAATTGGCTGTACCAAGCAGACAGTTGATCCTCAACTGCAAAACAAGATCGACATTCTGGAGAAAAGGGTTGTGGCGCTGGAGCAACAAAAGCTGAAAACCCTTGCGGACTTGAGGGAGGAGGTGGATGAGTTCAAGAAAAAGTCGGCGACAGATTTACAGAATTTTCGGAAGTCGCAGCAGTTTTTTATTGATGAACTCAACAAAATCAAGGAAGACCTCAAAATCATTACCAATGACAATGAGTTCAATCAAAGAAACATCCGCAGAAACGCCTCCCGAATAGAAAAACTTAACAAACGCTTGGGAGATCAGGTTATTGCCTTACAGGAACTGCAGAAATTCTTTAAAAGCGGCATCGATGTTCCCGTTACCACCGTCCGCAAGGAGAAAGTTGAATTTGAAACCGCTTTTGATCATTACAAAAACAAAAGATTTAAAAAGGCGGAGGAAGAGTTCAGAAAGTATCGCAAAGCACATCCCAAGTCGGATCTGGTTGACGACTCGCTCTATTTCATTGCTTATATGAAGTTTCTCCAGGGCGACTACAATGCCTCTTCATTGAGATTCTTCGAACTTTTGAAGCAGTATCCAAAATCCAATCGCAGAGACGATGCAAGATGGTGGCTGGGAGTCTCCCTGGAACGATCCGGTGATCTAAATGGGGCGTTGGATGTCTACAAAGAGCTTCTGAATCTGGCACCCAATAATCCTCTGCGGATCAAGGCCGAGTTCAGGCTTGAAGAGTTGGCTCCACCCAGCGACTAAACATATTCTTTCCTGTGACAAACAAGGCGGGATACCCCTTGAAACAAAACATAAACCAGGCGAAGGGGATTCTTAGGAACTCAGTTACCTCTTCGTAAACAATGGGATATCAGCATGTCGGGAGTTGATTTGGAAGAACAAATAAGAGAAGTGGTTTCAACCCTTCTGAAAGCAAAAAACCTTCTGTTTATCACCGGAGCAGGCGTCTCTGCCGAATCCGGGCTTCCGACATACAGGGGAATTAGTGGACTTTATAACAACAAGGATACGGAAGAAGGGATTAGTATCGAAGAAGCGCTTTCCGGTCCCATGTTTGTTCAACGGCCTGAATTAACATGGAAATATCTGTCCCAAATGGAACTGGCCTGTCGGGGTAAATCATACAATCGTGCACATGAGGTTATTGCCCTGATGGAAAAGCATTTTAACCGGATTTGCGTTTTGACACAGAATGTTGACGGTTTTCACAACAAAGCCGGATCAACCAATATTGTCGACATCCACGGTAACCTGCTGGATCTGTTATGTACGGCCTGTGAATATAGGGAAACTGTTCCGGATTACAGTAAATGCAGCATTCCACCCCTGTGCCCGGCATGCGGGAACCATTTAAGACCTGATGTGGTGCTTTTTGGCGAAATGTTATCACAACGAAAACTGGCAAGCCTCTCCCTTGAGTTTCAAAAAGGCTTTGATGTCATTTTTTCAATAGGCACAACCAGTGTCTTTCCCTACATAGCCCAACCGGTGGTGAATGCGCATTTGGCAGGAATTCCGACCATTGAGATCAATCCGACTGATACCAATGTTTCGGACTATGCCAGAATCAAGATCTCGGAAAGGGCCGTGACCACTATGAATAACATCTGGATGTTGCTGGACCATCTTAAATCCAATCCCCAATAATCTCTGCGCAAATCCAAGCACATCAATGACCCGAGAGTCCCTATCGTCTTCATAATTGCAAAATTGCAAAGGCGTCCCCTTCTCTTTTCTTAACATATAAGGTTTAATCCATTAATATCTGTTTACAACTTAGATAACTACCGAGTTTCAGATCTGATTATCTCATCGGAAAAAAGTAATGTTCGGAGATTTTATTAAGTCCATTCAAAAATGGTCGGATGCACACAGTCAGAGTGCTGCAATCCATTTGTTGTCTGCTGTTGAACCAGTATTCCCCGCGACACCTCCTGAATTTCCTCATGTCATTAAAGGGTTTCTGGAGACAATTCTTCCACCCCAGGGGATTGCCTGTTTTCTCCAAAGACCGTATCAGTTTCATCAGCTTCAAAGCCTCTTGACAGGACTGGGTTCTTACATTATAGAGAAATCCATTCGGGATGTTTTGGATGAAAGCCTCGTAAGTCTGCTCTCCCTGTCCGAAAGGGAGAGACTGACAGCTCTTCTGTACTCATTGGAGATCATGAGAGACCAGTGGATCGATGGCAGAATCCATTCCCTGATTATCTCAAATCCTGTCGAAGCCATAAGTCGTTTAACGAGGGATCTGTCGCTCGAAAATGACTGGAAATGTGCGGAGTTTCTCTCAAGGTGTGGATATGGATACCCACATTCGTCTCATGCCTGTATCTGTTGGGAAAGATACTCCGGCTCGGTTTCTTCGCAAACTTCCTGGTTTGATTGGTTGGATTTACTGGCTTCTGAAAAGAATGAGCATGAAAATGCCTTTCAACTCGACCGATATCTTGATGTTGTTTTTAACCCCGTTTTCTCTGATTTTATTGACACCCTCTGTGTCGACCAAAACTCCTGCCGGATCTGTCCGCTCATCGAAAGCTGTAAAACCTATCGCTCCTCTTTTTCTCCGGAATACAAGATAGAATGTCTGAACGACATTAAAACCGGAGATATTAAAGAAATTCCTTCCAGCTCATTGCTGACTTTGCTCTCGGGAGACCTTTGGTTTGATACTCCCAGTCAAAACAAATTCATTGCAAAATATCCGGATATTTCTGCCTCGGATTTTCAGGATATCGACTCGGCAAATGATGAAGCATTTCTTAGCTTTCTGTTAGCCACAAAAGAATTAACAGCCAGAAACTTTGATACGGAGGGGCCTCTCTCGGGAAAATCCTTTACTTGTGCCGGTGATATATACAAGTCCTTTGGTCAGTTCATCAGGGAGGAACAACAGGAATCGTTTTACACGTTAATTCTGGATAATAAACACCGCATTATCAAAAACCGATTAATTACCAGGGGAACGCTTAATCAAAGCCTAGTGCATCCCCGGGAGGTTTTCGCCGCAGCCATTCAGCTAAGATCTGCTGCACTTGTGCTGATACACAATCATCCCTCCGGAGATCCTTCCCCTTCCGAACAGGACATGGCTATTACCAGTCGATTACAGGAAGTGGGCGAACTGGTGGGTATCAAAGTCCTGGATCATATCATTGTAGGCAGGCAGGGTTACTTCAGTTTTGTTGATGAAGATTTGATGTAAAGCAGGAGATTGATTCCGATTCTAAAACTGGACTGCTTCGTCGCAACGCCTTATACTATTCTTTTAACTCAAAAGGATACAGTTCCAAGTAACGCGGAGACAGTCGTGAAATTTGTTGACAGCGCCAAAATATTCATAAAATCGGGCAAAGGGGGAGCGGGTTGTGTCTCCATGCGACGCGAAAAATTCATCGAATTTGGCGGCCCCAACGGCGGTGATGGCGGCAGGGGAGGTAGTGTCTTTCTGGAAGGGGATCATCGTCTAACTACACTTCAGGATTTCAGGACACATCCGCATCAGAAAGCTGGTAACGGTATGCCGGGAATGGGCGACAACAAAACGGGAAAATCGGGACAGGATAAAATTCTGAAGGTTCCCCTGGGGACAATTATCATCAATGATGAGACTGATGAGGTGGTAGCGGAGATTCTTGAAGAGTCAAAAGTTCAGCTCTTGAAGGGGGGGAAAGGCGGTCTCGGCAATGCACATTTCAAATCCGCCACAAACCAGGCTCCGAGATATGCCCAGCCGGGAGAACACGGGCACGAGATGACGATTCGGCTGGAACTGAAGATCATGGCTGATGTCGGTCTGGTTGGATTTCCGAATGCCGGAAAATCCACGTTTATCTCGGCTGTGTCCAACGCGCGGCCCAAGATTGCCGATTATCCTTTCACCACTTTGGTCCCCAACCTCGGGGTTGTCAGCATATCAGATTTCAAAACCTTTGTTGTGGCTGATATTCCGGGGATCATAGAAAATGCTCATCTGGGCCAGGGTCTGGGTGACCAGTTTCTTAGACATATCCAGCGAACATCTGTCCTGGCATTCCTTATCGACAGCTCTGATCCTGTTTCCAAACCGCCTGTCGACGTGTTCAAAACCTTATTGCAGGAGTTGAAACAATTCTCTGCAGACCTTCCGGATAAAAAACGCATCGTATTTCTGACCAAAACGGACGCCATCAGACCCGATCTCAATATTGAAGCTATAATAAAAGAATTCAAAAACATGGGAGAAGAACTGCTCCCTATTTCCAGCGTCGCTCGCAAAGGTTTGGATAAGGCGTGCTACCGATTGCTCGGCCTGATAGACGAGCAGAAACTAGTTTCGTTTCAGGCGGATAAGGAAGAAAGCCAGGAGTAGGAAGATAACGTTGGCACCAAATGCCGATATGGCAATGGGAACCCGTCCGGTATTGCTCAAGGAAACCAGAATCTGATCCACCAGCCAGAAAACAAACCCCAACACCACTGATACCACAATTCCCGTTCGCACATTGGCATCTCGTCCGGAATAGATGGAAAAGGGCAGGGCCAAAAGAACCATCACAAACACTGCCAGGATCCCCGCGAACTTCTGGAACAGGGCAAATAATTCTGTATTATAATCTACAGCACTGTTTTTCTTTAGTAATATTTCCTTAATCAAGATGGAAAAGCTGGAGTATCTCGGATTTCCCAGTTCCTTGGTAAATACCACCGGGAACTGTTCAGTCGGAAAGCTCAATGATTGGCTTGAGGTCAAATAAATGCCTTCTTCATCGGTTTCAATGCGATTTCTCCCTTTGACATTCCACTCATCTCCTGCCTCTGTCATGGTCGTATAGTGATCAATTCTTCTTAACTGATGCTGATTGTCAAACAAGAAGGATCTGGCAAATTCCACGGTCCTTCTGTTTTTGTCAGGCATGGAGAAATAGTAAATGGACTCTCTGTGAAACCTCCACACGTCGGTTCTGGGAGCAGAATTAACCAAACCCGCCCTTTCATCGGCTCCCCAATGAGGTGCCAGGTAACTCTGGTTGAGATAAAGCAGAAAGGCGATACCAACACCACAATAAATCACCGGAATAATCAGGTGAAACAGACTGACACCCGCCGCCATCATGGCGATGGTTTCGGATGAACGACTAAGTGAAATAAAGGCCAGAACAGTCGCCAAAAGAACGGCAATTGGGGTGATAACCTCAATCAACAAAGGGATTCCTGAAAGAATGGCGTTAACGAAGAGAGTCAAGCCATTCTCCTTCTCCAGGCTTGGTAGCTCAGCCAACGCGGAAAAAACAATAGCTATGGCGATCAGGGAGACCGAACAGATAAGAAAGTAGCCCAGAAATTCCCGGGCAATATAGCGCTTTATGATCAGCATCCTTCTGCTCTATCCTGTAGGAAAAATGATATTACTCATCGCTTAACCCGGGGCTTCAGGACCAGGGATTACTCTTGCAGCGTTTCATGCCGTATGATTGCTTAGATTTTGTTGAACCGACTGACCAACAAGGCATTGATAAAACACTGTTCATGTCACGATGTTAAGGATTTAATCTACCCTTTCATCAGCAATTAGACAACCTGCTGAAAAGATGATTTGGCAAACCCGGAGTCGGTCCATAACCAGTTACTCCTGACAGTTGATATTGCTTGGTTTGCAGATTGTCTTTTTTAATCTTCAGGGTCCTCCGGTTTACAGGGGCTTATCAAAGTAATAAGATACCCCATGATTATTCAGTCTTTAATCCGGGGAGTAATATTAAAGCGTCAGACCAGATAACCGCCAATATCGCAAGGACATATGAAGACAACGAATGTAGCAAATCTGCCGTCCGATTTTATTAACTCCTTGTTTAATCAAATTCCATTGATTAAAGGAGCGCTGGACGCGGAGCCTGAAGTTGGTGAGTATTTCCTGAATGCCTCCAAAATCTTTGAAGCCGATCCGGGTGAAGTGGTAATACGTCGGGGAGAATTTGACAACTGGATCTACTTTCTAATGCTGGGACAACTCCTGGTCTATCCGGAGTTTTTTGATAAAAAGAAGAACCTGGTCAGTTACATATCACCAGGAGAGATGTTCGGGGAACTGGCTTATCTGAGGGATTTGAATCGCAATGCAACCATCATTGCCGATGATAATTGCAAAAAGATCTTCTTTCTGGGGACCGACTTGTCATCTTTTGGGGAAATAGATGATTTCAGTGTTGTTTCACTCTCGACAAAAATCAGCTTCTACAGAACTGCGGTGAGGACCATTCGGAAACGACTGGAAATTCTGAAAATCGATTATCCCGAGAACGAACTGGTTACCAATTCCCCTACTCACAGACCTTTTACCGGAACCGGAAATACAATGAGGGAATTGCTTTATCTTCAGGACCAGTCAAAAACCTTTGCCAAACATATGCATAAGTGGAATCGATCACTGGAGATGGACTCCAATTACCAGGCAGCCAAGGGTACAGTCCCTATCCAGCAGATCAAATCCCTGCTTGAAGGATAGTTATCTCCATCAATCCCGCCCGAACAGGTACTGAATCAGGCTGGGAGTTTTTGTCTCCCCGCCTGCAGATCAGCCTGTCATTTGCCTTTGAAGGCAGGTTTTCTCTTCTCAATATGAGCGGCAATCGCCTCCAGGGCATCTTCGGAGATCAAAGCCGCAGCATTCTTCTGGGCTACATATTGCAGTCCCGGATATATACCGTTGTCTCTTGAATAGAGCAACACATCTTTCGTTCCCTGAACGGCAAGGGGCGCCAGGCCCGCAATTTCTGCGGCCAGGCTTTCCGCCTGTTTAAAAAGATCCTCCTTATCGGTACAAAGGCGAGTAATAAATCCTATCTTCAACGCTTCTTCCGCTGAAAAGTCCCGACCGGTCAACGCCAATTCCCGGAACCAACCATGGCCTATGATATGAGGTAACCGTTGCAGGGTGCCCACATCGGCAATTACAGCCAGTCTGGTTTCCTTGATACTGAATACAGCATCCATTGACGCGATGCGAATATCACAGGCGCTGATCAAATCCACACCACCACCGATACAATGGCTGTGAACCGCAGCAATAACCGGCTTTGTGCATTTCTCAATACAGCTTGCCGCTTCCTGACCCTTCAGGATAGTTTTTCTCAAATTCTCCCTGGTATCGGCGCCTCCATCTGTCACTAACGACGCTAATCCTGCGAGATCGATTCCCGCAGTAAAACAGGATCCTTCGCCTTTGATAACGACAACGCGAACCTCCGGATCATTGTTGAAATCATCAAAATGGTTCACGATCTCCGTGAAAAACGCCAATCCCATGGCATTTCTTTTTTCCGGTGAGTTCATGATCAACCAGGCGACATGATCCCTCTTTTCCACAATAAACGGATTCTCTTCATTCATCTTTTTTCTCCAAGCCTTCGTTAATTAGACCACCTGCCATTGTCTCAAATTCCTTCCTGAAACTTTGTATGATGTTTAACCTCTGCTGTGAGCTAGTATGTATTCTTTAATATTGTCAAGACTTTTTCTTCCCGCCTCGACTGGAATCGAAGAAAAAGGAAATGCAGAATCGTGATAAACTATTGTATTATTATATTTATTAATCATTGTTGCCTTCACAACAGAAAACCAGATCAAAGGTGAGTAATATTTACCCTTCTATAAACTTCCGGGGAACTTCAAATGAATGAAGCTTGATTCAGATTCTCTTTTCCAACTGCTCACCGACTATTTTGCATAGTCGATTGGCATGGTTAAGACTCCGGTATTATGGTGGGGATGTGCTTTCAAACCAGCATTCTGGAGATTTCTTTGCGAAGATGCCCGAGGGTCAGATCAGCAAGACTTGAGCCTGTTTCTTCGAGAATCCACTTTGATGATTGGTAGAAAACAAGTGAGAGGATATTGGCAGCATAGAATTCCGGCTCAAAATCATTGGAAAACTCACCCATTTCCTGACCTTCCCTGATCAAGTCGATCAACAGGTTTTCAGTGAATTCATTGTAGGGATCCACAATCCCTTTGCCCTGTTTGAGAGCATTCAGATAGATTGTGGCAACTATATCACGTCCTTTGCGTTCAAAATAATCAATGACATATTCAAGCAGCAGCATCGCTTTTTCGGCGTAGCTTTCGATCGACAACGTCTCGTAGTATCGCCCCATGTCATCGATCTCCTTGAGAATCAACTCCCTGAGGATATCCGTTGTCGAAGCAAAATAGTGATAAAACGTGCCATTGGCCACTCCGGATGTCTTACACAGGTCCTGTAAGGTGACATTGCTGAACCCTTTTCGTTTAATCAATTCAATCGACTTTTCAACGATTTGAGCCTTGGTCTTTCTGCCTTTAGATGTTTTTGGATTTTTAATAGCGGTGATCATACGACAAAAATGGGTCACGGGAGATGTTTTCCTAAACACGGGTTATGATGTCCATATGACTTTTATATCGCCAATCAGCAGGATGGTCAAATTCCCTTTATCCACCGGACAAGGGGCCGATAAAGCTGATAATGTCATTGTTTCTTAACTCCATCTCCGGTTTTCCCGGTTCATAATTCACCATACTTCGATCGTACTCTATTTTCATCTCTGACAATAAGCCATTAAAGCCATTATGGATTTCCGGCGACTCCTCCTTTGCTCTTCTCATCGACCATGTTATAGTTGCGGATGTTGGCGTTTCATCCGTATTTACCCGAGAATCAATCAGCTATGAAAAAAGACTCTGTCGCACCTCGAAAACTACCCGTGCAGGACCGTTCCAGAAAACGAGTTGCCCTCATTCAGGATGCGACGATCAGGTTGTTAGAGAAATCAGGCCTTGAGAGCATCACTGCTATCAATGTGGCCAAAGAAGCAAAAATTGCCGTTGCTTCATTTTATCAGTATTACCCAAACAAGGAATCCGTTATTTTCGCGCTCTATCAGCAGTATCTTTGCATTGTGCGGGACCGTCTGGATTGTTTGGAGAAGGAGCACCTTTCCATGCTTGGCTGGCGGGAATATTTTGAGTTGCTGTCAAAGCATCTGCTGGAAGATCCGTGTTTCAGCGATAAAGCGGACAAGCAGATTGCACGTGGCATGGAGTTCTATCCCAGCCTGCGTCCCCTTGAAGAAGAGCACGCCTTAACCATGTCCCTCAGGCTTGCCCGCTATTTGAAGCATTATGGATGTCGCTGGACAGAGGATAAGGTTAGAGATTTGGGATTTTATCTCTATCGAACCTCTATTGAGCTGTACAGGATCTCCATCGATGGCAGGACAATGAAGCAGCAGGAGCAGTTTTTTCTGTGGAGCAAAGAGATACTGATGAATCTGATCGCCGACTGTTTCGACGATCAGACCTGATTTTACATTAACACGGAAGACTAATCAGCCCGAATCAAGGTCGTGGACTCCACCCCTTTTAATACCTCTTTCTTGTCCATCTCAATCAGCTTATAGTCAAAATCCCGATGTCTTTTGTATTGATCATTGATATGGGGACTGGCTTTCCAGCCGGAATTGATAAACCAGCTCTGGCCACCGGTAGGAATTACACTCCAAATCCGGTGGGGTTCAGAACCGATTTCCATGATTGCCGTCCAGGAGGGAAGTCCGTTATGCCGAACCGCTTCGTCGACATATCCAAGATTGACGGCAGCGCCCATAATCGGGCTTTCCCTGATGTATGCCCATTCAGGAGGAGCCGGCTTGGATTTGCCGGCCTCGTTAGCACCATCCATTATAAGATATCGCCAGTAAACCCTTTGCTTCCATTGTTCCATGTTGTTGGTTGAATACTCCTTTTTTAATCTTTCCAGGGTTTGCCGGATGGTGTCCCGAACGATTTCATCGCTGCTTTTTCCGTTCAAAAAGTCCCATTTCACGGGTAGTCCCGCTTTTTCTCCTTCCAATACCCTGATCAGAAGACTTGTGCGATAATTAATATAATTCTCATCGTCAATCCTGCGGTACCACTCTCCAATATCATCTTCAAAAATTGTTTCTCCCGAGACCTGCAGCCATCTGGCAAATATCGGTAATCCCGGATGATCATACCAGCCATCTCCGTCAAGATCCTCATAAAGTTCATTCCAGTCCAACATGATATCAACAGCTCTCTTTAATCTCTCGTCTTTTGAATCCTTTACAGCAGAAATCCAGACTTCCTTGAAGAATTTTGGCGATGTAATGCTCAGATCAACACTACCCCACGCTGCCGCTATCTTTTGATTAAACCGTTTTAAATCCTGCATACCGATCTTTTGCTGACCCTCCACCAGTGAGATGGGATAGTAGGCGCGAAAATGTTTACCCCAGCGGGAGGCATCTCCATAGGTTGCATCCGGTGTTGGTTTGGTATTCCAGGCAAAAAGATAGTTTCTGTCAGGGTTTTTGGCGAACTCTCTTTCTTTCAACGGGATAAAATCCCGCCATTCATACTCTCCGGTTCCGGGAACAGGGAGTCTGGGATCAGCTTGCGGCGATCTGTTGGGAAGTCGCCCGGTATGCCAGACCGCAAAGTTGCCCTGTCGGTCGCCAACACTGATATTGTTATTCGCTTGCGGATCGATGGTAAAGAGGGTCCTTTCAAACTCTTCGACAGATTTGATCTTAGGCACACTCATAAAAACAGCCCAGGAATCCGCTTCTCCCAGCCAGGACGCCCATTTTCGTGAATAGGCTTTTCCGTTTTCCGGATCCCATTGAAACACCGGCCCGTGAACCGTGCGGGCCACTTTAATCACTTCAGGGGCTTGATCTTTCACCTCAATGGTTTCAGTCCTGACAGACATGCTTTTCCATTCACCTTTATAGAGATAACGGTACTGATCGTCGGGCTTCAAAGTTTCTACAAAAGTGTCAATAGTGTCGCGTTCGCCGGTGGTGATCAACCACCCGATGTGATCTGTTCTCCCCATTACCGGAACCCCAAACGGCGCCATACTGAGACCTGCCACATTGAATTCCGGACAGTGAATGTGCACTTCGTGTCCATCCGCTGTCGCCTGCATCATCAGAATATTACCACTTTTGGACTTTTGGGGACCGATGGTCAGGCTGCGGCTGGCACCCTTAACATATCCGATTTGTTGCATAAATTGATAATACTTCGCACTCTCCAACCGCTGCTTTTTGACGATGGAAGAGAGATCGAGTCCGGATGCGGAGGTGGTTCTGAAAGCAGAGTTGCCGGATGTCGTTGGCATGTTCACATAACCCGACATTGTGGTATAAGCATCGGGATCATTTATGACCAGCACATCATCAAATATAATCCTGGCGTCTGCCTCTCCATATCGTTTCACCAGTTCATCTAAGAACTGCTGGTTGAAAAGCTCATTTCCGCCTGCCGTGGCATATAAGCGAATGACCGGTGACAGGGCTTCCAAAATATCCTGTTCCCGATACGGTTGCAGCGGTATATCCAGAATATCAAACTCAAACGGCTTCTTTGAATCAGGGTCTTCAATCGCCTGTTCAATATAGTGATTGATCCCATCCACCATCGATTTGAATAACATACGTGTTCCGGGATCCAAATTGTCCAGCATACCCGTGAGTTCATCCTCGGTGTACCCATTGATCCGTGCTTTTCGATCCACAGTCAGGGTATCTTCACCAAACACTGCAGACAGCTCACCCGCACCCGCCCGCCGACTCATTTCCAATTGAAACAGCCGATCTTCTGCCATCGTATACCCCACGGCAAACATAACATCCTTCTCCGAATTGCCGTAGATATGCGGTACACCCATGGAATCCCTGTATATTGAAACATCGGCCTGCACCTGCTTCGCTGGCATTTCCCGCTTGGGAACAATGGGGATAAATCCGGTACACCCTTTCAGAATAGAAATACCCATAGCGAAAATTAAAAAACAGACTAACCTGGTTAATTGTATTCTCATCGTTTCCCCTCGATTGCTATTTATCCTCGCGTTTTCTGAAAGCACCCTGATCAGATATATTCGATATATCCGATTATGATCGGGAAACTGCTTTCGGAGAGCTTATATTTAATACCGGTTATGTTATGTGAATTTTATTCATATAATGGATAGCCCTCAATGGATCTTGTGTCAATCTAAAATATAAATATTATTCACTTTTATTGTGATGACCATTGAAAGGCTGGATAACGCCGGTTCTCCTGTTGAGACACTAACCATTGGTGGCTTCGATAATCGTTTTGATGAAGGAAGTGTAATCATCAGCAAAAACTCCTTCATGGCCTTTTTCAGAACACAATCCTCCTTGGAAGAGCCAATAGGTATTGACCTTTTCACTAATCACCTCTTGGAAGGCAATCATAATCTTCCGGATGAGTACCCGGTTGAAATCATCGCAAATAGTGGGATTATCAGGGGTGTCGGTCTCAATACACTGAAACGATTTTCATTCGACATGTGATCTTAATCCTTGGTGAGTCAACTGGACAATTTGATATGAATTTAAAACAAGGGGTCACATTTACCTCGAAAATCGATTCGATATCATGTGCCTCAAGTGTAAGGAGAAGGGGTACCGTTTCGCCGGTTTATTCAAATACAGCGGCCGGATTAAAGTACAGATTTTGAAAAAATGCCCTGTGGTGAATGGCTTCTCGGGCATAAAAAACGTAGGTTTACCTTGACACCGTGAAAGCGACTTTTTATGATCTCATCACTTTTTAACGAACTGTAATTTGTTAATAAGTCTAACCAGTAGTTTGAACCATCGACGCCTCAGGCAGTCAACATAAGAAATTGATTTTTTAGCACTTATCATCTTTGTCAATCATCCGGATCTCAATCCGGGCCACGTAGAGAGAAATTGCAGATGATGAAAAAAATTAAACCGGACAACCTCAGTGTTCGTATCAAGCTTGGTCTCAGTACTTTTTTAATCGCCATGACTCCCATGATCGTGGTTTGTGTGATCGCAGCCACTTACTTTCAGTCCTATTCAAAAGATGAGGTTTTCGCCCGAGTGAATTCCGATCTGGACTGGCAACAACGCATTCTCGAAAACTACATCTTCACCAAATCAAACAACGCCAGGGAAATTGGATTTAACAACGATTCAACACGGAAGTTGGCCAAACAGATGATTCGATATGGTGATCCGAAAGAGTTTATCAGGAAACTGGAGTTGAACTCTCTTTTTCCTCATTTTAAACAGTATTTTAAGATGGATATCAGTCGTATCATGATCATTGGGAATGTATTGAAAAATGACAAATCAATGATCGGAAAACTGGTTTTTTCCGCCAAAAAAGAGATGGTGGAAGGCAAGGAAGATGTAATTGAAGATACCTTTCAATTGGAAACCAAAATGAACAGTGGTTTGATTCTCAACTCACCAACGGATGGATCGTTGGCCGAAGCCTATTACAAAAGCCGGGAAAACCCTGATGTTGCTGTCCATGACTTCATTCTTTTTGAAGAAGAGTACTCCTTCATAATCACCGCTCCCATTTTAAAAACGAAAAATTATGTTTACATGATTCCCTATCTCGAACAGAGCGACGAAGACAGGGAGGAGATCAGAGGCGAAGTGATCGGATTGGTTCTGATTCAGGTCACTCCCAGTTCGCTCAAAGAGGTGTTGGGAGAATACGGAGATATCGGCGAGACCTTTCTGGTCGGCAAAGGTGGCAAAAAAGATTTGATCCTGCATACCGCAGCCAATATGATTAATGAGGCGTCCGGGAAAAGACTTCAACCCGGGGATACGGTCCCATCATTCCTGAACAGTGTAGCCGAGAGCGGAAATTTTGAATCTGTTGAAGATCGGTTTTTCGTGGGAAACCGTTTGGAAATCACCGGTCTTGACTGGTATCAGATGGCTGTCATCGACAGTTCCAAAGTATTCGCTCCACTGAGACAACTCGTTCTTGTCTTTATCATCATTGGTGCCGTTGGCCTGCTTTTGATTGCTGTTATTTCCATGTTTCTGACAAACCTTTTTGCCAAACCCCTGGGAACACTGGCAAAGGTATTGACGACAACCCGCGAAACCGGAGATTTTTCGGTTAGAACCGATATTAGCAGCGGTGATGAGATCGGCATCGCCATTCAGGAGGTCAATCATCTGATGGATGTGTTTCAAACTGCCATCCAGGACATTAGCGTTGTGATGGATTCCGTGGCTAAAGGAGATCTGACCCAAAACGTCTCGGTTGACCTGCAGGGAGATCTCGACAAACTAAAAAACGATATCAACACCTCCATACAAAACCTGGCGGAGACTATATCCGGGGTTATTTTGACAACGAACAAAGTTCAAAACGGTATTAATGAGATCTCCTACTCCGCCTCAGATTTGGCTAATTCTGCTACCGAACAGGCTGCCAGCCTTGAGGAGGTGTCAGCATCTCTGAATGAGATTGGAACGCAGACCAAGGTGAATAATGAAAAAGCTGTACATGCCAGTAAAATCACCAGTGAAACCATGGAGGTAGGAAAAACTGGTAATCAGCAGATGAAAGATATGCTGAGTTCCATGGGAAAAATAAATGAAACCAGCGGCAATGTATCCAAAGTAATTAACACAATTGACGAAATTGCCTTTCAGACCAATCTGTTAGCACTAAACGCCGCTGTTGAAGCGGCAAGGGCCGGAAAATACGGAAAAGGTTTTGCAGTTGTAGCGGAAGAAGTTCGAAACCTGGCCAGCAGAAGCGCCCAGGCTGCCAAAGATACCACTACCCTCATCGAGAGTTCGATCAAAGAGGTGGAAACAGGTATGAAGAACTCAAAACAGACAGCCGATATTCTCACCCAAATCATATCAAAAATTGAAACCGTTAATGATATGATTGACGAAATTGCGAATATTTCAAAAGAGCAAAAAGATGCGGTCGATGAGATCAATGCTGGTTTGACCCAGATAAACAACAGCGTGCAGCAAAACTCGGCCATCTCGCAGGAAGTTGCCACATCCACACGTGACCTGACCAACCTGGCTCTTCAGCAAAAGCAGAAGGTCGAAAAATTCCATGTTCATCACCTTGATGAGCCGGATTACATTGAGCCCGCTGTGGGCAGGATTCAAGGTCCGGACAGATCCGGAGCACCGGAGGAAGATCCCCGGGGACTCACAAGAAAGGCAATCTCTTTCGATGAATTTTAAAAAAACGCCTCTTCCTGCCTGAAATACAAACACCTGCCTCGATCGGGAGATCACATTAATCGCGGTTGATCTCCCGGTCACCTTCGCGAAAGCCTTTACTAACCTGCAAATATACTGGATCTCAGAGCTTAAACGAGTATCAGTTCCCGAACTTTGTACCCTGCTGTTTATCGTGAAACCTTAAATACTATATCAGGCAGTGTCAGAAATCTCGGCCTTAGTTTTTTTTCAACGAACCTTGGTTTTTAATCCCCTGCTGGTTCCAAATCGGCTGTAATCCATCTCAACGGCAGATCTTCAAATCAGAAAAAAGGTTTGGTTTTTATGGTATTTTTGCTATAAATCGACTGTTGCTATGTGTCATAGTCGATTTTGAATCTTATTTCAGGATTCGTTAAACCCTGAAACTTAAAGGGAACATGGATCACCATGAGATACTAAACATTGATCCCTAATAACAAGCTTCACCAATTCTGATCAAACCGGAAACAACAGTCATTTATCAATGGAGATAATCATGATCGATAAACGATGGGACAAAATCCTGGTTGCGGAACATGAAATGATTGAACGAGCGATGGACGTTCTCAAAAAAGAACTCAAAAAGGTAACCAAAGGCACATTTGACGGGCTTATTTTGAAACGAGCATTGGACTTCCTGAAAGAATTCGGAGACAGTATTCACAATATGAAAGAGGAAGAGTACCTGTTTCCCCTTATGATTGAGAGGGGTATCCCCCAGGACGGACCGATCCGGGTGATGCTTTCCGAGCACGATTCCGAACGTCATCTTTTACAGGAGATGTCCAACGAAACCGACAAACTATCCACCGCAAATGCCGAGACAAAAAGTGACTTCAAGCGCAAAGGGTTGGAATATTTAACGATAAGAGCGGAGCATATCTGGAAAGAGAATGATGTCCTTTACAAAATGGCCAACCAGGCGCTTACCGATCAGGACGCGGAGAAACTGGTTCAGGATTTTATGCGGATTGACAAGGAACATTACGGGGACAATGCCACAGACAAATACGAGGCCATGCTGGAAGAGGTGGAAAAAGGTGTTAAGGGCACTGCAAGTCTGGTGGGAAACCTTTCCTACGAACAGATTGATGCCATCATGGAAACCCTTCCCGTTGAGGTCACCTTTGTAGACGCTGACGATGTCGTTGCGTACTTCAACAGGCTCGACAAAGAGAAGGTCTTTGTTCGCACCCGTTCCGTGATTGGCAGAAAAGTACAGAAATGTCACCCGGCTAAAAGCGTCCATATGGTGGAACAGATCGTATCAGGGTTTAAAAACGGAACCATGGAGAATGCCGACTTCTGGATTGACTTCAACAACGATAAAATCCTGATCCGCTACTTCCCGGTCTGCAATCGCGCAGGCAAGTATATCGGTGTGCTGGAAGTAACACAGGAGATAGGCTGGATACAGAAATTGGAGGGACAGAAACGACTTTTGGACTAAAACTCTCCTGAGTATTGTGATCTCAAAACTTTTCAGGTCACTCGAATGGGTTAAAACAGCTCTTGATCCATTCAAACAATACATTCGGATTCTACAAAGGTGCCCGAATTTCTTTTTTGTTGATCTTGCCGACACTGGTTTTAGCGATCTCATTTGCTAATTGAACCCAGGGGATGCCGTATTTGGGAATCACAACGCTCTTCACCTTTTTTTGGTGGTGATTTGATGGCCTGTCCGACGCAGAAAAGGAGCATGGTATGTTTTGTCCAACCTGGTAGTAAATCGCTCCCCACCAGACTACCAAGTTTTTCCTGCTTAACTCCCCAAAAGAAATATTTGGATTCACGGGAAAACCGTTTGAAAAAAACCATGCTTTTTTGTAGTAGAACCAATCCGGATAAGATGATCAATCCAAAAAAGGCCATATATCAAAATCGTTATTTCGGTCTGATTCAGTTTTACGAAGGACATAAGGCAGATGATTTCTCAAGCAGTGCAAATGAGGTTCGGAGCATACTTATTTTTTTAATAATATTTCAGGAATTTAAACTCTGATTTCAGCCCTGTTACTCTTTCGTGGGAGATTCCCAGGACAAAAATCAATTGACATTTTAGCTAAAACATTTAACTCTTGTCATACAATGACGGGCAATCTTCACCGTTTTGGTGATATTTCATCAAAGTAGAAAATCTGGCAGTCTCTGCGTTGTCTCACTGGAGTAAAAGGTGGGTCGTTATCTGCGCCTGTCAAGCAAAAGAGGTGAGTTGTTTTTAAGACGATCCGGTTTGAGATGAAGATTGGGACCTACTTGCGGCAGAACGCTGTTGTTTTCATTTTTATGTTCAACCTTAGAAAGGAATCATCATAATGAAAATGGGAGTATTTTTTAGTACTGGCAAAGAAGTCGCCGAATCGGTCAGGCAAGCTTTTCTGGCTGAATTCGAAAAGAACAACTTCGATGTCAATACGGAACAACCAAGCGGGAACGACAAGGTTGGCTTTAAGATCCATCAAACCGTTTCTGATATCGGCCGGTTTGAGGAGAATATCAAGAGGCTCCTGGGTCACATCCCCTATTTATATATCATCGCTCCCAGCAACAGTATGGAGCGACTTAAACACCATCCGAGAATCCAGTGCTTTGATACTTCGTTTATCAAAGATCCTTCAATTGCGGCTTCAGTCTTGCTCAAATATGCATATCACGGCAGACCCCTATAGCCATCAATAAAGCGCGCGCCAACCAGGCGCAGCTCTTTCCCCTTTCAGACTAAGGATTGATTTTGTGGCAGAAAAGACAATTGCTGTTGTCATCCGCTTTGGCCCGATCCTCTTCCCGTTGCCTGTGACAGGTTTGACAGGAGCCGTGCATGACATCTTTAAACCCGGGAGCTTCCTGATCAAATCCTTTAACTGCATATGCTGCAAGACCTTTCATGTTTTCTTCATGACAATCGAAGCAGGCTTCAAATCCTTTTCGTCTGTCGGATAGATCCGTCTTCATAAAAGCTTCAATATCGAACTCCGGATCCGCCCGGAAATGCTGAATATGCGCATCAGGATCGAAAATCGCGGTTTTCAACTGCATGTCGGAGTGACAGAGACGGCAGTTGGAGGCGTTATCATTGGGAAGATTGAGATGATGACATTCCACACATGTCTCTTCTGCGATCATCCCGTATTCTTTGATAAAGGCTTCCTGATGTTTTTTATGCGGAAAATCGACAAACTCATTCGCCAGGTTACCGTCAATTCTCAATACCTCCCGCAGGGGATCGACACCGATGATTGATGCTTCAACGGGTTGAACGATGGGTTGAAAGGGACCCGTTGCCTGATCCCGGAAGAAAAACCAGGTAATGGGAATAACGATAACCGCAATGATGCCCACCTTTTTGGCCCTGGAGCCGAGAAAAACTGTTTGGGCTTCGGCGGAACTCCATAACTCTATATCCGAGCTGTCATGGTGATCACCGTGGGAGACCGGCTCCTTAAAAATGTAAAACCGTTCCAGCAGGAACAGAAAAACCAGCCCGGCTCCGCAGATCAATCCCAATCCCAGGAGCAACTCACTAAAGTTGGGAACATAAACTGATTCGGCCGAACGAAAATACCCGACTATACCGGTATTCAATCGATGCATCACGATGCCGATGAAAGCGGAAGTGGTTCCAAATATCAATCCTTCGATGCTGTTACGGGTTTTTGGGTATAGAAAGATTGCCAGCGGAATAATCACCTGCAACAGGGATTCAACCCAGAACAGATAGGTTTCCCAGGTGATGTCGGGGCCGAAAACGAAGTTCCATTTATCGTTGACAGTAAAATCGGCGACTTTGATGACCAGGTAAAGCAGCAGAAAACCGGCCGAACCCTTAACCAGACCAGTCAGCACTTTCATGTTGATTTCCTGCTTGTAAAGCCAGGACATGATGATCTGCAGCAATACGATTACCGACAATCCGGCTCCCATGGCGGATATGAAAAACTCCGGTGGTATCCAAAGGCTATACCAGAGAGGGTGAAGCCTGGTCGGGGAGACCATGAACAACGATCCCAATGAGCTATGGTGCATCGTGGAAAGAGTGATCCCCAAGATGACTGCCGGTAACATCACCTCATGGATAAAATGAGTGAATTTGGGAAAGGGGAATCTTTCCGTAATCAGCGGTAATAGTTCAAATGCGGTTACAAACCAGTAAATCGACACGCACCAGAATACTTCAAACAGAAATGAGTGCGGATTCCACATGAAAAACGGGTGCCAGCCACGATGAGGTAGCCCGATATCGAACAATAAGGCAACCAGACTTGATCCGTAGCCCAGGAAACCTACCAGAATTGAAAACCTGGCGACGGACTTATACTTCTCCATCTGGAAAATATAAATAATAGCAGCAACGACAAAACCACTAGTGGCCAAGGCCGCACCGGCAACCATATTGAAAACCTTCCAGAATCCCCAGGGAAGCTGGTCGGTCATGTTGGTGGCGGCTCCCAGGCCAAAAAAGAATCGTCCCAAGCCAATCACCAGGGCGGCGATAAAGAAAATCCATAACAAAGTTTTAATCCCTTCCAGGACGGGTCTACCTGTTACCATGATCACCCCCCTTATTCTCATTTCCCGGATTACTATCCTGGTTGTTCTGATTCGCTAATAACTTTTTTCTCCGGTAGAGCCAGATCACCCCCAGACCGCTCGATACTGCAACAAACTGGACCGGCGTTACCCAGACCCAAGGTTCAACCATGGAGGGGATGGATTTCTGAGCTAAAGAGGAAACCCGCAGCCTGTCGAATTCAGTCTTGGTTGGCATTTTCAGCGTTTCATTTAGCGGAGTATCGGACAGATACATAACCGAGGTGCCACCGAACTCTTTCTCTCCATAGATGTGATCGATATAGAGATCCGGATTGGATTTGATGCGCTCCCTGGCAACTTCAAGCAGATCTTTCCGTCTGCCGTAAATGGTCGCACCGGTTGGACAGGCACTAACGCAAGCCGGCTTACCACCCTTTGCACGGCATTCATCATTCATCTTACACTTGCGAATATAAGGCAGCGGTTCGTTGTACTCATACCTGGGAATGGAAAATGGACACGCCAACATGCAGTAACGGCAACCGATACACATGTCAGCATCGTACTCGACAGCTCCATCCGGAGTCTTCTTGAAGGCGCCAACCAGGCAAGCAGCCAGACAAGCCGGATCAATGCAATGAAGACAGTGACGTCTAACCATTCTCACCAAATCTGCCTTGGCGGCGTCCGTTTTGACGATCGAAGTAAAGCGATTTCCGGATAATCCGTCATCGGACTTGAATTTTGCAGGAAATTCGCGTGGTAGCTTGTTTTGGCGGACACAGGCCTCAACACATCTTTCACAGCCGATGCATTTGGTGACATCCGTCAACATACCCTTTGAGTTCGACAATTCTGGATTCTGCACACTACTCATGTATGTTCCTTGTTTTACAGTGGATTTACTGTTTTACCAATGTTTCCTGTTGATAGTATTCTTCCCAAGTTTGGGGACCGCCTGCCAGCTTTTGATGACAGTCCGTGCAGAGCAGCTTGTAGGCATCGTCTACTGATGGTGCTTCGGAGCCAGCCGCAACCGATCCCGGAACAGGGCCGTCATCACCATGACAGTTTTTACAGGACTGAATCTCCCCTGCACTTTCCGTAAAGACAAGATCCGCTTTCTTTGCCGTTACATACTCGCCGTTCTCAACAATGATATTGTGATGACAATTCTTACAGGACAGCGACATTCCGAA
The DNA here is from genome assembly GCA_028282885.1 of SAR324 cluster bacterium. Taxonomy (GTDB): domain Bacteria; phylum SAR324; class SAR324; order XYD2-FULL-50-16; family XYD2-FULL-50-16; genus JAHJTV01. The sequence goes on from JANQGX010000058.1 coordinate 202,148, forward strand.
AGCATGAATACGGTGATCCCACCAGAAAGAACCGGTGTCATTTTTATATTCAAAGGTTCCGTGCTTAATCTCCTTGGTCGTGATGCTTTTCCAGGTGGTCAGACCAACCTTTTCTTTTTTGTGACATTCCAGACAGGTCTGTTCCAAAGACTCCTTGAGATTATATTTAACCTCTTCTTCAGCACCATGACAGCTACTGCAGGCCAGTTTCGGGGCGCCGGGGTTGTCGGTATGATGACAGGTTTCACATTCGATGCCGCCATATCGTCCATGTCGCTCATGGTCCCAAACCACGACTCCGGCTTCCGGCACCGGGATCCAGGAAGGATCGGGTTGATGGCAGTCACCACACAGGGCCGGTGTTTTTGATCCAACCCCAACCACGTCCTTGTTATGACAAGTACTGCACTTCTGGTGTACCGCCTGTTCAATACTTGGAGCCAATACATCGGTGTCCACTTCAATGCCCTCGTGACATTGAACACAAGCTACATTGTCATCCTCGGGATTAAAATCGACGTGGCATTCCTGACATTGACCATGCTTTACATTTTCATGATCGCGTATATTTGTCGCAAAACTCAGATTATTAACTATACCGGGTTGATGACAGGATCCACAGGGTCTGTAATCGGCTTCAGATTCAGCTTCACCGTCCTGATGGTGACAGGAGACACAATTATTGTCGTACTCCCCGCCATCAGTCATATCCAGAGTTCGCGAATGGAGTGTATGGTCCCACTTGACCTTCCCGTGCAATCCGGTGAACGTTTGGGCGTGACAATCCCGACAAACCACCGGACCCTGCTTAACAGCCTTATGACATCCCAGGCAGGAACTGTGCAGTGCTTTCATGGGGGGTGGGCCGTTTTCCCCCTCGTACTTCTGAACGGCTACGGTCATAAACAGTTCCGGGTTGATCATGGCAAGCCGGTTATCCTCGGCTTTGTGGCAATCGCTGCAAGGTCTCAAATCCATCTCGCCTTGTTTTTCCGAGTGATGACAGACTGTACAATTGGCGATGGATTTCATACGAGCATGCAGTTCATGATTCCATCTTACGTCACCAAAACGGTTTTCCATGATACCATCCGGCTCTCTTTCCGGTGGCATCATCATGCCTATTCCACCCAACACAACTAAAACAAGTGAAACTCCAACAAGAATATCAGCTCTAATCTTTTTAACTTTCAATGCAAATTCCCTTGGTTGAATTCTTAACTTGACTGTTCTGATGAACGATTTTCGATTAACCGGTCCTTTCTTAAACCACGCTTCTGCTATGCCGGAGAATTCTCCAACAGCTCTTCCACTTTGTCCTTCATGCTTTTGCCGTTGGAACGGGATTCTTTTTGGGTATCAGAGAAATAGCAAAGGGTTCCGCAGCGCATGCAGCGATCTGCTTCTGTTCTCATCAATTCCGGTGTTACTGCCAGATCAACTTCATCAAAGGTTTTGATTCGTTCTGCAACCGGTAGTTCAGGTTGAGGAACCTTCGGCTTTCTTGCCACACCCTGAAGAGGAACTTCACCCGATTCGGATACTCTTTGCGGCCCCTTAAAGGTTCCTACGGGATGATCCAGCGGTTTCCCGTTTAAATAGAGATGAATCGATCTTGCCGCTCGCCGACCGGTTCCCACGGCGTCAATCAACAACGCGGGTCCGCTCCAGATATCTCCACCCGTGAAAACATGCGGGATACCGCTTTGCAGGGTCTCTTCATCGGCAACAATGGTATTCCAGCGGGTCAGTTCCAGCCCCCTTTCCTTCAATTCATCCGTGTACCAATCCGTCAACGGTCTCTGGCCGATGGCTGCAATCACAACATCAACATCCATGATTGTTTCAGAGTCCTTGATAGGTACCGGACGCCTTCTCCCGGATTCATCCGGCTCACCCAATTCCATCTTCAAAAACTCAATCTGCTTCAGAACACCGTTTTCATCACCGATCAATCGTGTGGGAGCGGCCAGCAGCTCATATTTGATCCCCTCGTGCTCGGATGCGATGATTTCCACCTCGTTTGCCGGCATCTCGTTCCGTGTTCTTCTGTAAAGCAATGTTACCTCTTTTGCTCCCTGGCGCAGGGCGCTACGACAGGCATCCATAGCGGTATTACCCCCGCCGACAACAGCCACTGTTTTTCCTTGCAGGTCAACTTCAATACCCAGTTCACGCTTTTGTAAAAACTCCGTTCCTTTCCAAACCCCTTCCAGGTCTTCACCTTCACACCTGAGTGAAGTGTTGTCCCAGGCTCCCAGGGCTATCAGCACGGAATCGAAGTCATCTTCAAGACCTTCCAGGGTGATATCCTTGCCAAACTCCTTGTCAACCACCATCTCCACGCCCAGTTTTTCAATCTGGGCAATTTCGAAATTCAGCACCTTTTTAGGAAGACGATATTCTGGGATACCATAGCGCAGCATTCCCCCCATCTCGGGTTTGGAGTCGAAGATCGTCACATCATGGCCCAGACGTCTCAGGTAATAGGCTGCAGAGAGCCCGCAGGGACCTCCACCTATGATGGCAACTTTCTTCCCAGTATCCGGTAACACTGCTTCTTTCAGGGGTTCATCCAGATTCATCTCCCAATCGGCAATAAACCGTTTGATGTAGTTGTGGTGAACAGGCTCGTCTTCGATCGCCACCCTGCGGCACCCTACTTCGCAGGGTGCCGGGCAGACACGACCGCAGATCAAGGGCAGGGGATTACGCTCTTTAATCAGTTCAACGGCTTCCGCATACTTCCCTTCCTTGGCATACTGGATATAACCGGGGATATCGATCTGTGCGGGGCAAAGCTGCCTGCAAGGTGGCAGACATTCATTCTCGTTATTGAAATGCAACAAGCGCTGGGTGACGGTGTATATCTTAATCACACCGGTAGGACAGATTTTCTCGCAGGTTCCGCAACCAACACATTTGTCCGGGATTACCTCGGGAACGCCATCCTCATTCATTTTCAAAGCGTCAAAGGGGCAATTTCTGACACAGGTTCCCAGGCTCAGACAGCCGACACTGCAGACAAGATCACCACCGTGCATGGCTGCCATTGCCCTGCAATCGAAGGCGCCCTCATAGTGGTATTTGGTGATGGCCCGATATCCTCCCTCACAATAATGCGAGGCCAGTTTGGGTTCAGAAAATCCGACAGCGCCGCCCATCACCCTGGCAACGGCTGCTGTAACAGAATCACCACCTGCAATACAGGCATTGACAGGTGCCTTGCCTTCCACAATAGCTTCCGCACAGGCTGAACATCCCGTATAACCGCACCCACCGCAATTTGCACCGGGCAGGGCGTCCTCGACTTCGGTTATGCGGGGATCAATATCCACATGAAAAACCTTGGCGGCTACAGCCAAAACCACTGATGCGCTAAACCCAACACCCAACATAACGATTGAAGGTACTAACATACTTTCTCCTACAATTTCTACTTCTTAGCAGCGAAATGTTTCAGACCATTCCCTTAAATGCAAAAAACGACAAGGCCATCAGACCGGCGGTCACCAGGCCTATCCCGGTCCCTTCCAGGGCTTTAGGGATGCGTGTGATCTCAAAACGTTCCCGAATTCCGGCAAAGAGCACCAGGGCCAGACCGAACCCGACCGCTGATGCGACGGAAAACACAATGGTTTCCAGAAGACTGTAATCTTCCTGGATGTTGATAATTGCAGTTCCCAGAACCGCACAGTTGGTTGTAATTAATGGAAGAAAAATCCCCAGGGATTTATAAAGCACAGGAATACTCTTTCGTAAAAAGAGCTCCACGAATTGCACAAGGGTGGCGATCACCAAAATAAAGGCCAGGGTGCGGATATAGCTGATATTATAGGGCACTAAAACATATCGGCTCACAACCCAGGTGATGACGCCAGCCAGTGTCAGTACAAACACCACGGCTGCTGACATGCCGACCGCCGTATCCATTTTCTTGGAAACCCCCAGAAAGGGGCAACATCCAAGGAACTTTGCCAGCAGGATATTATTAATAAATATAGCGGCGATAATCAGTTCAAAATAGTGGTCCATCCTCTCGCGCTCCTTTATCAGTCAATTATTCGACCCAGAATATTCATGCCAGCCAGCATCAACCCCAGCACTACAAATGCTCCGGGGGCCTGCTGCAGAAAGTCAAACGGCTCGGCGATAAAAACCGTATCGCCAAAAAGCAGATCCAGTTTACCGGCTCCGAATACCTCCCGGACAATACCGATAACTGTCAGTGAAAGGGTAAATCCCAATCCCATACCCAAGCCATCCGCAAGTGACTTGACAACACCATTCTTCCGGGCAAATGCCTCCGCCCGCCCCAGAATAATACAATTCACCACAATTAGCGGAATAAAGAGGCCAAGACTTTCGGAAAGCTGAAAAAAGTACGCCTTAGTGATCATTTCCACGCAAACCACAAAAGTGGCAATCACTACTATGTAACAGGCCACCCTCACCTCATCCGGAATAACTTTTCTCAGGGCCGAGATCAGGACATTGGAACAGACCAGGACAAATGTCGCGGAAAGTCCCATTCCCAGGCCGTTTTCCATGGTTGTGGTTACGGCCAGGACCGGACACAGTCCAAGGACCAGCCTGAATGGCGGAATCTCTTTCCAGAGACCTTTGGTAAATTCACTAACAATTGTACTCATGGTGCATCCCTGTTTATTTACTGGTTGCCTGTTTTATTTTGTCCTGATGGGTCCGGAAAAAAACCTTTGCCTGTTCCACGGCAGTAGCCACTGCCCTGCAGGAGATCGTCGCTCCTGCCAAGGCATCGATATCACCGCCATCTTTTTTTACTTTGATAACGGCATCGTCACTCAGACTGTTAAACTGCTCCGTAAAAATCGACTCTGTCACACGCGTTCCAACCCCCGGCGTTTCTGACATTGTGGTGATGCCTATTCCGACAAGTTTTCCGGTTTCTAGCTGATAACCCGACATAACCCCCAGATCCCCTCCGAATCCCTGGCCAAATTTCTCCAGGGTGACCGTGTGTGGTTTTCCATCTTTTTTAATGACAAACAACAGGGTCGGTTCCTTCTCCCCGAGATCGACAGTTATTCGCTCTGCCAAAAGGGACTGTTCCACTGCGGCCCTTTGATCAGGTGCCAGCGGTCCCACGACAGTTTCGAATATCGTTGAAACTGCAGGGAGTTTTTTGAAACGGAGCACATTGCTTTCTGCCTGCTCGTAGGTCATCTCGTTAAGAGCTCCCAGAGCAAATCCGCTGATGAGAGTAATAAGGGACAAAACAATTATCATTCTTAGATAAGAAGCCATCTTATATCGCCACCTGTTTTACTTTTGGTTTAATACGATCGAGCAGGGGTGAAAGAACGTTTACGAGCAGAATCGCAAAAGGTACCGCATCCGGCCATATTCCATATGCCCGGATCAGCATGATCAGGACTCCTATGGTAAAACCATAGATCAACTGGGGAATTCTGTTGGCGGGAGAGCTGGTAGCATCCGTTGCCAGGAAAAACGCAGCCAAAATGATATGGCCCGAAAAGATCTGGTCCACGATGCCGCCATTCAGATCGCTTTGGAAAAGAAGAGTCGATACAACAACTCCAACCAGCAAACTGAGGGTGATTTCAATTCTGATATAGCCCACAATCCATAGCCCGATGCCTCCCAGAATGGTTGCAATCATAACCGCTGTGCCAAATCCTGCCAAACTGGCGGATCCAATGGGATAAACGTAATGCGGCCAGGACAGGTAAACAACCAGCCACCCTACTAGAGCCGGATGCATGGGATAACCGCCGATGCCACCGAAAATCTGTTTAGCCAGGAAAATCGCCACCACAACAGCGATAAACATTACCCAGAGAGGAGCCGATGGCGGCATCATCAACGCTACCAACAACCCCATTAGCGCCCCGTGTCCGTTTGTAGCATGATAGGGTTGTCTCATGGCAACCTGGCAGACATATTCGGTTAACACTCCCAGACCCATGCCAAAAAGACACATCCCAAAAACGGCGGAAAACCAGAGAAATCCGGAGTCCAGTCCCATTTCGATTACTAAGGTCTTCAAGACACTGCTCATGGGTCCGATCGCTCCATCCATTTTGACCGCGCTGTCGCTAAAGAATTGCGAAGAAGCACTCACCAGAAGGGTCGGGATCAACGCCAGAATGAAGGCGAAATTCATTTTGGTGATGCTGGTGGCGGACCGCCAGTGGGGGGCAAAACCGACCGTAAATCGGGGCAGTCCCGAGAAAATGGAAAGAGCCGGGTTGTTTTCGGGAGTGGTTAATACTTTTCTTCCCTTTATTGTTGCCGACCGCTCTTCTCGGTCTTCTTCTTCACCTTCAGCTTTTTTAAGCTCTTCCTTCGCCAGATCGACGAGTTGCAGCAAGGGACGTCTGGCTGTACAAACTGCGGCGCACAACCCGCAATCGATACATTGATCGATATCGAAATCTTTGGTTCTTTCAAACAGACTGAATTCGCTGTACCTGCCAATCAGTTGTATCTGCAGGTTTACAGGGCAAGCATCGATACATCTTCCACAATTGATACAGGGCTCGGTAGACCATTCAACAATATCATTTTCCTTAATCAGCATCAGGGCATTGATTCCCGAATCAACGGTCCCATCCAGGGAATACTGCGCATGCCCAAGCATGGGCCCACCTGCCACCACCTTGTCTTTCTCACCGGGGACCAGTCCCATGTGGCTGAAAATCTCTGAAAACTGGGTTCCGATCCAGGCACGATAATTACCCAATGTCTCGCCATCAGGCCCGATAACCGTGAATACCTTTTTATGTTGCACCTGTCCGAGACAAACAGCATCATAAGCTGCCAGAGCTGCTTCAACACTGATGATTACCGTATTTAAACCCAACTGGGGGTGATTTTTCAGAATCGTATCCAAGGCGTTGGGATAGTCGGGGGAAATCGGGAGATACTCGGCATTTTTATTCAACTTAGCGGAATACTCATCGGTATCTGATTGAGGCACAATGATGTAAACTTTTCCCAATCCGACAATCCTGGCCAGGAGTTTGGCCGCAGCAGCCACATCCTCCGTTCGTTCTCTAAACTGTTGTTGATAAGCCGAAACCCCGGGTTCACGGTCGCAGGCGAGAATAGCAAGTGAACTGATCGGAGAATCCGAATCGGGAAACAGGGCATCCAGCAGTGGATAGGGAGCAATTTTGTCGGTTTGAACACCGGTCTCCTCGACTCTGTTTTTCAAAACCTCAACAGATTCTTTTTCCGGATTAAGAGCGGCAAAGGGATCGGGTGACTGCCCTTCATCGGGAGCCAACGTTACCGACGGTATCATCTTGTTTCCCCTGGCGTCGGGGATATTGATGATTTTGCTGACCTTACCCGTGACTGGACTGGGGTATCTTTTGACTGAGTCGATCTCCCAGATGGGTTGTCCGTATGTCACTTCGTCATCCGTATCCACCAGTGCGGCACAGACGGTTCCTTCAGCGCAGTTCAGCGGATAACTGAGGGTTGGCGGACGATCCAGGTCCTTGATAGGAAACTCTCTCGAATTTAAAGAGTAAGAAGATTTTCTCAGGTTAAAAAGCTGATCAAGTAACTTCATAGATTACCATGGAAATCAGTCGATTATCACACTCAACAACTCTGAATGGACAGACAGAGTTTTTTCAATATGTCTCTGGTTGCTTATTTTAACATTCATATGCTTTTTACTAAAATTAGACATGTTTGCCAATTTGCTCTCCTGGTTTCATTGATCAAAAGCAGGATTATTGATAAACTTAAGCGATGTTTAAGAAATCCTACAGCCCGACTATTGTAAAACATATAATAGATGTGTCATCTTAAAAAGACCCTGCAAAATACTATCGGGCAGAATAAGACAATGTTGATCGGATAGCCTGAATAAATTCAGACATATCCGCCGGTTTTGAAGCTTGGTCATTCCCGGTTTTGATCCGGCGGTGTCTCGAAGCGTCCGTAGTTATAAAACAAACCGATTGATCCGGGCACCAGTTCAGTTCTTTTTCAGCAAATCTCCTCATCACTTACAATTGGCCAGAATAGGAACAATACTACAAAACGAAGGGAAATACGCCAGATTGACAACATCACGCAGAGGCATCTGTGAAGGGTGTTCGGAAAAATCTACGTGCGCATTCGACAATGCCCTGGGCAAGGCCAAACCGGAAATGATTACCGTATTGAATCCAATTGATGCCGAGCCGGGTGACAGTGTGGAGTTTGATTTAACCGGTCACAATGAGCTGAAAATCTCCATGGTGGTCTGGGTCATCCCGTTAATCGGATTGATTGTCGGTGCATTTTCCGGATCAGCCATTTCAAGAATCTTTGCCCTGCCGACTGACCCGGTTACCCTTGGTGGGCTGGTACTGGGTTTTCTCATCGCCTTTGTAATCGTCATGATTTACGAGCGCTACATAGCTACCGAAAAGGAAGTACTCCCCAGTATTATCAAAAAGGTCAATCCGACGGACTGCAGAGTAACAGATCAGAAGTGATTACCACCCGCTCATCAGATCTTCGCCCAATCCCTTGGCTACATGATCCTGAAACTGATGAAAACGAAAACCGACGACCGTTATCAGATATTGGAGGAACTTGTATCCAATCTCCGGATGTTTGCTGAAAATATCCAGAAGGGCATCCTTTTTAATTCTGATTATTTTACATAAATCGGTAGCGCAATAGGCAGACAGTCTCATTTTGTGCGGTGGGATAAAGCAGGACCAACCCAGCACTTTTGCTTCCGGTTTCTGCTCTTCAACATCTACCTTTGATATAGTTTGGTGCCCGCTTGAAGGTCTCATATCGGGCATTTCAAATCTCAGGTCTACCTGTCCCTGAATGACGATCCACAAATGTTTCGATTCATCCCCTTCGCGGAACAGCTTGTCTCCCAGGTCGTATTCACATATCTCACAATGGTCCTTAATCATCGCCACCTGTTCATCAGTGAGTTCTCGAAACGCTTCAATCGATTTTACCAGCTCCAGACTTACCATATTGTCTCCTTGTTAAAGGTGCCCATTTTATCGAGATTTGAAGTCATGATCCGACAACGGTGAAGTGCTTCTCGAATCGTTAATCCGAAAGCCTTTAATCAATAACAAAACACACTACACTGATTAACAATAACACGACTTTCAATTGAAGAACTCGTCTTTTTAAAACTCACTGCCATTATATTGACAAGTGATGCAATTTTCAAGATTTTTAGTAATTTGAGTGTCTTCCATGAAAGCCAATCGATTAAACGCTTTCCCGGCCTAGAATGGACATCTGCAGCAAAATCGGACAGGTTTATATCCGGGAATAAAAGAGCCGTACCATAACACAGGTGAAAGACCAAGAGCTCTCCTATCGTTTGAAGGAGCGTCAGGTTCATTTACCAATCTAAACACGGGTTCATGAAACAATTGCTGACCCTTCAAACAATGAGATTGCAATTTCACCGAGTTCCTGGCAATAAGTAACCTGACACCTAAAGCAATGAACACTTACAAAGGCCAAAGTCATGAGAGAGGAGATTAAAACGATATGCAACCGGGATTGTCCTGATTCCTGTGGCATTATCGCCACAGTTGAAAACGGTAGAATTGTAAAACAAAAAGGTGATCCTGATCACGGGGTGACTGCCGGATTTCTCTGTCAGCGTGGAAATCACTATCTTGATCGATTTTACTCCGAGGAAAGAATTCTGCATCCCCAATTAAAAACGGAAGGCGGCTGGAAGAAAATCTCCTGGGAGGAAGCCCTGGATATCGCTGCAGAAAAGTTGCGCTATTATCGGGAAAAACATGGAGCACAGTCCATTGCCTATATCAGTTATTCCGGCATCAGGGGACTGATCACCAAAACCTTATCCAGAAAATTCTGGGACTGTTTTGGCGGCGTAACGTTGAGGAGGGGAGGACTCAGTACAGAGGCAATTGAAGCCGGCCAGTTAAAAGATTTTGGTGGGCTGGGAACTCACGCACCGGACGATTTGACAAATAGTAAGGCGATTGTCATCTGGGGCAAAAATGTTGCCGTGACAAGAGTTCATTGCTGGCCGTTTATCAAACAGGCGCGAAAGAAGGGAGCACGTTTGATCGTTATTGATCCGGTTAACAGCAGAACAGCTCAAAGGGCGGATCTTCATTTGGCTATTCGCCCCGGAAGCGATGGTATGCTGGCTGCCGGAATTGCCCGCCAGTTAATAGAAAACGACCGATACGATCATGAGTTTACGGATCAGTTCAGCACCGGCTTTGAAGAGTATAAAAATCTGATTCTCTCGATTCCGATGCAGGATATCTTGTCGGAAACCGGTCTCCAGCTTTCTGATATTAATGAACTTACAACCTTGTACGCCGAAGTTAAACCGTTAGCCACCCTGATTGGGCTCGGCCCCTCCTATTGGAGCTCGGGAGGAGCAACTGTTCGTATGATCGATGCATTAGCGGCCATCAGCGGTAATGTTGGGATTCCCGGGGGAGGTGCCCAGGGGGATATCGAAAGTGGAGCAGGATTGGATCTTAGCGATTTGAAAGAACCGCTGCAAAATGAGTATCGTTCGATTCTCATGCCAAAGCTTGGAGAGGAGCTACTGAACACCAGTAACCCGCCGTTGAAAATGGGATTTATCGCTGGTGCCAATCCCGCCGCAACCTGTCCCGATACAAATAAAGTCAGGGAGGGACTCTCTTCCCTGGATTTTCTGATTGTTGTGGACCAGTTTATGACAGCTTCCGCCGAAGTGGCAGATCTCTTCCTTCCCTGTACCACCTATCTTGAAATGGAAGACCTGGTTATCGCCTATGGGCATTATTGGCTGGGACTGTGCCAACAGGTTGTTCCGCCCAGGGGAGAATGCAAACCCGATTATGTTATTTTTCAGAAATTAGCTGACCGATTGGGTTTTGGCAATGAACTCTCCGGGACTCCCGGCGAATGGATTGATCGTTTCCTAACCCCATTGCACGTTGACGGTATCACGTACGAGACTCTAAAAAACGAGTTCGTGCCTGATCCCAGGGCAGAGACGGTGCCCTATTCGAATAAGAATTTTACAACAGAGTCCGGAAAATATGAGTTCATCCGGAACTTCACCCCAAACGATCTGACGATCACAAAGCCTCAACTAAGACTGATGGCGACCAAAACCCTGAAAATGGTTAATGCACAGATCAATCAGAACGACATTCCTTCCGAGCCGGTGGTCCGGTTACATCCTCAAACCCTTAAAGAGCGGGAAGTAGGAGACAATGATAGAGTCCGGGTGACCAGTAAAGTGGCCTCCGTTGAAGCGATTGTCAAGGCAGATCCGGAAATTCAACCCGGAATCCTACTCTTCAATCCGGCTGCCTGGCAGGGGGATCTCATGGGAGTTAACCAGCTTCGGGAGTCTTTTGTCAGCGATATCGGCAAAACCGCAGCCATGCACGAAACGCTGGTCACTATCGAACGTGTTTAGGCTGGTTGAATTATTAAGATCAAACAGGCGGGAAATCCCAATTGGCAGACCTGCTACAAAATGACCGCCCACAATTGGGAGTTCTCGTTCGGTTATCGACTGAAACAGGCGGGGAGAACAGCTATTGTCATGCTAAGCCTGGTGCAGGCGGAAATACTGTTCAATGATTTTTTGCGTATCCCACATGTCCGCTTCCAGCCATCTACAAACCTCTTCAGGATCAGATTGCTCCATGCCATGCAGATTTTTTTCATGATAACCGATTTCGCTTTGATCACTTAGTATATCCAATAAGACACCCTGAAAACTTCAGGAGGTTGCCAATCCGGACTCTTCCGATTTAGCAAGCATTCGCCGGGATTTATCAAGTACCATATAAAATGCCACCAAATAACAAGCCTCAGCCATCACTTTGAAGGATTCTTCCACAAGTTCAAGTGGATGATAAATCAGCGCAACCACGTTCGCTTCCAGAAACATGCTGAGAATGTCTTTTCCATTGGTCAAGATATCAAAGCCCACGGTCAAAAACAGCATGATAAATCCGGCGATTAAAAGAGGGAAAGCATCTTTGAACCGCTTCATCTCCTCGCGGTAAAGATAGAGAAGCCAGATTCCTATAATTCCGTATATACCGATTATAATATCATCAATGCGATCGGTGAGATTTGTCTCCTGCATGTTAAACAGGTAATGAATAAAGTAATCGATGTTTTCATGTATTGAAAAATATTCATCCGCAGCCAGGTAAAGAAATCCGATGGAAATAAATCCCCAGATTGCCGAAGAGCTTTTTAAGCTGAGGGATACATTGCGCGGCTTTCGAATTTTCAGGATTTTGTAGGACAATCGCGAGATAATCAGAAGTTGCAGAAAAGAGAGCTTGCTGATGTTGCCACCCTGGGTAAAATTGTCGGTCCCCGTATAGATATAGTAAATGACGGAACCGACTATCGCCAACAGGTCAAATATCATCGTAAAATAGAACACAAACTTTACATTCATTTTTTCAATCCCTTGTAATATATGAAGAATTTTCGCAACAAAGAAAGCACATGCCTACACCGCCTTCTTCTATTAATTCCTCATTGTTGAATTTCCTCCTGTATGTCCGTATCGTCGGACGGAACGTGCCTCACACATTATTCACAATATATCAAGAGCAAATTCGTTAAAGGATGGAAAAAGTTTGTTAAATATTAATATAAATCTTACACATCCCAAATTATTATGCTGGACAAACTGTTCTGAACATAGATTGGCTGGATGAAGAGAAGTGTTGTCGGAGAAACTGTCAAAACGAATGGAGTTTGTTAGCGGCTGGAGATCAGGGCTGACTGCCGGTTGAGGCAGCTTTTTATTATCGAGGAAATCTGTGTTTTTTTGAGATTCTGCTTCCCCTGGTTCTATTGTATTCAACTATTTTGAATTGTTGAATAGAACTCTTTAAAAGTTGTTATGATTTCATCACGTATTTCCCGGAACCTAACAAGTATTGTCTCTTCAGACCCGGTAACCTTGGCCGGATCTTCGAACCCAAGGTGTAGTCTGTTCTTAACCCGTCCCATAAACATGGGACAGGTTTCATTGGCATGGTCACAGACCGTGATAACGTAATCAAAATCGCGGTTGATGAACTGATCCACTGTTTTTGGACGGTGTTTGCTGATATCGATATCTATTTCGCCCAGCAACCGGACCGCCAGTGGATGTACCTCAGGTTCAGGTCTAGTCCCTGCCGAGTAGACTTCCAGTCCGGAATCCAGATTCTTCAATATGCCTTCCGCCATCTGGCTGCGACATGAATTTCCTGTGCACAAAATCAGTATTGTTGTCATTTTGGTTTTTTCAATGATTTATGGATAACCGCTCCTTTTCAGCGAACCGGTTTTTGAGGGAGGTGGATGGGTCCGGATGTACCGTCTACCCGATGAGGAAAAAACTTTCGTTTGATCCACAAGGCAACCCTGACCAATCCTATCAGAACCGGCACCTCGACCAATGGGCCGATCACGGCTGCAAATGCCTGGCCGGAATCGATTCCGAAAACGGCAACGGCAACCGCAATGGCCAGTTCGAAATTATTCGAAGCCGCCGTAAAACTGAGGGTTGTGGCTTGTTCGTATGTGGCGCCGGCGCGATGGGACATAAAAAAGGAGATGAAGAACATGATCACAAAATAGATGCAAAGGGGAATGGCCACCCGAACCACATCAAATGGAAGTTGGACGATGTATTCTCCTTTCAGCGAAAACATCACCAAAATAGTAAACAGCAAAGCTATGAGGGTAATCGGGCTGATTTTTGGAATAAACCTGGTTTCATACCACTCCTGCCCCTTGATTTTCAATCCCACGAACCTCGAAATCATACCACCGAAAAAGGGAATTCCCAGGTAGATAAAGACACTCTCCGCAATCTGTCCGATTGAGATATTGACAATGGCCCCCTGCATCCCCAGCCATTGTGGTACCATCGTGATAAATATATAGGCATATAATGAGAAGAAGAGGACCTGGAAAATGGAATTGAAGGCGACCAATCCGGCACAGTATTCGGTATCTCCGTCTGCCAGGTCATTCCAGACAATAACCATGGCAATACACCTGGCCAATCCGATAAGAATCAATCCCACCATGTATTCATGGTAACCGGCCAGGAAGGTGACTGCGAGAAAAAACATGAGGATGGGTCCGACAACCCAGTTCTGAACCAGGGATAGCAGCAACACCCTCCAATTGCGAAAGACCTGACCGAGTTGCTCATATTTAACCTTGGCCAGGGGGGGATACATCATCAGAATCAAGCCTATTGCAATCGGGATGTTGGTGGTACCGACCTGAAAATGGTTAATCACATCACGGATGCCGGGAAACAGGTATCCCCACATAACCCCGACAAACATGGCGGCAAATATCCAAAGAGTCAGAAATCGATCCAGAAACGATAGTTTTTTTCCAGCCATTTGATCTCCTCAATCCCCTCATTTTAAATAATTCAGCAAAACAGATTATATCCTGCTTTGCTCACCTCAATTTGTTCCTAAAACCAGTAGTGACTATATATGTTTTCAGAAAAATGTTACAGTATTATGAGGACGAAATCGGATTTTTAAAGTTGAGCCTGTTAGCTTAAGAGTGTTACGAGATATGCGATTTCCTTTGGTTGCCGAGGAGGGAGTAGAGAAGCATAAGCGAATAGGAAACACCAACCTGACCAGGTTGAGAACCTGGTCAGGTTGGATGATAAAAACATGTTGGTTAACCTCCAAGCTACCAACACAGACACAGCAAGGTCTGAGCAAAACCACCCGGGTCTGTTCCGTCAATGCAATCGCCACTTCCCTCCGGAACCATTCCCTGGTTCATAGCGTCAACATCATGAAAATTTCCGGCTGCATCCGATGTCCAACCACTGCATGTCAAGGTTTCATCAACCGATCCGTCAGCATTTGATCCGGTAGGGAAATAAGAATTACTGATGCCGACATGATCGAGAATTGCGTTTGCCTCTAAGACTGTTGCATCTTCACTGATGATTTTTGCGAAATTCTCTGCTACCAACGTCCCGTCGGTTGCGTTAATCGGCAGTGTGACATCCAGCCCGTAATTGGTCTCCATATCACGCAGCTCATCATCTGCATCAACAGAAAGAAAAGCCAGAATTTCGTTGGGACAGTCAAAACCAGCAGGTTTAGCATCAGTGCAAAGGGTATCCGCTCCCGCTCTTCCTCCCAAATTACCACTAGTCAGGTCCAGGCCTGAAAACATAATGATCTCGGTAACAGAATCATCGTCAGAATCTCCTGAGACATCACTACTGGTATCGTCCGTATCGTCGCTGGCATCGCCATCGGATCCGTCGTCATCATCGTGATCATCATCGTCAACATCATTACTGGTATCACCCTCATCATCACCGTCTGTTTCACCGTTTCCATCGACCGATAACAGATCCTCTGATGAGCCTGATCCATCATCACCCGACCCACTACAAGCTGAGAAACAGAAGATGAAAACAGTAAAAATGGATATTAAAACAATAATTTTTCTTGATTTCATATCAAACCTTTGACTTGTTGTTTAATTAAGGATGTCGATTGGTAAATTCACTTCCTGCCGGCTTTTTTTCAAAGCCCGTCGATACCTGAAGCCCTGCCAGATGGATTTCGGATTGAATCCAAAATAGAACCAGGGGAATTGAAACAATAACAGAATGCCGTCCAAAGTTTTTTCGATAAATCCCAGCTTATAGGATCCGTTTTCTATCAGATCTTCTGCCTCCTCAAAAGTTTCCACGCGCTTCATCACACCGTCGGGACCGGGTACCACAATACCCCCTTTCGCCAGCATCTTATATCGACGAGAGGTCTCCTTGAGCGTCGGTCCACAGATTAACGCACAATGAGCGCAGGTTGACACATTGTAGTCATCCAGGCCCCTAACCCCCAGTTTTTCTGCGCTGTACTCTCTCTGAATCCTCACCTGCTCCTCTTCACTATCCGGCAGATTGTGTGTATCCGGAAGAGACTGATAATATTCCTCAGGCCAGCGAATACTTGCCATTCGTCTAATCACCTCGTATCTGCGAAAAGAGGTTCCGGTCAGAAATCCCTGTTGCAGCATATCCTTAAAGACTTTCACCTTTTTTGTTGATTTGAAGGTCTTGCCTACCCAATCCTTGATCCAATATCTTCCCCAACTGCTGCTTTTTTTATCCCAAGTCACTCCATGCAGGCCAAAACAAGAGGTATTGCAGAGATTGATGTTATAACGTTTCGCCCTTGGATGACGGTCACCGTTAACCAGGACAAACTCTTCTTCATGTTCCTGGAACATTTGAACAGCACAGGTTTTAACGCAGAGCTTGCATTTGGAGCAATATCCATCGATAAAATAACGGGGATCAAGCGGCTGATCACTTTTCAATTCCGCATCGGTTACAACAGAGCTCATGTAGATGGCGGCCCCATACTCCCTTGTCATTACATTGCCGGACCAGCCATGCGCCGCAATTCCGGCGGCAATAGCCCCAAATCGGTGAGAAAAACTGGGATGTGTTGCAAATGGATTCGGGGATCTCCGGTAGTCACTATTGGTTCGAACAACATGAGCTTTAAATCCTTCCTTTTCCAGAAATTCCTGGATTCGGGTGGCCTTCCAGAAAACCACCTGCACCATTCGTTTCTGATCGATATTATGAGGAGTAGCTGATTTCTTTGATAAAAAATCATAAATTGCCGGAACATTCATGGGCAAAGCAAAGACAATCGCAGATCTGGCTCCTTTCATGATAAAACCGGGGTCCAGAGATGGCGGACTTTCCGGCACCGGCTTCAACCGGTCCGGACCCGCAATGCCCAGACATTCGATGCCCTGTTTACGCGCAAATTCCTTTATTCTCTCTTCGAGGGTATTCAAGTCGATTCTCCTGTTTTTAGATCAATATAAATCTAAGGCCTCATAAACACGTTGTAGCCCATGATTGCAGACAGGCTGGCATGAATATGCTCACATTTTTGCAGCTCATCGGCTGCGAGTTCCCTGAAATACTTAATAGCCGGTCTTTTTTTCTTCACACTCTCCAGCACAGCTTCCCCTGCAGCTTTTCCTGAGACCAGGGACGAAGTAATCCCTTCTCCACCTCTCAAAAAACCTCCGGCTTCACCGGCCAAAAGAACATTATCCACTCCAAGGCAGTAATTCTTCCGCGCTGACATGTCTGTCAGAACGATCCCGTGTCTGGACTGAACACTATCTGATTTTAGACCGTGGTTTTGTTCCAAATGGGATTTGAAAGCTTTGAAATAATTCTTTACTGACTCTTTTTCGTTTACCCCAGTGACCACGACGATTTTGTCATCTTTATGAAAAACAGTTGCGAAATAGCCCGTCACACTTCTGTCCATAAAAAGATACAACCACCCGGGTTCCAGATCTATTGAGCCGGTATGGATCTCTTCATAGTTGGGCAGTTTGTTGATTTTTTTATTAAACTCCGGGAATATCGATCTCCTGACCCTGGAAAGCGTTCCATCAGCACCAATAAGATAGCGTGTTCTAGCCAAGCTTCTGATTCCCTGGTATCCCAGTTCAACCAGGTACTCCCCGTCTTCTCTCCTGAAACTTTCAAAACTGCACTGATCAGCAATTTCAGCATCACTTTGATTCATCAACCATAAATCCAGGTCGGCTCTCCAAGTGTTGAATCCCTCTTCTTCCAGACCATCTCCCTCATCAAAGGCTGAGAAAGGCACATCGATCATTGGCGTATCATTGGTGATAAATACGCGATTACCTTTTGTTATAACCGGCTCGCACATAACATTAGGAGGTATCTTCCCGAAATCCTGTTCGATTATCTTCCTGGAGCTGGGAAAGACAATTCCACTGCACATTTTATATCTTGGCAGCTTCGATCTTTCGACAGCCAGAGTTTCCAGCCCACTTCCTTTCAAAGCTCTTGCTGCACCGGCTCCCGCGGGACCCGTCCCGGCAATAATAACATCGTATCTTTCTTTTAATTTCATGGTGATCTCTTGAAACCTATATCTTTTTGATTTAACGGGGTGTTTTTCCCTGAACGGGTCGCCAGCTTTTTTCAACAACGTCGAGTTCATTTTTCCACCAGGGTCGATCCAAAGCAGGCATGGATTCCCGCATCAGTCCTTCCGGGATAATCGATTCATGGTCCTGCCAGGGGCCGATTCGATATTCATCCATGGTGTATTCCCTGCCAAGTCCGGAATTATCGGGACATGCCGGCACCAACCCTGAAAGTGTCCTGATCAGACAGGTATTGCACCGTTTGCAGCGTTTGATATCCTTCTTCCGACCCTGCATTAGCTTGTTGGGATACTCCGGATCGATAAAAAGCTGCCTTCCGAGGGCCTGAATATCAAAATTTCCCTTGGCAATGTGCTGATCAGCTTTTACCGGATCATGTTGAGAAGAGACGATGACAGGTATCAACAAAGCTTTCTTGAAAGCGGCTCCGTGGCCCGGTAGATGTTTGGAACGATCCATATCCGCAATCAGGTGACCGGCCTCCTCGTACCCCGCACCATCGGACAGGCTGATATAATCGGCACCTCGTGTCTCCAGATCCTTTGCCACATCAATCATCTCTTCTTCGGTCAAGCCCCCTTCCATATGCTCTTCAGCACTTATTCGGACACCGATAGGCACCCCGGGACAGGCGTAACGAACCTGCTCCATCACCTCATTCAAAAACCGTTTTCTGTTTCTCCATTCACCACCGTAGAGGTCGGTTCTTTTGTTGCTTAACGGAGAGAGGAACTGGTGTTCCAGGTAACCATGAGGTGCATGGATTTCGATCATATCAAATCCGGCTATAACTGCTAATTGACAGCTCCGGGCAAATTCCTTCTGTTGATCGCGAATCTCATCAATGCTCATCTCCCTGGTCATCTGTCCGATCATAAATGCGCGGCTGTATTCCACCACCCTGTAAATATCTTCCATATGCCGGGGTGATTTTTCTGCGGTAATCTCGTAAGGCAGACCGGCTGTCGGTGCCGGACAGAGAGAATGATGATCATAAGAGTGTCCCTGGCGCCCAAATCCGATGGTGAGCTGGGCAGCAATTCTGGAATTAAAATAGTGGACACGATCTACCAGCATACCGAGTCCCTGGAGATGACCCGCATGGAAAAGATAAAGGTTTCTTCCCCAAACATACTCGGATGCCAGTTCAGTCCCCATAATGGCGCCCGTTGTGATCAGGCCGGCACCGCCTTTGGCCCGGGCTGCGAAATAGGAAAGCATCTGCTCTGTAGCTTCCCCGTTGACTCCTGACATCGTTTCATTCATGGGAGCCAGGGCGATCCTGTTTTTTAACTCAAGGGGCCCGATTTTGATTGGCATTAACAGGTTTTTAAAACCGGTTGTTTGGCTGTCGATTTCTTTATTCATTGTTGTTTACCTTTAATATATGGCTGGTTTCATCGTATCTTTAGAAAAACCCACAACTTCCGGCTTCTGGTGTATATCTGGTTTCTTCTCTGATTAAATAGAATCCGATCCTTCCATCAGGATTTAACTTCCAACTCGCCTTTGAGAAGTATCGACGCCCAGAAGCCTTCCCAGGTTCACCCCAAAAATCAGCTTACGGTCTTCATCCGTAATGGCCGGATAACCATACTCTTTCTGCATATCCTCGGGAATTTGAAAATCCCGTAATCCCATCACGGCACTCCTGATTTGAGCCCCAAATCCTGCATAATCGCACCCCCAGATGATTTTCTCCGGACCTACCCATCTCAAGGCTTCTCCAATGATTTTTGCAAACTTTCTGGGAGCGGAAAGCGCCCAGGGAACCAGCAGACTTAAACTGACATAAACATTAGGATGCCCCATGGCTATCATGTTTAAGTCATCGCAATAGGGATATCCCATATGAAAGGCGTTGATCTTTAAATCCGGGAAATCACGCGCAACATCATCAAGCTGCAGGGGAACCGCATGCTTGCTTTTACCGGGCGGGACCCAGCAGAATCCTGTATGGATATCCAGTACGATATCGAGTTCTTCAGCTTTTCGATAAAAAGGCCAAAGGTCGGGGTCGTTGATATAGGTGTCCTCAGGGGGATAGAACTTGAAGATTTTTGCCCCTTTCTCTTTAACCCAATACTCAAGTTCCCAGATGGTGTTCTTGACCCCCTTATGCTTGATGGGGGAGATATTGGGTTGATACATGAACCGTTGGGGATTGGACTCCACAATTTTGGCCATCTCGCCATTGCTGCACCAGCGACTCGTATATCCCGTGGTATCCATCATCGATTCAGGCAGGAGGCAGGCGATATCCACCCCGTATTTGTCCATAGCTTTTAACAGACTTCCCGGATCTGCGGTTTTGATCATTTCCCACTCTTCCATGCCGTCGAAAAATTCGGGTGGCGTTCCGGTTAACAGGGGTCGTTTGATGGCTTCAATGGCTTTCCACCACATCTGAACACCGGGAAAATGATTAATTGGTTCCATATCGCCAATGAGATGGGGCTCAGGATCGATTTTAAAATAGTCGTCAGTTGCGAAATCAGTAGTCATAACCAGCTCCGTAATTTTTTGTTGTTTTAGAAATATCTTCAGCCGATGGACCTTTCCTGACCGTCCCAGAATTTCTTTTTGACGTCCTTTCTGATAATTTTTCCAATAGGCGTTTTGGGAATCTCCTCCCAGATTTCAATGTTCTTCGGACATTTGAACCCCGAGAGATTGTCTTTGCAGTGTGCAATTAATTCTTCGGGAGAAACTGTCTGATCGGGTTTCATCGTAACAACCGCCTGGACTCTTTCACCCCATTTTTCATCCGGGGCCGAGACAACAGCACATTCCATTACGGCCGGGTGTTGATAAAGTACATCCTCTGTCTCCTTGGGATAGACGTTTTCACCACCGGTGACGATCATATCGGCTTTACGATCAACCATGAAGAGATAGCCGTCGTTATCGACATAACCCATGTCTCCGGTATGCAACCAGCCGTTTCGGATTACTTCACGTGTCAGATCAGGTTTCTTCCAATATCCCATCATTACGTGTTTCCCTTTAATCAGAATCTCTCCGATACCATTAGCGGGCATAGGGATGTTGTTCTCATCGACTATTCTGATTTCCGCACAGGGAGAGGGTTTTCCTGCACTGGCCAGAAGTCTTGATTTGCCACCTTCCAATTCATGATCCCACTCACCAAGGCCTGTTGCCCCCAATGCCTCCGTCATCCCGTAACCCTGGGAAAAAATATTGCCGAATTTCTGAATGCACTGCTTCAATATCTCCGGAGGAAAAGGACTGCCGGCATAAGTCATGCTGCGAAGGCTGGAAAGGTCATAATCATCCGGGTTTGTCAGTTGTAGAATCCACTGGTAGATGGTGGGGACGGAGTTGATATGGGTGCATTTCTCATCCTGAATCAATCTCAGAATTTCGTTGAGGTCCGGTTTACGGTTGATGACAACTTTACCTCCGACCATCAGGATGGCCATGGCAGGCCAGAAAGAGACATGAAACAGGGGAAGGATAAAACAGGTGGCATCCCGGCGATCAAATCCGGCAATCAGAATGCTGGACATGAAAGCTGTCATCAAATTCCGATGCGACATCATAACGCCCTTGGGTAGACCGGTTGTCCCCCCGGTGTACATCAGAATGGCCATCTCCTCTTCATCAACCTCAACTTCTGGTTCATCGGAGGTGGCCCCTTCTATAATTCTCTCGTAGTATTGACAGCCGGGAAGCTCGTTATCCAGTGCAATCCATTCACGAATATTCTTCAACTCCGGTTTCAATCCCAAGGCTCTTTCCTCATATCCGTCACCGACCAGCAAACAGGTTGCTTCGCTGTCATTGACGATGTGTGTTAGTTCCGTATCAGAAAGACGGAAGTTCAAAGGAGTCAAGCTGACTCCCAGCTTGCTGACAGAAAAGTAAAGCTCCAGATACTTATGGGTGTTCTCGGCTAATACTGTCACCCGATCCCCCTTTCCATACCCTTTTTCAACGAGGGCGTTGGCCAGGCGATTGGTTCTCTGGTTCAGTTCGCTGTAAGTCAACCGGTTGTTCTCAAATACTATCGCTTCAAAATCCGGATAGTTAAGGGCACTTCTGCGAACAATGTCTCCCAGTGTGTACATTTCGTATCTCCTTTATTTATGTTGGGAAGTTCCCAGAATCTTCAGGACCACGATTTTGGCAACCCTTGGAATTGCATTAACATGTTGCGACTCATCTCATTGGAAATTGGAGAAAACTGAAGCTGTAAGGCATCTCTCAGGTAGCGTTGCATAGGATACTCATTACAGATCCCGTAACCGCCGAAAATCTCAGCACCATGAGTTCCGGCATGAAGCGCCCCTTCTGCTGCCACCAGCTTGGCCATTGTTGCTTCCAAATGATAAGGCTGATTGTTGTCACAGAGCCAGGCAGCCTTATACGTAAGGTTTCTGGCATTTTCAAGATTGATATAAATATCTGCCAGGTAATGCTGAAGAATCTGAAATCGGCCAATTGGTCCACCGAATGCCTGGCGCTGTTGAACATAAGCAAAAGCGTCTTCATAGGCGGCCGCCATAATTCCAACTCCCATCATAGCAACCCCGATACGCTCCGGGTTAAGCACGGTGAGCATTTCATACCAACCGTTGCCGCGAGATCCAAGCAGGTTTTCCTTGGGAATTTTTACATCACTAAAGGCAATTCCCACTGAATCACAATGATGACAGCTAACCTTTGGTATTCTGCTGATAGAGATTCCCTCACAATCTGAGGGAACCAGAAACACACTTAGGGAGTTGGATGGTTTGGTATCCGTTTCGGTCCTGCAGATGGTTATCATGTAATCTGCGACATGGGCCCCGGTGATAAAGATTTTCTCCCCATTTATCAGCCAATGGTCTTCCTTTTCGTCGGCAATGGTTGTGATGGCCCCAAGAATATCCGTACCACCGCCGGGTTCTGTCAGGGCCATACACATTTTAAGATCACCTGCAGCCAATTGCGGTAAATACTCATTCTTCATCGCTTCACTGCCCATCTCTGCTATAAATCGACTGCCAAAACCCGTTGTCGTTCCCACAGCCAGGGCAACAGAGGTCGAGGCTTTACAGATCTGCTCATATACCACCATTGAATCCACCATACTCATCCGATCCCCACCATACTGCTCCGGAATGCTCCCCCTGAAAAAACCGATTTTGACAAACTTCTGCCATAATTCTTCCGGGGGAAAATCTACATTTTCATCCATCCACTGCACATAATCCTTATTTAGCTCTTTCTTACAAAACCGCTGCCACTCCTTCTGCAACATTTCCTGTTCCTTGTTAAGACTGAAATCCATGGATCGGTGTCCTCCGCTTATCGAAACTCAATATGATTTTTCTTAAACAACTTCGCTACCTACTTTCCCTGTTTTTCTCTTTCTGAGACCGGGTCAACTCCCCGGGTTTCTCCCTGTACATATCCATAATCGCCTGAATATCCGGAGCATACTGCAGCCATTGAATCCCATTCCGCTCTACTGCCAGAGCGGTCTCGATACTGCCACCATCAAAAGATCTCGCCATCACCTCTTTTGCCATGCGAAGCGCTATGGGTTTTTTGGAAGCTATATTGTTGACAATCTCACGAAATTTCTCTTCAAAGCCCTCATCGGCAAATACCCGCGTCAGCAGTCCCATTTCATATATTTCCTTGGCGGTGTAGTCTTTTCTCCCGCTATACACCAATTCCCTGGCCCTGAAGACCGGCATGGCACGTGGTAATCTTGCTGTCCCGCCCCAACCCGGCAAAATTCCCATGTTTATTTCAGTCAGTCCCAATCTTGCCGATTCTTTGGCGTATAAAAGATCGCAACAAAGAGCCAGCTCCAGTCCCCCTGCCAGGCAGTGTCCATCAATTTTGCCAATCACCACTTTTTCGCAATCCTGAATTGCACGTTGAACATCAAGACCGTCTCTCGAAAGCCAGTTGAGCGCTGTTTCATGTTCCGCCAACGAAGGAAACACATCCAGATCTCCTCCGGTGCAGAATGCTTTTTCTCCGGCACCGGCTAAAACTACGACAGCCAACATAGAATCAAATCGAACCCTTTTAAAAACTTCACAAAGCTCACGCGCCATCTCTCTGTTGATGGCATTATGCTTTTCAGGACGATTCATCGTGATCTGACAGATTGTCGGATCTTTGGGATCAATCTCGTATAAAATCGTTTTGTAATCACTCATGGCTGTCTTTTTGTTTTTGGAAATGAAATTCCGTATTGTCTGCGGTATAAAAGCCGAAATGATAGCAGAACTCCTTCTCATGCGGCCGGTTTAAAAAACGGCAGGGCGCAATCCTTCGTAATATCTTCAAAAACCACCTCCACCTCCATATCGATTTCGACCGCCTCGGGATCACAAGCGACGATTCTGGTCATCAGGCGAATTCCCTCTTCCAGATCCACCATGGCCAAAACATAGGGAATATCCGCCCAGAACTTCGGTTCGACCATGTCCTGCATGACCGAGAACGAATAAACTTTCCCTTTGCCGGAAGCCTCTTCCCAGGTTAGGTTGGATGACCAGCATTCAGGACAGACCTTTTTGGGATAAAATATCCTGGTCTGGCAATCCTCGCATACCTGGATGAGTAGCTTATGCTCTTTGGCCGCCTTCCAAAATTGCTCTGTCCAGGTTTGGATTATAGGTATTGGCTTAATATATTCGCTTGTCATGGTATTTCCCTCCCCCAAACGGTTGCGATAAAATTCATTCCGGATCCGCCGGATGTATTCTGAAATACATATTGTGCTTCTTTAACCTGACGCTGCCCTGCCTGGCCCATCAGTTGCCGTGCTGTTTCCACATAGGTCGCCATACTAACACCGGACCCTGTGTGTCCCCTGCCAATGGCATCACCAATAGTCGACCAGGGAAGACTTCCTCCCGGCCAGGTGTGTCCTTCCCTAAAAAACTTGCCAGCCTGTCCTTTTTCACAAAGCCCTATGCTTTCCATTAACATTGGGTGCCCTACGGGATAAGCCAGGTAGATGTTCCAGATATCAATCTCTTTCTTGCTGAGACCTGCTTGGTCCAGTGCTTCATGAGTCGCATCACGAAATCCTTCGCCGACAACATCATTATCCCGGGTCATGGTGAAGGCACTGAAGAATCGAGCGCTTTCGCCTAGTTTGTACACCGGAGTGCTTGTGATTTGGGCCGCTAGTTTGCGGGATGTTACCACCAGGGCTCCACCACCATCTGCCAAGATATTACATTCACGCTTGTGTAAAGGTGACGAGACCATGCCGGAGGATAAGACTTTCTCGATTGTGGGTACTTCTTTCCCGTAGAAAAACGAGTTGGGATCGAGTGTTGCCCATTTGCGCAACGCAACGACGACTGAAGCCATCTCTTCTTCGGTAGTACCTGTTTCGTACATATAACGACGGGTCATCATTGCCAGAATGCCATTATAGGTTGTACCGAAGGGGTACTCCCATTGAAGATCAATACCGGCTGTGGCAAAAAAATTAATCAGATCCTCCAGGGGGATGGAAGAATGTACTGTGACATGGGGGATGAGCACGATTCTGGCTAAACCGCTTTCTATCCACTGTTCAGCCATGCGAATGCAATTTGACGTGGAAGCGCCACCTGCATTACAAATGCAGACATCTCTGCACCCTTTCAATCCCAATTCTTCTGGTAACTTTCCGAATGAAATTTCAGCAGACAGCCTTGGTTGAGCCTGGGGAGCAACAGTAATCACTCCTTCAATGTCGTTTTTATCAATACCCGCATTTCGAACAGCTTGCAGACAAATCTCATAAAGAATATCCCAACGGGAACGCTCAGGCATAATAGCTGTTGGAACCTCTCCAATGCCGATAATTGCTAAACCTTCTCCCATTCGTCACCTCCCTGAAGAAATAATTTTAGTATTGAAGCAACTCTCACTATATAATTATGACTGATGTGTCGTTATTGTTGATTAACAATTTATGAATGTCAAGTATTTTTTAAATCCTCAAAATTATACCGGACTGAATATAATAAGATTCAAGTTATATTATATTGATATTTATTCAATATTTATTTTTTTATTCTTGATTGAAAATTCTTTAGGTTGAAGAAACATGTCTCTCAGGATAAGCCCTATGTCAATTTTTTAATATCTTTCTTGTATATATCGTTTATTTATAGTTAATACATTTTTACTATACAGTTTTTCGATTATTAACTGTATTTTTTTTATATTCATATCTTTGCTGCGATTCATGTATTGACAATGGCGTCGCTGTTTTTTAACTATAGAGTTCATAAACGACTAATTTAGAAGTCATATCCGAATCACATATCAGTTTCTAATAAATCCACAGTTAGTTTGCAGTCGCTGATTTACAATCACCCATAAGCTGTCGTCATCAGACGATCCGCCGGCAAAAAACAAGAAGGTAATAATGAGTAATAACAGATATATGCGAATCAGTGAGCTGGTTCAACGTTCCGGAGTCCCAAGATCGACCATCCATTTTTATCTCAGGGAGGGCCTGCTTCATCAACCGATCAAAACAGGTAAAACCATGGGATATTACGATGAAAGCCACCTTACCCGACTCCAAGAGATAGACAGCTTAAAAACCGAACAACGGATGCCAATCGCCTTTATCAAACAGCAATTGGAGATGGGAAAAAAGCAGGCTGTTCAAAAGCTGAAACCTGTGGCGAATGCCTTAAATGATGGGAAAAAAAATTCCCTGGATCCCAAAGAGGGAAGGCGACGTGACATCACTCGAACCGGAATCAAAATATTTTCCGCCAAGGGTTACCACCGAACCCGAATCCAGGACATTACCACTGAGCTGGATATTTCAACCGGCACTTTCTACACCTATTTTAATAACAAGAAAGAACTCTTTATCGAGGTGGTCAACGAAGTTGTGCGCACTATTGTGGGAGAGGCAGCAGAAGCAATTAAAGGAGAAAATGATTTTGTAAAAAGATCCTTGATCAGGGGGCAGGTGTTTTATAAAAACTACTCGAAATACATTGAGATTCTGTCTCTGCTCAGGGCGGAAATGGCCAGTGAGGAAAAATGGGCTTGGGATAAGGTTACAAAAACCTACCACGAGCTTACCCAACCCCTGATTCACGAAATCCAGGAGGCCATTGAGCAAAAGGTTATTCGAAAGGTGGATGCCGATTTACTAGCGTACGCATTAACCGGACTGATTGAAATCCTGTCACTCAGAACCAAAATGGATCGCAAATACGACTATGAAGATGTTATTGATTTTATCCAGGAAATGGTATTAGGGGGAATTCAATTGACAAGTTGACCAAGTAAGTTAAATTGACAATCGGACTCAAGTCCATCCGGAGACCGTCACCATTGTATCGATGGATATTTCAATGCCTCTACTCAATTGCCTGGATTGCGATCAACTCACTTTTCAATGAAATACTGTCCACGCTGTCACACCCTGAAAACATGCCGGTATAGCATTTGAAACTGGCTGTTCCGGTGCCTCCAACTGCCGTACCCCTGGTAAAATTATATATGATCGGTTTCTCGGCATAGTCCTGGAAGATCAGACTGCCATCGGATGAGGTATCGACGAATGCAGTTTTCAAACCGCCTCCCATCTCCTCGGTTGTACCGTCGGTATAGATGTATTTGTTTTCCACGCCGCAGAAGGATAACGATAACGTCACCCTTTTGAGCTCTTTCAGTTAGGCTTAATACAGAATATCTTGCCACTGTCGGTAGAAAGATAGATATATCCATTTGAGTCGACAACCAGCGACCGGATCCGTTCATTTAATTGCTCAAGCAGTCGTTCTTCTCCCACCGGTTTTCCTGATGGATCGAGAATAGTCCTGTTAAGATGTCTTTTTGCAAGGGCTCCGGAGAACAGATTACCCTGCCATTCCTGAAAAGCATCTCCTGCGTAAAGTATCAGGCTGGAAGGAGCGATGGATGGAATATAAACCTTGACCGGATTTTCCATCCCCTTCTTTTCGGTCCCCTCCCCGATCTTTATCGGTCCCCAATACTCCTTCCCATGAGATACAACAGGCCAGCCGTAATTTCTGCCAGGCAGAATCAGGTTAAGTTCATCCCCTCCCCTTGGGCCATGTTCAATAGACCAGAGCCTTTTGTTTTCTTTATCGTAGACAATTCCCTGGGGATTACGATGACCATAGCTCCAGATTTCCACCAGAGCAGAAGAGGAAAAAGGATTATCACGAGCAGGCTTTCCCTCAAGCGTTACACGTAGTATTGATCCTGCGTGAGTATTCAGATCCTGTGCATTTGGTCTCTTTCCCCTTTCACCCACCGTGAAATAGATATGGCCTTTCTCATCAAATGCGATCCTGCTGCCAAAATGAACCCCGGAATTTGAATTGGAGCGGGTGATCAACAGATCCGTCCAGTCGACCAGTTTACCGGTCATGAGCCTTGCTTTCGCCAATGTTGTGCTCCCATTTCCATCCATATCTTTGCTGTAAGTAAAATAGATCCAATCACCCTTTTTAAATCCGGGTGGAATGGCCACATCAAGTAATCCACCCTGTCCTTTATCAAACACATCCGCAACCCGACCGACCAGCGAGAGTTCCCGGTTTTTTATATCCAGAACTTTCACGGAGCCGCTTTTTTCGGTCAGCAGGAGTTGGGATTGATCGATAAATACCATTCCCCAGGGGACGTCCAGGTCTGATGCAATTAACTCGACTTTGAATTCGGGATTCTGGCCGTCACGAACCAACACAGTCTCATTCCCTTTGCCGTAAAGTGTTAAAGGGAGAGTCATTAAGATAAGCAAAAGTATTTTTGTCATATTCATTCCACAGCAAGGATTATTAGTTTCATCAGCTCCGTGAATCGGAGCTTGTCAACCTTATGCAGCAAAATAAGCGCCAAAAACGGATATAGGGGATGAATTAGAACAATTTTGATGGATCGGGGGTGTTGAATGCGAGAGATGTGTGGTCGGAAGAAAAACACACATTAATCAAAATAAGGTGTCAATATCCTCTTGGCTCAATTTGCTGAATAATAATTGGTAACCGGATTCATCGATCGCTTTAGGAACTCACGGTGGAAAAGCCCGTAATGATTCATCACAGGCTCATTGGTATTGCTGGTATTTAATTCTGACGATTCGTCATCTTCTCATTGATGGCAGTCGTATCAAAATGATCGGGATCCTCTTCACGCATTTTCAGCTCCTTCAGAATCACTTCATAAGCCTCTTCGTTTATGAAATATTTCTTCTTGATCAGAAAATAGGTCAGCCAAGCCAGTAGCATGGGCACAAGCGTGATCCCGCCTCTCAGCATCAGCAGCATAGCCGGGGTAGCCTGCTCGATGATAGCGTTGGCTGCGCCTGAAATATCTGCATTTACCCCGACATTCTGTTGTTCAAGTGTTGCTATTCTATTGGAAAGACTGTAGATCCCGCTGACGATCAGGATCAGGGATACCAACCCCTGTTGTACGGCGCCCGATGCTTTGGCGGTTAACGGACGCAGGGAAAACAGGATGGCCTCGTTTCTGTCGCCGGTCAGGTATTGTTCATACTCGATGGTATTGGTTAATTGAACCAGGATGATCAAATACATAACCGCCTGGGCGGTGAAGATTATCAGCCCACCGGCACAAAAACTCCAGATGGAGTGTGGGATAAAGGGAAGATATCCGGTCAGAAACATAACCAGATATCCGAGCGTCATCATATAGATAGCCCCGCGCAGAAGCTGGGCGCGATTGTATTTTTTCGTCAGCAGGGGATAGGCCATGGTTCCAACCAGCGAACCGACCGCATAAAATATAATGAAGGTGGACATGGCCGAACCATCGTAACCGAATTCAAAATAGAAAAAGGTCATCCCCAACGAGTTGATGATTGCTCCCAGGAGATAAAGCAGGAATACAGATACGACCGACCAGAGCAGTTGCTTGTTTTTGGATACGATACGAAACATGTCCAGGAAACTCAGTTTATCCTTTTTGACTTGTGGCCCCCTGTTCTCCTTTACAAAGATCAAAACTGCCGTCTGGCTTAGAATGAATCCCAGTGCAACGATTAGTCCCGTAATTCTATAGGCCTCCACGGCATTTCCGGTTGTAAAAACGGGCACAAGCCCGGCAACAATAAAAGCGCCGGCATTGGCGAAAAATGCAACCAGTGTCATCAGTTGGTCACGCGTTTTGGCATCGGAAGTCAACGCCGGGATCATGGACCACCAGGAGATATCATTCATGGTGAAGGTCATTCCCCACAGGAGGTATGCCACGCCAAAAAACGCCACGAATGCCCACCCTTCGGGTCGAAGCCAAAATAAAGCTATGATGGTAATCGAGTTGGTTACCGCTCCAACGATGATCCATGGCTTGAACTTGCCGAATCTGCTTTTGGTATTCTCAATGATGGTTCCCATCATCGGATCATTAATGGCATCCCAGAATCGACAGAATACGATGATAAGGCTTAAGGTACTGAATTGCGCAACCGAAAGCGTGACCGTAAATTGGATATAGACCAGCAAAAACAGACTAATCAGGGTATAGGTGGCATCCCTGCCAACACCGCTGGAGGAGAAAACCCATTTACTGATGCTGTCCAGAGATCGTTGAATAGTGGTCATATGATTTCCTGTAATCGATTTGATTTGATGGATTTTTACGTATGCCGGCAATTCACGGTTAAAAATGACTCCTCAACCGATCTTCAGATTCACTTCCCTATTGTTGATCGCTTCTCTCTGATCTGTTGATTCGATTGAATATTCGGATTAACCTGTTGCAGCTAAGTTCGAAAACCTCTCTCTCATTTGAGGGAATAAACCCATTCTGTCAACGAGAAGAAGTAAAAACCATTCTGTCTTCTGGTTTTGATGAGATCCGAAAATCTGCGGCAGGTTGGGATACCATTCCATTGGATACGTTGAAAACACCATGACTAGGCACGATAAAACACCTTTGCAGAAGGTATGAAAGTGGGGTGGGAGCAGTGTTCCTTCGCATTATACATTGTGGAGACATACTTCCAGGGAGAAAACGTACCGGGAATTAAAGGGTTTCAAGAATAGATTGTAACTTTACCGGATCATCCGTGATATAGTAATCAATACCCCTGGCACTGGAGTTCCGGATAAACTCCAGTTCCTGTTCTTCGGTCAGCGCTCCACCAAACCAGGAAGGATCCTGTGAGAACAGCGTCCAGGCGCCAACAGCCAAACCTCTTGCATGGACTTTTTCAATCGTATTGTCGTCGATCATATTGATACTCATGTTGGTGAGAGTCGACCCCACCCACTTTCCGACCACGCTTGATTCCATGATATTATGTAGGAGACCTCCCGGTGTCATGAACTTGGGAGTATAAGTAAAACCGGACTCGATATTGGAGCATTCCCACTCCAACCAGCGCAAAGGAAAGAAATTGAAGGAGGTGACAAATACATCCCTGAACAGATCCATGCGACGAATCAACTTTGCGAGTTCTGTCCCCGTGTGTCTTTGTTTGAAATCGAGTCTATAGGCTTTGATTTCAATATCAACGATCAGCTTACCCCGCATCTCCTCCAGAACGTCTTCAAGCAAAGCGATTTTTTCAGTTTTACCATAATCAATCACCTCGGTTCCAACATCGATGGATTGCTTTATTTCGAGATCCTTCAACTCATCCCAGGTCATCTCGGGAACATTCCCTTTAACCCCGGTCAGTCGTTCCGGGTCCATGTCATGGAAAACAACAAGTTTTTTATCCCTTGTGAGGATGATATCCAGTTCAACACCATCCAAACCAAGCTCTACGGCTCGCTTAAATCCGGACATGGTGTTTTCCTGATGTTCAATCGGTACACCCCGGTGACCGAATGACAGCGGTCGCTTAAATTGGTCAAAAATCGGTGAATTGATTTTCATGATCGACTATTGGTTAGGGTTCATTCCTCCGGTTGGTAAAATAGTCTGGTCAATTGATTAGCTTTCCTGTCATCCGTCGGGCATCCGGATAGTAGTTTAACTTGCCAGTGGCTCTGATTCAAGGAAAGGTGAATCGCTGGTTGGTTGTTGTGATTAGCATTACAGAATGCGTAACTGTTTTAAAAGGA
Source organism: SAR324 cluster bacterium (assembly GCA_028282885.1). Taxonomy (GTDB): domain Bacteria; phylum SAR324; class SAR324; order XYD2-FULL-50-16; family XYD2-FULL-50-16; genus JAHJTV01. The sequence goes on from JANQGX010000058.1 coordinate 234,238, forward strand.
TGATAAAAAGTCACTATTCTCCCGTCAAGATAATTCACCCTATTTAAAAAGAAAACTGTTCATATTCACAACTCTCTCCATCGCTCCAACGGCTGCTTAATGTCTGATAAAGAAAACAATCTTTCGCAAAAAACCAACGGCAGGTTATCTATTTTCACAATCGTTTAGGTTTCTCTCTTTGATGCCAAAACGGAGCAAACAAGAGCATCCAGACCTGTTTTCCCCTACGAAAGTGCAAGTTTTTTGTCAGAGGATTTGCTGTTGAAAGGCTCGAGTTTCGGTAACATCAAGAGGATTCTGGTTCTGTATCGGGATTGACAAAGCATGATATGTATCACAGAGACATAAATGTACCACATAGAAGAAAAACCCCAACTAATCGATTCAAGATTTTAATATGCTGTAATGATGAACCATTTTCTTAACGATGTTGACATCAACCAGAACGCTGAATCGATCAGGCTAAAACCGGACATGTTTTGAGATACAGGCTGGAGCTATAACACGTTGTATTCATTATCTCTCTTTAAAGCGTATCAAAGGCCGGCAATACTGGTCCGAATCTTGGGGTATCCTTCTCCTTCACTGAGCCTTCCCCCTCACTCCCACGCAGGGCAACTCCCTGTTAAATCCAATCTGTTTCTCATCTGAACGCCAATAGAGTGAGCCTGTAAATTTTGCCTTGGTCGGATTTCGGAACCAATGTTGCAGTAGAAGGGATAATACTCCCTGAAATCTGATTTCGTAATAGGACTTGAGGAATCTTATGGATTCGATTGCTGAAATTCGATGGACGGATATTGAGACAAAAGGGACAGCAGTAATCATCGAAATTCTGGTTAACACCGGGATGATGCTTGATGAGGGGCAACCTCTACTAATCCTGAAAAGTGAAGATAACGAAATAGAGTTTCGTTCACCGGTTTCAGGTAAGGTTGGACAAATTCATATCGGCATCGGCGATCAATTGTCCGGTAATGACCTGATTCTAACCCTGGCCTCCAATAGTCAATATCCGAACCACAACTCTTCCGAAGAAAGCACTCCTTCGCAAATACCGTCTAAGCAACACAACTCAAACAGCGTTCCTATCCGGGCAGAGCTTGTCGTTATTGGAGGAGGCCCGGGTGGATATACAGCCGCTTTTCGGGCGGCTGACCTGGGTATCAAGACGGTATTGATCGAACGCCACTCCAAACTCGGTGGGGTTTGCCTCAATGTGGGCTGCATTCCTTCAAAGGCTTTGCTTCACCTGGCTAAAATTATCGATGAAGCCTCGCTTGCCGAAGCTTGGGGATTAAAATATCCAAAACCCGAACTCGACCTGGAAGGAATTCATTCCTGGAAGTCAGGTGTTGTCTCCAGATTGAATACAGGTCTGTCAAGTCTTGGGAAGAAACGCGGCATTAAAATACTCAAGGGCTCGGCATCCTTTATATCTCCCAACTCATTGGAGATAAAGGAAAGTGATACGACCAGCGAGGTTCATTTTGACAATGCCATCATCGCAACAGGTTCATCTCCCAATCAATTACCAGGGCTTCCCGGTGATCCCAGGATCATCAATTCCACAAAAGCGCTTACGTTGAAGTCCATACCCCGAAGATTCCTCATTATAGGAGGCGGGGTTATCGGTATGGAATTGGCCACCGCATACCATGCTTTTGGTTCTGAAATCACCATTATCGAGACTACAGACCATTTGATTGCTTCAGCCGATAGCGATCTGGTTCGACCGCTTGAAGATTACGTTCGTTCCCGTTTCAAAGAGGTCTATCTTAATACCAACCTGTTAAGTCTGAAACCAACCAAAAAAGGGATAATCGCGGAATACAGTCGGGGCGATATCAGAGAGCAGGCCGAGTTCGACCAGGTTCTTGTTGCTATTGGCAGGCGCCCCAACAGTAAAAACCTGGCGTTGGACAAAGCCGGTATTGTAATCGATGAACAAGGGTTCATAGGAGTGGATAAACAACAGCGGACCAATCTTGAACACATTTTTGCCATTGGCGATGTGACGGGAAATCCAATGCTGGCCCACAAAGCGGCCTATGAAGGAAAAATAGCAGCAGAAGCGGCCGCGGGGCAAAATTCCTCGAAAAATACTCGGGTAATTCCCTTTGTGGCCTACACGGATCCGGAGGTTGCCTGGGTAGGAAAAACGGAAACCGAATTGAAAGCGGAAGAGATTCCATACGAAAAATCGGTGTTTCCCTGGGTAGCCAGTGGCAGATCCCTGACGATGGGACGAAGCGAAGGGATGACTAAACTTCTGTTCGACCCGGCTTCAGGAGAGATTCTTGGAGCCGGAATCGTCGGAGCGAATGCCAGTGAGTTGATTGCACAAATGGGATTGTCCATCGAAACAGGCTGCAGCGCAAAAGAACTGACACAGACGGTTCATCCCCATCCCACCTTGTCTGAATCTCTCTCCATGGCGGCTGAAATATTTGAAGGGACAGTCACCGATCTTTTTATTCCCAAGTCAAAACGAACAACGCAACAGAATTGATCTACCAAACCAGCAGAAGGAGGTACCATGGGAAAAGCCCTCTCCGGAATAAAAACCAGGAACTACCTTGATAAATCAGGGAAAGCACTTGGGAAAATCCCCAAATTTGCGGAAGATCGATCCACCCTTAAAGACCTCTATCGCCTGATGAACTTGATCCGGATTTTTGACAAAAAAGTGGTCTCTCTCCAACGCACCGGGAAAATGGGAACCTTTGCCACATCGCTGGGTCAGGAAGGTGTCTCGGTTGGCATTGGTCATGCTCTGCAAAAGGACGATATATTCGTCCCTTATTATCGTGATCAGGGCATTCTCTACCAGCGCAGGGTAAAGCTGATTGAAATCATGCAGTATTGGGGCGGTGACGAGCGCGGCAGCCGTTATGTTTATAATCGTGAAGACCTTCCCATATCCATCCCAATTGCCACTCAACTGGTTCATGCAGTTGGAGTAGCTTATGCGGTCAAGCTCCGAAAACAGGAACGGGCTGTACTATCCACGTGCGGTGATGGGGGGACTTCCGAAGGGGATTTTTATATTGCTCTTAATGGAGCCGGAACCTGGAACCTTCCCCTGGTTTTTGTGATCAATAATAATCAATGGGCCATTTCGGTGCCAAGGGCAATCCAGACGAAAGCCGACACCCTTGCCCAAAAAGCGGTTGCGGCCGGCATTGACAGCATCCAGGTGGATGGAAACGATGTCATAGCCGTGAGACAGGTCGTTTCAGAAGCACTGGCCAAGGCGCGATCAGGTGGAGGTCCAACGCTGATTGAAGCGCTGACCTATCGGCTTGGCGATCACACCACAGCAGATGACGCCTCAAGGTATGTTGACAAGTCAGACCTGGATAAAGCCTGGGCCCTCGAACCTATAATTCGACTTCAATCCTACCTGACAAAAAAGAGAATTCTCAGTAAAAAAGAGGAAAAACAGATTCTTGAAACCTGCAAGGAGGAGGTTGATCAGGCCGTTGCTGAATACCTGGCCTTGTCTCCTCAACCGCCCGAAGCCATTTTCGATTATCAATATGCGAACATGCCTTCGGCTCTTCAGGAACAAAAAGATGAATTGAATTACAGCCTTCACCCCTACTAAAGAGATAGCCATGAAAGAGATTACACTGATAGAAGCCGTTAACCAAGCCCTGATGTATGAGATGGCCCGTGATGAAAATGTTGTTGTTCTCGGTGAAGATGTAGGTGTGAATGGCGGTGTGTTCAGGGCTACGGTGGGTTTGAGTGAAAAATTCGGCCCGGAAAGGGTGATCGATACGCCTCTCTCCGAAGCCCTGATCAGCGGGATGTCCGTCGGTATGAGTGTGCAGGGATTAAAACCGGTGGCAGAATTCCAATTCATGGGATTCACCTACCCGGGATTCGATCAGATCATCAATCACGCCTCAAGGATGCGAAATCGTACCCGTGGCCGACTGAGTTGTCCTATCGTTTATCGGGCTCCTTACGGTGCCGGTATTCATGCTCCCGAACACCACTCTGAAAGTACGGAAGCTCTTTATTCACATATCCCCGGATTAAGAGTGGTTATCCCCTCGTCACCGGCTCGTGCTTACGGTCTTTTGTTGGCTGCTATCAGGGACCCGGATCCGGTGGTTTTCCTTGAACCCAAAAGGATTTACCGTCTTTTCAAGCAGCAGGTTCCCGACACCGGGGAAGCTTTGCCTCTGGATCAGTGTTTTGTCTTGCGTGAAGGAAAAGATATCACCCTGGTAACCTGGGGCGCCATGATTCATGAAACCATGCAGGTGGCTGAAAAGCTGGAAGAAGAGGGTATTGAGGCAGAAATCATCGATGTCGCAACCATTAAACCAATTGATATGGACACAATTCTGAATTCGGTCCATAAAACCGGTCGCTGTGTTATCATTCACGAGGCTGCCAGAAATTGCGGGGTTGGTGCTGAAATTGCGGCCCAGATTGCCGAAAAAGGGTTGATGTCATTGCTGGCTCCAGTACAACGGGTATCAGGATATGATATTGTGGTACCACTCCTGCAGCTTGAGAAGTATTACATGCCATCCGTGGAGAGAATTCTCGGCCATGTTCACCATATAATGGAGTATGCATGATTGATTTTAATCTGCCTGATATCGGAGAAGGTCTGCAGGAAGCAGAAATTGTCAAATGGTTGGTTAAACCGGGGGATTCCGTCGAAATCGACCAGGTTCTGGTGGAAATCGAAACAGACAAAGCTGTTGTTGAAGTACCTAGCCCGCAAAAGGGAACGATCGCTAAACTGCATGGTAAACCCGGAGACGTTATCAAGGTCGGTAATCCCTTGGTCAGTTTCGAGGCTGAAGGAACAGAAGTTTCAGCCAAAGAGGATAGCGGCACTGTTGTGGGGAAAATAGAAAGCGGTTCCAGAATTATCAAAGAATCTCCAACGGGGATCTCATCAGTTAAATCCGCCTCGGGCAGCATCAGGGCAACACCGGCTATAAGAAACCTGGCAGCCAAACTGAATGTGGATCTCAACCAGGTTGCTCCTACCGGTCCTGGAGGAACAATCAGCAAAAAGGATGTGGAATCCCTCGCCTCTTCTAATACGACCAGGGAAGAACCGGTTTCGTTTTCTGCAAGCCCCAATGCACCTGAAGGATTGAAAAGAGCCAGACGTACCATGGCTCGAAACATGGCCGCATCGCACTCACAGGTTGCCCTGGTTACCCTGATGGATGACGCTGACATAACACACTGGTCTGACAAGGAAGACCTGACTGCCAGAATGGCATTTGCCATTGCGGCAGCCAGCAGAGCCGAACCTTCGTTAAACGCATTTTACAACCATGAAAACGAAACGCTGCAAAAGATGAAAGAGGTTCACCTTGGCCTGGCTGTGGATACTCCGGACGGATTATATGTACCCGTCATGAAAAACGTGGAAAAAAGGGATGCAACAGGAATCCGCAACCTGATTAACAGCTTCAAGCAAAAGGCAAGGGAAAAGGCTTTTCAACCGGAGGATCTAAAGGGTGGTACTATTATCCTTTCGAATTATGGGGCCATAGGGGGGCGATATGCCACACCCATGGTGGTTCCTCCCATGGTTGCCATAATCGGAGTTGGAAGAACTCATCAGGAGCTGGCACTGGTTGTGAACAGACCGGTGGTAAGATTGAAACTGCCCATATCCCTCAGTTTCGATCACAGGGCAGCAACCGGTGGTGAAGCATCACGATTTCTAAGTGCAATGATTAAAAGCCTGGAAGCATGAGCTCATTTATATATAGATTGAAAACAGAACAGGATGACTACCTGCGAACTGTTAAATAAACATGTTATCGGGGGTGACGTATCCGGTCCGTTAAACGGTTGCCGTGAAGGTGGCGAGCTCGACGTTGCAGGTCCTTCCGGATTTTTTACCATTCCTTTTTAGCAGTTGGGAGGGAAATTTTTCTTCATAGCAACCGGTGGATTCACGAACCTTCTGCTATCTTTGTGGCAACCCTGAGATGATTTTTGAAGCCTTTCAAATCCTGCACGACCAGGGTGTGCCACGCAGTCAGTCTTTTGCTGAAGCCTACTTCTGGACTTGCGTCTAACCAAAAAGGAGATTATCAAAATGGCAAAAATCTTGGGAATTGGTGGTGTTTTTTTTAAATCAAAGAACCCGGAAAAACTTGGTCTCTGGTATGAAAAATGGTTGAATGTAAAAATTGATTCAACATTCGGAGGATCCGTTTTTTCTCACTCTTCTCAACCTGAAAGCTCCTATTCGGTATGGGCACCCTTTAAGGAAAGCACCGGCTATTTTTCTCCATCGAATCAATCGTTCATGATTAACTTCATTGTTGATAACCTTGACGAAGCCCTGAATCAAGTGAAACAAGGGGGAGGAACTTTGATTGGCGATCCGGAAGAGAGTGAATTTGGCAGCTTTGGCTGGTTTATCGATCCGGATGGCAACAAAATTGAGTTGTGGCAACCAAATCTCAAACAATAGGATAATAATTCAACGCTAAACAAGCTTGGCTTGATCAGGCAATGATTGTGAATAACAGCCGGTTCTTTAATCAAGCCACTGTCCTCTTGAAATCTCCGGTTTTATCCGAACAAGTGAGTTGATTGCACTGTTCAGATCCTCTGACTCCCCGGTTTCAAACAGAAAGAGTTCCCGGGCAATGGTCTTTCGGCTATCCGAAACCCGGTAAGCCTCCTTTCTGTTTTCATTCCATGCCTGATTGGCTTCCTTGACGATGGAAGTTATAGACATCGCTTTTCACACAAACAAGTTCAGCCGATAGAACATCACCAGCATGTGAATGGACGGAAGGCGGGATGGCGATAAGAAGAACGTACCTCCTATGATTCACAAGTCTGGTACTGGCCGGCTCTGTGGATTTGATGGAAAGTTCCGGCCTAACCCGGCTGAAAACAACCATCTTCCGATACCTTGAGTGCTTTTCTGAAAGGGATCGTCTGTTTCAATCTATTGTATGATCTGGCCATCTGTTTCCATGCCTGTTGATTGATTTTTAGTCTTTCGTCAATATTTGAATAAAAATGTGCTTTCTCAATAGTCCCGGGATATATATTCTGTTCTGCACGGATGTAAGGTATTACTGACGATAGCCAAAACCAACCTGATAGTAACGCTTGACCGGATGATTCGGTTGTTGCAGGCTTGTTGATACCTCGTGGATTCAGGCTGAAGATCCGTCAATGTCTTGCTCGACAAGATACGTTTCTTCTCAAAAGAAGGGAGAAAGCTCCACGAAATCCGGGTTTCAATCCAAACTTACACAGATGGGAGTGTGACATGTTAAGGAATATGAAAATCAGCTACCGATTAATGCTTATTACAGGTGTAACCCTGGTATTAATGTTCGTTACCGGGTTGTACGCCATCTATGAAATGGGGAATCTGGCCGGACTCACGGCAAAACTATATCGCCATCCCTATGCTGTCAGCACCAGCGTCATCGCCATCGACCGGAATATCATGGCTATGGATAGAGCGATGAAAGATGTGTTACTCGCCAAGGATGACTCCGGAATAGACAAGGCCGAAGCAGCGATCGCCAATTATGAATCAGAGGTTTTTGAACTATTGAATCTGATTGACGAACGTTTTTTGGGTGAAAGGCAGTTGCTAAGCGATGCCATGAATGGGTTCAGAAACTGGACCCCTATCAGGGATGAAGTGATGCTGATGATGAGAATCGGTGCACCGGACGAAGCGTATCGAATGGCATATGAGGAAGGAGCGGCGCATGTCGCTGAAATGATTGATTTGATCAATCGGTTGAAAACCTCGGCACAGCAAAAGGCTGAAATCTTTGCTCAAAATGCTGATTCCACTTATAAAAGCATCTTGATCCAAATGGTCATTGCCCTCGGTGTCGCCCTGGTCTTGGGAATCATTCTTCCCTTCTTAATCGCCTTGTCCCTGATCAGACCTTTGGGAAAACTGACCAAAACCATCATTGAGGTTGAACAAAGCGGTGACTTTACCACCAAAACTGCCATCACCAGTACGGATGAAACCGGAAAGACCGCCAAGGCATTTGATGGTTTGATGGATACCATGCAAGCCGCTTTTGCTGATATCAACAGGGTTATGGGAGCCATGCTGAATGCGGATCTGCGTGAGCGAATCACTAACGACTATGGTGGAAACCTGAACGGCGAAACCATTAACAAGGCCATGAAACTCCTGGGAGACGCCATCTTCAAGGTTGCAACAACAGCCGGGTCAGTCAGTTCAGGAGCGTCACAGCTACAGTCTTCAGCCCAGGCCATGGCTGCGGGAACATCCCAACAGGCTGCCAGCCTGGAGGAGATCTCTTCCTCAATGAACGTTGTGGATGCCCAGGCAAAAGCGAACAATGACAACGCCCAGCAAGCGCAACAACTGTCCTCACGCTCCATAGACTCGGTGAACCGGGGTAACTCACAAATGGAAACCATGCAGCAATCCATGAATGAGATCAACAATACCAGCAATGAAGTTGCCAAGGTGATCAAAGTTATCGATGAAATCGCCTTTCAAACCAATCTGCTGGCCTTAAATGCCGCAGTTGAAGCTGCTCGTGCCGGGAAATATGGGAAGGGATTTGCGGTTGTCGCAGAGGAGGTCAGAAACCTGGCCAGCCGAAGTGCTGAAGCAGCCAGAAACACAACGGAATTAATCGAAACCTCCCTGAAGGAGGTGGATAAAGGTGTCAAAAATGCGGCTCAAACAGCGGAAATGCTCACTGAGATCAATGAAAACGTCACCAAAGTTAATGATCTGGTTGGTGAAATTTCCGCAGGATCCAGTGAACAGACCGGAAGTGTGGAAGAGATCAATACCTCCCTGTCACAAATTAACAACGTGGTTCAGCATAACTCCTCCATATCGGAAGAGACCTCTTCCGCAGCAGATGAACTGTCCAATCAGGCAGATGAACTTCAGCATTTGATGGCCGGATTCAAGCTGGTTGAGCGGGTCGATGAGCAGGATACCTTTGAAGATGAAGTCTACGAAGAAGACCCCATGCTGGAAAATTCCGAAAACCGGGATGAACTGTTACAGATTGAAAATCCGGAGCCGGACAAACCTCAAAAAGCCGGAATGATAACGCTGGACGATGATCATTTCGGGAAGTATTAAGGCAATGTTCAAGATGAAGAGTTTCATACAGAACTGCCCACCCCAAAGGGGGTGTTGGGGAAAACCCTAGCCAGTCGATTTGAAACAAACCAAAAGCGTCAGCTTTATTATTCTCAACTTCGAAACCAGGTAGTTGTATATGCATCTGTCGATTGATGCAAAATGTCAGAAAACGCGGCATCAATCGGCATGCTCTACTCTCCGTTATTCAATCAGCTCCATTCCTCCCCTGCTCTTTATTCTTGCAGGTTCTAAATCAGAGCATCGCCGAGAGCTTCAATTTGTCAAAAATTCTGAATCACCGATAGGGATTGACAGCAACTGCTTGATTGATCAGAATTATACCGGAAGAATAAAAACAGATCACAGGATTTTTTTTTGAATAACATTATGGAAGCCAGACGAAAAACCGAATCCGAGATGACTTTCATCGAGAAGCATCGCAGGAAGCAAATCATCGACACAGCCATTGAGATCATTGCCAGGGACGGGTATCACCAGGCTACACTAGCCAGTGTAGCCAAAGAAGCAGGATTCAGCAAAGGCGTTATCTTTTATTACTTCAAGAATAAAAATGAATTAACCGAACAGATCAACGATATTCTGCTGGAAGAGCTGAAAGAGTATACAAGAAATTATATCAAAACCGAGGCCTCGGAGACGGACCATCTGAAAACGTATGTGAAAGCCTACCTGGATTTCATCCGCAACAATCTGAAGAAGTTCGGCATTCTGGTCGAACTCGGAATTAACCTGAATCAGAAACGAACGGATCGGATTTTCAGTTCCCTGGTCTACCTGGACTGTCGTAAGAGCCTGTCCATTATAATGGATCGTGACGAGAAGCATCGCAATCTTGATGAAAAAACCGTAAACGCCCTTGTGGTCGTTATCCAATCCATGCTTGATGGATTGGGTATACAATATCTTTCCGATTCGAAATCCGTTGACCTGGATGAATGTCGGCAAGTCATCTACTCCATGATCGACAGCACCCTTCCCCCTGCCTGAGGAAATTCTTCGATTCATTTCAAGCTGTTGTCATTTGTCATCAACAACAGCTTTCAACGCATTCCCACATTCCCCGCTTATCCGACTGGAAATAAGAACTAAAAGAAAAAGGCTTGACAATCTGATCTTTGGACAATAATTTGACCGAAAGAATATTTTTATAACAACGGATATTTTACAAACCAATACTCAGTCCGATAGCCGCAGGTAAGTAGATTCATTTCGGCAAGCGGATTGATAGGCTTTCTTGAAACCTGTTCACAATTTCCCGACAGGGAATCAAACATCCCAATTCAGGAGTAAAGAAAATGCTGATTACAGATTTCCGGAACAGCTTCAAAGCGGCGTCGATCAGGAAAAAGATCGGATATATCCTCTTGTTCATACTGGGACTGATTATTATCTTGATTGCCGCAGGTATTCTGCTGGCGCCGGATTACTCCAAAGTGAGAACACCCGCAGGCTACCCGGTTAATTCGACTCAATACATTCCACTGGATGAAAAGTTCAACATTTTTACCAGCGTGTGGTTACCCGATGATCTGCAATCCGGGGAGAAGATCCCCACGCTTGTGCAATCCAGTCGTTACTTGACAATGGTCGAGCCCGGCCCGTTGATGAAGCTGATGCAGACCTACACCGGCGCCAAAGATGAAAACCATGCAACAGCCCAAAGAGTCACTTCAAGAGGGTATGCGTACGTATTTATTCAAATGCCGGGAACAGTCGGTTCAACAGGACCACGATACGTGGAGTACATGCCCAACGAGATTGATGCCATCGGGGAGGTGTTGAAATGGGTTTCCGATCAATCATGGTCAAACGGGAAATTTGGTGCATTCGGCACCTCATACGCGGCAACAACCGCGGATTTCGCAGCTTCAATACCGGGAGCAGGTGTCAAAGCCGTAGTTCCCAATGCGCCTGACTTTGATGCCTACAATTACGTAATCCGGCCCGGCGGGGTGCTTTCAACCATGATGGCTGACATATGGGGAGCTGCGGTTCACGCCATGGATATAGATGACATCTGCCAGGTTCTGGCTGCTGATCGGGAAAACAAAGAGATTCCCTTTTGGGAGTGCTGGGCAACCAAGCTCTATATCAAAGGAGCTCAGCATCCTTCAGCCGGCGAAATGCATATTTTTGATCAAGCTATCAAAGAACATGCTTATAATCCGGATGTAGAAGCGATCATTACGGGGCTTGAATATAAGGACGAGCATCTTCGGGGGATCAGTCAAAACGCCTACGTTAACAGCATTCCTCCCTATTCCATGGATGATTATGCCTACTATCGGTACAAGGACAAAGCTGAGAAAGCACAGGTCAATAACCTGACCATCGCCAGTTGGATGGATGCAGGAGTTGTGGAAGGCGCTCTCCAGAAATTTCTCACTTTTAATACGCCGCTAAAAATTATTATCTATCCCCGGGGACATGGGACGCGATTTCATGTGGATCCCTTTGCGCCGACCAGGGCATTGACGCCCGGGGAAAAAGCTGAGGACTGGGACCAACAGATCGCCTTTTTTGATACCTATCTTAAATCAACGGATTCGATTCCCCCGCAGAAACGTGAAATTGAATACTTCACATACGGGATCAACCGCTGGCAGACAACCACAGTGTGGCCACCATCCGGGGTTAAGAACGAAACCTGGTTTTTTGGTCCCGATAATCAACTATCACCGATCGCCCCGTTGAATGATAGGGGTAGTGATCGTTACAAAGTTGATTATACCGCCAGTACCGGTTTCTACACTCGGTGGACAACACAGATGGGATGGAAAGTGGATTATGGAGATCGGCGGGAAGCAGATAAAAAGCTGTTGGTTTATGATTCATTGCCACTAGAAGCAGATACGGAGGTGACGGGCAGTCCAACCGTCAATCTGTTTGTAGCGTCGACTCACAAGGACGGAGCATTTCATGTCTATCTGGAAGACATAGATCCGGAAGGCAGGGTCTCAATGCTAACAGAAGGAGCGCTCAGGGCAATTCATCGAAAAATATCGGATCCGGATTCGGCACCTTTCGTACCCTTGGGCGTCTATCATTCACTTTCAAAAAAAGACGCAGAGTTCCTGGTCCCGGGAGAGATTACCCGAATCTCCCTAACCCTCTACCCCATTTCAACCGTATTCAAAAAAGGCCATCGTATTCGGGTTGCTATTGCGGGATACGATCAGGGGCTTGGAGATCGATACCCGAAAGAAGGTGATCCGGTGCTGACTATTGAAAGAAATCGACACCACGCATCAAATATAGATTTACCCATTGTTCGATAATCAGGAGATTTTATTCAGGAGAAGGATATGATACCCAAAAAGTTCGATTTTCTGTGGCAATATGTGGATTATTGGGCGGAAGTGGACCCGACTAAAACAGCCATTCGTTTCGAAAACCTCATTTACAGTTGGGGCGACTTTCGGGAGTTAACCGATAATCTGGCGGGCTATTTTCTCAAGTCAGGTGTAAACAAGGGAGACATCATTGCCACCATGCTGCCATCCTCCGCTGCTTACCTTCTCTCCCTGGTTGCGGCCGACAAGATCGGTGCAATCATCTGTGCGCTTGATATCAAATATAAATCCGCTGACCTGAAAAAGTTCCTTTCCCATCTCAAACCTTCAGTGCTCATCGCTCTCAGTCAACAGGACAACTATAATATTGGCGAAGCCATACTGGCGGTCGAAAAAGACCTTGGTCTGGAAGACGGCATTCATCATCTGATGGTTGGCGAATCCGACTTCGGTGTATCCTTCGATTCCTGTCTGGTGGCAGATGCAACCCGGAAGGATGAGTTATTGAAAGTCAGACAGGATCAGGATAGGGGAGACGGGATGCTGGTTGTGTTTACCGGCGGTACAACCGGAGTCCCCAAGGCAGCCCTTTTGTCTAAAACAAACGTAACCGGCATGGCCTACGTTGAAACGGAATTCCTGGGAAGATTTTTGAAACCGGATAAAAATGATAATCGCATCAAAACCATAGTATCCCTTCCGCCCAGCCATGTAGGTGGCACGGTCGAGTTAATGGGAAGCGGCATTGTTGGTGGAATGGAAATGATTATTCACGATACCTGGAGTCCGACAAGGGTAATGGAAACCATCCAGGAGGAGAAGGTTCGTTGGATGGGTGGCGTTCCCACGATGTATGCCATCATGCTGATTACACCCGAACTGGATCAGTACGATCTATCCTCCCTTGAATTAGCTGTTTTGTCCGGAGAAAAAACGGATATCGAATTGCTGGATCTGGTCCAAAGTAAAATCTGCCCCAACCTCATTATCGGTTACGGCAGCACGGAAGCAGGGTCTGAGGTGACCTTCACCGAACCCGGGGATGACTTCAATCTTATTGCCGATGGTTATGTGGGCAAACCCCTACCGGGAGTTACGATAAGAATCGTTAATGAAGACGGCAAAACCCTGCCGGCAGGTGAATCCGGTGAAGTTCAAACCTTTGGCGATCTTACCATCAGCCACTATTTCCGAATGCCGGAAGAGGATAAAGCAGGCTTCACGGAGGATGGATATTGTAAAACCGGTGATCTGGGTTACCTGACTTCGGAAGGAGGTCTCTATATTAAAGGGCGAATCAAACATATCATCAGGGTAGGCTCCTACACTGTTATGCCTTCAGAAGTCGAAGAGGTTCTTTCCCAGGATGCATCGGTTGGAATGGTGGCCGTCATCGGAGTCCCGGACAAGATTCTGGGGGAAGTCGTCTGGGCTGTTGTGAACCCGGTACCCGGATCGGAGGTGGATACAAAGGCACTGATGGACGTCTGTAATGAGCAGTTAGCCAAGTTTAAAGTCCCCAAAAACATCATTGTTAAAAACGATTTACCGCTGACCCGTATCGGCAAGGTTCACCGGGTGGAATTGCAAAATGCCGTCATCAAGGAAATTGAAGGAGGTCTATATGACTAATCTGGTTACCTATGAAAATGAAAACAGAATCGGGCGCATAACGCTTAATAATCCCGACAAATCCAATCCGATTACCCGTGAAATTCTGGTCAAACTGGTTCGCCTTTTCAAAGAGAGTGCTGATAATAATGATAGCTGTGTCATCTATCGGGCCAACGGAAAGAATTTCACTTTTGGCGCCGATCTCAAATACGGATACGAGTTGATGGGTGATCCGAGTCGAAGATCAGAAGCCGCCGATTACCTGTGGTATTGGCAGGAATTGACATCAGTGATGCTGGATCACCCCGGTATCATTATTGTCGGATACCACGGCTGGATTGTGGGCGGTGGATTTGAACATACCCTGACCTGCGATATGCGAATTGCAGCAGATAACACACGGATTATGATGCCGGAACTGGATATCGGCATTTTCTTCTCCAATGCCTCTACCCGGTTGTTACCACAGATTGTCGGAGCGGGAAAGGCGAGGGAGCTGATGATTCTGGGAGAAGAGATCGATGTGGCGGAAGCATTGCGTATCGGCTTGGTAAACCGGGTCTGCCCCGTTGATCAGTTGGATAATGTACTGAATGATATTGCCAACAGGATTGCCGGTAAAGAACCCCAGGCTTTAAGACTGGCCAAACAGTTACTGAATGAAGCCCAGGAAAAATCCATTGACGAGATGTTGTACAGGGAAGGAAGGGCCATGATTCAAACCGGTCAATCCGATGCGGCTGTATCCAGAATCAAGGCATTCCTGGAAATGAAATCTTAAAAGGAGAGGATTATGTCAGCTAAACTACAGCGCTCACTATCGTTAGCCGGGGCGGTGGCCTTAACGGTTGGGTTTGTTGTTGGAGGATCTATTTTCGTACTGATTCCGACCCTGGCCGGCATGACAGGGCCCAGCCTTTTTCTTGCCTACGCTTTGTCCGCCATACCAGCTATTTTTGCGGCCCTTTACCTGGCCCAGTTGGGAGGAGCTCTTCCCGTTACCGGTGCAAATTATGTCGCAGTGACACGGTGGATATCACCGATGGCGGGTTTTTCCATTTCCATGTCCGTCGTGGTGGCAATGGTCTGTACCAACTGTCTGGTAGCCTGGGGATTTGCGGAGTATCTCGCATCATATATACCCGGAATACCGGTTATTTTCTATGCTATTGGCATCATTGTAGTATTTGCCTTAATAAACTGGATTGGCGTTCAATTCTTTGAAAAGATCCAGGTGCTGATGTTGGCAATCTTCATGCTGGCAATGCTGATCTTCGGAATTGGCGGATTGTTTCACATTCAACCTTCGCTACTGACCCCGATGTATCCGCGGGGTATGGGAGCATTCTTCACCGTTGTGGCCATTGCAACCTTCTCCTGGGCGGGTGTAATCGCTATTGTTGAGGTTGCCGGGGAGGTGCGAAATCCCAAACGAAATATTCCACTTACCATCGTCATTTCCATGGTTATCATCGCCATTCTATACTCACTGCAGACTTTTGTATTTACCGGAACCCTGTCCTGGCAGGAATCAGCCGAAATCGGATCAACTGCCGTGTTGAAAGCAGCTTCCGGATTTCTTCCTCCCTGGGCAGTCGGCTTCCTGGCAATCGGGGCTTTGCTGGCCATGGCAACAACGGTGAATTCCATGATCCTGATGGGAGCCAGGGAGATCTTCGTCTGGTCTGGAGACCAGGTTGTCCCGGATTTATTCCGTAGAATCAGCCCCCGTTTCAACACCCCGGTGGTAACCATCTTCACCGTTACAGTACTTTCGATAATCGGGGTTCTCTTCGCAGCGGATCTGGAGAAATACGCTTTGATGGTGATCTTTGCGCTGATGGTTATCCAATTTTTGGGCGCAACAGCAACCCTGAAGATACCTAAAGCAGCTCCGGAGTTGTATCAAAAGGCATCTTTTCGTTTGGGATCTTTCGGACGATGGTTTACCTGGATTGGCTGTACGATCTGTTTTTTCGGTATATTTGTTTTCGGGATTCTGGCAGATTATGTCACCTGTTTGGTTTTTCTGGGGATCTGGGTAGTTACGGCCATTTACTGGTTTTTCAGGAAAGTCTATCTCAACCGAAAAGGGATTGATCTGGTTGGCAATTTCAAGCAATTGGCTGAAGAACGACTCTCGGAGTTGGATAATACCTGATCAGACCTTATCCCGGCGGCTTTAATTCCGGTTTGTCTGCATTGAACCCCCTGCTGCATATTGATAAGTCAGTTAGTTCAATCCTTGAGCCGGTTTCGGCAACCCAGCAGGATATATCAGGTTGCCGAAGCCGGTTGCACCCATCGACCATCGGCCGAAGCGGTTCCCCCCTTTTTTCCAATCAAAACCCGGAGAAACACCAGGAGATCAGAACATTGCAATCAAACATTGATTCTACTATTTAAACTACGGTTGCCAATCATTGTATGGTAGATCAATGGGGCTCATAATCTTCTGAAATTCGCCTTTGGCAGATAATCCCTCAATAGCTTTGGAAAGAGCCTGGTCGATTGGACCACCGCGCTCACCTTTGGGGAGAATTATCTTCACATCAAAAACTTTGTAGAGCTGGCGTTTGATATTGGCTATTTTTCCGGTTTTCAGAAACCCGTCGGTGGCAAAATCGGCAAAGATGAAACCATCTATTCGACTAATTGACACCTTTTTCAGGCTGCACTCAATACAATTGGTCGGTACCGTCTTAAATGGAAAATACTCGGTGTGAGCCGCATCGGTTTCAATCTTGGAGGTTTTCAACTGATCCATGGTCAATGGTTTGTTGACATTGGTGTACAAAACAAAGTTGACATGGAAGATGGTTGCGGTCGAATGATCATATGGGAGTTCCTTTTTGTAATACCCGGGACTCTTGATCAGAGGCATGTGAAAATCCACTTTTCTGTCAATCACATTTTTCATGGAACGGGCAAAAGGATCCACACGGATAGGGATTTCGATACCCAGTTCTTTTGCCATTGCCTTGGTAAGATCAACCAGTACCCCCTTGTTTTTACTCTCCGCATAGACAGGCATTTTTGCCAAGCTGGCTTTCAGGTTATCGGCGGCGTAAACTGACAGGGGAAGCAAGACCATACCAATGATCATAATAGCAATTCTTTTTGCTTTATCTGCAAACATCGGGACCTCCGGCTAGGGATAACTCTTTATCATGCAAAACAAGGTTTGCCTGATGGATTGAGATTCATCCAAACCCTGGGCAGGTATGGATTGTTGGGAGCCGTTTATGGGGTTCTAATCGGCAAGACCTACCCCTATTGTATTACATATGGGAAACAAATTTCAATAAAAAGCGAAGACTTCTTTAAATCGGCTCAGGACAGGATCATACTCTTTTCGGGGTTCAGGTGCAGATATACTTCCTGTCCCTCTTCAAAACTTACCTGGTGTGAAGCCTGGACGCGTATCATACTGTTTTTCAGCTTCACAAAAAAGAACAGCAGGTTACCTAGGTAGGCCATATTGGATATTGTTCCTTTGAAGCAATTCTCATCGGCTTGGGGCCTGTCCGCTGTTACCTCAACATCTTCCGGACGTATGGAGGCGTAAATCTCGTCTTTAACCGTTGCTTTTGAATGCTCGCTCATCCGGCAAAGCAATTTATCTGCAAACTCGGTTCGGACATAGGCGTTGGGTTTGTCCGGCACCTTCTCAACGATCTCCCCAGCCATGAAATTCATTGCACCTATAAAATCTGCAACAAATCGATTCGCAGGTTTTTCATAGATATCACGGGCATTGCCGATTTGTACCACATTTCCGGAATCCATAACGGCAATACGGTCTGAAATCACCATCGCTTCACCCTGGTCATGAGTGACATAGACCGAAGTGATATTCATGCGCCTGACAAGATCTTTGATTTCAAAACGTAATTCTTCACGCAATTTGGCATCGAGATTACTGAGGGGTTCATCCAGCAACAGCACTTTGGGATTTCTGACCAGGGCGCGAGCTAATGCGACCCTTTGCTGCTGCCCTCCACTTAACTGAGATGGGTAACGATTTTCCAAACCACTTAATCCCACGAGTTCAAGAACCCGAGCGGCACTTTCCTGTATCTCGCGCTTTGGCAGTTTCTGAAGCTTCAGGCCATATACGATGTTAGTAAAAACCTTCATATGAGGCCAGACTGCGTAATTCTGGAAGACCATACCGATCCCTCTCTTGGCAGGCGGGACAAAACCTTCGGCAAGCATGGATTGCCCATCAATGACAATATCCCCGTCTTCAGGTTTCTCCAAACCGGCTATACAGCGAAGTGTTGTCGTTTTTCCACAACCGCTGGGACCAAGAAGTGTCAACAATTCCCCCTTTTTGATTTCAAGATCAATCCGATTGATCGCCGTTACCTTATCAAAAGTCTTGAATAAGCCTTTAATCTCTATGAATGCCATGAAGCTTGTCTCCATCAAACAATTCAACGGTTATTAGTACACCAAGAAAACCTGGCAGATTTCACATATCAAATGACAATCCGTAGGGATTCATTCGGATTTCAAAACATTGTCCCTTTGCTGTGGTGCTGAGGATTGGCTCAAAAATCCAATTTATGCTGCCGTTTGGACAGTTCAAATCATGGTTTATTAACCTATTTATTGTCAGAGCCCCATGCCGCCCTGAGCACATTGCCACTGACCCGTGAGATAATCAACAGAAGAACAAAGGTGATCACAATCATCAGAAAAGCCATGGCTGCGGCTATCCCGAATTCCATCCCACGATGCCAGTTCAGATAGATCCCGATAGGCATAGTTTCCCAACCCCCGCGATAGAGGAATATTGCCGTTGATATCTCCTGAAATGCCATGATGAAAAACATGACAACACCAACCAGAACTCCCTTCAATAGAAGTGGCAGAGATATACTCATAAAGGTTCTTATCTTCCCGGCCCCCGATACTTCGGAAGCTTCCTCAAGAGAGATATCCAACTGCAGATAGGATGAATGCGCCATCCGCAGAAAATAGGGTAACCTGCGTGCAAATAGAGCCAACGGCATGATGATCCAATGGGTCGCCAGCGGTATGTTTTCCCAGAACGCCAGCAGATAACTAACCCCCACTGCCATGCCCGGAAAAGCGAGCATAAGGGTGATAATAAAATCGAGGGCGTTCTTCCCCGGCACCTTGGTGCGAACGATTATGTAAGCTGCCGGTAACCCGAAAATAACGCCAAATGCCAGGGCCACTCCGCTAAACAGAAAGGAGTTTTTAATCAGCAACGGCGTTTCCGTAAGAATCACCCGATAGTTATCCAACGTCCAGTAGGTTGGCAAAGGTTCGAATACCCATCTCCTGGAAAAAGAGGATAAACCAAGCACAATTGGAATTAACAATACTAAAACAGCAATAAATATCATGTAAATATATGCCCATATCTTCATCACGGGACCGGGTTCGATTATTCTGCCTTCCGAGGTAGTGCCCTTGGAAAGTCCCGTATACTTCCTTTTTTCAACCCACCGTCTCGCCAAAAGAAATAGAAAAATACAAACAACCGATGATACAACCACGGCCACTATTCCCATGTACTTACGATGTAAATCGGTGAAGTGGTAAGCGATATTGATGTAGGCAACCGATGGCAGAAAATCGACCTGACCCAGAATCAGCGGGGTTAACCAGTCGGTGAAAGGCCAAAGGAACACAATAACGCCGCCCGCAAGATACGTGGGGGCACAGAGTGGCAGCGAGACCGTGATAAACCGCCAGAATCCGCTGGCTCCTTCAACTTCCGCCGCCTCTTCAAACGAAGGATCAATATTGGTGAATCCCGCTGACAGGCTCAAGACAATGAAAGGGAGCATATGGAGAGACTGGATAAAAACCAGGCCGTGGAAGCCGTATATAAAATTCACCGGTTTTTCGATCAGCCCGATCTCCATCAAAACCAGGTTGAGTGTGCCATATTTGCCGAAGAAAATAATAAAGGCAAACACTCCGGCAAATGCGGGCAGGACGATGGGTAACAGTGTGAGGGCAGTCAGGATCGTTTTCCCACGCTGTCGGTACCTGGCCAGAATATAAGCCAGGGGTACGCCAAAAATGGTTGTCGTAATGAGAACTGCCGCACTTAAGGCAAGTGTATTGGCAAAAGTCTTTAAATAGTAGGCATCTTTAAAAAACTCGATATAGTTCGAGATGCCGAAGTTGTCGGATCCTGAAATTTTGAAACTTTCAATAACCAGAAATGATAAAGGATAGATCACCAAAATGGCGATAACAATCCAAAGCAATCCTGCCAGAAACAAGTTGCCGCGTGACATGGCATTTCCTTTTCGAGTCACTCATCAGAGCAGACAACCGGGTGTCAGTTGCCACCCGATTTGCCGTTGGGGATGAACCTATGATAATTTGCGTTTTATGGAGAAACCAGCAGGGCTCGAGCTTTGGCAGCAGCCAGACGTGCCGCAGCATAGTCACCGTCATATTCAAACAGTTTTCTGGCCTCTTTAATTTTCTTTTCGGCTTTACCAACACTCATCTTTTGGGATTTAGCCACCCTGATTTCCTCTTCTACCTCCTCTATGAGATAAAGACTGCTTTTTAGCTTACCCCATTTTCTATAAATTTCATACTCATAGAATCGATTCACCTCATCCCATCGTTTAGCGGCAAGTTCCAGGTCATACTCGATAAATCCAACATCCAGTGACCAGAAGGAGTCAGCTCCCAAGGCTTTTTTAGCGTGACTGGCCATGGTTACCCCTTCTTTTTCCCACTTGGCAAAGCTGATATCATTTCTGGCTGCAAAATAACCTCCCTGCAAAACGTGTTTCTGTCCGTCCATGCTGAACAACCAGTCCAGAAAGATTTTACCAACCTTCTCATTGGGCGCATTTTTCAAAAGGGCCACCGCTTCCGGGACGAGGATTGTTTGATCCGGCAGCAAATCGCTGACCGGGTACCCATCCCTTCGAGCCACCATTGCATTCATTTGCGGTTGAGCCATCCCGATAGGCACCTCTCCCCTGCTGGTGATGTGCGTGGTATCGGTGCTTCCGGTGGAAAACCTATCCAATTGGGCAGCCAGGAGTCTTAGATACTTCCATCCTTCTTTTTCGCCCCTGGATTGCAGCAGAATTTCCACGGCCTCATGCATTGTTCCTGAAGCATACGGCAATGTGTGCACAACACTCCCCCGATAGATTGGGTTCAGCAGATCATCCCATGTTTTGGGAGCTGGCAGCCTGAGCTTTTTTAGCACTTTCTGGTTATATAAATTGGTAACAATCCAGGGCGCAAAGCAGGTCCAAAGATGTCCTGCGTCTTTTACCTTCATTCCATGCCAATCTGCAGGAACCTTATCCCAGTCTTTGGGCTTATAGGGAACAATCCGCCCTTCCTGTTTCAGTAATTCATGAGCCGGGGCACCAGCACCTAAAAATATATCCGCGTCTGGTTTGTTTCCCCAGGCTCTGACTTTATCCAGGCAAACAGGCCAGCCTCCGGGCCGAATAAAGGTAATATCTACCGACCTGCCATACTTTTTTTTGTAATAACTGGTAAATCCCTTGGTCAGACTCTGGGACAGTTCGGTGTAAACAGGACCGACCCACCCGAGTTTGTCCTGGGCTGCTAAATTAGTGGTAAGGGATGAAAGAAACAGAAAGGTAAAGGAAAGAACAGTAATGATTGGCAAGGACAAAATTCTTCTCTTCATGTTGACCTCCTGGGTTAACGAATTGATGAAAAAACTTCTATCTGTTCAACCAACTACTGATTAGCGCATGACTCTTCGCGACCTACAACCTATGGTAGTTGCTCACAAATGTCAAACGAAATTCTATTCAGATATCAACATCACAACACTACATCGCTTAACAGTCAGTCCTCATGTGATTTCAATTTAGTGTGTTTAGCGAGCCTGTTCTTTCAAAAACCGGCTTGGTTCCCGATCCTCTTTAGCTGCCCATTTCAGATTTAAGAGTTGAACATTAAATTGATCCGGAAATAGCCGGAGCTGAACTGAAGGGGTATTGATAAATGATGCTGAATCGGGCGGACATCGTGCCTGCCCGGAAAGGATTTGGTATATTGGTATCGCTGTTGTTACATTTTGGATATCGCTCCCGTGGGAAGGATCTTCAACAAACGTCCGACAATATTCCAGGGAAAAACAGGAACCGTCGACGATTTGACTCTTTTTTCAATCAAACGGGCGATGATTTCAGCCCCCTTCTCAACAGTGATCAGAAAGGGTCGGCTTTTAAGCATGTTATTCAGAGGTGTATCTATATAACCAGGGTATAGAATCGTAACATCAATATTTTTCCGGAAAAGCTCGGCGCGGACTGCCTCAAGGTACATGGCGATTCCCGCTTTGGATGCGCAATAGGCTGAGTTCCTGGGCATTCCACGAAAAGCGGCAACCGAACTGATGCCCACCAGATGTCCTTTTCCCCTGGACAAAAAATGAGCTGTCGCTGCATCAATTGTCGCCATTGCACCAATTACGTTTGTTTCGATGGTTTGTCTGGCATTTTCAAATTCTCCCCGGCCTACATGCACTGCCTGAGCAATGCCGGCATTTGCAATCATGATATCAAGGCCACCGAGTTGCCCTGCCAACTCCTCCACTGCAGTAAAAACATCGCCGGTATCGGTGACGTCCAGTTTTCTCACTACAACTTTTGAAGAACGGTTCTCTTTTGCAACTTTCTCTTTGATCTCTTCCAGTTTTCCGATGTTTCGAGCTGTCAACGCCAGTGAATATCCCTTTTCAACCAAATGAAAAGCAAGTGCTTCTCCTATCCCCGATGAAGCACCTGTTATCATAGCAGTTTTCGCCATTATCATCCCCATGTTTTAGTCAGGTCTTTTAAGCAAACACTCATTTAGAACAGAGCATCGTTCTGTTTTGATTAATTTTCGGAAATAATAGAGAATTAGCTATTCCCGGTCAAGTAACTCCTTCCTGAATCAATCGCAAATCCCGATACATCCCGTTCCCTGCAACCATTGGGTATTGCAAAACAATCACGATAACAGTCTTCAAAATGCATCAATTGCACTCCTTATCGGTCTTCCTGATGCTTAAAATCAACTCCCTGCGGTTGGAACTGGTACCGGGATACATCGTTCAGAAAGCCCAATTGCTGGAGATTTGTCGATAAATGGCTGATTTATATATATAGCAGGTTGCCTAAATGTGACGAATCACCTAGGATTCAGGAGTCGGTTAATTGCTTTCTACCCCGTCTAA
Organism: SAR324 cluster bacterium; assembly: GCA_028282885.1. GTDB lineage: Bacteria > SAR324 > SAR324 > XYD2-FULL-50-16 > XYD2-FULL-50-16 > JAHJTV01. Next base: position 257,522 of record JANQGX010000058.1, read on the forward strand.
AAATATGCCATGACCACCAAACTGATTCCAGTGAGCGTTGACAGGACAAAGGAAACAATACCGAATCAGTTATCAATCATAGACTGTTCAGAAACATAGAATTCGGGTGGCGTTAAAGGACCAAAAATGGCGCTAATGGGTATGGATTTTGAGAGTTGAATTCGATACTTGTTAGGTCAAAATGATCGTATTCATCTTCGCATCCTCGCATGCCAAATGCTCACACATAAGCTTGTCCTGCATGGAAATCGCCACTAATCAATCAACCAGGAGACAGTTATGTCAGAAGAATTATTTGCATCTTTTAAGCCTTACAAAAACAGATTAGAGAGCTACCACAAACTACCTGGAAAGGGCAGGGAGATTGACGATATATTCACAGAACTTTCGACTATCGCCAATGAAGAAGACGCAAAATGGAAAACCGGGAAATGTTCCGGAACATATTATCATGCCGGAGAGGAGCATCGGAAGTTTCTCAACAAGGTATTTGCACTTTTCTCACATGTGAACGGTATCCAGATAGATACCTGCCCCAGCGTTTTCAAAATGGAGAGCGAAATAGTCTCCATGACTGCAAACATGCTCAATGGCGAAGCTGTAAAAGCGGTTAATCCGGATGATGAGGTGTGTGGCACCGTGACAATTGGTGGCAGTGAGAGTATTTTGATGGCGATGAAGGTTTACAGGGATCGTGCTCTTAAAGAGAGGAATATAAAAGAACCGGAAATCATAAAACCGGTATCGGCTCACCCGGCTTTCATCAAGGCCGGACACTATTTCGGTATTAAGGTTATTGAAGCTCCCCTGGGAGAATCCGATTTTCGAGTCGATACAGATGCTGTCAAGGAGCTGATAACTCCGAACACCATAGCACTCGTTGGAAGTGCCGGGAATTACCCCCATGGACTGGTCGATCCTATTGATGAACTATCTGAAATCGCCCTGGAACACAAGATCGGTCTTCATGTGGACGGATGTCTTGGTGGTTTTATTCTTCCCTGGGTTGAAAAACTCGGATATAACGTACCGACGTTCGATTTCAGGTTACCGGGAGTGACCTCTATTTCAGCCGATACACATAAATTTGGTTTCGGACTCAAGGGAACCTCGGTTATTCTTTATCGGAACAAATCTCTTCGTCGTTACCAGTATTTCCAATCCGTGGAGTTCCAGGGAGGAACCTATATTTCACCTTCCATGGCCGGAAGTCGATCCGGAGGGTTGACAGCGGCAGCCTGGGCAGCCATGATTTACTTGGGAGAGGAAGGTTATATGGAGTCGGCCAAAGCCATTATGTCGGTTGCGGACGATATCAAAAAGGTGGTTCAGGGGATTCCGGAACTTAAAATCGTTGGTGATCCGACCTTTATCATCAGTTTCATCTCTGATGAACTAGATGTCTTTTTGATCAACGACTTCATGAGTGAAAAAGGATGGCGCTTCAACGCAGTCCAAAAACCGTCCGGCCTTCATTTTTGCGCAACAAGACCACAGACCCTGGTTCCCGATCTGGCCGACCAGTTCGCTCGCGATCTCAAAGCCGGGGTCGAATACGCCAAGACTAATAAGGGTAAGGAAGCGAAAAGCAGTGCCTTATATGGTTTGAACGCAACTATAGAAGGTCAACAGATGGTTTCCGAGATACTTTACGAAGCGCTGGATTATTTCTATAAGGTTGTTTAACTTGATCGATTGAACCACGGGTGAACCTATGAACATTACATCCAATTGGAATTATCCGACCGCCATGCGGTTTGGCGTTGGTCGTTTAAAAGAGCTGGCATCTGCCTGCCAGGAACTTGGAATTACGAAAGCCTTGCTGGTTACAGATCCGGGGATTGCCGATTTTCCGATGGTAAAGAACGCTCTCTCAGCCAATAACGAAGGTGGCGTTCCCACCGGACTTTTTTCCCGGATCAAACCCAATCCAACCGGAAAGAATATTGATGACGGCATTGAAGTCTATCGCAATGGCGGTTATAACGGTGTAATCGGTTTTGGAGGCGGTAGCGCTCTCGATGCAGCTAAAGCAATAGCCTTGATGGCAGGACAAACAAGACCTTTGTGGGATTTTGAAGATGTGGGGGATAACTGGACTCGTGTCGATCCCGGAGGAATAGCGCCTGTTATCGCTATTCCGACAACTGCCGGAACAGGCTCCGAGGTGGGAAGATCATCGGTTATCCTTGATGAGGAGAGTCATCGTAAAAAAATCATCTTTCACCCCGGAATGGTGCCGAAAATCGTTATTGCCGATCCGGAAACCACCGTTGGACTACCTGCAGGCTTGACCGCTGCAACCGGTATGGATGCACTTTCACATTGTCTGGAAGCTTATTGTGCGCCGGGCTATCATCCCATGGCCGACGGTATTGCCGTCGAAGGAATGAGATTGATTCACGACTGGTTACCAACCGCCGTATCCGATGGAACCAACCTGGAGGCACGATCTCATATGCTGGTGGCAGCAGCCATGGGAGCAACAGCATTTCAGAAAGGATTGGGCGCCATGCATTCGCTGGCACACCCCATTGGTGCGCTCTACGATGTCCATCACGGGGTGACAAACGCCGTGCTGATGCCATACGTTCTGGAATTCAACCGATCTGCCATTGAACTGCGAATGGTCCGTCTGGCGGCCTTCATCGGATTGGATAATCCCTCTTATGCTGCTGTTCTGGACTGGGTTCTCAGATTAAGATCTGAATTTGACATTCCCCACACGCTGGAAGGCCTGAAACTGGATGACACTCGTGCCGACGAAATTGCATCCATGGCAGCAGAGGACCCCACTGCCCCGACAAATCCGATCCCCATGAGTGCGATGGAAATGAAAACCGTTTTCCTGAAGGCTTTGAAAGGAGAATAGCCGAGAAATCCGAAAGGAGAACGGATTGATCCTCAAAACTTTTCCATTTGAAACAAGGGGCCTAGTAAAGATATCGGCTTGTTGATCAACAGGCCTAATGACCTCTTTTCAGCATATTTCTGACCGTGCTGATTTCGATATAGGATGCACCTGATTCAGGCCCGAAATGGCCGGCTAATACAGTGATCAGGTCATCTTCCCCGAATCGTTCCTCTTTAAGTAATCTCGATATTGTTATTCTCAAAAACTGGTGAGAGGTAAAATCCTCCTCTATAAAATGGGGAACGATTCCGTACGAAAGGGCCAGTTCACGGACCACACGTTTGGAGTAGCATTGGGCATAAATCGGACTCTTCCCGCGATAAGCCGCCATGCTACGAATGGTTCTGCCACTGATTGAGTCCGCCACAATTGCCTTGGTCTGAAGTCTGAGAGAGGCCTTAATAGCTGCCTTGGCTAGATAACTGGTTACAATCTGGCTCGATTCATAGGGTGCATCAATAAAGGTTTCATGACCCTGTCCAATCTCCCAGGCGATTTTGGCCATCATTTTGACCGCCTCCAGGGGATATTTGCCATAAGCTGTTTCACCGGATAACATGATTGCATCCGTGCCATCAAGGCAGGCATTTGCCACATCTGACACCTCGGCGCGGGTGGGTCGTGGTGAGTTGATCATGGACTGCAGCATTTGTGTGGCGATGATGACGGGTTTACGTCGGTCAATACATTTCTGTACCAGGCTTTTTTGAAGTAGGGGAATCTGCTCCGCAGGAACCTCGATCGCCAGATCCCCCCTGGCTACCATGATTCCATAGCAGTGGTCCAGAATCTGGTCCACATTATCAACCCCTTCCCGATTTTCTATTTTGGCGATGATACAAATCGGACTATTCTCCTCGTCCAGGATTTTCTGTACTGCCAACACATCGTCTTTGTTACGCACAAAGGAATGGGCGATAAAATCGATATCATGCTTTGCCGCAAACCGAATGAATTCAATATCTTTTGGTGTCAATGAGGGGAGATTTATCTTTACCGAAGGCACATTGACACTTTTCCGTCCCTTGATCACACCATCATTCTTAACCTCACAAACCAGATGTTCTCCCGTGTTTTCAAGCACTTCCAGCTCTACCTCTCCATCATCAACCAACAAGGTGTTTCCCACCGAGATATCCTTTGTGATTTCGTCATAGGAAACGCAAATACACTCTGCTGACATCTTGTCATCTTTTGCCCCTTTGACAATCAGCTTATCCCCTGTCTGAACGGTAACTTCCTCATCAGATTCGGTGGTGCGGATTTCCGGACCTTTGGTGTCGATTAAGATAGCAATTCTATCGGAAACCGCCCTGATTTTATTCACCACTACAAGAGCTTCTTCCGGAGTCTGATGAGCCGTATTCAAACGAACCGCATTCATACCTGCCCAATAGAGACTTTCAAGAAAATCCGGCTCGCAGTTATTGTTGGATATCGTAGCGATTATTTTCGTTTTTTTTAGGAACTGTACTTTAATCTTATCACCCATGGTCCTTACTTTTGGTCGGTTTGCCTACAAAGAACTATTAATTATTCAGTAAAATCAGTTTGATATTTCAAACTGAAATACCAAACCAGATCCACCTATTCTGATGATCCCATCACAAGTTGTCAAAAAAACTTGGTCAGAGCTATCTTATTATGCCACTTTCAAGCTGTAAATATCAAATGAAATACCCCGCCGCAAGCAGCAGGGTAACTTAAGGTTTTTTACATCACAACTCGCTGAAAACAGCGGGGTGTTAAACCCAAGCTTTGCAATAACACTGATTTACCGAACTCTGGAGGAGTTGAAAAAATCGTTTAAAAAAGTGAATGAAAAAATGAAAGAGATGGCTAATACAAAGACAACATTGAAAGACTCAAGCAGTTCAGCCAGTTAAATCTGCTGATTGTGGAAATCAATGAAAAAGGTTCACCGGCAACTGCGGGTCGGACAAAACTGACGAATGGATAATAACGTAATCGATTTAATACTCTTCCTTGTCATCATCTCCAAAAAATGAATCGTCTTCGCCTTTGCAAAATGCTGTTTTATACATTTTAATAAGAGGTTTAATAGCCCGGTGTGCCGTTCCTATCGAATGATTCTGAATGCTCTCCGGCCTTTTATTGTTATTCAATTATCGATTTAAAAACCCTGTAAAGCTTTTGTAGTTGGTCTTCCCCAGTCTCTTCAATCAATTTTGCCAGTTCATCCCTTATCGTATCAGGTTCAACATGATGCTCAAAATCGAACAATTCAGAAAGACTCATATTAAATATGTGTGAAATCCTTTCTATCGTTTCGATTGTCGGGTTTTGCTTCCCCAATTCGATCTCTCCCAGGTGTTTCTGACTGATTTCCGCCATCTCAGCCAGTTCTGCTATTGTAATGCCTTTACGTTTCCTCAGATTTCTAATTCTACGACCTAACAAAATAATACCGGACAACTCATCACTTCCGTTCTTTGTCATTATTCTTCACTCTTAATCTTTATTGTCTATAATTTTGATTTGGTTACCCAATACCCAATGGGGATCACTCAATTATGTGTATCGAGGTTTTTTGACTTTTGTTCATTCAATTGGCTTTCTAAACCGGGAGGCGTCCCGGTTGCCTCAAGCTGTTGTTTAAGATCTCACCAGCATTTTGCCAAAAAAAACCGGATCATAGATAATCTGCTAATGCCGAATTTCTCTTTGCCACAAGCAATAATGATGCGGGACGTTGCTTTGCTTACTCGTGTTCCGATTTGTAATCTCCTATTATATTTGCGGTTTAAAGGCATTTCATAACATGAGTCTCCGTACCGTCGACTTTTACGAAACTGAAAGGCCCATAATTGATATCATGCAACATCTATTAAAAGCAACTTTTTATTAAATAGTCATTCATTGCCAGAAGCGGAAAACACTACACATATCTCCTAATTTCTTGACACAGATGTAATATATGTATAATTTCTAATCTGTGAATCTCGCGAAATATTGAAATTACTGAACATCGTAGATTTTTTCGATTTTTAACCCTAGGGCTCTAATTTATCTGATTTTTCTTTGTTTATGAAACCGTTAGAAATGTGAGAATTCTACAGGCTATGCAGAAATCGAGGATCTTGGTTGTTGCCAAAGAAGAAATCAGCGCCATGGAGGTAAATCATCATATCGAGCAAATGGGCTTTGAACCGGTTGATGTTATCGGTACAGCCGAAAACATACTGGGTGATATCACCATATCAAATCCCGATGTGGTGATATTTAGCCAGGATTTGACCAGTAATAGGGATATTTTCCTGATCGCTGACAAAATTGTATCAGAATTTCAACTTCCCGTGATATTTATCTGTTCCGAGAATGATGTCAAAATCATCACTAAAACCAGTGACAAAACCATCTATAACTATGTTACCAGACCTGTTATTCGGGAGAGCTTAAGAAAGGTGATTGTGGAAGCTTTGAAAAATGTTAAGTCGCCCAACACCCCTGTCAAAGTAGATTTAACGACAGGAAACTGTGAAAAAAGATATCGCAGTATGATGTATCCTTCTCTGGAAGCCATTTTCCTTTTTCAGGATAACAGGCTTCGATTGGTTAATCCGGAGGCATTTCGACTGCTTGGTTATGAAGAGAGTGAAACAGATCAGCTTAGTTTGGGTGAGGTGATATTCTCGAAGGACATGAAACTGTTCCTCTCCCTGGTAGAAAACCCCAATGATAATAAGAAATACCGGAACTCCATTGCTATAAGGGTTGTTACGAAAGACAACAAACACCGCTGGGTTGACGCAAAGGCAATGCCTTTGACGGGAGTTGAGCCCCCGGGTTTTCTGATCGTAGTTCACGATATCTCCGAACGAAAACAATCCGAGGCGTTGTTGATTCAAATGGAAAAAGTGCTCATGATAGCAGGTTTGACTCCGGGGATTGTTCATGAACTAAATAATCCGCTTGGTGTCATACTTCATGGAACCCAAAATATTCGACGAAGATTATCGCAGGATATCGATCCCAATTTGGAAGCCGCCAGGCTGGCGGGGATTAATCTCGACAGGCTGCAAACCTATTTGGAAAAAAGAGGAATTCTTTCAATGCTTCAGAATATTCAGGATTCCGTGATTAAAGCGGGCAAGATTGTCACCGGTATGCTGGAGTTCAGCAGGAAAAGTGAGTCCATAATGGTACCAACCAATCTGGAGTCTCTGGTTGAAGGTGCGCTGGAACTTTCCGGGAAGGATTTTAATCTTAAAAAGAAATATGACTTCAGGAAAATTATTATTGTCAAATTATTCGATCCGAACCTGCCATTGGTACCCTGCATAGAGGTGGAGATCGAACAGGTCATTCTGAATCTCCTCCGCAATGCCGCTTGGTCCTTGATGCAATCTGAAATGAAGACGGACCCAGTGATCACCATTCGTTTACAATTAGAAAACAGTTCAGTAAGAGTGGAAATCGAGGATAACGGCCCTGGTATGGACGAGTTTACACAATCGCAGATTTTCAGTCCGTTTTACACCACCAAACCTAAAGGCGAAGGAACCGGGCTGGGACTGACGGTTTCCAGAAATATCGTACAGATCAATCATGGTGGCTCCATCAATGTTGAATCTAAATTGGGAAAAGGGACTAACTTTATTGTTCGGCTTCCGCTAGAACAAGCTGGTGTTTGAAAGATCTGACAATTATTATCCGATAGATCAGATAGTCATCCCAAAAAATACAAAATCAAAGGAATTGAAATCATTGACATCAGGGTTGATACGAACACCAGTTCTGCCACCTCCTTTGAATTTCTCTCAAATTGATTTGCCAGCAGATAGTTAAACACAGCTACCGGCATTGAACTTTGCAGAATCAGCGCCCCGCGTGCGATGCCGGTTAGTCCGAACAGTTCCGCAACCAAAAAGCCTACGCCGAATCCCAAACCTATTTTCAAAGATGATGTGGAAACGGCCCTGAGCAAAACGTCAACACTCAGGTTTCCCAGTGATATACCAAGGGTGAAGAGCATCAGGGGAATGGTAAATTGTCCCAGTAAACGCGTAGTTTTTAGAATAAACCCAGGGGGTTGCTCTCCCAGAATCAGAAAAACCAGGGAAAGTATACAGGCATATATGATCGGCGACCTTAAGAGGAGCAATGGATTTTTAACGCCCGAGTAGATCCAGGTGCCAATGACCATCATGCTTAACGCATAAACTGCAAACACAATAACGGCAAACGTCAATCCCTCACTGCCAAAAGCAAAAAGACAAATAGGCAGGCCCATATTACCGGTGTTTCCAAAAATCAGCGGTGGTATCAATGCCTGAACCGACTTACGCATCAATTTGAGGATGATAAATGCCGAAACAGCCGTGATTGTTATGGTAACGACGGTAGCAGCTCCCATTTGACCGAGAACCTCCTTGGATACCGTCAACGAGCTGATTGTTGAAAAAACAAGGCAGGGAGCGCCGATGTTCATGACCAATTGAGTTATCGTCGCTGAATCATAGTGAATCTTCAGGCGAAACCATCCCCACCCCAAACCGGCAATAATAAAAACCGGCGCCACGACATTTAAAAAGAGCCCTATCATAGTAATCCTGTTTGTAAAACGCCCACTGTTTCAGATTTTGTCCATCAAGGCTCAAAAATACTACTTATCTGATTGATTTGTACAGCTCAACCAGGATTCTATCCTGATAAATACCATTGTTTCTTCTTCGGTCGAGCATCCGGTAGATTGTATGTTTAGAGAATTTCGTAACTTAAGAAATCAAAATGAATACGGAGGTCTTGCCAAGGGTTTGTACTAAGTTTAAAATAAAAGGTGGTGTAAAGTTTCATGGATATCAACTCAATATCGATTATGCGAAAACCCCTTTATTGCACTGGATTGTTCTCTAAAAGGCAGGTGATCAGCAGCAAAGTTTCAGTTGTGACTAAAGGGAGATTGAACTCAAACGTCTTAACACGCAAATGGGAGATCTATGTTAACCGAGTCACAAATTGCAGCCGCGGCAGATGAACTCTATGCCGCCGAAATAAACTGTCAACAGATAGCAGCTTTAACCCTGAAATATCCCGACATGACCATGGAAGACGCCTACGCTATTCAAAAAGTATGGGTGGCAAAAAAGCTGGCTGACGGGAGGTCCGTTAAAGGATATAAAATCGGATTAACCTCCCGGGCCATGCAAATGGCAGTTAATATCAACGAGCCGGATTATGGTGTTTTATTAGACGATATGTTCTTTCCGGACGGCGAAGAAATTGAAGCGGCTAAATTTCTTGATCCTCGCATTGAAGTTGAATTGGCTTTTGTTTTGAAAAAGCGATTGGAAGGAGAGAATGCAACCATTTTCGACGTATTGAATGCAACCGATTATGTCATTCCTTCCTTAGAGCTGATTGCGGCACGCTGTTATCGTACCGACCCGGTAACCGGTTACACTCGCAAGATCCATGACACCATTGCTGACAACGCCGCCAACGGTGGTCTCATTTTAGGCGGTCGCCCGATCAAGCCTATGGATATTGATCTGCGTTGGGCCGGGGCTCTGCTTTATCTCAATGGCAAGATCGAAGAAACCGGACTCGGTGCCGGTGTACTGGGACATCCCGCAAACGGAATTTGCTGGGTTTGCAAGAGATTTGCACCTCATGGTGTAGCCCTGGAACCCGGACAGGTTATCCTATCGGGCTCATTCACCCGCCCTGTTTCCGTTAAAGCCGGTGATACCATCCACGCAGACTATGGCCCCCTGGGTGGAGTATCTGTCAAATTTATTTAGGGGGGATTGACTATGGATTTGCCGGTTAATCAATTTAAACAGAAGCTTGCCAGTGGAAAAACCCAGTACGGATTCTGGCTCGGTCTTCCTGACAACACCGCCGCGGAGATTTGCGCAACAGCGGGTTTTGACTGGCTGTTGATCGATGGGGAGCATGCCCCATACGACATCAGGTCAACTCTCTCCCACTTGCAGGTCCTGGCTGCCTATGATGTGGCGCCGGTGGTTCGACCTGCGGAAGGTAATGTTGCTTTAATCAAAAGACTGCTGGATATTGGAGCACAATCACTATTGATTCCCATGGTTGATAATGCGGAAGACGTTCAACAACTGGTCAGGGCCGTTCGTTATCCACCCGAAGGTATCCGCGGTGTTGGAACCTCTCTCGCCCGAGCATCCCGCTGGAACGCCGTTCCCGGATACCTGCAAAAGGCCAGGGATGAAATCTTTTTGACCATCCAGGTTGAAACAAAAGCTGCCCTGGAAAACCTGGAAAATATCTCCCGGATTGAAGGCCTGGATGCTGTTTTTATCGGGCCATCCGACCTTTCTGCGGCAATGGGTCATATAGGTAATCCCGGACATCCGGAGGTCGTTGAGAAAATCAGTTCGGCAATACGAACTATTAAAGCAGCAGGAAAATATTCCGGGCTGATGAGCCTGGACCCGTCCATGGTTGAAAAGTACGCCGGGATCGGTGCCTCATTTATAGCAGTCGGTGTGGATACCATGGTGTTGTCACAGGCAACCAAAAGGCTTGCCAGTCAATACAAGGCGGGCAATGAGCAAAATAACACCATTGAACAGGGAACAGCAGGATACTGACAAACCAGCTTGCTGGTTCTGAACATGATCGAATAACAGGAATTGAGAAATGAACGAAAAAACCCTGGTTAAAGGAAAACTTATCTGTGTCGCCTTGAATGACACAGCACACCTGACACAACTGTCAAAAAGTTTCCTGAAACCTCCCCATAAGGAACCGCCAAAGCAACCGGTCCTCTATTACAAACCCCGAAATACCTGGTGCGGCCATAAATCCGTGATTCCCTGGGAAGTGGATGTTGAAAACGTTGCAAGACCCGGTATGACGGTTGGCGCTAGTTTGGGTGTGGTCATTGGCAGAAAAGCGTGTCGTGTAAAGCAGGAGAATGCTTTGGAATATCTTAAGGGCTATACCATTGTCCACGATTTTTCCCTTCCGGAAAGCAGTTACTACCGACCGGATATAAAGGGCAAATGTCTGGATGACACCGCCCCGGTAGGACCTTCAATTGTTCCGGTCGATTACATAGATGATTACAGGGCTTTAGAAGTGAAAATCCGGATTAATGGCAGCCTCAAAAGCTCTTTCAAACTAAGAGATCTGCATCGTGGTCCTGCCGAGCTGATCAGTATCATTTCTTACATCATGACTCTGCAACCCGGAGAAGTGGTAGCTGTAGGTTTTCCCGGAGACAAACCGGCTGTCTCTCAAGGAGATTCGATTGATACGACGATCACCGAAATAGGCGAATTATCTAACAGCATTGAATGGAGAAAATGATGAAGACTGCACGGGTCAAAGTCAGCTATCCGGATGACAAAATCCGGGAGTTGGAGGTCACCATTGGTCGTGATAATCTTATCAAATCTGAAGAGGGGGAAATACTGCCTGAATCGGGGATCAAATGGCTTCCACCAGTAAAAGAGCCGGGGACCATTTTTGCACTGGGATTGAATTACGTCGACCATGCGTCGGAGCTATCATTCAAACCACCCGAGGAACCCCTGGTTTTTATCAAAGGCACCAACTGTCTGACAGGACACCTTCAACACAGCTACCGACCGGACAATGTTGACTTCATGCACTATGAATGTGAATTGGTGGTTGTCATTGGCAAAAAGGTAAAAAAGATCAGGCGTGAAGAAGCCATGTCTTGCGTCCGAGGGTATATGGTTGGCAACGACTTTGCTGTCCGCGATTATCTCGAAAACTACTATCGACCCAATCTGCGCGTAAAGAGCCGCGATTCTCTATTTCCCGTTGGTCCCTGGCTGGTGGATGCTGGTGATATTGCCAACGTTAACAACCTGAAACTGACCACCCGGGTAAACGGGATTGTCACTCAGGAAGGCACCACTGCAGACATGATATTTGATATCCCAACCCTGGTTGAATATCTCAGCCAAATCATGACCCTATATCCCGGAGATATGATCGCAACAGGAACTCCAAAAGGCCTGAAGGACGTTCAACCGGGCGATATTGTGGACTGCGAAATAGAAAACATCGGGATTTTAACCACCACCATTGTATCCGAAAAGGATTTCTATGGTGATGATTATTAAACCGTACTGATAACCTCAACAGGAGCCGTGTATGAGTGACTTGCAAGAAAATCTGAAGAAAGCGCAAGAATATCTGGAACGATTTAGGAAAGAGCCGATCGGTCATTTTATCAACGGCAAACCAACACCCGGATTAAGCGGAGAATATTTTGAAAACACTACTCCCCACGATAACTCATCCCTGGGGCAGGTAGCCAAGGGGAATGAAGCAGATATCGATCAAGCCTGCGAAGCGGCTGCAGTAGCGTTCGCTGATTGGCGAGATATAAGCGGAGCTGAAAGGAAGAAGCTGCTTCATCGCTTTGCCGATATGATTGTTGAACGGGCCGAAGAGATATCTTTGCTTGAGTCAATGGATTGCGGACAGCCCATTCGCTTCACAAAGCAGGCAGCGGTCAGGGGAGCTGCAAACTTTCGATTTTTCGCGGACAAGGCTCCCGAAGCCAGAGACGGAAAAGCTTTGCAGCAACCGGAACACAGTAACATGACCCTGCGTACTCCGATAGGTCCGGTAGGAGTGATAACACCATGGAATACTCCTTTCATGCTGTCTACATGGAAAATCGCCCCCGCCTTGGCCGCCGGTTGCACAGTGGTTCATAAACCCGCGGAATTGAGCCCCATAACAGCTTCATTGCTGGCTGAAATTGCCCGGGAAGCCGGAATTCCTGACGGGGTCTGGAATATGGTGAACGGTTTTGGTGAAGTGGCCGGTAAACGATTAACCGAACACCCCGCCATAAAAGCCATAGCCCTGGTCGGTGAAAGTCTGACGGGAACCCGTATTCTGCACCAGGGAGCTGATACTTTGAAACGAGTGCATCTTGAGCTGGGTGGTAAAAATCCTATCATTGTCTTTGATGATGCCGATTTTGACCGTGCCCTCGATGCCGTGGTATTCATGATTTATAGCCTGAATGGTCAGCGTTGCACCTCATCCAGTCGTCTTTTGATTCATGAAGGGATAAAAGAGCGTTTTCTGGAAGCATTGCAAGCACGTGTTAATGACCTGCGGGTCGGACATCCCTTGGATCCTGAGACAGAGGTTGGTCCCTTGATCCATACAACACATCTTGAAAAGGTTCTCAGTTATACCGAAAAAGCCCGGGAAGATGGCGCTACCGTGGCGGTAGGTGGTTCTCGAAGAGAAGACCTGGGAGCCGGCAATTATTATCAACCTGCCTTATTCACCAATGCCGATAATAATATGCGGATTGCCCGGGAGGAGATCTTCGGTCCTGCCTTAACTGCTATCTCATTCTCATCCGAAGAAGAGGCCATTAAAATTGCCAACGATACGGAATATGGTCTGGCCGCCTATATCTGGACCAATAACTCCGGCAGGGCCATGCGCTTGGCCAGAGATGTGGAAGCCGGTATGTTGTGGATAAACTCCGAGAACAATCGCAACCTCCCTTCTCCATTTGGCGGTATCAAGTCGTCCGGTATCGGGCGCGATGGAGGTGATTACAGTTTCGATTTCTATATGGAAACAAAGAATGTCTGCTTTGCTCATGGTACCCATCGGGTACCCATTCTCGGTCGCTAATCATGGAGGTTATACGATGGGTGAAATAGCACTTGCTGCCAAAATAACACATGTTCCGTCCATGTATCTTTCCGAAAAGCCCGGGCCACACCAGGGATGCCGCGAAAGCGCCATTAACGGGCACAAGGAGTTAAAGCGTCGTGCACTGGAAAGAAACATAGATACCATGCTCGTCATTGATGTTCACTGGCTGGTCAATGCGGGTTACCATGTTAATTGTAATGACTCGTTCGCTGGTGTGTATACCAGTAATGAGCTGCCACATTTCATCAAGGATATGAGGTATTCCTATAAGGGAAATCCGGAACTGGGGAGACTTGTTGCAGAATGTGCCAATGAGCGTGGCATCAAGACAAGAGCGCATGAGGTGGATTCACTCACTTTGGAATATGGTACACTCGTCCCCTGCCGCTATATGAATGATGATAATGATTTCAAAGTAGTATCAATTGCAGGCTGGTGCGCCTGGCATAGCTTTGAAACATCCCGGGAATTCGGACTTGCCATAAAAGAGGCCATCAGAAAGAGCAACAACAGGGTTATGGTTCTGGCCAGCGGCTCCCTGTCACATCGGTTCAATGATAATGGATCTCCCGAGGAAAGCATATTCCAGGTAAGCGATGAGTTCTACAAGCAGGTGGATTTGAGGGTCATAGAACTCTGGAAACAGGGCTGCTGGAAAGAGTTTACTGATATGCTGCCGACGTATAACGCAACCTGCCACGGCGAAGGAAACATGCATGATACAGTGATTTTGCTGGGAATGTTAGGCTGGGACAAGTATGAAGGACAAGTGGAAGTTCTAACCGAATACTTCGGGAGCTCCGGAACCGGGCAACTCAACGCCGAATTTCCATTGGACAAAATTCCGGATTGAATTTCGAAGTTTAATAAAAACCCTGAAATTTGAGACCTGATTATGCCACATTTTATCCTGGAGTATTCCGGTAACCTGGATGATGACCTCGATGTTGCATCACTTTTTGAAACCTTGCATGAAACAGCCATTGATACCGGCCTGTTCCCAATCGGGGGAATACGTAGTCGGGCAGTTCGCTGCGAGGAATATCGCGTCGCCGACGGAGATCCTGAAAACTGTTTTGTGCATCTAACCGCTAAAATCGGTGCAGGCCGGAAACTGGACATTCGCAAAGCTGCTGCGGAAAGGGTATTTGAAACGCTGACTCAGTTTCTCCAACCCATCTTTGATAAACGCTATCTCAGTATTGGATTCGAGTTGGTCGAACTGCATTCGGAATTGAACTTCAAGAAAAACAATATCCACGATAAGTTAAAATAGTCGGTGAACTTTCCCTGAATGGAGGACATCAACATGACGGACGAAAAGAAGATATTCCTTGACAATTGCTGGTACGCAGCCGCTTGGGATTATGAGGTGGCAGAAGCTGACAACAAACTGGGACGGACGATTTGTGAAAAGTCGATTGTGTTTTTCAAGGCAGAAAGCGGTGTTTATACGGCATTGGACAATCGGTGTTGTCACCGCGCTGCTCCTCTATCAGTGGGGCGGATAGAAGGAAATAATATTCGTTGCATGTACCATGGCCTGGTTTATAATCCCGACGGTAAATGTATTGAGGTTCCGGGCCAGGAAACCCAGGTAGAATCTCTTGGTGTGAGAAGCTATCCCGTTGTTGAAAAGGGACATATGTTGTGGATCTGGATGGGCGATCCGGCTCTGGCCAATCCGGATGACATCCACGATTATCTGCCGTTGAGCGATCCTGATAACTGGTGTGGGTTTCCCAGGCAATCCTATCTGCACTACAAGGCTAATTGGTTGCTGGTCGTAGACAATCTGAGCGATTTCTCCCATATTGCCTTTGTTCATACCAATACAGTCGGCGGTTCTGAAGAATATGCCTATGTATCCGTTCCGGAAGAACTGGAAAGGCTTGACGACGGATTTCGCTTGGAACGCTGGCATTATAACAGCAATGTACCCCCTTACCATGCCAAGGTAATTCCTGAAAATGAACGAACCGGCAAGGTGGATCGTCGCAATCTTGTGGAAATCAGGGTTCCCGGGTTGTTTTTTATGGAGACCCTGTTTGCACCAGCCGGAGTTGATATTAAAACGCAGGATATCGGTCAGTATCGACAATACCGTAATTGTCAATTCATGACACCGGAGACAAGAAATACAACACACTTCTTCTGGAACTACCTGCGCAACTACGATATGGACAATCCGGAGACAACGAAATCACTGCAGGCCAGCCTTTTGGAAGCATTCGGTGAGGACAAGGCCATTATCGAAGAGCAACAGAAATTACTGGTTAAGAACACATCCTTTGACCCGCGATTTATCAAAGCTGATAAGGCGCTTGCCCATTTCAGGAGAATCTGGAAAAAGAAGCTGGAAGAGGAAGAGCAGAAATACCCGACAAAACCGACAGAAGAGAGCAGGCACCGAATTCTGTAACCAGATACTCGGTCTACGGTCAAATCGGGAAGAGATTATTTTGAATCATATCTTCTACTCAGACTGCAGCATTTCTTTGAGAGACCTCATCAGCTTCAGCCAGATCCTGGGTGTGGCCTCAAGGGTGTTGGAAAAATCACTGGCCCCGCCCTCGTTCCTGGCTTTAACCCGGAAATAGTATGTCTCACCGTTTTCCAACCCTTCCAGGATGATAAAGTTATCGCTGGTTGAAGCTTTCTTTTGCGCCGAATCCAGTTCATTCCTGTTGGTCGTCCAGTAGATGTCATACGCACTTGCCGTAGCCACCTTCTCCCAAGTCAAGCCGACAGATTTGTTTCCGGGCTGGATTTTTACCCGGGGTGCTGCAGGAGGCGACATTTGGGGGTGTCCTTCAACGGGTTTGGACAACTTGCCGGCCCCTCCGGCATTAATAGCTGAAACCTGATAGCGATAGGTAACGGCATTGACAAGATTTTGATGCAGGTATCGGGTTTCTTTTGTTTTAATGATCTTCTTGTTCTTGCAATCATCCGTCAGGCTGCACCAGTGAACTTCATACAAATCAGCTTTTGCAACAGCCTTCCAGGATAGCAGGACTTGTCGGTCACCGGATTCTGCAGATAAAACAGGAGATGTTGGCGGCATGGGGAGAGGAACCCCGGATTCGAGATTCAAATAGGTTCTTTTTCCCGAGTTGTCCTTATAGGAAATGGTGTAGTAGTATTTATTGCCTGCTTTCAGGTTTTCATGTTGATAACCGGGGAATACCCCCTTTATCAACTGCCATTTTTGTATTGGAGCCTTTTTGTTCAGTGTCCAATGCAGATTATAGTTATAAACTGAATCCAACTGCTCCCAAAAAATCTGGTTATACAAACTGCCCGGTTTTACCTTTATGTTTTTCGAAATGGATTTAGTTTTGGCACTGACAGGAGCACCGAACTTGACACCACCAAATGAATCCGGTTGGTCGGAGTTCAGGATCTGCCGGATTTTGTCTTTGGGTATTTTAGTCGGTTTTGCCGGCAGCTTGGCAGCCTGGACTCTTGATACCTGGTTAGCCGATACTTCAACTTCCACCTCCGGTTGACCGGAACTTGCCAGACCGACTTTCCCCTCAAGGGTTAACAGGTTTGTGCTGTTTTTCGAAAAATCTACAATGAACTCTGTTCCCTTAACACCGATTAAAGCATTGGCTGTCTCAATCCTGAACTGCCGTAAGGGGGAGGTTCTTTTCTGAGTTTGAAATCTTGCTTTACCCTTTTCCAGCAGAACGCGGTCTTCTGTCTTCACAGGTTTCTTAACCTTCAGACTGGTTCTGGAATACATCTCGACGATGTCGCCACTCTCATTCATTGTGATCAATGCTTTGGTGGCTTTGCCTGTGCTGACGCGATCTTCGTCATAAAAATAGATCGTCTTTCCCGCTTTCGTGAAAGTCTTGATGCCACCATAGGTCAGAATTTCAACCTTCCCTCTCGTCAAAACAAGTGTGTACCGGTTTTTTGATTCAACTCTGTCGCTTGGAGATTGACCGGGAGCACTGTCAGGTTTCGATGCTGGTTTTTGTGCTGTGCAGGCCGAAATAAGCAAAATGACAAGATAATAAAAGAGTTTCCTAGTCCATTTCATAATCACCCATGACTTAATAATTCAAGTATTTACATACAGACTCCCCCGGTATGGCGGAAGAGGCAATGGCAGCAATGTTTCAGATCCAGGTTGAAGTCCGAACATTCCGAGATTCCGTTAAAACCGCATTTATTTGACTTCATAATCTTTATATTTGTCAAATACGGGCTTGATTCTCTGTCTAACGCAGCCTGACTTGTATCTGCAATTCGAGTAGCCGGATCCTGAAAAAATTGATTGATTATTCGACTCAAAGAGGAGCGTGCAACTTGGTGGTGGATCGGAGTTGTACTTATTGCTTGTCTGCGTTTTAATCAAATGATACGCTATATACGCAAAAGTATTCCAATTTTAGTCATATCAACAATCAAATCAAACTATTACTTGAGAATGGATCATGGAGAAAAATAAGCTAATCAAATCCGCAGAATCTTTGACTGCCCCCCAACCTGAAATGATAGCAGAATTCAGCAGGCAAAAAGGAACGCTGGTTGAAAAAGTTGTTAACGAACTAAATCAAAGACAGGATCTGGATAAACTGATCGGCGAAAACAATAAAAGCATGATGGTCGATAACGCTGCTAACATGGCCAGGTTTATGGAATCCATGTTCCAGCAATACAATCCGACTGTTTTCGTTGAGACGATACTTTGGGTGTTCAGCACCTATCGAAATCACGGATTTAACCTCAGTTTCTGGCCGGCACATCTCAATGTCTGGATCACGTTACTTCAATCCGAACTTGATGCGGAAATATCAGCAGCGCTTGTTCCCTTTTATAGCTGGATTCAGGTAAACATTCCCGTATTTACACTTCTTACGAACCCGTCGGATTGAAATCCATATTCTATTATTTGTGATGGGCCAAGATTTTCACGAAAACGTAACGAAGATTCCTGTTGTCGACGATGAATTTGACAATCTTCGTATAACGTCCAGATTTCCGGAGGAAGCGGTATATGACGTCATGACTGCGAATTCCGACACCGATTGCATTTCTTTGGCTCTTCGTTACCAACCGGACCTGATACTTCTGGACGTCGTCATACCGAACATGGATGAATTTGAGACTTATCGATAAACAAGTCCGGGATGAATTAAAGAACAGTTTCGTTATACTGTTCTTTTGACTCTCCTGTTGGATATGATGAGCACGGATTGGCTATCTATATCGCCTTTGATAGTCATCATGATTTTTTTTGGTTTTCACTCAAATTTTTCCGGCAAGCTGAATGAGAACCTTGTCCCTTTGCCGGGCTCGCTTTCAACACGGATTTTTCCCTTGTGGGCCTCTATTACCCGTTTAACAATATAAAGCCCCAGGCCAACACTTTTCTCCTCGCTCGTGCTCCGGGTACTGGTTTTTTGAAAAGGCTTAAATACCAGATCGATCTCGCCAGCAGCAATTCCCAGCCCCTGATCCGTAACTGAGGTTTTGATCGCTCCGGGCTCTTTTTGAATTTGAACCCTGATCTCTGTTTCAGGCATGGAGTACTTAACCGCGTTGGTCAGTAGATTATTGATGACCTGTTCTATTTTTGCCCGATCAAAATGCAGGGAAACAGTCTGAACCTCACTGTCAAATAGAATGTCAATCTGTTTTTTTCTTGCGAGCATCCTATTCAATTCAATGTTTTTCTCAACAACCTCGCTATAATTGTACAAACCGAGTTGCAGATCAATATGCCCCGACTCGATACTCGACAGGTCGAGTAAATCATTAACCAGATTCAACATAAAAGTACTGATAGAGTGAATCTGTGATACATGACCGACCTGGGACTCAGTCAGATTTTCACTACCCTCTTTTAGAAAATCACTCAGGATTAACAGATTACCTAAAGGATTTCGAAGATCGTGTGCTGCTATACCGAGAAATCTGTCTTTTAATCGGTTTAGTTCCCCCAATTCGACGTTTTTTTTGGACAACTCTCTCTGAAGATTCACCAATTCATTGTTAAGGCGACTGATCTCATCATACTGGACACTGTCACGCTCGGTGAAAGATTGTAGTTTTGTGTTCTCCTTAAGGACCCAGCGTATGGTATTGGCTTGCTCATTTCCCATTAAAGTAAAGTCCTGGATTAGCTTGGTCACCTCGTGGTTGGTCCTTGCGATGATAATTAAATACTCTTTTCTAATCCTGACACCACCGAATCGATATGAGGTTGGTTTCCCGCCTGCCGGGATGTTGATTTCCCAGTCAAATATAACCTCCTTTTCCCGGAGTTCTGAAAAAAAAAGCTGTGCTTTGGAATGGCTGCCCTGATCAGCAATGTGGGTAAATAACTGACCTTTGAGACAGTCATCCGTTACTTCCAAGGCGTCATACAGAACCTCCAATACTGTTCCATCCTGTGAACAACGGATAACACTGCCGCTACCTGGCATAGCGATCTTATTCTCCACAGCAAACCTTTGTGTCAATTCAAAACCGGTTTGAGAACTTTCTTTCTAGAGCACTTCTAAGCCAAGAATGGTCGCATCATCGTTCACACCTTTATTCCCGGCATAGTCTGAACAAAATGAATAAACATGGTCCAAAAAAACATCGATGGAAAATGTCTTTTGTGTGATTAAATACTCTTCAAAGGAACTTGTATCCAGAAGCTGATTGTCGTTATTTACTACTTCCAGCAATCCATCCGTGTAAATCAGTAATTTATCTCCCGGGGTAAGAGTCACTGAGGAAGATTTAAAGAGGGGGGCTGGTTTATCGAACATGCCCACCACTGTTCCGGGAGTTTGCAGTGTTTCAAGTTCTCCTGTTTCTGTCCGAAGAAGATATGCTGGTGGATGGCCGGCACTGATGTATGTAAAAACGCGAGTGCGGCAATTGTATAAACCATGAAACAGAGTTGCGTACTTGCCGCTTGGTAATCTCCCGCGAAAATATGCATTAGCCTGATAGGTCATCTCATCGAGGGTTTTAGATTTCTGTCGCAAACTGCGAAATACAGTTAAAAACATAAAGGACAGAAGTGCCGCTGGAATTCCATGTCCGGTAGCGTCCCCCACCAACAACCCCAGGTTATCACGCCCTTCGGAATAATAATCATAGAAATCCCCACCGATTTGACCCATCGGTTTGTATATGCGCGCAAGCTTGACATCTTTACGTACCGGCATTTCACGCGGGAATATAGCCAATTGCGCTACCCGGGCATGGTTCAACTCTTCCGTGTGCTGTCGATGCAGTTGCTCCAACTCAACATTTTTCTTTGTCAGCTGACGCTGTGTGTTCACCAGTTCGTTATTAAGCTGGCTTATATCATCCAGCAATCCGGAAATCTTGTTATCCTCTTTCTGAAGTCTTGAATTCTCCTTGAGAACCGACCTGAGTTGGTTGGTCTGCTCGTTGTTGATTCGGGCAAATTCCACAATCAATTGATCAAGTACTTGTTCATTCTGAGCTATCAAAACCAGGATTTCATCTTCGAATTTAACCCCTGCAAACCGCATTCCGACGAGATCATCCCTTATTCGGCAGCTCAACTCCCATTCAAAAGCAGCTTTGCTATCATTGATTGAAGTTAGAAAGCGTGCCAACTTATTGAGGCTGCCTTCATCCACGATACGTTTAAGGTGTGTTTTCCAGACAGGAGAGATAATGAACTGTAATCCATCATGTATGATCTCCTGAATAGAGCCGCTGGCATCACAACGAAATACTGACCCAGCTATTGGCTTTGTTGATCGGATGTCACACATGATGTATATCGTCGTTCGGCTGATCAGGAACCAGCCAATTCGTGTCCGGTTTGAATGGCGGTACGCGCATCCGGAGCATATCCATCCGCTTCGACTTGCTTCCACAATTCAGTTGCCATGTTAAAGGGCCTCCCGCCTACCAGAATCTTAGGCACCTTTTGAATGGCCTTTCGGACCTCTGAAATTAAAGACGAAACAGCGGCTATATTGAAAGTCATGGCAGCAGATATAGCCAGAATGTTGGGGGCGCTCGATTCAATTGATTCGATGATACTGCCAACCGGCGCGTTTGCCCCCAAGTAATAGGTGTCCCACCCTTTCATTTCGAAAAAATCAGCCACCATGCGTACCCCTACCTCATGAAGTTCCCCCCCAACACAAGTTGCAATTAGTTTTAATCCATTTTTTTCTGTTGAGAAAATTCTCGGGTAAAGTTGAGACATTATAAGCTGGGTGGCTGCTGTACAGTAATGCTCCTGGGCAACGCTAACCTGGTTGGTCTGCCAAAGTCGACCCACTTCATATAAAATGGGTTGGAAGACCTGAAGATAGACCTCTTCAACTGATACTCCACTTTCAACAGCATTCATAACCATTTCGACCGCCAGGTGCCTTTCGCCTTTTAGAAGTGCTCCAAGGTACTTCCGGGCAAGATCATAATGTGGATTTTCTTCCTCTATATAGCCTATTTTACTCATTCTTTTAAATTATTTTATACATATGGTTTAGAGGATATTTTTGTTATCTGTTTCAAATGCCCGACCTGTTTTGCAAAAGAAGAAACGCAACAGTTGAAAACAGGGGGCAGATACCTTTAATGTATAGGGTTCGGGGGACGGATGTCAAGAAAGTCTTCGTTTTATTACTTCTACGGATCTTATTAAGTTGGGTTAAATCACAACCAACGGTAGGTTTATACAGGGATGTATAAATAGATAAAAATTCGTCCTATCATTTAGAAATCAGTAGCTTGCTCTCCAACCCCGGGAAACGATTTCTATTCTTTGACAGGTGAGAGAAAAGTTGGAGAGTTGCAGAGTAATCAGCATTAGCTTGTTGAATGTAAAAAGGAAAGGAGTCGGATATCAGGAGCTCCAGTTTCCTGATACAGTTTTATAACTGATGTGAGCATTGAAATACGCCTGTTTCTCCTCTAACAGGAAATGGTGACACCTGATTTCAGCCTGTAAACTCTCAACTGGCCTGCGTTTGGGTTCCTCAGCCACTTACGTTAAAGCCGACAAAGGTAATATCGTCCAGGGTTTCTATCTTGCCTTTATACTCTTCAAAGGCTTGAATGATCCGATTCCTCTTATTTTCACAGGGACGACCATCCACTTCTTTGAGAATATGACCAAGACGACGCTTACCAAAACGGTGTCGCTTTTCTCCTCCCAATTGGTCAATGATACCATCGGTATACAGATAGAAAAACATTCCCTCCTTGATGTCTATCTCATGATTTTGAAAGTCGAAATTCAGATCTGATTTCTTGTAACCAATACTGTGACGGTCACCTTTTATGGAATGGACTTCATTCCTATAGACATAGGTCAGTGGCAGCCTGGAACCGGCGAAGGTTAGTCTTTTTTCATCCTGGTTGATGCGACAGATGCTGATATCCAGTCCATCATCTGAGAGAGCATCATCAGAATCCTGGCGTAAAGACATTTTCACGAAATAATTCAGACGCTTAAGGATCTCGGCCGGGTCATGGATATTTTCCCGATTAATGATCCTGTTTAATCCTGAAGAAGCCAGCATTGTCATAAAAGCACCGGGAACTCCATGTCCCGTACAATCAATGACCGCCAGAATGTATCCACCATCAAAAAAAGAGGTGAAATAGACGTCTCCACCAACAACATCCCTGGGTTGCCAGATAAAAAAACTATCCGGCAAGTGCTTCTTAATCTCCGACGATCTGGGCAGCAATGAAGACTGGATTCGCTTGGCGTATTGAATACTATCCATGATCCTTTTATTTGCCTGGAGTTCGGCCTCCATCTGTGTCTTTTCCAATATCTCCTGCGCCAGTGCTTTTTCTTTCTTAATCATTGTGTACTGGAACAGGACAAAACCGTTGGATATGGTGTTGAATGACATGAAAAACAATAGATTAACAAGCAGAAAGGGAAGAGTGAGGTTATTGGAATAGACAAAGGCAGCCGGATTCGAAACCAAAAAACCCAAGAACGAAATGATTCCAATGCCAATCATCAATCCGAAGGAAAGCAATATTAGTATCGTAATACTATTGATTTTCTCGACAAATGTACGGGTGATGTACATGCTGAACAGTACCGTTGCTGCCAGGAGTAATGAATGGAGAATAACAATTTGGGGGGAGATCAGTACAAAGCTTTCTGCGGTCCAGCCGATGATAAGGCTTAGTAACTCGCCAATCAATAACGAGGTGACGATTACAATTATGCCTAATTTGAAGTTGGATATCTGCATTTTCGTTTGCTCAATAATGTATTGCTAAAGAAACATATGCCGCTGTTATCACGAATTCTATAAGACTACCTGCCTAAGGGCCTTTTCATCAAAAGCGCCAGAGCCTGACCGCTGCCGACACTTGAGACGAAAATCATTAAAAGACCCCCTGCAATTGGAATGACACTTAACAATGAGTAAAGCACGACAGCGATAAGATAGAGCAAAAACCGACTGTTGATATTCAAGTTGAACTGGTTTGACAGGTATGCTCCGATCAAGGTCAGTCCCATTGTTTTGGTTATGATGAATATTGGGATGAAGGCAAGAATCATGACCCCTGCCAGTGGAATGGTAATGATCAGCAAAATTGAAAATACAATTAAGGCCGGATAGATGAAGATCGGAATTAAGCCCCAAACTGATAATGACAGAATAGCCCGACCATCCTGTTGCTTCTCCAAACCTTTTGTAACAGGCAGCAGCAGCACTATCAAACCCACTAAGGCCAGGGCAAGCTTCATGATAATTCGAAACCAGATCGGCATACCATCATCACCTTCTTCAACATAGGACTCTTTAAATATCCCGGTTTCATCCTCAACATAGGTGATCGATCCGGTGACCCTGCCGGCCTCTTCCGGACTAAGCTTCTGATCGGAGTAGTAAACCAGGTCGCCGTTGATCTTTCCCTTCTCACCGATTTTGAGCTGCCCCGTGCGGACTTGGGCATTGCCCGTTATCTCATCTTCGATGAAGACCTCTCCGGCGCCAATATAGATATCTCCATTTATTTTACTTTTTATATTAACCACCCTGGCTCCGATAAAGGTATCACCGTTTGCGGGATGGTCGGCATCCCAGACAACCTCTTCCGCTCCTATCAAACTCGTACCGGAGATTCGACCGTTTATATTGATGGATTGAGCACCAGCTTTTATTCCGTTCCCGACATCTCCTATCACGTGCACACTACGCCCCCCAGCATACAATCCGAAGTCCAGATTTCCACTGAAATCCAGTTTTTCTCCAAAGAAAAAAAGGTCCCGGGCTTTGCCGCTAAATGATAGCTGTTCGCCTGCAAACAGATAATCATCATTATATTGGCCCGATTCCTGGATGCTTTCCTGATCAAGTTTTAACTCCACTGCAACTGCTAACTGACATAACGAAACAATAAAAAACAACAAACAAAGTAACCTTTTCACCATTTAATTCCCCCTTCGGATACCAGCGGATTTGAACCGAATGTTTCTTATTTGATGGTCTAATTTTATCCGGTCTGATTAATTAACTGTCCAGCAAATTCCCACGAATGGTTACAAATCGTTTATGAATGGTCAATTTGATCAATGAATGATCTCATACCCCAATCCTGGATGCTGTATTATCTATCCGTTGCCGTTCCTCCACAACTCGCTCTACTACAATCGTAATGGTCATTGATTTCAATCCATGCATTTCGGAAAGAAGCCACCCGCTTCGGTTAACTTACAATAACGGAATGTATTTTCAAACGATCTTCAATGTCCTGTATGATGCTTGTCATATTGCCCTTTCCGTGATTATCCCTATTAAATGAGAAGACTTGGTATGCTTCCGGAGAGTGAACCGTCTTGATAACATGACCGGCGGCAAACACTTCCCGCCCCGCGTTAGTTGACCGTTTACCTTCATTAAAAACTTGTTCTGATAGTGAAGTCACACTCATTCTTCAACAGCCATTTCATTATTTTGAACCCATAAAGCTCGAAGTTGTTTCACAAATGAGTTTTCAAAAGAGAGAATTCCAAAAGAACACACTACGTCCGTCCCTCCTTTACAGCTTCGAGTATGAACGTTCGCCACGAATGAGCCTGGCAACAGACTGACGATGGATACTTGCTGAGTTTGGGGATAGAAAGTAATTATCTTCTGACCCCCAAGATTAGGAGCTTAGACAAGGGAAGAGTCCACTTTTATTGATACATAGCGCTCTATGAATTGCACTATTGTACACCCGAACACCGATAGAGCAGTTTCTAACAGCATTTCGCCCATCCCTTCGGTCATACCGACGCCATCCAAGGGAATTTGCCAAATTTTAATTGATCAAAACCACCAACCCTGCTTCCAGGCATCCAGCACCGGATGACGTGAAAGATCTTCATCGATTCCTGCTCAACCGAGAACCACCGAGACTCTATCCGCATACTTTCGATTGGGAAAGAATAGTCACCTCAATCTACGAACCCGCAATTCTCACACAAACAACACCGGTTTTTCCGCGCTATTTTTCATCCCTGCTTTTTCTCCCTCGTCAAAATTCATTCATCGCTTTTATCCGATAAAGTACATACAAGTTTTGACAGATCGCCACTCAAAAATGTATCCTTCACTCGTCTCCCCGATCAGATAATTCAATTCCTAAACCGAAAGGAGTTTATTAAATAACGTGCTAGGCAGAACCACTAACCCTGATTCACCATCAAAAAAATAAAAAAACCGTTGGCGCCCTTTGAACAAAGGGAATATGGTTTTGTTGCAACACAAAATCCATTCACCAACGGAGTGATCTAATGAGACGGGAATCGCCATTGCTTGTCAAGATAGAAGAAGAGAAAAATGAGAGCAACCTGAGTTCGTTCGGAGGCATCACAACATTCCTGGAGTTTTTAACGGGATTCAAGTTCGAGCGCATGGTCAAGGCAAGTTTCAAAGAGAAGTCCAACCAAGGCTATTCGTCCCTGCATCATCTTCTCACGCTGATTCTGTTGAATCTGACAGGCGGGCAGTCGGTATCGGATGTAGACCGCCTGGAAGAAGACGGCGGCCTGAAACGCGTGTTCAGAAAGCTGGAGAAGAAGTGGGATGGTTTGAAAGGTCGGGTATTCAGAAAGGGTCGTACGCGGGTGTTCCCCTCTGCCAGCCGTATATTCGGATTTTTGAATCGTTTCAATTCCGATGAAGAGGAAGCAGAAAGGGAATCTACACCTGAGGGGAAAAGCAAGATACTGCCGGTAGCGGATTCGTTTACGTCTTTGGCCGAATTGAACCGGAGCGTAGTCTGCCAAGCTCAAGTGTTAAGACCTCAGGAGACCGCTACACTGGATATGGACAACAACCTGATCGTCACAAACAAATGCACCGCAAAGACGAGTTACAAGAAGGATAAGTCCTATCATCCCTTTAATGTTTACTGGGCGGAACTGGACTTGATGTTGTTCAGCGAATTCAGGGACGGTAACGTACCGGCAGGGGTCGAGCAACTCCGAATACTGAGGGAATCTCTGGCACAGTTGCCTGCAGGCGTCAAAGAAGTATCTGTCAGGTCCGACACGGCTGGGTACCAGCATGAATTTTTGGAGTTCATGGACAAAGGGACGGATCGATTCGACAAGATAGGCTTTTCGGTGAGTTGCGATGTATCTCCATCTTTCAGACAAGCGGTTCTGGATGTAGACGAACAAGAGTGGCAAACGGTTGTCGTGAGAGATGCAGAAGGTAACGAATATGTGACCAGACAGGAAGTAGCCGAAGTGTTGTTTGTTCCCGATACCAAAAACAAGAAAAAGAACGCCCCTGTATTCCGCTATCTTGCCACGCGTGAAGCCGTCGACGTTCAGTACGAATTCAAGGACAACGGTCAGATAAGTATCTTTACCTCCGAATATGCTGAAAAGAAACTTCATTTAGAAGAGATGGGAGAGAAGATCTACAAAATCTTTGGTATCGTCACCAATCTTTCAGGCAACCCCTTGCAGGTCCTCCTGCATCATCGCAAACGCTGTGGCAGGAGTGAACAGGAGCACTCCCGGCTAACACGGGATATGGCAGGCGGACGTTTTCCCAGTAGCAGCTTTGGAGAGAATGCAGCCTGGTGGTACCTGTGCATCATCTCTTTGAATCTGCTGAAACTGTACCAGAGACATGCGTTGCCCAAAGAGCTTAAAACAGTGAGAATAAAGACCCTGAATGCAAGGATGTTTCGCATTGCGGTAAAGATGATCGAAGGAAGCCGGCAGTTGACCCTCAAGATCGGAAACAGCCACTCTCTCTTCACACTGATAAAACATGCGCAAAAGAAGATCGTTGCACTGAACGAAATCTTGAACACAAAACGGATATGGCTGGAGAATCAATCATCGGTTCAATAAAAGCCCCCAAACGCATGAATGAACAGTTTTCAAATTTGCTCTTGACCGGTTTATACTAGGGAAGTGCGCCTTAAATTCGATATTTTTGCCTTAAGAGGCTGGAGGTTTTAGAGGCTAGCAACATTTTAATAAACACCGATCACATCCGAGCAGGCGAACCTGCTCGATCCTTGAAAAAATGATCGTTGTTTCGATTTGAGTCAAAGCTGGCAACTTTGATGGTGGATTTGGGATAAATAACGTTCTAGACAGATTCTGCCTAGTACATTACTTAACAGTTCTGTCTATTTAACTGTTCGGCACTCACAACTTAAAGGGAATAATAGTTGACTGAAAGCTCAAAAAATAAAGATGGAATTACTGTCATATCAAACCAGAAATATGATACGCCGCTATATGTCAATGGTGAGATATCAGATGAGCCAGAGCGATTCTTAGGAGAAAAGCCCTATGAGCTTAGTAGATACGAATTTAGCATAGTATATAAAAACAAGGCTCCATCTAAACTTTGGTTTCAAATTGTGTGTGGGGCTTTGACTGGTTTCGTTTTTTCGATTGCTGGGAAAATCCTACATTCACTGATATTGAAGGCCAAACCTAAAGTCGAACTGTGGGAGATTCTAACAATTATTGTATGTTTAATTGCTGCAGTTTTGGTAAAAAAAATAAAAACAAAAGAAGAAGTGGAAGCTGAGCAAATCGAAGGGCTCATTGATCAACATTTTATTTTAAATCCCAAAAGACGGATTCACATTCCCGGCAAAGGAGGTTCAAACAATGAAAATTGAATCTCTTCCGGCGCAGTTTATCCCTTTCAATGAAATAGAAATATTTTCGAATCGCTTTATTAAAGGCAAGGCTCTGTTCAGTATCGGCGGACATATTCCATTGTTGATAGGATTCGGCAAAAAATCACCACTTGTTTGGATTACTGTACCTTCAGACTCTTCTGGTACAGATTGGCAACCATTGATCAAAAGCAACATTTCACTAAACAAGCAAATACAAGTGTTCGTTAAAGGAAATATGACTTCTGTCGTAGCTACCGAAGAAAAAATAATAAAGATAGAGAAAATCGATGAGGACAAAGCTAAGGTCGTCTATATAAATCTGAGACCATTTGGGTTATCTATATATGGGGAAAAAAATCAACTAATCATACCAAATACAAATCTTTCATCAAATGTTTTCTCTGGTGCGGAATTCATGGTTAATTTCGGGAAAACCGGCATTATTCAGTTGTCCAATGAACTTGAACAAGCAAAACAAAACGTAGTGCGTCACAAGAAGCTATTGAAATCTCATCCAGATATATATCCGTCAGATTTAGCAAATAGTCTTACTATCCTAGCAAATAAACATACCTCAGTTGGTCGACTAGAAGAAAGCCTCAAAGCTATACAAGAAGCTATTGCCATTTATGAACGGCTTGCAGCCAAGAATCCAGATAAATATATAACTGAATTGGCTGCATCTCTTAATAATTTGGGTGTTTTTTACTCAGAGCTTGGAAAGCGTGAAGAGGCACTCGATGCTACACTTCGTGCTCTAGAAATCACAGAAAGTTTAGCAGCTTCTAATCCAGACGCTTATGAACCGGACTTGGCAATGAAATTAAACAATATAGCAAATGCATACTCAAACCTTGGAAGGCGTGAAGAGGCCCTTGATGCTGCTCTTAAAGCACTAGAAATCAGAGAGAAGTTGGCAGCATCTAATCCAGATGCGTTTACACCTGACTTAGCAATGAGTCTAAATAATCTAGCAAACAGATACGCATCTATTGGAAAGCGTGAAGAGGCCCTTGATGCTACCTTAAGAGCCTTGGAAATCAGAGAAAGGTTGGCGGCATCTAATCCAGACGCGTTTGCGTCTGATTTGGCATCTAGCCTCAATAATCTGGCAAATCTGTATTCAGGTCTCGGAAAGCGTCATGAAGCCCTTGATGCTGCCTTAAGAGCCCTGGAAATTAGAGAAAGGTTGGCAGCATCTAATCCAGACGCGTTTGCGTCTGACTTGGCATCTAGTCTCAATAATCTGGCAAATCTGTATTCAGGTCTTGGAAAACGCCATGAAGCCCTTGATGCTGCCTTAAGAGCCCTGGAAATTAGAGAAAGGTTGACAGCATCTAATCCAGATGCGTTTGCACCCGACTTGGCTATGTGCTTAGGAGCAATTGGTTCAATATATCGTGATTTAGGGGAAAATGATGAAGCCCAAAAATCCTTTGAAAAAGGCATCATGGTTTTGAAAGATGGATTTATTGATCACCCAAGTGCCTTTTCATCGCTTATGAAAAACTTAATACATGATTACATCAATATAATAGAAATCAATGGAAAGAATATAAATAAAAATCTTTTAGAACCAGTTATAAATAAGCTCAATAGTAGTTATTAATCCTATAACAAGTTTGGCATTGCTGATTAGACTTTTGCCGAACAATTGTTTAAACCTGACGTTTTTCGCCGTTACGCTCGCTTCACTCTGAAAAACGCAGGTTAAACAGGCGATAAGCAGACCCTGAACGGGCCTGCTTATCGACCGATGTTGAGCGGGTCTAATAATGACCCTAGGCCGAAAGACCCTGCAAGGGTCTGCCTATCAATGTCGTTCGAACTATGTGATACATACCGCCAGTCGGCTCAAATGCCGACCGGCGGCCCGCTCAACATCGGTCGTTATGCAAAGAAAGCGAGAAAAAATGCACAGAATTACACCGCTTTGTTTAATAAAAATCGGTGAAAAAGAGTACATGCAAGAGTTGGTTGATTGCGGTGTCCTATTTTTCCAAAGATTATCTACTTATCAGGAGCTTGAACAAAAGGAGAGAGGTGATCCAAATGAAAACCTGAGTCAATCACTTCAGCCAGACAAAGTTACAGTAACAATTAACAACAGAATTTTGTCAGATTTAGCAGGGCCTGTGCAAATCAGAATAGGCGGCGAAAGCCCATTAGCATATTGCATGTATTCCATAACTTCAGAACACCTCGGAATACAAGACGGCAACTACATCGACAAAAGGTGTTTCGAATTTGGTAACACAGCTGTTGTCATAACTGATGGCACAGAGTTTTTTAACAAAATAATCAAAGCATGCAAGTCGTCAGATATTGAAATCAATGGGCAGCTAGTTGAGTATGTAGATTTCAACTCTTTTCATGGAGAGATGGGCCCTTTCAAAAAATATGAGCAGTGGTTTAAGCATCAAAGCGAATTCAGGTTCATATTAAACTCTGATATCACAGAAGATACTTTTAAACTTAAAATTGGGTCGATCAAAGATATCACTCAAATAATGGATGCTTCTGAGCTTAACAAAGTAATAAAAATCAATGCATAACAAATAAGGATAGATTGTGTGAGGAACGAACCACAATCTATCCTGTTGTTGGACAAGCCCGGTGTTGACTGTACCTTATATAAGGAAATATATTT
>JANQGX010000075.1 GCA_028282885.1 SAR324 cluster bacterium
CGTCAGTGAGAGCTAGATATGAGTCAGGAAGATGGGACGAAGTGGTCGATAAGTATTTAAGGGCGGCGTGACGTCGCCCACATAATTTTGGTGCACCCCCCCGGTCGATCTTTGAATGGGTTGGTGATTTTTTGCTGTCGGGATTGGAAGTTTTTGACGAGCTGTTTCTTATAAAACAAGAATTAGGATGATATGATCAGGTAAATGTGAATCAAGCTCCGACATCCCTAACGGGAGTCAGAATCCTTTAAGAATATCAGCTTGTGATTTATGTTTCATTCCAATAACATGATACAAAATTAGATATTTAGCGGAGCTGTTATGTCCATTGATCTGGCAAAAATACATTCGGTTATCTTTTCCGGCGGAGGGAGTCGCTGTCTTTGGCAGGCAGGATTCTGGCAAGTCCTAAAAAAAACGGGTCGCTTTGAGCCTACCATTATTGGCAGCACCAGTGCAGGAACCACAATGGCCTGTATGCTGCTGGCTGGAAAGACAGGGGAAGCCCTGTCCTATTTCAAAGAAGAGACGAGCAAGAACAAGAAAAACGCTTATTTCTCCAATATTTTTAACAGCAAACCGGTCTTCCCTCATTATCGGATTTATCGACAGGCTATAATGGAGGTTTTTGATGAGCAGGCATTGAAGAGATTGCGTACCGGACCTGAAATCAGGGTTATGATTGCCAGGCCGCCCCGCTGGTTGGGAGCGAGGTCAGGTTCTTTTATCGGTATTGCTCTGTATTCAATTGAGAAATTGATCAAATACCCGGTCCATCCAACCTTTGGAATCAAATTCGGTTACAGGCCCCTGGTTGTCAGGGTAAGCGAATGCAAAACAGTGGAGGATTTGGCTGATTTGTTATTACAGGCATCCTGCACTCCCCCTTTTGTACCGGTACTTTATCGAGGCGGGAGACCGGCCTTGGATGGCGGGTTGATCGACAATGTGCCGGTTTCACTGGCAGACGAATCCGCAGGGATGAACCTGGTACTGCTTTCAAGGCAGTACCCGACTGAAATCCTTCCGATAGTTCCTAATCGCCTTTATGTTCAACCCAGCCGACCCGTCTCCATTTCCAAATGGGATTATACCAGTCCTGAAGGTTTGCAGGAGGCATATGACTTTGGATTGGACGATGGTGAAAAATTCTTAAAAAACAGTTCAGTGAAAGCAGACCGGATCAGGACGGCTTGAACATCCCTTTCATCTCTTCCGGGATCTTTCTCAACTGCCAGGTCCCATTGACAAGCGTGACAACAGTACCCGTTTCATCCTTCAATTCCAGTTCCAGATCGAAATCCGCTTTTCCGTTTTCATCTGTTTCCGCTTCTATTCGTTTGACATCGGATGAACTCAGTTCGCATTCCAGATAGACATCGGTTGTTGCCATTGCTAAGAACTTGATATTGATCGCTTTGACAATGGGGAAATACTTTTCGATATCAAATGAGACTGCAGGGACAATTCCCCCGGTGAATTCTCCCAGGGTGAAAAGAGAACCCGCATACATCACACCGATATGATTCGTGTTTCCCTGTAAAGGCATCTTAAATTTGGCATAACGATCTTTCAAGGCGACGATTTCAAGCCCTGTTCTGTTAATGGCTTCAACCAAGGTCAGGGATAGCTCGGCAATTCCTTTGTACTTTTCTTCAATCATCACTTTTCTGTTTCTCAATTTCCTGTTCCCTGAGTTCTCTCCGCAATACCTTGCCGATCGCACTCTTCGGTAATTCTTCCATAAATTCAATCATTTTAGGAACTTTGTAGGCTGCCAGCCTTTCTCTACAGAAGGTATTAATATCATCTTTTGTCAGGGTTTCCCCGGGTTTAACGGCAACAAATGCCTTGACCGTCTCTCCCCTGTATGGATCAGGGACGCCCACTGCGCACGCTTCCTTGATTTTGGGATGTTCAAACAGAACCTCATCGATCTCTCTCGGATAGATGTTATAACCACCGGCAATGATCATATCCTTCTTCCGGTCAACGATATAGAGATACCCCTCTTCATCCATGTAACCAATGTCGCCGGTATAAAACCAGCCGTTCTTAAAGGCAGCCGCTGTTTCATCCGGCTTTTTATAATAACCCTGGGCTACCTGGGGACCAAACAGGGTAATCTCACCGGATTCCCCTTGTGGCAGCTCTTTCTCCCCGGTTTCGATATCCATGATTCTGCAGTCGGTATCGCACACCGGAACGCCGACGCTGCCAACCTTGGTTTTACCTCCCCAGGGATTGGCATGGGATAATGGAGAGGTTTCGCTTAAACCGTACACCTCTATGATTGTTGCACCTACGGCTTTTTCCCAATCTTTGATTGTCTCCAGGGCCAAGGGAGCGGCACCCGAAACACAACCCCGGATTGAGGTAAAATCGGTTTTACCAAAATCCGGGTGACTTAACAGCCCAACGTAGATGGTTGGGACGCAAGGAAACCAATCCGGCTTGTATTTATTAACCATCTGCAGAATGGTTTCCGGTTCCGGGCGTGGCACCAGAGGTACAGTCAAGCCTCTGAAAATACTCTGGTTCATGATTGCTGTGAATCCCGCTGAATGGAAAAAGGGGAATATACCCATGATAGAATCCTTTCCCTCATTGGCATCGAAGATCCAGGCCTTAAGCTGTTGAACATTGGCACTGATATTCATGTGACTGAGCATGACGCCTTTTGAGAGTCCTGTGGTTCCACCCGTATAGAGCAGGGTTGACAAATCCTCCATAGTGACATCGATTTCCCTCGGCGTCGGTGGATACTTCGATATCAAATCCATATAGTCCAACACACCTTCACCCGCCTTGGTCGGTCGATGCATCTCTTTTTTTATGAAAGGGAAAAGTTGTTTGACAGGGAAGGGAAGGTAATCCCGGATATGGCAGGCGATAATTGTTTCGACCTTGGTTTTCGGTTTTAGTTTCTGAATTCTGGGAACGAGCAAATCGAGACAGATTGCCATTTTGGAGTCGGAATCATTGAGCTGGTATTCCAATTCTCGTTCAGTGTAAAGCGGATTATGCATCACAACAACGGCTCCGAGCTTGAAAACCGCATAGGTTGCAATAACTGTCTGTGGCATATTGGGCATCATGACAGCAACCTTGTCTCCCTTGCTGATCCCCAAATCTGCCAACGCATTGGCAAATCGATCTACCAGTTCGTTCACGGTTCTGTACGTGAGCTTCTTTCCCATCATGATCATGGAAACCGTGTCAGGAAAGTTATTTGCCGTCCTGACTAATGCCTCGGGGATGGTAATCCGCTCATAATCAATGCTGTGGGGTACTCCCGGTGCATATGCTTTGTGCCAGATTCTGTCTTCCATATTCGCTCTCCTTTTCTGATAACTGTTTTTCAAGCCAGATGAATTCAGCCCAAAACCACGAAGGGTTTCGGACCAAAAGTGATATGAAGACCTCTTTTAAAAACCGATTGTTACGTCAAATCCTCCTTCCGTTAGTGTTGATTTGAATTTCTCCAGGCTATCGGCAGGACACTCAACTTCCGAATGCCAGGGATATTCTCTTCCAAGATACTGATATTTGGGAGTTCCCCATTTGTGATAGGTCAAAAGTGAAATCTTATGGATTTTTCTTCCTTTCAACAGATCCTTAAGCCTGGTGAAATAATCCTGGTTATCGTTAAATCCTGAAATAACTGGAACCCTGATCCAAATTTCAGCAGAACTATTCTTCAGTAATTGATCAAGATTGGCAATTATTAAATCGTTGGAAATACCGGTTTCCGATCGATGTAAATTCGGATCCAATTGTTTCAAATCAAAAAGGAATCGATCCGTGAAAGGTAAAACGGATTCAAACACGGACCAGGGAGCATGCCCGCAAGTATCAATGGTGGTATCTATGGAACGCGATTTTAGTCTTTTCAAGAGTTCCAGAGCGAACTCCGCTTGCATCAAAGGCTCCCCGCCAGACAGGGTAACACCTCCTTCGGAGTTCCTGTAATACAACTCATCCCGACAGACCTCATCAATAACCTCGTCCAGGCTCACGTATTGGCCAGTGGTTTCAAGAGCCCCGGAACAGCAGACATCGATGCAATCGAAACAGTTATCACAAAGCTTTCGATCTATCTTAACCTGCTGATCCGTATAAGCAATCGCATTGGTTGGACACACTTCAATGCAAGCACGGCATTTTTGACAATTCTGAAAACGGTGCATCAATTCAGGTTCATTTTGCTGTGATTCTGGATTTGAGCACCATTTGCAGGAGAGCGGACAGCCTTTGAAGAAAACAGTGGAGCGGATTCCGGGTCCATCCTGGATACTGAATCGTTGAATACTAAAGATCAATCCCTGCGGCATTTCCAAATCAACACCTTATTGATAATAAAATCAGAGTTATTGCATTTAATCTTTCACTTGAAGCCAAAACGTCTCCGGATTGTGGCATAACCACAATCCGGGGCAACTCAAATATACTTACCTTCCGAGTTGGCTTAATTTACCTTTGCCATCTAAAAACATTGGGGTGTTCTGGCGATGATGGATTCCTGCAGATTCTTGTCCAGATCGATGAAGTAGGCCGCAAATCCTGCAACCCGGACCTGAAGTGTCGGGTATTTTTCAGGATGTTCCTGTGCATCAAGCAGCATTTCCTTACCCACAGTGGTAAACTGAATATGATGGATTCCCAAGTCTCCAAATGTCTTGAGATATTGGGCAAATAGTTGCCGATTCTGAACCGCCAGATATTCAGGCATAATGGTTTGATTAAACAGTTGATTCCAGCTTTGCAACGGATCAACTTTGGCCACCGAATTCAAGACCGCTGTCGGACCCTTTTTATCTCTTCCAGCCATAGGTGAAATGGATCCATCATTGAAAGCTTCTCCCAGCATTCTTCCATCCGGGGTTGCCGGACAGATTCTGCCAAAACTCCACCAGGCTGTTGATGCCGTGCCATCAGGGATAACCGGTGTATCTCTGTTGGTTCGGCATTTCTTGGTCTCTTCCGCAAATCTAAATGCCATTTCACTGGAAAGCGAATCAGCGTAATCATTGTCATTGCCGAATTTGGGTGCATCCAGGCAGGCTTTTCTCAGCTTGGCATGACCTTCCCAGTTGACTCTCAAGGCTTCAACAAGCTCACCCAGGCTTGCCTTTTTCTCATCAAACACAATTTTCTTGATAGCTGCCAGGGAATCAGCCACGGTGTTCAGCCCAAAAAGTGTGACATCTCGATAATCCGGCTTATAATTCCAATCCCTTACATCCTGGGCTCTTTCAATGCAATCGTCTATTATACTTGATAAAAAAGGTCTTGGAGCATATTCCTTATAAAGCGCATCCGAGATATTGCCGATGAGAACCAGTCTTTTGATAACCCAGGAGTAGTTATCGATTACCGCCTCTTTTACCTCTGCAAAGGATTCCACTTTATCCAGATCCAGACTTACCAGCCCAGCCCGCTTGTACATAAATAGTGGTTCCATTCCCAATGCCGTTACCAGGCAAAAGGGTAGAGGAACACCACTGGCCCAGGCTGAAATATGATTGAAATTCTTGCCGGGAATGGTGGGAACCATACAATTGTTAATGGAGTAGTTTCTGGCGTCTTCAAGTGGACATCCCAGCTCTACTAACCTGACAATATTAACCTTATCATTGAAAATCGCGGGTTGGGGCATGCCGGCAGCCATGACTTCAATCGCCTTGTCCACCAGATTGGCAGGAATCCCATCATGCCATCGCAAAGCCAAGGGAGGAACGATTGCCCTGACACTTTTAACAGCATCCAACACCATCAAGGACATCTCATTGGTAATATCCCTGCCTGTTTTATCAACTCCTCCGATGGTAATGGTCTGATATCCCAAGGCTCCCCCACCAAAACCCGACCAAATGGGTGCATGCAGAAAACCGGTCTCCTGAAATTTAACAAAGACAAATTCAACCCACTCCTGGGCTTCGGCTTTGGTTATGTTCCCCTCCTTTAAATCATTTTCCAGGAAGGAGTAAAAAACCTGATCAAAGCGAACACCACTGCCAACCTGGGGAAGGTCCAGAAAATTAATCACAAGATGAATCAGCCAATAACTCTGGAGCGCTTCGGGGAGATTTCTTGCCGGTTTTTCCGGAACCTGATCGCAAGTCTCTGCAATCATTAGCAACTCCTTTTTTCTCCCTGCCAGGGATTCTTCCTCGGCTTTTTGCCTGGCCAGCTTGGCATAACGTTTCGACCATTGAATAACCGCTTCCAGGGAGATGGACATGGCCCTCAACTCATCCTTATTTCTGACATATGCTTCACCTTTCATAACTCCCTGAATATACTCGGATTCAAGTCTGTTTTCCCGATGTTCAACTTCCCGAAGTATACCCGTAAGACCCAATTTGAGTATTTTCTCATAGTTTGGTGTTGTCGATTCCCAGTTAAATATCCAGAATACCTCCTTTAGCTCTTCGGGTAGATATGATTTAAGCTTGTGATGAAGTGAAAAGTTTCCCCAATAGTCGCATATTTCAGATAGTTCCGCCCTGTCCTTATCGTTCAGCATCGACTCGTAAACCTGTCCTTCCGCAGTCTCTCGCTTAATCCATTTCCAGGCCAGTTCAGGATAAAATGGAACGGAATCGATATCCGATGCGTAGTTGCCGACAATCAGTTCATCATCACGGATGAATAGGGTCATCTTCTCCAGGATATGACTCAAAGCCTTAGCCCGTCTGATAGTCATGGGCTCGTTTTCGGTTTTTTTGTATGACTCAGTCAGGAGACGGGCTCTTTCCAGATCCAGTTTCCAGGAAAATCCGGGTCTTGTTGCCCTCACCTCCTCACTTAATTCACCCAAAGCCACCTGCTGAGCTTTTATCGGCGTATTGATCATTAATTCTTGTGTTCTTTCAGTCATGGCGTTCCCCCGGTTATGCTCCGTTGTTTTTTCCAAATGCGCTTAAGAATCAATCAGAACCAGTGTCATATTAACCGTGAATCGGCAAAAACACGGTGACAGATTCTGCCTATGTTATCCCACATTTTCGTGGGCTCGAAGCGTTGGTTGAAAGTTGACATGTCTCTAGCTTTGAATCAATCAAGTTATTTGTCTGAATTATCTTTTCAGTAAGTATTACTAACCCTTTTTTAATTGTCAAATCTCAATATATGATTATGAAATACTTATATAATAACAGATTATTAGCTTATATAACTACTTTGTTTCTCTTTAGAATTTTAAGAAGTATTGGGTATAAATAATTTAATAAGCTTAACTTACAATAATCAGATTTGGTTCAATCCAATCACAACCAGCAGAAGCAGTGTTTGCCCTTTGTGTATATATTAATTAGTTGAAATCACTTGTATGGAACTGAATGAGATGCCGAAGTGAAAAATTAAAAACGTCAAATCAATTGATATTTAGTCTTCAAGAAACTAAACTGGGTGCTAATAATGCATTGATCAGTTCCTTCATCTTCCTGAACTGTCAGGGATAAAACTGATTAATGGCTGCTTTAATTGATGCGATTATTTGCCTGATAACCTCTTTATAAGTATGACGAGTAGAACTAATCCATTGGTATTAACCATCGATGACGAAGAAATTATAAGAGCCAGTTTCCGGGAGTTACTCGAAGACAACGGGTATGATGTCATTGAAGCAGAAAACGGTAGCGTTGGTTTGAATAAATTCTTCGAAAGGAGACCCGATCTCATCCTGGTTGACATGATAATGCCGGAGATGAATGGATTGGAACTGCTTGAAAATGTTACCCGTTTCTCTCTCGATACACCGATTATAATTGTATCCGGAGCCGGTGAACTCAAGGATGTGGTTAAAGCGCTGAAACTTGGCGCCTGGGATTATATTTTGAAACCGGTCAACGACATGGATATGCTGATTCACACCATTGAAAGAGCTCTGGAGCGTCGCCGCCTGATTCTCCAGAATCGGGAATATCACGAACGACTGGAGGACAAGGTTGCAGAACAGACCATGTCCCTGGAGAGAGCC
Organism: SAR324 cluster bacterium; assembly: GCA_028282885.1. Classification (GTDB taxonomy): domain Bacteria; phylum SAR324; class SAR324; order XYD2-FULL-50-16; family XYD2-FULL-50-16; genus JAHJTV01. The sequence continues at coordinate 7,985 of JANQGX010000075.1, forward strand.
CATCATGAGCTGCAGGAAAGTGAAAGGCAGTATCGAACCATTGTCGAGACAGCCAGGGAAGGAATCCTGATACTTGACAAAAACAGGAACATCTCCTTTATCACCCAAAGAACAACCAGTATGTTCGGTTACACAGCAGAGGAGATGCTGCACAAGAATATTGTTGAGTTCTCAGATTCGGAATTTTCCAAGATCTTTGATGATAAACTGACCGAACTGTTCGCAGGAGCAGGCTGTCAATTTGATATCAAATTCAAACGTAAAGATGGCTCAATTCTGTGGGGAATCGTCAGTGCAAATCCTCTTATAGATACCGAAAATGACATTGAACCGGTCTTTTGCATGATTATGGACATCACAGACAGGAAAGTTGCCGAAGAAGAACTGGCGCACCATAAAGCACACCTGGAGGACCTTGTCAAAGAGCGTACTGAAACTCTGGAGAAGACGCACAAAGAACTTGTTGAAAAGGCACATAAAGCCGGTATGGCTGATATTGCGACCGATATCGTACACAATGTCGGAAATGTACTCAATAGCGTCAAAACATCCGTGCAGGTCATTGATGATGTTTTAAAGCACTCCATGGTCTTCAGTTACCAGAAAGCCAATGAAATGCTCAGGGAGAATCAGGATAATCTGGAACGTTTCTTAATAGAGGACGAGCGGGGAAAACTGTTAATTCAATACTTTATCAAACTGGAAGAGGGGTTGTTTGCAGAACACCAGGATTTAAAAACAACCACGGATCGGCTGAAAAACATGGTTGATGCGATTGCTGATATCGTGTCAGCTCAGTATAGCTATGCCAACGTGGATTGGCTGGTTGAAGAAGTCAACCTGGAAAAAACCGTTGAAGAAGCCCTTTCCGTTATTCAACAGCAATTGGACTCCTATCATGTTAAAGTCGTTACGCAATTTGTTGAAATAGAAAGTATTCCGATTCAACGAATCAAACTGTTACACTCTCTCATCAATATTTTTAAGAATGCCTGCGAAGCCATGTATGAGACAGAGAAGAACCAGAGAATCCTTAATATTTCAATAAATTATTCACAAGAAAATGAGAAAGCAGTTGTTATAACCATTCGAGATAATGGCATTGGTATAGCCCCGGAAAATCTTGAAAGAATTTTCTCTTACGGATTTACATCCAAGAAAGGACGTTATGGGCTCGGTCTCCATAGCTGTGCAAATTACATGACTGAAATGGGAGGTAAAATTTGGGCCGAAAATAATCCCGATGGCATGGGTGTTTCCTTTTTTCTAAAATTCCGTATACCTTAGAATCAGATGCTTTGCTAATTGTTCGACTGACACCTGCAAGACTTCAATCTTCAGTTTCCCTGAAATCATACCAAGATTTTCTTTATTCAAAATAAGATGTCAGAGCAAAAACCAAAACTAACAGGTAAACAATCCAGATACTTGAGAAGCCTGGGTCATTCTTTGAAACCACTGCTTCAAATCGGGAAAGGTGGAATTACGGATAATTTTATTAATCAGGTCCGTAGCACCCTGAAAACCCATGAATTAATCAAGGTAAAAATCGGAAAAAACACGGCGACTGAAATGGCAGTCGCTATTGATGAATTGACCTCAAAGGTTCCCTGTCAACTGGCACAGTCCATAGGTAAAACCCTGCTCCTTTATAAACAGAGAGAAGAAAATCCTCAAATTGTCCTGCCTGAATAGCTGACATGCAATTCAAAGCACATGTACTGGGCGGGCTCCTCGCCGGAGCCGGAATGGTGTCCGTTGCTCAGATCAGCGGCTACACTTCCGCGTCAGTGTCCGATCTCCAGAAAATTCTGGAAAGGCCTTATCAAACCGACGGCGATTTACCACTTCTTTCGGGCCTGTTTCTGCTCACGCTCTTCATGTCACTGTTTCCCGACCTTGATTCAGCTTCGGTGTTACAGCGTTGGTTTTACAGGATAATCCTGATAATCCTGATTGGTCTCTTCTTTACAGGTCAAACAGGATTGTTTGCTGCCGTAACTTTCGTATCCTTATTGCCTTTACTGCATCGGCACAGGGGTTGGACGCATTCCAAGTTCACTCCTTTCATTCTGGCTATTCTCTTCGCTGCAATTCTGGAATTCAACAGGAGTGCAAATGCGCTAACAGGGCAGTTTTCTCCGGGGAATATGGTAGACTGGTTTTACACTTACTGGATTTACGTCTTGGCTTGTGTAGCGGGTCATTATACCCATCTGTTAATGGATTGGCAGTTCTAGAGGACAGTTCACGGGAGTATGGGTTTTATCTCATTGCCATTCGAGTATTTTTCAACAATATCAGCACGTAAGTAAAACACGAATTCCTGTTTGATCGGTTACCGGCTCAGCCCCCGAAAGATTGGGAACGAGTGATTTCTTATCTAATCCATCTATTTGATTTCTTTATCCAACCAACTGGCGTAAGCCTTTCCGACCCAGGTAATAGGGACAGCTACCAGTTGGGGGACATCATAGGAGTGGTTCGCCGTCAAGGTTTCTTCAAATTCAGAAAAACACGCAGCCCTGGTTTTGAAAAGGCATCTCCACTCTTCATCATTTTGAATTTCGTCCTGCCACCAGTAAAAGCTTCTGATAGGGCCTTCAACCTGTGCGCAGGCACAAAGCCTTTTTTCCGTCATCAACGCCGCCAGTTTTTCCGCCTCTTCTTTACTATCAGTCGTGGTGGTAATGATAATGAAATCTCCCATCGGAACTCCGACTTAAAAGGTTTTATATTTTGTGAAAAAGCTACTTCTGGCAAATTGGTTTTTCATTTCAGTAAGATCCGGGTTTTCCTCCTCAAACGGAGGTTTTTCGAAGCGCGATTTATCGATTTCGTATAAAAATCGCGAAGGCTCGTTGTATAGCCACTCCCCGTATTGCATTCGCGTCCTGGCCATACTCAGACTCAAGACCTGTTTTGCCCTGGTAATGGCTACATAAAACAGACGACGTTCCTCTTCAACTACATCTTCCTCAACAGCCTTGTGATTGGGGAATTGCCCCTCGGTAAGATTGACAATGGCAACGTAATCAAACTCCAGTCCTTTAGCGGAGTGGACTGTCAGAAGACTTACCTTTCCGGCGTTTTGATCTAACTCATCCGAATCAGTGAAGAGCGAGACATAATCCAAAAAATCCAGCAGCGTCGCAGAGTCGCCATCCTGATCCCGGCGTTCACTGAAAAGATACAGGGTGTTTATAAATTCAAGATAGTTATTGACCCTGGCTTCCAACACCTGATCGACTTTTTCCGTTTTCTCGATTTCAGCCTTGATACCGACGCGTTCGAAAAGCTCCTGAAACACCTGGTAAAAGGGCAGTTGGTTCAACAACTCCAGATACTCGTGCATCAGCTCCACAAATTTCTTTATGCTTTTCCTAGCCCTTGGTTTCAGTTCTTCAAGCCTATCCGCCTGTTCCATCATTTCAAACAGGGAGAGCCCTCTTTCAATCCTTGCCTGGGTCAGTGCCATAACCGTGGTCTTGCCAATATCTCTTTTGGGATAATTGATTATTCTGAAAAGACTGATCTCATCCTTGGGATTATGCAGAAACCTCATGTAAGCAAGACAATCCTGAACCTCTTTCCTGTCAAAAAACTTAACACCGCCAATTAGTTGATACGGAATACTGGAATTGCGAAGCGCCTCTTCAACAGCCCTGGATTGGTAGTTGGTTCGATATAAAAAGGCATAATCGGACCAAGAGTTACCTGTTTGATATTTATGTAAATTTATTCTGGACACCACCTCTTCCAACTCATCACGCGGGGTTTCTTCGTCGCACCACTTGATCAGTGCTCCCTCTTTGGTATCGGTCCAGAGATTTTTGGGCATTCTTTCCGAGTTATTGGCAATTACGTCATTAGCGGCATCCAGAATGACATCGGTAGATCGGTAATTCTGCTCCAGCTTGATGATTTTGGCTTCGGGAAAATCATTTTGAAAATCAAGGATATTCCTGATGTCAGCCCCTCGCCATCCATATATTGATTGGTCGTCATCACCGACTACGCAGAGTTTTCTAGTGTGTTCAGTCAAATATTTCAATAATTTGTATTGAACCCGGTTGGTATCCTGATACTCATCGACCATAAGATAGTGATAACGCCTTTTTAGACTGTCAACCTCCTTTGGAAACCGTTTGAACAGGTCGATCGTCAGGTAAAGAATATCTTCAAAATCCAAGGCATTACACCCTTTCAGAGTTTTGTTATACTCCTGAAAGACTTTACCTGTCACCTGGGCAAACGGATCGTTCTTCTGATCCAGAAAATGGGCGGGACCTTTGCCCTTGCCTTTCATTTTCATTATCTCATAAAATGTAGCTTTCAGATTGAAGATTTTTGGATCGATATCTTCGTCTTCATAAATCGTCTTTATCGTTGATAACTGGCTGTTGGTGTCGAAGATAACAAAGTCCTTCTGATATCCCAGCAGATGAATATACTCGCGCAGAAATCGGACACATAGTGAATGAAAGGTGCTGATCATGATTCCCCGGGTCTGTTGATTCAACATGCCCTGAACCCTCTCTCTCATCTCCTTTGCCGCTTTATTTGTGAAGGTAAGAGCTAGAATTCTGTACGGGGGTACTCCGAGGTTGGCTATCAGGTGCGCAATCCTACAGGTGATGACCCTGGTTTTCCCGCTTCCGGCGCCTGCCAGCAGGAGTAATGGTGTATCGGTGTTCTCAACGGCTTTTTTCTGTTGGGGATTTAACTGGTTTGGGTTAAATGAATTCATTTTGACTGTATAGAGGTGTTATCTTCCTGCTTATTATCATTTAGGATTTTGTTCACACGGTCGTCTGGAAATCTGGCGTGGATTCTCTGTCCGCCTGTGAAAATCGACATGGACGAGGAAGGGAAATTGTAACCATATGACTCTTGAATTATTAGCACCTGCCGGTAATTTAGAAAAGTTGAAAATAGCCATTCTCTACGGCGCTGATGCGGTTTATGTTGCAGGTCAGTCTTTTAGTCTGAGAAGGGCTGCCAACAACTTCAACCTCGAAGAAATCAGATCGGCAATTGAATTTGCCCATCAGCATCGGTCCAGATTATATATAACAGTTAACGCGTTTCTTCACGATTCAGAGGCCGTTGATCTGATTGACTATTTAGCTGAACTTGAAGATCTGCAGCCGGATGCTTTGATCTGTTCTGATCTCGGAGTGGTTCGTCTTGCCAGGGAACACACCGGCATACCCATTCATGTATCAACCCAAGCCAGTGTATTAAACTCCCAACACGCTGAAATCTGGAAGGAATTTGGAGCGAAAAGGATTGTTGTCGGAAGGGAACTAACCATTGAAGAGGCTGCCAGTATCAAAAAAACAACCGGATTGGAAGTGGAGATGTTTATTCATGGCGCTATGTGCATGGCATTTTCAGGACATTGCTCCATGTCCACATTTGTGGCTAACCGCGACAGTAACAGGGGTGGATGCATTCAGAATTGCAGATTCAAATATACCCTTTTCACAAATGACAAACCGGTCAAAAAATCACACCTTCTCAGTTCTAAAGATTTGTGCGGGATTGAATTGATTAAGGAATTTCTCAACCATGGTATCGATTCGGTAAAAATAGAAGGTCGCATGAAGAGTAATCTCTATATAGCCTCTACCGTGCGTGCATACGCGAATGCAATTTCGGGAGGTTCGGATGATGCCGGTATTTGGTTTGATGAGCTTAAAAAGCTACCGTATCGGGGATATACAACCGGATCACTATTCGAACGTGCCGGATCTGAATCGGTATACGGCTTGTCAAAGGAGATAGACCAGGAATACAAACTTGCCGGCACAGTTATGGATATCGATGAAGCCGGTTCCCGTTTCGCTTTCCAGGTCAGGAACCGGTTCAAGGCGGGCGATCGGATCGAAGTAATGTCTTTTAACGGCGATTTGATCGATATTAAAATCAATGAAATAAGGAATATCGATAATCATATCATCCCAATTGCACAGCCCGGCAATTTAATCTGGCTTCCGCTGAAAAAAGGAATTGAAATCAATAATGTAGCCCGAATTCTTCGGAATTGAACAAACAAGCGTCAGTCCTGACTAACCGGCAACCCGAATAAAGTCGTCTGAGAAAAAGCCATCCACTCCCATTTCCACCAGTCTTTTATAATCATCAGGTTTATTGACGGTAAAAGCAAATACCTTGATGTTCTCCGCATGAAGGCTTTCTACCTGTTCTTTGGTTATGATTTCGTATAGACCGTTCCAGGAATAGAGATTAAGGTCTTTGCAACGCTGAATCACTTCTACGCTGGCAGGATGTCTTGAAATGAATGCGAGACGGGGGATATCAGGCAATCTGCTAAGTCTTTCCAGATACTCTATTTCAAAGCTTGAGATAATGGTTGAATGGAGCAGGTTTTTTTCTTTAACCAGTTGATGAACCTGCAGTTCTATTGTGTCATCTGCCCCGGTGTCTTCCAGGTATTCTTCTTTGATTTCAATATTCAACACAGCTTTGCTCCCTGCCAAATCAAGCACTTCATCCAGGGTTGGGATCTTTTCTTCCGAGAACCTGGGATCAAACCAGGAACCGGCGTCCAATTGTCTTAGTTCGTGCAGCGTATGCTCATCAACTCTACCCGAGCCATCAGTTGTTCTCTCTAGTTTTTCATCATGAATGATAACCAAACTTCTATCTCGCGTCAGGGAGACATCGAACTCGATAGCCTCAGCACCTTTATCCAAAGCTGCCGTGATGGATGCGAGAGTATTTTCGGGATATTCGATTTTGTATCCTCTGTGCGCAATTCTGAGGGGGAATGTTAAACTGTTCACGCTGATATCATTACTCATTGTTTAATTCTCAAACTCTTTAGGATTGATTTGTAATTTGAATTTATCCAGGTTGCCGTTCAGATAGTAAAACTCTTTCAACCTGTAAAAAAACAGAAGATTGTAATCGTGTTGATAGGTCTGAATGTCCTCCAACAGGTAAATTGCCTTATCATATTGCCCGGCCAGCCCCAGCATAAAAGTATAAGACTGTACCAAATCCAGTTGCCTTGGCCACTGTTCCAATCCCTGTCCTAAAATCTCCAGTGCTTTATTCAGATTACCCATTCGAGCCTGTGCTTCCGCCAGTTTTAGATGAACACGACCACCACCGGCAGCCGCCCTTAAGTATGGCTCCAGCAAATCAGGGATCGAATCGGTTCTATCTGTACTTTCCAATAATAAAGTCTTCACGAGCACAACACTCAGATGAGACGCTGCTGTCTGTTCAAGCTTGTTAATCCGGGCTTCCGCTTCGAAATATTTTCGTTGCAGGATATCTATTTCCGCCAGTAACGCTTCAACTTCAATGGCATACCCATGACGTTGGGCGTAATCAAACAATTCAATTGCCTTTTTGTAGTCTTTTTGGTCTTTTGTAGCCTTTCCCATGAGAAAAACCACATCCGGATCAGATTGATCCAGGCTGCTGTGAGTTAAAACAGTCCATGCTTCCCCGGGCTTTTTCGCTTCAATCAGACGAGTGGCATATTCCAGTCGAATTTCGCGGTGATATGGTTCATATTTGAAGGCATTCTTCAAAGCCCACTCCGAGCCAAAATCATCCTTTTGTATGTTTAGAATTTTAGACAATTCGAAATAGCAGAAGGCAAATTCCGGATCTCGATCTATACATCTTTCTAACAGCTTCTGCGATTCTTGTATTTTGCCATGCTCTTGCTTTAATTGCGCCAAAAGAAGCATGAGTTCCAATGAATCAGGGTTCTCACGGAATAGTTGCTCCGCCTCTTGATTCAGATCTTTTTCAGGATAAATCCGATGCAACAATTTCAATCTGAGAATCCGGGATTCCAATTCAGCTTCTCCCAGGTTATCCAATAATTTCAATGCGTCATTGAACTCTCCATAGGCATATTTTAATTCCGCCATCCGGTAGATAATTTCCGATGAAGACGGATCATTAAGTTCCAACCAATGTCTTAAGACCTGTTCCGCTTTGAGTCTGTTCCCCACGGCCAGATGGAGCTCCGAAAGCAGAATTGTTCCCTCAACCGATGCGGGATTTACCAGAAGTGCCTCTTCCAGTTTGGAAATCAGTTCGACCAGTTCTTCATCAGTTGCATCCGGAACGACTTCAGGGACCAATTGAGAAGCTGAAGAGGCTTGGGACTGTGGAGACTTTCCATTCGTCTGTCCGTTCTTATTTTTATAGTTTTCAAATTTTGTTCGACACCAGAGCAATCTGGCATCAAAAAACAAAGGTTCCAGACTGATAGCAGTTTCCAGTTGCAGTAATGCCTGCTCGGTATTTCCCGTTTTTAGATATGTTTTTGCCAGCAGAAAATAAGCCTCCAGATTCTGGTCATTGAGCAATAGGGTGTTGATAAGATGATTGGTAGCGGCAAAATAATCTGTTTGCTCAAACGCGATTTGAGCTGCTAACAGCCTGTATAGATCCATTTGAGGCTCCAGGAGGATTGCCTTATCGATCTCTGTTTCAGCCTCACTGAAATCCCGCCTTAGGAAATATGCCCTGGCTAAATAATAATATGGTTCATGGTTCTCCACATCGTCTTCAGAGACGCTTCTATAGTTTGAAATGGCTTCATCATAGTTACCATTAGCTATTAAAAGCTCATTGGTTACGATATAGGCAGGTTGGGAGCACCCCCCGCCAAGCATTATCATCGATGCCAGCAGAATCCCGCCTGTTTTTATAGTCACCAGTAAATTGAGTTTGCGACTCATCTCATCTCCCTAAATAGACTTCATCTTTTCCGGTTGATGTATTGATTAATATTTTTTCAGACTCATTACCAAACCGATCTACATGAGTTGCCAAAACATCTTCATTCCCTACAGTTAACATAATTTTCCCCGATTTTAGCGGGCGTGAGTTGATTTTGATATCCTGCTGCGATCTTAAGATTCCTCCCGGTTTATAAAGATTAAGACCAAATACATTTGTTCTTTCAGTTCGGACACCATTACTCCTTATTTCGTGAATAATGCTTTCTGTTGTAGGTCGCCATGTTAAAGTGATTGAAATTATGTCACTCTGCCCGTCATGATGTTTTTTGTCGATCGATACCTCGGGCAAGGCAATCTCGGCAGGAACAATCGGTCTAATTGGAGATGAAGGTTGGGAGAGAACGCCATCTTCATCTCGATAGGCAATCGTAAGGTAGACATACCCCATTTCACTCCATCCGGACACATAGCTTTTATCTATTAACATCAGATGTGAATTGCCCATATCGTGATATCTTATACCGCCGGAGACCATCATATCCTGCTCTGCTTTCAGGATTACACCGTGATCCTCGTAATCAATTTCAATTCGATCCAGGGCCTTCTGCTCACACTGGTGACAAGCTGAGTCATAACGAAAGACAGAAATAACGAAACTCCTGGCAGGGACTTCGTTCCAGACTAATTGTAACCATTTCCCTTTAAAGACAGGTTGTTCAAAACTTATTTCGGGAAGGGAGGCTTCAGCGGCAGTATAGGGTACAGGTGGAGTTTGATATCCGCATGAAACTACAAACAACACAAAAGAGAGTATTGATAACCAGACCAGTATTCGCATCATAATTTCACCAGAAAATTAAGCCCCAACTGGTTTGTATAAGAAATCGGCATTGTTTCGTTAAAAGATTGTTGATTCAGCCAGTTAACATAGACAAACACAGACAGAAAATAGCGAATATCAAAATAAGCACTCATTCCCGAATGTGTCAGTTCCGATGTATTAGACGCACTTGTGCTGCTGTTATCGTCATAATAGCCTAATTTATATTGCATATGGGCATATCCCAAGCCAAGATCTAGATGCAGGCTGTGGGGTATGACAGTAAACATATAGCCTATTCGAAAGTTATCCCACCTGAATTCAACGCTATTATAGTCTTCCCCCTCATATTCAAGGGTCTCATCAAACCGGGCGGAATCCTCGTAGAAAGAATAGTCCAGAATGATTCCGTCAATTTGGCAACCGATCCTTAAAAAGGGTGAGTCATAGATATACAGACTAGGTGCATAGACCTCTGAAATTCTTTCTGATTGATAGCTTTCGTCATTGAACCTAAAACCAATGGTTTGTGATCCAAAACCGGTGGAGCAATAGGATTCCCCTTCGATAATCTGCGCTTCTGTTGGTCTTAGGCTCGGCAGAATGCTTATCGCTTCCTGGGAATAAAGAGCCGGCAGGAAGCCCCATCCCCAGAATACCAGTCCCAATAATATACATCTAACAGCTTTTGGCATATTTACCTGATATGAATCTTTATTGACCAGCCGTAAAACTATTCATTATCAAAGCTCTCCCGATACTGAAGTTCACCCAGACCTGAGGCTGCAGCACTGGGTATAAAAGGAATTGTCAAGCTTATGGTCACTTTTTGTCTTAGCTCCTCCTTAGTAATCGAGCCATCTGTCACATCATCAATGCTCTCTGCATAGGAAACTGCAAAATTATAGCACGAGTGTTTGTAAGTCAGGGTTGAACTGAAGTTGGTAAGTCTTCTGTCAAGATACTCATAAGTTTCATCTTCTTCATATCGTGTCGCCAGTTTCCCTCTGTTCTGATCCCACGCAGCAGAAAGTGACAGATTTACTCTGTCACTTAATGGCAAGCTGCTACTAATCGTGTATTTATTTGCAGTGGAATGCAGCACATTATCCAGATCCCGATATTTAACTTCGTTCCTATGATAACTGAGAGCAAAACTACCGCTGTGTGGAGACGATGTTCTGAGAGTGGTTTTTGTTTCAGCAATTCGATCCTCCTGGTGATGATAACGGTAAAAAAGGCTTCCGGAAAAAAAACCGGACGGTTTGAAGATTAGCTCTATGCGAAGGGGCAGACGTTGATCGCCAGAACCGATCTCCAGATCCGAAGGGGGATTGATAACATCCTCATCCGCATTTAAATTAAATGGCTGTGTTAGGTTCAACTGTAACAGATCGGTAACCTTTTGGGATTTTGGATCTTTGGTTTTGAACCTTGTTTCAAGACGATAAGTAATACTTTTCTGGCTTTTGGGTACGCTACCAATATTCGATTCGTTTTCAGGCCGCGCAATATCCTCTTCCTCTTTGAGGATAATTCTGGGAGTAAAAGAGAGCTTTGCCGTTTTAATATTCTGCTCATTTAGAAAATAGCGAAAAATCTCGAAATTGAATTCAAGCGTTTTCGTATCAACCATCCAGCCGTACTCGTCGGGATTACTATCAATATCTGCCGAAGAATCTGTTCCCGGGGCATAGTTGTAGGAGACGTTGTAATGATAAAATCTGCGCTGCAGTGAAGGAGAAATATTGAGAAAATCGATATGAAAAGGAGCTGTTAGTTTCACACTGGCACTGGTTCCGATACCATTCCAGCCATAGATTCGCTCATAATTGGTCCAACTTCCTGACGTATAGAGAGAAAAAGGTGTATCGGCGATCGATGTAAAGCGCTGGTTAACAGAAATAGAAGGGTGTGTGTTCAGCCGGGTTTCCTCGTCCGAACTATTGTCATAAATCGATGTTATGGTGAACTTTGCTGTTGTCTCATATTTTATGGAAAGACTTCCCGAATCCCAGGGAAAGGTGGTGTCAATCGTTCGTTTGAACCGATAATCCTTATCGACATTGGAATCAAAGTATTCCTTGTTCACCTCGTTGTCACTGTTGGCGAGTTGGGTGAACGTCAGGGTTCCGCCCAAAAAGATATTCTGTTTATGGCTTACACTATACTTGTCCCGCTTCGGCCTCGGATCGAGACTGTTATTGGTTGTCGACAGATCACCGAGAACTTCATCGTCGAAGTCCCTGTCTTTGACGGATTCATCCAGATACCAAAACCTCAACACGCCGGACATTCCCTCAACAAAGGCATAACGATAACTCAAATCAACTCCGGTCCCGCGTCGTTCAATGATATCAGTGGTAACCGTTAGATCGTGATCCCGATCCAATGCAATAAAATAAGGGATCTGCAGACGGGAACCAAATGCTTTGGATGGATCCGAACTGGTGTGGTGTGTAAACAAGGGTGGCAGCAGACCGCTTGTCCGACGTTGTGTTGTCGGCCAGGAAAGAAACGGAGTATAGAAAATGGGAACCGAGTGAAACCAGAGAGCCGTATTTGTAGAATAGGCAAAATTGTCAACTTCATATACTATTCGGTTGCTCTCCATCTCCCAGGCACGCTCTTTGGGATTGCAGGATGAAAGGCTTGCTTGGTACAGAATATAGTCTTCGTCACTCAACTGCTCCATCTTTTCCGCCGTGCCATGCACCCCATTCTTTTGATCGTAAAATGTTGTATTAAAAAGAGTATTGATTGAGGTGTCAATATCGACCAAAGCACGATTTGCTGTAATCAGCATGGACTTGGAATAGACGACTATATTGCCTTTGAACTCAAGGGTGTTTTTTTGCTTATCAAACTCTGCTTCCTCCCCGGAAATGGTCATTTCATCAAGGGTGACTCTTGGGGATTTATAATAATGGAGACCGGAATCGTTATCAAAAGTGTAGGTTTGGTATTCGATCAGGACTTCCTTGCCGGCGGCAGGGGAAGCGACTGAGAGGACAAGCAGGAAGAAAAAGATAACCCGGGACAGGACCCACTGCATATTCTTTTTCTCCCTTTTTATTGGCAAGTAAGGTGTTTTCTTCCAGTATCTATTGATATTACTTCTCTTCCAGTGTCTTCAAATAGAGTTCAGCAGCTTTTTCCATAATACCGGTAGACCTTGGAACAAACTTGGAAGGGCTTTCCAGGGTTCCATCCAGCAGGGTGGCACCTTCATACAATTGCTCAATGCAATCCTTCAGGAGTTGATCCTGGGGAAATTTCTGCTGAATCTGTGATAAATTCTGAATCAACAGATTATCGAAATTGACTTCCATAACCTTTTTACTGGCCTGGAAATTCTCATCCATCATTTTCATCATACGTTCCATATTGGCATTCATGCCATCTTTGGAAGCGACCAATGTACAAGCGCTGTCAACCAATCGTTTTGACTCAACGACATCTTCGACTCGGTCGCCAATGATGTCTTTGAAATAGCCTAACAATTTCTTTTTGGCTGATTTGGCAGGTTGTTTCTTGTCATTTTCATTTTTTTCCTTGTCTTCCTTAAGCTTAAGATCGGCTTTATCAATTCCCACCAGTTGTTTTTCTTTATAAGTACCAATTGAGGGCATGATAAAATCGTCTATCTCATCATACAGATACAAGACTTCCAGATTGTTTTTCCTGAAGTATTCTATATTTGGTGAATTCTCAATGGAGTCTTTATCCTTGCCATAGACATAATAGATCTCTTCCTGATCAGCAGGCATTCGTTCGACATAGTCTTTCAATGAAGTAAGCTTCTCCGGGTTAAATGATGAATAACAGCGATAGAGTTCAATCAGTTTCTCCCGGTTGGCAAAATCCATATGGATCCCTTCCTTAATGAAACTGCCGAAATCAGCCCAGAAACTATTGTATTTTTCGATATCCTTTTCCGACCAATCCGTAAATTCACCTAACAGTTTACGCACCAGGTATTTGTTGATCTTCTCCATGATGACGTTCTTCTGGGTCACCTCACGCGATATATTGAGATCCAGGTCTTCCGAATCAACGATCCCTTTGACAAACCGAAGCCATTGGGGAATCAGCTCTTTGCAATCGTTTTGGATGAAAATCCGTTTGACATAAAGGTGAATTCGGGTATCAAGATCATGGCTGAAAAGATGTCGATCCGGTTTTTTGGGGATATACATGATGGATTTGAACTGCACCGGGGCTTCAACGGAGAGATGAAGGCACGACATCGGATCTTCTGTTGAATTTGCTATGTACTTGAAGAACTCATTATATTCCTCTTCCTTGATCTCATCTTTGGATCTCGCCCATAATGCAGTGGATTTGTTCGCTTTTTCATTATTCAGGCTAATGGGGAAGGCGACAAAATCAGAGTATTTTTTGATAGTGCTTTCAATTCGCCACTTCGTGGCAAACTCCTCTGCCTCTTTTTTGAAACTAAACGAAATAGTGGTTCCACGATTGGGCAGATCAACCGGTTCGATGGTATATGATCCGGTACCTTTGGAGACCCATCGATAACCCTGGTCTTCCTGATATGATCGAGTGTCCACGGTAACCTCTTCGGCAACCATAAACACCGCATAAAAACCAACTCCGAACTGGCCGATCAATTCAAGATCTTTGGTTTTGTCTCCGGTCAGTTTGTCAAAGAACTTCCCCGTTCCTGAACTGGCAATCGTTCCGATGTTGCTGATCAGCTCATCATGAGTCATCCCGACACCGTTGTCTGAAATCGAAAAGGTCTTTTTCTCCTCGTCCAGGTTGATATCAATCTTAAGCTCGCCATCATCGCCCAGGACTTTCTCGTCTGTCAGCGACAGGAAATGAAGTTTGTTCAGCGCATCCGAAGAATTCGATATTAATTCTCTCAGGAAGATCTCCCTGTGGGTGTAAAGAGAATGGGTAATTAGATTGAGCAACGGAGACATTTCAGCCTGAAATTGATACTCTTTTTTTTCCTTTTTTTCTTTTGCTTCACTCATAATATTGTCTGTCCAAATGGTTATTGTGTTCGGGTTTAATACGACAAATTTAATAATATCAATTAACAATCAATTGCTATTAAACAAATTACAGACCTGATTGTAATCTGTTTTCAACTTAAAAATTTATTGAGTTTGCGAGAAATTGTCAATCCGCCCCAAGCTGGCAACAGCAGGTAGTCACATACTTTTCGGAGATGCTTTTCCGGGAGATCCGTTTCCTGTCTTTTATAAGATGATATCCGGAATATCACGAACTGACTTTTTAAAATCAGGATCGACCTGCTAATCGCTAGTTTATCTACTTGAAATGCTTTTGATTTCCCCAGTGTTTTAAGGCGAAGTAGAAGAAATCCAGATTTTCGGGAGGTTTATGGGCGATCACCGATTCAAATTCATCGCGCTCACAGGTCGCCAGCCAGCTTTTGGTGCTTTCGTAAGAGCTGAACTCTGAGTAGATTAGGGTGATATTACCTTTTTCACCATAAAGCACCACAGCCCCGGGAGACCAGGTAACACTGAAGGAATTTTTATTGGTTCCTGGTTTTCCTACAAACCAGGATTTGCTTTCAGACGAGATAATCTTATGATCCACAAACTCTTTTTCCAAGTCATTCTGATTCATTGTAGACTCCTTTTTCGCCGGATAGTTCAACTATTTGGTCTCCGGATATCATTTTAAAACAAACAAAGGCCATCTTATGCCGTTGTCACCTGGTTGTTTTCAAATTCCTGTTTTATCTTCCTGATTGCATGTTATTAACTGCATTGTTCAAAATATCAGTTACTTATTAATTAGCGAAAAAAAATCATTGTATCTGTTCAAAGAGTTAGCATTCAAGTCCACTTTCTTCATCTAGTCCGAGCATAAGATTGAGATTTTGAACAGCAGCTCCCGACGCTCCCTTTCCCAGGTTGTCCAAACGGGAAATGATAACCAACTGATCTTCATGTCCATAGATCATAAGATCTACCCGATTCGTCCCATTACATTCCGTAGGGCTCAAGAACCCCTGGTCAAGCTGATCCTCGTGGTTAAACGGCAAAACGCGAACAAATTTCTCATCCCTGTATGTTTCAAGAAGAATATCGATTAAAGATTGGCCTGATACCTCTTGTTTTAAGATGGATAGCGAGATTGGAACCATCACCAACATCCCTTGATAGAAATGACCGACAGAGGGCATAAACAGGGGTGATCTTTCCAGTCCTGCGAATTTTTTCATTTCAGGCAGATGTTTATGGTCAAGATGCAAACCATAAGGCCTGAATATATTGAGCCCTTTTACAGGAGATGATGTTTCTTTTTCTTCATATTTCTCGATTAGCTGTCTCCCCCCGCCCGAGTAACCTGAAACAGCTTGAATAGAAACCGGATAGTCTGCAGGAATTGCCCCGCTACGTACCAGTGGCGCTATTGCCAGAACGAATCCTGTAGGATAACAACCAGGTACGCTGATTCGATGAGATTGTTTTATCTGACTTCTCTGTTCCTTATTCAGTTCGGGTAATCCGTATACCCAGCCTGCCATTGTTCTATGTGCCGTGCTGGCATCAAGAACTTTGACCCTGCTGTCGGTAATCAATCCAACTGAATCTCTTGCCGCCTGATCCGGGAGACAGAGAATAACAACATCCGCCTCATTAAGATATTTTTTTTTGGTTTCCGGATTCTTTCTGAGTTTTTCCGGGATTTCCATAATTTCAATAGATTGATGGCCCTGTAGTCGTTCAACTATCTGCAACCCTGTTGTACCGGATTGACCATCAATGAACACCTTATTCATTACCTTCCTTACCTTCCTTTTGATGCCTGTTTTTATTTGTTTTTGTAATAGTCAATTATCATCAGATATTATGTTGATTTCACAAACTCAATGACAGCGAGAAGCTTGTTCGAATTATTGAGTTATCTAACTCACAACAACTAATCCGATTCTTTTATCCCCTGCTTTTCCGGTTCGTTGACTTTGCGTCTGATAGTTCTGATACCGATTCCCAGGATATTTGCCGCTTTTGTTCGATTGCCATTTGTATGCTGCAATGTCTTTTGTATGATCAACTCTTCCGCATCTCTTAGAGTCGTTCCGATGGGGATAAATACTCCATCCTCGGTGTGAGACGGGACTTCTATGATATTGCCCACCCCTGGTCTTTCTATGTTATCCGGCTGATGATCATAAACTGGATACGGACTCTCATCGATATCCGATTCGATGTGGATCATTTTCTCCGGAAAATAAGCAGACAGATAGTCTGGAGTAATCACGGTAGCTTTAGCCGGAAGTAGGACGGCAAGCCGCGTCATCATGTTTTTTAGTTCGCGGACATTCCCTCTCCAGGATTGCTGAATCAGCGCTTTGATACTTTCATCCGATAAAACCGGATAGGGTTTCTGTCTGTTTAATTCCAGGAAGGCACGTTCCAAAAAATGCCATGATAATAATGGAATATCTTCAATTCTCTCTTTCAGGGAAGGGATGTGAACCCGAAGGACATTTAACCGATAATAGAGATCTTCCCTAAACAATTTGTCTTCAACCGCCTTTTCCAGATTTACCTGGGTTGCTGCCACAATTCTTAGTTGGATGTTTATCGGTTTTTCGCCTCCGATACGGTAAAACTGACGCTCTTCAAGCACCCTGAGCAACCTGGCTTGAAGAGCTAAAGGCATTTCTCCAATCTCATCCAGGAACAGGGTTCCATTGCGCGCTAATTCGAATTTTCCCTTGTGTTGAGCTTGGGCTCCCGTAAAAGAGCCTTTTTCGTGACCAAACAGCTCGCCTTCTATCAGACTTTCCGGTATTGCACCGCAGTTGACAGCTACAAAGGGACCATTGGCAAATTGACTCAACCCATGCACAGCTCTGGCAACCATCTCTTTCCCGGTTCCCGTCTCGCCGGTAATCAGTACACTGTGATCACTCGCCGCAATCTTCGGCAGTATCATCAACCCGCGCCGCATGACCTGGGATCGAAATATAAGGTACGGACGCAGCAGTTCGGTCAGTGGATCCAGGGTGCTAATGGATGTACTGCTGGTGGGTGTTCGCTCTTTTATAGAATCGGCAATCTGTGCAAAATCAATAGGCTTGTAAAAATAACCATCTACCCCTTCAATATTTAAATCCTTTACAGTATCAATCATCGCAGGTTCTGACATCAGGTAAAACTGTCCACTCGGATAGGTCGTCTTGAATTGATTTACCAGTTCAAGTCCGCTTCCGTCCTGCAAACTGGCCTCAACCAGCAACACATGGACCAGTTTCTGTGAAATCACCTGATGAGCCTTGGCAATACTCTCTGCCAGCCTGACCTTTGCCCCTGCTGTCTGAAGCAGGCCTTTTAGATTTCTCAGACTATTGGTATCGTTGTCCACTATAAGGACAAAAACACCACCAAGTTCTATCTCGTTATTCTTATTATTCATTGCAACAGGGATACAGGCTACTGATTCAATCCGGCCAGTTTAAACAGTTTCTAGTTCAACTTAGATGAAGACGGGATGTTTGATCAAGGAAAAGCGGAAGGTAGACCGTTTTCCCCGGAAACTGGGAAAACGGCGGAGGTTCTATCCGAGACTTGTCTATTGAATTGTGAAATCGACCTGATCATGGGAGACGTTGCCCACGTTATCGATGACCCTTATTTTCACGACATAATCAGTACTCTTCTGAAACGAAAGAGGCTTTTTGTATTTCATTTCCTTGCCATCGTTAATACTGTAATAAATATCCCTGATCCCCGACTGTTTATCTGTTGCAGCCAGATAGAGTAGAGATTTGCGAGGATAGATACTCTCTTCAGGTACTGTCGGATTTACACTGAAATGATAGAAAATCTCGGGCGCTTTTTCATCAACATACAGATTGATCACACTCAAATCGCTTTCATTGTTCACATTATCAACTGCAAAATAGGACAAGGTATGCCCACCTTCCGAAGTTAAAGAAAACGGTTCACTGTAGGAGATTACAGATTCTGTCTCTGGATCAGCATCAATCATGTAGGATACTCCTTTGACTCCGGAAAGATTGTCCGATCCCGGAAGAGAGATCATGGTTGCCAATCTGACATAGTGGGTTTTTCTGCTGAAATAGTGTTCTCCAGTGAATTTCGGTGTGACTTCCGGTGGAGAAATATCCACCACAACCTTTTTCTTAACGGTTTGGCTGACATTCAACACTTTGTCACTGGATGCATAGGAGAAGTTGAATTCACCATTTTTCCAGGGAAAACCGAATGGAGATTCATATGTTTTTGCGACCCGGTTGGGAAAATAGTAGCGGATTCTGCGGACACCCGCCTTGTTATCAAGTGCTGTAAGCTCAACCACCGTATATCCGGAAACGAAGGTTGTGTTTCCTTTAACATACTGATCTCCAAGTAAGTTATAGGAAACCTCAGGTGGAATGCTATCCAGGTAGAAAGTAAATGTTTTGTTGTCCTCAGCATTGCCGACCCTGTCTTCAGCAGCATATATAAGGGAGTGAACACCGTCTTTCAAACCGGACATGTTCAAAGGCTGATTCTTGTAAACGCCTTTCTCACCTTTAAAGCGATAGCGAATCTGTTTCACCCCTGCCTTGGCGTCACGACTTTTCAATGAAACCTTGCTCCTGGGTGAAAGGATATCCTCACCTTCCACAACAACATGACCACCTATAATCTTGTAGCTGGTCTCCGGCGGCGTGAAATCAAGTGCATATAGCCGGGTTCTCTCCTTGGATTTGTTCCCGACATTATCCAAGGCGTAAAAGACCAGTTTATAGTCCATTTCTTCCACCAGTTGTATAGGCTGGCCGTATTTTGAAAACTGATCTGAGTTGAGTCCATAAAACGTGCCGAAAACACCGGAACTCTCATCTGTGGTCTGCAATGTTATGGTTACCGGTTTACCGTAAATGTTTACGTTACCGTTGTAGACCCAGGGGGCCTTTGTCACGGAAACCTTGGTTCTGGGTGATTTGCCGTCGTCATAGACGTAAAAAAGGTGATTTTCCTTACGCTTCTGAGGAATTCGATGATCGGCCATATGCTTGATACTGTGCTTGCCATGACCTTCAAACTGAAATGGTTTAACTTCTCCGGATCCCATGCTGGCTTCGTTTTTCATCAGGTAGCTGGGAGCTTTTTCATCCGTGGATGTGCTTAAACGCAGGAAAATCGGTTGCTTGCTCTTAACAAAGATTCTGCCTTCTTTATCAACATAAACCGGACTTGGTCCGCCACCGGCTTGTTGTGAAAATCCAGCCATCG
The DNA here is from genome assembly GCA_028282885.1 of SAR324 cluster bacterium. Classification (GTDB taxonomy): domain Bacteria; phylum SAR324; class SAR324; order XYD2-FULL-50-16; family XYD2-FULL-50-16; genus JAHJTV01. The sequence goes on from JANQGX010000075.1 coordinate 27,811, forward strand.
GTATCATAACACCAATGATAAGACCTATGATTTTCAAAAAGATTTTCATGGTATCCCTCCTTAAGGTTTTGTTAGCGATAAAATGAAAACGGTGTCTGTTCAACCTGAATCGAGACTTGAGACTCAGCCTAATATCTTTTACAAACCGATTGGGCCAACTGGTGAATAGAATAAATCAAAACAGAGCGTTGAACGGGTTATTCATTCTACTGTAGGTCAAATCGAATAAAAATTGCAATAACAAAAAAGACTTAGCGGAAATCAGTCTCTAACTATAATAGGGCGACAGGGGATAAATACTTGTAACTTCTACGAAAGCGGGAAGGTGAAATCCCCACTCGAATTTACCGTCAGCAATATTTTCCGAGTGGCGGATTTGATTTGTGAAAAGAACACATTGCTTGAATGGAATCAGGATCTAGCCGGTTGACTACACCTCCATCAGCTCTTTCTCTTTTTCCATCATCAGTTCATCGACAACTTTTGTATATTTATCAGTCAGATCCTGAACCGATTGCATATGTTGCTTCTGGTCATCCTGGGAAATTTCCTTGTTCTTCTCCATTTTCTTCAGTTGATCATTTCCATCCCGTCTGACATTGCGGATCGGAATCTTGGCATTCTCGCCAATCTTCTTGATTTGCTTGACCATTTCCTTTCTTCTCTCTTCGGTCAAGGGAGGAATCGGAAGACGAATGATGTTACCGTCATTTTGAGGCGTTAATCCCAGGTTTGCTTTTTGGATTGCCTTTTCAATCTCTCCTAACATCTTCTTTTCCCAAGGAGAAATGGTAATCATCTGTGGATCAGGAACCGAGACATTACCAACCTGGTTAATCGGTGTCGGGGTCCCGTAATAATCCACTGACACATTATCCAATATAGCAGGATTGGCTCTACCGGTGCGCACTTTCTGGAATTCCTTCTTAAGAACTTCAACAGCGTTCTTCATTTTCTTTTCTAAATCGTTTAATAGATCATCCATATCACCCATTTCTTCAGGTTTAGTATATCCATCACAGATCGACTGTCTGCAACGGGTTACTTTAAAACGATGTAACAGCTTCCAATCATCAGCCGTTTCTCTTTCTCATTCAAAACATTTCTAAGCCAGACTATCTGATGAGTCAACTTAAAATCAACGTTTTTTATTGTATGATTACTCTAAATTGATTAATATTTGACTATCAAAATCTCGATACAAAAGTATCAAATTGTTAGCTTTTTTCGATCCTCCGGATTGAGTTGGATCTGTAACAAAGAGTGCTACCAGGGATTCGTTTTCAGGCCCAAGTTCAACCCGGAAAACTGTCAGGAGAGATATGAAAGGATTCTTTTTCGGGCTTACTGCAGGATTGGCGGCAGGTGTCGCAGCTCAAATGATGATCGCAAAAAACCATGAACAGATGCTGGAGCTTGTCCGAAGTCTACCGCGGTCGCTAAAGTTTGGTCCATCAAGTTCACTGGAAGAGTTGATGGCTCAAAAAGACATCATAGAAGATCTAATCATTAAAAAACAAAACGAAGCAAACGGTTTCGCTGCTGAACCTGATGACGATTTCGGAGATGACGAGGATTTCTAGCTCTCCATGACAGAGCATCCGGGCTGCCGATTGTATCGGGACATTCGTTTCTGATACAGGGCGGCTCAACTGATGGCTATGCCTGTGTCTCCAAATTACTTAACAAATAGGTTTTAAACACCGGATCCCTTCTTAAGATCCATGATTGCTTCGTTAAGCCCTTCGATGAGAGACATTGCCGTTAAACACTCCTCGGCATGACTCTCAAGATAACGATCTCCGGCTCTTCCATGTAACCAAACTCCCAATAGTGCGGCTTTGTCGGCTGAGAGACCTTGTGCCAGCAATCCCCCAATGATTCCTGACAGCACGTCACCACTTCCTGCCGTAGACATTCCGGAATTTCCTGTACTATTGATATGCACGGATCCTGAAGGCAGAAAAACAATAGTCGGTGCCCCTTTGAGAACAAGAACTGTTTGATATTTCTCAACAAATGACAGGCCCTGCTCGATTCGTTCACGATTTGATGAAGGCTTTGGATATCCAGATAAATAAGCAAACTCGCCCGGATGTGGTGTCAGCACGCAATGAGGGAGATCGAGTTTGTTCCAGGCCCGGATGCCGTAAAAAGCATCCGCATCAAATATGATTGGCAAACCGGATTTACCAAGAATAGTTTCAATTTGGTTCCAGTTGTCCCTATCACGTCCCAAACCACATCCGATTACTAATGCATTGAAACTGTTGAGAAAATCAGCGGTTAACTCAGCCTGATCGCATGACATTAACTCTGGAGCCTTTGCCAGAAAAGCTCCGCTATCTCCTCCAGGAAGTGCTGCCGTTACCAGTCCCGTACCTGTTTTCAGTGCGGCAAAACTGGCTAGAAGAGAAGCACCGGTTTTACCCGGGCTACCGCACCAGGTGATGAGATGACCATATTGATTTTTATAACTATCGGGTTTTCTATCGGGCAACCATTGTCCAATGGATTCTACAGTGGTCAGGTAATACTCCCGTTCCTTGGGATCGTATTTCTCCTTGATTGATATGTTTTGGGAGATTGTCTGGCCCGAGTACAATTTGCCGGGATACAGATGGTGTCCGATTTTTTGTTTTTGAAAGGTTATTGTCAGATCATTCTTGATAGCCGAGCCAAGCAGATCACCTGTCGTTGCACTGATACCGGAAGGCAGGTCAACAGCGATCTTAAAACCGTTTAGCTTGTCAATTATGCTGATTGCATCAATCAGATCCCCCCTGATTTCCGATTCGATTCCGGTACCCAGGACTGCATCAATCACGATATCATCTTCCCGAATGGTTAAATCACTTTCCAGAAATTTATCCCAGGACAGGGTCTGTCCGAAATGTAGCCAAGCTTCAGCATTCAGTTTACAATCCGCGGACTTGGGCGGTTTTACCGCTACCGTCAGGCAGTTATATCCCCTGTTGGCAAGGTTTCGGGCTATTGCGTATCCGTCTCCGCCATTGTTGCCGGAGCCGCAAAAGACATGTATTTTACAGTCGCCACGAAGAAAAGGTTCCACCGCTTCAATCCACGACCGAGCCGCATTCTCCATCAAGACAATACCTGGTATCCCTATTTTTTCAATGGTGTACCGATCCATTTCTTGCATCTGTTTTGAATTGACCAGTCTCATGTCTGCCTGCCTGTTATTGATTAACGGAAATGGTTAATTATTTGAAAGTCTAAACCGTGACGGATAAATCCTTTGTATCAGTACCTGTTTGCCGGAGATTGCTAACCCTTTCACCGGACTGGTATTCCGAATTTATCATAAATGGAATCAATAAAATCAGCAATCTCCATTTTCTTGCTTCATATCTCATGAGAATCTTATTCTCTGCAATTTGCGCTTTGTCAATAAAGGTGTCGGTGCTATAATCAGTTTTCGCTCGGATTTACTGCAACAACAAGAAACCATATCCATTTTCATAACTATCCAACCTCAGCAATGGCAGACTACCAGTTTTTTTTTGCCTCGGCCCCAAAGGGAATTGAAGACCTCGTTTACAATGAATTGAAATCTTTGGGTGCCAAGAATCTGAAAAAAGCGAGGGCTGGCGTATCGTTTTCCGGCAATCTGGAAACAGCCTACAGGGCATGTTTGTGGCTTCGTACCGCAAATCGTGTGCTGTTACCAATATCCAAATTCTCAATGGAGACACCTGAAGCCTTATACCAGGGGATTATGAGAATCGATTGGCATGAACATCTTGAACCTGACGGATCCTTGCTGGTGGATTTCAACTCATCGAACTCCGCTGTCAACCATTCAAGATTCGGAGCCCAGAAAGTAAAAGATGCAATCGTTGACCAATTCAGAAATCGCTTCAATAAAAGACCTTCAATAAAAACAGGAACCCCTGATGTCAGGGTCAATGTTTATGTATTGAATAACAAGGCAACAGTCAGTATCGATCTTTCGGGACAGAGTCTCCATATGAGAGGTTATCGCTCCGCAGATATCGAAGCCCCTTTAAAGGAAAACCTGGCTGCTGCTATTCTCATCCAGGCCGGATGGCCGGAAATCGCAAACTCTCAGGGCGGTCTGATTGATCCGATGTGCGGTTCCGGTACCTTGCCAATTGAAGCGGCGCTCATGGCTGCTGATTCGGCACCGGGATTACTTAGAAATCATTTTGGTTTCCTGAAATGGAAAAAGCATCAACCCGCCGTATGGGACAAGCTTCTGCAGGAAGCCGAAACACGCGAGATGGATGGTTTGAACAATCTGCCTTTTATCGCGGGATACGACGCAAATTCCCGCGCTATTGCCCAGGCAATTGATAATGCTAATAAAGCGGGTTTGAAATCGCTGCTCCATTTTGAAAAGAGAGAATTTGCGGAGTGTAAACCTCATCCACGAATGAAACAGCCAGGCCTGATTATTCTCAATCCTCCCTACGGCATCCGCCTGGGTACTGAGGATGAGTTGAAACCGCTGTACTCAAATATCGGCAGGCAGATCAAAAACTATTTTCAGGACTGGCAAGCCTCTGTTTTCACAGGTAATGAAAGCTTGGGGAAATCCCTGGGTCTGAGTCCAAAATCCCGAAATCGTCTTTACAACGGATCTATAGCCTGCACACTTCTCAATTTTGACATTCTTGAAAAACGCACTCCGGCCAAATCAAAGGCGAATGATCGTCAGGTGAAGCTCCCGGATGTGGAAATCCCGGAAAATGAGATCGTCATGTTTACCAACAGGATTCGAAAAAATCAGAAGAAGTTTCGAACCTGGTTAAAAAACAACAAAATCAGTTGCTATCGTTTGTATGACAAAGACATCCCCGAATTTGCGGTAAGTATTGATATTTATGATCGTATTGCACATGTTCAGGAATATAAACCCCCTGAAAACGTCGACAGGAAAAAAGCCGACAGCAGGCTGAATGCCATTCTTGGTGTTTTGCCGGGAATATTGGGATTTTCCCACGAAGACATTGTCCTTAAAGTCCGTCAAAAACAATCCGGAACCGCCCAGTATTCAAAGCTTCAATCAAAAAACAAGTATGTTGAAGTCAATGAAAATGATTGTCGGTTTCTGGTTAACTTTACGGATTATCTGGATACGGGACTTTTTCTGGACCATCGATTGACCAGGGAACTCATCGGCGGTCTGGCAAAGGGAAAGCGCTTTTTAAACCTCTTCTCCTATACCGGTTCGGCGACTATTTATGCCGCAAAACATGGCGCCCGGCAGACCACTTCAGTTGATTCTTCAAATCATTACCTTGGGTGGGCGAAAAAGAATCTTGCTCTTAATGGTTTCAGTGAAACTAATCACCGGTTTTTCAAACACGATTGCGTTGAGTGGATGGAAGGCTGTTCCCAGTCTTTTGACCTGATATTTCTTGATCCCCCCACTTTTTCCAACTCAAAGAGCCGCAAACACGCATTTGATCTTCAAAAGGATCATGTTCGGCTCATACGTCTTGCCATGAAGCTTTTGGATCAACAGGGTATTCTTTTGTTCTCCAATAATTACAGAAAGTTTCGCATGGATACAAAATCCTTGAATTCATACCTGCTGGAAAACATTTCCCTGGAAACCATCCCCCCCGATTTTCAACGATCGCTCAAAATCCATCAATGCTGGAGAATCAGTCACAGATAGCCGGCTTAAACAATTAATGATTCTTTATAAGAATCTTCCCCAAAATCTGCGTTACGGCACAAAATATGATGTACAGGATGGATAAATATTGATCCAGAGTATTTCATCTTGGTTATTGGGTGATCATGCGGTCTGTAATACATCCTTCTATCTGTAATTATTGAGCTATCACTGTGGGCCGCAATTCTCTTGTATTTTGAGGTCGATGGTGAAGAAACACTCAAAAGCTAATGCACCACAACAATCGGGCAAATTTTACCGAATTATTCAAACGCGACTCCAAAAATGAACACTGACAATTCGCAATCAGTAAAAATCTTCCTGCTGTCCTGTATAACCTTTTTACTGTTCGGTATTTCAATCGTTGCTATAGGGCAAGAGATCGAACAAGAGGTGAAGTATTTGTGGGAACAGCAATATTACGGAAACCTGAACGGTGTCAAGAGTCTTCTCTTTTCCCACGAAATGCGTCATTCAAAACTGGCGTTTGCAGATATTGACCATGATGGAGATCAGGATATTTTCGTAGGACAACACAATGGTGAATTGGCTTTTTTCGAAAACCAGGGAACCGCGCAAAATCCCGATTTTGTTCTGATAACGCAGCAGTATAAGGCGATTTTTGAGATCAAAAAGGATGGACGCAAAACAAAGATCAGAAACACCATCGATGTCGGCAAATATTCAGCACCAGCCCTGATTGATATTGATCACGACGGTGATTTTGACCTATTCATCGGATCTGAACAGGGATCAATCTGGCATTTTGAAAACCAGGGAAACAATCTAATCCCGGAGTTCAGATTGGTGACTCCCCGCTTTAGCAATATTGAACCGGGTCGCAACAGTGTGCCTATTTTCGCGGATATTAACCTGAAAAGAAAATATGACCTGCTCATCGGTACAGTCGAAGGCAAAGTCTGGCTATATACCAATGAAGGCACAAGGAAAAAGCACAACTTCCTGAAATATCCACCACAAGAAGTGGTAAGCTTTGGCTTGGAAACTCATGCTTCACCCGGCCTGTTTGATTGGGATGAAGATGGTGATCTTGATTTGGTCGTCGGACAGAAAAACGGCACTTTGAGCCTTTTCATAAACGAAGGGGATCGGTTTTACCCGAAATGGGTGTTAAGCGAACAGAACTTCCAGCTCATTGATATTGGTGGAGAATCATCACCGTATTTTATCGATATTGATGGTGATTCCGATTCAGATCTGGTCATTGGCAGTGCCAATCCAACAGTCTTTCTCTACGAGAGCAGACTCCAGGACGGAAAAAGGGTTTTATGGAACAAGAGCACAAATCTGTTTAAATTTCATAAGCTTATCGTGACTGGAAATAGTGCCAGTCTGGCAGTAGGGGATCTGGATGGCGATAATGACTTTGATATCATCGTCGGGGAAAAAACGGGTAATCTTAACTATTACGAAAACCAAGGAACTTCCAAAGAGCCGGACTGGTTATTAAAAACCGAAGAGATGATCTTCATGACCGGTATTGAGAATAGTGCTCCCACCCTGGGGGATATAGACGCTGACGGGGATCTTGACCTTCTTGTGGGAGAAAAGCACGGCCAGATTATATTTGTGATGAATACCGGGACACCTCAAAACGCAAAATGGGAATTAAAAGATAAAACCTATTTTCAGATCGATGCCGGATCCAACAGTGTTCCCTATCTGTCCGATATAGACAAAGACGGTGATCTGGATCTCCTCATCGGGAACTACGCCGGTCGAGTTGTTTTGTACCTTAACAAGGGAACGAAATCCGAACCTCTCTTTGTATTGGAATCAACACGGTTCGCTTCTGCCAAGGTTTCTAAAAACGCTGCCCCAACCCTGTTCGACTGGAATCAGGATGAGTTTCCGGACATGATTGTGGGTGGGGAAGAAGGCAAAATACAACTGTTGCTGTCCCCGGGTAAAACAGGAGAGGAGAACCCTGACTGGAGTTTGGACGAGAATGCACTCTTTAGTTTTAATATGTACTCGCAGAGCCACCCCTTGATATTTGATGTCAATTCCGATGGGCTAAAAGATCTGCTAGTGGGTAATTATTCTGGAGATTTTGTTCTTTACCTTAACAAGGGTAAAATCGAAGAGTCAAAGCAGGAGGAGATTACGGTCGACAATTCCATTGACCAGCAGTCCGGATCTCTTGTTGTAGAAGAAGTCGAAGGGCGCATTGAAGTGGATATGGATCAAACCGTCGAGGAGGAGGTCGAAGGACTTGGGCTTGAGTCCGCAGGCATCACCCTAGTGGATGAAGGTTTGGAGCGATTAAAGGTTGATCCGGTTTTTGTTGTTACCAGACTGCCACTGATCAATAATGAACGGATTATCCGCTCTGTCCCGACTATGGGTGATATGGACCAGGATGGGGACCTCGACATGTTAATCGGAAGCAAATCGGGACGAATTTTTCATTATGAAAATGTGGGCGACGAGATTCGATGGGATTTCAAACTGGTGAATGATGATTTCATGAGTTCAGGCTCCCGAAAAAACTCATCACCACTACTCGTCGATATGGATCAGGATGGAGATCTCGATCTGCTTATCGGATCAAAAACCGGAAGATTATACTATTTCTCCAACCAGGGCAGCGCTGAAGAGATGGATTTGGTCGACGACTCCGCCCTTTTTGATAATCTCTGGTTGGGGCAAAATTCCAAACCATCGGTAGTCGATCTGGATGGGGATGGTTTGCTGGATATATTGGCCGGAAGCTTTTTAGGAAAACTCATCTTCATTAGGAACGATTCAAGTCAGTTTGAGATTATAAGACGTGATTATCGCAAGCTTGACGTTGATCTTGGTTCGACACCCTTTTTTGCTGATCTCAGCAACAGCGATCAATTAGACCTGATGATCGGATCAGACTCCGGAAAGATCCTGTTTCTGCGTAATGAACGGGCTGATTTTCAAGGCAATTGGCAGTCAATTCCCAAAATCGATAATAATCTCAATTTCCCTAAGGGATCCAGCCCGATTGCATTTGATATCGATGCTGATGGCGATCCCGACTTGATTACCGGGAGTGAGGCCGGACCGGTCTTTTTATTCAGAAATGATGCTGTAGTAAGAGAACCCGAGCTTGATGAAGGGTTTGATATTGCTGAAAATCTCTAAGATTCTAAATCTTAACCAATGATGGCAATGAAAAATCAAATAACGATTGATAAGCGATTGGTTGTTAAGCACCTGTTCCCTTTATCATTAATGTTCCTGCTTGTTGTCTTTGTTTTTTCCAAGGAACTGATAGCTGCAACCAAGAAGATTTCCCCGATCAGCGTCGAAAAGATCACCATAGGAGAGGATCGGATTGATACGGGCCGTAATCAACTGATTGAGGTCTTGGTAAAGAATTCATCAAACAAAACCGTTGATGCACATTTAAGGCTCTCCCTGGTTCTTCCCAATCGTAATATCGTTCAGTTTGGTAATCGAAAAGTGTCGTTAAATCAGCGATCAGAGCAACGGATTTTGATTCCTTATCCAATCGATAAAAACAGGGGTGGGGATTATACTGTTGGGGTCAAGGTATTTGATTCAAAAGGAAAGTTGATGACTCAAAATAAGGAGAACCAGCAGAAGTTTTTCTTTGCAGTTGATCCCACAAGAAAGAATGCTCAATCAACAAGAAAAAAAGCAAAAAAATCTAAAGATAACGCCGGCACCGCAAAAAAAGCTGAAGTTGTTGCTACAGAACCCGAGTCCTTGTTTGACCCACCTGATCTCCAAATTGAAAAAGTGACGATTCTCCATAACAACTCCATTATCCGGGGAGAAACAGCTCATGTCAGGTTGGTTATCTCCAACCAGGGAGGAGATGTTGCCATGAATGTAAAATACTCGGTTTACTGGTATTTTGCTCCCCGCAAGAACCGCAAGATCGAATCGTTTTCGGATATGATAAAAGTCATCGCTCCCGGAGAGAGGAAATATGTTGAATTACCGGTGACCATCCCGGAGGAAGAGCAAAAGGGTGATTATCATATTTATGCAGTAGTTGATGAATCAAATCAGATCAAGGAGCTGAGTGAGAGAAACAACTCTGCTGTTTCGGAGAAACCTGTCATTTTCAGCGATATTGCTCTTGTTTTCCCGGATGATCAACACTCTTTTGCGGAGGATGGATTGTTCAAATTCGAGTGGAGAAGCAAGAAATTCAATCGTTTTAAGGTCCAGGTATCGACAAATAAGCTGTTTGCCGACAAAGAGGAGATGTTTGAACTTCCGAAAGGGGATAATGAAGCCGGGTGGGAGTCCGCTTCCGATCTAAAACCATTGTCCGGAGAAATGCCGGCTATGGCACTGGCCTTGATGGAAAGTAACGATATTGATTATCTCTTTTGGAGGGTAAAAGCCAAAAACTCAGATGGATTGATCGCAGAATCGACCGTGAGGAAATTTTACATCAGGTTTAAGGCCGACCTTTAGCAAAGGCTGACAGGGCTTCCTTTTTGGCAATTAAAACATAAAACTTACCAAAGCTCCGCATACTCCCGGCACTTTTCTCAGCCAGAGTTCCATTTCCCCAGAAAAGATCAACTCTGCCGGGACCTTTAATTGCACCACCCGTATCCTGAATGACGGCAAATCGAGCAAAGGGAGCGGTCGATGATTCCGACCAGTTCTTTTTAAATACGGGCATCTCCGTCTCAATATAAGCCAGGGCACCTTTGGGGAAAATACTGGTATCCACTGCAATGGAGCGATGCCGGGTCAAAGGCACGTTTATATTTCCCTTGGGACCCCTGTCATCATCATCGAGGGCAAAAAACGTATAGCTTTGATTATGATAAAGTATTCTGTCCCTCGATTCGGGATGGTCGGTTAAATATTGTCTGATAGACCCCATGGAGACATCTTCGAGTGCCATCAGCTTTTCATCTACCAAGAGTTTTCCGATACTTGAGTATCGATGCCCATTGGAGCCGTTGTAGCTCAATCTGATTTGCTTTCCCGAAGGCAGCTCCAAGATTCCGGACCCTTGAATCTGCATAAAAAACAGATCAACCGGATCCTTCATCCAGGCAATTTCCATGTTCTTCCCTTCCAATACCTTTTCCTCCATTATCTCCCGTCTGGTGTAATAGGGAAGGATTTGATTGTTTATCACCCGATAGACGATTGTTCTATTGACCAGGGAATCCCTGAACTCACCCAGATTCAGAACCAGCAGATCATTGGGGGGACCATAAACCGGTACCGTGTATTCATCGGTTTTTTTGAAACTTCCGGGAAACAGAGGTTCATAATAACCGGTAAATAGAACACCTTCTCCATCCTCGTTCTTGGATGACCGAAAGAGATAAAAGTTAAGCTCCAGCTCGTCGATCAGTCTGTCATAGTCATTTACCTTGTTGATGATCTCCTGAAACAGCTCAAAAGACCGAACAACTTCTGACGAGGTATAAATCAGCTTGCCGAACTTAAACCGAGTAGTCGCCGGAATTTTATTGTAGTAATCCAGTGAGTAGTTGATGGCCTTTTGCAGACTTTTAATGGTGAGATCATCCCCTTTGAGAAAGTGATGGTATGGTTGATTAACCAATATCATCGAAGAGGAAGAAAGAGCTATTACCTTGCGTGCGGGTAAAAATCTTCCGGGATCGTAGATCTCCTTCGTACAGCCATTCAGGATGGAAAGAACACCCAAAATCAGGAGCAAAAACTTGAAATAAAACATACCCTGCAAACCTGTTAACTGACGTTTATTATGCCTTCAGCTCCCACAACCTGGTTTCTGCCTCGTTCCTTTGCAATATACAGGCAGTGATCTGCTCCCTTGAGAAGTGTTTCCGAATCGGAGCCGTTTTCCGGAAAGGAAGAGACGCCGAAGCTCGCCGTGAGTGTTCCCTTCGGTTGTTTCTCTTCGTTTTCAAATTTGGTATTCTCAACAGTCAATCTCAACTTTTCAGCAATCGCCTCGGCCATTTTCTTGGCTGTTCCCGGGAGAACGATGACAAATTCTTCACCGCCGTATCGTGCAGCCATGTCGCTTTGCCTAACCCCGGTTTGAAGTATCTTGGCGACCATTTTTAGGACCTCATCACCAAGCTGATGCCCGTTTGTATCATTGTAGTGCTTGAAATTGTCGACATCCAGCATAATTAACGAGCAATTTCCGCCCTGAAGCTCGGATTTAACAAGCTGTTCTCTGATAAAATTGTCAAAATACTTTCGATTGAACAACCCTGTCATGCCATCAGTTGCAGCACTTTTCTGAGCCTTCTGAATATTATTGGAAAGCAGGAAGAGTTTTTGCTCGGTTTCAATTATGGAGTTAATCTTGAAGAGAGCATCTTCAATGGTAAACGGCTTAAACAGGAAGTCCGTGATTCCCAGTGAGATTATTTTATTCCTGAGATCCAGATCGAGTAGCTTGTCGCTTATCACCAGTGTGGAGACTTTTTTCTGATTACAGGCCAGAATTCGCTGCAGAAACTCTTCATAGCCCCATTGCGGGGAAGTAAAAAACGGATCGACAATAACCAGATTCAGGTTCAAGGCATTGATTGCATTCAGGGCAGCTATCTGGGTATCAAATTCATAAATTTCATTCAAAGCAAACTGTTTTTCAATAATACCTTTAATAATCCTGCGATCCCACTCGTGCTCATCAATGATCATTACGTTGATCCTTGATCCCGTCTCCACGCTCGGATCAAGCGGCATTTTCAGCAGAATGCTCTGCTCATTCTCTTTTACGGATACCTGCATTTCACCGTGATGCAGTTCAATAATTCTTTTCACCAGAGGAAGCTCAAGTTCACCTTTTTGGATGGTCAGCTCGATACCGTCCGCAAGGCTGTCTAAATCCTCAACTCCGATTTCATCGGTACTGAGTACTTCACCTAATGAGATGGTTATCTCCAACTGGCTTTTTTCACGATTTCTCACACAATGGAAATAGATCGAGTCATCTCCATGGCGTTTAGCAGCCAGATATTCCACGATTTCCAGAAAAGCCCTGATGATTTTCTGTCGATCCGCTGTAATCAAGGTGATTTCAGGATCGATGTGAAAATCAAGGTTTTTTATAGACCCGGCCAAGGTGCCCAACTCCTCGATCAGGTTTTCGAAGTTCACTACCTCCATGGATAAGCTGAACTCGGAGGTCAGTTCAGCCATTGTAATGAGGTTACCTACAAGTTTCTCCAACTTGGTTCCCTCTTCCATCACCTGGTTCAACAGCTCTGATTGATCCGATGATAATACCTCTTCAGCAGAGCGCTTTTTCATAAGCTCGGCATAGTTGATCAAGCTGTCCAACGGTGTTTTCAATTGGGATGAGATATTGGATAAAAACCGATCTTTAACCTGATTACTGTTTTCCAGCTCTTTTAAAGTGTCTTCCAGTTCGTTGTAAGTCTGTTTCAGCTCCTGGTTTGCTTTCAAGATATTCTGCTCATATTTCTTCTGTAACGAAATATCACGAACAACAGTCGCCAATACAATTTTCTCCTTCCCATCCTCCGCCTTGGTTTTGACTGGAGAAATAGAGATCATCACCGGGAAGGTTGTACTGTCTTTTCTTTTTGCGGTTGTCTGACCGTTCCACCCTTTCTTTATTATTTCCTTCTTCAGAGGCCCTTCGATAACAAGTTCGGAAAAAAGCGCTTTCAAGCCCTGGCTGGTAATCTCATCCTGTTGATACCCAAAAAGGGTTTGAAAAGCAGCATTGCCGGTAAGCAGATTACCGTTGGCTTCCGAGGTAACGATAGCATCCTGATTTGACTCCACAACCTGTGAAAACAGTTTGATCTGACCCAGCTTCTGCTGCAGTTCCTTTTTCAAGTCTTTAGAAATCTCGGTAATTTCCTTATGGTACTTATCGATCTCCTGTTTTTCCAGAACTGCATTTTCATACAACTTCGCCCGGTCTGTTGTAATCCTTAGTTTTTCGGCGAGGATATTGCTGAACATCTTCAGGAAGGAGTTCGACAACCTGATTTTCTCCTGGTCCTCATCGTCCAAAAAACTGGAATCTATCGCAACAACCCTGCTCTTGGCAGTAGCTATTACGTCGGCTGACCTTGGTGCATTACGGCTGACAACAGCCATTTCTCCGATAGTCTGGCCCGGTTGATCAATTTTGAGAATGAACCTGCCACTGGCAACAACATCGAATTCACCCTTTAGCAGAATATAAACGGTATGATCTGCCTTGACTGTTTCGCGAATCAGGTATTCTCCCTCCTCAAGCTCAGAGATCCACGCATTTAAAAAAACCTCCTTGAGAAGCTCAAATTCAACAGTTCTGAAATAGGGTGTATTCCCGACAAACTTGGTTGTTTCTGCAAATAGCTGTTTATTGTCGTGTAATGAAATCTGTTTCATATGTAGAGTGCAACGATTCCCTGTTTTACCTGTAAAAAATCTGAAAACGTTCGATACTCTTTATCTTAGTATTGATTATAACCCTTTATTCTTCTTTGGCAATTTATACTTTACGGGAAATAATGAAATCTGACATTTGTTTGATGCTTTGAATATATATGGAATCCGTAAATCCGTTCAGGCAATCTTTAGCGGCATTTGAATACTGTTCAGCGCGTTTAATGGTGTAAACGATTGACTGATACTTCTCCATTAACTCATAAACTTCGGTTACATGCTGATCCGTGATTTCATCGATATCAAGTATCTTTAAAACTCTTTCGCTGTCCTTTCCAGATCCATTTTCGATCAAATGACTTAACGGTAACGTCATTTTGCGCTCTTTCAAATCGGTACCAAAACTTTTGCCGGTCTTTGCATTCTTGATATCATAGTCCAGGGCATCATCGATCATTTGAAATGCCATGCCGATGTTGATACCGCATTTGTATAACTTGTCAGATTGCTCCTCATCGGCACCGGCTAACTTTGCACCAATAATCATCGCTGCGCCGATCAGACTGGCTGTCTTGTTGTGGATGATTTCAAGATATTCCTCTTCAGAGGTATTGCTGTTGTCCCTTTCAAGCTGAATGATCTCACCTTTCGCCATTGCTGTTGTTGCAGTGGATAGTAGGGATACCAGCTCCGTATTTTCGAAATCTGCCAAATATTGAAAAGAAATCGTAAAGAGATAGTCTCCAACCAGAACGGCCGCTTCATTGCCCCAGATTGATCTTGCAGCTTTTTTGGATCTTCTGAAATCAGCGTTGTCAACGACGTCGTCGTGCAGCAACGTTGCTGTATGGATATATTCTATGATCGCCGCTGAGATACAGGTCTTTTCATCGATCTTACCTACTGCTCCTCCTGCCAGCAACAACAAGGCAGGGCGAACCCTTTTGCCTCCCGCTTTCAGAATGTAGTGGCTGACCTCCTTCAACAATGAAATATCCGTCTGCAGCTTTCCAATCAGAATCTCTTCAACCTTTTGCAGAGGCTCTTTGATAGATTTTAAAATAGTATTATAGTCCAACGGTTTGATATGTTTATTCATTGATTGCGAAGTAGCGCCTGATTGGTGTGAATCGAATCGGCATCGTGATTTGGACAAGGGCTTAACGATTATAACCTCTTGTCAGCTTACACCGTAACCCACGTGTCATCAAATTACAAATGCAGATTAGCGATCCTGATTTGATTTGATTCCTAAACCCTTGATAGCAAGAAGATGGATATTCAATGAGGAATTTAGCTATGGCCGCATCACTACTGATAAGCATCAACAGATTTCCGGGCGTCTATCAAACTCTCCGATCGTCTTCAATCACATGTCAGCCTAACCTTCAGGCCTGGTAATAATTTCCGGGGTGATATGTTCAGGTTTCTGGTTGTTTCTTGCAGAATTCAGATGTTGGTATTTTTCATACGCCATAAACGCATCATCTGTTCTATCCACTTTTTCAAAAGCCAATGCCAAATTGTACCAAACTTCAGGGAATTCCGGGTTTTGCTCGATTGCTTTCCAGTAGGTTTCAATTGCCTTATCATAA
The DNA here is from genome assembly GCA_028282885.1 of SAR324 cluster bacterium. Classification (GTDB taxonomy): domain Bacteria; phylum SAR324; class SAR324; order XYD2-FULL-50-16; family XYD2-FULL-50-16; genus JAHJTV01. The sequence goes on from JANQGX010000075.1 coordinate 43,426, forward strand.
AGAACCAGTGAATAGTAGACCAACCCCAGATTATAATAAAAACGCTCCTGTTCAGGATCAAGGGCTATGGCTTTCTTGTATTCCCCCTCTGCGGAGAGCAGACGATGCTGCTTGAAATAGGCATTGCCCCGATTAAAATGATCAAGTGCGCTGATTCTCAACGCATCCTGACTGGGACCGCAGGAGGTCATTGTTAGTAAAAGCAACACCAACGACGCCCAAACACAGATTCTATACATTCCGCCTCATCGATAATTTATTTGACGGGATTTTCGAAACGCAATTGCAATTTGATTCCCAGTGATGCCTCCAAATTCCTTAAATGCTTTGATTAGTCTTTGCTGGTGAGTATATCTAATTAGCCACAGGGGGGCAATCCAAATCGGGATATTGATACATCAGGTCGGATCATCTCTTCGTTCCTGATAAAGATTTTAAAGCCACGCCTTCAGTTGATCGGTCAAATTGATTGATTCCGAGGATTGCAGTTGAAAATTCCGGAAGCGAGCTTCTTCGAAGAATTGCATTGACTATTTTGGAAAATCCAGTCATAAATAAATATTATATTTAATTCGACCCATGGAATCTATGATTGTAAATTTTTGGCATTTTTTTCATGTATTTAATCAACCTTTCAACTAACCTACCACTCCATGACTGATCTGAAAAACAACTCATCAGAAGATACGAAAATCGAATTTGTTGATGAAGAATTTGATTTTGATTCTAAGCTCGCAGAAAGCCTTGAGAATATTAACGAATACGAAATTGTTACCGGTAAAGTCACCAAGATTACCAAGGATTTCGTAACGGTTGATTTTGGCTACAAATCCGAGGGACAAATCCCTACACAGGAATTCCTAAACGCTGAAGGTGAATTAACAGTTCAGGATGGAGATACTACTGAGATTTACCTTGAACGGAAAGAGGATGAAAACGGCCAGGTAGTCGTTTCCAAAGAAAAAGCCCAGAGACTTCGAGTTTGGGAAGATGTCGGTAAGATTTACGAAGAGGACGGTATCGTTTCCGGTGTCGTTACTGCTCGAATTAAGGGTGGTTTGTCAGTCGATATTGGTATCAAGGCATTCCTTCCCGGATCTCAGGTTGATTTGAGACCTGTCAGGAATCTCGACAAGCTGATTGGTGAACGTTTCGATTTTAAAGTCCTCAAGTATAATCCAAAAAGGGGAAATATCGTGCTTTCAAGGAGGGCCATTCTTGAGCTCGATAGAGAAGAACAGCGAGAGAAGACCCTTGAACTGCTGAAAGAAAATGCTCTGATCACGGGTCATGTGAAGAACATCACCGATTATGGTATCTTTGTGGACCTTGGCGGTGTTGATGGACTGCTTCATATTACGGACATGACTTGGGGTAGGATCGTTCATCCATCAGAAATGTACTCCATTGGGGACGAAATTGAAGTTATCGTTCTGAAATACGATGAAGAAGAAGAGAAAGTATCTCTGGGCCTCAAGCAGAAAACTGCCAATCCTTGGGATAGCGTTGCCGAGAAGTATCCGATTGGAACTGAAGTTAGCGGCAAGGTGGTCAGCCTGACGAATTATGGCGCCTTCATTGAAATTGAAGAGGGTGTTGAAGGATTGATTCACGTCTCCGAAATGTCCTGGACCAAGAAGATCCGCCAACCCTCGACTGTAGTTTCAATGGGTGATTCTGTTACCGCTATCATCAAAGAGCTTGATACGGAGCAGAAAAGGATTTCGTTGTCCATGAAAGAGGCAACGCCTAATCCATGGAAAGAGATTGCGGACAGGAATCCCGCCGGAACCATTGTTACCGGAAGAATCAGGAATATCACCGATTTCGGACTTTTCGTGGGCCTGGACGAAGGCATCGACGGATTGGTACACGTGTCCGACATGTCTTGGAGTCAAAGACAACGAAATCCTGCGGAAGTATACAAGAAAGGTGATGAGATTGAAGTAAAAATCCTGAATATCGATGTTGATAATCAACGGCTTTCGCTTGGTATTAAGCAGCTTACCGAAGATCCATGGCAGACCCTCGACGATGAAATCAAAGAGGGGGATACCGTAACCGGAAAAATCGTCCATCTTGCTGACTTTGGCGTTTTTCTGGAAATCAAGCCAGGCATTGAAGGGCTGGTCCACATTAGTGAAATCGACAAAGAGGTCAATAAGAAGAGTCTAACACAATTCTACCCCATCGGTAGTGAGATCCAGGCCAAAGTGATTAACCTTAAGGCAAGCGAGCGAAGGTTGGGATTGAGTGTTATAGGACTATCCGAGTCGAACTATAGAATGCTTCAGGAAAAGGGCGAGATTGTCGTTCCTCCCGAAGATGAAGCTGATGAACCCCCTTCAACAGGTGAAGCAAAAGCTGAAACAGCGGCGGATAATGCGGAAGAGCCAAAAGCAACTACCGAAAAGCCCGCTGAAGTGGAAGCTTCACCCGGTCCCGAGGAATCTTCTGAAAAAGAAGAGAAACCCGAAGAAGGTGCCGACAAGGCTGAGGAGTAATTCGGAATTAGCACTTTCGCAGGATTGTTCCTCTTTCCTCAAATACGGATTTTTATAATATAGGGACGAACAGCCGGTCAACGCCGGCTGTTTCTTATTGTAATGTTCGAAAATACCCAAGCAGCAAATCGCCCTTCTCCCTCATTCTTTGCTATCCTGTTTTTTTCAGTTCTCCTCCACATCTTTGTTATAATAAAAATTCAATGGAATAAACCGCCTCTTATCCCCGAAGAGAAGTTTATCGAGGTTGACCTGCTCAAAATCCCGGACCCCTCTCCCCCGGTTAAAACGACAACCCACAACTATAAGTCTCCGGTAAACCAAAAAAAAGTTAGCAGGGCTGCAGCAGGAAAGCCGGAAGTAAAAACCGAGAGTAAAACGGTCGTTCCGAGCAAGCCACAGAAGCCGGTGAAACCGGTTCCACCACCTCCACCGACCATTGAAAAACCCGTGTTAAGCGTAAAATCCAAGCTTGGAGATCTGGAGGGTACCGGGACTATTGATCAGCCTGCACCTTTAAGTCAGGAGCAACTTGAAATTCCGCAGTTGCAACCAACCAAGGTTGTTGAAGATCCCGGTCCATCACCTGTACCACAATCTGAAAACCTGCTGAAATCGGTACCCCAAAACCAACCGCAAAAGAAACAGGCTGCGGATTTAAAAAACATCGGGGTTGAGCGTCTGGTTAACAAAAACGTTGTCAGCGAAGCGAAAGCACCGGTTTTATCTGATTCACCTCAAACAACTCCCGGTCAGCAAACAGGAAACCGGGTCGTGGGTTCCGGAGATGAAAAGACTGAGTCAGGTTATCAGGAGGGAGTGACAATCGAGGGAGAAATCAGTAAGAGAAAGGTGATATTCAAACCGGCTGCCCCGGAGTTAAGTATTGATCGGGATGTAACAGTGGTATTAAAATTTACGGTTTTGCCCAATGGAGAGGTGGATCAGGTGTTTCCTTACCAAAAAGCTGATCCGGAATTGGAACAACTGGCCATCAAAATGCTTCATCAATATCGCTTTGAGCCTCTTTTTGGGAGCAATCTCGTCCAAACCGGCATTATTCGATTCATTATCTATCGCAAGTCGCCCTAATCTTCAAAACAACAAAAATGTTGCTTAGGGGTCGCTATTGTCCTCCCTGAGACTGTTTCGACTTCCGATCGGTTTCGGTATTCCTGTGGCCGGGACCTTGCCAGCAACAGGCTGATTCAGCCTGACGGCAATCATCGGTGCGACTATTCTCAACGCTTTGGGAAGAAAGGAGAAAGTCGCGGGGAGTCTTCCGAGATGCATGCCATCTGCGATAATCGTGTTTTCTTCTCCCTCGGCCTTGGCAATCAAATCCTGGTATTTTCCGCTAATAAGATATTTTGCTTTCTCATTCTCGATACCTGCATCTACTCCCATCACCGGAAATTGAACATTAATCATTGAGTGTGAGTTCAACTGATAATAGTCAAATCCGCTTTGATTCACTCTCGCTTTTGCCCGATAAGGTATTCTCGGCCCTTTTACAATTTTACTGCCGAGCAAAATAAAGGCAAATACGTATTTTCCCCTGTAAATGCTGTTTCCATTGTTTATCAGGGAAATCTCCTTTACACGTTTTTTTGACGGGAAAATCGGGGGATATTTGGCCAATTCGATGACAGTCTTAAAAACCAGGGGAAGTCTCGCTGTCGACATTCCGATTAAGATGTCGTTGAGGACAAGACGACTGTCCGGAATTCCTCTTTTATCAATAAAGTGACATCGTACCAAGTCTATGGATATCGTCTGGCGTTTTTGAATCAGGTCCAACAGGAGATTGAGCTTGGAGGGAAGACAAAGACTATGGGCTATTGCGGAGTTGTTTCGATCGGGAATATAGGCTATGAATTTCTGCCGGTTGCTATCTGTCAAATTATAATAGACGGCATTGACAAAACAGCTTAGAAAAGAGTCGCTTCCAACCAGAACAAATGCGTCAAAATCATTCGCGTTTGAAGGAAGTCTATAATTCCTGGTTGTAGGAATAAAAACTTCATGCTCTAACAGGCGGTCTTCAATATCACTACTGAACTTATTCCAATAGGCTGCAGTGGTTGAAGAAAGATTTGAATTGACAATCACCAGACAATTCATGGCTCTATTCTGATTTGGGTGTTTTGTTTAGTTCCTTCTCCATTTTTTTCTTGTCCGGCAGAAAAGTCAATTCCCTGTGCTCTTCCTTAATTCTTTTTCAAGATTCGCTATTCTTTTAAAAACCATATCAACCGTTATACTCCTCAAACATTCCCGGTCGATCGGATTCTTACATCTGCCTTTACCGTTCCGGCTACAAGGCCTGCAAGGTAATTCCAATTCTACGACAGTGCTATTTGCCAAAAAAGGAGCAAATCCAAACTCTTTGGCAGTGGGGCCAAAAATCGAAAAAACCGGTGTGCCCACAGCTTCGGAAAAATGGACAATGGCTGAGTCATTACTGATCGTGAACAAAGCCTTTTGGAGAACCACAGTCGTTTCGAGATATGATAGTTTTCCGGCCAAGTTGATCACGCCTGAGTTGGCTCTTTCCGCAATCCAACCCGGTTCTTCATCACCTTTTCCGCCCAATAGAATAACTATGTATCCCTTATCCGTGAGTCTCTTGGCCAGTTCAAAATAATTCTCCTTAGGCCAGCTTTTGCCCAAAAAAGAGGCAGAGGGGCCAATGGCAGCAATGGGGGCATCTGAAAGATTCCAATTTCTAAGTATTTTTTCAGTGTTCTCATGATCAGTCTTTCCCGGATACAACTCCGTTGAAGTATCATAATCATGATTAGAGGTAATGGTGTCAAGAAGACTGCAATAGGCTTCCCTTTGAGCAATAGCGTTTTTCAGAAGGTTTATTTTTAACGTAATCAATAGATTACGCTTCCAACTCCTCTTATCTATAGAAATGGTTCTCGTCTTTCTCATCCAACGGGGTCCGTACCCACTCAGCAACAACAGCCTGCTCCTAAGCGAATGGTGGGCATCAAGGATCAAGTCATATCGATTCTTTTTGACCCACTTTATCGTTCTTTTCAGTTCGCCCTTTCTGTTTCTGTCAAAAGCAGTTATGGAATCAATATGCGGATTATTGCTGCATACCGAAGCAAAAGTGGTTGATGTTAAAAAATCCAGTTGCGACTCGGGAAACCGTTTCTTAATCTCCCGAAAAAGAGGGGTCAGGAGAATAATATCTCCCAGGGATGAAAATCGAATAACAAGAATGCGGGCAATACTCATTTTATGGCTCTATTTTTAAGAAAATCAAAGCACCAACCCAAACGTATTCTCATCTCAAGAACAGACAGAATTGGTGATTTTGTCCTCGCTCTGCCGGTTTTTGAAGCTGTCAAACAGAATCTCGATGTCCACCTGGCTGTTCTCTGTAATGAAATGGTCAAACCACTTCTGGATCATAATCCATTTGTGGATCAGATTATAACCGTCAAACCGAATTGTATGAATAGTCAGGCCATAGAATCAATTGAAATGTCTGAATTTGATACTTTGCTGGTACTGGTAAACGACCCTATTATTCTGAAGTTACTGCCTGAATTGAAGAGAATTCCGATTCGGATAGGTCCTCTAAGCAAGCCCGGTGCTTTGCTGCAGTTTACCCATCCTGTAATTCAGAAAAGATCACGTTCAGTTAAAAATGAAGCAGAATATAACCTTGAATTACTTCGTTTTTTTCAGATTAACAGAATCAGTAATCTTAAACCACAGCTCTACCTCACTCCCGGTGAGACGGATGCGTTTAAGATAAAATATGCCGAGTTGCTTGCAAAGGTTTCTCATTCTCAATCACTACTCGTGTTTCATCCCGGGATGAGCGGTTCGGCCTTGAACCTTGAATTCAAAGCTTACCATGAGATTCTGGCAGGCATGACACAATTGCCGGTTAATATCTGCCTGACCGGATCGGGTGAAGACGAACATACCAGAAATCAAGAGCTTATCCGATCAATCGATACCTCAAAGCAAGACAGTCTGATTGATTTTTCAAACCGGTTGTCTTTGAGAGAGTTGGCAATCCTGATATCCATATCCAAGCTTTTTATCGGTCCGAGCACAGGTCCAACACATCTTGCCAATGCTGTAAATACTCCTCTGATCACCTTCTATCCCCCGATAAAAGTTCAATCCGCACGTCGTTGGGCTCCGTTTAAAGCCGACGCCATCGTACATACCCCGGAAGTGCCATGCGGTCAAAAATACCGCTGCATACGGGAAAAGTGCCCCCATTTCTATTGTATGGATCTCATCGAACCCGGTATAGTGATTAAACAGATCAAGGATCTTATTAGACCCACATAAAATGCATCCTCGACTTTGGATTTACAATTACGACTTCGAACTCGAACTTGCCGGTAGAGACTCCATAATACTCGAACAACGTTATCTTTCCCCATGGTACTTTCTCAATCGATCATCTTTTCTTTTCCTTCCGCTAATTGGGCCATCGGATATTATCCTGACGCACGGAACGCCTGATTCACACTTCCTAAAACAATACTCAAGCTGGCTTGGCTTCCAGCCGAAATTTGTTGAGCATGGTATCCGAGCAGGAGAAACCAATTCAGCCCTTGATGACCTGTCTAAGAATCCAGCCCTTATCACCTCTTTCAAGGATCATATACCTGAATTTTGGGGAATAGGTACCAAATCTGTTGAGCTTTACAGAACTCTCGAAATTGAATCTTTTGATCCTGGCTTTTTAGAACGGATTCGATACGCCAATTCAAAAAAGTTTTCTGATGACATTAGAAATCAACTACTTCCTCTAAAATGTAGGATCTTGTCAAAACAAATTCTGAACACTTGTACTTCTCTCAATGAAATAAAAAATCAAATTAGCAGGTTTCAAAAACAGCATTCAGCTATTATCGTGAAACACTTTTTTGGAACTTCAGGCCAGCTATCGGACAACATAGGTATAACACCGGCGACAAATAGACAACTATCACGGTGGAAATCCTGGATAAGTCAATCAGGTGGAATTCTCCTGGAAAAATTCGAGACGGTTCAAAAGGAGTATAGCATTCAAGCGGAGATCACCGAAGACGGGAAGATTAAACCGATCGTTATGACCCGCATGCTCGCGAATCGCAACGGTAGTTACTTGGGAAACCTGTTTTACAGCGACATGGACCGTCTGTTTGAAATCAACTTTGATCTCTTCTTACCCGCTTTCAAGAGGCTAGCAGAAGTTGGCTATAAAGGCCCGGTAGGTCTGGATTTATTTGATTCCGGAAACGGCGAACTCAAGCTGTTGGAGATCAACTCCCGCTATACCATGGGTAGGATCGCATATGAGTGGAATAAGTTATTAAATCATCACGATGTAGGAGTATTCGTCAACCTGTTTTTTGGAAATGGGACCGGGCCGGGTACAAATGATCAGTTCTATCAAGGCTTGAAGTCGGAATTAAAAAACAATTGTTCACTTTTTGTACTCAATCATATTAAGTCCAATCAGACTGGAAATAGCCTGTTGACCGCTTTAATCGGGGCTCCCTCGGCACCTGCCATCCAGGATATTTTAGAGAAAATCAAACCAAAACAATTTCAAAATTTTACTATTTAGTTGTCTGTTTTAGTTAGCAATAAGACATTGAGCAAGTTTTTCAAAGAGTTGCATTTATGTTCACGTAAAAAAAATATAATGTTTGCACTTCAACCAAAAATTGTTTATTTGTCTAAGACTGTTCTCCAATTTGTAATCATCGGATCTTGAATGGATTTTTCAAGAGGTGAAATTTTGGACGACATAAGTTGATTATTCTCTCAAACCCGATTATACCAGGAAAACGCATTTACCCAGTGGATCAAACAATGTCAAGTGGAAAAAAAGGACTTTCTTTTAAATCTTCATTCTTTAAAACATCCGATGAAACCCCCACAGTCTGGGACACAATTGAATGGGAAACCCGTGAGAGCGCTATCACATCAGCGGAAGGCAACGTCGTCTTCCAAATGAAGGATGTTGAGGTTCCCTCATCCTGGAGTCAACTGGCAACCAACATCGTCGCATCCAAATACTTCAGAAAAGCGGGTGTTCCTAATGACCGTGGCCATGAATACAGCGTAAAACAGCTCATTTTCAGAGTGGTTGATACCATAACGGATTATGGAAAAGACTCCGGTTATTTCGCGTCAGACGAAGATGCCTGCAACTTTAAAAATGATCTTCAGTGGCTTCTCCTGCATCAATACTGCGCTTTCAACAGCCCTGTCTGGTTTAATATCGGTCTTCATCATAAATATAATATCAAGGGAAACGGCGAGAATTTCGCCTGGGATGGCAAAGACGGCTTTACCAAAATCAAGAATCAATACCATCGACCTCAAGCCAGCGCTTGTTTTATTCAAAGTGTTGATGATGACCTGAACAGCATTTTCGAACTCACCAAAAACGAAGCCAACCTCTTTAAGTACGGAAGCGGAACCGGCTCGAATATGAGCCGTCTACGAGGATCAAACGAAAGACTCAGCGGGGGAGGTCAAAGTTCCGGATTACTGAGTTTTTTAAAAGTTCTGGATAGCGCAGCAGGTGCCATTAAAAGCGGGGGAACAACACGCAGAGCCGCAGTCATGCGCTGCCTTGATGCTGATCACCCTGAAATAATTGATTTTATTGACTGGAAAGTAAAGGAGGAGCAAAAAGCCCTTGCCCTGATATCCCAAGGATACAGTTCCGATTTTAATGGAGAGGCATACGCCACAATCAGTGGGCAAAACAGTAACAATTCTGTCAGACTAACCGACGAGTTCATGAACGCCGTTGAAGACGATAAAGATTGGCAAACAATCAATCGGACGGATGGGAAGGTTTATCAAAGTCATAAGGCCCGCTGGATGTTTCAGAAAATCTGTAAAGCGGCCTGGTCATGTGCCGATCCCGGAATACAGTATGACACCACTATTAATGACTGGCACACATGCGCCAACACCTCTCCTATCAGGTCATCCAATCCCTGTTCCGAATTCATGTTTATCGATGATTCTGCCTGCAATCTGGCCAGCTTGAATCTCGTCAACTTCTTCAAAGACAATGAATTCGATGCTGACAAGTTCAAAAAAGCCTGCAGGCTTCTACTGGTTGCACAGGATATCCTCGTAGATTTTGCCAGTTACCCTACGCGTAGAATTGCGAAGAACAGCCATGAATTCAGGCCACTGGGTCTAGGCTACGCAAACCTGGGAACCTTGGTCATGATGCACGGCTATCCCTATGACAGTCCTAACGGTCGGGCAATTGCCGGTCTGGTAACTGCTATCATGACAGGGCACGCTTATGAAGTCAGTGCGGAACTCGCCCAGCATTTAGGCCCCTTTAAGGGCTATGCGGAGAATCAGGAAGTAATGCTTAATGTGATGCAAAAACATCGGGATTCCCTGAAAAAGGATACCTATAATCCGAAGGACAATGAAGCTTCGAAAACCTTGCTGAAAGAAGCAAAAAACTGCTGGGATAAGGTTTTGACCAGTGGTAAGAAACACGGTTATCGAAATTCCCAGGTTAGCGTGCTTGCGCCAACCGGCACCATCGGTCTACTTATGGATTGCGCAACAACCGGAGTGGAACCTGCATTTTCATTGGTCATGTGGAAAAAACTTGCCGGCGGAGGCGTTATTCCCATTGTTAATCAAAGCGTGCCTCACGTCCTCATGCAGCTTGGATATACCGATGAGCAGATCACGGCCATTACTGAATACATAAAGAAGTTTTCCACGATTGAAGGGGCCGAAGATATAAGCGATGAACATCTGGAGATTTTTGATTGTGCCATGCCGGGTGGTGATGGGAAACGTTCGATAGATCCACTCGGACATGTTAAAATGATGGCAGCTATCCAACCTTTTATCAGCGGGGCCATCAGTAAAACAGTTAATATGCCCCATGAGTCTTCAGCAGAAGACATTTATAATATTTATTTCGAATCCTGGAGACTGGGATTGAAGGCCATTGCTATCTACCGGGATGGATCCAAAGGTTCCCAGCCTTTAACCACAGTTCCTGATAAAGAGGATAGAGAAAATCTGGATACCATTGCTTTCCTGAAACAGGAAATCGAAAAACTTGAGAAAAAATACGATGAGAAGTTTGACCAGAAAGTCCTGGACTGGGGTCAATCCAAGCAGCTTCCAGATGAAAGACTTGGGAGAACCTGGGAGTTCAAAATTGGCGGGACCAAGGTTTTCCTGAGAAGCGGTGAGAATCCCGATGGCTCATTGGGAGAGATATTTGTTGATCTTGGCTATAAAGAAGGTTCAACGGTTCGTGCGCTGATGAATCAATTTGCCATTGCCATCTCCTTCAGTCTGCAACACGGCGTACCTCTGGAAAAGCTTGTGGAACGATTCTCTTTTACCAAGTTTGAACCCCACGGATATGTTGAAGGGCACCCCTATTTGAAAAACGCAACATCTCTGATCGATGCGATTTTTAGAATCCTGGGTCATACCTATCTTGGCAGAACAGATTTCTTCCAGATCACTCCTCCTACTCTGGAGGAGAGCAGTGCCAAAAAGGGCGGTAACCCCGGCCCGGCTGATAATCCCGGTTCTTCTGCTAAAGATTCCAACACCCCGGTGACTACAAATGATCACATGCCTTGCGGTGAATGTGGAGGAATTGAATTCATGAGGACAGGTACCTGTTATGTTTGTATTACGTGTGGGGCGAGCCAGGGGTGTAGTTGATTTGCTTTGCCAGTGTCAGCAGGAGAAAACCCCGGCCATATACTTTGGGGTTTACTCCTCTGTATTAACAGACTTCTCCCATTCTCTTAGTTCAGTCTCTTTTTGGGTTCGGTAGTCTTTTAAGATCATCATGTAGTCAATCCCGGCGTTTTTCAGCGCAAGCTTCAGTTCGATCAACTCTGCATTTTGTTCATCAGCCCTTTCCTGAATAATTCCCTTCAAAACCTGTATCTCTTCTAAGGTCAGGGATGATGAAGCATTCTGTTCGTCTTCCGTATCCTGGCCCATCCCTCCTGTCTCCGACAGAAACTCTCCGTCAATTTCACTAAAAAAATCATCTTCATATTTGCTTTTATACTCGGCCAGGACAGTGCTGATCGTGATTTTCCCGATCCCGTTTAGCTCTTGAACCACTGACAGTTCATCAACAGTCGTTTCCAATAAATCATCAATTGTAAAACTGTCCGATTCCATTAGAGAGTTCAAGTGCTTCTCAACAAGTTCCTTTTTCGTTTTCTTCATCGTTTGATCGCCAACCTCATTTATACCAGATCAAAAGCAGATATCAGGTAAGAGATGATTTTCAATTCAGGATTCGCATTTTGGGAATGTGCAGATCTCAGCCCAACTTACAGGTCTAACCATCTAAAATCTTTTCAGGTTTTAATTACAAAACACCGCAAAAATCATCACCTGGATCATCAGGATAAAACTCGTATTGATGATAACCACCGGAAGATCATTGGTTTTGAGCCTTACATTTGTCTTCCTGCCTTCATCAATCGACCTTTGATTGTTCGAAGCTTCCATCTTTTACCGAACCAATATTCGCAAAAATTGGATTAAATTGCACGCACTCTCGATGGTCTCGATACATACAATAACCTTCTTATTGACAGATGTAAATTAGTTTATTACCTTTTTAGGACGTTAAAAAGGACTGCATTTCATGAAGTAGTGCAGTAAGTTATATTGAAATAAGCATAGGAACCAAAACCTTATGCTGATTTTTAAACAGGATAAAGCTTTTATCCAGCGTATTGATCCCAGAAACCCCACCCACCAAAACAGGTAATCTGCTCATCATTTGTTATGGGTCGGTTGAGCGCATCTGAATTGCGTTAAATAAAAGCACAATTAATATCATGGAGGATAATAGATAAGATGTCACATGCACTGATCCCACCGGCACAATACTCTTTCCTTGGTCTTCCCACGATTGTCATATCCTTTATTATTACTCTTGCAGGAACAGCAACTTTCGTTTTTTTGATTTACAAACGATTGGTCCCGCTGTTTGGTGCAGCGCCGGATAATACAAGACTGGAAAGGATTCCGGAAAGAATTGTCAACACCCTGAAAATCTGGTTGGCCCAATACCGGCAACCCAGATATATGTTTGCGGGTATATTGCACATTGCCATATTTTTTGGCTTTTTGATTCTGTTGATTCGAACTGCATCCCTGGTTGTTATCGGATTTTGGGCGGATTTCGGAATTCCGGGATTCACATCTGGTCCCTACGTCATCATAAAGGATTATGCAGCCACGATTGTATTGATTGCCTGTGTGATTGCTGCGGTCAGAAGAGGTATTTTCACACCTGAAAGATATAAAGTACCGGAAAAATATGGACATGATCATACCAAGGAAGCGGTTTTCGTTTTAGCGGTCATATCAACCCTGATGCTTTCGGAAAGCCTGTTTGAAGCAGCCTTGATTGCGGCGGAGATGCAAAAGGGAGGACACGTCACATATGCGGCTCCCCTCACCCTGGTCTGGATTTTTGCAAATCTGCTTTCCGAGACTTCAATATCCGCACTGCAGGGAACTCATGTGATCTCTTATATCGTTCATGACATCTGTTTCTTCTTTTTCGCCTGCTTTTTGCCGTTTGGCAAGCACTTCCACGTTTTCACCTCGATCTTCAATGTCGTATTCATGAGACTTGATAAGGGCAATATCAAGCCGGTGCAATATGGTATTTCCGACTCCCAACTGGACGAGCTGGAATCCTTTGGCGTCAAGAAACTTGAAGACTTCACCTGGAAGCACATGCTGGATTTTTATACTTGCGCGGATTGCGGGCGATGTTCCGATCACTGTCCGGCTGATGCTGTCGGCAGACCTCTCTCTCCGAGATTTATCACCATCAAGGGTAGAGATGCCATTTTCAAAAACTATCCCATTTTCGGCCCCAAACCGGAAAGCGCTTTGTTGATGGAAGGAACATATGAAGAGGATGAGATCTGGTCATGTACAACCTGTGGAGCTTGCGAACAGGAATGTCCTCTCGGTATTGAATACATTGATAAAATCGTTGACCTGAGAAGGGGCATGGTGGACGAAGGAATGGTTCCCCAAACGCTTCAAAAACCATTGAAAGCGCTGGAAAAAAGGGGAAATCCTTGGGGCAAGATGGAGAAGAAACGACTGGAATGGGCTGACAAGGAGTTTGTCAAAACTTGTGAGGTCAAATCACTGGAGAAAGGAGAAGAAGCCGAAACCCTTTACTTTGTTGACAGTATCTCATCATTCGATGAAAGAATGCAGGAGATCGCCAGATCTACCTCCCTGATTCTTGATGCGGCAAACGTGGATTTTGGCGTTCTGGGTAAGCTGGAAAGGGATTCGGGAAGTGAGGTTAAGCGATTCGGCGAAGAGATGCTATTCCAGGACTTGAAAGAGACCAATTCGGAAGCAATTAAGGAATCGGGTATCAAGAACATTGTTACCGCCGATCCTCATGCTTACAATGTATTAAAAAACGATTACAAGGATTTACCTCCTATCGAACATATAACACAAGTGGTCGACAGAAAGATCAGGGAAGGAAAGCTGCAACTGAATCCTTTGGAGGAAAAGGACAAGGTTTACACCTATCACGACCCGTGTTATTTAGGCCGGCATAATTGCATTTACGATGCCCCCAGGAATGCCATGGATGCTATTCCAGGACTGACGAGGGTTGATATGCAGAAATGCAGGGATAGATCATTCTGCTGCGGCGGTGGCGGATTGATGCTTTTCTATGAGCCGGAAGAGGAAACCCGTATGGGTGTGTTACGAGTCGAAATGGCAAAAAAGGCCGGTGCCGATGTCATTGTCACCGCATGTCCGTTCTGCCTGGTCAATATGGAAGATGCGATCAAAGTGGCCGGCATGGAAGGATCAATGGAGGCCATTGACTTTTCGGAATTGATAGCACGTCAGTTAAAGTCATAAAAAACTCACTCGGGACAAATCCATGAGGCGGTTAAAGGACTGATCCCAATGGATTTACAAATAACAAAGTGTTAAACAGGACCTTTTCAGGTCTGAAACTTTCATTAGCGCTTAGCTAATCTTTTGGAGGAACTATATGGAGATTTTGGTCTGTGTTAAACGTGTCCCCGATAATGAAGAGAATGAGATTGAACTCAACAGCGATGGCAACGATATTGAAAGAGACGATCTCGTTTACTCGGTGAACGAATGGGACAATTATGCGGTTGAAGAAGCCATTCAAATGGTGGATGAACATGGAGGAACTGTAACCGTTGTTACCGTGGGTGATGAAGAGTCAGAAGAAGTTCTGCGCCGTGAAATGGCGATGGGTGCGGAAAAAGGAATTCTGGTTTCGGACGACGCATTTGAGAATTCAGATGGTAAGGGAATCGCCACCATCCTCAAATCCGTGGTTGAGAAAGGTAACTACGATATCATCATGACAGGAGCTCAAGCAGATGCCGGCGCTGCAGAAGTTGGTGGAATGCTGGCTGCAATGCTGGATCTGCCGTATGCATCGTTAGTAAACAAAATCGATGTGGCTGGCGACAAACTCAATGTCGGTCGGGAAGTTGAAGGTGGAGATCAGGAGATGAATGAAATCGAACTCCCATGTGTTCTTTCCATACAAACTGGTATCAATGAGCCAAGATATGTGGGCATCAGAGGAATTCGTAAGGTGGCTTCCGTTGAAATCCCCTCCTTTTCAGCATCCGATCTTGGATTGGCTTCCGACAGTGTCGGTGAAGCCGGTGCCCAG
Organism: SAR324 cluster bacterium; assembly: GCA_028282885.1. GTDB lineage: Bacteria > SAR324 > SAR324 > XYD2-FULL-50-16 > XYD2-FULL-50-16 > JAHJTV01. The sequence continues at coordinate 58,675 of JANQGX010000075.1, forward strand.
GTAAAAAAGGTGGATTATTTTCTACCTGACCTCGGAGACGGAGCTGAAATGCTTGAAGGAAGTACAGAAGAGATCATTGATAAACTGATTGAAATGTTAAAAGCAAAAGGAGGACTACAATAATGGCTCAAATTTACGCATATATCGTACATAAGGATGGCGTTGCCGATGACTCCGCACTTGAGCTGATCACGGCGGCACAGAAAATAGATGCAGGCACTGGTGTAACAGCTATCGTAACCGGCTCCGGTGAAAACCTGGACAGGGTTTGTAACGAAATGGCAGAGTCCTATAAAGAGGTTTATAAAATTGACAACGATGCCTTCGCCTACCCAAATGCTGAAGTTATCAGAAAAGTCCTGGTAAATATACTCCCGGGCGACTCCATTGTACTGGTTCCCCATAACACCTTTGGAATGGATCTGGCACCCGGACTCTCCATTAAGATGGACTCCGCATACGCTTCCGATGTTGTGGATGTTGAAGGTATGGACGGCTCGACTCTGAAAATCATTCGCCAGGAGTTTGGGGGGCAGGTCAGTACTCATGTCAATGTCGATATTTCCGGCGGTGCTGTGATTACAGTTCGCCCTGGCCCCTTTGCGCCTGATGAAAGCAAGGGCGCAGGTGGACAGGTTGTGGACAAATCCGGCGATATAGGTGACGTATCGGCAAAACGCAAGTATCTGGAAACTGTTGTTCAGGAAGCCGGTGATGTTGATATTACCAAGTCTGAAGTACTGGTTTCAGTCGGACGCGGAATCGAGGATGAAGAGAACATCGAAGTCGCCAATGAACTTGCAGAAGCAATGGGCGCAGATGTATCTTGTTCACGGCCGATTGTTGATGCCAAGTGGCTTGATAAATCGCGTCAGGTTGGTACCTCCGGACAGACGGTTAAACCGAAAGTTTATATGGCTATGGGTATCAGCGGTTCTTTCCAGCATTTGGGAGGAATCAAGGGCTCACCGTTCATCGTTGCTGTAAACAAAAACCCGAAAGCGCCTATTTTTCAGGTAGCTGATGTCGGTATTATAGCTGATATTCTTGAGTTCATGCCCGAATTGACTGAGAAGATAAGCGAAGGCTAAATCATTCCCGTGCCAGTTTTATCAAAAGCCGTTTGCCAACTCAATTGAAGCAAACGGCTTTTTTTTTAATCCCTTCCTGATGATCATTAAACGGATCACAAGAACAGGAGAAGTGAATGATTCCTCAGAATCTAAGTACGATTGTTGAAGTTGCACAGCAAAGAGCTGAAACTCATCCGGATCGAAACTACATAACCTTCCTGGAAGATGGTGACAACCAGGTTTCGGAACTGAGTTATGGACAGTTGGATCAATCCGCCAGACAAGTAACTAATTGGTTTACAAGCAAAAACATTGCTAAAGGGGAGAGAGCCCTGGTAATTCTTCCCAATGGTATCCGGTTCACCAAGATCTTTTATGGTTGTCTCTACAGCGGCGTAGTGGCTGTTCCCCTATCTGAACCCGCCGGCCCACATCAAATGAGATCGTATCTCGAAACCTTTGTTCCCACAGTAAAAGTCAGTCGCCCCAAAGTGTTGATTACCACCCCTTTACTTGTTGATTTTATAAGTAGCCAATTACCCGATGAGATTCGCCCTCTTTTTGCAGATATTCTGGTCGTCTCCGATGAGGAGTTATTAGGTTCAAGTTTGGAGCCTTCATCGATACCGGAACATAAACCGGAAGACGTAGCATATCTACAGTTCACGTCAGGAAGTACAGGCACTCCAAAGGGAATCATGATCGGTCATGATAGCATCATGGCCAATATGAAACAGGCCTATAAAACCTGTAAGTGGCAGGAAGAAAAAGGAACCGCCCTCTGGTTGCCTCTTTTTCATGATTTCGGATTGGCAGCGGGAATGATCGGAGCCCTTTATATGGGAGGTTATGTTGTACTTGCTACGCCAGTTCACTTCATACTAAAGCCCATTCGCTGGTTGAACATGATATCGCGGTACAAATGTGCATACAGCTACGCACCCCCTTTCGCCTATGAGGTTTGCCTGAAGAAAGTCAGTGATGAGGATAAAAAGAATCTTGATCTCTCCAGCCTTGTGTGTTCCGTGTATGGTGCCGAGCCTGTTCAATATTCAGGAGTCAAACAGTTTAATGAGTATTTCTCCGATTGTGGTTTAAAACCGGACGCCATCCGACCCGGATTTGGCATGGCTGAAACCGTCATCATGTTTTCCGTTTCGGACAAACTCAATTCTCTTTGTGTCGACCGAACTCTCCTGGAAACAGAGGGAAAGGTCAAAATAATCGATGAATCCGCTCCCGAACCGGATAAGAAACATCTCGTAGATCTGGGTCCGATGATGGATGAACACGAAATCGCCATTAAAGCCGAAGACAACAGCCCCTGTCCGGAAGGAATCGTCGGAGAAATCATGATTAGCGGCCCCAGTGTCTGCCACGGTTATTTTGAAAATCCGGAAGCGACGAAACAGGTGTTTCAACAGCAGATATCCGGAAAGGAAAAGCCTTTTCTTGCAACCGGCGATCTGGGGATACTCTGGCAAGGTAATCTCTATTTTTCCGGAAGAATAAAAGATCTGATTATCATACGAGGGAGAAACTACTATCCCCAGGATATCGAGTATGTATTAACAGAAATAAAGGAGTTGAGGGCAGGATGTATTGTTGCCTATGCAGAATCAGGTGAATCGGGTGAGTATCTCTGTATAGCCGCGGAAGTGAAGAAAGATTATATTAAGGACCGTGGTATGTTTGACGATTATATATTACCGACAATAGATCAGAAGATTTCCGAACTGCTTGGTAACAAGTTCCAAATCCATCCGGCCAAAAGGATCTATCTGGAACCTGGTATTATTACCAAAACCTCCAGCGGCAAAATCAAACATCAGGCCAATGTTCGACGCTTGATTGACGGTTCATTCGAAGGCCTTCTGGCAGTTTTGCCGGAAAAGACGGCAGAAGGGCAAATCGGATCTGATATTGAAGCAACCGTCATCCGGCTCTTCAAAAAGATTGTGGAACAACCCCCTATCCTGGACGAACCCTTTCTCGAATTGGGTGGCGATTCCATTAAAGTGGTAGAATTCGTTGAAGCGGTATCGGAAAAATATCCGACACCCGGATTTGACTTGATGGACGCAATCGATGAAACCTCAACCCTGAACCAGATTATTGATTGGATTGAGGAGAAAGCTCAAACTTAGATGTTGTCATTGGAGACCAGCAGGTGTGTCTCCAGGGCAATTTTTAACTCTTCGTTGGTAGGAATAAGCAGGATCTTTACCTGGGAACGAGCGGAATGCAACTCTCTGTTCCCTTGGATCTTCTCCCGATTCTTATCGATATCAAGGATTATCCCTATCTGCTCCAAATCCTCACAAATCCTTTCCCTGATTTCTGCAGAGTGTTCGCCTATTCCGGCTGTAAAAACAAGAGAATCCACGCGGCCCAGGACAGCCATGTACGCCCCAATATACTTTTTCACCCTGTAGCAGAACATCTCAACAGCCAATTTCGATGTTTTATCTCCCCGGTCTGCGGCGGCCAGGATCTCACGCATATCATTTTTTCCGCAGATCCCCTTTAATCCGCTCCGGGTGTTCAACATTCTGTCTACGTCTTCTATTGTCGCTTCCGAATTCCGGGTCAAAAAGGCAGGTATGGCCGGGTCAATGTCCCCGGAACGTGTCCCCATTACCAATCCCTCCAGAGGGGTCATTCCCATTGAAGTATCAATGCTGGCACCGGACTTGACCGCAGTAATACTTCCACCGTTTCCAAGATGAATCGTGATCAGATTCAGGTCCTTCAGTTTCCGATTCAACAAACTGGCGGCCGCTTCCGACACGAATTGATGCGACGTTCCATGAAATCCGTACCTTCTGATTTTGTACCTTTCATAGAGATCCGAAGGCAAAGCGTAACGATAAGCCTTTTCGGGCATGGTATGATGAAAAGCAGTGTCAAACACAGCAACCTGTTTGGCATTAGGGAATATCTCGCGGGAGACAGTTATTCCAACAATGTTGGATGGATTATGCAAGGGAGCTAAAGGTATATTTCGTTCAATAGCTTTTATCACAGTGTCATCAATTACTGCCGGTTTGACAAATTCCTCACCGCCATGGACGACTCGATGGCCGATAGCACCCACTTCTGATTTATCCTTAATCACACCCAGTTTCTCATCTACCAACAGGGATACAACGCGAAGCAAACCGGTTTTATGATCGGTAATAACCTCATTTGATTCGGTTTTTTGGGGATTTTCACCATAAACTTTGTACGTAATCTTACTGCTGGCTTCGCCAATCCTCTCAACCATTCCTCCCGCTAAAACAGTATGGTCCTCCATTTCAAATAGTTGGTACTTAATGGAGGAACTTCCCGTATTAATGACTAATATTTTCATTTGCACTTTTTATTGACTCGGACTCCGTTGATTTTCTCCAGCTTTTCACCCGACTACAGCCTCCTTATCTGCTTGTGCCTGAATGGCTGTAATAGCAACAGTATTCACGATATCGACAACCGTACATCCCCGACTTAAATCATTAACCGGTTTTTTAAGCCCTTGCATTACCGGACCCACGGCAACTGCCTTGGCCGATCTTTGAACAGCTTTGTAAGTGTTGTTTCCTGTATTCAAATCAGGAAATATCAAAACCGTTGCTTTACCTGCTACGGTGCTGTCAGGTAGTTTGGTCTTGGCCACACCACTATCCACAGCCGCATCGTATTGAATGGGACCATCCAAGAGCAGATCCGGATTGAGTTCATGTGCAATCTCCACCGCTTTGCGAACTTTATCAACATCACTTCCGACACCGGAATTTCCCGTAGAATAGGATAGCATTGCCACAACGGGATCCACACCGAAAATCCGGGCAGTTTCAGCCGATTTCACCGCTATTTCAGCCAGTAACTCCGAGGTCGGGTTGGGATTAACGGCGCAATCTCCGTAAACCAGCACCTTGTCTTCCAAACACATGAAGAACACACTGGACATCCTGGATGATCCCTCTTCGGTCTTTATTATCTCAAATGCCGGTCTGACGGTATTCCGAGTCGAATGAACAGCTCCGGAAACCATCCCGTCCGCGTGTCCCTTGTGAACCATCATGGTTCCGAAGTGGTTAACACTGGTCATCACGTCATTGGCATTATCAGGGGTAATGCCTTTATGTTTCCTCAGTTCATAGTAGGTTGAAGCGTAGTCCTGGAACATTGCAGATTTTGCCGGATCGATGATGTTCAATCCTTTCATATCCAAACCGAGAGTTGTTATCTTCTCTTGAATTTTGGATTCGGATCCCAATACCGTGATTTCAGCAATATCACGATGGGCAATTATCTCTGCCGCGGTAAGAATTCTCTCTTCCTCTCCTTCCGGCAAGACGATATGCTGTTTGTCCATTCGCGCTCTTTTGATCAATCCAAACTCAAACATTTTAGGAGTTACAAAAGAGACGCTGAACCCTACAATCTTCTGCCTCAGTTCAGTCGTATCAACATTTGATTCAAACAGACCCAATGCCATGGAGATTTTTTTCGGATCATCAGCATGGATCTGGGGAGAAATATCGCTGATTTTTTGAGCTGTCGTATAGGTATCGTCTTTCACCTTCAAAATGGGAATTAAATCGGTCATTCCTTCCAGCAGATTGTATAAGACGTAATCAGGCTCCATGTATCCGGTTAAAATCAGACCGGAGGCATTCGGCATTGTCTGCGATTGAAAAGCGGTCAAAGTGCCCAAAATGACATCGAGTCTATCCACGGGCGTGATGATTAGATTTCCCTCTGTCATCCTGGGCAGGAAGTTCTTCAACTGCATGGCAGCAACAGAAAATCTTGATACCAGACGATTCAGTTTTTTAACCCCGAAGAGAATATCCGCATCCAGGTTTTTGGCAATTTCGGACATGCTGATGCAGCCAAGGGTCGGTTCATATGGCAGGGAGTAGACGAGATCCAGCTTTTCCTTTAGCTTGGGCCTTAAATACTCAACCACGCTGTTCTGGATATTGGCTGGTGTTTGATTAACAATAAGGCCAAGGGTATCACACCCTTTGTCATCAAAGGACTCCAAAGCAAATTGACAGGTTTTTTCAATCTCTTCCAAATCTTTTTTGTGAGCATTTGCCACTATGAGAAGAGGACATCCCAGGTTATTGGCAATCTCTGCATTGATATCCAGTTCCAAAGACGAAGATGTACCCTTAAAATCCGTTCCCAGGCACATCACAAAATCATGTGTGCTCTCCAGCGCCTTGTATTTATCCATAATCCCTTCAAGCAGCTCTTCATGCTTTCCTTCTGCAAACAGATCCTTTGCCTGCTCAAGGGTTAAGGCATACATCTCTTCTTTTGGAGTGTCTATTTGATAGTGCTCCCGCATGAGATCAATAATAACATCGGTCTCTACGGTGTCATCCTGCACGTTAATGATCGGGCGAAAAAATGCGACCTTTTTTAGATTCCTTACCAGAAGTTCCATTACGCCCAAAGCAATTGAGGTTTTTCCACTTTGGGGTTCTATTGCTGTGATATAAATGTTTTTTGACATGTTGATTGGTGGATTGATTCTTATCTGCAGGCGCAGAAACGACTTGCCGGAGATTACCCTGGACTGTTGGCTTCATTATCCAACAATTGATTTTCACATTCAAACATAAATTATGCTGGAGGCGACTACAAAGTTAAGTAAATCAGAAAACAAGGTAAAAAAAAATTCGAATCTTCCGTTTCAACCCGAGATAAAATAGACCAAAGACTCAACTGGCGGTCTTCGAATTTTCAGGAAGTGAGATTGGCTTGTTGATTAAGTCCAGTACATCAGCTTGCGATTTTGCGGATTTTATTGGTGATTTACCGGAACCTGGCGGGGGGTCACTGAAAAAAACATCGATTGTAGGTATTAGCTGCAAAATAAGCAATACCAGCACGAACAGGGTGTATGCAAAACAGAAACGAATCAGGTGCATATTATCCTTGACTGGTTCTGATTATCAATCTTGATTTTCAATCGTTACTTCTTCACAGCTTCTCTCCACGAGAAACTAGTTACATTTTCTAAGATTCAGTTCTACCAAATTTAAAAACGATGTTCAACTCCATAAAATCAAATGAATTAATTACGCTTTAACCCACCGGTTTCAAGACGATTTTCAACCAAATATGCAACTTACTGACATTAAAAGATAATTACCTATTGATTAATTTATCTTTGTAAATCGATATGGATGATTTTCTACGCGAAAAATGGTATCAAGTTTTGTTATTTTTCGGTTAAACTCCCGGAAATTTGAAATTCAGTTGCAATCTTAATCGTTTTTATCTATTATATTTCGACGAAATACATTATCTTCCACTGTCATCAACTGTTACTATTCGTTCTTTTTGTTAAATTAAAAACGAATCTTATTATCTCAGGATTTATAAATTTCACGACCTGAATCTTAAACATGATTCAATCTATCCCGGAAAACGAACCGGGCAAACAACGGGAATAGTATGACAAAAGAAAAAAGAGTTTTCAGCAGGGTTAGGGTGCCCTCTGAAACCAGATTAACCTTTAAAAATAAGCATTATCCGGTGAAATTGAAGAATATTTCGTTGGAGGGAGCAACGGTGGTATCAAACACCAGGATTGAACTCTCCAAGGGGAATTCCTGTATTTTACGAATCAATCCGGAAGGTGCAAAAGAGAGTATGGACCTTGAGGCGCAAACAATGTACTGCAGGGAAAATCATATCGGTTTCCAGTTCAGTGAAAACAGTCCTGCCGCCATACAGAAACTGCAATCTTTGATCGTGTCTAATTTTAATAACACTGATTAATGATGCTGCAACATTTAAACCGATCGGTTTCAGTTTTCGCCAGAGTCTTTGAAGATCTCCGACTTGTATTTCTCTTTGAATTCTGCCAGTGCCGCTTCCAATACAGAGCTTTCTATATCCTGTAGCGGTGTATCTTCTTTCAAATCCTGAACTGTCATCGCTTCCAAATCATCAATTTGGAAGAATCTTCCTGACATCAAACGCGTCAAATAGTCGACAACTCTTGTCTTATCTGATTTGGATTCTGTCATCTTAAGCATTTTCCCAATTTAGATTTTTACAGCGCGTCTCTTATTGAGTTTTCACTAAAATCGAATCGGTAAATTCCGTACTTGATGAGCTGGATGAGCTCGAAGATGAACTTGAGCTTGATTCACCGTTACTAAGCGTATAGGTTGCCACGATGCCAATTACACCATAGTCTGTTCTGCAATAGACCATTCCTGCCACCACATCAGACAGAACGTCGTCATCACTGGCATCAGTTGTCCAAACCACCTCATCCGTCAAGTCCTCTTCACTGTCATCACCATAAAAACCGGTGACTTTGAATTTGCGATATTCATCACCATCTGATTCACATATAAATAAACTTTCTGCTGTCACATCCCCTGTTACGTCTTTTACAGCAGATATTTCAATCGAATCAAGATCATTGGACTCTTTGCATGCCGTTAGAATGCATGCAGCGACTAATAAACTAACTAGAAGAGATTTGATGTTCATTTTTCATATCCTTTTTTCTGTTTTATTCAGTACTTAACACAAGGAGATCAATTCGACAATCCGTTGTCTGATCAATCCCTTGAACTAAAAAGGATCGGTATGAGCTTGTTCATAAAAGTCGGGGGCAATCAGAAACTGGTTAGAAACTATATTTCACAGCAACGAAAACCCTGTCATTGTCCCGAAAATTATAGACAGATGCTTCTTCCTCGCTTGCTTCATAATTGATCACACCTCCCGCAAGGTTCAATGCATCAATTAAGTCGTACTCCAGGTTGAATCGGTAGACATCACCATTCCCATCCGCAAAATGGATCCAGATTAATCTTGCATCCAAGGTTTCATTCAGCGCCGAATAGGATACCATCAGCATCATTTGAGAAGTGACCTCATCTGCCAGGAGTGTTTCCTCATATTCATTTATCTTCTCTCCCACTGCTTCCAGGGTAACGGTCGTGTTTTCGATCCCTGAGTATTCAACTCCCAGCATACCAATTGTGGTATCCTTCTCACTCCAGGTTTCAATGATACCTGTTTCTGCGTCATAAACTGCAGATGACTGCGAGCTCGCTGTCAAATTTATAACAATCGGTACAATCTGATCCTGGGTATCGTTCCTTTGTAAAGCGACATCTGTTTTTTGGGCGATTTCGGTTTTAAATAACCAGGATCCTGAAACAAGGTTGGCAGACAGACCGTATGTTTTGATTCGTTTATGAGTTGGTTCAAGATTAAGGGATATCTCAGCAAGGGTCGGATTGGGCAGTGCATTGTTGATTTCCAATCCGCTAAACTCCAGATAGACTGAATCTTCAAAGGTATCCGCCCAGACAAGTCCAAGGTCGCCTCCGTTGAAACTTTTGAAATACCGGATCAAGTATTCGGTGTTTTCTCCATTGCTTTCCGGAATCACCTCGTCATCAATTCGGATCCCCATAGCTCTAAGATCCTGAAAGACATCAAACTCCGATCCGTTTGCCGGCATTTTGTTTCCCCTGATTTCATGAATGGCAACCAAATCCACAATCTGAGAGCCACTGGAAAAGGAAAGCTTTGTCGCCGCTACCGGGACCCTGGCATCTTCAAGATCCACCATACCTAATTCACGAATATCACGGGGATTAGCTACATCCGTAATCTGCGCACTATCCGACTGACCCCAGGCGATGATCTGTCTGCCGAATTTAATGCGCAACCATTCGGTCATACCACCCTCGATATAAAAATCTCTGAACTCTGCTTCACTTTCATAGGTTTCCAGGGTTTCGTCGGTAAATTCATCTCTTCCCCGGTGGGTGTAGGCATAGTCATAAAATCCATTCCAGTTGATTTGACCTCTCCAATCATCAGTGAGCTTGAGATCTAAATCCAGATTAAGAGTTGACCTGATCTTGGAAAAATCCGGATCTTCATAAGCATAGCTGTAATCCGCACCTTGTTTGAAGTACCCTCCAAATGACCAGAAGGAATCGGCTTCTGTTTCAAGATCGATTTCGTCAAGGTTAACATCGACTTCGGCAAATCCGCCCTCTTCGGAGAATCCGTCAACATCCTCTTCACCGAAACCATCCTCGTCAAACCCATCTTCCATCCACGCTGCATCATCCTGGTCGGCAAAACCATCATTATCTGCTGTTGTATCAGCCCGGATGGATCCATGCATCAGCATCAGCAAAATCACTAACGCCAAACTAAGAAAATTCTTAAGCTTTCGCAAATCCTCAAACATTACAGTCCTCTCTCCATGCGTTGAACCGTAAACATGCCGTTTTCAACTCCCTTATTGTAGATCATATTGTTAAAAATCAGCACAGTCGAATGGTCTTTCTTTTTGCCTTTGGTGGTCACCATGGTCAGTTTTTTGGCAGTCCAGATTCCCTGGATTTGTTCGATATCTGTCGCTGTAAAATATTTGATTTTTTTACCTTTTTTAACGTACATGATTCCGCGAACCATCATGAAATTGTCTTTCCTGATCCAGGATTTGGTTTTCAGGTATCCGGTTTCATCGACAACCTTCTTTCGTTTCGATTTTTTGGGAACGCCTTCTATCTGCCAACATTCATGGCCGCCCACCTTATCGGACTTTTTCAGAAATTTGTAATCCCATTCCGAGATTTCCATTCCGTTCATATCGGCATAGGTAAAATCACTTCCCATAAATGAGTCTTTCTTATTCCCGGCACTAATCCTTTTGGGTTTTCCCACAGCCGGCAGATACAGCCAGTTGTCGTCTTCCTTGTTTTCATCGTCCCAGTCATAAGACAGAAAAGCGACATTTCTCACATCAGCCGGGGTCAGGAAGAAACTGATATTTTTGACATCTTTGCCAAAATCCTTGCGGAAACCTTTCATTTGCCTGACTCTTTGCTTTCCCCTTTTGTCGATCAATATCATGGTCATTTCCGATATGGATGTTTCTCCATCGTCCCTGTTGTCAGCACGGTCCATAACCTCAAATGCCGTTAAATCCTGAGCCGAAACCGGAAAGGATACAAAACAGATTATCAGCCCCAATACTAAACAGGTGATAATCATTTCAGTTAGTTTAAGTTTTTTCATCATTCTTCTCCTGTTGGTATCTCAAACAGATTTAGATGTTGTAATAGTATTATAGTACAATATTAATCTATTACGAACCTCTATACCTGTCAAGACGGTGGTTTAAGTAATTGCTTGTGTTAATCATCGATTTTCCTGGTTCGAGGGACAAATCCCGATTAAGCTCCCGGTTCAACAGCAGGTTGCTTTTGTATCGTTTTACCCATTATCAAAGCCATCAGCGCAGGCGCAATGATAATATCAGCCAGAAACGCAAAAACAAGCGTAATACCGGTTAGAAGACCGAAAAAGAAGAGATTGTTCATCGTGGCAAACATAAACAGCCAGAACCCGGTCGCCAGAACCAGTGTTGTCACCAGCATGGCATGGCCTGTGGTGGTAAGGGTCTGGTGTACCGCTGTTTTTACATCCCCTGACTCATCGTGGTATTTTTTAAAATTGTGAAAGAAGTGAATGGTATCGTCCACAGCTAATCCTATAGCAATGCTTCCGATCAGCATGGAAAACAGATCCAGGTTTATTCCGAACCATCCCATCAACCCCAGGGTGATTACAATAGGGGTCAGGTTGGGAATCATACTTAAAAAGCCGATCCTGATTTTGCCGATCAGCAAAACCATCAACACCGTGATAATGATCCCGGCGATGGCATAACTTTGCATAGTGCTGTGCATCATGGCGTAAACCGTGCTCATCAGGATTTCACTGATTCCTGTAAATCCGATTTCAAACTCTCCCTGAAAGATCTCATCAACATTTCTTTTAAGATACTGTATGAAATCGATATAGGTGACCGAATCGTTCCAGGGCACTTTCGCCGTCAGATGGGTTTTGCTGAAACTGCTGTCCACCATGTCGGCCAGATCATCCGATCCGCTGTTTTCAAAAAGAAACAGCTCCTGGGCAATGAGTTGCCTGTCCTGGGGAATCGAGTAGTAATCCGGGTTGTTTTCATGAATCGCCTGGTTGATTTCCTTTAACAAATCAACCAAAGAGATCGTCTTGCCGACAAACATCGTCTCAACAGGTGATGGATATTCCAGAAGTTTTTGACCCAATATATCCAGCTTATTCAATACATCCGGTTCATACAGTCCGTTCTCTTCCCCGGTATCGAGAATGACTTCAATGGCCAAAGTACCCTTCATCTTGTTATCGATGAGTTCGGTGTTTTCACGAATTTCGCTGCCTTCCGGAAACCATTTGAGAACATGATGGGTCACCTCCAATCTGAAAATTCCGATAATGCTGAGACCGATGATTAAAAACGAGGCAAAAAGCACAAACAGGTGATGATCAACTGAAAAATTACCGCAAGCCATCAAAAACCTGCTAATAATCCCGCTATTGGTTTTATTGGTCGGATTCTTGGCTGGCTTGATCGGTAATATACTGATCATCACCGGTAGCAACAAAATTGTAAAAATCAACGAGATAACCACCCCTAAGGATGCAAACATACCCAGATCCGCAATCGGGGCCAGCTCGGCTTGACTGAAGGAAGCGATACCTGTCGCTGTGGTGATACTTGTCATCACAATGGGAAGCCCGGAATGTCCCAGGGCTTTGCTGATGGACTCCGTTTTATCATGATCCTTCAGGTATTTATAAAAAATTGTCATCAGATGGACCGAGGCTCCAATACCGATGGCCAGCAAGAAAGAGGGAAGTATTACAAGAGGTAGCTTGATTGCCGTACCGGTAAGTGCCATCAAGGCGAAAGTGTAGATGACGCTCATGGTAACGGTCAGCAGTGGCAGGAAAACTCCGGACAGTTTTCTGAAAAGTAAAAACAGAAAAGCTGCAATGGCAAAAATAGCTAATCCCGTGAACTTCTTCATATCCCCCTGCATGGTCATCTTCAGGAAATCGGTGATTACAGGTGAACCACTGAGATAAACAGGAAAATCAGGAGAATTATACTTGGTCATTATTTCCCTGATAACGTTTACCATCTCCGCATTTTGCTCATTGGTTAACATCTGCTGTTCTTCACCAACACTATCCTCCGTCAGAATCGTGTCATCCTCGCCGAAGGAGAGCTCTTCACCCTCATCGCTTCCTGCATAAACATCCGATTTGATAATGATAGTCGTTAAAGTCCCGTCCTCTGATATAACGAGGTTTTTGTATAATGGATTGGATAACACCAACTCCCTTATTTTCTGTAGGTCTGCTTCAGTTTCGGGGAAATCCTCCATCAAATCGTACACCAGCAGTTCTCCTTCCGCCCCTTTGGTAACCCTGGAATTGATCAGACTGGTGATATCATTTAGGTAAGGTACATTTTCTTCCAGCTCTTCGTGAAAGGCCTTTAGTTTTTCAAGAAATCCAAGCTCAAAAACATTCTCAGTTTCAATCATTAAGACAATCATCTCATCCCTGCCGAATTGATCCCGAAACTCGTTATAGCGGACAATACTGGGATCATCTTCATGCAGAAATCCTTCTGTGGACATATCAAAAGTGCTGTTTGGCAGCCTTGATCCCATAAACACCGTAAGCAGGATGGTAAAACCCAGTACAAACCATCTCTTGCCAACTATCCAGTACCCCAGTTGTTCGAATTTAAGATCTATAAGATGTCTTAGCTTTGCCATTTCATTTCCTTGTAATTGTCAAAGAATCTCAAATTTTCTAAATAACATCGTCAATGCTGCATCGATGTCGATTTCAGTTTCCAATCGACTGAAGAAAATAATGCCGAACACCCCGGAGTTAAGCGTATATTTCTTTTGCGGATCATCGACACCAAAACAGCTTGCAATAAAATCGCGTCTTTCCCTGGCAATATTTCTCAGTTTTTCCTTTATTCTTTCCGAATGCTGGGCAAAATACATGAACTCAAAGATCATGTTCACTAGATCCGTGTTGTTCCGAAGGAGATTCAAAATCAGATTCTTCACATCTTCCTGGGATTTACCGGACATTGTCTTTTTCATCTCCACAAACGGTGCCTCTACCACATAATCAATCAGCTCTAAAACAAGGTTCTCCTTGGAACCAAAATAGTGGTGAACCAAACCTTTGTTGACATCTGCCTCTTTTGCAATTGCCCGAATGGTAAAACCTGCCTGGCCATGATCAAGCAGGTATTGTTTGGCTCCGGCAAGAATTCTTTCTTTTGTTTTCATATTGTTCCTCTGAAAGATTTAGTCATATGACTAATTATTAGTCGAATGACTAAATCCGTCAACCTTTTTTTTTAAAGCTAATTTTTATTACGAATGCAAAAATGCTTTATGAATCCCGTTTAAATCGGGAAGTAGCGATTTGAAGTGACGACTTGGCAGTTTTACATCACTTTTTGTGAAATCTATCGACGGGAAAGTAAAAGGACTACCCCATTCAGGGTAGTCCCCAGGGAGATAGGCGCATCGGGAGGTATCAAGGGGTAATGCTTTCGAGGCAAGTAAATTAACTCAGTTCATTTACAACCGCTTTGATTGCCGATATATGATCCGGGGTTGTACCGCAGCATCCACCGATGATATTTGCCCCCGAACTCACTAATTCTTTTACGAAGCCTGCCATTTCATCGGGCTTTTCAGGAAAAACATCCTTACCATCGACATTAACCGGTAATCCTGCGTTGGCATGCACCAAAACCGGGACTCCCCCCTCTACGGATCTGATTTGTCTAACTATGTTGATCATCCTTTCCATTCCGTTTCCGCAATTGGTACCAATTATATCGGCCCCATGCTCTATTACCCGCTGTGAGTATTGTTCCGGGGAAACACCCATCATGGTTCTGAACTCACCTTTCTTGGTCAACTCGAAGGTAAAAGTGGCAATGATCTCACAATTGGTATTCTCTTTTGCAGCTTTGATGGCCTGTGTGGTCTCTTCCAGATCAAACATGGTTTCAATGCAAATGGCATCGGCACCACCCTTTTCGAGTGCTAGGGCCTGCTCTTTAAATCCCTCATACAGATCCGATTCTGTGACCTCATTGGTAATCAGCATTTTTCCAGTTGGACCGATTGAAGCAATTACCCAATGATCTTCACCGGCAGCTTGACGGGAAATGCGTGCAGCAGCCTCGTTTATCTCACTGGCCTGGTCCGACAATCCAAAATGCTCGAGTTTGAATCGGGATCCACCAAAGCTATTGGTCTGGATCATATCCGCACCTGCTTCAATATAGCTTCCGGCTACGGCTAAAACTGCATCAGCATGGGTAAGATTCCAGCTTTCAGGGCATTCACCAGCTTTAAGTCCTTTCTGTTGTAAAAATGTCCCCCAGGCTCCATCAGATACCAGTAATCTGCCATTTTTGACAGCATCGGTTATTCTTTCTCTTGTCATTTAATTCCTTTTAGATGATTGATTGTAATTCGATTCAGAGAGATGACCAAGAGCGCTGCAACGTTGCCGGCCTATCAACACATCCCAGCTCCGGCCGGTCATTGTATCGAGGAAAGGGATTATATACCCGATCCCATTCCTGACTATTAAAATCGGTTTTATTGCTACGGATGTTTACACATGGCTCAAAACATCATAGCCATGGTAAATTCATTCGAAAAATCAGGATGATTCGCCAACTCAAGGTAGCGAACCTCTTTTGCCATTTTTATGGCATTTTCTCTCTGTTTAATCGATAACAGTGCCGTGATTGCTCCCATTCCGGCGGCATTACCGACCTGAATGAATCTTGACCTATCAATATCAGGAAACATCCCGATTGTGACAGCGCTGTTCACATCCAGATAGGTGCCAAACGCTCCGGCCACAACGACCTGCTCTATCTCATTTGCGGCGATACCAACCTCTTTTATCAACAGTTCTATCCCTGCCCTGATCGCTCCTTTGGCAAGCTGAATTTCACTGATATCTTTTCTGGACATTACAATATCTCTGTTGTGAGCAGCTTCTTCAGCCTTAACAATCAAAAGTTCAGGTCCTTTGTCGCCGATGCGGACACCAGGGTGTTCCTTATTTAAAGCACCGTTTCTGTTAATAATCCCATGCTTTATTGATTGCGCTAAAATATCAAGAATTCCCGAACCGCAGATACCGGAAGGTTTACCTTGTGCAACTGTAAGGAATTTAAATCCGTCTTCGGTAATGAAAAACTTCTCTATTGCTCCATCAACAGCCCTCATACCGCTTCCAATGTGCGCTCCTTCAAAAGCAGGTCCGGAGGCAGTTGAACAGCTTATCAGCAAATCACCCCTGGTCAGGCTTACTTCCGTATTGGTACCGATATCAATGAATAGGATCGTGCTGGTGGAAATCAGTTTGTCTCCAGTCAAGAGCATGGAAACATGGTCTGCTCCCACGAATCCGGCAATATTGGGCATAAAGTGAATATCTGCAACAGGAGAAACTTTGATCCCCAAACCTTTAGCCTTTACGTCGATAGCTGACGTCAAGGATGCTCTGTACGGGGCTACACCCAGTTGCTTGACAGGCAATTTCAAAGCCGTGTGATGCATCAAGGTATTACCAACGATAACGGCATCAATAACCTGTTCCGGATTCAATTCAATATTCGGTTTCAGTCTTTCTTGATTCGCCTGTTCACATAACCTGCTGACTAAATCGTTGAGAGAATCAACCAGCACGGTGTGGAGAAGATCAAGCCCATCCTCTTGTTTTCCGGCATATGCAATTCGGGCCATGACATCTTCGCCAAATGATATCTGCGGATTCATAGTCCCCAGTTTGGACAATATCTCTCCACTCTCCAGATCAACCAAATAGGCAGCCAGTTTTGTTGTACCAACGTCTACGGCACACCCCAAAACCGGGCTCAGAGGGAGGCGAATGTCAATCACCCAACCTTTCCTGATCAATACCCTGATCTCCCCTGCAAACTGCCTGACCATTTCCGGCAGCTTTCTCAACATCTCAACTTCGGGAAAAAGTTCCTTACTCCCGATCTTCTGCTGTAGCAAACCTGCCAGTTCATCAAAAAGTGAAAGATCCGTTTGATGCGGATCGGGATCCAACCTGAGATCTACGATTTGAATCGCAGGATCCAGATCATAGTAAACTTCATGCCCTTCGACTTGCAGTCTTTGTGATTGTGAAAAGGATTCGGGTGGTATGGTTACTTCGAGATTGCCAAGAATTTCCGTATGACAAGCCAATCTGATTCCTGATTCCAGATCGACTTTGTCCAGAAGTTCATATTCTGTTGGAGAGGGTTCGCTGACAGGAGGATTATCTTCAAGGATTTTGATACGACAGGAGCCACATCGGGATTCTCCCCCGCAAACGGCAGAAATCCGTATCCCCGCCTTGCGAGCTGCTTCCAGGATGTTTGTCTCTTTCTCTATCTGAATCCTTTTGCCGATTGGCTGAAAAGAAACAAAAACCTCATCACTCATTTGAGCATCTCATTTTTCAATATGCGGGAAACAACAGCCATTGCTATTTACTCATCATTTGATAAACTCCGTCCCAATCATTGCCCGGAGGTTGCTTCTTAAATTCGTTACAGCGGTCCAAGAATACCTGTGAAGCACCATCCCGTATTAACAGCTTAATGGTATGAGCAAAATACTTTCTGGCTTCATCCCAGGCCTGTTTTCTATAGAGTTGAAGTCCCTTGGCAAAATACTTGAAGGCTTTCAGTCTTTCCGGTTCCACCTCTCCTTTTTTCCCCAATACTTCATAAATGCGAACCGGCTCGTTCTTTCCCACAACCCGGATCAAATCAAGTTCCCTTACCTCAATCTCTTTTCTGATCGGTTTATAGGTAAATTCACTGATCATACAGAAGGTTCTGTACTGTTTATTAACCCCTTCCAGTCGCGCAGCCAGGTTCACTGTGTCGCCCATCATTGTATAATCCATCCTGTAGGCAGATCCCATGTTACCGACAACACAGTTTCCCGTATTCAAACCGATTCTCACATACAGCTCATGCTTCCCTTGCTCCCTCCATTGTTCCCTCATCTCGATCAGTTTCTCCTGCATTTCCAGGGAGGCGAGACATGCCCTAAGTGCATGATCTTCATAAGATACCGGTGCTCCAAAGAAAGCAATAACAGCGTCACCTTCAAATTTATCAACCGTTCCTTCGTATTTCATGACAATATCGGTCATCGCCGTAAGGTACTCGTTTAGCAGCTCTACCAGTTCTTCAGGGGTTAACGATTCGGATATTGTGGAAAATCCCTGAACATCTGAGAAAAAGGCGGTAATCTCTTTTTTCTCCCCTCCGAGCTTTAACATGCTGGGATCGTCTACCAGGCGATCGATTACCTTGGGTGACAGGTATTGCTGGAACGCTCCCTTGATAAACCGTTTATCTTTCTCCTCACCGAAAAACTTATAAATAACAATTGCAAACCAGTTCAGGACGATTACCAGAATAACATAAACAAAACTGGTCCAGGTTTTTTCATTATTCAGAAACCAAAGATTACCACCGATATAACCCGAAAGCAGAAGAATGGCGAAAATCAATCCCGGGGCGGCACTCAAACGGGGAAGAACGATGCCAACAAGAAATCCGAAGACAAGGATAAAGATAGCGGAAAGAAAGTAAGTAAAATCAGAACGAAACAGATAGTCCTCGCTGATCATGTTTTCCAGCAAATTGGCATGGACCTCAACACCAGGAAATGCGGTAGAAACCGGCGTTGTTCTTAGATCGTAAACCCCGACCTCGGTTGCACCAAGCAACACGATTTTATCCCGAAGTTTCTCTACCGGGACTTTGTGGTTAATAATGTCGTAGACCGAGTAATGTGGAAAAGTGAATTCGGGTCCCTTGAAATTGATCATGACAGTCCCGTCACTTGCAGTATGAATGGTTTTCTTCCCGATATGTACCGATTCAATACCCCCTTGGTTAACAACCATACGAATCGGCTGATCCCCATAATACCGCCTCAGAATCTGCAGATTCAGAGAAGGATAATAAGTATCTTTGTAACGGATAACAAGAGGAACCCTGCGGATCGTACCGTCTTCCCAATCCGGCACGACATTGAAGAATCCGTTAAGATTCTTTCTGGAAATCAATAATGGTATATTGGCTTCCACAGCGAATCCCTCGTATAGAGGAATGTAATTCAGAAAGTCTGATCCTTGGATTATGGTAATCTCGGAGTTTTCAATCCTTTTGCCAAATTCGGCCAGCTCCTTTTCTGTCAAATGGGCCGTTTGTTCGATATTGGAGCTGAGAAAAAAGAAATACCCCAGCACAATATTGTTCCATTTGCTCAGTTCAGCTCCAAATCTGGCATCATTGTTTACCTCTTCCGAGAGCTTGGACTTAATTCTCTTCAGCTTGTTTTGAAAATCTCTTGTACCAGGGCCCTGTTTTCTAACTTGGGAGTAGAACTGCTCAATAACATTTGCAGAGGTGATGTCATTTGAATCCGGCTCCGAGAACAAGACGTCATAACCGACCACTTTTACCTTGTAATAGGTTTCCATCTCATGCAGTAAATCGGCCATGATATTTCTACCCCAAGGCCAGCGGCCATAATTATCCACCGATTTGGTATCAATAGCTGCAATGGCGATATGGTCGGTTTTTAGAATATCCCCTCTTGACCGCTGAATAAAATCGACAACCTTTTTATCGATCAATTCGAGAAAGCTGTAGCCACCCACATTGATATAGTTCCAGATGTAAGTTCCCAATATAAACAGGGTAATCAACAGGGAGATCTTGAAACCTGAAATGGCAAAAATTCTTTTTAACATGAGGACTTTAGGGTTTATTGTTTTTTAAAACAGAAACCTAAGTTTTTCAGATGTGATTATATTGAATTTTTCAGCCGATTGCTAATGATTTATTGAGACTCTCTTCCATAACATGGATTGGCGCCTTTTGATCAGTCCAAATCTCAAACGACTCAACCCCCTGGTAAAGCAGCATGCCTATTCCATTCAGATTGGGAATACCTCGCTTTTGTGCTTCTCTCAGCAGGGTGGTCCGGGAAGGGTTATATATTATATCCACAACTGCCCCACATAGTTCAACCTGATCATTATCCAGGGGGCAGCCCCCGTTCTTCATACCCACTGAAGTCGAATTCACAATCAGATCGCAGGGTAGTGGTTTGTCGGGATTGCATGAAATCTCAACATTCTCATTACAAAAGGCAACCATTTCAGCCAATGCATCAGCCCTTTCAGGGGTTCTATTGACAATCACCAGGTGAACAATTCCCGCATTGGCAAGCGAAACCGCTATCGCTTTGGCAGCACCGCCAGCACCAAGTAACATCACCCGCTTACCTTTCAGATCCAAATCCAGTGCACCAAGCGATCTGATAAATCCTGTCCCGTCGGTACTGAAGCCTTTCCAGCCTTGTTCTGTCCATTTTACCGTATTTACCGAAGAAAGCAGTTTTGCCTCAGCGGAAAGACTATCCAGGAAGGGAATGATTTTTTCTTTGTAGGGGATGGTGATATTGAATCCTTTAACCTTCAGAAGCTTGAAGGCATCTAGGATCCGGGGCAGATCATTTTCCATAACAGGAAAAGGTAAGTAGACCGCATTGAGAGCCAGATGCTGGAAGGCGCGGGTCTGCATGTCCGGAGAAAAAGAGTGGTTCACGGGATTACCGATAATCCCGTATAACGCTGTATTTCCATCGACTATCAACTGCTTCAACGAAGACCTCTCTATTCAGATAGGCCAAGAATCGTGCATTCAATAGCTATTCATCCTCTCCAAAACGACTATTGAACAAGCCCGTCATCTGGTCCATTATCTCCTGCTCCTCTTCTTCGGATTCACCGGATATTTCGATTTTTACAGGAGTTCCAACAATAGCTGCCAGCATTAAGACATCCATGATCGATTTGGCATCTGCAATCTGGTCATGACTGATGATTTTGATATCCGCTTCAAACTCGGAGGCAAGCTGGACCAGTTTTGTGGCAGCCCTGAGGTGCAGGCCCAGCTTATTGATGATCATTACTTCTTGTTCCAGCATTCGCTTTCAATGCAATGAATTAAAGACCAAGGGCGGCTTTGATATCGTCGACACGGTCCGTTTTTTCCCAACTGAATTCCGGCAGCTCTCGACCAAAATGACCGTATGCCGCTGTTTTCCTGTAGATTGGGCGCTTCAGATCCAGTGTCTGGATGATCCAGGAGGGGGTTAATTTAAAGAGATCCTTGACGGCAGCCTCGATTTTCGCTTCATCAGCTTTAGCGGTTCCGAAGGTGTTGACTGAGATGGAAACCGGTTCGGGGTAACCGATTGCATAGGCAATCTGAACTTCACATTCATCTGCAGCACCGGCCGCTACCAGGTTCTTGGCAACATAGCGGGCAGCATATGCCGCCGAGCGGTCTACCTTTGAGGGGTCCTTTCCGGAGAATGCGCCTCCCCCGTGTCGTCCCATACCTCCATAGGTATCTACAATGATTTTTCTACCGGTAACACCGCAATCCCCCATTGGTCCACCGATAACAAACCTACCGGTGGGATTGATCAGCCATCTGGTGTCATCATCAATCAAGTTCTCCGGTATAACCAGCTTACCCACTTTTTCTATTAGATCGTGCCTTATCTGATCGTAACTGACCTTCTCATCGTGCTGGCTGCTGATCACTACCGTTTTGACTCTTTGGGGCATTCCACCTGAATAGAGAATAGATACTTGGCTTTTGCCATCCGGTCGCAGGTAATCAATTTCTTTACTTTTTCTTTTTTCGGATAAGGTCTGGCTGATTCTGTGTGCAAGAGCTATCGGGGCAGGCATCAGCTCTTTGGTTTCGTTTGTCGCATAACCGAACATCAAACCCTGATCACCAGCTCCTTGCTCTTTGTGAAGTCCTTCACCCTCATTTACTCCCTGGGCAATGTCAGGCGACTGCTTGTCCAGCGCGACCAATACAGAACTTGTTGTACAATCATAACCCTTTCTGGAATCGTCATAGCCGATCTCTTCGATGGTTTTTCTCACTACGGATTGAAAGTCGACATGTGACTTGGAAGTGATTTCACCTGCCAATACAACCATACCTGTGGTAATCAAGGTTTCACAGGCCACTCTGCTGTTCGGATCATCCTTAATCATCGCATCTAAGACTGCGTCTGATATCTGATCGGCCATTTTATCAGGGTGCCCTTCTGTAACGGACTCGGATGTGAACAAGAATTCTTTTGTCATCAATGCTCCTGTTGTCAAAAATTCGATAAACACCCGGTTTTTATTTACCCGGTGCTCCATTTGATATGTTCCAAACTTACGTGTAATAATAGTGCCATGTCAAGATTGATCCCTACAGCTTATGGGATTGATCATGATTTGCAGACGAATCAAATTTCCGATATCAACCCGGGTATAAATGCGGGTAATTTAAATTGCCCATTGGGTTGTTCGATATGGCAATTGTTTCATATCTTTGATTTAGATTCTTCACATTTTCCCTTCAGGTCCGAATCCTGTTTGAGACTGGTTTTCAATCGATCGGAATAGTTGAAATTGCATAATACACTGTAAACATAAACTTTTTATATCTACCACAAAGTTGAGTTGACTGGAATACTTAAATTTTTCAATATAAAGCATGTTTATTGCACAAACATTAACCGTTTTCCAAAACGACCGAATACAACCTATCCACCTACATCCAGGAACCAGATCGGACAGATCAAATGCTGCGCAGTATCAAAAAGAGTCGGATCCAAAAAGCATATCAGAAAACTGATGAATTGATCGGCAGAGGCTTAAACCTGCTTGACGGAAAACTCTACAAGCAGGCGATGATCGAATTCCAGAATGCATTTGAAGCGGTTCCGGAGTATGCCGCCAAGCAACTGCAGAAGAAATTCGACGAAGCTGTCACTGTTTCCGATTACGAGTCTGCGTTGTCCATCGGTCTGGTGCTCATCAAAGTCAAAAAAAATGACTATGAACTGGCCAATACTCTCGGTAACTGTGCCCGTCGTCAAAAAAATTTCAAACAGGCAAACAATCTTTACCGGCACGCCCTGAAAATCAAGAAAAACTACATCAACGCATTTTACAATCTCGCTGCCAGCATGGGCAAGGTTGAAAAATACGATGGTGAAGTCAAGGAATCGCTTAACATATTCGAAAAATCAGACGGTTATATTTTGCCGGAGTACTTGGGGGATCAAAACATCGTCGAGGAAATTCAAAAGGATATGACCCAGCGAAACCGACAGATGCGGGCGGATAAGATGGCCGACATGCAGGAGGCAATAGAACAAAAGGAGGCGGAAGGAGAAATACACGAGGCGGATAAGCTTAAATTCGAATTCACCAAATTCCAAAAGGCCGGAGACGAAGCCTCCCATGAACAGATATGTGAAGGATTCAGGGAACTGATCTCGGATCTGGAAGAGGATTCCAGCATCGAGGGTAAGCAGGAATATCTCGACATGATTTATAATTTCGGGATGTATGCCCTCACGCAAAAAGATCCTGATACCGCAATTGAGTGTTTTGAGAACTTGCGAAATCTGAAAGCTGACTATAAGTATCTCAATATGCTCACGGCCATAGCCAAGTCATATCAAGGGGATCTCAAAAGCGCGATCGATATTTTTGTAGAAGGCCTGGGAGGAGAACAGAATAACCGGTTTTTCAATGTCAATCTGGGTTTGATGTACAGAAAGGCCGGTAACAGACTGCTATCAACCAAATACTTGGCCATTGGTGCAGCCCTCTTGGACAAATCAGACGGGCTATACCACCTCTCGGATCTGGTTAGAATTGCTGACGAGAGCCTGGAAGCCGGTAATCTGAAGAAGGCACTGAAGCTGTATCGAATCGTGGTGGACGAAATGGATGATCCTAATATCTGGTCCAGCATCGGTGAAATCTACATGAATCAGGAGAAGTACAGTGAAGCCGTTAAAGCCTACCAGGAAATCCTGAGAATTGACCCCAAATCCAAACATGCGGAACTGCAATTAAACGAAATACACGATATTTACCGCATCAAAGGTGAAGCCTTTTACAGGGACTCCAAGTTCAAGGCAGCCGCAACCTTCTATGAAAGAGCCCTTAAAGTCTCTCGCAATGCTGAAACCATCAAAGAGTTAATTGCGGTCTACAAACTTTTGAAGAACCACCAGAAGATAGAAGAACTCACAGAAGAGCTGGAACAGATTCAAAAAGAAATAAAAGAGCAGGAGAACGAAAAAAGACGTCAGGAGCACATCAAGGTTGGAAAGATGTCGATGAAAAGGAAAGACTACAAACAGGCAATTGAATCCTTTGAAGCGGCATTTAGAATGAAACTGGATAAAGACGTTTTTGTTTACCTGGCCACTATATACAAGGCGCTTAAACGCAACGAAGAGATGCAAATGCTTCTTGAGCGCTGGAATAAAATGGTGGAACATGCCGAGAAACTGAAACAGTACGAGAAGCAGGAACAACGTGAAAAAGAGCAAACAGAGAGCTGAATCCTCCCCCCGCCTGGTCTCATTTGTAGGCCGGTCTAATTCCGGAAAAACCACCCTTCTGATCAACCTCATCCCCAAATTCAGAGAACTTGATCTAAAAATCGGGACGATTAAAAACACCCA
Source organism: SAR324 cluster bacterium (assembly GCA_028282885.1). GTDB lineage: Bacteria > SAR324 > SAR324 > XYD2-FULL-50-16 > XYD2-FULL-50-16 > JAHJTV01. Next base: position 83,318 of record JANQGX010000075.1, read on the forward strand.
CCACAAAGTTGATTTTGATGACGAGGGCAAGGACTCCTGGCGTCACGCCCGGGCCGGGAGTTCAAGAGTTTTGGTAACTTCCGGAAAAAAAATGGCCGTATTCAGTGATCTGGAAGAGTTTCAACCCGTCACCGATCTGGCAGAGAGCTGGTTTCGAGGCTATGACCTGGTCTTGTCCGAAGGATTTAAAAACGAGGATTGTTTTAAGATTGAAGTCTGCAGGAAGGCGACCGGAAAAACACCGCTTTACCTCGATCCGGTTTATAAGATTGATGCCGTTGTGGGAGATCTACCCCCCGAAACCGATCTTCCCTTTTTTCCCTTTGAAGCATTGGATGACATCGTTGCCTTTATTGTGTTTTCACTTCAAATATCTCATTGAAATTATATACACATCAAACCTAGATTTCATCTCAAATCAACGTTCCTGATCTTTATAACTCCCACTTTCACCGTTTCGAATCGATCAATCGCTTAACGGATTTATCCTCCTATTAGAGCAGATCTGCCTTTATTTGACAGAAAAGGGATTCCAAAATCCATCACCAAGCCCCGCTCTGATATTAAAAATCACCCATTTTCGATTAATATCAAAGTATCCTCGGGTAAATTCCTTTGGAAGCTTAAAGAAACATTATCTAATTCATTACAATAATTGATATATTTGTGCTTGGCAGGAAAAATGCAGAATATAGAGCTAAACAAAAGGAGGATAGATTCAATTTGCGTTTAGCAGTCTGATTAAACCCTACTAAAGACTTGATCCATGAAAAAGAGCGTGATTTTCATTGCGGCGTTCATCTTGCTGTTATCGAGCTTTATTGTTGCGGATTTGAACATGGAACAGAATTATCTTTATGAGCTGTATCCGCAACGTAACGATCTGGTTTTTATCGAGGAAGCTTACTACGAATGTGAATTTGTTCCGGAATTCCCTTCGTATTGTATCATGCTTGCCTGACCACTCCACCGTTACAACTTCGGCAACAAGATGTGAGTTGCTTGCTACAAAGCATGAGGTGCAACTGCCAGAAAAGGCCTGTCTATCGATGATCAATATACAGGCGGGCAGTTGCACAATACCTGTTAAATCTCCTACTGTTTTTTCCCGCGATCCAGCCCCAGCGAGTTCAATAATTCATCCATTTTGGTCAAATCTGCAGGTAAAATCACACTGGTTCCGTCCTTGGCCAGGGATCCGATCTGAGACAGGTATTTTTGACTCACCAGCAGGCGTATGGAATCCAGCCCTCTGTCTTCGGCAATTTGCTTACCGACTTCTTCAAAGGATGCCGCCGTAGCATCAGCAATGGACTTGATTGCCTGCGCTTTACCTTCTGCCTCATTTATCTGACGGGTTTTCTCTCCTTCCGATTTATTGACCAGTTCCATCTTGATCCCTTCAGAGCGATTAATCCTGCTCTCCTTAACGCCTTCGGATTTGGAGATCACCGCCCTCTTCTCTCTTTCAGCAGAGACCTGCTTCTCCATTGCCTCTTTAACACTCACCGGTGGCACGATATTCTGGATCTCATAGCGATAGACCTTAATTCCCCAGGCAACCCCGGCTTCTGAGAGAGCTTGAACCACCTGCGAACTGATAAAATCCCTCTCTTCAAAACAACGGTCCAGATCCAGGGTACCGATTACGGATCTGACAGTTGTTTGTGCGAGTTGGATGGTTGCCAGTTTGTAGTCTGTAATTCCGTAGCTGGCCTTTTCCGGATCAATGACGGCCAAATACATAACGCCGTCAACCTCGACCTTGACATTGTCCATGGTGAAGCACTCCTGGGGAGGAATATCAATGGTTTCCTCCTTCAAACTATGGCTGAAAACAACTTTGTCGAAAAAAGGGAGCATAGCGTGAAATCCGGGCCCCAGGGTTTTGTGGTATCTGCCTAACCGCTCTACAATATATGCAACCTTGGTGGGAACGATACGAATGGAGCGGAAAAACTTGGAGATGATAAAAATAAAAATGATAGCCCAGATTCCAAAAGTGATATAATCTGTCATTTGACCAAAATCCATAGATCCTCTTTGGTTGGTTGTGCCAAATTGTGTATGTTTTCCGTTATTTCTCTCTAATCAACAATACATCTTGATTCGCTTGAACAGCTAAAGTACGGTAACAGGGTTGCTGAAACAGCCAAAATCAAGCCGGTTCCGATCGATACAAGACCGTCTGCCTAGACTTCATCCTCACCTTTTTCATTGACCTCCCTGAACAGCCCAACGCCTTCCAGCACTCCTTTCAGGTTCGCCAGTTGCGAGGGAACCACTGTGACTTTTGATTGATTGAGAATATTGCCAAACTCTTCAACAAATTGTTCCACGAGCTTAATCTTCATGGCCTCTTCACCCCCGGGCTTCGACAATGCGTCCGAGATTCTTTTGACACTGTAAGCTGTCGCTTCGGCCATGGAAGAGATCTCACGGGCTTTACCCTCGGCGATATTAATCTGGCTCTGACGTTCACCTTCTGATAGGTTGATTTTCTCCTGACGCTCCGCCGTAGAAAGATTGATGGTTGCCTCTTTTTCACCGTTGGCAAGTGTAATCTCCGCTCTTTTTTGTCTCTCCGCTTCCATCTGCTTTTCCATGGTTTCAAGCATATGGGTTGAGGGCGAAATATTTTTAATCTCGTATCGCAGAACCTTGATTCCCCAAGGATCAGAAGCCAGGTCTATCTCCCGTACAATGTTCTCGTTAATCTTCTCCCGCTCGGAAAATGTCTGGTCCAGATCCATTTTTCCGATCTCGGAACGCATGGTAGTCTGTGCCAGATTGACACTCGCTCTCTGGTAGTTTTCAATCCCGTAACTGGCTTTCTCGACATCCATTACTTTCAAATAGACAACACCATCTACCTCGACCTGGATATTGTCTTTTGTAATACAGGTTTGCCCCGGTATATCCAACACCTGCTCGCGAATATCATGCCGATAGGCAATCCTGTCAAAGATTGGAACAAGAAAATGAAAACCGGGATTCAGAATCTTGTTGAATTTCCCCAGCCTCTCCTTAACAAGCGATTGATTTCCGGGAACAATGATGAACGTTTTAAAAACAATGACCAAAACAACCAGCAAAATGATAGTAGCATAGAACATAATTCCTCTCAGTTTTGAATTTACCCGCTACTTTTCCGTATGATTTTAATTGTCATTCTCAAATGTTAAATCATCAAGAAGCGAAGCTTCATAAGGCTCGACAATCCAGACCAGATTATCCCTGGCAACAATCCTGGTCTTCGCCCCTTTGGGTATCAGTGGAATGGTGGTGGTCGCCTGCCAGGTGGTTCCTCGAAACTTGATACGACCATCGTTATTCTCCACACTGATATCCTCCACCACATCAACGATTTCTCCGAAAGCATCAAAATCTTCATTAATCTCTTTAACCCGACTATCCCCCGGAAACAATTTCTTGGCGAATTCACGAAGAACAAAAACCGAAAAAAGCGATACCACAAACCAGGCAGTAAACCCCGGTAGCAGATTTTCCAGCAGACCCAGTTTATATCCGAAAGCCACCAAAACGGCTGAAAATCCGAGAAAAAAGGTGATCATACCCGGAATGGCCAGCTCGCTGACCATTAAAATCCCCCCAACGATTAGCCAAAGCCAGAACAAGGTTCCTGAATCCATAAGTCTTTTTTCGATATCAATCCGCTTTAGCGAATGTTGGACGTGATCATCAAGATTATTCGTATACTTGGACTTCTATTTTCGAAATGAACCTGTAAAGCCAGATTCAGTATACCCATCTCGAAATGAATCATACGTGAAAACCGAAAGTTATGGCAAATCAAAACTATTATTATTCGGTTTTGAAAAACCTTCAGGAAATGAATCGAATGCCTAATCTTCGGAAAATAAGACGTGGGGGGATATTTTGGCAGCCTGAGCGGTATTTACCTGCACAAAGTCCAGCTTTAACTCATGATTGTCGATATTTGCGTACGCCATCGCCCTGTTTACAAGGTTCTGAATCAACCGATCAATATCTTCACGCTTCTTGCGGCTTCCGAACACCTTTTCCCATACTGACTTAGTTGAAACCGTACCATCATTGTGAATTTCAGGAGATAGGTTTTCTTTTAACATCCAACTCGCCTCACTAAGGGTCTGATCCAGTAACGAACGCTGATTCTTCGGATCTTTCATCTTGATGCATTCCAGCGTCAGGATCACTTTTGTAGATTTGTTCATCACTACCTTTGTTAGTTGGTGTCCGAAAAACAATCGATAAGTATCGTTTCATCTATTGTAGCTCCCACATCTTTGCCTGTAAACAAAGTGAAGCGACGATATTAAGTCAAAAAACCACATGAAGCCGACTATCTTCATGCATCACAGGTCTGAGACTGAATGGATTAGAGGCCGGAAAATCTTATTTCGGAGATATAATCAGCGACCACCTGCCGGAATGGAGAAGATACCCGCTAAGTAATGAGATTATTGGCTGTTTGACCATGAAATCACACAAAGTTCGGAAAGATGTTGTAAGAACTCATGGTTGATTTACCATGAGGAAATAAAAATCTCACCGGAATTGACCGCTTGAAGGATTTGAATTCGCCTTATAGAATAGAAGGAAAGTGTAACCAGAAATAATAAAAACGACTTCTCTGCAGATCAAAACCCAAGGTTAATATGAATGACTTGCTCTTTTCTATTATGAAGTTGATAAGCACCCTGCTTACTCTGTTGACTTATGCTATCATCGTCAGAGCGGTTTTATCCTGGTTTCGACCGGATCCTCGCAATTTTCTGGTTCGACTCATTTGCAGAGTGACGGATCCCGTATTGAAACCCTTGGAACGAATTATTCCCCCGGTATCCGGAATCGACTTTACTCCGTTAATTGCCATCGTTTTGATTCAAGTCGTGCAAAACCTGTTACCTACTTTGCTGGGATACTGATTATCACAGAACCTATTGCTTTAAAAGTTTGTATTAACGACACTCCGATTTCACCAGTAATTCTGGTTGATTTTGATCTGTTGCAGACATGAAGTAACGTTACAATCGTTACCTTGAAAGCAAGTTTACGCCGTTACCCTCTGGATCGTTGATAAAATTCTGATGAACAGGTCAATGTTGATGATTCAGAATCGATATCAAAGTCCTGTAATCTTAGCCCTTTAATCGCATTTGCGGATTAACGCTGATAAGGTTTTTCCGGATGGTATGGTTATTGAAGAGTTCCATAAACTGTTGATTTATACTCTAATCTATTTGCTGCACCTTTCTTAACGCAGCAATCACCCTATTGAAAGAGGCTTTATGGCTGAAAAGGAAAAAGCTGCGTTTATCTGTGTTAAAGACACCATTGATGGTGCCTATCCTTCCCTTGTACTTGCAATCAATGCTGCCCGTTTGGGACTGGAGAGCAAAGTGTTTTTCTCCTTTATGGGTCTTAACATGCTGCTAAAGGGTAAGGCTCGAAAAGCGAAGTTTTTCCCGCCGGGATTTATGGGAGCTATCCCGGGCATGGCTTCTCTCGCCTCCTTTATTATGAAAAAAAAGGTGGCCAAGGCCAATATTCCGGAACTGGAAGACCTGATGGAGATGGCTCAACTGGAAGGTGTTGATTTCATAGCCTGCCACATGACCGTGGAAATGATGGGAGTACAAAAAGAAGACTTCATTGAGGACGTGGTTGTCTGGTCAGCAGAAGATTTCATGAAATACGCCAGGGAGTGTAACGTCTCGCTCTTCACTTGATTTTCATTTTCCCCGCTTTATCTACCGGTGGAATGTCCGGTAGATCCCCTCTGTCATCCTTGTGAACATCGACCTGTCTGTATCCCGAAACCACAAGCTCGTTCCCCTGACCTTAAACGCTTCGTGAAATCCGTTCATTCATGGAGTCCTGAAAAAAAATCATCAAATAGTTGATCAGGCATTATATTTTGGAAGCACCAGCCATCCCACCGAGATTGACCAAGCAGCCGGAATTATACTAGGTCTTGAAGTAATGGGAGTTCATCTATGAACATTAATGCAGGTTGTCAGAGGTTATGAGATCAACATCAGGGAAACGAAAACAACTTCGGGTAGAAAAAATCGGTGGAACTTCAATGACCAGTTTTGGTCACGTTCTGAACAACGTTATTCTTAGAAACAGGGAGGATGTTTATAATAGGATTTTTGTTGTTTCCGCTTATGGCGGCATCACCAATGATCTGCTGGAACATAAAAAAAGCAAAAAGTCCGGTATTTTCAAACGATTCGAAACCCGTGGCGATTACAACACAACCATGGAACGGTTGAAAAAAAAGCTGTTCAGGATTAACAAAGGTTTCGCTGATATAGGACTTGATGTCAAAACCGCAAATGGTTTCATTAATGACCGTTTCGATAAAGCAGAAGCTGTTTTAAAAAGCATGGATGCGGTAATGGCATCAGGATATGTAAACCGCACCGAACTTCTTTTTGCGGCGAGAGAACTCCTAGCGTCACTTGGTGAAATGCACAGTGCCTTTAATTCTGCCAATATTCTGATGAATAACGGTTATAAATCATCATTCATCGACTTAAGCGGTTGGGAGGACGGCAATGAGTTTACCATCGATGAAAGGATTAAAGATGCTTTCAGATACGTTAATCCCGAGAAAACAGTCTGTTTTGTAACAGGATATACAAAAGGTACCGAAGGTATCATGCGTGAATTTGACCGCGGTTATTCGGAAGTAACCTTCTCCAAGATTGCTTCCTTGTTAAAGGCCAAGGAAGCGGTGATTCATAAAGAATTTCATCTCTGCACGGGGGATCCTGAAATCATGGGAATGCAGAAGGTTAATCCCTTGTGCAACACCAACTTTGATGTAGCGGATCAATTGGCAGATGTCGATATGGAAGCAATTCATCCCAAGGCATCCAAGGTTCTTGAAACCATTGGTATTCCCATACGTGTCAAAAATGCATTTGAGCCCGACCATGAGGGAACGTTTATTACCAAGGATTATATCTGTCCCGAGTCGAGAATCGAAATTATTACAGGCTCCAGCGCTGTAACCAGCATAGGAATTTATGACACGAGAATGGTGGGGCAGGTTGGCTTTGACTGGAAGATCATGAAAGTCTTTCATGATCATAAAGTCTCTTTTATCTGCAAAATGACCAATGCTAATACCATTGAGATCATCATCAAGGACAAGAACTATTCAAAACCTCTCCTAAAAGACCTGAAATCCAAATTTGAGCTGGTTGTTTCCAGGGAGGTGGCTATTGTCTGTGCGATTGGCTCCAATATAGCAAAACCCGGTATCTTGGGGATGGCAGCCAATGCCCTGGCAAAAAAAGGGATTAATATTCTGGCAGTGTCACAGACGTCTAGGCAAACCAATATGCAGTTTATTGTCAGTCGAAAAGAGTTTGTTGAGGCACAAAAAGTCCTGCATGAAGCGCTCTGTGAAAACATCTCCTGAACAGAATCCGGGCTAAATCCCCGGTTTGCCCTTTCACACTGCCGCCTGGATTTCTCCGGATGTTTCCCCAAAGCAATCGCCAGGAGTGACAAACTGATGGTTTTGAGAAGGCAGAAGTACGTCACTGCATTGTCATGTCAAGCGTTAAATCTCTCTCGTAGGGGGTTCAGACGCTGCAAATTGAACGCTTGTTTCTGCTGTTGATATAGTCTCTCCTTTAAATCATCAGGAACGATCCCCTGGATTTCCATTTCATATTCAAGCCAAATCCCGAAATACTGGTAAACCATATCTCTCATCTCCAGCGTTACTTCAAGTATTTCCCGGGCTGATGCTCCCTTGTTGAATACGAAATTGGCATGATAAGGGCTGATCTCCACATTCTCCCGTTTGATCTTTCTGACACCGGCTTCCTGCAATAGCATTCCGCTCGGCACACCTGCCTGATAATCGTTTTTAAAAACACAACCGCAAGAGGGATAATCAAACTGATGCTTATCTTCCCGCTCCTTCCTGCAGGACCGCATATGATCCATTATCTCCCGTTTATCACCGGGTTTCAAATCAAACTCAGCGCCGGTAATGATCTCAAGATTACTCATGAAAATTGTTTTCTTGTATCCCAGGAAAGCGTCTCTACCGCTGTACGTTTTGATATGTCCCATGGGATCAACCGCCGTCACGGAGCGAACAATCCCCGACATCTCACCACCGTAACATCTTGCATTCATTCGGATAGAAGATCCAAGCAGCCCCGGCAGATAGTACATCCAACTGGCGCCTGTCAGTGAGGCATTCAAACATTTCTCAGCAAACTCGGAGCTGGGCAGACCGGCTTCAGCTTTGACTGAGTGACCTTTGACGGAAAAATCCTTCATACGGCCCAGACTGATGACCAATCCCGGCCAGTGATCATCCATTATCAATGTGTTTGAACCGGCACCCAGCACAAAATAGCAGATCCCGTCTTTTTCAATACGGATCATTAACTCGGATAATTGTTCCGGATTTTCCGGATACTCGATCCGGTCACAAGTGCCGCCGGTTTGATAATAACTTGAATCTCTTAACAACATATTCTATTGGAATTTAATCAGATTCTCCCCATGGATATTGAAAGAGGATTGTATATTGGGGACCCTCATCTCCCGTAGCCCAATCCAACCGATAGGCATTTCCGGACTTGGCAACCAGTCGAAATCCAAAGCCGTAGGATGACCTCACCAGATCACTTAACTCGACGGCTGTTTCGGAAACACTTCCCTGTTCCCAGAAAAAAGCCATTTGCAGGGCTTGTAATATATCCTTCAAGAAATAAAGATTTATGTCCATTTTCTCGGTGCTGATATTCCACCTGAATTCAGTCCCATAAAAAAGTGTATGAGCTCCCGAATACCGGTCACTTGGATATGATCGCAAACGATCAGGACCTCCCAAACTTAAAGCGGTACCGTTGGAATTGGCGGCAATGGCTGCCTCCACATCGGAAATTATGGCTTCTTCACATGCGTCCTGATCATCGGCATAGAGACAAAGAGAGAAACCCTTCTCCTCCTTCAGTTTGTCGTAATCTGTTTCTCCTTTGCTTTTTACCACCGCATCCGATCTGGAAAAGTGAAAGGCCCAGGTGTTTTTATCCCAAACAGGCAGATAAATTGAATTTTATACCGGTTTACCTGGTTTCCAAGTCAGTTGATTTGGGAGTGGCAGTCTTATGCTGGCATTCAAACGTTAGTTCAGCACAGGGAATTATGTATTAAAAATTCCTCCCACGTCAATCAATTGTTCGGTCCTTCAACACATGTGAAAGATGAATCCACTCCGCTTATTTGCCTTTTCAATTATTCCCTTTCATTCGGTTCACCATTACAGTCGATTACACCAAAGGCCGAATTACCTGTGCGTAAAAATCATGAAATTTGCATTTCTTTGGGTAGAGAGAGTTAGATGATTGCAGGAAAAATCCACCTATGAGCTGGAAATGAACAAAATATTCAGCCCGATAACGACAACGATCAAATCATTCCTGATGCGTGTTGCTACCCTTACCATAGCAACATTGTTTTTCCTCCTGGCCGTTCTTTTTCTGCCCCAACGGTTTATTCTTGCCACTTTCCTTCTCTTGTTTCTCACAATCCTCTTGAACCTTCTCTCTCGATCAGAGACCTTTACTTTTCGTCAAACTATCTCAACTGCGGATAGTGACTATGAACTGGCCAAACGAAGATGGAAAAAAGAGCTGAAAGGCACAGCCAAGGTCAAAGCATCAGCACCGGAACAGCAAGAAAAATCCAGACGAAACAAGGGGATATTACCTAGCACTTTTTCATCACAAACCAGTGCCGACATCATGAAACTGGTAAAACGATCAGGTCCAAAGGAGTTGGAGTACCAAAGGGCAAAAACTAGGTTAAGCAACGAAATCAACGACCGTATTCTGGAGAAGAGAATTCGAACGGAGTTCCTTAAAATCAAGGACGCTCCTCCTGACCAATATGAAGCCGGTTTAAGAGAAATTCGAAAGCTGTTAAATCTTAGAAAGGAGCGCTTGATATGTTAAGTCTTCCACGCTAAGTTAGAGGCAGGCAGCTATTCTGGAAAACTAGGTCATCACCCAACCATAACATGCCAATAAACTGAAATGAAAAACTTTTTAGAAATCAACCGACTAAAAGGAGTGCTTTCTTCTCTGCTGGCACTGATCATCATACTGGCTCCTCTCAGCGCACAATCCATAGTATTTCTGCAGAAGGATAAGAAAGGGAATTTTCACTTCAGTTGTGAAGGAATGGTCGGTGAGTCCATGCGCATTAAACAGGTCGACAATAATCTTTATAAAGTACTGGGTCGCAATGTCGGCCAGCTTGTCAAAGCCTCATCTCCTTCCGAAGCGGCTAAAATTGTCTGCGATGAGAACGAGGAGCAACCAGCCAAAACAGAATAGCCAAGGCAGAATCTCCCACCGAAGACAACCCATCCTACGAGCTTTACGGGGCAGGAACCATAAAATATTTTCTATTGCCTGTTGGTAGTTTTGATGCCAAGATAGGCTGACGTCAACAATAAACTACTTTAGACATATATCAGGAGACGCGGGAATGGGTCAGTCCCTCATTCATGAAACAGCGATTGTTGATCGTCAGGCAGTCATTGGAAAAAACGTGACAATTGGTCCATACACAATCATCGGACCGGAAGTCGTTATCGGTGATGACAATATCATTGATAACCACGTGACCATAAAAGGAAGAACCACCATTGGCAGTGGCAATACCATTGCCCCCTATGTCTCGATAGGATTGTCCGCACAAGATAAAGCACATCGCAACGAACCTACCGAGGTTATAATCGGTGATAAAAACGAGATCAGGGAATATGTCACAATTCATAGGGGAACCCTGGGTGGTACGGGAGTGACCAGGTTGGGAAACGACAACGAGCTGTTTGTCAGTGTCCACCTCGCCCATGATACCAGTGTTGGCGATCATTGTATGTTAGCGAATAACACCACCCTGGGTGGACATGTCCAGGTAGGGTCACATGTTGTCACGGGTGGGATGTCCGGATTTCACCAGTTCTGTAGAATCGGTGATTACGCAATGCTGGGCGGTTACAGTGCAGCATATCAGGATGTTCCACCATACATGATTTGTACGGGAACGAGAGCACAACTTCTGGGATTGAATCTGGTCGGATTGGAACGTAATGGTTTCTCTTCTGAACAAATCAAAGAAGTTCAGAAGATTTACAATATCTATTTCGACAGCGGATTGGTTCCCAAAATGGCTATTGAAACCGTGAAGCGACAGGTAACAGCAGGACCAGTTTTAGACAGATTTCTCGACTTTATAGAGACCACAAAACGAGGGATTATCTCAAAAGGGTCAAATGAGTTCCCAAGATAGCGATAACATTGAACTTAACAACAGTTTCGCAGAAACCTACCCCATGAAGATTCTGGTTGCGGAAGATAACCCCATGAACCAGAAACTGATTCAAAAGATTCTGGGGAAGCTTGGGTATGAGCCTGATCTGGTGGAAAACGGGAAAGCTGCCTTCAAAGCCGTTCAAAACAGCAACTATGACGTGGTTTTGATGGATCTGCAAATGCCGGAAATCGACGGTATTGAAGCCACAAAACTGATCAGGGATCAAGTCGGTGAAGAGAAGCAGCCCGCCATCATCGCACTGACTGCCAACACCACGGAAACCGCAAAACAGGATTGCTTTGCTGCCGGGATGGTTGACTACACCGCTAAACCAATCAAGATTCAACAGCTCGCCGAATTACTCCGGAAACACTACCCAGCCTCCTGATTTGTAAAACCGGCTTTTATCCAATCCCGAAGCATTTCAATCCCTCCCTCTTCCGGAGGGGGAACCTGAAAATCCTTTACTGCCAGAAGCTTATCCGTACCAGGACCAACAACCACCCCGAGCCCAAAATCCCTGATCATTTCAAAATCATTGTCCTGATCACCCACGGCAATCACATCCCCGGGTGCTATCCCCAACTTATCAAGCAGCCTTTTAGCAGCATCGCCCTTGGATACATTCTTGTTGGTCATTTCTACGTAGTGTTCATGGGACCTGAAGAGACGGACCTGGGATTTTACGCCGAGGATGCTGTTGAGTCTTTCCGAAAAAGCATCAATCTGTTCCTTGCTGGCTTGAAATACGATTTTCAGGGGATCCTCATCAAGAATCGTCTTAAGATCGGGTTTGATAATACCTGTTTCAAAATGAATTCCTTCATCGGGCCACGGCGTATCGTCTGTTTTATAAAGCTTCCCTCCGGAAAGATGAAACTTGCAGGAGATTTCGAATTCCGGAAGAAGCATCAGGACAATCAAGGCGCTTTCCAGTGGCACACCGGATAATAATTCACGTTCTCCGGTTTCAGGATTATCAAATACCGCTCCATTGCTGAAAACCATTGGTTCAACCACCTTCAATTGATCCAGAAACGGTTTGGCACTTTTATAACTCCGTCCCGTGGCAACGGTGACGCGATAGCCCATGTCCCTGATCTCGTTGAAGGCTGCAAGCGTTTCCGGTAGCAGCTCAAAGGATTGGGTTAGAAGAGTACCATCCAGATCAAAAACAACGAGTTTGTAGTTATTCATAATACGCCGGGGGTGACTGAGGTTTATTCCTGTGTTTTACCAGACTGATATATACGGGGATTCAAACTGGGATCATTGTACATCTTGTACTGCCGGTAGAGCCTGAATTGTCGGATTCCATCCCTGACATCATTCACGAGTTGAATAAGACAATTCAACAAATCCTCCCTTTGAGATTGTAGGACTTTTACCTTTCTGACTGCCTGCTCAATGTGTTCCCGATCGACATCGTGTCTCCGAGTCTGTTCTTTCATGTGGTAAATTTTCAATGCCATGATCGAACTTCGGTCGATAATACTGCCCGGAGTTTCCGAATTCAAAGGCGCATCGTCAGCCTGAGTAACCCCTTCCAATCTCAATTCTTCCAGAATGGCTTCATCCAACTGCTCGATCAGATCATTGCGCTTTTGATTCAATTGATCAATGGAACGCTTAACCCGAGCAATTTCATGATCATCCGCTTCCGGGTCCCTTGCCTTATCTTCCTCATGCCACAAGAGATAATTCTGCAAATGCTGGTGTTCTACCAATCCAAGCAGCCCTTCAACAGTCAACTTCGGTTCCTCCTGATGCCAACTTGTCACCAGCCTCATCTGCAGCAGGTCAATCTGGTTCAGTATCTCCATTGATCCAATCCTTCACACTCTGTTTTGCCGAAAAAACACTGTTTTCATAACAAATTGCAGAACGCAAACCAGTCCTGCAACCGTTTACATCAACTATTGCTCTATTCGCATAAAAAACCTATTCCCAATACAATTTTATGACCTGGCTCGATGTTTTCAGTCTCCTCATCAGGCTGTTCACGCAATTGGTGTCGTATCTACTATGGATCCGCAGAAATGCGGGGTAAGTACTTATGACGCGTCTTCACATTTCCACGGGATCGAAGCGACAGCTAGGCGTTGACTGGAATCCCCTTGTTATTTACTTGATTTGCCTTTTTTCACTTTCTCGGTTGACAGGTTTCAAAAAATAAGTGAATATTGAATCATGATTCATTTTTTAAATTTTCCATCTTCGGATGGTTTTTTTTGAATCTTATTCTGAATCATGATTCATATTTCACTGTTAATATTTTGTTAATTTTAATAAAACTGAATTTTTTTTCTAATTTGAATAATGATTCATAATTCTCTTTTTTCAAACAGTGAAATGTTGACTGTCCTGAATTTGAGATGTCGGCCCCGGGGCTTCTCACCTCAATGACAAGGACACTCCTTTAGTACCGGCGGATGTTTTGTCAATCATCTTGCTTTTCCCCTAAGACAGTTCGTCTGCCGGTATTAAAAACGGCAAACACGCGCGGCTTAACTCCAGCCGGGGAAAGCGATCTGTGAGTCAGACAGAGCCGCTTCCCCGGCAACGCCCGCGATGAGTTGCCATTTCTTATCATTATTATAAATTGCGAAAGCACTGATTTTGAACGAAAACAGTATTTCCATGAGGTAAACATGAAAAAAATCTCCCTTCTTTTTGTAGTTGCTTTTATTTCCTTCAGCCTCCAATCCATAATGGCAGACACACAGACCATTACAACTGACGTGTTCAGTAGTGAAAACAAGGCTGTTGTCGCCGCCCAGGGTCTTTCCAACGACTTGAAAAATCACAAGTATTCCGTACTGGCAGGCAAAACGGTTGCCCAGTGTAAGAGCATCACTGATTTGAAAGTTCAGGGATTCAGGGTTGTTCCGGTTTGGGTGCAAAACGGTGAGAATTACAAAAAAGGTTATCAGGCTGAAGTAAAATACAATTTCTCCTGTGAAACCAAAAACAGGGGTCCTCTCTGGTATGCAAGCGTTAAGGGCTTCTAGTTAATCTCACGCCGGTGACTGACAAACCGGTTTGTCGTTCCCGCTGCCAGTTGACAACTGACGAAAAGGTATACCAGTGTGGTCTCTTCTCTTCAGTTAAAGGGCAGAGGGAACAAGTTGCCGACATCAATAAACGGAACCATGCCGGTTTTCGGGACTTGACCTCTAATCCGTTTAATCTCCGCTTTAAATCCCTTTTGGCTGTCATACTAAAGATTAATGGAGTCTTCCCAATCTGACCGAATTGAAGAAAAATCTCCTGTAATATCTTGACACCTTTCCATCCAGGGCTTAGGATCTTCGAGAACCTGAACACTGGTTCAGCGTTCAAAATGTATTCTTCGACAAACTGAGACATGTTTTGATATAAATTCAAACCTTTAAGCTGAATGGTACTGTCGTGATCGATAAGAAAAGGCTGAAAAAGGAATCCATCCTGGAGGCTGCTGCCAAGGTGTTTTCTTCCTGTGGGTTTTACAACGCGAAAATGGCGAAAATTGCTGAAATAGCCGGTGTCGGGGCAGGCAGCATTTATCTCTATTATAAAAATAAGCAGCATTTACTCGATGAGATTCTGAACAATTTCTGGAAGAAGCTTTACGAGAATATCGAAAAACTCTCAAGCAGCACCGGCATGAATCCTGATCAAAAGCTGTCGCGAATGATTGAGGTTCTTTTCGATACCCTCGTTGAGGATAGCTCTATCACCATGATCTTTGTGCATGAGAACAGTCTGGATCTCTGGAATGAAAAAGTTGAGAGCAATTCCTATTTTAACCTGTTTTTCGATACTGCAGAAAAGATGATTGAGAAAGGTCAGGCCTCCGGGTTTTTCCCCAAAGAGCTGGATGCGAGTCTGACCTTGCATTTTATTTCCGGGGGAATTCGAGATCTGCTCCATCAGTGGGCCACATCCGAAAAGAAAATTCCCCTTGATACAATAAAAAAGACTATTCAGATCCTGTCCAGGCACGGTCTGCTTCACCCGGAATACGCGATAAAAGGGATACCTTCAAACACATAGCGGGAATTGGCAAACCAACTCTGCTTATGCCGGTTTCTGTTGCGCCTCGATTGTCCGCATTCTGTTGAAGACAAAGGCCAGTTCAAAAGGTCGAAATCCTGCAAATTGGGCGGAAACACGATTGGAGAGAATATCGGGTCCTCCCATATCAATAATAGATACTATTAATAGTGTTGGTTAAAAACAGATTTTCGATCAGGCTGGAAAGGAAAAAAACTGAAGATCCACTGGTTTTGGCATTCAAATTGGATTATTTTAAGAAATCAAGGATGTTTTTGTTCAATAAACTGATTCCGGAGGAACTATGATCTCAAGAAAAGTCATCCCTTTTATCATCGCAGCCGCACTTGTTTTTGGCTTTAATACCAATGCATTTGCAGAACTGTTCTCAGTCAGTGCAGGCATTCCGATCTCTCACTCATTCAGTTCAGAATGGAGCGATGGTGGTGGTACCCTTGAATCCGATGGGGTTTCCGGTGCCATGGTGCATGTAAAGTTTCCGATCATGCTCGGAATCGGTTATGAAAGCTATAAAACAAAAATCAAGTCATATGATGAATCTGTTATAGATGACATCAGTCTAACTACCAATATGTTGGATTTCTTCTGGTTAACCCCCATTCCCGTGGTAAATTTCACCATCGGCGCCGGTATCGGGACTGCTATCTTCGAATGTGATCTGGTACAGACAGGAAGAAGTTGTAGCGATGACTACGAAAGCTTGGGACCAACATCAACTTACCAGCTTTGGGGACAACTCGGATACTCATTCCTGCCCTTTCTGGACGCTCATTTCAGCTACCATAACGTAAGCGCGAAAGTTAAAGACAAAGATGATGACAGTACAACCGCTTTCAACGGAACGGTTATCGGTTTCGGCCTGGCGTTTATCTTTTGAAATTTATCTTTACCGGCAGGAATCCGTTTTATTTCAAGGGTAATCGGGTTCCTGCGGGACACCCTGTCTCTTCATCCCACGATTTTTTCACCCGGCTTTATCCCGCTTGTTTTCCGCTTTAGATTTCCCTTGGCGACTTCTGGCTGTCGCGCTACCCTAAGTTCGACATATTCGTCGTAGACAGAATTTAAAGCAACCTGTTTTGGGTGGTTCCGAACCGCATCCCCCGGTAATGACGTCTCAACAATCAGATTTTTTCAGACGATTCAAACAGTCATCATCCCCGCTTTCTTCAAAAAAAGCGATTCCGGATATCCAATTCCAGTTGGTATTTGACGGGAGCACACCTTTACTATTGATCGTCGACAAAGACGGAGTGGAACAATCCCCGGACCACCGCTACTTCACCGGTCATAAACGTGCTCTGCTCAAAGCGATATCTCGGATTAAAAGCAGGAAGAACAGCAATTTCGGCTGGGGAAAGAAAGAGAAGGGGATTGACCTTCATGAAAATGCCTTTTTGCTATACCAATTGAGAAAATGCGGTTGCCTGGTTGATAAAGACCTGTCGCCTATTGAGTTTTCGGACAGAGAAGGGACGTTATCGCTCAATGTGGAAGGAAAGCATCAGTTTACCTGTCGCCTGGAATTTAAGGATGAATCAGGTATCAATGGCAACCTGCAGTTTATCAGCGAGCAATTTGCACTTTCCGGTCGAACTATTGTTTCGCTTCCGGCAGTTGGTACCGATTTTGCGACCCTCTCTTCCTTTCAAACGCTTATTCTTTCTTCGGAGATTGAGAGATATCTCAGTTTGTTCTTTACCTATTGTCCGGGGATCAACCTGAAATTTAAGGATTATAGTGTTGTTAAAGGTCAACCCCTTTCCACTCGCCCCTCGCTTGTTTTCGAAAAAGTCACCCAAGATAATTCTCTTTACCTTAGGGTCGTACAAACAGCCATCGGCCTGGACCCTGATTTTGTCGACGATTATGATGTCACCTCCATTGTTTCGATCGATGACCGGCAAAAGGAGATTATCGTCAGCGAAGTGTTGAGACTGGCTGACCCAAGAATATATCTGGTTGATATCACGAGAATTCTCAACGAGTTGAAAAAAGAGGAAACCGAGGGTGATTACTACCAGGATGATTCGTTTTTTATCATTGAAAATCCTCTTTCGGAACGCTTTGCCCAGAAAGCACTGCCGAAACTGGTTCGTGACTTCGATATATTCGGCGCAGAAAATCTGGAGCCTTACCAAATCCGAATGTCGAAACCCGAACTGAGTCTCTCTATTGACCATGGTATTGATTTTTTGGAAGGTTCTGCGGATCTGCAGATCGAAGGCGAACAATTTTCTCTTTTTGAAGCGCTTCATCAGTTTCGTAAAAACGCCTATGTCAATTTGAGTAACGGTACCAAGGCAATTGTCGATCACGAATATATCCAGAAACTGGAACGAATCTTTGAGAAACGAAAGGATGGAGTTGCTATCTCCTTTTTTGATTTGCCGCTGGTAGACGAATTATTGGATGAAAGGCTCGCTGACAGTCGCTTAAATGATGTCAGGAAAGTCTTCCAGGGTTTTCTCAACCTTGAACAGGAGATCGTTACCCTCCCGCAAATCAATGCCACCCTGAGACCTTATCAGATCGAAGGATTTAAGTGGCTGAAATACCTCCATAAAAATGCACTTGGAGGATGTCTGGCAGACGATATGGGGCTTGGGAAAACACTCCAGGCAATAACCCTCCTGGCCTCTTTTTATCCAAGGGAAACCAGGCCAAGCCTGATTGTCATTCCCAAAAGCCTGGTATTCAACTGGCAAAACGAAATTAACCGCTTTGCACCCCATCTTGAAGTCTCTTTATACTATGGAGCGGATCGCGAATTTAGCTTGTCTGGCGGTGCTCAGATTATCATTTCTACTTATGGAACAGTCAGAAACGACATTGAAAGCTTGAAAGACAGGAGTTTTTACTATCTGATACTGGATGAATCCCAGACCATTAAAAACCACGAATCGCAGATTTCAAGAGCTGTCAGCTTGCTTAAAGCAGACCACAGGCTGGCACTCAGCGGCACCCCGATAGAGAACAATCTGAGTGAACTCTATGCTTTGTTTCGTTTCTTGAATCCTGCCATGTTTGGCAACCTGGGGCGTTTTACCCGGCAATACCTGTTTCCCATCCAAAATAGTGGCGACCGTAAAGCAGCAGAGGAACTAAAAAAGAAAATACTGCCTTTTGTCTTAAGAAGACTGAAAAAAGATGTTTTGGAAGAGCTTCCCGATAAAATTGAAAAGGTGTTGCTGGTCGAACCCTCACCGGAACAAAAAAGGTTTTATGAGCAACGTCGATCATTCTATTACCAGACGATCAGAAACCAGATTGAGACAAATGGCTTTCAGAAATCTCAGTTTTTTGTCCTGCAGGCCATTACGGCACTGAGACAAATCGCCTCCATTCCGGAAGTCAAAAGCGAAGGACAAATCATCTCTCCCAAAAGATCCCTACTCTTGGAGACGATGAATGAGGCTATTGCAAATGATCATAAAATCCTTATCTTTGCCAATTTTCTCGGTGTGCTGGAGTATTTGGCGACAGACCTTGCCAACCTTGGAATTGACTTTGAAACACTGACCGGGGCCACACGAAATCGGGAAAAGCCTGTCAAGCGCTTCCAATCCGATCCGGATTGCAAGGTGTTCCTCATGACTTTGAAAACAGGAGGCCAGGGATTAAACCTGACCGCTGCGGACACCATTTATCTGTTTGATCCCTGGTGGAACCTTGCTGCTGAGAACCAGGCCATCGACCGCAGTCATCGCATCGGACAGAATAAAACGGTTTTCAGCCATAAACTGATCACCAAGGGTACGATTGAAGAGAGAATTCTACAGCTCCAGCATAAAAAAAGAGCTGTGTTCGAGACTGTCTTTTCAGATGAGAGTATTTCCTATAAGTCTCTTGCTGAAGAAGACATCGATTACTTAATGGGGTAGTTCACGGATGAATAGATCGAACTCAGACAATGGTTTATCCCTGGAAGAAGAACTGCACCAGCACTATTCTGCCGATCGACTTGAAGATTTATTTCACCTGTATTTGAAAAAGTTTCTCAACGCCCATCCCGTGCTACTCAAAGATTGGAATCTGAACTATAAGGAGTTCGAAGGTCTTTCCATCCGCAAAAAAGAGATTGTACGCCTTTTCGCCATTATCTGTTCGGATAAGGAACTTTTTCTATCCTGGTTTGGAGATTTACCTTTTTTACCATCCAAAATCCTGGAGAGCATTGTTTGGGAGGGAAGGCAGCTCCTGTCTGATCTGAATAAGCGCACCAAGGGTAATATCTTTGACTCTCTGGAGGAGTCCCCCGATTTGAATGCAATCCGTCAGGACTATTGCCTGTTCATTGTTATCCGTATTCCATTCAAGTTTCCGGATAAAAAGCCACTGGTCTATTTCGACATTCCCACCAGCCTCCGTAGAAAATTAAAACAGCACCTGCCTTTTCCCAAAGGATATGATCTTAAACCTTTGAAATCCCCGGAACAAACGGAATATACTTATGCGGACAGAGGCAGAATACTGGAATCACTACCGATTGCATTGGAATTCATCAGACAGGGAAAGCTACAATGCAATAAAAGCGGATCCCCCCATAAGAGATCTCTGAACAGACTAAACCAGATGACCAACCTGTCTGAGTTCTTTCCGGACCGAAGTGAAACCGGGCTTAAAGCCATGAGAACGCGCATGGTAGCCGAATTACTCCTGGTCAAAAGCGAGTTTGAAAAGACGGACGATTTGCCGGGGTTAATCAAATCACTGTTTCTTCAGTTGTCTGAGTCAGATGGAAGCTTCTACCTGCGCTTTATGGAAGGAATCAAAGGATGGTACCATGCGTCCGGTCAACTCAAACAGGATTTCCACACAGGATATCTGCAATTACTCCGACAACTGCCAATCGACAAGTGGATTTCGATCTCCCAGTTGGCAAGGTACGCCCTGGTGAGGGATATGGATCTCTGCCCTGTTAACGACCAGGCCTATCAGCATCTGTTCCATTCCGGTGAATGGAGCGGGTGGGGAAACACCCGGAATCCCATTTATCCCGACGAATATGCGAACGTTATAACCTTGCCTTTGCTCAAGTCTGCATTTTATCTTTTTGCAGCCATGGGACTGACAGATATCATGTATCAATCACCTGATACCGCCAAACCTGCTGAGTCACGCCACTATTCGGACTTCTGCGGTCTACGGTATGTCAAACTGAATGAACTGGGTGCATTTGTCGCCGGTAAAACAGACGAGTATCTCTCTTATACCCGGACACAACCTCCTACCAAGATGTATCTGGACGAACATCGGTTGATTCTCTCCCTGGACTCCGGCAACCCGGGATTGGAAATGAAACTGGAGCAAATAGCTGATCGCATTGGAAAAAACCGTTTCAGATTCGATTTTTCTTCTTTTTTTTCAGATTGTAGCCACTCCGGCGATGTGGAAAACAAACTGGCAATCTTTCATGAGACGATACGCGAAGATCTTCCCTCTATCTGGCGTCAATTCCTGGACGAAGTGGAACAGCGCACCACTGCTTTCAGGAAAACCGATGACTATGTTATTGTCAAAATAGATCACAATAACAGAGACTTAATTGAGCTAATTGAAAATGATCATGAGATCAGGAACTGGATTTTATTGATTGAAGACTATCATATTGCCATTCCCAAGATGAATCTTGAGCGACTAAAGCAGCGTTTGATAAATTTTGGCTATCTTTTTTCTTGAAACTGGTTTAGACCTAGGAAAGGTCAGACATTGAACACATTGAATTTCGGGAAGTCTTATGCTTGCAGAAAAGGTTAAAGCTGATAGAGAGAAAAAATTAAAAGCGCTGGAGGTTAAAATAAGAACCAGGAGGTTTTATAAACTGAAAGAGGAATTGGATCGTGTCAAGACCTATCTTCTCAAAGATATCAATGAGATCGAAGCCAACGAAGAGGGCTTGCCACAAGAATTGGTTAAAATAAAAGAAGAACTCCTGCACTATAAATAATCCCACCACCTTCCCCAGCAACCTGAAGAAACATTTTTTTTATCCTGGTCTCTCTATGAGACATATCACTAAATTGAGGTATTTCTCAATTAATTCTCCTCAAAAATCCCCTAAGTTGATAGTATAGAAAAAGCGCTAACGGCAGAATTGTTCTGTTCTAACACGTTTGATTAAAATAGTGGTCCTGCTAATTGTTTGGAATTGAATAAATGGAAACTACAACCCAGGTCGATAACACAACCAAATCCCTGCTTTCCAAAGCTGCCCTTTTTGAAGGAGAGTTCTCCATCGATTGGCTTATGGAACTCACAGATCTCAAGGCTTCACAGGTTCTCTCCATTCTCGATGAGGAAAAACGATCAGGGATTCTGATTGAGGAGCGGTCCGGGGTTTTCTGTTTTACAGACGAGTCTTTCAGGATAAAGCTTCTGAACACCTTCCCGGAGAAGCTTCGTCTTACTCTGCACAAAAAAGCGGCTGGGATATTGATGGATGAGTCGGACCATGACGGTGAAAAGATATACGCCTTGGCCAGACACTTAATCCATTTTTCAAACGATATCGAAGGATGTCGCAGGCTGATTGAAGCGGGAGATTTATATGCCAAGGATGTTAAATATCAGGAGGCAATCGCTTGTTATACCAAAGCAATAAGAGATTTAAGCGATTCCATGGAATCCGGTTCGGATCGGCTTTTCGTGGAAACGGTTTATAAATATATGAACATGTTCTCGGTTAAAAGCGAGAGCGAATGGACAACTTCCATCCTCAAAAAAGCCTTGGTTCGTGCGGAAGCAATCAATGATGAGATATTTCTCTCCATCATCAATCTTCACCTGGCTATCAATCAATGGCAGAGAGGAAGCTACCGATCAGCGGAGGATTATTTCAACATTGGGTGGAAGCTGGCCAAAAAGGTTGAAAATACCGATTTTCTGAAAACCATCCATACGATCGGCGCTTATTTTTATTACCTGCAGGGGCGTTTTGACAAGGCGACGACGATCTACGAAAAATCCTTCCGTGGTGTCGAACAGTTTCCCGAGAGTATGTCACTTCTTTATGCGGTGGCTGCCATTGGTCGATCATATTCCGGCCTGGGACAGGCGAGCCAGGGTCTGGGGATGCTGGATGCAATCCGCAAACACTGCCTTTTGATCAACCAGATCCAAATCGCCGACTGGGCGGTTCTGCAGATGGGATATATCCTGAAAGGGATTGGCAGGGTGGACGATGCCCTCCAGCTATTGGAGGAGATCAAGGATACGGCGGCAAAAAACGATGATGTCCGCTTTCAGGAGGACCATCTGCTGTTAAAAGCCATGCTCAATTACTGGAAGAAGAAAAACGATGAATCGGTGAAATATCTTCGCGATTACCTCCAGTTGATCAAGGAAAACGAAGCCCTGGGAATGCCCATCGCCTCCTATGGATTTGTTCTCAAGCTGTGCTGGTCGATGGAACAGGGACAATATCCTCCTTTTCAGGACTTGACGGTTAAAGAGGCTGTGGAGCATTCGGTCAGTAGCGAAAATGTTTTTTACAAGGGATATGGATACCGTTATAAAGCACTTCTGCAAAGAAAGAACGGGGACCCGCCGGGAGATATTCTCAAATCCTTGAAAACCTCATTACACCTTTTGGAAGAGTCGGGGCATCGACTACCTATAGCCCGAACGCGGGTGGAATTGGCAAGGTATTACCTGGCGACAGGAGATGAGCAGAGAGCAAAAGAAGAAGCAAAAAAGGCGGCTCCGGTTATTCTTTCCAATCGTTCCCTTCAATTTCCCGAAGATCTTAACTTCCTGATCAAGGATATCAGCGTTGAAAAAAACCTTCTGGAAGAGATTCTGAAACTTAACCAGGACATTACGACCATCAGGAATTCAGACGATATTGAAAAGCATATTATCCTTACAGTGGTCAGAATAACTGGCGCAGAGCGAGGTGCTATCTTTCTGAAAAAGAAAGGTAGTTATCCGGTTGAGTTTATGCTTCGTGCAGCTAAAAACCTGACGGCAGAGGATATTCGCAGCAAGGAATTTGAAATCCCCATGGAGATCATCAAAAACACGACTGCTTCGGGTACGGGAGTCATCAAAGAGCTAAATCGCGATCTGGACAATGATGGGGATGTTCTGGACAAGATTCGATCCTGCATCTGCGTTCCCATGATTTTCAAAAACGAGATTGTCGGTGTAATGTATTTCGATAATCGGTTTCTGGCTTCTGCCTTTTTAAAATCCGATCTGCAGATCTTCACTTATTTTGCTTCACAGGCGGCCATCGCTATGGATAATGCAGATGCTTACAATGAAGTTAAACGGCTTAATCGAAAACTGAACAACGAAAAGCAGTATTACAAAGACCAGCATCTCGAAAGCTTGCATGTGGACAGTATTATTGGCGAAAGTAAAGAAATCAAAGGGGTGATGAACAAGATCCTGAAGGTTGCCAAGGCAGACACCACCGTTTTGATCCTGGGTGAAACCGGGGTGGGTAAAGAATTGGTTGCGGGCACCATCATGGATAAGAGTTTGAGATCCGATAAGCCATATATCCGGGTGAATTGCAGTGCGTTTCCCGAAGGACTGATCGCCAGCGAGCTTTTCGGCCATGAAAAAGGCGCATTTACCGGGGCTGACAAGCAAAAAGCCGGCAGGTTCGAACTGGCTGACGGAGGAACGCTCTTTCTTGATGAAATCGGCGATATCCCCATGGAAGTTCAGGTTCGTTTGCTCAGGGTATTGCAAACACAGGAATTCGAGCGTGTCGGCGGTACCAGAACCCTGCAATCCGATTTCCGGCTTATCGCAGCAACCAACCAGGATCTCAGGGAATTGGTCCGAAAAGGTACCTTCAGGGAGGATCTCTACTACCGTTTGAATGTCTTTCCGATCACTGTCCCTCCACTGCGAAAGAGGAAAGAGGATATTCGCGTGCTGGCGAATCATTTTCTGTCCGTTTTTACCAAAAAACTGGGCAAACCAGAAACCAGCATTCCTGAAGAAGAGATGAAAATTCTGATCAATTACGATTGGCCGGGTAATGTCAGGGAACTGGAAAATGTTATCGAAAGGGGCGTTATCATGAGGCCCGGCGCGGAATTTCGAACACCCAAACTCGCCTCTGACAGCCGGGATTCATTTGAAAAACCGCCAAAGACCCTGTCCGAAAACGAAAAACAACACATTCTCTGGGCCCTGGGAAAAACCGCTTGGAAGATTAGCGGTCCGGGCGGAGCTGCCGAGCTGCTTAATATTAACTACGGCACTCTTCGTTCACGGATGAAAAAGCACGGAATCAAAAGAACCTGATGATGAAGAATCAGTTTTCGTTTTGAATTCAATTGCATTCCCACATCTCAAAGGGTAAAACCAACCGAAAACCGGACAATAAACGGCTGAAATCATCGAAACTGATCAAAAGACAAATATCTACCTTGCAAAGCACAATCAACTGACCGGAAAACGTTACGGATAAACACTCAAAACAGGATGTTTCCCATGATCTCATTTGGTATCGATATCGGCTCCATCACCGCTAAAGGCGCACTACTTGTTGACGGCGAGATCCTGGGTACTCGTGTGATATTTACGGGGTATAATTCGGGAAAAGCCGGAAGAACGGTATTTGAAGAGCTTTTGGCAGAACACAAGATCAAGGAATCAGATGTTAACAGCATCGTTTCTACCGGATATGGCCGGGAAAACGTGGAATTCTCCAATAAATCCATCACCGAAATCACCTGCCACGGAGCCGGGGCCGTCTTCCAGGATTCTGAGACCAGAACCGTTATCGATATCGGCGGTCAAGACAGCAAAGCGCTGGCTATAGATGCCGACGGCAAGGTTAAGGATTTTGCCATGAACGACAAATGCGCTGCCGGAACAGGACGTTTTCTTGAAGTAATGGCAAGAGCTTTGGAAGTGGATCTGGAAAATTTTGGTTCTCTTTCCCTGAATGCTCAATTCCCGGCTAAAATCAGCAGTCTTTGTACTGTCTTCGCAGAGTCGGAAGTGATATCCCTGATATCCAAAGGCGAATACAGGGAGAATATCATGGCCGGTATTCATGAATCCATTGCCTCCAGGGTCTCGGCTCTCGCCAAAAGGGTAGGTACCCAAGATAAGGTTGTGATGACCGGGGGTGTCGCCATGAATATCGGAGTCGTCAAAGCCCTGGAAGAGAAGCTGGGAAAATCCATCACTGTCGCGTCCATTCCCCAGGAAAATGGCGCTATTGGCGCAGCAATACTGGCCAGCCGTTTGTGATTTACCCCGACTTTAAGACAGCTTGTCAACAGCATAGCGCAGCAATTCCCGGGTTGTATCCCATGAGATACATTCATCGGTAATCGACACGCCATATTTCAATTCGGTCAGGTCGCCGTTGCACTTCTGATTTCCCTCAAAAAGATTGCTCTCCAGCATCATACCGACAAGTGCATCATTCCCGGCCAGGCGCTGATCAATGACATTCTTCCAGACAAATCCCTGTCCAGAGTGCTTTTTCCCTGAGTTGGCGTGTGAACAGTCGACAACGATCGCATCCGGTAACTTCTCTTCACGAAGTCTTTTTCTTGTTTTTTCAATACTCACCGGATCATAATTTGGATGGTTCCCCCCTCTCAAAACCATATGCCCCCAGGGATTCCCCCAGGTATTATAAACGCTTGTTTTTCCGGCCGGATTAACTCCCAGAAATGTTTGTGAAGAGCGGGCAGCCTTCATGGCATTGAGCGCAATATCAAGATTTCCATCGGTACCGTTTTTAAAACCGACCGGCATGGAAAGCCCACTGGCCATCTCACGATGTCTTTGCGATTCGGTAGTTCTGGCCCCGATAGCGGCCCAAGTAACCAAACCGGCTGTATATTGGGGAATAATCGGATCCAGCATTTCAGTGGCAGTTGGCAAACCCGTCTCAGCCAGGGTGAGCAGCAGTTTCCTCGCTTTTTTGATTCCCTTTTCAATATCATTTGTACCGTTGATGTCCGGATCGTTGATCAGACCTTTCCAGCCCACTGTTGTCCTGGGCTTTTCGAAGTAAACCCGCATAACCAGGAAGAGATGCTTGCCCACCTCTTCCCGGATCGATAACAGCTTCTCAGCATAATCCAATGTCCCCTGCTCATCATGAATTGAACAGGGGCCGAGGATAACCAAAATACGTTGATCCTTTTTTCCCAAAATGGCTTCAACCGCTTCCCTTCCCTTAATAACCGTTTCAGTCGCTGTTGTTGTTATCGGGAATTCCTTTTTAAGATTTTCCGGTGATATCAAGGGTTTCACCTCCTTAATTCGAACATCGAAAGTTTGCTTCATTTTTACTCCAAAAAAAAAGGCCGTGCTGCAGTAAACCTGCTCACGGCCTTCTTAAAAGCAAAAAAGCCGCAAGCAGTATGTCTGCCCGCGGCTTTTAACATTAAGGTGTCAATTTCAGCTCACATCAGGCAGACCGGTCCCAAAATAATAATAGGTGCTAAAATAGAAATAGGAACTGCCTGAAAGCGAAATACGCATCATTGACCTTTTGTTTATAAATTCGACCTAATTTATATAGTTAGATTCAGTCTCTGGCAATAATAAATCGCATCAATCTTTGTCCGGGCTGCGCTGAATTCCAAGTTTTTTCATACGGAAATGCAGGGTTGAGGGATGAATTTCCAGAATTTCTGCCGCTCCGCCCGGTCCTCGAATTTTCCAACCGGTCTGTTCAAGAACCCAAAGAATGTGCTCTTTTTCAACGGCTTTCAAACTGAGATTTTTGCCATGAACGACGGTTCGCGTTTCCGAGGATTGTAATTCCGGGGTGTGGAAATGAGATCCGGTGCTGAGAATCGCACCCCGTTCAATGACGTTTTCCAGCTCACGAACATTGCCAGGCCAGTCATAACGCATCAGTTTTCTGGTTTCATCTGCTGAAAGTCCCTTGAATGATTTTCTCATTTTCTTCGAGTAGATATTGAGAAAATGATTGGCCAATAGGGGAATATCCTCCTTCCGTTCCACAAGATCAGGTACGACAATCGGAAAAACATTGAGACGGTAGAACAGATCGGCTCGAAACCTGTTTTTTCGAACCTCCTCTTCCAACTCCTTGTTGGTTGCGGTAATCAATCTGAAATCCGATCTCAAGGTTTCACTTCCACCGACCCGCTCAAACTCCCTGGTCTGCAATACTCTCAGCAACCGAACCTGAATATCCGGTGGAATGTCCCCGATTTCATCCAGGAAGAGAGTTCCTCCGTTCGCCAGTTCAAATCGCCCGATTCTTCTTCCGATGGCACTGGTAAATGCACCTTTTTCGTGACCGAACAGTTCACTGGAGATAAGATTTTCCGGCAGCGCTGCGCAATGAACCCTGATAAACGGTTTATTCTTCCTGACACTGAGATTGTGGATCTCCCTGGCGACCAGTTCCTTGCCAACCCCGGTCCCTCCAAGAATTAAAGCTGTGGCTTCCGTTTGTGAAACCTGGCCTATCTGGGAGAGCACTTTCTTGATCGCCGGGCTTTTACCAATGATATTGTTGGATTTCAAATCCTTGACATGGGCCTCTTCATAGTATTCTTTTTCCTGGGACAACCTTTGGTTTAACTGCTTGATTTCATTATAAGCCCTGGCATTGTCCAGGGCAAAAGCGGCCTGGGCTGCAAAAAAGGCGAGCAGATCCATGTCTGTCTTCTTAAATGCACTGCTTAGCAGGCGGTTGTCATTGTACAAAACGCCAATGACCTTGTTTCTCAGGATCATTGGTACACAGATGCGTGATCTGATCTGCTCGTCCGGTGAAACTGACGAACTGTTTTCTGGATCCGATTCCCGGATTATTCCTTCGCCGGATTTGGCAACATCCTCCAGCATGCGAAGAGAAGATGCAAAATCGGGATGATCAATTTGCGCCTGAGTAATATTCTTGGATGCCCTGAGACGAAACCTGGGCTGAGGTCCGCTATCGTCCAAAAGAAACAGCGCACACCGCTCCGCACCAGTCATGCGGTTCACCGATGTCAGGACTTTTTTTAATAGGTCCTTGCTATAGACTACATCCGCAACCTTCTGGCCGAGATGGAGTATCTCCTTGATGAGAGTTTCGTTGATGGGTTGATCCACCACCAGGCTCCTTAAATCATCGGGAATGGCGATATCGCTGTAAGGAGCCAGCAACTGGGTGGACTGTTTGACAATCTCTTCAGCTTCCTTCAGTTTGCTTTGCTGCAGGTAAATTCTTGCTATTTCCAACCGGGTTTCGGTGATCTGAAACTGATGTCCCGATTCGGTTAACCATTTCAAAGACTTATCCAGTGAGCGTTCAATATCCAGAGTAGGCGCTCCCTCTTTTTTCTGCAGCAGGGCCTGATAGCGATAAGCAACCCCTTTCATGGCAATGTTTTTGGCACGAATAGTTCTTTGAAGTTCCTTTTTCAGCGAGATCCCCTTGATTTTCCCCAGGTTTCCGTTTTCCATCTGCCAAAGCAGCTCCAGCAGATAAGGATAAAGATTGACCTCTGCCTTGTATTCTTCCCTTTGTTTCAGATAATCTTTCAAGTATTTGATACATTTGGATTTTTGGTCTTTCTTGAAAAAACAATAGGCCATCACCAGGTATCCGGTAATTCTTACCCAGTTGTTATTGGTCTGCAGTGCTTCACCTTCGGAAGTCTTGAAATGGGCAATGGCGTCATCAAACTTATAGATGTCCGTCATGATACATCCCATATTTCCGGCCGTATAAGCTGCTAGATTGACATCATCTCTCTCCAGGCAGATCGTCCTCACTGCATCAATCATGCCCAGCCCCTGGGTCACCTGCCCGATTTGCGAATAGCAAAAGCCGATGGTAATCGTCGCCAACAAGGGGAACCCCCCTTTTGGATACTTGGCTACATCCGAAATATAGGTTTCGTAGCTCTCGACAGCCTCTTTGAATCTTCCCTGCCAGAATAGAAAAAAGGCACCAAAGGTCGTGGCTGATTGCTGCAACTTGTCATCCTTCTCCCGGGAGGCTATCTGCCAGCCATTGTCAAAATGCTGAAGCGCTTTTTCAAAATTCCCCCTCAGCCACTCATTCTTGGCGATGTGCATCTCCAACAGGGCCTGGGAGGCTTTATCCTTGATTGTTTTGGACCGATTCAAGCCGTTTTTCAACGTCGCCACAACTTTGGCCGTATCGTGTCTGGCTGTCGAGATTTTGGAATACTTAATCGCTGTCCGTGTGAACAGGCGATCCGCTTCTTCTCCTTTTAGAGTAGCAAGATCATCCAACACCTTGGCGTAACATTGAAATGCCTTCTGTGTTTTAAATTTCTCCTGGTAGCTGTCCCCGGCCTTATCCAAATACCGGCAGCGATCAATACTGTTTTTGAGACCTAACAAATGTTCAGAAACAGTCGCCGCCTTGGTATCATCTTCAGGCAACTCCTTGATGAGAAAATCGGCAATACGCCGGTGGGTCTCGTTGCGTTCATCCTTTCCCAGCTCTCCCCTGAAACCCTCCTGCATTTTGGACGATCTGAACACATACACACCGGCTCCCTTATGTTCGAGATATTGCTCCTTAACACCGTACTCAAACACCGATATTACTTGTGAGGCCTTTTTACCGGCCAGTTCGACAATCCAGTCGATTGAGAATTCCCCAGTAAAAAAAGCGGCCAGCGATAGGACTTTATTCTCCCGTGACACCTGCTTGTTTTCGGTTATAGCTTTGCTCATCCTTTTGCCATTCATTAAGTATTCTAATATTTCCGTCTTCTTGTAACAGATCAGTAACCTAATACGTACGATTGGTTCGGGAAAATCATCATCAGGCAAACTGAGAATTAACACATCAACGACAAATCATCAAACAGGGATTATGGTTTCCCGTTAATCCCGGATATCATGACAACAAAAGGCGGAAATCGAGTTTACATTCATCAAATTGGATTCAATGATGATTCCTTATAATCTCCTCGACTTACTTATTAAAACGCCACCTTTTTAGCAAAGGCGTTCCTATATATTCGAACCGGTCTTTTAATGTAATGTTGAACATCTTCAATAACGATAAATCTAATCGAAATGACCATTGCAAGGATATCTGACTGACCCCCCATAACTTTAAATGAAAAGAGTCTGCTACTCTAGGACTATTTCACCTTGACAAAGGTTTTTTTTACCTATAGAAATGGAATATGAAAACGGAAATCAAATGGAATAACAGTGAGGGCTACGAGCTGGCAATAACCCAGTGGCTGGTAAAGTATCTCAAGGATAACAATATCATGGAGACACATTTCAGTCGGGATGCAGGGTTGGGCAAAAATGAAACCGATGCCAGGACCTTCCGCAAACTGAAAGAAGGGAATCGCCATTGGTCCATTGTCGATATATGCAAACTGGCCGGTTATTTCGACATCAAGCCCTCGGAAATTCTTGATCAGGTTGAAGCATTTTATGCTCAGGAAGGCATTGTTATTCCCGGAAAAACCGTGGAACGTATCATCGAGCTGGGCTTTAATCAGGAAAAAGACCCACCGACCCTGATCTCCACCTGGCAAAAGAAAGGCAGAAGCTTTGTTTTTCTGGATTGCGACCCCGATTGGAAAAAGGTTGCAGCCCACGTCTTTCCACGTCTGGTTGGAATGAACAGCAAGCAGATATTTCCCTATCTTCCGGAGGTAACGGATTCCTTCGGCAGGGCATGGAAGCTGAAAGGAGAGGATAAGATTGAAATTGAATACACTCCCCTGTCCTGGAAAAGCGACAAAGAGGCAAAAGCTATTGCCAACAACCATCTGCTCAGGGTCAACTCTAAATTCGTTCCCCCTGATTTCATCGTAGTCTATGTTGATGATATTTTAGGCAAAAAATCAATAGACTGATTTTTAACTCGGACCGGTAGGGTCCATCGCCATTACGGCCACTACATTCTAAAGGGAGAAACCAATGGCTCAAACTGTTGCTGAACTTCGCGATATCAGCTTTGTTCTTTTCGAACAGCTTGGTATCGAGAAAATGACGGAAAATGAGAAGTATGCCGACTTTAACCGAAAGACCTTTGAGATGATTGTCAAAGAAGCCAGGAATTTCGGTTTGAAGGAGATTTTGCCGACGTATACGGAAGGTGATCGTGAGGGCGTCAAGCTCGTGGATGGAAACGTCAAGCCTCCGGAGTGTTTCCGTCGACCTTTCAAACTGTTTATGGAAGCGGAATATGCTGCCATGACCGAAGATCCGGAAATCGGAGGACAGGGGTTACCGCATGTGATGTCTTCTGCTGCCAATGAGTACCTCTCGGGTTCAAACTTCTCTTTTGCCGCTTACTCCACTTTGGGACATGGAACCGGTAAAATGATTGAGATTTACGGAACCGAAGAGCAAAAAGCGACCTACCTGAAGAATATCTACACCGGAAAATGGGGTGGAACCATGCTTTTGACCGAACCTGATGCAGGTTCGGATGTGGGAGCCTTGACCACTACCGCCACCCGTAATGAAGACGGATCTTTTTCCCTGACCGGAAACAAGATTTTCATTACCTCCGGTGATCATGACTTGACGGAAAACATTATTCACCCCGTTCTGGCCAGAATAGAAGGCGCTCCGGCAGGAACCAAAGGGATTTCCCTCTTTCTGGTTCCCAAGTTTCTGGTGAATGAAGACGGTACATTGGGCGAAAGGAACGACATCTATTGCACCAGTGTCGAAGAGAAAATGGGAATCCATGGCAGTGCTACCTGTTCCATGACCCTGGGTGCTAGCGGAAAATGTAAAGGTTTTCTGTTGGGTGACGAGAACAAAGGGATGCGAGTCATGTTCCACATGATGAACGAAGCTCGACTGGGTGTAGGACACCAGGCCTTCATGCATGCCTCGACAGCCTATCTCTATGCTCTCGGTTACGCCAGGGAGAGAATACAGGGACGCTCCCTGGAAAACTTTGCCAATCACGATGCTCCCAGCGTTCCTATCATCGAACATCCGGACGTTCGAAGAATGCTGCTCGACATGAAATCCTATGTCGAAGGTATGAGGAGTTTCACGCATTATGTGGCCGCCTGTTTCGACTGGATTGAACTGGCAGAGAGTGAAGAGGAAAAAACCAAATACAACGGATTTGCTGATCTGCTGACCCCAATCCTAAAAACCTACAACTCCAATATTGGTTTCAACGTTTGTGTGGAAGCGATGCAGCTATATGGTGGTGCGGGTTATACCAAGGATTATCCCATCGAGCAACTTGCCAGGGACTGTAAGATTGCTTCCATCTATGAAGGAACCGATGGAATCCAGGCGATGGATCTGCTCGCCCGTAAAATGCCGATGAATGAAGGTCAGGTTTTCATGAACCTGATTCAGGAGATCCAAGGTATTATTGCCAAAGCACGGGAAATTGAAGCCTTGAAAACCATCGCCGATAAACTCGATGAGGCTGTCAACAAACTCTCAGCAACAGCCTTGGAATTGGGTAAAAATGCCATGTCCGCCAAGTTCAAAACAGCTTTTGCCCATTCAGTGCCCTTTCTGATGGCAATGGGAGACGTGATCATCGGTTGGCTTCTGCTGTGGAGAGCAACTGTTGCTTCCGATCAACTGGAAGCAGGTGCCAAGAAAAAAGAGATCAGTTTTTATGAAGGCCAGCTAAAAACTGCCGAGTACTTTATGCAGACCATAATCCCGACAACCCTGGGTAAGATGGATGCCATTGCCTTCGGCTGTGACGCTGCCATTAATATCGCTGATGAGTCATTCGGTGAGAAATAGACCCATTTAAGCCCTTCATACCGGTCGGTTTGTATTCGGCCGGTAACTCCTTTTCCTTCCTTCACCATCATGCAGAAAAATAAGCTGTTATACCCATATGCGGCCCTGCTCCTGGCCGTACTTTTCTGGGGATTATCCTTTATCTTCACCAAAATTGCCCTGGAAAGTTTCACTGTTTTTTCACTGATTTTTTTCCGCTTTGCTTTTGCCACGCTTTTTTTTCTTGCCTTGATGTCGAAAGCCGGGTTTCCCAGTCTCACACATCGGGATCATTTGAAATTCTTTTTAATAGCGCTTTTTCAACCCTGGTTGTATTTCCTGTTTGAAACCTATGGTTTGAGTCTTACCTCTGCATCAAAAGCATCCCTGATCATCGCCACCATCCCGATAATGGTGTTGATTTTTTCGGTACTGTTCCTGAAAGAAAAAGCAGGTCTTCTTCGGATTTCCGGAATTCTACTTTCTATTTTTGGTGTCACTTTCCTGATAGGAGGCGATCCCGGTTTCAGTTGGGAGATGGATAGCGGGATGCTGGGAGACCTCCTTATGTTCGGAGCCGTCTGTTCGGCGACCTTTTATACGGTCATGGTGAGAAGCCTGGGAGAGAAATTTACAGCTATTCACGTTACCGGGATTCAGGCCTTTTGGGGATTTATTCTCTTCCTTCCCGAGTTTTTATGGGAGTTTCCCCGGGTTGACTGGTCACGGGTCACCCTTCCCGGAATCTCGGCTGTTATCGCTTTAAGTGTCTTTGCTACAGTGGGAGCCTTCGTCTGCTATAACTACGCCCTAAGCAAACTGGAAGCAGCCAAAGCCTCTGTCTTTATCAACGGCGTTCCGATTGTTACCGCCCTGGGCGCCTGGTTGATCCTGGATGAGTTCCTATCCCCCCCGCAATTGACAGGAGGGGCTATCATTCTCTGCGGTGTCTATCTTGCCAATCGCAAAGCCTTCCGAAACTAAAAGCTGTTACTGCAAATCGGCCAACAAAAACACCTTCGGTTGTCGCCACTGGACCTTTTACATGTAATTTAAAGATAACAACTGCTTTTTCTTAAGATCTTTGAATCCTATTTTGACACGATCATTCAGGATGTCATCGTTCTACCAGATCTTCTCATAAGTTCGATTGATGAGGCCGAAAAGATGATCAATGGTTTGATTGACAGTCTGTTTGCCGCTCACGATATAGAGCCGAAACTTCATCGGGAAAATGATTGTCATGTCTTGTTCAGACAAGGCCGTTAAAAAGCCCAATGACAGGCTGGAGCAAAAAGTAGCGGGTTTGTTCGGGGATTTTCTGATGGCGAATGAACTACCCCGCCGCAAATAGTGGAGTAGCTCATTTCTCAAAATAAATACTCCGACGAAACAAGTCCCACAGCAGAACAGCAACCTTAAAATTCGCCACACATTGCTCATTCGGTTCGCATAATGCCGCTGCTGAACTGTAGTTATGTGATCCTGGCAAAATCATTTTGGGTATAAAATCTGTGCAGCGGTCGGGTATAATGGTGTTCGAAGAGTTTACTATCTCCTTGGGTGTCTTTTATGGATGCCGTCCAGAAGGATGAAATGGACCGCTATCTCAAGCATCACTTGGCGATTGCTGGAATTAAAGATCAGCTTTTTTCCGAGGTCGCGCTGACAGCTATCTATCAAAAGTCCGACGGAATCTATCGCAAAGCCAACAACCTAGCAAGAGGAGCTTTGATCGCTGCTGCTGTTGATAACACTTCCCAGGTTATCCCAGACTATGTAAAGATCGCATCGTCTGAAATAGCTTGATCTGTCAAGGGCTGAACCCCTGTCAACCCTGCTTTTACACCAAGTAATTAGCGAAAAACGCAAATAATGTGAGAAACCCGATTTTGGCAATGTGAGAATTTGCCAAATAATCTGCAAATCGACTTTCAAATGATGTGAGGATTCTGGCCATTTAATCTGATGATCAGCAAATATCCCTGGTATTAGTTTTCATAAAAGGAGGAATAATACTCTCTAGAGTCAACAAGCATGAACAATGAAGGAGGGATTATTGCGAAGGGTAAACGAAAAGGTATGTAGTTTTTCATAACTATTCTCCTCAATTTGTAACATTTTACTCTGCTCCATTCTGAAGCCCCACTGGACATGGACTATTAGAAACAGTTAGGGGTTCCAAATGAGTTCCAAATCGTTCCAGCGAACATCAAAAATCAGAAAACAAAAAAACTAGAGAAGACATGAAACCCTCTGCAGTTAAAGGCTTGTGGAATTTGACTTTGAAGCAGTTTTAAAGGTGAGTAGACCAGACGACTGGAGCCGACAACCGGAGTCGAACCGGTCACCTGTTCATTACGAATGAACTGCTCTACCTGATGAGCTATGTCGGCTCTGCAGCGCTATTGTTGAATGGCTTCGAGCGAGGGTTCTCCGGTTGCCTGACCGGGGGCAGTTTCCATTACGTGC
This sequence comes from SAR324 cluster bacterium, assembly GCA_028282885.1. GTDB lineage: Bacteria > SAR324 > SAR324 > XYD2-FULL-50-16 > XYD2-FULL-50-16 > JAHJTV01. The sequence goes on from JANQGX010000075.1 coordinate 118,898, forward strand.
CTGATCTCGTGGATGCTGGCATCGAAGTAGCGATTTTGTGTAACGGATTGAATTTTGGATAGGGTCTTTTGGGCGTCCTGTTCTGTTTCGAAAAACCCAACCCTCAGGCGATAGAGGAACTCATCATCGGCATTTTGCTTTTGCGAAATGTAAGAGAAATCGACCAGAGTGCTGATCATCTTCAAATCTTCGATGGCTTCCTGTCTGCTGTTTCGGACACCCAATTGGATAATAAAAGGTTTGTTACGCTGGATACCGAAGTCGATCAATTCGCCATTGAGTTCGCTGTAGCTTGGGAGCACCGCCCAGTAGTCCATTGGGAAAATGTGTTTTCTTTCGTAGCGATATGCTATCTCTTCACCGACATCCAGGGCTTCCTGTTCGGTTTCGAAGAAGCCAACCCGAATACGATAAAAGTATTGAGCCTTTTCAGCACTCGGCGGTTTAATCTTGTCACGGGTTCTGTACAGATATGCGTGATAGCCGTCCGTGATGAGAAATTTGACAATATCTACCGCTTTTTCCAGTTGATCGGTATTTAGAGACATCAATTGAACCGCGTAGCGTTTTTTCCGAGTTCGATCGAAGCTAGTTTTTGTTTTGCTCGTCTCCATGGGTTTGAACACCAGTCGCTTACCGGCGTCCACCATAACCTTCCACTGTCCAGTTTCTTCGGAGAAGATGGTGTAGTTGATCTTTTCGCGGTTTTGGATCAGAATCGTCCTCCATTTTCTGGGATCACCCAAGATCTCTTTTCGCTGGGCGATTTTCCAAAGTGAATCTCCTTCTTCCATAATAAAGGATCTTTCACCTTCATAAGCTGGTTCCTGATCTGTAAGTGTCTCAGCAGAGACCTGTGCCTGTGTGCTTTCCCCGGAATCAGTGCCAAACAGCTCTTCTGCGGATCTCGGCTGCACCTCTTCGGAAAGGGGTTGCATTTCAACCAGTACACTCTCTTCCTGGCTATCGGTTGGCTGAATAATCACTTCTTCAGATACTTCCGCTTCAAATGCCGCATCGTCAATACCGGTCAATTCTCTAATCAGCAGGGCGACCAGGAAGATAAGAATCACGATGGGGATAGCCCACATGATGATTGTTTTTTTGGAAGGCTTTTTTGACGTCTGTTCCATATTTTCTGTTCTCGTTAGTTACTGAAAAAGCGGATAACCAAGTCATGTCATGGTTAGCCATGCTCGATTCAAGAATTATCAGTTGCCTGAAGGTTTATGTCAATGCATTAATCCCCCACAGCTTACGCTGAACCGGCCCGATCCGGAAGATTATTATCTCAATCGAATCACCGGTTTTGCTGCAGGAAGGAAGTTCTTTTTTGATCCACATCATCGTTATTCCGGTTTTGCACCAGTTTCACGGGCAATTACCAAATTTAAGCACTTACAGTCATCTGACTGATGGGGCTCCTGGATGAAGCATTGAGACGCAGATAATCGTTTTGAGGAACATTCCCCCGTTTCAAATGCTGAAGAGCGGTGTAGCCAATCATAGCAGCGTTGTCCGTACAGTGCCTCATTCCAGGATAATAAAACGATATCTTCTTTCCGGATGCCAGCTTGTCCAAACCTTTTTGTAATCCTCGATTAGCGGCAACGCCTCCTGTCAGAACCAATTTCTTCTGGGGATACACTTTTAGTGCCTGTTCGAAACGCTGGATGACAATTTTTTCCACCGTTTTCTGAAAACTGGCCGCGATGTCCCTTGTCATGACCTTTGCATCGCTTTCAGGTTTTTTTGAAAACGTCTCGTAAGAGATCAGTTCCTGTTTTTCAACATAGAGATCTCTGGCAATTGCTTCATTGCGAACGGCTGTTTTCAGACCTGAAAAACTGAAATCAAAGGTTTTTTTCCCTTTCAAGGGAATCGGAAACTCAATGCTTGCCTTTGGGCAGTCTGACGCCAGTTTTTCAATAACCGGTCCCCCGGGGTACTGAAATCCCAACATTTTTGCCACTTTGTCATAAGCTTCACCAGCAGCATCATCCATGGTTCTGCCCAACAATTGATAATCTCCCAATCCTTGCGCAATGATCAGGTGGGTGTGTCCACCGGACGCGATAAGACCCAGATACGGAAAATCCAGCTCCTTATGATCGAGAAAAGGAGCCAACAGATGCCCTTCCAAGTGATCTACCGGTATTAGGGGTACTCCTGCCATCCAGGCTAGTGATTTGGCATAGCTGACCCCAACCAGCAACGAGCCAATCAAACCCGGCGCATAGGTAACAGCGATAGCCTTCAAATCCTTCAAACCGGTTCCACTCTGGTCGAAGACATGTCTTAGCAGAAGAGGCAGGGTGGTCAGGTGTTTTCGGCTGGCTATTTCGGGTACAATACCTCCATATTTCTCATGTAATTCTGTCTGACTGGATATCTGGTTGGTGATAATCTTTCCATCCATGTCCAACAAGGCCACAGCGGAATCGTCACAGGATGTTTCGATGGCTAGAATCATATTTATTTAAGTTCAATAACAGGCATCATTTCATCTATTACTTGTTGATTTGCTCCACACGCCCGTAACAATTAAATGTCCCCGGATTGAAGCGCTCTATTATTAGTTCAGGTTCGGTCCTGTTTTTTATTGCTTTAGCTCATTGATGGAATCAGACAAGCCCAGGTCAAAGCGGTCTATTTGCTATAAACTTCTCATCATAGAACCAACTGCTCGGGTTTGAATATAATAATTCTGCCAAAGATTGAGTTTGTCGGGTGTTCCAAGCAGATTGAAAAGAGGTAATCAATATCGGACACTATATCTTGAGTTCCGCTGAGTTTAAAGAGTGGTATAAATGAAGGCGCTGATCTGACTTTCAATATCCCGCCAATTGGGAAACAGTTGCTCTTTTGATTTGAATTCACCCGTGTGATGATACCTTCTGCCGTTCACCTCTTTGACGCCGACTTGACGGTGCAATAGCTCATGGTATGCCAGATAACTCATGATTTCCGGAGGTGTATCCGGCGAATCGAAGACAAGGGAGAAAGCGATTTCATCTCTTTTTTTGGCGTAGTGGGCCAGTTTTCTGGTGGAGAAATGTTTCAACCAGACGGTATTGGGCGGTGTCTCCATTTCCGGGAACCAGATTGTGCGAACCTTATCAACAACGGAGGAGAGATCCTGGTAGATCCCCTTTGCCTGTCCGTTTGTCTCAGCTTCCGTGCCGGGGGTAGAGTTGTTCAAAAAACCGGTACTGAGGATATTGATCTCCCTCATGAATTTCCAGGCGAATCGATCGCCATATGAGAGTTTTTCCGGTTTGATGAACGGTGTATATTCTGCCAGCACCTTTTGGTGATGTTGATGCTGAATCAACAGATGATCCAACGAACAGCCACTGACAAGCAGTTTTCTCAATCGAAATGCATAGGACTGTAACGAGATCTTTTTGTCCGTTTTAATCATTTCCATTCACTGATGAAGCGGGCTCCCTTTTCTGTCAAGTTATACTCGCCATCGGATTTTTCGATTAAGCCTTCCTTGAACTCAATCTCTTTAATGATTCTCTCAACCGGAAGATCCGAACTTTGTTCCAACAACGACTTTATACTTTCCTGGTTCCCAAGGGCCTGAAGAAGTTTGATTTCGAAATCGAGGAATTCGTGATCCGCATTTTTCATCCCCAACAACAGTTTGAGGTGCAACTCGGTTCCCATTGAAGTCAGACAATCCAGTAATCCGGTTTCGCCGCGCAGATAGAGTGCACATTTGTCTTCCGTACCGGAGTTTCTTATGAAAACTGCTCCGCATTGTTTTTGATTCTGCAATATACTCCCGTAAAGCATCTCTTTCTCTTCTTTAAAAACAGGGAATTCAATTGAGTGACTATCAGGAAACCGCTTCCGGAATTCCCGGGAGAGAGTCTCTTTCATTTCTTCCCGGAACCTGCCTTCGGGGAGAAGACGGCTCTTATCTATATAATAAGAGTAATAAGTCTTTTTTATCCCGGCTGTAAAAGGTTGGGCCAGTTTTTCATACCAATGGTCACCCCGGTGAAGGGCATGAACCGCCTTGATGGAGTTAAGACCGGATTTTATTCCGTTTCCGGAGTAACAGATCTGTTTTTGCCGTTTAACCTTTAAATAGCCTGGCGTGATGCAGTGGCCCGATTCCTCTATACCAATGGAGAAGTTCCTGGATCTCTCCGGTTCTTGTCTGTAATCCGGTTTGATCAATTCGTTAAGGAACTTTGAGAGAACAAGCCCGGAGATTCCTGTTTTGGCATTCTGCATCAGGGTTATCCGTTCAGCCATTGGGCTCGATTCGGGAATATAGGACTGCATCATATCCAATATGGCCCTACTGAGAATCCACTTGTCCCCGACGCCCGTAAGGATCGGTGTAAATCCCATATTTCTGGCGGTAATGGCTGTGTTCAAGTCACTCTCCACGGTATTGATAAAGCTGCCACAGGATTCGGGGTTCACCTGTTTTAGATATTCCGCCTGATGAATTCCCAACAGGTCGCCTGAAGAGACCAAAAGCTCATCCGATTCCGGATCGTAATCCAATCTGAAACAACGATCTCCATCACCATCGAAAACAAGAGCCGTGAGTTTCAGGTCTGTTTGCGAAGACTGTTTCAGGCTGTCGGCCCGGTCAAAAAGGGTTTTCAGAGTTTCGTACTTTTCGAATTTGGCGCCGGGTGAAACAACACTTTCCCGGCTTATTCGCTCCAGACCTTCAATATCGGCTACCCCGCAATACTCGTTAATATTCCCTTCGAGATTGGTGAGAATCACCTCCTTGAATCTCAACCTGGAGAAGATGTCATTCGCAACAGAGGTTACGGCGCCTTTTGAAGCATCGATTATAAGGATGGTGTCCCTGAACTCATCCTTTTCATTAATCCAGGAATTGTCGGAATCCAGGCAGAAGTCGATGAACACTTTTCTGGCTTCTTTTTCACTGTTGACTGTATCTCCCTTGAGAGGGAGGGTGTCGAATTCCACTTTTCTTTGGTTTTTCAGCAGTTTAGTCAGTGCCTTGTCGTCCGGTGGAAGTGTCTTCAGGGCTGTGTGACCGTAAAACAGCTTGATACCATTCTGGTCACACGGATTGTGTGAAGCAGTGAGCACCACGCAACCGGCCGCTTTAACGGACAACATATACAGAGGAAGAGCGGGTGTCGGCAATGTGCCGGCTACCAACACATCAAATCCCGCCTTTCTGATGCCACTAATCGCGGCGTTGTTGAACGAACCCTCTTTATCCCTGGGATCCCAGCCGATGACGATTGAACGTTCATCTTTACCAAAATCTGCCATACTCAACTGGGTTGCGAAAGCATAAGTATACCTTTCAAAGAACTTTGGAGTCAGGTAGCCGGTTTTCAAAAAGAATTCAACAGGATTAGCATCCTTCAGATCGTTGTTACCTGCTATTCTTCCGCGAATACCGTCTGTTCCCTGGACCTTTTCGGGAAATCTTGCCATGGTTGCCTGGATTATTAAAGATTCGTGTAATCAGTGAATAGTATTGTAAGTGATCCTGCTACCGGAGATACTCTGATCTTCGTACTCTCCCGGTATCTTAGCAGGATTGTAGAAAGTGAAAGGGTTTTCGTAAAGAAATTGTTCCCAAATCCGATGTATTGAAGACTGGGATCACTAATCATTTATGTTGATTGATTATTCGGGCGGTTTTAAGTATGTCGGCTTGTCAAAATTTGGGCAAAACAAAACACATATCAATGTCTCAAAGCATAATTTAATGATAATTACGCACCAGTGTAGACGAAGTTTCTCCAAGACTTGCCACTATCATATCAGGACTGTGGTTGAGTTGGAGGACAGAAAAAGTTTACAAAACCATGTGAAAACCTCATTTAATCAATAAACTTTTACGAGTTAAACGCAATATGACTGTTCGAAAAATAGCCCTGACCGGCATAAAGTCTTCCGGGAGTCCCCACATCGGTAATTACCTGGGAGCGATCAAACCGGCTCTTGAGTTGACGAAAGATCATGAGGCCCGTTACTTCATTGCAGACCACCATGCCTTGACAACTGTCCGGGATAAAAAATTAATGAAGGAGCAGATCTACGATCTGGCTGCAACATGGCTGGCAGCGGGACTGAATCCGGATGAGGTCATCTTCTATCGTCAATCGGACATTCCCGAGGTATTCGAACTAACATGGATTCTCTCCTGTTTGACTCCTAAAGGTCTGTTAAACCGAGCTCATTCTTACAAGGATTCCGTCGATAAAAATGCAGAAAGAGGCAAAGACGCCGACGAGGGAATCAATTGCGGCTTGTACTATTACCCCATCCTCATGGCTGCAGATATTCTCGCCTTTAATACGAATGTTGTACCAGTAGGGCAGGATCAGAAACAGCACATTGAGATCACCCGTGATATCGCTCAGGCATTTAACCTGGCCTACGGAGATACATTGACGATACCGGAAGCGCTGATTCGTGAAGAAGTAAAGACCATTCCGGGGAATGACGGGCGCAAGATGAGTAAGAGCTACAATAATGTGATTCCTCTTTATGCTCCCAGGAAAACACTGCAAAAGTCGATTAGCCAAATTGTGACCGACTCAAAAGGTGTTGATGAGCCCAAGGATCCTGATAATTGCAATCTTTTCACAATTTATTCTCATTTCGCCACGCCTAAAGAGGTAGAAGACAAACGTGAGAAATATCTGGCGGGTGGATTGGGATATGGAGATTTGAAGAAGGAGTTGTTTGAATTGATCGACAGTATTGTAACGGATGGTCGAGAGCAGTATGATGCTTATATGGCGAACAGAGAGCGAATCGATTGGATTCTGGAAGAGGGTGCGGAAAAAGCCAGATCGATAGCCGGTCCCTTGCTGCAGAAAGTTCGGCATGCAGTAGGGGTTCAGTAAAGTAACTTGATACAGACCACCAGCTATTCTCAAACGCCTGGTTGTCAGGTGGGATCTGCAGATTAGAGATCACATATTCGGAGGTATCATGGGTGAGTTGATTAAAAAGAAAGGAAGAAGGCTTCGCGGAGCTGAACTGGTTGTCACCGGTGGTGCCACCATGTTCCTTTCCAATATTGTCGGCTGGTTGGCTCCGGCCGCTTTGTGCGTATATGGAATCTACCGGCTAATTTTAAAGAAAAGCTACAAAGACGGAATGATTTCCCTGGCTGCTGGAATTCTCCTTTTGACACTGTTGCGGGGGCCGTTGGATGTATTTCTGACGGTGTCCATGGCTGCAGGTGGACTATTGCTCGGCCTGGGAGCTGTAATGATGATTCTGCCCAGCAGCAAGAAAGATGAAGTTGAAATCCGCCCCGACAAAGTTGAGACTTACAATGATGAAGATTGATAGCCAATCCATTATTCAGGCGTCATTTGATACAGCCTTTTCTGTATTACAAGAATTTCTCGCCAATGAAAAGAATCTAAAAGCTGTTGATCAGTTTGCCCAGCATATTGCTGAAACCCTGGAGAAAGGAGGGAAAGCTATCAGTTGCGGTAACGGTGGTAGTATGTGTGATGCCATGCATTTCGCTGAAGAGTTGACCGGACGGTTTCGATCCGACAGGAAATCGCTGGCCGCTATTGCCATCGCCGATCCTTCCCATATCACCTGCACGGCAAACGATTACGGATTTGACTCTGTTTTTTCCAGGTATGTCGAAGGTGTCGGTAAGGCAGGAGATCTGCTGCTGGGGCTTTCCACCTCAGGTAATTCGGAAAACATTATCAAGGCAGTCGAATCGGCAAAGGCAGAAGGAATTTATACCGTTGGCTTGTTGGGCAAATCGGGCGGTAAGCTGAAAGATATGGTGGATCTCGCCATCGTAGTACCGGCTGACACCAGTGATCGAATTCAGGAAATCCATATTAAGATTATCCATATTGTCATTGAAACTGTCGAAAAGCTAATGGGTCTGGCCTGATACTTCTTCAGCTACCCCTCTAATTAAGTTCTCCCCGCATAAGAAATCTCTCGACTCGCATTCTACATAGCGGTATCAATCTGCAAGTACCGCTTTTCCTCTTTTTGAATGGAGATGATTTAAAAATGACGGGCTTGTATCCGTACAAGGGTTTGTCATTGGTTATCTACTTCATTATAGCCTGCAATAAGACCACCAGCTTCTATTCAATGAAGTTCGGCACTATTAAAACCCGGCAATCTTCTTCCGAATATTGGTAAATAAGACTCGTGCTGATCGAAAGATGTCATTGCCCGTCAAGGGGTTTCTGTGGAGGGATTGACGCAAAACCTGTGAAGTTAAAGTGGTCTAAATTTAAAAAGATATTTACTTTCCCTTGGATCTTTTTTATAATAAGTGCATCTTTTATCTTTTTATGTCAGAAAGATGGAAGAGGCAGTGTGCTGTAAGTGCGGTAAAAAATGCAAAAACGGTTTTCCCGCAGTCCTAATTATATCACACCAATGATGTTGCTTTAAATTCATTTAGTCTCACTTCAATTGCAGGAGTTTTTCATGGCGGAAAAAACGTACGGATTGGAACATCTCGAATTTTCAGGATTTGGCAAGATATACAGGAATTTGACTGTCCAGGAGTTAGTGGAGCATGAGTATAAAAACGGGGAAGCCAGATTCGGCCCCCATGGTGCGGTGATGGTAAACACCGCGAAGTACCCGGATCGAAAGCCTGAAATCAAGTACTATGTTGATGAACCGGAAACCACTGAAAACATGTGGTGGGGATCAGGTAACAAGAAGATCACCCCCGAACTGTTTGACAGGTTGAAAGCCAGGGTTCTGACCTATTTGTCAAATGACAAATTGTACGTCAATGATGTCTTCTGCGGTTCCGATGAGAGACATCGCGTTCCTTTCAGACTGGTCTCAAAGAAAGCATGGCACGCTCATTTCTTTCACAATCTGTTCCTGGGACCGACAGAAGAGGATCTTGAAAACTTTCAACCCGAGTTTACCATACTCAATGCCTGCGGTTATGAAGAACATGAACATGATAAAATGGGTATCACCGACAAGGCTTTTGTCCTTGTCAACCTTGATGCCAAAATTGTTCTGATCGGAGGAACCGAAAGTAGTGACGAAATCAAAAAGATTGTTTTCAGTATCATGAACTATCTGCTTCCGCTGAAAGGGGTGTTGACCCTGCATGGTGCAGCTAACATCGGCAAAGAGAACGATGTAACTCTCTTTCTCGGTTGTGAATCCTCCGGAAAAACCACCCTCTCCAACGATCCCAATAAGCGTAGTTGGCACAGGCGATTGATCGGTGATGACACCCATGCCTGGACCGATGATGGCATTATGAACCTGGAAAACGGTTGCTATGCCAAATGCCTGAACCTGGATAGTGATTTGGAGCCGGATATTTATCGCGCGATCCGATTCGGGGCGATTCTGGAAAATGTGGTCTATGATGAGAAAAGAGTCGTGGATTACTCCGATTCCAGCAGAACCGAAAACACCCGGGTTACCTATTCCCAGAGTTTTATACACAATTCGGTAATTCCCGGTTTGGGCGGTCATCCGGAAACGGTTATCATTCTTGCCAGAGATTATTACGGGGTTTTACCACCTGTTGCCAAATTGACGCCGGATCAGGCCGTCTACTATTTTCTGTCCGGATATTCAAGCAAAGCAGTAACGACCGATGGTAAGACGGAAATTGTTCCCGATTTTTCCTTCTGTTTCGGCTCCTCTTTCTTAACCCTGAGGCCAAATATTTATGCGGAACTCCTGGCTCAGAAAATCGAGCGTCATGGCGTCAATTCCTTCCTGGTCAGTACCGGATGGACAGGCGGTTCATATGGTGAAGGAAAACAGATTCCTCTTTCTGAAACCCGCAGAATAATTGATGCCATTCTGGATGGCTCCATTAACAACAGCGTCTTTGTCAAAGATCCTGTTTTCGGAGTTGAAGTTCCCAAGCAATTGACCGGGGTCGATGCTACTATCCTCAATCCGCAGGATACCTGGTCCGACAAAAATGCGTTTGAAAAGACGCGTAAAAATCTAGCGGGGATGTTCGTCGACAATTTTGAGAAGTACGCAAAAGACGGACCGGAAACCGGCGACATTGTCGCTACTAAGTATCTCTATAATGAATATAACAAGCTTTCAGCCGCAGGACCTCACGTCTGAAGGCCTGTTTCCCCCTAACCCGACAGAGCGGAGATGACATGGATCTCCGCATCCCATTTCACGCGCATTCCACCGCTGTTCCTGCCATAATTGCTGTTTACCCAATTCTAAAATTAGTTTATAAAAGTCAGATATCTTGAGGAAGAAGACCAACATCCCTTTCAGGCAGGAGTTTGATAACTGAAACGATCTTAATAACTTCCGTTCCCATAAAAAGGAGAGTCGATTATGAAGAGTACGATCCAGTTGTTGTTCTTGTCGTTTGTTTTGCTGTTTTCCTGTTCTGCAACTTTGGCCGCATCCGGTTTCGGCCCCGACGACACTGTTGGTACCGTGAATGTGAGATCCAACCCGGTTGTGGTTCAGCGTGGTGTTAAATTAATGAATGTGGGCAGTTTTGGTCTTAAACTGAAGAAAAATGATATTGTCAGAACCAAGCCCGGCGGGCAGGCTCAAATCAATCTCAAAAGTGGAGATAAGGTTTTTGTGGCATCAGCGACGGAGATTGAACTAAACGAAGATATAATCGGCCAGGAAAAAACAGTGAAAACCAGCATAGTAAAACTGCTTTTTGGAAAAATCAGGGCCAAAATTCAAAAGACACGCAAACAACGCTTCCAGATCAAAACAGCAACAGCCACAATCGGAGTAAAGGGAACCGATTTTATCACAGAGTACGTTCAGAAAAAAACCACAGTTGGAACCCTGGACGGTCTGGTCAGTCTCACTGCCAACAATACACGGCAAAGTGTTGATATTCCCGAAGGTAAGATGGCATCGGTTTCCATGTATGGAGAGTTGATGCCCCTGGAGGAGTTTGCCGGTGAGTTGATGGAAGGTGTTGAGTTTGCAGGGAAGAAAATGAAAGCAGACGACTTTGCGGGAGAAAAGATAGAGATGTAGGAGAGGGAGTGTCAACCCATTAACCAAGAGAGTACCAATGATCGTAATACTGGATTTCGGTTCTCAGTACACCCAGCTTATTGCAAGGCGAATTCGGGAACAGAATGTCTATTGTGAGATTCACCCCTTTAACATCCCTCCGGATCAGGTTAAAAATATGAACCCGGAAGGGATAATCCTGTCGGGCGGTCCCAGTTCGGTTCTGGGAGAATCATCACCGTCAGTTGAACCGGAACTGTTTGGTTGGGGTATCCCCGTACTTGGGATCTGTTATGGATTGCAATTAATGGCCAAGCTACTCGGGGGTGAAGTAGAGAACTCAAATCAATCGGAATATGGCAGGACAGAGATCTCCATTCAACAGTCAAATCGGTTTTTTGAGTCCGTTGCGACGGATAGGGATCTGACCGTCTGGATGAGTCACGGGGACCGGGTTAAAAGCATACCCGACGGATTTGAAGTGCTGGCAGTCAGTGAAAACTCCCCGTTTGCTGCGGTCGCAGACACCGATAAAAGGTTGTACGGAATTCAGTTCCATCCCGAGGTCACTCACACGGACCAGGGCATTCAAATACTTAAGAATTTCGTATTTGGAATCTGTGGATGCGCTCCAGACTGGAACATGGAGTCCTTTAAGGAATCCAAAATACGGGAGTTGAAAGAGGCGGTTGGTGATGAGGAGGTGCTATGCGCCCTAAGCGGTGGAGTTGATTCAACCGTTACCGCTGTGCTTTTGCATAAGGCAATTGGTGAAAAACTGACCTGTATTTTTGTGGATAACGGTCTCTTGCGGAAGGATGAAGCTTCCAAGGTGATCAACCTCTTCGAAAAGCACTACCAAATCAACCTGGTTCATATAGATGCCGTTGAGATCTTCATGGACAAGCTGAAAGGAGTTTCAGATCCCGAACAGAAACGAAAAATCATCGGCTATGAGTTCATCAACATTTTTGAACGGGAATCAGGCAAGCTGAAAGGGATTAAATATCTGGCCCAAGGCACCCTCTATCCGGATGTGATTGAATCGGTTTCCTTCAAGGGGCCATCGGATGTTATCAAAAGTCATCACAATGTTGGCGGGTTGCCGGAAGATATGAAAATGGAGTTGGTGGAACCACTTCGGGAGCTGTTTAAAGACGAAGTCAGGGAACTGGGAGTTGCCCTGGGATTGGATGATGAACTGGTATACAGGCATCCCTTCCCCGGACCGGGGCTTGGTATCCGCATTCTGGGAGAAGTCACCCGTGAAAAGATTGAAGTGCTGCAGGAAGCGGATCATATTGTAATGGAGGAGATTAAAAAGGCCGGCTTATACAGGAAAGTCTGGCAATCCTTTGCCGTTCTTCTGCCGGTCAAATCGGTGGGTGTTATGGGTGATGCCAGAACATATGACTGGACCATAGCCATTCGCTGCGTCAGCTCCAAGGATGCCATGACTGCAGATTGGGTGCATTTGCCTTATGATCTCCTGGGTAAGATCTCCAATCGTATTATCAATGAAGTCAGAAAAATCAACAGGGTGGTTTACGACATCACTTCCAAACCCCCGGGAACGATTGAGTGGGAATAGACCTCCAAAACAAACCGTCGGTATCTCTCAACAACATTCGAAACCGTTTCTTCAAAAGATGAATACAAAAATTGCTAAGGCAAAATCCAAAATCGAAAAAGCCCTGAATACCAATGAGTTACAAAAGAGCGCCAACGCTGTCGCTGCCGGGCACAAAAACGCAGTCATCGATCCCGAACGAAAAGAGGCGATCAAACAAGTGGTTCAAAGAAGAGAAGCCCTGGCATGTAAGCAGGGATTTCTCAGCACATTGACCCCACCCGAATCAACCGGACGCTCCCCAAAGGATACCCTGATTGTATTAAACAGGCAGACCGATGAATACATCGATTGGGACTCTCCCAACAATATTCCGATTGATAGGGAAACCTTTGAAATGCTTTGGGAAGACGCTTTGAAGGTGATGGGTAAAAAGCAAAAAATTTACGTGACGGACAGGGTAATTGGCGCGGATTCATCTTATGCGTTGCCTGTGCGGACCATCACGGATAAGGCCCTGACATCTCTCTTTACCCTGAACATGTTTCGCCCCATCCCCAAGGACATAAACAAGAGTATCTATGGCAAAGCCGGCTTTGTATTGGTGGTTCTTCCCTATGACAAAATTGATACTCAAAGATATAGTGCTCGTCTGCGACAATTGCCTAATGGCAAGACTTCCAATATGGCCATCGTGATGGATTTTGGCCGCCGGGTGGGTCTCGTATACGGATCCGCCTATGCGGGTAGTGTTAAAAAGCTGATGTTCACGGTCATGAACTACTACCTTCCTTTCGAGGATATCCTGCCAATTCACTGCTCGGCGAATGAGAACGGCAAGGGGGACCTGGCCCTCTTTCTCGGTCTTTCGGGAACCGGGAAAACCACCCTGTCGGCGGATCCTGACAGGGCGTTAATTGGCGATGATGAACATGGCTGGAGTGATCATGGAATCGCGAATTTTGAAAATGGCTGCTATGCCAAGTTGATCAATCTTGATCCCGCAAAGGAACCGGAGATCCACAATGCAGTGTTCCACAAGGACAAATATCTTAATCATGGTGCCATTGTAGAAAACGCCATGGTTTACCTGGACAGCACGTACGACCTTTCCGATGAGAGATTAACCCCGAACAGTCGTGCCAGTTATCCCCTTGACTTTCTTACTAACGTCAAGCTTTCAGCCAAAGGCAAGCACCCTAAAACCATCGTTTTTCTGACAGCCGATGCCAATGGCGTATTGCCACCGGTCTCAAGACTTAACCAGGAACAGGCCATGCTCTGGTTTCTGATGGGCTATACCAGCAAACTGGCAGGAACGGAAACCGGTATTATCGAACCGGTTACTGTGTTTTCTCGCTTTTTTGGTCAGCCCTTCATGTCTCTCATGCCAAAAATCTATTCTGAACTATTGGGCAAGCAGTTGGCCAAGCATAAGTCCAGGGTGTTCCTGATCAACACCGGATGGACCGGCGGACCTTATGGTATCGGGGAAAGAATCGATATCAACCTCACCCGTGCTATTGTCAACGCTGCTCTGGACGGCAAACTCGATGATGTGGAATACAGCGAAAACACAGATTTCCACCTGGAGGTTCCCAACTCCTGCCCCGGTGTCCCTTCGGTCATGCTAAATCCCATTAATACCTGGGCGGATAAAGACAAGTATAGGGAGAAAGCCAAATTTCTGGCGCTGGAGTTCAGTCAGCACTTCGACAAGGCGTACGGAAACAAACGAATAGCCGAGGAAGTTCGTATCCAGTGTCCGGGTAAATAGGGATCCAACCCCCAGGGCTTTCCATGCCAACCGTTTGATTTAACTCAATCGCATTTAAGCAAAACCTGAAAGAAACTTGACTCAGGTTTGTCAAAAAAGACAAACTGATGTGGAGAACTCTAACAGGGAAATGCAGTTGCTGACAGGTTATCTCAAAAGGTATTCGCTTTAGCTGGGGACCATGATTTGAGAGAAGGTCAATGATTCCCGACCCTCCCGTTCATTGAATAATTAAAGGGAGGGGCTCAAATCATGATTCCCGGGAAGCTGTAAGTTGGTGATTAGTCACCAATAATTTAAACATTTTTACGACAGGGAGAAACAATGGCTAGAAAAAAAATCGCACTGATTGGTGCTGGAAACATTGGTGGAACACTGGCGCACCTTTCACTGCTGAAGGGACTGGGTGATGTGGTAATGTTCGATATCGTCGAGGGACTTCCCCAGGGAAAAGCGTTGGACCTCGCCCAGAGTGGTCCTGTAGAAGGATTTGACGCCTCCATCATCGGGACAAACGATTATGCGGATCTTAAGGATGCCGATGTTGTGATCAATACCGCAGGTGTTCCGAGAAAGCCCGGAATGAGCAGGGACGACTTACTGGGTATAAACACCAAAATCACCCGGCAGGTAGGTGAGGGAATCAAGGCCAATTGCCCTGAAGCATTTGTGATCTGTATTACCAATCCTCTGGATGTGATGGTAGGTGTTCTGCAAAAGGCAGCCGGAATCCCCGGAAATAAGGTTGTTGGTATGGCTGGCGTTCTGGACTCCGCTCGATTCAGAACTTTCCTGGCCTGGGAATTTGGTGTGTCTGTAAATCAAGTGAATGCTTATGTCCTGGGTGGACACGGTGACAGTATGGTTCCGCTGACAGGAATGAGCAATATCGCAGGTGTTTCTCTGGATATGCTGGTTGAGCAAGGCAAGATTTCCGCTGATCGCCTGGAAGAGATTGTACAAAGAACCCGCAGTGGCGGTGGTGAAATCGTAGGATTGCTCAAGACCGGCTCCGCTTTCTACACACCTGCAGCATCTGCTATCGCAATGGCCGAAGCCTATCTCTATGACAAGAAGAATATTTATCCATGTGCGGCACAAGTGGCTAATGGTGAGTATGGTATCAAGGATCCAATCTATGTTGGTGTTCCGGTGAAAATTGGTGCAACCGGTGTTGAAGAAGTTGTCGAGGTTCCCCTGACCGACAATGAGAGAAAGAATCTTCAGATCTCAATCGATGCGGTTATCGAACTGAACGCTGCTGTGGAAAATATGTAGATAGGCGACTTTTCCCCAAAGTTCAAACTAAGGAAGGAGAGTAAACTTATCGGATATTTGAAATGGCCGATTCCCTGTTCAACAGGTTGAATCGGCCTTTTTTGTTTTGAAGAATTGTTACCCATCCACCTGCTTGATGACAACCAGCAGGTCTTTGGCGTCCACCTGCGTTCCAACAGGGGTGACTACCCGTTCCACAATACCGGGAACTTCTGCAAGAACGTTTGTCTCCATCTTCATGGCCTCGATGGTCAGCAAGACATCGCCCTGTTCGATTTCCTGATTCTCGATGACCAGTACCGTTGAAATCAAGCCCGGCATTGGCGATCCTATCTCACCCAGTTTTCCGGGGTCTGCCTTTTCTCTAGGAGCCCTTTCGGGAGCCTTGGAGAGATCAGAGACTTTGACGACCCTTGGTTGTCCGTTCAATTCGAAAAACATTTCTCTCGTACCATCTTCATCCGGCATTCCCATTGCCTGGAAGCGAATAATCAGCGTTTTTCCGAACTCAATGTGAACAGGAAGTTCCTCTTCCGGTGCCATTCCGTAGTAAAAGCTGAGCGTGGGCAGGACGCTGACATTACCGTTCTTTCTCCGGAAATTGATGTAATCGATAAAAACTTTCGGATACATAAGGTAGGAGGCAAGTTCGTAGTCGGTGATTTTTCGATCTGCTTTTGCTTCTGCTTCAGCCCGAGCCGCCTCCAGATCGGTTGGTTCCAGTTCCTGTCCGGGCCGCACCGTAATCGGTTTCTCTCCTTTCAGAACCTTATTCTGCAGCTCTTTCGGAAATCCTCCCGGCGGTTGACCCATCATTCCCTTGAAGAAAGAGATAACCGAATCGGGAAACGAGATTTCGCGGTTGGGATCCAGGATATCTTCTTTGGTCAAACCGCTGGTGATCATGGAAAGAGCCATATCTCCAACCACTTTGGAACTTGGTGTGACCTTGACGATATCACCAAACATTTCGTTAACCTGGGCATAAACTGTGGCCACTTCGTGCCAGCGTTCTTCGATTCCCAATGACCTGGCTTGTTGTCTGAGGTTGGTATACTGTCCACCGGGCATTTCATGCAGGTATACTTCCGAGGTTCCACTGCGTTCTTCACTTTCAAATCCAAGGTACATTCTCCTGACCTTTTCCCAATAGTCGGAGATGATTCCCAATGATCTGGGATCCAGCCCGGTATCTCTGGGGGTATTGCGCAAGGCTGCCGCAATAGAACCCAAGTTGGGATGGGAGGTCAGACCACTCATGGAGTCCATGGCAGCGTCAACGGCATCAATTCCTGCTTCGGCGGCAGCCAACAGGGTAGCGGCAGCAATTCCGCTGGTGTCATGGCTATGGAGATGGATGGGAAGACCGATCTCCTCCTTCAGGGTGGAAACAAGCACTTTGGCTGCAACCGGTTTTAGGAGCCCGGCCATGTCCTTGATTGCAAGAATATGTGCCCCTGCTTTTTCCAGCTCTTTGGCCATTTGCACATAGTATTTCAAGCTGTATTTGGTACGGGTGGGGTCCGTGATATCACCTGTATAGCAGATGGCTGCCTCGCAAATTTTATTACTTTCCAACACGGCATCCATAGCCAGACGCATATTCTCCACCCAGTTCAGGGAATCAAAAACCCGGAACAGATCCATCCCGTTTTCAGCAGCCTGTTTGACAAAATACTTGACCACATTATCCGGATAATTGGTGTATCCAACCCCATTCGAGGCTCGGAGAAGCATCTGTGTCAACATATTGGGCATGGACATTCTTAAACCTTGCAGTCTTTCCCAGGGGCATTCTTTCAGAAATCGCATGGCCACATCGAAGGTGGCGCCACCCCAGCATTCAATGGAAAACAGGTTGGGAAGCAGAGCCGAATATGCCGGTGCAATACTGAGGATATCATAGGTTCTGACACGGGTTGCCAACAAGGATTGATGGGCATCCCGCATGGTAAGGTCGGTTATCAGCAGCTTTTCCTGGTCTTTCATCCATTGAGCTACTGCTTCCGGCCCTTCTTCATCCAGCAACTGTTTCAACCCGGGTTTGGACTCTTCCGGAATGAAATGCGGAGCTACCGGCTGGTGAACGTGAATTCCGGGTTTAGGTCTGGCTTTGATATCCTCATTGCCGTTGATTGTGACGTCGCCCAGAAAGGAAAGAAGTCGTGAAGCACGATCCCGCCGCTTGGCAAATGCAAATAGATCCTTTGTCTCATCGATGAAACGAGTAGTATATTCCGCGTTTTTAAAGGTGGGGTGACAGACCAGGTTTTCCAGGAACTGCAGGTTGGTGGCGATGCCCAGAATCCTGAATTCTCTCAAGGCCCGATTTATTCTCAACCTCGCCTCTTCGGGGTTTGCTCCCCAGGCGGTAACTTTCTCCAGCAGGGAGTCATAGTAGCGTGTGATGAGAGCTCCGGAATAAGCGGTTCCTCCGTCAAGACGGATGCCAAACCCGGTTGCTCCACGGTATGCCGTGATTCTGCCATAATCCGGAATGAAGTTATTTTCCGGGTCCTCTGTTGTTACCCGACACTGAATGGCATGTCCATTCAGCTCAATATCTTCCTGGGCCGGCACATGACTTTCCGGTGTTCCCAGCAGATCGCCCTGTGCTATCCGCAACTGCGCCTTGACGATATCAATGCCGGTGACCTCTTCGGTAACTGTGTGCTCAACCTGAATCCTTGGATTGACCTCCATGAAGTAAAACTCACTGCTGTCTATATCCATCAGAAATTCAACGGTTCCGGCATTTTCATAACCGGCCGTTTTGGCAATCCTGACAGCAGCATCGCAAAGCTCTGCCCGTTTCTCATCGCTAAGAAAAGTGGAGGGAGCTCTTTCCACAACTTTCTGGTTTCTTCGTTGAACCGAACAATCTCTTTCAAACAGATGGACGATATTCCCCTGTGAGTCGCCCAGAATTTGCACTTCCAGGTGCCTGGCACGCCGGACCAGTTTCTCGATATAAATCTCGTCGCTGCCAAAAGCGGAACTGGATTCCCTTCGGGCTGCATCTACCTGAATCACCAGGTCATCCTTGCTCTCAACAGATCGCATACCACGTCCGCCTCCTCCCCAACTGGCTTTCAGCATGATGGGAAAACCGATTTCTTCGGCGATCCTGATGACTTCATCATCATCGTAGGGAAGGGGTTGGCTGGCGGGTACAACGGGAGCACCTGCCTCCACGGCCACTTTGCGGGCGGAAACCTTGTTCCCGAGTTTCTTCATGACCTCGGGGGGCGGTCCCACAAAAGTTATCCCCGAGTCTAGACAGGCTTCCGCGAAGCTCGGATTTTCTGAAAGAAAGCCGTATCCAGGGTGAATGGCGTCTGCGTGGGTTTCCCTGGCAAGCTGGATGATGCTATCAATATCCAGATAGGCCTCGATCGGCCCCTTTCCCTCTCCAATCAGATAGCTTTCACCTGTCTTGAAACGATGTAGGGCAAAACGATCTTCCTTAGAATAGATAGCGATGGTATCGATTCCCAATTCAATAGCGGCACGGGTGACACGAATGGCAATTTCACCACGATTGGCAATCAAAAGGCGTTTGATTTTTTTTCCTGTAACATCCATATTACATTTCCTTTTTTGTGGTTTAAATCCGGTGATGTCCGGATTCATTCATGTACTGCGGGGAGACGGTTTTGGCTCCATCCGGAACCTGGGAAACCGAAAAGAGATTTTTGCCTGCCGACAAGTCTACCGGATTAAGATCGATCCGGTATGGGTCGGTACAGCGGTTTACCAATATCCATTGGTAGGAATAATTCATCCGTGAATTAGGAGTGTAAAACTTAGTAAACTGATTACCGCTTGTCAATCATTAATTTTAAAGGGGTGTCGTTGATTGGCCTGTCGAAATTGAAGAGAAGGGAGATGAAAGATAAGTGATTTACCGGTTGGAGAATCAGGTTTGAATGTCCGGAACAGGGCCAACAGCTCTGTGTTTATCCTGAATGCAACAGGCTGCTTGCCCTGGACATCTCAAATGAAACCAGATTTAGTCCGGATTAATCGGGATTAAACATCGTCGATAAATTTGAAAGAGACTTTGAGCTTCACTCTGTAGAGGACAATTTTCCCATCCTCTAATTTTAAATCCTGGGCAACAACCTCTGCAATTCTGAGATCTTTGAGGGTTTTGTTTGCTCTTTCGATAACATTTTTTGCCGCATCATCCCAGGATATGGTACTGGTACCGATTAATTCTATTATTTTATAAACGCTTCCTGCCATTGGTTCCCTCCCCTTTTTCCCATTTTAGTTGTTGAAATAAACTTTCGGTTTTTCAGTTATATACAGGTTTAAACCACTACTAGCTTGTCAGTAGCTAATTTCATGGCCTGCTCAAGCATGACTACAGGGTTGCGGTTTATTTTGTAAATAGTATCAGCTAAAAAAACAGATCTTCTGGTTTGGGTTTGAATTCATTTTCAGTTGAATGTGTGACGGTTTTTAAAAAACGCTAAAACTGCTCCTAAAGCTGTTTAGAATCAAATGGATTAATAAGCCAGTTCATTGACGGAAAGAGTTGAACTCCTGTAAAGTTGTCGCATTGTTCAAGAAAAGGAATTTGCTTGGATAATACGGAATTCCACAGTGTAAACAAGAGCTTAAGTGTCGGATCTCAAATCAGACACTATTGATTTTGTACCCTCTTTGTGGAGGAACAATGGGCTTCAAACAGGCTCACTGTTTGAAGTGGAGATGTTGAATAAGCGTATTTCTTTTTTGACTGCAAACCGGAAAAGAAGAAATCTTAACTCAATTGAGAAGAGGAAAAATGAAACCTTTAAACCTAGTCGAAAAAATTCTGAAGGATCATTTGCTGGAAGCAGATGAGCTGCCAGCGGCGGGAGAACTCATTAAAATCAAGATTGATGAAGCATTTACCCAGGATGCTACTGGAACCATGTGTATGCTGCAGTTACAGGCAATGGGAATCAGCCGAGTCAAGCCACTGTCTGTGAACTTTGTAGATCATAGTATGCTTCAGTCCGGTTTCAGAAACCCGGATGATCATGAGTTCCTGAAAAGTTCAGCCAAAAAACTTGGTATCATCTTTTCACCACCGGGAACTGGTATCTGCCATTTCACCAACATGGAAAACTTTGTCAAGCCTGGAATGACTGGTGTTGGTGCTGACAGCCATACGGTTAATGCCGGCGGAGCCGGCGCGATCTTTATGGGGGCTGGTGGATATGACGTTGCACTTGCCATGGCTACGGGTGCTTACACCATGCCTATGCCGAGTGTTACCAAGGTGAATCTGACTGGCCAGTTGAACAAGAATGTAATGGCTATGGATGTTATCCTCAAGATGCTGGAAATTGTAGGGGTTAAAGGCGGAAAGGGAATCATCTTCGAATATGGCGGACCTGGCGCAAAAACCCTGTCATTGACAGAAAGAGCAACCATCACCAACATGGGTGCTGAAATGGGTGCAACCACGTCTATCTTCCCGAGTGACGAGAACACAAAAGCTTTCCTTGAGAGTCGTGGTCGTGGCGGTGACTATCAGGAACTGTCAGCGGATGAAGGTGCCGAGTATGCTAATACAATCGACGTTAACCTCTCCGATATCGAACCTCTTGTTGCTATCTATCCTTCCCCGGGTAACGTGGAAAAGATGAAGGACCATGCAGGAACCAAAATCCATCAGGTCTGTGTGGGAAGTTGTACCAACAGCTCCTATGAAGGAATTGCTATGTTTGCCGAGGCACTGAAAGGCAAGCGTGTTGTAGTTGATACCCTGCTCTATCCCGGATCCCGCTCCGTATCCATGCAGTTGGCTGATGCCGGTTACCTGAAGGACCTGTTTCAATCGGGCGTCAGGATTATGGAAAACGGTTGTGGTGCCTGTATTGGTCAGGGTGGATCACCTCCAAGCAAAAGTATCACACTGAGAACCTTCAACAGGAATTTCCCCAAACGCTCCGGAACCGATGACGCGCAGGCTCATTTGATCAGTCCGTTGGTTGCCGCTGCCAGTGCACTGACCGGCGAAATGACTGTTCCCGAAGAGAAAGAGATCAAGATTGTTGAAGTACCCCCGGTAATCGATACCGATTCCTTCATCATGCCGCTACCACAGGAAGAAGCTGAGAAGGAAGATATCGTTATGGGACCGAACATTATGCTGCTGCCGGACTTTGACCCTCTGCCGGACGAAGTTAAAGGTGAAGTTTTGCTGAAGCTGGAAGACAATATCAGTACTGATGATATTCAGCCTGCAGGAACCTATCTGCCTCTGCGCTCAAATGTGAAAGAATACGCCATGCAAGCCACTTTCAGGCTGGTAGACGGTACTTTTGCCGAGCGTTCAGTAGCTCACAGGGATGCCGGCGGATACGGTTTCATCATTGGTGGTGAAAACTATGGACAGGGAAGCTCTCGCGAGCATGCCGCACTGTGCCCGAGATGGCTGGGAATCCGTGCGGTCATTGTGAAGACTTTTGCCAGAATCCACGTAGCAAACCTGGTGAACTTCGGTATCGTTCCCATGACCTTCAAGAACGCTGCTGACTATGACAAGATCAAACAGGGCGACACTGTCTCTTTTGACGCAACCAATCTTGATGGTGATCTGGCTCTGACCGTTAACGGCGAATCCATTCCGCTGGAACCGGCATTTGATAAGGACCACATCCCCACTCTGAAGTCAGGTGGTGCATTGGCCCGATTCAAGGAAACCTACAAGGGTTAGGATCACAAATGAAACTTCTTTTCATGCCTGACAATGAGAGGGGATGCGAAGAAGTTATTGATGAATGCCTGGAGCTTCGGCACTGTTTTCGGGGATTCAGGCGTTGATGTATATACGGGAGGGTAGCCTTAGTGTTATCCTCCCGTTTTTCTTTTACCACAAGAAGTAGCGGGACGTCTCTAAATAGGTCTTGTGCCACCCAGTTTAGGGATCTTTGTCTTACTATTTTCGGAATTTTGGATTTTTGTTTTATCCAGGTATCGCGAATGACTTATCGTCTTGAGGTTTCCCTCAAGGAGGGATTGATCGATCCGGAGGGAAGGAAAGCGTTTCAGCAATTTGTTAACGGCGGATACACCCAAGTCACAGCCATCAGAACCCTGCAGGCCTATATCATTAACACTGATCAGATCGAAACAGTTGAAGAGATGAGTCTTCTGGCCAGGGATCTTTTCGTTGATCCTGTATTGAATGGTTATATAGTTAATGGATTTACGGGAGACCATCTTGATTTCGACTGGTATATAGAAATCGGATTCAAGGCCGGGGTCACGGACAACGCCGGAAAGGTGGCCAGAGAGAATCTGGAGCTTCGTATGCCAAGACGATTCAAGGGTAAGGAACGGGTTGCCTCTTCCATGGGGTACTTTGTAAACGGAGATTTTACCAGGGATGAGATCGAAAAAGCTGTCGGCCAGCTATTGATGAATAACCTGATTCAACGAAAAATCATCATTGCAAAGGAGGAGTGGGATTCAAAAAAGGAGGTTCTGCATTCCATACCGGATCCAAAGGGTGATGATAAAATCAGGATTGAGAGCCTGGATTGCTCCGAAGTGGAAAAAATCCTGGCCTTAAGCGATCAACGGATCCTGGCTTTGTCTGCTTCCGAAGCGGCTGTCATCAGGGACTGGTTTCAAAAGGAAGACGTAACAGCCCAAAGAAAAAGATGCGGTCTCTCTGAGCAACCAACGGATGTGGAATTGGAAACCATTGCCCAGACCTGGTCGGAGCATTGCAAACATAAAATTTTTAATTCCACCATCGAATATCGCGATGAAAATGGTAATACGGAGACCATTAACTCTCTTTATAAGTCCTGTATTCAAAAATCCACTCGGGAAATCAGGGAGCGCCTGGGCGATGATGACTGGTGCCTGTCCGTGTTCAAGGATAATGCCGGCATCATTCGATTTAATGATGAGTATAGTGTTGCATTCAAGGTTGAAACGCATAATTCGCCATCGGCGTTGGATCCATATGGTGGTGCATTGACAGGGATTGTCGGGGTTAATAGGGATGCGTTTGGAGTAGGCATGGGGGCCAGACTGATCGCCAATACCGATGTTTTCTGTTTTGGACCCCAGGATTATAAAAAACAACTGCCCTCCCGTTTACTCCATCCGACACGCATTTATGAGGGCGTCCGACTTGGTGTTGAGCATGGGGGGAACCAGAGTGGTATACCAACCATAAATGGCGCTATCGTATTTGATGAATGCTATGTGGGAAAACCATTGGTTTTTTGTGGCACTGCCAGTGTAATGCCGGCATTGCATGATGGCAAACCATCCGAAGACAAGGCTGCCAAGCCAGGAGATGTCATTATCATGTTGGGCGGTCGTATCGGGAAAGATGGGATACATGGCGCAACATTCTCCTCGGTCGCCTTGGATGAAAACTCGCCTGTAAGTGCCGTGCAAATCGGCGATGCTATCATGCAGAAAAGAATGTTTGATTTTCTCTGGGAGGCCAAAAAAGAAAATCTCTATACCTGCATAACGGACAACGGGGCCGGCGGGTTATCATCCTCTGTCGGAGAGATGGCGGAGTTCAGCAATGGCAGTCGGTTGCATCTGGACAAGGCGCCTTTGAAGTATGAAGGATTACAGCCTTGGGAAATCCTGATTTCGGAAGCGCAGGAGAGGATGACGGTTTCGGTGCCACCGGAAAAGGTTGATCGGTTCCTTGAGCTATCCGAAAAGATGCAGGTGGAATCCACGGTATTGGGTGAATTTACCGATTCCGGCTATTTCGAATGCTTCTACCAGGGTGAGCCTGTGGCACAACTGGAAATGAATTTTATGCACAATGGTTTACCTCCCATGTATCTTGAAGCTGAGTGGTCCCCCCCTGCGCGGGAAGAGGGATTGCCTGACCTTCCACAAAAAATGGGAGAAATGCTGCACAGGATTCTGGCAAGGCCGAATGTCTGCTCCAAGGAGTCGGTTATCAGACAGTACGATCATGAAGTCCAGGGTGGCAGTGTCGTTAAACCGTTAGTTGGAATTGAAAATGACGGACCTTCGGATGCGGGTGTCATTCGACCTGTGCTTCATCTGATGGAAGGTATTGCCGTTGCCAACGGCATCTGCCCGAAATATTCGCAGATCGACACTTATCATATGGCTGCTTGTGCTATTGATGAAGCTATTCGGAATGTCATCGCCGTGGGAGGAAGTCTCAATCAGATTGCCGGATTGGATAATTTTTGCTGGCCCGATCCTGTTGAATCGGAGCATACTCCCGATGGAAAATATAAACTTGCCCAGTTGGTCAGGGCTTGCAAAGCGATTTACGATTATTGTACAGGATTTGGAGTTCCCTGTATTTCCGGTAAGGACAGCATGAAAAATGATGCCAACCTGGACGGACAAAAAATCTCCATTCTTCCTACTCTTCTGTTTTCAACCATCGGCAAAATTGAAGATGTTCGACACTGTGTCACGTCTGACATCAAGAGCCCCGGTGACTTGGTATACCTGATTGGAGCCACGAAAGATGAATGCGGAGCTTCCGAGTATTACCAGGAACTAGGCTTTGCCGGGGGTGAGGTTCCCAAGGTGGAATTGGGCAAAGCAAAACCTCGCTATGAAAAAATCACTCAAGCGACCGAAGAAGGCCTGATTCGCAGTAATCATGACTGTTCTGATGGAGGATTGGCAGTTGCGTTAGCAGAGACGTCCATTGCGGGGCGCCTGGGAATGAATATCGCCCTCGATTCGGTGAATACCAACATTGGATTGAGGTCGGATCTTCTGCTCTTTAGCGAAAGTCAAAGCCGTTTTGTGCTTACCATCGATCCCGGGAATAGAGAGAAATTCGAAAAAATCATGGCAGGCGATGATTATTACTACCTCGGTGAAGTAACTGCAAATCCCGAGGTTAGAATATCCCTTGATGATTCGATCCTGTTAGAGGAAAAGGTTGATACTCTGTGCAAGTCCTGGCTGAATACGCTGGCTCTGAAGTGATAACGTGTTTCGGGGTTACCTTTGATGATTCATCATGGCTCGCTGGCAGATTTGTATCTCCGGAAAAGTAAGATTCGATCTCGGATGAGATGCGAGACTCATAGTACTGAAGGAAGCCATTTCTGGTTTCAAAGGTTCCGGAAATAGAAACCCACCAGTGACCAAAATGGTTTAATACCCGAAATATATACAAAAAATGAGTATCAAGTCCGTTTAAATTGTTGGTTCGATGAACCCGGCTCAGTATTACCGAACCAATACACATGGTAGAACGGTATTGAGAATTATTAGCAACCATTCGGGTCCCCCCTGAATATAAAAGAGAAAACGATTATCGCCTATTATAAAGCCAAACAGACTCTGGTTGGGGTCTCCAACCTTCTCATTTCATAACGACCCTCTATCATGAAATAACGCAACAAAAGAAAAGCTTCGGACGCTGAACCTGTTTTTCTTTCTCTTCCTCGCCTTACTTTTATTGATTCGAGTGGTTGACTGCTTTATTCATTCCCTGATTTAATTGAACTTGTCACTGTAACCAACTGGGTTGTTTCCTCGGATACCTGCCAGCGACTAAATTCCGGTCGATTTCGACAGAATCACTAAAAACAGATAATGAGCCATGAACAACTATAACCCCCAGGAAATTGAAAAGAAGTGGTATGACTTTTGGGAATCCAACCGTTTTTTCTCTCCCGATCTTAGTGAGGCTGATGAGACTTATACCATCGTCATCCCTCCGCCGAATGTTACCGGCTTTCTGCATATCGGACACGCCCTTGTGAATACCTTACAGGATGTATTAATCCGTTGGAAAAGAATGTCGGGTTTTAAAACTCTCTGGCTTCCCGGAACCGACCATGCCGGTATTGCCACCCAGATGGTTGTGGAAAGGGAGCTGAGAAAAAAGGGAATTGAGCGGGAGGAGCTGGGCCAGGAGAAATTTGTCGAAGAGATCTGGAAGTGGAAGGAGCAATCCGGAAACATGATCTTTAAGCAGTTAAGACGACTGGGAGCATCCTGCGATTGGGAAAGGGAACGCTTTACCCTGGATGAAGGACTCTCCAAAGCGGTCAGAAAAAGTTTTGTGGATTTATATAATGAGGGGCTGATTTACCGCGACGATTATATCGTGAACTGGTGTCCAAACGACAAGACTGCTCTATCTGATCTGGAGGTAGATCATACAGATAAGGATGGAACCCTGACATACATTGGCTATCCCCTGGAGGATGGAAGTGCTGAACTCGTCGTAGCTACCACAAGACCCGAGACGATGCTGGGGGATACTGCTGTGGCAGTTAACCCGAATGATGAGCGATATCGTGAACTCATCGGCAAAACCATTCGTTTACCTCTGGTCGGGCGCATGATCCCGGTTATTGCGGATGAGTTTGTTGATCCCGAGTTTGGGACCGGCGCTGTTAAGGTGACTCCTGCGCATGATCCCAACGATTTTCAAATGGGCATAAG
This sequence comes from SAR324 cluster bacterium, assembly GCA_028282885.1. Lineage (GTDB taxonomy): Bacteria > SAR324 > SAR324 > XYD2-FULL-50-16 > XYD2-FULL-50-16 > JAHJTV01. The sequence continues at coordinate 145,951 of JANQGX010000075.1, forward strand.
ACACGATCTTCCATTTGTTAATATTTTTACCAAAGATGCACGAATCAATGATGTATTCAAACCTCTGGAAGGCCAGGATCGTTTCGAAGCGCGTAAAAACATTGTTGAGTTATTAAAGCAGGAAGGTGTATTTCGAAAGGTGGAAAAACATCCACATTCCATTGGGCAATGCCAGAGATGCAAAACTGTCGTTGAACCCAGGGTTTCAACCCAGTGGTTTTGCAAAATGAAAGACATGGCTGAAGCATCTTTGAAAGCTATGAATGAAGGCAAAATCCGCTTTATTCCCGAAAACCAGGGACGGATATTTGAAGAGTGGATGAGCAATATTCAGGATTGGTGCCTGTCCCGTCAACTCTGGTGGGGGCACAGGATTCCGGCCTGGTATTGTGATGATTGCGACGAAATTATGGTTACCGAGGAACAGGAGGTGACAACCTGCAGCAAATGTGGTTCGAACAAAGTCCGACAGGAAACCGATGTTCTCGACACCTGGTACAGCTCCGGCCTTTTCCCCTTCTCAACCATGGGTTGGCCAGATGATACCAGAGATTTGGAAATATTTTACCCCAATTCCACACTGATCACCGCGTATGATATTCTATTCTTCTGGGTGGCACGTATGGTCATGCTGGGAATCAAAATGACCGATGAGATTCCATTCCCGGAGGTCTTTCTCCATGGCCTGGTTCGGGATGAAAATGGCGAGAAAATGTCGAAGACCAAGGGAAATGTTATCGATCCTATCGATGTTGTTGAAAAATACGGTGCCGATGCCCTGAGATTTACACTTACAAGTCTCACAGTGATGGGGCGGGATATCAAACTGCCAGAAAAAATCATTGAAGGCAATCGAAATTTTATCAACAAAATCTGGAATGCCACTCGGTTTACCTTATCACATATTGAACGATTGGGCACTGCCAAGAACCTGACGGATGCAGCACCTGGAATATTTGACAGGTGGATTATCAAAAGATTTAACAAGGCTGCTACCGACGTGAACAGATACCTTAAGGAGTATCGATTCAATGAAGCTGCCAAAGCGGCTTACGCCTTTGTCTGGCATGAGTTCTGCGATTGGTATCTGGAAGTTGTCAAACCCATGCTGTTCGGTAAATTGGGCGATGAAGCCTGCCAGGCTTCACTATCAGTGCTTTATCACACCCTTGAGGCAAGCTTGCGTCTGTTGCATCCGATCATGCCGTTTGTAACAGAAGAGCTTTGGCAGGCATTGCCAACAAGCGATGGAACGATCATGCTGGCTGAATTTCCCAACGAGCTGATCGGGATTGGCGCAGAGGATCAAAGGGCAGAAACCCTGATCGATATGGTCGGTGTTGTTCGTAATATCCGGGGAGAAAACAACATCAAGCCCAATGTCAAGATTGATTTGCTGGCGGTAACCCGGAATAAACAGCTTACCGAAGATTTAACCAGTTTCCGGGAGATTGTCGCTTCATTGGCCGGAGTGAAATCTGTCGAGGTACTGGAAAGTATCAACAAGTCGGAAGGATTGGCAGGTGGAGTTGGCAAGGAATTTGAAGTTTTTGTTGATCTCAGGGAAACCATCGATGTTGCTCAGGAGACCAATCGTCTGGAAAAAGAAAAAACCAAACTTGAGGCAAAGCAGGCACAGATTCGGAAAAAACTGGCAAACGATTCTTTTATTGCAAAAGCTCCTGAAGCCGTCGTTCAAAAAAACAAGGATGAACTGGATGAACTGACGGCGAAAATTGAGAAGATCGATGAGAATCTAAAAACCATGCAATCAATGTAAGAATGAAAAACGATGCAACCGCCCATTTGGGCCACATCAGCTCTTTCCTGGCGATGGATGTGTTTGCCAGGGCTGAAGAACTTGAAAAACAGGGAAGGGAGATCATTCATCTTGAGTTCGGTGAGCCGGATTTCCCGACTCCGGAGATTATTTCCAAGGTCGGGATTGACTCGATCAAAAAGGCAAGAACACGATACACCCACACCCAGGGAATAGAGGACTTCCGCAATGCGGTTGTGGAAAAATATAAGAACCAATATTCAGTCGATATCAAACCATCGCAGATAATGACCTCGTCCGGCAGCTCTATACTACTGTATCTGGCTATTCGCATGCTGGTGCCTCCCGGTGATGAGATCATTATGTCCGACCTCTGTTACGCCTGTTATGACAATCTTGCAATGATCGGAGGGGCCAAACCTGTCAGAGTGAGCCTGAGACTGGAAAATGGATTTCAGTTGGACATGGATGAAGTACGGAAGGCACTGACACCTAAAACACGGGCTATCCTGATTAATTCTCCCATGAATCCAACGGGTACCGTTCTTGACAGGCAATGTATGCGGGAACTGGCCGAGCTGGGGATTCCCGTGATTTCGGACGAGATTTACGCGGATCTGACCTATGAAGGTGAAGTCTCTTCCATGCTGCAATTCACCGATAATTGTGTTGTATTGAACGGCCTTTCCAAATACTACGCCATGACAGGCTGGAGACTGGGATACATGATTATGAATCCCGAATGGATTGGGGTTGCATCAAAAATGCATCAGAATATGATGATTTCGGCGGCGCATTTTGTTCAGGACGCTGGGACTACGGCTCTGAAGGAAAGCGAACCGGAATGTCGTAAAATGGCTGAAGAGTTCGATAAACGTCGCCGTTTTCTGCTGAAGAGACTGAAAGAGATTGGTCTTGATCCCGGTTATAATCCTGTGGGCGCCTTTTATGTCTTCCTGAGGTATCCTGACCAGGGTCGGAAATCACTGGACGTCTCGATGGATATCCTGGACAGGATCGGTGTGGCGATGACACCGGGAATAGATTTTGGTCCGGCAGGTGAAGGATTTATCCGAATCAGCTACGCAAACTCGTTGGAGAATATCGACGAAGCGGTGTCCCGTCTGCAGAAATATTTTTTCTCTTGAACCGATTGCTGCGAATTAGTCGGGATGGAGTTTTAAAAGCCAATGGAGAGATAGTAGACTTTTCTGCTGCTGGGCTTTTGTCCCGCATACTCACCGGTTTCCTCGGTGTACTTGGTATAGCCAAGTACAAGCGCGTGAGCCAAAGCCACCTCAACACCGTAGGATACGTATCCTGAATTGTAACCGCCTCGTATCGAAAATACACTGCTGGTTTTGTCGATTGGAATGATTCCGATTTCGGTTCCGTAGTGTAATCGCCTCATTATGCTCTTATTACCGGTTTCCTGATCTTCGTTTCCCAGGTTCCGGGTTACATCGCGCATGTCCATTGCCAGGATCCAGCGGAACAGATCACCATCCTGACGCATTGAAATTCCCAGATCCACCTGGGATGGGATTCCGGTTGCATCCCCCAGGTCAACTTCACTTCGCAATACTCCACCAAGAGCAATGTGCGCGGCGGTTGCCGTTCTGTACACGAAACCGACATCATAACCGGTTCCAAATCCTTTCAGGCCGTCGTCCAATAAGGTTGGAAAATCCTGCTGGTTAGTGGCATCAATGAAATCGTAAGTGAATGACAGTTCCTGCCGATCTACAGTTCTGTATGCCAGGCCGACAACAAGCTGGCCCATTCCCAACGGATAGGAAAGTCCGACCTGTCGGATGTGATCAAGGCGTTCAAAGGCAACAATCTCAGGAGCACTGGCGTTTCTGACCTCCAGATCGACGATTAGTTCATAGGTATAGTTACCGCCGATGGTGAAACCTTTTTTGTTCAGGTTGGCAAAACCGTTAATACCGAGATTCAATCGTGCGTAGGGGTTTTTCCCGATATTGTCTTCCATGAAATCGAATTGCTCGTCCTGAGATTCTAGATCAAGCCCTTGTTGCAAGGTGTTGTAAAGCGCTTCCGCATCGTCGGAATAATCTACCTGAACCATTGGAAAATCAACCCACCAGGTGAAAACATTGGCCATGGCGGCGGGATTATAAAACAGAGCGGAGCTATTGCTTGCAGTGGTGATACCCGTATTTCCCATTGCCAGGGAACGATAATCCTGCCCTATCCTGTAGTAGTCTTTTGAAAGCGCGTTAAATGCGCCCAGGAGAAAAGGAACCAGAAAGACTATGATGATTACTTTGGATCGCATTTTATTCAGTTGGAAGTTGAACAATAGTCATTGAAAACGGGATGATATTATTCATTTGCAAAGAGATCTGAAGATGGATCAAGCACGGCACCCAGTATCTCACAGTCATAGATAACGCCGTTGTCCGAAGTTATATCGGTGAAAGGCGGATTTTTGCATAAAACTATTTCATCACCTGAAGCATCGAATCGGCTACCCGAATCAAACAACGAATAAAAATCGAGAGTGGAAAGCACACTATCACCGTTATCATCCTTGAAAGCATCGGTAACGGTGAAATTGTCAAAGGCGTCCTTGTTGTATCGCAGGGTACTGCCGGCCTGGACAGTGCAGGAATCCGCGGTAACATCATATGCTACAACAGAAGGTGTGGTGATGCTGGTGCCATCATGTGTCGAAGTATAAGCCGTGCAGGTATCATTTCCCAGCTCACAACAGAGATTCTCATGAAAGGATCTTCCAAGACCTCCGAAGGTGAGGTCGGAGGTGACATCAGTTGTCAAATCGAAAGTGAATCCGCACTGATCTGCATCTTCGGTTGCATCAATTGAACAAGCATCGATTTCTCCGTCAACCACAGAGAGGTTGAAGCTGGTTTTCAGTTCAGTTAGGACCAGGATGCTGGAAAGAAGGAGAGATTCGAAGTAGACGGTTTGCGATTTCTCGGTGATATTTGGACCCATGAGATAGCGCAGCGCTGTCTGAAAATTCTCCTTCTGGGTTTCTGTTTCGGGTACATAGCCGAAAATGGTACTTCCTGAACCGGAACCATCATCTGCAGATGACAAGCTTCTCACCAGATTGAACAGGGATAAACCTCCCGATCCCATGTAGGCCTGGGCGGCATAATGATAGCCATCATCACCTCCGGCATCTTCACAGGTTTCAATGGCATCCGACCATTTGCCGTCATCAAGGTAAATCTTGCACTGCTCCAGCAGGGAGACACTGTCGGTTTTATCGGAGTCTTTACAACCCCAAAGCAGCAGTAACGTTAACAACCCTATGATAAGTAAAACTCTGTTCCCTGATAGATGGTTCATTTCTTTTTCCTTTTTGGTTGGACAGGGAAAGGCCAAAACAAAATCCCGCTATTATGATTTTTCTTATACCTTCAAGTAGTATACCCAAAAGTCTATTGGTGAGAAAGTGCAATGTCAAACCTGATCAAACGCATTAATACTATCGATACTGCAAATTGAACCGGATGAATTACGTTCCGCAGCCCTGACAGCGAATAGGGGAATATCAATATGGTTCGACAAAATAGTCGAGAATTACCTGTGGAGCCGGTTACGAATAAACAAGAAACGGGTTTTATTCCAGGTAGTCACTCTGGCTATTATTGAAACCAGCAGATATAATAGGATATTCAAGTTTTCAATGAGCGTGTACCTGGCATAGGGAGAGTCAGTTTGATGTTTTCAAGACAACCGTTCAAATCGGCTCATTTTTGGCCTCATTGTTTTTCAGGATATAAGCTGCGTAGGTGCGGCAGAACAATCTATCAGCAGAAAAGAAGATGGAAGAAGCAGAATACATGGAATTAGCCGAATCGGTTCCTAACGATTGGTACACCTCGGTGGAGAGCGTGGAAATAACCAAGTCTATTTTTTATGATATTATGATTGGTTCTTCAATGAAATATGGGCTTGTCATTAACAACAGTCAGGACATGCAGGAACTGGTCGAGAAAATATCACTGGAGAAGGAAATTCCTGAAGAAGACGTAATCATGAATGTCAAAAATATCGCTACCACTCTCGGTGCTATAAAACTATTTAACAGGAAATATCAGGATATCGCAGCAAGGTTTCCCAAAGACGAATATGGTCTTCCGGTGTACCCACCAAAATTTCTGGCAAAAATCCTGGAAGTGACTGAAGATATTGCTTTAGATCTCTTGGGTGGTGTACTAAAAGACTACTCGACTTATCTTGAAGACGAATAGAATCACGGAGTCGGGCAGTGATCTTTAATCCCAACTTAGTCGGTGTCTTAATGTCCGTACTTTAATTTTATGCATATGGAGAGAAGCCATGAAATACCTTCATACCATGATAAGGGTACTCGATCTGGATAAAGCCCTTGATTTTTTTGTAAACAAACTTGGACTTCTGGAGACCGGAAGAAGAGAATCCGAAGAAGGACGATTCACCCTGGTATTTCTGGCAACAGCTCCGGGCGAACCGGAAGTTGAGTTGACCTACAACTGGGATCAGAAAGAACCATACGCAACAGGAAGGTTCTTTGGTCATCTGGCTTATAGTGTTGAAAACATATATGATTATTGCGAACGATTACAGAATGAAGGTGTGAAGATCCTGCGACCGCCAAGAGATGGCAAAATGGCATTCATTCGTTCCCCGGATCAGATCTCTATCGAGATTCTACAGGAGGGAGATACGCTTGAACCGTGTGAGCCATGGCTTTCCATGCCCAACCAGGGTGAATGGTAACCATGGCGATGTCCCTGGGGTATCACTGATCCGGAATCAAAGGATCCAAGCATTTAAATGATTTATCTGGCAATGGAGTTGTTATGCATCAGTCTATCAGTCTGCTTTCAGAATATATCAGAGTAAATACGGTCAATCCGCCGGGAAATGAATCGGCTGCGGCTGATTTTCTGGCCAACATCCTGGCAGGTGAAGGGATAGATTATCAATTTTATGAGTCGGTACCCAATAGAAAATCGATCAGGGCAGTGTTGCCGGGAAATGGCAAGAAGGGGCGATTGATTCTGCTGCATCACATGGATGTAGTTGCAGCAAAAAAGGAGGAATGGAGTTTTGATCCATTTTCCGGTGAAATAACAGATGATTATATCCTGGGGAGGGGAACACTTGATACCAAAGGGCTGGGAATCATGCAATTGCTGGCTTTTATTGAAATGAAAAAGCGTAATATCCCACTGAACAGGGACCTGGTTTATCTGGCTACTGCAGATGAGGAAGCAGGTGGCAAACATGGAGTTGAGTACCTTTTGGACCGACATTTCGACGATCTTAAGGCAGACCTGGTATTGAACGAAGGAGGACTGGGCGAGATTGATCCTGACAGACAAAGACCGCTGCTTATGATTTCAACAGCAGAAAAAGGTCCTTGCTGGTTGAAGTTAATTCGCAGAGGAAAACCGGGGCACGGTTCCATGCCACATAACGACAATGCATTGGAAAACCTTGTCAAGGCGGTAAACAGATTGCTGGCTCATGAAGAGGAACTCCAGGTTACACCTTCCGCTGCCGCATACTTTAAAAATCTGGCTGATGATCTGGTAGCTTTAAAACCTTATCAAATCGATGGTCAGGATTCGACCCTGATCAATATCCTCCAAGCCGAGGGCATGCTGAAGCAACCCGCTATTTCGTCGAAACTGAAAAACAGCATCAGCTTGAATAGGATCGTTTCCGGAGAAAAAACCAATATTATTCCAAGTTACGCAGAAGCAGAGCTTGATATCAGGCTGCTACCCGGGGTAAAAGTCCTTGATTTTATTGCAAAGGTAAAGCAGATTCTGAATGACGATGAGATTGAAATCGTTCCCCTGCAAACGACTGAATCCACTCAATCAGATGTTGAAACCGAATACTACGGAACGATTGCCAGTACCCTGGAAAAACACTATCCGGAAGCTACAATCACCCCCTGTCTGACTACAGGGACGACTGATTCCAGGTTTTTCAGAAATAAGGGTATACCGGCATTTGGGATAGCTCCCGTTGTAATCGATTCGGAGCACATCAAATCGATTCATGGCATCGATGAAAAAATCTCCAGGGAGAATATGATTAAGGGGACAGAAATCTATATCGATCTGGTTCAAAGGTTTTGCGGGGATTAGGGTGAAAAAGCTCTCCCAATATAGAAAGAAAGCACATTTACGGTTCTATGAGGAGTTGAACGATTTTCTTCCCTCGGATAAACGAAAACGTTCTTTCGCCTATCTGTTTTATGGGTCACCCTCTGTTAAAGATGTAATCGAGGCACTGGGTATTCCTCATGTGGAAGTAGATCTGATACTGGTTAACGGTGAGTCTGTGGATTTTGCCTATAGACTGAGTTCGGGAGACAAGGTGTCAGTCTATCCGGTCTTTGAGAGTCTGGATATCAGCAGCCAGATTCGCCTCAGGGAGAAACCGATCCGGATTACCCGATTTGTTCTGGATGTTCACCTGGGTAAGGTTGCCAAAAATCTTCGTATGCTGGGATTTGATACCATCTATGAGAATAATCTGGATGACGCTGAAATCATTGATATCGCCGAACGGGAAGAACGAATTATCCTCACAAGGGATCGGGAACTATTGAAACACGGCAGGGTCAGCCGCGGATACTGGGTCAGGTCAAAAAAGCCGGATCGGCAGATGATGGAGATCCTCAAACGGTTTGATCTTAAGTCACAGATTAAACCATTTCACAGGTGCATGTCCTGCAACGGTGAGATCAAAGATGTCGACAAAAAAGAGATAGAAGAGCAATTGGAACCCAAAACCCGCCAATACTACGACGAGTTTTTTATCTGCTCCAATTGCCGAAAGATCTATTGGAAAGGTTCCCACTTCGATAAAATGGAGCAAAAAATAGAAGAGTGGTTTGGATCAATGGCGGAATGAGTCGTTGGTGTGCAAATCGTTTCAAATATCAAGTTTTTGAATCGCTGTTTCCAGATACCTGGATTTAATCTGCTTGTTAGCCAGGATCTGCTTTAGTGGTGGTAGCCGTAAAATAGCACCCAAAACTGCAGCCAACATCCTATGACTCCATAAAACCCTGTTATCGAAAATCAGGTGCTGCAGCATGCCTCTCTCGATAGCCATTACAACTGTACGATGAGTTGTGTCCAGCGGTGTTAAAATGCGCTTTTCCCTTCGTTCCAGCTCAAGTGCGCTGTTCTTGCAGTTTCTCACGCAGACTCCGCAGCCAAGACAGAGTTTTTGATCCACCAGGACTTTGTTGCTATTGGGTTTGTCCGGATTGTTTGCTGAAACCAGGGTCAAAGCATCTACCGGGCAACTGTCTACACATTTTCCGCATCCCTTACATTGATTGACCTTGCTCTGGATAACGAAATTTGACGTATGGACAGGCTGCATGATGCCTAATTTCCTGGCGGCAATCATCGCCTCGCAGCAGCAGGCGCAACAATTACAGATGAAATTAACGCGATTCCGATTGTTCTCTCCGAACTGAACAAGGTTGGCATCCCAAGCCTGTTGCAGTAAGTCAAGACCTTCCGAGATATCGACTTTCCTGGCGTGTCCGTGTCTGATCAATGACGCACCGGTAGTATTAAATGTCATGCAGATATCCATTGGTGCATCACAAGCTTTATCCAGATGCTGCATCTTGTGCCGACAATAACACATGCTGATACCGATATGAGATGCGCTTTTGATCACATTACTGGCGCGTTCGTAATCCAAAACATGCAGAGCATTTTCTGTTGTCAGTGCTTTTTCCTGCACAAATACACGCCCCAACTGGGTTTCTCCTCTTCCCATCAGATCGGTGATAAACTTGTCCTCAACATTGATATATTGATGATAGAGCTCGCCCAGCAAGGATTGATCGATATCGCCCCGGGTGCGCATCATGGAAAATTCGATAAAACCAGCCATGGGAGGGGGCAGTACATACTGCTTATCTTCGTTAACCTCGATATCCACCAACAGCGCTTTTTCAGCGAGTGACTCCAGGATGCTCCTGGCAGCAGTCTCGTCCTTCTTCCAGACCTGGGCTGCCTTTTGTACCGTGAACGGTTTGATGGGTAGTAAAGATACCAGGCTGGCCTCTTCCTTGGTAAACAGTATCTTTAGGATGGAATTCAAGGTCTTGGAAGGAGGTGCTCCCTGTGGAAATCGATTTAATCGTTCGATAAGCTTTGAGTAAGCCTGTTTTGCCGCATGATGAGCCATAGATCCGCATTAGGGCTGAAAGGTTAGTCTATTCCGGGTTTGGATGATTCTGTCTTCATAACCTGTACACAGATATTACGTCAAATTAGAGAGGTGTTTTTGCTCATTTTTGATCTTGACTGTTACCAAAAAATAAAGAAACAGACATTTTTCGAGATATTGCCGTTGAGAACTGTTTTTCTTCAATAAAATCAATATCAGGATTCGACAAATAAACTTGAGATATATCAGGTATTAGCGAGTTTTCTTTTAAACTGAAAATCCGGATTGCTCGCTGTAGCAACCCATGAAGTCTAAATCTGCACATTTTCTTCGATGATTGAAACAACAAAAACATCGTGGATCGGAAAAAAAGGGATTTAAAATGAAAAATTGGGGTTGAAGGAAATATTGAGGAGGGCTATTGATTAATGATACAGAATCCGATCTATGAAGGTCGATAACCAGAAACGGCAAAAAGGCATGGTGGGTATGCGGAAAGCAGAAGACAAAAAAAAAGACTTGGCCTGTAAGGCAAGTCTTTTGGAAGACTGGTTGCGGGAGGAGGATTTGAACCTCCGACCTTCGGGTTATGAGCCCGACGAGCTACCGAACTGCTCCACCCCGCGGCGTCTTATAAAACTGAAGTAATTTCAGTCAAAGTTCAAGCATATAATAATTCACGTAATTGTCAACATTCTTTTTGGAATAATTCGAGTGTGACCACTGGTTGCATCAATTTATTCAGCGAAGGTAATTGCCAAATTCGTTAAATAGTCTATTATTATAGAAGAAGATCCGGAGTTTACATGGGGTTTCCGGATCGGGGAATGCCAGATTCCCTGCTATTGAACACTGGTTATGATCCGATTTGATCGGATTTCAGCATGTTTTTTTTGTATTCATACTAAAATACAGAAACGGGTTAAAAGGCAAATGTATGGAAGAAACAAAATGCATTCTCACGATTGAACGAAAAAGAGAAGAGCTGTTGAGAGAGATAATGACATCTCTTAACAGCATGATTGCCGATGACGAATCGGTGAAGAACAAGCTTGTGTTGGAGAGTTACGCTTCATTGTTGTGTAAAAAACTGACGATTGAATTTATGAATCTGTTTTCGTCGGAGGAGATTTACACATTCATAAAAAACAGGTTCATGTTTGCCGAGAATTCAAGAGGCAAAGATGCTGACATATCTGTAAATCCGTTTCTACCGGACGCGAGTGAGAAGAACAAAGGTGGGATTGTTCTGGATATGATGTTGAAGGACCGTCCTTTCATTGTAGACAGCCTGACAGAATATCTGCATGAGAAAAAGTACAGTCTTCGCCTGATGTATTACAACGTGATCGAAATGACCTTCTCGGAAGAGGGTGAGTTGGTCGATGTCAAAAAGGGCATTGATGATGGAGAAAACAGTTATACCAACGTCTCATGTATCATCAACAATTTCGATCCAGCCGATGGAGAGGCGCTTCGCAAAGACATATATTCTTTGATGGCTATGGTAACCTGTGTTACGGATGACTTCAAAGCCATATCCGACACTATCGAAGAGTACACGGTCAAGCCGGAAAAAGGCGTGTCTGAAACACTGATGGAAAGTGAAAGAAGACACCTGTTCAGTTGGTTCAATTCCGGGAATGTCATTTTATTGGGATCCGGCGAAGTTGCCAAAGATGACGTCGCTCCGGATCTGACCTGGGATAAAATCAAAAATGTAAATGGCTATGTCCGCTGCAAGAAAGATATGGATGATCCCAACCTTCCCGAGGAGATCGGCAGATTTGGGCGTTACTTTCTTGAATCGGGTTTGAAAATCAACTTGATCGAAACTCCCGAGCTTTCGGTCGTCCACAAAAAAGAGAGAATCCAGATCCTTTTCGGGCGGAAGAAAGATGATGCCGGAAACGTGAAGGTCAATTTCTTTCACGTACTGTTTACCAACAAGTCACTGAAGGAAGATGCCCTCTCCATTCCATTGGCCAGGTTGAAGGTGAACTCGATACTCGACAGCCACTTCGAGCAGGATAATATCGGTGGGCGAACCGGTCATTTAAGCAAAATGGCAAACGACTTCTTCAGCATCATTCCCAAACGGGAGCTTTTCCGTCTGGACCGTCATGAACTGGAAGCTATCTATCGCCAGTTTGTCTATTTCGGCGATTATCAACAAACCAGGATGAGCACATATACACAGCCGTCTCGAAATTACGCACGGATCACCTTCTGTATGCCTCATCACCGGTTCAATCAGAATATCTTTGAGCAAATCGACAAGATTTTATCCCGAATTCTCAAGGTGGATTCGGAAATGAAATACTGGTTCACCATCAGCAGAAACAGCTATTCTCATCATATTTTCTGGTTTGACAAGGATCATCCTCAACTAACCAATTTTGATACGAGCGCGGTCGAGAAAGAAGTGGCCGGTCTGACCATTGGCTGGGAAGACGAATTTCAAACCTTGTTGGCAGAACAGAAACCTGAACGGTCAAGTCATTACCTGACCACCTTTTCCAATGTGTTCGGTCCTTTCTACCAGGCAGTCTTCACACCGCAAAATGCTGTCGAAGACGTCGAGTTCCTGGATGCATTGCTGGAAACCGGGCGGGACCAGGTGGATTTGAGGCCGGCGGCAAACAAGAATGAGTCGATTATCTATATCTTCTCAACCAACGAGTATCATCTTACCGAAATCATGCCTCACCTTCAGAATCTGACGTTGACGGTAATCGATGAGAACACCTACAGCCTCAATATCAAGGGTCAGCAGGTGTATATCTATACCTACTACGTGGTCAGGCTTTTGAAACAGAGAGAAAGCTTTCCCAACTTCAAGGAAGATTTCTGCGATCTTTTACTGGCCGTTCTTGAAGACAGAACAGAGGATGATGTGCTTAACGGCCTGCTTTTGACTTCCGGATTGAATATGCAGGAAATCAATCTGTTTATTCTCTACAGAAACTACTATTGGCAGATTGGAGCTCCCTATCTGCCTATCAACAAGGGATTTCTTGAGAATCCGGAGGTGATGATCGCCCTGCGGGACTATTTCTATGCGAAATTCAAAAAACAGAATGGCGCCGAACCCCTGTCGGAAAAGGAACTGGATGAGTGGAAGGAACAGACATTCAAATCAATTCAAGAGGTCCGGACAGTGGCGGAGGATATCATCTTCAAGACCATATTCAACTTGATGGAATCAACCGTCAGAACCAACTATTTCAATATCGACGAGCTTTCAACCATGGCCATCAAGGTCAAGAGCGCCAATGTTGAGCAGATGCCTATGCCGAAGCCTTTGTACGAAATCTATGTTCATGGAACCCATGTTGAGGGGATTCATTTACGAGGCGCCATGATCGCAAGGGGTGGATTGAGGCATTCTGACCGGCATGATGACTTCCGTACCGAAATTCTGGGCCTGATGAATACCCAGATGTTGAAGAACGTGGTTATCGTTCCCGAGGGCTCAAAGGGCGGATTTATCACCAAACGTCTGCTGATAGATCCTAAAGAGAAGAGGGAGGATGCAGTTCGTCAGTACAAACGATATATCAACTCCCTGTTATCGGTTACCGACAACATTGTAGAAGGTGAAGTTGTTCCTGCTCCCGGACTGGTCAGGTATGATGGTGATGATCCCTACTTTGTGGTTGCTGCGGATAAGGGAACCGCAACTTATTCCGATATTGCCAATGAAATCAGTGAAGCTCGAGGATTCTGGCTGGGAGATGCCTTTGCATCCGGTGGACAATTCGGTTATGACCATAAAGGCATGGGAATTACTGCCAAAGGTGGATGGGAAAGTGTGAAATTCCATTTCCTGGAGGAGGGGATCGACATCCAGACCACTGATTTCACGGTCGTTGGTATTGGCGATATGAGTGGTGATGTGTTTGGTAACGGCATGTTGCTCAGCAAGCATATCAGACTGGTGGGTGCTTTTAATCATATCCATATCTTTGTCGATCCGGACCCGGATTCTGCGAGCAGTTGGGTGGAGAGAGAGCGATTGTTCACAACACCTGGCACAAGCTGGATGGATTACGATCAAAGTCTAATCAGTGAAGGTGGCGGTATTTTCGATCGAAGCGCCAAAACGATTGCTTTGACGCCACAAATACAAAAGCTGTTAGGGATCGGGCTGGAATCGGTCTCCGGTGAAGAACTGATTCAGCTATTGTTAAAAGCCAAAGTTGATTTGCTTTGGAACGGTGGAATTGGAACCTATGTCAAGGCATCCTCGGAGACCGCTCACGAAGTGGGTGACGCAGCCAACGATTCCGTGAGGATCGATGCCAACAAGTTAAGGGTCAAGGTGATAGGGGAAGGCGGTAACCTGGGATTGACCCAAATTGCCAGACTCGAAGCCGCTGCCAGGGGCATCAAATTGAATACCGATGCCATTGATAATTCCGGCGGGGTTGATACTTCGGATCATGAGGTCAATTTGAAAATCCTGATGAGCACTTTGATGGAGAAAGGTCAGATTGCTTCCATGGATGAGAGAAACCAGCTATTGGAGGATCTTACCGATGATATTGCAGAGCTCGTTCTGGAAGACAACCAGGGACAGGTGCAGATTATCAGCATGGATAATTTGAGATCGGCCAAGGATTTGAGTTCATTTCTGGAGTTGATCAGATTCCTGGCGGATAAAGGAATGGATCCCAGAAATGACAAATTGTCTTCAAGCGATGAATTGGAGGAGTTCTTTAAAAAGGGTCAAGGCATTCCGAGACCTGACCTGGCTATTCTTCTCAGTTACACCAAGATGTATTTTTACAAGGAGATTGTGGATTCGGATGTATTGGAAGATCCTTATCTGGAGGATGTCTATTATAGTTATTTTCCCGAGTCTTTCAGGAACAAATATGATATCACACAGATCGAGCATCCGCTGAAGAAAGAGATAATTGGAACGGTACTGATTAACAGGACACTCAATCAGGCTGGAACGACTATTCTGCCCGAGATCTTCTCCATAGTCGATACGACAGCTCCCAGTATTATCATAGCTTACACGATAATCGATCAGATTTTTCAGTTGGGCGCTATTCGCAAGCAGATTATGGATGAGTTGAAGACGACAAATCTGAATCAGGCATATATCCTGAAAATCAAACTGGAGAGATTTATCTCAGATATCCTGATCTGGATGCTTTCTAACTATTCAGCCGAGGATCTCAGGTTTTCCCTGGCTGCAGATTTTGTAAATCTGGTTCCACAGTATCGGGAAGCTTTAAATGAGTCTCTGGACCCCGATGAGCAAATGCAGCTTAAAAATGCCAGTGAGAATCTGACAGCCCTGGGTATTTCCATAGAGCTGGCAAATGAAATTGCCCTGCTCGATTTTATGACCAACAGTCTTGAAGTGATTGTTCAGGCCAGAAATTCCAACATTCCGCTGAAAGATGCTGTTGTTCTCTCTCGAGGTATAGACACGCTCTTCCACTTCCAGGTTTTGCACAACAGAATCATGTCCCTGGAGCTGGACAATGTCTGGATTAAACGCCATCGCGGTTTGCTGATAACTCAGCTTCAATCCTTGAAAGAGGAAGCTAACAAGGCCATCATCAGCCGTTATGAAGGAGACAACGAGTTCGATGAAAAGATGGCTCAGTTCATGAAGGACAACCAGCATGAGTTCAAACAGTATCAGATTGATTATAGCCAGATCATCAACGGAGAATCCGTGGATTTGAGCGGATTGGCAATCCTGTTGGACAAGATCAAAAAACTGCTGGCATAGCAATCTTAATTCGTTATTGTACCGACAACCCTCCCGGTTTCGATCGGGAGGGTTCCTTGTTTTTGGATATTGGTTATGAGTTTGTATCGTGTTTTCTTTCCTGTTGAATCACGAAGCTTTCCGGGAAAACGCTGGTTAAACGTCATTTTCAGGAGCCTTCACCTTTGCGGTATCGGTGTTTATACCGGAGGTGTGTTTTTTGGTATCGCAACGGATTTGACCATGCCGTCTTATATCGTTACAGCAATAAGCGGGCTGGCCATTATGGGGATGGATCTGTTTAACAATGGAAAGTGGATTTTTCAGAATCGGGGCTTTTTCATTATCGTTAAGTTAGTTTTGTTGGGTTTGCTGCCACATATTGGAGAATATCACAAATGGGGATTGCTGGTCATGATCGTGTTTTCCAGTGTTATTTCTCACGCCACTGCTGATTTTCGATATTACTCCCTATTCCACCGCAAGCGCATCTAGAGTGTTATCTCCGGTTTTACCGGCCAGAAAGCAACGGAGAATCTGATCTGTTGCTGTCTCCAGGTAACTTTGGGCATTTTCCAAAGCACTTTCCAGGCTTACCGGTCCCGGGCAGATGGAAAAAATGGAGGTAAACCCGGCCTGATGGAGGTCAGGAAGTGACAAACCCCTTGATCCTGCGATCGCCATACAGGGGATGTTTTTGTTCGCAGCCCTGGCTGCGACCCCTGCGGGTGCCTTTCCAAAAACAGTCTGCTCGTCAATTTTGCCCTCACCGGTAATGACGAGGTCGCAGTTTTCCAGCATCTCATCAAACCTGATGAGTTCCAATACCATATCTATTCCGAGACGCAGTTCGGCATTCAGAAATGCGTACGCCCCCGCACCGAAACCTCCGGCAGCGCCGGCGTAGTCGATATTATGTACCGTTTTTAACAGATTCTCCCGAATACGATTTGCCAGATTATTCATTCCTGCCTCAAGGATGAGGACATTTTCAGGTGTTCCGCCCTTTTGTGGTCCATAGACTCTGGAAGCCCCTTTTTCCCCAAGAAGAGGATTATTGACATCACACAGCGCGGAAATTTGTGTGTTTTTCAGTCTTGGATCCAGAGTGGATGTCTCAATGGTGGCGATTTTTCCAAGCTGTTCACCACAAGGTTCAAGCTCGGTTCCATCGGAGTCGAGAAAACGATAGCCCAAGACCGATGCCATGCCACAGCCTCCATCATTTGTAGCGCTACCTCCAAGGCCAATCAGGATGTTTTTCGCTCCCAAATCCAATGCAGCCTTGATCAGGTCACCTGTACCTTTGGTTGAAGTGATCATGGGATTGCGCTCTGAATCTTTCAGGAGACGTAATCCGCTGGCTGAAGCCATCTCAATAATCGCTGTTTTCTGCTCATCAATATAGCAGAATTCGGAGACCATTGTTCGACCAAGTGGATCTCGGACGGTGCACTTAATCCGTTCGCCTTGTAAAGTGTAGGATGCTATATCAATCAACCCGTCTCCGCCATCAGCAACCGGAAGCTGTATCAGGTTAGCTTTTGGAATCAAGCTTGCTGCTCTTTCGGCGATTATCCGGCTGATCTGGACAGCCGAAAGGCTGTCTTTAAACGCGTTTGGGGCAATTACAATTTTCATGTTACTGTTCATTAACCGGGTTGGGTTCAAAGTTTATGGAATCCTATTTCGATACTGTGGATGTTTGAGGAATATCGTATGCTAAGGTAAAATCCGGGAGATTGTCAAAGCTGGATCAAGCCACTTTATACATAGCTACAGATGAGCAGATGATAATTAGCAGGCTCAAAACCCAAGCGAGAAATAGTAGGCGGTTCTCCTGCTTTCCACCTTTTCACCATTTTCACCAACTTCTTCACCATAGTTAGCGTAACCAATAACCATGGAGCGGTTGAAAAAGTTTAGTTCGGCTCCTGAGGTCGCATAGCCCTGGTTAAGCCCGATGCGGTAGTTCAAATAGCTTCCTCCGGTGGAGTTGGGAAACATTCCGATTTCGAGTCCCGCATGCAAGGTATTGTTCCTTACTGCTGAAGAGCTGATTTCCCTGATATCAATGGCAGGTACCAGCCTGAAAAAACCAAGATCATGATTCATGGACACACCAAATCCGTAGCTTTGTTCATCCACAACGTCGGATGCGAACTCTGTGTCACCGTAATTGTATACAACCAAACCCCAGGTGATGCGTGCCTTATTGGCCATTCTGTAAAGTAAGCCGACATCATAACCTGTGCCTGTGTTTTGACTTCCCCAGTTAGATCCCGAATCACTGCTGGCATCCGTGGCGATTCTCCGCAAAATGTCGCTTCTGGCTAATCCCAAAACAACGCTCCCTTTACCCAAGGGGATGGAAAGACCCAGTTTCTTAACCAGATCATCTCTCTGGTAGACATAATTGCCCTCCGAGATTGTGGTCATGATGGTTTCAGCCATGTAAGTCGCGGCAATGGACAATCCTTCTTTTATGACATTTGCAGAAAGTGTCATCCCTGCATTTGCCCTCAGGTAAGGATTTTCTTTGGATAGAAAGGTGGTTTTGTTGTCATCGGAAAGGCCGTCCCGATTGATATAGGGATAGGCAGGAGCGGCCAGAATTAAAGCAGCTTCCTGGTTGCTGAATCCTTCGGAGACCTCCGCAGTCCAGGAACCGTAATCCAACCACCATCCCTCAACATTGGCTAGAACAGCAGGGTTGTAAAAAATGGCCGAGCTGTCATTTGCACTGGCAATGCCCGTATTCCCCATAGCCAGCGATCGATAACTTCTTCCGATGCTCAATACCTCCTGCGCGGACAGGGTGTTCGGCAGTTGTAACAGGGCAAGAAGCAGCCAGATCAGTCCGGATTTTGATTTTTTCAACATTATCGGGATCTCGGAATTTGGGTTATAGCCCAAACCTACTTATTTTTATCAGTTCTATATCACATGATTACGAATCGGCCAAAATTGCGATATGCAGGATCGGAGTGTTGATCCACCGACCGGTTTGATGTCATCCTTTCATAAAGTTTGATTTATGTCCTTCAATCGTAAATTCAAGAAACATACAAAAATCAAAGTGAAACAGCAGATTATCTTCACCCCAGTGAATATCGATGCTTATGATCTGTCGTTAATGAAATTCCGATATCTTGAAGGTTTGTATTTTGCATGAGGATAGTTAGGAATCACCCCAAAATATATGAAACGACCAGGTGGGGGGAAAAATGACTGATAATGAACGCATTAATATTTATGAGTATTTCGACCAAACCGGCGACCCGAGCCACTACGTCTGCAATGGTCACATAGATTCAGAGCAATTTCGAGATGAATGCTTTAAGGAGTATTCTGTGAGACCGCTGATTGTGCGGCATAGCTGGCAAAGAACCAAAAGGACTGTCCTTCGAGAATCAAAAAGGAAAAGGGTCTTAAGCCGCATTGATAGTGTGGGTTGCAGGGCCGGTAGCAGAAATGCCAAAGCTGTTACGATTGGGTTTGTTCCGCAGGAGAAATCCGAGCAGGAATTGTCTGATTTTGATCTAAATTGAATGAAATTGGTCGAGAGATAATCGAAAATGATCTGTTGTGGACCTGCCTTCCAAGACTTTCCAACAACCTACAACTGAAGCGGCCGAATAGCAGGACGATGGCTATGCCGGCCGGTCCTATTCAGGTGAGATATTTGACGTCTGTGGCACTGTATAAATCTGTTCCGGATTCATCGTCAACGATTCAGGTTTCAATTCGAAATCCTTCGATTGGATTTCCTTGTCAATTCTTTTTTTGAATCCCTTTTCACCTTTTCGATGAACTCCTATTAAAACAAGTCTTTTTTGATCCTGATCTTTCTTTTCTATCATAGCACCTCTTGGTTTTTATGATGTTGTATATAGGTGTGTAACTGCAATTATCCGGCCAGATATGGTATCAGGCATGATTAGAATTTTCAGAAATAATTAGAAATTTAATTATTTCTGTGTTTTAGAATAACATCGTTTTTGCCATTTACCGTCCACTGTTTTAA
This sequence comes from SAR324 cluster bacterium, assembly GCA_028282885.1. Classification (GTDB taxonomy): domain Bacteria; phylum SAR324; class SAR324; order XYD2-FULL-50-16; family XYD2-FULL-50-16; genus JAHJTV01. The sequence goes on from JANQGX010000075.1 coordinate 165,697, forward strand.
TTGCTTCTCCCGAGAATGCCAGATGGGTCGTGCGGTTTCGCCGGAAAACGTTACTTTTTTTGACCAATTGAAGAAAAAAACCCTGGAGGTTTTTCCATGGTCATGATTTGCCGGCTTTCATTCCTGAGAATTGCTGACCTGATTTATCATCATCAGGAATGCCAGAATTATTTGAAAAGCAAAGGAAAATAACAAATGCAAAAGTCCAATTGCTGTGACGATGTAAATAAATCCACGATTTTTGGTAACTCAACATTAAAGGCTTTAAAAATCATAGGGATATTTTATGGGAAAAAGGACCAATCCTTTATCAAACCTTGCTTAGAGATTCAGGGGCAGCTTCTTCTTTCGGGGAAACTAATGCCTAGTTGTGCACAGAGAGATCGGAATGAAAATCTGGATCTCAGTACAAGATAGAAATCTGGCTTGACATCAGTTGCAGTGAATTTTATCTTAAAGGCATAGATTGATTCAGATATAATCTGTCGGGAGCTTGGACGAACCAGGCTGAGATAGACTTTTGCTACGTAAGTCTAACCGTTGAACCTGATCCGGATAATGCCGGTGGAGGAAAATGCAGATTCATTTTCAGCCGTCCGGAAATCCGGGCGGCTTTTTTTTTGTCTAAAAATCGACAAAAATCAATTCTCATTTTGACCCAAACGGGTGAAGTGATCAGCAAACGAGGAGAAAATGAAACCATCTGTATTCAAAAGGTGGCTGTGGGTGATATTTATGGTTCCAGCGATAGCCGGATTTGCCGCCGACGATGAAATTACTTTAATGTCACATGACAGTTTTAGCGCCAGTAAAGAGGTTATTGCCCAGTTTGAAGAACTAAACAACGTGAAGTTAAGATTCCTCAAAGCAGGCGACGCTGGTTCGGCAGTGAATCAGGCGATTTTGTCAAAAAACAATCCCATGGCTGATGTCTTCTTTGGAGTGGACAATACATTCATGAGCCGGGCGTTGGAAGCGGGTATTTTTGAACCTTATAACTCTCCGCTTCTCGCCGATATTTATGATCATTTGAAGCTGGATAAAAAGAATCGATTGCTGCCGGTTGATTATGGCGATGTCTGCCTTAACTACGACAAAAAGTGGTTTGCTGACAAAAACATCGCCCCTCCCGGCCGCCTGGAAGATTTGATCGATCCTGTTTATGACAGTCTTACCGTGGTGGAAAATCCGGCTACTTCATCACCTGGTCTGGCATTTATGTTTGCAACAATTGGTCGTTTTGGTGAGGATGGATACCTGACTTACTGGAAAAAGATGAGAGACTCCAATGTTCTGGTTGCCAATGGATGGGAAGAGGCCTATTGGGGACATTTTTCAGCAGCATCCAAAGGGAATCGACCTATCGTCGTCAGTTATGCCAGCAGTCCTCCTGTTGAGGTTCTCTATGCCAAGACCAAGTTGAGTGATGCTCCCACGGCGGCAGTTGTTAGTGATCAATCCTGTTTCCGGCAGGTTGAGTTCACCGGGATTCTGAAAGGTACATCCAAAAGAAAAATGGCAGAAAAACTGGTGGATTTTCTATTAAGTAAAACGTTTCAGGAAGACATCCCTCTTCAAATGTTTGTTTTTCCGGCAAACCGAAATGCAAATCAACCCGATCTGTTTGTCAAATATGCAAAAACAGCGCAGCGTCCCGTGATGCTTTCATCTGAAAAGATTGCGGAGAATCGCGAGAAATGGATCGAGGAATGGACTGATACTGTCTTGAGGTAGATCTTATCAAAAACAAATTTCTATGGTTAACGGTTATAGCGCCATTAGTTTTTCTGGCGCTGTTCTATTTCTATCCGTTACTCAGTATCTTCAATCTTAGTTTCCGGCCCGCAGGGGAGTGGAAACTGACAAAACTCCAGGATTTATTTACCAGGAGCTACTACCTTCGTACTCTCTGGTTTACCTTCTGGCAGGCAGCAGTTTCGACCACGCTGACGCTTATCGTGGCTTTGCCGTCTGCCTTTGTATTTGCCAGGTACCGATTCCCCGGAAAGTCTTTATTACAGGCTTTTTCAACAGTACCATTTGTTCTCCCCACGGTTGTAGTTGCAACGGCATTCCAGGCCCTGCTTGGAGCAAACGGTCTTGTCAACGAGTTGTTGATGGCCTGGTTTGATCTGTCGGTTCCGCCGGTACGGTTGAATCACACAATCTGGTTTATTTTACTGGCCCATGTGTTTTTTAACTACACGGTGGTATTGAGGATAGTCGGCGGTTTCTGGTCGAGGATGCAACCTTCCCTGACAGAGGCGGCATCGATGCTGGGTGCGTCGCCCCGACAGGTCTTCTTCAGGATTACACTCCCGTTGCTGAGACCGGCCATTTTGACCGCAGGGTTGCTGGTATTTATTTTTTGCTTTTCCAGTTTTGGCATCATCCTTATTCTGGGTGGTCCACGATTCGCAACCCTGGAAGTGGAAATATACAGGCAGGCTGTCTATATATTTAATTTGCCAATGGCGGCCGCCCTGTCCCTGATCCAGATTGTTTTTACCTTCCTGTTGATGTGGGTCTACACCACATTGCAGCGTAAAGCGACGACTACCCTCGACCCGGAATCTGTAACTCATACCCAAAAACGGCCTGTCGGCTGGAAAGAGAGGGGATTCATAGGGATCAACGGCATGATTATGATTCTGCTGCTGGGATTTCCTCTGGGGGCTCTCTTAATCCAGTCTTTTCTCACAGAAGAAGGTATTTCGTTAATATTTTTCAAAGCTCTTTTTGACAATCCTGTTCAATCGGTTTTTTATGTACCGCCTGTCAAAGCAGTCACCTATTCGGTGGTTTTTGCACTGGTCACCCTTGCCTTCGCATTGGTTTTGGGATTATTGGCAGCGCTTTATCTCGCCGGTAAGAAAAACCGATTGAGTTTGCTACTGGATCCCATTTTCATGTTGCCTTTATCCACATCGGCAGTGACTCTCGGTTTCGGTTTTATTATCGCACTGGATGAACCTCCTTTGAACCTCAGAACTTCCCTGTTGCTTGTCCCTATTGCCCATACCTTGGTGGCATTTCCATTTGTCGTCAGAAGCCTCCTCCCTGCCTTGAGAAGTATGCCTGCAAATCTGAAAGAGGCAGCATCTCTTTTGGGAGCGGCCCCACATAAAGTGTTTTTGATGATTGATCTGCCGATTATCGGCAGGGCCCTGTTGGTAGGAGCTGTATTCGCGTTTACCATCAGCCTCGGAGAATTCGGGGCATCCGTATTTGTGGCCAGGCCTCAGACCCCAACAATGCCGCTGGCCATTTATCGCTTTCTCAGTCAACCGGGGGCGATGAATCACGGGCAGGCAATGGCCATGAGCAGTCTTCTGATGCTGGTGACCGCTGTTGGCTTTCTGTCACTTGAAAGGTTTAGAATCAAACAAATTGGTGAGTTTTAATGAATTCAGAAACAGGCTATCTCAGGGTTACCGATATTCACAAATCCCACGATGAGGAACCGACACTCAGGGGAGTGAAGCTCGTCTTGGATAAAGGAGAGATTTTTTGCCTGCTTGGACCATCCGGTTGTGGTAAAACTACCCTTCTGCGAATCATTGCCGGATTAGAGACCCCTGACCGGGGAGCGGTGGAATTTGATGGCAAAAACTTGGTCAATACGCCGCCCTACAAAAGACAGTTCAGTATGATGTTTCAGGAGTTTGCCCTTTTTCCTCACAAAAATGTTGCTGAAAATATCGCTTTCGGAAACAGGATGCGGAGTTTGTCTGAGATGGAGATCAATGCTCGAACGATGGAAATGCTTGAGTTGACAGGACTTCAAGGTCTTGAAAACAGAAGTATCAGCGAGCTTTCCGGTGGTGAACGGCAGAGGGTGGCGCTGGCACGAAGCTTGGCTCCCAGTCCGAAACTACTAATGCTCGATGAGCCCATGGGTTCTCTGGATAAAGCGCTGCGAGAAAGGCTGGTTAATGATCTCAGAACGATTCTTAAAAAAGTTGATGTCACTGTGATCTTTGTAACCCATGACCAAAACGAGGCATTCATACTGGCAGACCGGATTGCGGTTTTTAACCAGGGTTATATTGAACAGATTGATACCCCCGAAATACTGTTCCGGAACCCGAAAAGTGTGTTTGTGGCCGGATTTCTAGGCTTTCACAATATTATCCCTATCAAAGAGTGCGGTAAATTGATGAAATCCCGCCTTGTAGAAGTTGGCTTGACGTCGTTACAGCCGGATCAATCCCAAAATAAATATCTCCTGATCAAACCCGAAGCGGCCAGGATTGAAACGGATTCCACTCCCTGCGGCAAGGAAGAGATCAGCCTGTCTTGCAAAATTGAGGATTGCAGGTTTCGGGGCTCCGTGTATCAATTACAGGTAGAGGTTGATGAAGGTTGGAAGCTTGCTTTTCATCTGCCATCCGAAGCAGAGTATGTTCCCGGAACAGGAGCAGAATTGAATCTGGCGATCAGGAAAAACGGAATCAACCTGATTGAAGAAACCTGATGGTTGCTAAACTTCGTTTCTTATTCCCCGTTTTTCGGCCAGAACGGATTCTATTTTGGCAATAAACAGATTAATGGCAACGGAGTTCTTGCCACCGTGGGGGATGATAATATCGGCATAACGTTTACTGCTCTCAACAAAAAGGTCGTGCATCGGTTTGACGGTTTCCAGATATTGATTGACTACGGATTCCCTGGTTCTTCCTCTCTCTTTAATATCCCTTTCCATCCGTCTTATAAATCGATGGTCTGAATCTGCATCGACAAAAATTTTCAGATCCATCAGTTTCCTCAGCTCTTCGTCCGTAAAAATAAGAATCCCATCGACAATAATAATCTCATGGGGTTTAATTCGTTGCATTTCACTGGTTCTCAAGTGATTGCTGAAATCATATTGAGGAACCATGGTCTCTTTCCCGTTAATCAGATCGGTCAAATGGGAAATCATCAGAGAGGTTTCCAGAGCGTCGGGGTGATCGTAATTTAATTGGGATCTCTGGGAAAAGGAAAGGTTGGGGTTGTGTTTGTAATACCAGTCGTGTTGAACGATGATGGCGTTTTCTCCTCCGACTTTTTCCAGAATTTTCTTGATGACGGTTGTTTTTCCGGACCCGGAACCACCTGCTACGCCAAGTACGTACGAATGAAAACTCTTCATGGTTTGTTTTGGATCAGTACCGGTTGATGTTTGGGATACAGGTAACCGGTTTCGGCAAAACAGGTCAATACCAACCAGGTCTTCACGTCGATCTTCAGAGAGTCATCGTCAATTATCTCTGCTGCCTGCCCGGGTGATAAATAATGGACTTTAATGTCTTCCGAACTCTCATTGTTTTTATTGGATTCGGTGCCTTTGCATTCTACATAAAGCATACTGATCGCTTCATCGGTCATTCCCGAGGTTGAATAAACAGGCGGACTAAGTTTAAGCACTTTTGTGAGATCCAACCCGGTCTCTTCCTTCAGCTCTCTCTCACCTGCCTCCTCCACCTTTTCTCCCGGATCAACAAGACCTGCGGGAAATCCGAATTGGTACCCAGCCAGTGGAACTCTGAACTCTTCGATAATAACCAGTTTGTTCAGGTCGACGTGAAAGGGAACGACAACGACAGCATCGGGGATATGAAAGATTCCGGATTCGCATTTTGGGATATCCAATCTGGAAGCGAAATGCCAGGATTTGTGATTTCCTTTCATATCCTGGTAATCCAACTGATACATGTTAAGGTATTTCAAGTTGGTGATTTTTCTTAATTCTTTGAGTTTCACTGATTAAGTCAGGTCTGTGGAGAAGTTGCAGTGCTCTCCGTGTGTCTGGCGGCCGCGATTTGTTTTATAATTCGGGATACTATAAGATTCGATAAGATAATCTACAGGATGATTTGAATTCGGTCAGCAATATTTAATCAAACCTAACGATTTGAGCCCGGGTTAAATTCGGTGGCTAGAGTCGAAAGAACCGATTGGTCCGTTCGGGGAGGAATAGTCGCTTTCCACAACTCAACCTGTAATGCCTTTGTCGGGATCATAAAGTTTTATCCTGTACAGATCAGGTTGATTCGCATAGCCCTTTTGTTCTTCCTATTGCTGTTTCGGATCAAATGGGCGTCCGCTTCAACGATGACCACGGAATGGATTAAACGGATGGATAACAGCAGCATTAAGCCGCTTTCAGCCAAAACTCTGTTCGGAGTGTTTTTCATCTCTGCCTCAGCATTGATGCTGGAAATATCGCTTTCCCGAATTCTGTCCATTACTCTCTGGTATCATTTCGCTTTTTTGATAATCAGTTGTGCATTGCTGGGTTATGGTGTTGCCGGCGTCTGGTTACACCTATTTGCAAAACCTGACAATCCATTCCCCGGCTCCTGGTTATATTCAGCCCTCTTGTTACCCCTGGTTTTATTAGGAAACAGGATACCATTCGATCCCCCATTGGCTGCGCTAAATCCATTTCATGCGGTTAATCTGCTGGGGATTTTTATCTTGCTTTGTATCCCGTTTTTCCTGGCAGGGATGACCATTATTATGGTGATACGACAGCATCCACAACAAACATTTCAGATTTATTGTTTTGACCTAATAGGAGCGGCGGCGGGTTGTTTTGGCTTCTTTGTTCTGGCTCCTTTGCTCCGGGAGCAGGAATGGCTCCTGGTATTGACTGCTATCGCCGGGGTGTCTGTGCTGATGTTTTCATATGGCAACAGACAACGTCTTCTGGCATTGACCTCTGTGTTGATTTATTCAGTTTTCTATCTTATCGGTCCGCCAGTTTCTTTTAAAATCATCGAATACAAACCGTTCTCTTTGGCAGAGCAATCTCCCGGTTTCAGGCATCTTGACACCAGATGGGATTCAGTTTCAAGAATTGATTGGTTTGAAAGCCCTATTGCCAGATCCGCACCGGGTTTGAGTTTAAATTACAGAGATTCTGTTCCGGAGCAAAATGGCATAACCCTGGATGGAGATCAGCTTTCCACATATTTTAAGGTTGGAGCCGCATCCGAGGCTTTTCTGAAAAATCTGCCTTCAGAATTATTGCTCAGAATGACAGAAAAGGCAGAAAACAGTTTAGTTCTGCAAACTGTGGGCGGCCAGGCAGTTCATAGTGAATTGAAATCAAAGGTTAATCATATCACCGTTCAATCCAACTCTCCTATCCTGGCAAATTGGTTGGATAATCATTTTGATTCAAATAGAACTACCTTTCATAGTGATAGCCCAAGGACCTTGTTGGCGAAACCCGGTGTAAAATTTGACAGGATTAGGGTTTCTCTTGACTCAGCCTCACCTTCCGGGGGAAGCGGAATGAACAGCTTACAGGGGAACTCTCTCCTGACAGTGGAAGGAATAAAAGCTCTTCTGTCCAGACTTGATCAGCAGGGCTGGTTGGGTTTTCATTTCTACCTGCTACCTCCGACAAGAGCGGAGTTTCGTCTTATTGTCTCCCTGGTGACAGTTTTGGATGAGCTGGGATTGGAAGCGAGTCAGCACCTGGGGATTTTCAGGACTATATCTACGATGATGGTGGTTACTTCCGCACAGCCGTGGCAGGAGAAAGATAAATATCGTTTCAGGGAATATTGTGACGAACTGGGCTATGCAATAGTTTACTATCCGGGGATGAATATTGAGGAGGCGAACCGATTCAATCGTTATGCCCTCCCTGTTTTTGCGGAACAGGTACGGGAAATCCTGGAGAACCGGGAATCGGTTGTTAGTGACAGTGCTTTTGATTTGAGGCCTGTGAGTGATGATAGACCTTTTTTTTATCATTTTCTCCGATTGAACAAAATCCCGGAATACTACTCAGCGTTTGACGGCAAATGGGAGGCTTTGATTGAGGGAGGAGGCTTGCTACCCATCATCTGGTGCCTTGTTTTTCTTTTGGCAATAGTCTTGATCATCACGCCATTGGGGCTAGCCGGTAAAGAGTTGCTTCGACGACCTGCCCTACCTTTTTATTTTCTGAGCCTGGGTTTCGGTTTTATGCTTGTTGAGATTTCCCTCCTGGAAAAGTTAATCCTTTTTCTCGGACAGCCGACCTATTCCTTTGCCCTGGTGCTGGGCGGCTTGCTTGTGTCTTCGGGGTTGGGTTCATGGCTGGTTCGCGGAAGATCAATCCGTCAGCAATCACTGATACACATATGTCTGATTATTTTGTTGTTTCTTTACGGATTCTGTGTCGATTCTGTATCGAGACATTTTATGGGAGCCGATTTGGGGACAAGAATGATTATATCTTTACTATTGGTTGTATTCCCCGGCTTGATGATGGGCATCCCTTTTCCCCGGGGGTTGGTAAAGATCTCAAGAATTGATGAATCCGGTCATCTGGTCTTTTCAGCCTGGTCTTTTAACAGCTTTGCTTCGATACTGGGTTCGGTAACGGCTATGATACTTGCTGTTATCATTGGATTCAACAGCCTGCTTTATATTGCTTCGGCTTGTTATCTGGCTTCCTGGGTACTTTATCGGCATTTTGGTGCAAAGAGAGCCTGATGTCGTTGTCTAACCCTTTTTGATTCTTTCAGGTTATTCCAGCATTTTGCCAGTCATCGGAACGAATCGGACATGCGTGTGATGCGAGACGGATACCTTGCCATCCCGGTTTTTGGTAACAAGGGTCAGTGTTTGATAGAAACGTATGTTGCCCAGTGGTAGAATGAGTTTTCCGCCCGGTTTCAACTGATTGATGAGAGGCGGGGGAATGTGATTGGCGGCAGCCGTAATGATGATTCTGTCATAGGGAGCAGCTTCCTGCCAACCATAGTAACCATCCGCATTTCTTACTCGAATGGGTAGGTTCATGACCTCAAACAGTTTTTCCGTTTTTTCAGCCAGAGATAAGATAATCTCTATTGTATAAACCTCCGCCCCTAATTCCTGCAAAACAGCAGCCTGGTATCCGGAACCTGTTCCTATTTCCAATACCTTATGACCTTTTTCTATTTCCAGCATCTGGCTCATCAAGGCTACAATGTAGGGTTGACTGATGGTTTGCCCCTCTCCAATGGGTAGAGGACGATCAGCGTAGGCATAAGTCCTGATTGATTTGGGAACGAATAGATGCCGTTCCACTTTTCCCATTGCTTTCAGCACCGCTGGGTCGTCAACATCCCGGGATTTAAGATCCCGCATAACCATATCATTCCTCTGCCCGGACCAATCATCAGCCTGAAGGTCGGGTTTCAACAAGATAACAATCAAAATGAACCATGTTATTCTGATGATTGATCTGGTTTTCATACGCGCCGTCTGATTTAATTGCTTAGTTAACATGCTTTTAGTCCCCCAATATAAAAGAGTTTGTCAGGCTCTTATGCGCAATGGTTTATGACGCTATGTATAGTTTCATCTTCGACTCCTGCTGCTGGTTGATCAGGTTATACTGGAGATGATATGAGCCTGTTTTTATTCTTTCTTTCTTTTAGGCATTAAATCTGCAGAAAAAACAATGGGTAATCGAAATAGGCCAAAATGGCAGATGGTACAGTTCCCGAATTATTGGCAGGTGTCAAATGGAACTCCCGTTTAACAGGCAAATCAAAAGTGCACAACGGAAGCAATTGACAACCGTTGGTGCTATTCTAACTGAACTAAACGACCAGATCCACTAAGACAGACCTGTCTGTTTGGACTTTACCGTAGTTGGTTTATTTTGATATAACTACAAAAATAATCGTTGTCAAAAAGAGCAGAGATTGTCTTTTTGCAAACAGTGACAATATGGTTCTGATCCACCAGCTAAGATAGATGACAGGACAGCAATTCAAGGAGAATGAAGATGGCTGATGAAGTGAAGATCATAGAAGATGTTGAAATTGAAAATGAAGAGGTGTCAAAAGAGACTTTGGGTTCTGCTGATATTGTCATTGCAGATTCCATTGCACCGGATGTAATCCCCTTGGTGCCCCTGTATGATCGACCTCTATTTCCAAAAATGATGGCTCCGGTAGTTGTAGGCAAGAATGAACAGTCACAGGCCTTATTGAAAGCGGTGGAATCGGCTTCCAATTATGTCGGCTTGATTCTGGCTAAATCAGATCAGCAAACGGCATCACAACCACCCGAGGAGATTCAGTTGCCTGAAAGCATGGATGATCTATACAAGGTCGGGGTGGTGGCCAAAGTAATGCAGGTTTCCGGGACCAAGGATGGACACTATATGCACATGATGGCCCAAGTGGTGGAACGTTTCGAAATCAAGGATCTGCTGTCCGCCAAACCCTTTTTGCGAGCAAGAGTCGAATACAGGCACGAAAAAAAGGTTGACAACACTGATGAAATGAAGGCCTACGCTGTCTCTATTATCAATGTCATCAAGGAATTGGTGAACATGAATCCACTTTTTAAGGAGCAGCTTGGTCTGTTAATGGGGCAAGTTAATGTAAATCAACCCGGGATGCTGGCCGATCTGTCAGCTTCAATGACGACCAGCTCAGGAGAGGAGTTGCAGGCTATACTGGAAATCCTGGATGTAAAGGAGCGAATAGAGCGAGTCCTGGTGCTATTGAAAAAAGAGATAGAGATTTCCAAACTGCAGAGCAAGATTAACAAGCGGATAGAAGAGCGGCTTTCAACCCAGCAAAGGGAGTTTTTCCTCAAACAGCAACTTTCCGAGATCAAAAAAGAACTTGGTTTATCCAAGGGTGATCAAGAAACGGAACTGGAGAAATTTCAAAAACGTTTGGACAAACTAAAACTGCCGACGGAGGAGGTGAAAGACAGAATCAATGAGGAGATGGATAAGCTTAAAGTACTGGAGCCTTCGTCGGCGGAGTTCAATGTGACCCGTAACTACCTCGATTGGCTAACGATCTTACCCTGGGGAGTGACCACCGAGGACAACCGCGACCTCAAGAAAGCGGCCAGGATACTGAATAGAGATCATTACGGTTTGGATGACGTGAAAGAGCGAATTCTGGAGACGATCTCGGTGGGTGTCCTGAAGGGAGATCTTTCCGGATCCATCGTTTTGTTGGTTGGAGCTCCGGGGGTGGGAAAAACTTCAATCGGTCAGTCTGTTGCCAAGGCTTTGAATCGGGAATTTTACCGCTTTTCGTTGGGTGGCATGCGCGATGAAGCTGAAATCAAAGGTCATCGACGAACCTATATCGGAGCAATGCCCGGTAAATTCATACAGGCGATGAAATCCTGCAAGACGTCTAATCCCGTCATCATGTTGGACGAAATTGATAAAATCGGTGCCAGTTTTCAGGGTGATCCGGCTTCGGCACTTCTGGAGGTGTTGGATCCGGAGCAAAACAAGGATTTTCTGGATCACTATATGGATGTGAGATTTGACCTGTCAAACGTCCTGTTCATCTGTACCGCCAATCAATTGGAAACAATACCGGGACCGCTGCTCGACAGAATGGAAACCATTCGTCTATCCGGTTATATTCTGGAGGAAAAGCTGGAAATTGCCCGTAAGTATCTGATCCCTAAACAACTGAAGGCTCATGGTCTGAAAAAGGAACAGGTAAAACTGACCAAACCCATACTTCGCGAGATTATAGATGGATATGCGAGGGAGGCAGGTGTAAGGAACTTGGAAAATAATATCAAAAAGATCTTTCGCAAGAGCACAAAAGAGATTGTAACCAATGAGGTAAAGCAGGTTGAAGTAAAGAAAAAAGACTTGCCTGACATTCTGGGCAGAAGAATGTTTAGTGAAGAGAAGGTTTATAAAAGGCCGAAAGCAGGTGTTGTCATGGGACTGGCTTATACCAGTATGGGTGGAGCAACCCTTTTTATCGAAGCGAACAATGTCACATCCAAAGGTCCCGGCTTCAAGCAGACCGGACAGTTGGGAAAGGTGATGGTTGAGTCGTCTGAAATTGCCTATTCCTATATGCGTTCGATATTGACGAAAAAGGATGAGTCAAAATTCTTCAATGAGAATTTCATTCATCTCCATGTCCCGGCGGGTGCAACCCCGAAAGACGGTCCATCCGCAGGAATAACCATGGCCTGTGCACTTTATTCGCTGGTTAAAAACCAACCGATTATCAAGAACATCGCTATGACAGGCGAGATCACGCTGACAGGTCTGGTGATGCCGATTGGTGGTCTGAAAGAGAAGGTGATTGCTGCCAAACGTGCCAAGGTTTCAACGCTGGTTTTTCCAAGCGAAAATGAAGATGACTGGAAGGATCTTGATGATCATATCAAGGAAGGTTTGACGCCTCACTTTGTTAGTCGATTCGATGAAGTTTTGAAAATCTGTTTTCCCGGAAAGTAGAGAGGATATGAAATGACGATTGATATTGAAAATGCTGCAAAAGCTATTGAAGAGAAGGGCTATTTATTGCGACAAGCCGTTCCGGAGGATCATAAGGCAATTATTGATGTGATGGTGGAATGGTGGGGAGGGAGAGATTTGAGGTACATGCTGCAAAAGCTCTACCTCAGTCATTTTCATAAGACCAGCTTTATTATAGAAAAAGATAATGAACTGGCCGGATTCCTTGTCGGATTCCTGTCCCCGTCTCTTGAGAATGAAGCGTACATACATTTTTCCGGAATTCATCCGGCTCACCGACAAAATGGGCTGGGCAAAGATCTCTATGGTGTCTTTCTTGGTCTGTGCAAAAACAACAATTGCACCAAGGTGAATTGCTGTACTTCTCCCGTCAATATTGATTCAATAAAATTCCACACACGGATCGGATTTAGTATTGAACCGGGTGATGGGGAAGAAAACGGCTATGCTGTTACCAGGGATTACAATCGCGAAGGTGATACCAAGGTGATTTTCAGATACAATCTTTGATTTGAACAGCATCTGGGATCTTAATACAAGGGACATCAGAGTGAATTTTTTCCCGATTGATGTCTCCTGATTATTCCGATCACCAAACAATCCCGTTTTGATCCTCTACCTCAAACCTTCAGATAATAGTAAGTGCCAAAGGATGGAAAACAACCTCAACATCAGACGTTTCAATGATGACGACGCTTTTTTCTGTTATCAAACCAGAAAGCAGGCATTTCTTAATGTATTTGTTGAGGAGATAGGAAAAAAGGCTGCACAGGCCGGAGCAGATGCATACCAGCCGGATGATTATATCAGAATCGCCGGAGAATCAGAGTTTTTTATTGCGGAGTATCATTCAAACTCAGTGGGATTTTTTATCATAATCCGGATTGACGATCTTACAGCAGAACTCAAACTCATCTATTTCGATCTCATGAGCGTAAAACAGGGATTTGGCCGTCAATGTTCAGCATATATCGACAAGTGGGTTATGAATCAATGGCCGGAAGTCGATCGGATATATGTGGATACGATAATTCCGAAATACAATACCGGATTTTATAACAAGATTGGGTACACTGAAAGCGGGCTGACGACCTGTGAGTTCCCGGATGCATCTATTGAGGCCGTCAGGTTTGAGAAACGACTGGGCTCCGATGCGTCGTCAGGTGGTTAACTAGATGTTTACCTCCCTGTCAAATTCAATCCATTTTGCTCCTTCTTTCACATCAGCTACCACAATTTGAGGATCATGCTGGAAAAAGAGCAGCCAGTTTTCCCTAATTGCTTTCCTTAAAAAGTAGTCTTTTTCCGGATACATCTCCATAGGTTTGTTGTCATATCCGGCCATCCAGGGGACAGGGAGGTGGTTAACGGTCGGAACCAGATCGCCGCAGAAAAAAAGAGATTTTTCTTCGCCCTTTACAATCACATGATGCATGCCGGGGGTATGACCATATGTTACCATTAATTCAATACCATCGAACAGCGTTAGCGATCCGTCAATGAGTTCAAGAACCCCCTGTTGCTGTAACGGCAGGAAGTCATCTTCCAGATAACTGTCCTTATCCCGCTCATGTGGATTGCGGGCATATTCCCATTGTTCTGTCTGAACGTGATAACGGGCATTGGGGAAAAGAGGATCGATACGACTTCCCACCGCCATGGTTGATCCACCTGCATGGTCGAAATGAAGATGAGTTAGAATAACATCGCTGATCTGATGGACATCCAGATCAAATCCACTCAGCATCAGGTTGAAATCAACTGGCTGATGTTCGATGCCGTATTGTTCTTTCATTTCCTTTGACAGTTTGAACCCACAGCCCGTATCAACCAGGATATTTCTACCATTACCCTGAATCAGTAACGAACGGTTTGCCAACCTTATTCTGTTTAACGGGTCAACCAGCGTTTTTTCCTGCCATTCAACCTTGGGAATAATCCCGAACATGGCTCCGCCATCAACCCAAAAATCACCTAAATCCAGGGCAGAACACTCATAGTTTCCAAATCGCATTTCCCTCTCCTCTTCTTTTATATATTTCAACGCGCGGCCAAAAATCTAAATGTTGTTAAACCAATCAAAAAGTACAGGCTTACAGAATTATCAGCAACACTGCACTTGTCGATTTGTTGACAGGTATACTGGTTTGAAGCTGATATATTTGCTTGCTCACCGACAGAATTGATAATATTTGTAATTCAAATTGAAACCTGCGTCTATAAAGATTTCGTGACAGGGTGTTCAATTTAAAATATAATTTCGGCTAATCCAGGTACTTCAAATCTTCCGCTGCAATCGGGATATTATCCGGAGGAGCTGACAGAAAAGAAATGAAGTTTGTTCGAATCTTAACTTATATTGTCTCGCTGTTTCTTAGCCTTTTCATGCTGAGCGGATGCGACAGAGCTGGTCTGGCGGGTAGTGTTCCTCATCCCAGCAAGGGAATCATGGATATCCGTGGTTGGAGTTTTAAGCAATCCGGAGTGATGTCTCCAAAAGGCGAGTGGAACTACTATTTGAACCGATTGCTAATCAGCGATGAACAATTAAAATTTGAAAGTGTCACGCCCGACGGTTATCTGCAGCTTCCGGGAAATTGGAAGCAAATCAGGCACCCACTGACAGAAGAGCCCTTTGTGTTTGGCAGTATAACATTCCATATCAGGATAGTTAATTTAAAAAAGGGCGTGGATAACGAACATCTATCCATCTATTTCCCCCAGGTCAGGTCTGCTTCTGCATTGTATATTGCGAAGGACAGCAACGATCCGCTACTCGTGGATAAGTCAGGGAAACCGGATCATGATCGAAAAAGTCACAGGCCCTGGTTCGGGGCCTTGGAAGGAAAATTTAATGCGGACGGCGTCACGGACATCTATCTGGAAGTCAGTAATTTTGAAGATTTCAACAACCAGGGAACGTATAAGGATATTTACATTGGCACGGCTGAGCAGATCAAAGAGATGAGAAACTCCAGACGGCAGAGGGATTTTCTACTGATGGGAATGATTTGCTACGCCGGTATCTTCATGATCATTTTTTTCATTCTTCGCCATTCAGAATTTGCTACCTTGTGGCTGGGTCTGTTCAGCCTGACTTTTGCCCTGAGGATATTTGTTGTTGAATTATATGCTTACGAAATGCTCGGAGGATGGCTCAGTTTCAACTCATTGCTCAGGTTGAACTATTTCACGGTCTATTTTCTCTGCCTAAGCTACACTGCTTTTTTACGGAGTATTTTTTTCAAGTTTTTTTCCAAACGTGTAGCCTACTTCATTTATACCATTTGTATTGTGTACGCGTTGGTAGTGCATGTCACCCCTGCTCAAATATTCTCCCGATACCTTTCCGCATTCTTCATATTCATTTTCACCTGCCTATTTTGGATGTTGCTGGGGCAATTTCGAGCGTTGCTGCAACGAAAGGATATGCTGGCTGTGATGTCTTTGCTGGGCTCATTGTTCATTGCCATCAGCGGGGGTGTGGATATTCTGTCACGAGCCAACATAATTGCTCTTCAAAACACCATGCATATCGGTTTCTCTCTCAACATTCTCTGCATGTCGGTGATTGTGTCCATTCACAATGCCAGGGAGAGGAACAGGGTTGAGCGATTAACAAAGGAGTTGTCGCAGGAAGTTGTCATACGACGAAATGCGGAAGAGGAGATCAGCCTACTCAACAGGCAATTAACCGATCGCGCTGAATATACCACAACTCGATTGAAAAGTGTTGAGAAAGAACTGCAAAAGACCGAGCACAAATCCGAGTTGGCCGATATAACCATCAGCACGCTCCATAATATTAAAAATGTGCTTAACAGTTTCAAGGTTTCAGCACAGATGCTCCGGGACTCGTGGAATAACGAGTTCGGTATTGGGTATAAAAAAGCAACGGAACTGCTGAAGAAGAAATACGATTTCATCGAGCGTTATATTGTGGAAGACCCCAAGGGAAAGCTGCTTTTGGATTATTATATCAAGCTGGAAAAAGTATTTGATGATGAGACCGGGGGTGCGAAAAACTCGCTCCGACGCATGCTGGAAAAAATCCAGGCGATTGAAGATATTATCGATTCCCAACAACGGTATGGGGTCCATAATCGGTTTGAAGAGGTAAATCCCGTCCGCGTGATAGAGGATGCACTTAACATGCAGATGGGGATTCTTGGTAAACGACGAGTCAGAATCCGAAGATTTCTGGAAGCTGTGCCTATGATCAGGGTCGAAAAAACACAACTGTTGCACGTCTTGATTAACCTGATCAAAAATGCTTCGGAGGCCATGAGTGAAGTCCCGCGGGACCAGAGAATTCTGGATTTGATCACTGGTTACGAAGACAATCATGTAAAGATTACCGTGCGCGACAAGGGTTACGGTATTCTTCCGGAAAACCTGGAAAAGATTTTTACTCGTGGTTTTAGCACCAAGACAGAAGGTCACGGATTCGGATTGAATAGTTCATTGAACTATGTCAGAGAGATGGGGGGGAATATGAGCGTTGAAAGTGAAGGAAAAGACAGGGGAGCAACGTTTATTTTAGAGTTCCCGATTATTGCTGATAGAGAATGAACGTGCTCGCCATTTGATCGATTTTGTTATGTGCCTTCCGGAATATGCGAGTCAAGCCAGTTGATGACATCTTTGTAGACTTCATCTTTATTGATCTCATTGAGCATTTCATGCCTGCCTTCCGGGTACAACTTCAAAGTGACGTCTGTAATGCCTGCCTTTTGATACGATCGGTATACCTTTTCCAAAGGTTTTGTCCCGCCCACAGGGTCCATATCTCCGGAAAACATCAGAATGGGGAGAGAAGCCGGTATTTTAGCTATATTTTGGGGATTGAATATCTCACCCAGTCCTACCAGAAAATCAGCGAAGAATCCCGACGTAAATACACCTCCGCAATAGGGATCTTTGACATAGGCATCGACCACATTGCTGTCCCGGCTGAGCCAGTCGAATTCTGTTCGGTTTGGTTTGAAAGCGTTATTATAGCTTCCGAACGTCATTTTATTAATCAGGCTACTCCTGTGCTTTCTACCTTTCAGAGTGCTTTCCAGCTTTGAAATAATTACACCTACCTTCCCCAGCAAACCGGGGTCACCCATGGTTCCGGAAAGAACAAGTCCGTTTATCTTATCTGAATTTTCAAATATGTAGTGCCTGGCAAGTGCCGACCCCATACTATGACCAATAAGAAAAACCGGTAAGTCGGGATGTCTTTCCCGAATAATACCGGTGAGCTGAACCATGTCTCCCACGACTTTGAAAAAGCCATCCTCATCCGCAAAATATCCCACATTGTCCAATACGCCCGCTGTTTTACCATGTCCGCGATGATCATTGCCGTAAACGATATATCCGTTTTCCACGAGATATCGGGCAAAAGTTTCATACCTCATGATGTGTTCAGCCATTCCGTGTGCGAGCTGGACAACAGCTTTGACACCGGTGGAGTCTTCAGGTGACCAATTAACAGAGAATATCTGCTGATTGTCCGGAGCGGTAAAATTGAAATCCTGATAATTCATATCTCTCCTTGTATATTCAGTTGAATCAAAGGGATTGTTTTTCTGGATCATATGCCAGACTGATCCAAATGACAAACCAAAATAAACATTGATCTCCCGTTCAATGGCAGTGGAAGGATTGTTTTTTGAACAGGATAGAAAACATTGGTGTTATTCGACGTATGTCATCCTTAGCAGGGGCTGCAAAACAGTACAGGTTGCAAATGGTATAATGGCAATAAAACGAAGCAACCATTGCGATTTGCTTTGAGATAGTTAATGTTGGATTGAATCGCAGAGGCTAAAGGTTTGTTTTTCCGAGGCTTTTTTGAGGAGCATTTATCAATTAGGCTATGACGATAATTCTCAATAAATACAGATTAATGCCCACAATGGCAGTATGTTTTCAGATCAAGTATACAAGCTGTGGCGTCAATGGTCACACCATAGAAAATCACAGGCTTGGGCTGATTAATAAAAGTGGAAATCGTTCCGTTAACCAGGGTTGAACCCGTAGCAAAAACCAGGTCGCACCAATCTGCCGCCTCTTTATATTGAGGTGTGGATTCTACAAGAACGCCAAATCTAATCTGTCCGATGTTATCAGGATCAAGATCCAGGACTCTGACCTGATTTTTCTTTAACAGCATTTCGAGAAAGCGGGGCTGATAACCTACTTGCAGGATTTTTTTACCTTGAAACTCAGCTAGCGTGACAAGGTGATTCGCACAGTCTACAGGCTCTTGATTTCTGCAATGAACGGTTTTCTCACATAAACCCAGGTATTTGTAAATGGCGTTGAGTCCCGCTACAAATGTTGCTCTGTCACGTGTATTCTGATGATCGATAATCAGTAACTTTTCAATTGGGAATGAGCTGTCTGAGAATTCATCGGTGAATGCCTGGCCTGAAGCACCTTTAAATACGGCTTCAATCATTACTTCCTTGCCTTTGACAATAGGGTAATCATCATGGTCCGGCTTGCCAATAGCTTCTGTAGAAGATAAAGCACGACAGGTAATATCAATGCTGCTTCCGGCAAGGTTGTTCTCCTCGATTTGATCTTTTAGGTTGTCTTTTAACCGAAGAAATATCTCATCATTCGTCATGTTTTTTCTCCCTTGTACCATTTTGTAGATATGTATATTAACTGCCTGAAATCGGAGTCTCTCACAAAACAATCCCTGTTTTTGGATTCGGATTCAAAAGTAGATCACTGTCACGTTAAGCTTTTTTCACCCGTACCGATTATCTCAGGATCAAGCTGTAACGGCTTTGACAGGCCCAGGCGATTTATCATGAGCAACTCACTATAGTCTAACCCCGATTCTTCCGGGTGACAGGCCGAAATACAAATGTCTCCGTACCAGATCAAATCTATGTTATATTTTTCCAACTGTCGACACCTGTTCATGTAATACACGGTCACCACAACGGGGATAAAAACAAATTGAGAAGGGGCGTGACCTCAGGCGGTTTATTAACCCCCCTTTTTTTCCTGTCGTTCAAACACCTTCCACCGGTATGTCTTCAAAAACAGCTTCGAAATGTATATCCCTTCCAGCTTACCATCAATTGCTATTGCCGGATCAATCTGCTAATACTGTGTCATGATGCAATTCCGATTTTCTAATATCCAAAACCAAAGAGTCTGAAACAAAACTGTTCAAATCTATGATTACCAGATCTCTTTCAACGCTAATTGCCTTTTTATTGTCATCAGTTACGGTGTGTGCTGCTGGCAAAGATTTGCCAAGCGTGGGCGTAAAAACAGCACTCATTTTGGTTATCATAATCGTTCTTTTAATTCTAGCTGGCTTGATCATTGTCTTTGACAGAATCCACCTGGGAAGGCAAAGGCGAGTAAACAGAATCACGGCAGAGAATCTAAATACTAGTGAAGAATTAATTAAACTATTGTTCGAAGAAATTCCCGCCGCCTTCTGTCTTGTCGATCACCGCGGCTTGATAAAACAGATGAGCAAGAATTTTGGGAAGTTATTGGGTATAGAAATTGATAACACGATTAATACACCATTGGAAAACTATATCGATTTCGAACAGGATGACGAACGAGCAAGTGATGGATTTCTGCAGTTGGTGCAATTGAGTGAAACAGGACCTGTTCAAGGACGATATCGAAACCATTCAAATGATGAAAATCCTGGTGATGCATTCACTATCAGCATCGCACCAGCAAAATCAGCAACATCTCCCTATCTGGTGGTATTGGATCACAAATCGGATTTTCAAGTCGAAGAAAACGGGAAATCAGACGATATTTGGCAGGTTTTGAAGAACCGGCTTCCGGAAGACTTCGCGCATGATATCCGCACACCTCTGAATGCGATAATCGGGTTCAGCCAGATTCTGCACAACAGGGCGGGGAAAGAGAACTACCCGGTTGATATTCTTGAAATGTTAAACAACATCAGACGAAGCGGGCAGGAGCTGACTTTATCTGTTAATTCCTTGATCGAAACCATAAAACCTGGATCCACAAATCTGACCGGCCAACATTTTAATCCGGATTATGACGACAATGCAGATTCTATTGAAACACCCAACTATTCCAGAAGTAGTAAAATTCTTGTGGTTGAAGACAACCCGGTCAATCAGGATCTAATGAGGACGTTTTTTCACGACCTGGGATTGGAAATAACATCGGCTATGAATGGGCTCGAAGGTGTGGATAAAGCCAATGAACTTTTACCCGATCTTGTCTTTATGGATATCAGGATGCCCAAAATGGGCGGACTAAAAGCAATTGAGCAAATCAGGGATAACCCCAGAACCAAGTCGTTACCGGTTATCGCTCTTTCAGCAGACACAGCCGAAGAGAAGAAGCAGGAAGCCCTTCAAGCGGGATTTTCAGACTATCTCACCAAACCATTCGATCTTGACGATCTCTATCCATTTTTAAACCGGCATTTAAAAAAGGTGAGGGTGGGAGATCAGGAAATTGAATCACAAACGGAGACTATTCCGGATGAAGTTCGTAACAGGCTTGATGCTGCTTTTGGTGACCTCTCATTGATTCCGAAGGATTATTCCAATGCTTTGCTTGAGGCATTGGAGAAAATGAAATCATTGGTCCAACCCTACAAATCCAATCTTCCACAAGTCCTTCAAGAGATCGAAACAGCAGTTTATGAATGTGATGATGATAAAATTGATCGGCTCATTAAAGAACAATTGAACCTGATATCAAGTTCCGGACTGTGAGACTGAGATTATTCTATTGATTGAGCCGCCGGGAGAACATCACTTGTCGAGTCGGATACTGCACCAACAGGCTGTGCTGGAGAAGCAGCAGCCCCATCGTCAGAGATTTGCGAATTTGGACCAATGGCCTCCTGCCGATCCGTTTCAGCATCTGTCAGACGGGAATTTCCTGGTGAGGGTATGGAGGAGGATTGATCGGAAGTAACATCCGCGGCTGGTTCCACATCGGTTGTAATCTGCTGCTCAGTTTGAATCGATACAGGAAGGGGCTGGTCGGAAGTAACATCCTGAGTCGGACCGTCACCAGTTATCACCTGCGACTCCTGCTGCGCTGGCGCCGATTGCAGAATGTCAGGGGAAGAATCCGCCGCTTCATTTGGTTGCGTGGGTTGATCAGGTGTTGCATCCGTCGCCAGACTCAAATCAGTTTGTGATTCCACATTGGAAGGCTGATCGGAGGTCGAGTCGTGTAAAGGTTGGTTTCCGGTCAAGGGATCGGCTGCAGAAACATTCGTTGAAGGAATATCATCGGATTGCAAAGCCGTTTCTGTTTCTCCCAACAACTGCTCATCACCGGATGTATCTCTACTGCCAAGGGATTCAGCGGGTTGGGAGATTATATCACCTGTTGCATCCGCCTGTGCTTTGGTACTTTCGAAAACCTGCTCATCTCCGGATGCATCTATACTACCTGGGATTTCCGCAGGATGTGAAATAACGTCACCAGTTGCGTCTCCAATTACCATCGGCGATTCAAGCGCTGCCGGTTGATCGCCGGTAGCATCTTCGGAAATGCCTTCAGCAGATCCGATGTCAGTTGTTGCGTCGGTTGTTGCGTCTACCATATCTGCGACTTCCGGGACTATTCCGATATGAGTTTCTGAAGCCGCATCACCGGTTGCGTCAATTGCATCTTCAAAAGCTGCTTCCGAGCCCATTTTTCGCAGTTTTTCCACTGCACGAAGGCTGAATTTGTCTGTTTTTGAGATGGCTGAAAGTTGAATCAAAAGCGTCAACTGCTGATCCGTTTTATCCAGTTCTCCCAAAACCTCGCTCATTTCATAAATTCCCTGGGTAAAGAAAGGGCTACCAAAAAACTCTGCCAGTAAAGTGCTGTAGTAGCTAAGACTCTCCTCCAATGAACCTTGTCTTCTCTTCTGCTGCGCCAAGATAAGAATTAACAAGTCCTTGGGAAGGCGTGTATCCGGTTGGTTGATAATGTCGAGAAGGATTTTTTCGAACTCTTCCGAATGGCCCAGCGTGTCAAGAAGAAGAGCCCTGTTGAACTCCCGAAGATTTTTGAGTTCTGCAGTGAGTTTATTCAAAGCGCTGGATTCAAGTCTGTCCTCAAATTGAAATAGAAGACTGTCCATCTCCAGTAGGTTTTTTTTGAATTTGTTATTTTCTGCTGTGAGACGCTCAACCTGGGTATTAAGATATTCCTTTTGCGCCTGGAGTTCTTTCTTTTGACGGTCGAACTCCTCCTTGAGTTGCAGCATCTCCTGCTGCAATTTGAAAACTGATTTGCGAAACTGGCGAATTGCATCCGCGTCTCCCTGGGCCAATACCAGCCCGGGGAGAAGGATGAAAATGAGGGCAATGAGGCTAGTGGGTGACTTCACAGTTCAGAAAGCGTCCATAAAGCTGTTGATATTAATGCAGGGCAGGGCCCCAAGTCGGGGTTGTTTCCACTGTATCTGCATTTGCACCGGTTAAACGCTTATATTGTCCCCCACTTGCCAGCATGTAGTAAACCTTGGAAGCGGCTTTTTTTCCTGTTTTTCCTGTAAAAGCAATGAGGGAGCCGTCCGGTGACCATGTAGGCTCTTCTGCATCAAGTCTATCGCCGGTCAATCGTTTCTCGTCTCCGCTCTCCACGTTGATGCGATAAATGGATGATTTACCTTCTCTAATGGATTTGAATGCAAGATACTTACTGTTTGGAGACCAGGCAGGAGAAGCGTTATATCCTCCACGGTGAGTCAGGCGGCGTGATTTTTTAGTGTTCAGGTCCAAAATGTATATCTGGGGTTCTGAAGTCTGATCCGATACGAACGCCATCATGCTGTTGTCCGGTGAGATAGCAGGTTCCGTATCAATAGTGGGATTAAAGGTAACCTGGGCCACCTTTTCGAACTTAATTGAGTCGGTTTGGTCGATGTCCCCGGATAGTCTGAATCGGAATATGTCCGAGTTCTGATCTGCCACATGCAATGTCATGTATACCGTGCCATCGGGTGCCCAAAAGGGACTACTGGCGGTTCCAGATTCTTTGAAGATCTCATGTGATTTGAAAACCAGGGGTTCAACTTTCTGTAGATTGATGACAGTTCCAAAATCGGTGTGGGATGTGTAGATCACCTGATCTTTGGCCTGATTCCAGCTTGCACCATAATTTGAGTAAAAATTATAGGTAATCTGATTTTTCGTGTCAGGGATCTTAAATGAGGACTTGTACATGACTTTTCGAGTCTCTTCCGTAACAGACCAGGTCAGGGTACTGCCAAGAGAACCTTCTATACCGAACAACTCCTTGATAATGCGATTGGCCATTTGTGCAGTTTTTCTTCCGACGTACTTCTCTTCCGTGTTTCGGAATTTGATACCAAAATTCTTGGTACCGTAGCTACTCTGCTTTTCGCCCTTTATGGTAACATAAAGCTCTTTCGCTTCAACAGAGTTGCCAATCTGAATAGCATAGTCAGATCCTTTTGCGGTGCTAACGTTTTCAAAAAGCAACACAGCTTCAAGCATGTCTTTGATTTGAGCAACAAACTGCGTATTCAAGCGGGTGTTTTTTGTGGCAGCTACATAAATCTTAGCTTTCTTGATGTTCGGTTTGCTCACCTCGAAATAATCTAATGCAAAGCCAGTTGCATAGAAAAAAGGAAGAACAACAAGTAAAACAACTGCTTTTTTTATTGTTTTCATATTGCACCTCATTCGTTATTGATTTGTTTTGAGGTGAATCTTAAACCAATTTCAGTTGATTCACCCGTAAACCCCTCCGGAAGCGGAGGTAAATGATCCAGGTTTTTAAAAACTTGAACTACCGAGTGATTAAAAAACCTGTTTCTCGATGATTCTACAAAATCATAATCAAGGATCTTTCCTGATTTTGAAATCTTCAGTTTTACCAGGATTTCCAGAGTCGGATCCATCTCCAGCGGAAGATTCCAATAAGGCTTGATTGCCTTGTTTACTTCGGGAATATACTCTCTCAGCATGATCCTGCTTAATGGGAAGTGTTTCCATTTTGCTGCGATCTGCCTCTGCCTGAACATATCCCGATTGTCAGTCAGGATGGTTTTAACCTTCTTCACCCTGGTTTCTGACTTTAACTCATCTTCCTGTTTCCTGGTTTTCTGTTCTATCGACTTGGAGCGCTTTCCCAAATCAACCGAGAAGTTTTTAAGAACCGAACTAAACTGCTTCTTGATGTCGTCACGCTTGGTTTTTTTGACCGGTACCGCGCTTTTAATGGTTTCTATTTCAAAGACATCGTCACGAACAACTGCCTGTTGATCAGGCGATTCGATTGTATTGTCCCCGGGTATATCTATATCAAGTTCAACATCATCTTCCAGAACAGGTTCCCCAACGGTTTCGGGTTGGTCGCCCTCATCGATCAGCTCTTCTTCAATAGCGACAACCTGTTCTTCAGGACCGGGTTGTTCTTCAACAGGTTCTTCCTCCACAACCGGTTCTTCTTCAACGATCTCTTCTTCCTCTATCGGCTCTTCCTCATCCAGCTCTTCTTCCACAACCGGTTCTTCTTCAACGATCTCTTCTTCCTCTACCGGTTCTTCTTCAATTATTGGCTCGGGCTCCCCAGGTACTTCTTCCACCACCGGTTCAGGGGCAGGCTCCGGAACCGGTTCAGGTTCCGGCATAAACATTCTTCTTAGTTGATCCTGATCGATGAAATCAACATCCAGAGCTCTTGACTCCAATTCGGCCAGGCTGAGTTCCGGGAATCTTGTAAATTTTAAATAAAAAAAAAGAACCCAAACACAGACAGATGCAATAACAGAGAAACGGCTATTCCATAGCGAATAATGTGTTTTCCACTGAAAGTCAATCTAGTCTTTCTGGTCAAAAACCAACCCGATATTTTCATGTCCCTGATTCTTCAAAAAAACCATTAATTGTAACAGGTTATCATATGATGTCGTCTTATCGGCCTGGATATATACCTTTTCAATGGTCCTGCCTTTAATCAGATCTGCGTAACGTTCGTGAAACCGTTCTACGGAGTATTGTTTTCGATCGAAGATGACCTTATTGTTTTTATCTAGTCCAACTACTACTGTTTTGGAAATAGAGTTCTTCTCCTTGCCCGATTCATTTTCCAGCTTCGTTTTTGGAAGATCGACACCAACGGACCGCGTCATGGCCGGAGCAGTTATCATGAATATGATAAGCAGCACCAACAGCACGTCAACAAACGGCGTTACATTGATTTCCGTTAAAAAGGAATCGTCGTTTTGCCGAACTTCCATAACATCTCCGCATCACTGCCGGTAGGGGTTAATCCCCCATGTTAGCTGGTCAATCGTTTGATATATCTTTGAAAAAATACTGCTGCTGAATGCGGTTTAACAGGTCCAGCGTAAAGTGATCAAACGTTTCTCTGAATTTATTACTCTGGGCCTTAAAATAATTAAATGCGATGGACGCCGGAATTGCGACAAACAGACCCAGCGCAGTTGCAACCAGTGCTTCGGATATGGCCGGAGCTACGAAACCCAGATCTGCACTGCCGATCCGACCAATCTCAGTAAATGCGTCAGTAATCCCGATTACAGTGCCTAATAATCCAATGAAAGGAGCTGTGTTACTAGTTGTCGCAAAAAAGCTCAGAAATCGATCACGTTTATTGTTTTCCCTGCTTTTAACCTTTTCCAGAGTTCGTTGCATGATCTCATCAAAGTTTGATTTGATGGTCTGCATTTTTGTATCGACAAAATTCAGCCCGGCTACATGCCTTTCTATGCGATTTACCTCTTTGTAAATTTCTCTGAAGATCGCCTTGACCCCGGTTTCCTTTTGAAGGTCTTCACCTCCGGTGAACTGTTCCTTATAAAGAGCTGCCGGTTTTTCAGCCTGCTCAAATGTTTCCAGAAAGTTGCTATCCTTAGCTGCAAGTTTTTTAAAATGAACGGCAGTCGCCAGGATTAAGCCCCAGCTAAGGACGGACATAGCGATCAGGACCATGAAGACAAAAGCTGCAACAGGTCCGGAAACATAAAAGGCTTCGAGTATTACATTAAATCCCATGAACTGTGATCGTAAAAAGGGCCAAGACAAAAACCTTGGCCCCAGAAAAGAATGAGTTAAATGTTAAAGGATCCTATTTGAGCACCCAGACAAAATCTGTTCTTCTGTTTTCTGCTCTCCAGAGTTCATCATTGTCGATTTTAGGGGTGGGGCACTCTTCCCCTTTACTGATTCCTCGAATACTGCTGTCTGCAAAACCCATCGAGGTCAACAGTGGTTTAACGCCGCTCCATCTTCTGTCGCCCAAGGCCTTGTTGTACTTGTTGGATCCCTTATAGTCGCAATTTCCTTCCAGTTGAAGCATCATATCAGGATATTTTTTGATTTCAACGCTGATCATTTCAAAATCATTGTAGAGCGTGCTCGAGGAGTCGTTGCTGACAGCATGAACATCAAAAGGATATTTCACCGGGGTTAACAACAACTGGTCAAAACTAGAAGCTCTCGCGCAGAAAACAGATTCTATGTTCAGGCGCCTGTTTCGAACCAATCGATCATGAATCTTCTTGATAGTTTCAATCCGCAGAGCCTGTTGTTCAGCGAGGATTTGCTTCTTCATGGCGACGATTCTCTGGATTTCGTCCTCTTTAAAGTCTGTCTGAGTCCTAAGAATCTGTTCAAGTTCCTCTTCGGTCTTGGCAGCCGCTATCATCCTTTTAAGTCGATAGGTACTTACGACTTCCTTGATCTCTTCTGCTGTCAGGTCGGTTTCTGCCCTGAGTCTTTCTGCCAACTCTTCGGGAGTCAGGTTCATTTCCAGCAACTCTTTTGCCCTGGCGTTATTTTTAACGATCTGTGAAGATTTGAATCCCAGCCTTTCTTCAATTTCTTTTTGAAGACGAGCAGCCTTTTGCGCAATATCCTGTTTTTTCTTGATTAGTTTCTTCTGCTCGATCTGATCTTCGGCTGCAATCTGAGCAAGGATCTTTTTCTTCTTATTGTACTCCTCGATGATTCTTTTATTTTCCTCGATTTGCCCCGCCAACAGGGTCTTTTGTTGGCCAAGCTCGTCAAGGTAAACCAAGTCTTTTGGTTTAGGCGTCTGGGGAGCACAAGAAGCGAGAAAAAAGAAAACAACGGCTAGAAAATACATGAAACGCTTT
Organism: SAR324 cluster bacterium; assembly: GCA_028282885.1. GTDB lineage: Bacteria > SAR324 > SAR324 > XYD2-FULL-50-16 > XYD2-FULL-50-16 > JAHJTV01. The sequence goes on from JANQGX010000075.1 coordinate 193,065, forward strand.
TCCATTTTTAGCTCCATTGAGTTTATGTTTTAGAATCGGGAATTGATCATCCTCGCAAATTTTCTAAAAATGAATGACAGAGAAATAGATAATTAATATGTTCAACACTACGAAACCAAATAACCGCTGTCAATGCAGTGTTATATTTTTTTTCCAATATCTAATAATTGTTTTGAGCAGGAAGGGCCTGTCAGGAAACATAATCCGTCGGATACAACTTTTTTAAACAGCTAATATAAATATACTTTATTTCCGGTGTAGTCGCATTAAACAAACAAGATTATTGTTTTTCCCTCCTTTGGCGGTCACTCTGTACATTGCGTAATGTGCAAGATTCCAACCTATGCCCCTGCGGTAATACCTAAACAATCGCTGATTCTGATCGATCTTTGTGTGGTATATCCATTTCGCAGTAGATTGAAAAGGCTGTAAGAGATGCTACACCTGCGTAGACTCCTTTTTGAATACAGAAAGATAAAGGAAATCGAAAATCTCCTTGACAGAAAACTATTCAATCAAATGCTGTAGCTGGCCTGTTAAATCAATCAAAAAAAACAGACTCCTGATTTCGGGTTCTTTCTGTTTTCAGAATCAAATATCTTCGATTTCCCGGATAGTTTTGGGAATCGGATCCCCCAATAACCTTGAACCGGTATCAGTAACAAGGATATTGTCCTCAATTCTGATTCCTCCCAGTCCCAGAAAAGGTTCAAGATTGTCGTAATTGATAAAAGACTCGTGCTTTTTCTCTTTTTGCCACTGATCGATGAGGGCAGGTATGAAATAGATTCCCGGCTCGATAGTGATGGTAAAACCGGCTTCCAGTTTTCTTGCCAAGCGCAAGTAAGTCAGCCCGAACTGGTCACTTCTTTCGAACTGCTTGTTATACCCGACATTGTTCTCTCCCATATTCTCCATGTCATGAACATCGAGACCCAGCATATGTCCCAATCCATGGGGGAAGAACAGGGCGTGTGCACCGGATTGAACCGCTTCATCCACATCGCCTTTCATCAATCCAAGATCCTTCAGTCCATTGGTGATGGTTTTGGCCGCCCGGAGATGTACATCCCTGAAAACCACACCAGGTTTAGAAGAATCGATTGCTTCAAGATTGGTTTTTAAGACAATTTCATAAATATCCTTCTGCAACCTGGTAAAGGTTCTGCCAACAGGGGTTGTGCGGGTTATGTCGCTGGAATAGTGAGAGGATGTTTCAGCTCCGGCATCAACGAGAAGCAGACGGTTTTTCTCCAGGGTCAAATATGAATTAAGATTATGAAGGACTTCTCCCCGTGTAGTTACGATCGGTTTGAAGGACGCAGCTCCTCCATTGGAAATGGCAATACCTTCAATCACACCCTTGATTTCCTGCTCATGAGCACCTGGCATAGCCATAATCATGGCGGTTGTATGCATTTTATGAGCAATGTTTACGGCTGCTTCTATTTCTTTGATCTCGTGTTCATCTTTGACTGAGCGTAATTGTACTATGGCTTCTGTAAGTGGTTGAGATATCCCGGATATAATCTCCTGGCTTCGCAGATTCATGGTTTTTTGCAGATAGAGTTCAGTTTGTGGAGTTCCGGGTGGTAAGTAGTGTATCGTTCGACCTTCACTTTGTGCTTTGGAAAGTGTTGTCGCTAATTGATCAGCCCCGGCAGTTTTTTCAACTCCTGCCTTATCGCTGAACTCGCGAATGGTGGGAAACTGACCAATCCAAATAAGTTCTTCCGGGGGTAAATCATCGCCAAACAGGCATTCGTTGTTGGAATCGATATCTATTACCAGGGACAGACCGGGAAAATCGACTCCGACAAAGTAGAGAAAATTACTATCCTGTCGAAATGCATAAGTGTTGCCTGCACTGGTAAAGGGAGCTTCCGTGTTCCCCGGTAAAAGAACGATACCCGACTTCAGGCGTTTTTTAAGTTCTGTTCTTCTATGTTGGTAAATCTCTGGCTTAAACATGATTTCCTCTGGTTGGATTGTCTATCTGATTCGGTTCTGACCTGCAGTCTTCGGATTAATCCGAATTTCTTTATGGCGAGAAGTTAACCGAATTTCCAGGTTAATATATCTCGAGACATCGAAGTGTTTCACACCGAATTATCGGAAATCCGGGAAAGATTATAAAGACCCGGTCTTATTGCTGCTTCTGATACGTTTAATGGCTGTCTATAGATCTGAAGCTTATGATATATCCCGAGTTCAGTCCGCTTTCAAGAGGGTTTGATAATGATTTGAATCAATTTAATTGGTTTAACCATTATGATAGATTGAGACAAAAAGGAGTTGATTGTAATTGCAGGGAAAGTCAAATCAAGGATTAACAGGAAGCAATCCTGACGGCAAGGAAGAAAAAGCAGATGGCAAAACTTTTTAGAAAAGCAAAACAGAATAGAATCTTCCAAGATGTGGTTGAACAGATTCAGGATGTCATCCTGGATGGAAAAGTAAAACCGGGAGAGAAACTGCCTTCTGAAAGGGAACTGGGAGAAATGCTGGGAACCAGCAGAGGAACACTGAGAGAGGCATTACGCATACTTGAGCAGAAAGGACTAATTGAGATTCGCCTGGGGGTGAACGGCGGTGCGATTGTCAAAGAGACCACTTTTGAACAGATGAGTGAAACCCTGGCATTGCTGATACGATCTCAATCCGTATCATTGGAGCACCTGTCAGAGTTCAGGCAGGGGGTTGAGGGAATGGTCGCTTCGCTTGCAGCAGAGAGAGCAACTGATGATGATATTGTTGAACTGAACGAACTCATGACCAGGGTTGAGTCGTTTTATCACAAGGGGATCGACCAATGGGATAATTTTGTGCGGGCGGATGAGAAGATTCATATGGCTCTGGCGAAGATTTCCCGCAACCCGCTTTATCGATTTGTAGTCGAAACGATCCATGATAATATCCATCGCTACTATGATAAATTTCTGTCAGGCGGCAGTACGGAACTGGAGGATAACTATCGGGATCTGGTGGATATCGTCAATGCCGTAAGCAATCGTCGGGTGAACGAGGCCGGCTCATTAGCCAGGGAGCATGTGAGACGATTTAACAGGCATATGGATAATAAAAAGAAATGAACCCGGGTTTATGCTCGAAATATGAAAATCGTAAGTTCCTATTGGTCTAACCATTATAAGATTTAGATTGTATTGGTATTATTAACATAATCAACCAGCAAGTTGCGGTTGGTTTGCATCGCAAAGGAGGTGAGAATGGGAGAACTGGATATTGTAAAATTATCGGAGGAGGCGGTTGAATTAGCTGAATTATGGCAAGAGAAAGCAAACAAGCTGATGGCAAAACAGGAACAAGTATTTCAATCCCAGATGGCGGCTTTATTGCGTAGTCCTGCGGATAAGGCGGTATTAACCCGCATGATTGATCAGGCTTTTCGTTCTTCCAACCACAAGCGGGTTGCCGATCAAATTATCTATACATTGGAGCATGACAGGATTCCGGGATTCTTCTCAAGTGTGGAGAAAGGGCTGGTTAAACTGTTTCTGAAATTTGGGCGTTTTTTTCCAAGTTTATCGGTTCCCCTTATTATCAGGAAAATGAGAAATTTCAGCAGCCAAGCAATTCTGGCAGGTGAGGATGGACCGCTTTTTTCACATCTCAAAAAAAGAAAATCCCAGGGAGTGAGGGTGAATGTCAATCACCTCGGAGAGGCTGTCCTGGGGGAAGAGGAATCGGCTGAGCGGTTGAAAACGTATATCGAGGATTTGGAAAAGCCGGAAATTGAGTATATTTCTGTTAAAATTTCAACAATTTATTCCCAGATTCTGTCCCTGGCATTCGACGATACCATTAGCGTGCTGAAAGAGAGGCTAACCCGGATTTACCGTGTTGCCAGGGACAATGAGTTTATCCGAAAGAACGGAGAGAAGGTGCCTAAATTTGTCAACCTCGACATGGAAGAATACCGGGATTTGGAAATAACAGCAGCAGCTTTCATAGAGACCCTGAATCAGGACGAGTTCAAACATCTCCGGGCAGGTATTGTGCTTCAGGCTTATCTTCCCGATTCTTATCGTATTCAACAGAAACTGACTGAATGGTCGATGCAGCGGGTTAAAGACGGTGGCAGCCCGATAAAAATCCGAATTGTGAAAGGTGCCAATATGGAGATGGAGCAGGTGGATTCGGAAATCAACAATTGGCCCCTGGCGACCTATGATGTAAAAACCGACGTGGATGCCAATTACAAACGTATGGTCCTCTACGGTTTGGAAGAACAGCATATCCGGGCGGTTCATTTGGGGATCGCCTCCCATAATCTGTTTGAACTGGCATTCGCTTATAAAGCTGCTGAAACAACAGGCTTTTTACAGTATATGGACTTTGAAATGTTGGAGGGGATGGCGGATCATATTCGACGGGCAATTATGGAAAGAACGGACGATGTTCTGCTTTATGCTCCGGTTGCGACCAGGGAACAATTTATTAATGCCATCGCTTACCTGATCCGTCGACTGGATGAAAACACCGCTCCGGACAACTTCCTCAGATTCGCCCCGGGGTTGAGAACGGGAACCGAGGACTGGGATTTCTTAAAGCGACAATTTCACGAGTCGTGCAGCAAAATCTCAACCATCAGCCAAACCCCCAACAGAGTTCAAAATCGCTTGACTGAGCAGTTTCCCGAAAAAACGGGGACTTATCACCAAGGGGAATTTGTCAACGAGCCGGATACCGACTGGTCACTGGAGGCGAACAGGAAATGGGCGGAGCAAATCCGGGATAAATGGATGATGAGTAAGAACAGTGATCCAATTGAGATTCCGTTGGTTATCGGGGATGAGGAGATATTTGATGAGCGTGAAATCAAGGAGTGTATTGATCCCAGTCAGTATCATGACAGCATCACTGTCTCCCGATTCCGACTGGGCAATGCCGAGGATGTCGCAAATGCAGTGCAGATAGCCAAATCAGATCCTGCCGGATGGCGAAACAGAACTCACAATGAACGACATGCGGTCCTTTCCAGGGTGGCTATGGAATTGCGGTATGGCAGGGGAGATCTGATTGGTGCAGCGGCAGCCAACACCGGTAAAATCTTTTCGGAAGCTGATGTCGAAGTATCCGAAGCCATAGATTTCGCCGAATACTATCCCTTCACGGTTCAACAATTTTTGGATATCCCAACCATAGAAGGTAAAGGAAAAGGTGTGGGTCTGGTTGTTTCTCCATGGAACTTCCCGATTGCCATCCCTTGTGGAGGGATTGTTGCTGCCCTTGCCTCTGGGAACACGGTTATCTTTAAACCGGCATCGGACGCAGTTTTGGTAGCATGGGAACTCTGCAAACGATTTTGGGCTGCAGGCGTTCCCAAGTCAGCCTTACAGTTTTTGCCATGTCCCGGATCCTCTGTGGGAAGCAAGCTGGTCGATCATCAGGATGTTGATTTTATCATTCTGACCGGGGGAACAGATACAGGGATGAGGATGCTGGAGCAAAGACCCAATGTATTTCTGGCGGCTGAAACCGGTGGTAAAAATGCAACCATTGTCACTGCCATGTCCGATCGTGATCAAGCCATCAAAAATGTTGTATATTCTGCTTTCGGTAATGGAGGACAGAAATGCAGCGCTACTTCATTGTTGATTCTTGAAAAGGAGGTTTACGACGATCCCAATATTAAAAAACAATTAGTTGACGCAACCAGGAGTTTTTCAACCGGATCGGCCTGGGAATTTAAATATAAAATGGGACCCCTTATCAAACCACCATCAGGAGATCTGCTGGAAGCACTAACCAAACTGGAAGACGGCGAATCCTGGGCTCTGAAACCGGAAGTGGTAAATGACAATCCCTATATCTGGTCTCCCGGCATCAAGTGGGATGTATCTCCCAAAAGCAAAACACACATGACAGAGTTTTTCGGTCCGGTATTAGCAGTGATGAAGGCTGACAACCTGGAGCATGCAATTGAAATTACAAACCAGACGGGTTACGGGCTGACATCGGGAATCGAGAGTCTGGATCCAAGAGAGATTGAGATCTGGAAAGACAGAATAGAAGCCGGAAACCTGTATATTAACAGGGGAACAACCGGCGCTATTACATTGCGACAACCTTTCGGAGGGATGAAAAAATCCGCTATCGGGGCCTGCATTAAGGCCGGATCGCCCAATTACACGGCACAATTCATGGAATTCAGTGATCAGGCAATGCCTGAATGTCCTCTTTTACAAACAGAAAATGCAATCCAGAGACTGGCCGCCGAATGGAAGCTAAAAGTGAGATGGCAGAAATTTGGCAGCCTGAACGGGGAAATGGATAAAACCGTCAAAGCAATCAAGAGTTACCTGTATCATTACGAAAACGAATTTTCCAAAGAGAATGACTATTTTAACCTGAGGGGTCAGGATAATATTCTCCGTTATTTACCGCTGGGGAAGATCCTGATCCGACTCCATGAGAAGGACACCCTTTCAGAAACGCTATGCCGGATTGCTGCCGGTATAATCGCAGGGAATGATGTTAAAGTCAGCATTCCCAAGGAACTTGATAATGATGTGACCGGATTTCTGCGGGGCAGCGAAGGCCTTCGACTGATCAAGTCTGACAAGCTTGTTGTTGAATCAGATAAGGAATTGATCGATTCTATACCGGAGATTGCCCGTATCCGTTACGCAGGGGTGGACCGCGTTCCGGATCAGGTTTTCAAAGCGGCTGCCAAGTCCGGTTTTTATCTGTCCTACACCCCGGTTTTGCTTGAGGGTCGAATTGAATTGTTACAATACACGCTGAATCAGAGTATCTGTCACACCTATCATCGATACGGGAATCTGGGACAGCGAGCGCTTAATTTTCAGTAATCAAGCTGCTCAATACTGGCATCTTAATATTAAAGGGATGCCAGTGTCCGGTCCTTATCCTGCCAAAGCTTGTTAATCCATTCCTGGAATATCTTTTTGAACTCGGGATCATCGAAATAGTTTCCAGTCAACGCTTCCGTGATAGGAATGTGATTGATTCTGATACTTATTTTTTTCGCCTGACCGCTGAAAAAATCCCAGATTCCAACGATGTAAGGATGATATTTGATCGTCACATCCAGAATGGCTGTGAGTTGATTACCCATCGCAGAGAGAACAAAGGCGACACCTCCGGCTTTGGGATTCAACAGGTATTCAAAATTAGATTTTTGTTTTTTCTGTTTTTCAGGTGAAAACCGTGTTCCTTCCACAAAATTCATTATGGATACAGGAATATCCCTGAATTTTTCGCAGGATTTTCTGGTGGTTTCAATGTCTTTCCCTTTCAGGTGGGGATGCTTTTCAAGAAAGGATTTTGAATAGCGTTTCATGTATGGATAATCCAGGGCAGCCCAGACGAAATTAAAAATGGGCAGCCAAATCAATTGTTGTTTCAGGAAAAATCGGAAATAAGGGATCTTGTTGTTCAAAACATATTGCAGAATGATGATATCAGCCCAGCTTTGGTGGTTGGACAGAACCAGGTACCAATTGTCCATTTTCAGGTTGTCATCACCCTGGATATCCCATTCAACTCTGTTGAGGAACATTAATATATAACCATTGATTGTAGCCCAACGGGTGCAGATATAGTTCAGGGAAGCATCGGTGACCTTTCTAACCGGCTTCAGAGGAATGGTCAGTTTTATTGCGGCAAAAGGGAAAACAGGGATAAACCAAATAAGCAGGTTTGAAATCAGCAGAACAAGAGCCAGGAATCCTCTGACAAAACCGGGTAGGAAAGCTAACATACCAATTATCAGTTCGGGTTATTGATTCATCGTTTAAAAACGATAGCATAGCAGATCCATTCGGTTTTATCCATGCGTAGATTTTTGAGTCTTCACGCATGTAACGGCTCGGGTATGATTTGGTATGCTGTAGGTGGCTGAGATTATTTCATAAACTTCATAATCTCATCATCAGATATGAATGCTCCCTGGAGACGAACCCCATCTTTCATTTCGGGTGAGATATATATCATATCCCCTTTACCCAAAAGCTTTTCAGCGCCATTGCGGTCGATGATGATCTTTGAATTGATTGCGGAAGACACTGAAAGCGCTATTTTTCCGGGAACATTGGCTTTGATCAAACCGCTGATAACCTCTGCCGATGGTCTCTGGGTGGCCAGAATAAGATGAATACCACAAGCCCTGGCTTTTTGAGCTATGCGGATGATATTGTCACCAATATCAGTGGTATCTCCCATGATCAGGTCAGCAAACTCATCGATAACAGCGACAATATAGGGCATGAACTTTCCTGGCTTGGCTGACTGATTGTAAAAAGCGATGTTGGAAGCCTGGCTCTCCTCCAGCAGGTCATACCGCCTTTCCATTTCATCCACCAGGGTGCTGAGGATGGTTGAAGCATCTGCCATATCGGTAATCACCTTGTACGCCAGAAATGGCGAGGCATTGAAAATGCCGAAATCAACCCGTTTGGGATCGACCAATACCAATCTGACATCATTAGGTGTCAACTTATACATGATGGACGCTAGAATGGTTTTAACCAGAATACTTTTTCCCGACCCAGTTGTGCCGGCGATCAGGAGATGCGGAAGTTCTGCCAGATCAAAACCAAAGGTTTCGTAGGATGCGTTAACTCCCAAAATGACGGGCAATCTGGCTTCCAGATCCTCACCGGTCTCCAATAGACGCCGGAAGTAGACAATACGCCTTTTGGCAATAGGGGCTTCCACGCAAAGAGCTCCTTTGGTGTTGAAGGTGATCAGAACTTTGCTTTTTAAAGCCAGGGAGAGATCATCATCCAGTTTTCTGATTTGGGATAATTTAACCCCTTTACCGGGAATGATCTCATATTGCTCGACAGAAGGACCGCCGATAACAGAACCCATTTCAACCTCCACGCCCAGGGAAGAAAACACCTCTTTGATCTTCTCTTTTTTCTCTCCATAGCTGACCGAGTCTGGAGGTTGCTTTTTAAAATCGCTGAGTTTGGGACGGTTGAAGGTTTTTTTATAAGGTTTCAGATTTAGATCGATTTTCTCTCTGCGCGCAACAGATTTCTTGCTGTTTGCCTCCGATCCGGTTGTTTTAACCGGTTCTGGAAGGGGGCTGTTTACCGGTTCCGTAGTCTCGGGTTGATTATCAGTCTGAGTGCCTTGTGTCTTGGAATCTTTGTCGAATTTCTTCTTCCAATTGATCTTTTTGAAACCTATATTGGTTCGGGTTTTATAGAAGAGAAGAACAACACCTGCAACCAGAACAACGATCTCAAACATCAGTCGTCCTGCCTTTCCAACATAAACTGTGACAGTGGAGCCAACAAAACTATTAATTAAGCTTTGCGCCGGAAATGTGTCGGTTACAAATGCCGAATCAATCCAGATTAATAGAGGGAGAAGAATCAGGGTAAAAGCACCGATTCTGATTTTGACATACTCCGTAAAGATCAAAAATAAAGCACAGATGATCAGATAGACACCAAATAGTTCTGAACTATGACCGAATACCGGGATCAGTATACTGCTGTAGTACATCGATCCGATGATTCCGGTTTTGCTCGGGACTTGCAGTACAAGCAATGTGAAAACTCCAACCAGAAGAAACAGAACTGAAGCAATGCTTCTGGTAGGTGTCAGGCGCTTTAGCATTTTTGCTCCGGGTTTTTATGCTCGAAAATGATGATATCTGATATCTTCGTTCAAAGATTATGATTAACTCAACCTAGTTCAGCGGTCTCAATCGGTCAATTGCCATTCAATCCAAAACCGAGTTCAGAAACTCCCCGTTTTGATAAAACAACTCCCCATCTGCAAAGATTTTTCCCTGGTTTCTCATATCACAAAGCATATCCCAATGGAGGGTCGAGCGGTTCAGCCCACCAGCGTCCACCATGGAATCGCCAATTGCCATATGCACAGTACCACCGATTTTTTCATCGAACAGCATGTTTCGGGTAAAGCTCTTGATATTGTAATTGGTACCAATAGCCACTTCGCCGAATCGTTTTGATCCTTCATCCGTTTCGATCAGGGCATGCAAAAGGTCCTCACCTTTTTCTGCAGTCGCTTTGACAATAAGCCCCTTTTCCACATCAAGACGAATTTCTTCAATCTCTTTTCCGGCGTATATACCGGGGAAAGAAAAAGTAACATGGCCATTAACCCCGTCTTCAACGGGAGAAGTGAAAATCTCGCCGTCCGGAAAATTAACCTTTCCATCGCAATTGATCCAGGTTCTGCCTGTTGTGTCGATGGTTATGTCCGTATTTTCCGAAACAATGTGCAGCTTACTTTTCCCATTCAGATAGTTCAGCCAGCGTTCCTGCTCGGCACTGATCCGTTCCCATTCTGCAACCGGATCATCTTTATCCAGATGTCCCGCGTTATAAACAAAATCTTCGTAATCCGACAGGCTCATAGCGGCTTCCTGGGCGTCCGAATAAGTCGGATACTGAGTGCCGCACCAGCGTAGTGAACCATCACCCATTTTCTGGGAAAACAGTTTTCTCCAGGAGCTTTCCGATTGCGTCTGTTTGCGAATGCGGTCGGCCTGAACATTGGCATTGATTTTTGTATTGCGGCCTCCCCAGGCTGTCAGCATGACATCGGCCCGTCGCAGAATCTCCTCCATCAAATAATTGGGCTTGGAGAGCTGTTCATCCGAACCGTATTTCAACACAATTTCATTAACTTCCTGACACTTAATCAATGTTTCTACTTTGCCACCTGCTTTGATCGAAGCTTCCACCATGGCTTTCATCCAGGGAATAGCCACTTCATCGCAAATAATAAAAACATTTTCATCCGGTTTGACGGATACGGAATAATTGACAATCAGGTTCGCCAGTTTGGTCAGTCTGGGATCATTCATTTTTTCCTTTAAGTTTTGTGGTGATGAAATAACTATAAGTTTGATATCGCAGTGCCAGTCCTGTCAGGTTCAGGTGTTGTTGACTAGATCTAACGCGGATCAATACATGGAATCAACAAAGTTTAAATCAAGGAGCCAGAAACTGTAAATGAGTATTATCGGTCGACATTTCAGCGAGACTAATTTTCGCATTATGTTGTATTTACCTTTACCGTCATTTCGCTTACGGTTGATAATCAAATGTTGCTTTTAACGAAATCTCTTTGACTGATGAACCAATCGAAGCTGGCACTTGTCGAGATTCATACGGCGGTTTTTTTATTTGGATTGTCCGGAATGCTGGGGCAAATGATAACCCTGTCACCTCTGGTTATCGTATGCGGTCGAACTCTCTTTGCTTCGTTTGCTCTGCTGATCCTGTTGAAAATATCAAAGACCACTATCCGGATTCATTCTGTCAGAGATTTGACAATGCTGGTTGTTATTGGAGTTATCCTGGCGATCCACTGGTTTTGCTTCTTTCAATCCATAAAAGTATCATCGGTCGCCATCGGGTTGATTACGTTTTCTACGTTTCCGCTTTTTGTTACTTTTATGGAGCCCTATTTTTTTAAAGAGAGGCTGACCGTGTCAAATATTATCATAGCCGTATCAGTTTTCTTAGGCATTTTTCTTGTTATTCCCTCTTTTGATCTGAACAATCGTACAACGCTTGGCGTCGTTTGGGGGGTGGCTTCGGGATTTACATTTGCAGTCCTCTCACTTCTGAATCGCAGGTATGTAAATTCCTATCAGTCAACAATAATAGCCTTTTACCAGAACACAGTTGCGGCATTGGTATTGTTGCCAATGGTATTGATAACGGATATCGAACCGCAGGTGGTTGATTACATTTTACTTCCTTTTCTTGGTATCTTTTGCACGGCAGCAGCACACACCCTTTTTATCAAGAGTCTAAGGATTATCAAGGCGCAATTAGCCAGTTTGATCTCCTGTCTTGAACCTGTTTATGGAATTCTTTTGGCGTTAGTGTTGTTGGGAGAGTATCCGACAATTCGGACCTGGCTGGGGGGCGTAATAATTCTGGGAACCATCTCCATGGCAACTTTCCGCAGAAGTTGATGCATACTCTAAATCGTTTGGGGGCACATGGCTGACCATCAGAGCCTGACCCCCACGGATTCGATCAAACGGTTTCCCATCCCGTGTCCAGTAAACCCGGTATGGAACTTTCAATGATTTGGGCCTGGGTCATAATCTCATTTCGTACTTCGTCTTGGTTGTCATTGTAAAGCTTAACCAGAAAACCTCGACTCCCCTGGTAAGAGATATAAATTCCTTCTTTTTCGCTCCAAAGCGTTTGTGAAAGCTGGATGGCTTTTTTCAGCCGTTTGGAGAGCTTTTCCTTTTTTTCTTTCAGAACTTCTTCACCTGATCTGCGCTCTCTGGTGGCTGCCTTTATTCTCCTAGGCTTGGCACCGGACGAGGCTTTTCTTTTTTCTTTTTCATCCTTATTCTTGCCAACCTTTATGATTTCACACATTAAAGGTTCACCATCCTTGTAAATAGTATGCTTGACATCCCCATGCAGGTTTTTGGATGAACGTCTACCCGTTTTTCGATAGACCGTTCTGTTCGACGAGTAGAGCCCGGAAATCTCAGCCATAATAACCTCCTTGTTTTGATGAAAAAAGCAATTTCATTGTTTCCAACAAAAGTAATGCAGGTTTCAATCCTCAATTCCTGTTATTTACCGGAAAGATCATAGAGACAATGATTCAATTACCAATTAACTATAGACGGGAACTAAAAGGTTTTGGCAAAAAGATTAAACCGGCGGAAGGGGGGGATAGATGCTAATAATCGGCTTGGTCGGGTAGGAGTATAACGGGTCATTAATGTCCGGTTTGAACACTATGAATCCAATACCTGATTAATCTGGTTCATGAGAAAGCCACGTCCAAGGAGATATCGGATTCGTTTTCCCTTTTCAGCTTTTGATTTGGGGGCTGATGAAGAGAATTTTTTTTCCAATACATATCTGGCTGACTCAATCCAGCCCTCATCTTCTTCATCAAGAAAATCAGTAAATTCTGATTCGTTGATCCCTTTCTGTTTTAAAAAGTGCCGAACAGCGATAGGACCTTTACCTGAGTTTTGCTGTCTCTCTATTATTTTTAAAATATCGGGAGCAGGAACGGGTTTTGGTGTTTCCCGTTCCGGTTTGATCCCCTGCAATGCTTCGCTGATCTGGTTTTTGATAAATCCCTTGCGATAAAGCCGCTGTCTGATTTTCTGATACAGTTTGTCCGGAATACTAACCGGGCGGCTTAAGCTATATCCTGCCGCGGACAGTGATTTATTCGTTTCCGTGATCGCCAATCGGGTCCAGATCCCGTCATTGTCATCAATATAGTCATCCAGTACCTCTTCAGCTATTCCTCCTTTGCTTTTCAATTTTCTTCTCAATTCCCGGGGCCCCTTAATATTCTGAGTTCCTGTGTGAATTCGGATCTGATTCTCGATATATCTTTTGTCGCTGATAAGCTCTTCTTCAATTAGCTGGTTCACAATAGGTTGCGGATCAATCGACTCTCCGGATGCGGCTGCTCTTTTTTTAATCAGCTCCGCCATTTCAAAAGCTGAATAGTCTTTTTTCGCCAATTTATATAGACACCAAGATCTCCAGGAGATTTTCAGGGGTTGTTTTTTCATGAGATTTTATTACTTCAAAATGAACAGGTCGCCATTGAATTTTTTGAAATTCGAGTTCCTAGTGATCATGGCTATGAGTGCTGTTGCGGTTGTTTTCAGGCATAAATTGACAGCGATTTGAGCGAAGTGATATTCTTGCGATATCAAAAAAGACGAATGAAAACGTCCTGCTTGTTTTTACCTGAAATCACAGAAAACACAAGAGGTTTAACCAATCTTAAGCGAGGGCTTTTATGTTAGTTAAACAGTGGATGAGTCAACCGGTTATCACCGTCGATGTTAATGATACCGTCAGAATGGCAAACCTTCTTCAGGCTGAACACCATATCAGATCATTACCCGTCCTGGAAAATGGTGATCTCGCCGGGATAGTGACCGACAGGGATCTAAAAAGAGCCTATGTTTCAGATGCCCTGGGGTTGGAAGAAAAGGAACTGGCTTATCACAATACCAGGATCAAGGTTGGTGAGATCATGACCAGGAATCCTATCACCGTCACCCCGGACAAGACGGTTGAGCAGGTTGCAAAAATATTTTTTTCGGAAAAGATTTCAGGTGTACCGGTAATAGATAAGTCGGGCAGCCTGATCGGTATGATCAGCCAGGGGGATGTTTTCAGGTTGCTGATTTCAATCGCGGGAATTGAAGACAAAGGGATACAGATCGCCATGCTGATCAGGGATGTGTCAGGTTCAATCAAGGAAATTGCCGACATAATCAGAACCTTCGGTGGTCGAGTCGGTAGTTTGCTAACCTCATACGAAGGCGTACCGGACGGATTCAGGGAGGTCTATTTCAAAAGCAACCAGTTGGACTACGACAAACTGGATGATTTCATAGCGGAGTTAAGAAAAAAAGGAACCATTCGCTATATTCTTGAATATCCGGGCGGCGAGAAGGAAGTACGAGTCATTCTGATGGAAGTGGAATAAGGCCGAGCGGATATCCATTTTACCGGTTCTGGTGACTTGAATGAAACGAGGGGAAGATTGATTGCAAACCTGCGGCGGAGAAAAATATGAAGGGTGTCTTCTATCCGAAGAGCGTGGCTGTTGTTGGCGTATCAGCAAATCCGGATAACCTTGGGCGAAACATCATGTTGAACCTTATCGATTTTGGCTTTGATGGCATTGTCTACCCGGTTGGTCCCAAAGGAGGGGCAATCACTACGAGAAGAATTTACAAATCGGTAGTTGATATTCCGGATCATGTCGATATGGCTGTCATTCTCGTCCCCGCCAGGTTTGTTCCCCAGGTGATGGAAGATTGCGGACAAAAGGGGGTGAAGACAGCAATCATCGAAACCGCAGGATTCAGGGAATATAGTGAAGAAGGTCGAAAGATCGAAGATGAAGTGGTCAGGATTGCGAAGGAGCACGAAATACGATTTATCGGTCCGAATTGCATCGGTGTGATCAACATGGAGAACGGGTTTTGTGTCCCCTTTCCCAGATTGACGCCTTTTATCCGGAAAGGGGAAGTATCGATTATTTCCCAAAGCGGAGGAGTCGGACTGAGCATCATGAACCACATGGCTGTTGAAGGAATCGGCCTAAACAAGTTTGCTTCGGTGGGCAATATGCTCAATATCGATGCCGAAGACCTGCTGGAATACTATATAGAAGATGAAGGAACCAAGACCATTTTTATGTATCTGGAAAGTATTCGGGACGGAAGGCGTTTAATGGATCTGGCCAAGGGATCGCCGAAACCGATTCTGGTGCTGAAATCCAATATCGGGCAACTGGGGCAAAGTGTAGCAGCCTCTCATACAGCCTCTCTCTCAAGTGATGATCGTGTGGTGGATACTGCCTTTCAGCAGTGTGGCATCACAAGAGTGCATGATGTCACAACATTGTCGCAATATATGAAGACGTTGCGACTTCCGTTACTCAAGAACAAAAGGTTGGCCATTATTTCCCGTTCGGGGGGGCATGCCATTGTTGCAGCGGATGCCTGTGAAACCGTGGGATTCGAGCTGGCAGAATTTCCCGAATCCTTCATCCGCGACATCGAAAAACATTTCAGAGCATCGGTTATCAAACTGACCAATCCCTTGGATCTCGGAGACCTTTTCGACCTGGATGTTTATTTCAGAATAGTAGAAGAAACCCTGGCGCAGGAGAATGTCGACGGAGTAGTATTTCTTCATACTTCCGTGGCCCGAACCGAGCATGATCCAACCAAGAATCTTGTTGGCAAACTGGAATCACTGAGTAAAAAGTTCAATAAACCGGTTGCCGTCTATGTTTCGGCCAATTCCTCAGAAGTTGCCAGCCTGAGACGGACTTTTGATTTTCCGATATTTACCCACATTGTTGAGATGTTTCGAGCCCTGAAACTCGATTATGATCATTCCCAGGCGATCACAATTACTGCATCCAAAGAGGTTAGTCCAACCTTTGTGGTGGAGAAACAGAAAGTTCAACAATTAATCGATACAGCATCAAAAGAGAACAGGGATCTACTGCTCAACGAAGCAGTCGATGTCCTGGAGTACTATGGAATTCCCACCAGTAGAGGATCAAAGGCGGTTTCTGCGGAACAATCTCGGGACGCCGCAGATGAGGTTGGTTATCCGGTCGCCATGAAAGTTATATCAGGTCAAATATCCCATAAATCTGATGTTGGAGGCGTTCAACTGAACCTACACAGCGGAGAAGCTGTCAGGGAGGCGTTTAATGACATGAAATCCGGAATTGAAGAAGCCTTTCCCCAGGCGAGGTTTGATGGAGTGATGATTCAGCCGATGGCAGTCGGAGGAAGGGAGTTAATACTGGGTGGCAGGCAGGATGAGCAGTTCGGGCCGGTGATTCTGGTCGGGCTGGGTGGTATTTTCGTAGAGATTTTTGAACAGGCCACTATGCGGATTGCTCCGGTTTCAAAAAGCGAAGCTTATCTTATGATTGAAGAGTTGAATGGGTCACAGATTTTGATGGGGGCCAGAGGGAGCAAACGTTTTGATATAGAAGCCGTCGTGGATGCCATTCTGCACCTGAGTCAGTTGCTGACCGACTTTCCTCAAATCCAGGAATTGGATATTAACCCCCTGCGGATATTTCATGAAGAAGAGGGTTGTCTTGCCCTCGATGCCAGAATAATTCTTTAGGAAGAAATCCTGCATTAATTCATCTCATTGTAGCACTAGATTCCAATGGCTTTGTTGATTTTCTCAGCAAGTATGGCAGTTTTTACCGGCTTGATGATATAACCGCTCACCTTGGCCTTAATTGCTTCGATAATTTTGTCTTGTTCTGCTTCCGAGGTGACCATGAGTACCGGTAGCTCTTTCCAGCGTTGACTTGATCGAATGGCCTTTAAAAGATCGATTCCCGGAGTATTGGGCATGTTCCAATCCAGAATCACAAAATCGATTTTGTTTTTCGCCATAACATCCAGCGCCATGCTTACATTTTCTGCTTCATGAAAAGTGCTGTATTCCAACTGTCTCAAACATCCCTTTATCAAGTTTCGCATTGTCGGCTGATCATCGACAATCAGGAAACTCATGTTTTTACCAATAGCCATTTTAGATTTTGGTTTGTTCTCCTGCTTTGGTTCAATAGTCGTTGTGTCGGGATTCGATCTGCAATTGCCCCTCTTGAAATACCACTAGGCGCGAATAAGTGCTATTGAAGCATTGAATGCTACATTTATTCAAGTCATTAATTGCGAAACATGATCATTTTTTCCAAGAGACTTACAAAAATCGGATGAGATTGGAGATACACCGGACATGTTAAGTCGGGATTTGCTTGTTTGAACACATCCGTTAGCTTCTATCAACATACAAAGGTTGACGGATTACACTTCGAGACCGTATCTGGCGCCATCAGCAAAACGGCTCATTGATTCTTCAGAAAGTTATATTCAACCAGAATGAAATGGTGATAATGGAAAGTGCTGTGGTCGTCGACACAATATTAACCGCCAATTGCCTGTCTCCTTTTAGTTCGGCCGCCAAAATATAAACCACAGTGGCAACGGGACAGGACAAAAGTATCAGACCTGTCAGATAGATATCCGGGGTCAGGTTAAAAGCTTGGTAGAGAACAAAGCCGATCGTAGGGAGAACAAGTAACTTGGCAAAACTGACCAGGCCCATCTGCACCAGCAGACGGGTTTCCAATTTGAAGGAGAGAGAAGCTCCGATCACAAGCAGGGCCAATGGCAGGGCCAAATTTCCAAGGATTCCGAGAGTACGGTCAATAATAATCGGTAGTCCCAGTCCGCTTAAGGAGTACAAGATGCTGGCAACAGAAACAATAATGATCGGATTGCCGATGATTTTAACCAGGATCTCGCCAGTACCTTGTCGGGACTCTCCCCTGTCTGCATAGGTTTGCAGCACAATTACAGCCAGACTGTTGTGCAGAAGCGCCATGAAACTTGTCAAAATGGCTGCGGTTGCCATGGAACCTTGTCCCAGGTAATAGAATACCACTGCCAATCCGATATAACCGACATTGCCATGCATAGTGCTTTCGATCAGCGTTCCTCTTTGCTTTATATCAACCTTTAATAGCGAGCAGATTATCCAAGAAACAAAATAGACGATCACCAGGGGCAGTAAAGTACCGATCAATAAGCCTGCGTTGAATTCACCGACAAAGTCACTTTTTGCTACGGCCCTGAATATCAGAGCTGGAATTGCCAAAAAATAAGTCAGCCGGTTAGCGGGTGCGAGGAAACTTTCGGTAATGATCTGTTTTTTTCTGGCCAGCAATCCGAAAAAGATTATCGCGAAAATAGGTATGATTGTTTTTAAGATTTCCATTGGAGAGGCGGATCAGGAGCTGATTAGGTGAAGAGATAGAGGCATTTGGAAGGATATCTCCCGGATAAAGTTTATGGTTTATCGTGTAACAAAGCCAGACAAATCCTCGTTAAACGCAGGATTCCCGGTTGTATGATGCATGAATTAGTTATACAGGATATCCCGATTGAATGTAAACAGGGGGATTGTGTTCGGAAATAAGGCAAAGGGCTTTCCGGCATCTTGCAACTCATCTTCTGCCTCGATGAATTGCTAAAGTAGAGTGTTTCTGACCGGGATCATAATCGCTCTACAACTGTTGACGTATCTTTAGAACATAAGTTAGACTGAATCAAAATGAAACAGCTACTAAATATTTGATTTGTAAAAATTTAACATATATTCATATATATCTTTCAACTCCCTTTTTTATCGGCCGGATCACATATAGGAGTAACAATGGCAACAATGAAGGCGTTGGTTAAGAAACATGCAAAGCCCGGTTTGTGGATGGATGAAGTTCCCGTACCCGAGATCGGGATAAATGATGTGCTGATTAAAATCCACAAAACAGCGATTTGTGGCACTGACGTGCATATTTTTAACTGGGATGAATGGGCTCAAAAAACAATCCCCGTTCCCATGACGATTGGGCATGAGTTTGTGGGGGTAATCGAAAAAACCGGTTCAAATGTTCGTGACTTTAAGAAAGGGGATCTGGTAAGCGGAGAAGGTCATGTCGTCTGCGGACATTGTCGCAATTGTCTGGCAGGCCGCCGTCATCTTTGCATGAATACCAGCGGAATTGGGGTAAATAGAGATGGAGCTTATGCCGAGTATTTAAGTATTCCGGTTACCAATGTCTGGTATTGTGATCCAAAAATCCCCAAAGAGGTATTGTCCTGTTTTGATCCTTTCGGCAATGCAGCTCATTCTGCACTTTCATTTGATCTGCTTGGAGAGGATGTATTGATCACCGGTGCCGGTCCCATCGGCATCATGGCTGTGGCCATAGCCAAACACGCAGGCGCTCGCTATGTAGTGATTACAGATGTCAATCCGTATCGTTTGAAATTGGCAAAAAAAATTGGTGCGACAAGAGCTGTGGATGTTACCAAGCAAAAGCTGGAGGATGTTATCAAGGACCTGGGAATGAAGGAAGGATTCGATATCGGTTTGGAGATGTCCGGCAATCAATCGGCATTCGACAGCATGATCCGGTTAATGTGCCATGGAGGGAAGATTGCCCTGTTGGGAATTTTGCCTTCGAATGCTCTAATCGACTGGAATCTGGTGGTCTTTAACGGTCTGCACATCAAAGGAATTTATGGCAGGGAGATGTATGAAACCTGGTACAAAGTCACCAGCATGGTGCAGACCGGATTGGATATCTCACCCGTCATTACCCATAGATTCGACATCGGTGATTTTGAGGAAGCATTCGACGTGATGAGATCCGGCAACTCGGGCAAAGTAATTATGAATTGGGCGGATTGACCATGGACGGCAGTATACGAAATGTAAATATATGGATAAAATCTCACTATCGAAGAAGACTGAAGAGAAAACCTGAATTAATCCGAATTGCGAAGCTTCAGTTCCCTTTTCCAGGAAAAAAGGATATGCGGAAAGGGGAGCAATCATCGGATTATTGACAAATAACATGGGAGGTATCATGAGTTACACCATCAAGTCACATTTGACGAGTAGCTTGAAAGAGATCGATGAGGGTGGTCTGTACAAGAATGAGAGAATCATAACCGGACCGCAGCAGGCAAACATCGATATCGCTAGTGGCCAGAATGTGCTTAATATGTGTGCCAATAACTACCTGGGGCTATCCAATCATCCCGATATTGTGCAGGCGGCTAGGGAAGGCCTCGACAGGTGGGGATTTGGACTGTCTTCTGTGCGATTTATTTGTGGCACCCAGTCGATTCACAAGGAGCTTGAGGACAAAATTTCCGAGTTTCTGGGTATGGAAGATACCATCCTCTATGGATCTTGTTTCGATGCCAATGGCGGATTATTCGAAGCTTTGCTTACCGCAGAAGATGCCATTATCAGTGACGAGCTGAATCACGCCAGTATTATAGACGGTATACGTCTCTGCAAGGCAAAACGATTTCGTTACAAGAACTGTAATATGGAAGATCTCGAAACACAATTGCAAGCTTCTGCAGACTGCAGATTCCGCATGATTGCAACAGACGGGGTGTTCTCCATGGACGGTATGAACGCGGATTTAGCTGCCGTCTGTGATCTGGCGGAGAAATATGAAGCCATGGTAATGGTTGATGATTCCCATTCAACCGGTGTTTTGGGAAAAAGCGGCAAGGGCACACATGAGTATTGTGAGGTAATGGACAGAATTGACATCATTACCGGCACCATGGGAAAGGCTCTTGGGGGTGCAACGGGAGGTTTTACCAGCGGAAAAAGGGAAATAATAGATATGTTGCGGCAACGATCAAGGCCCTATCTGTTCTCAAATAGCCTCTCACCAAGCGTAGCCAATGCTTCGATAAAAGCGATTGACATCTTGCTGGATTCCACGGAATTGGTTGATAAGCTTCATGGTAATTGCGACTACTTCAAGGAACAGATGCTGGCAAATGGGTTTTCAATTAATCCGAATACCCATGCCATCATACCCATTATGGTGGGGGATGCGGAACTAGCCCAGAAGATGGCTACCAGATTGCTGGAGAAGGGAGTTTACGCTATCGGTTTCTCGTATCCGGTCGTTCCCAAAGGTGCTGCACGAATTCGCACCCAGATCTCCGCTGCCCATTCCCGGGATGATCTGGCTTTTGCCGTGGAAAAGTTTACCGAGACAAAAAAGGAGTTTGGATTGTAATCACCTCTATGATTACCATCCATTCTGAGCTTAACTTCGATGATAATGGGCTGTGCCAAGTTGTGATTGGAAGGAAACTGAATTGATCCGTTGTATTACAAATCAGATATAACAACAAGGAGACATAAGATGAGATTAGCCAGCAAGAAGTTTTTTAAGGAATTATTATCCCAGGCATCCCCTTCCGGATTTGAGAAACCGGCTCAAAAAGTGTTTGAGAATTATCTCGGTAAAACTGCCGATACCATCACAGGTGATTATACCGGAAACAGGATTGCCCTACTCAAGACCAAAACCAAAAACCCTCTCAAAATCATGCTCGCCGGACATTGTGATGAAATCGGATTGATGACCACTTTTGTTGAAGAATCGGGTCAGGTCAGGGCGGCCAATATCGGGGGAGTGGATCCCGCGGTCCTGCCGGGTCAGTATGTCATTGTTCATACGGAAAAAAAAGATATCATGGGCGTTGTCGGCAGAAAAGCAATTCATCTTTTGAAGCAGGAAGAGCGCGGGCAGGTTAAAAAGGAGCAGCTCTGGATCGATTGTGGATTCTCCAGTAAAAAAGAAGCGGAAAAGCTAATCCAGGTTGGCGATCCAATCTCCTATAGTCCCAATTATATGGAACTGGCAGGTCAAAACATCGTCTCCAAGGGCTGTGATGACAAGGTTGGTGTATTTATTGTTGCTGAAACATTGAGGCTGTTGGCTGAAAAACGGACTCAATTGAAAAGTGAAATCTACGGTGTATCGACCACAATGGAAGAAATCGGACTGAGGGGAGCGAAGACTGCAGCCACAGGGATCGAACCCGATATCGGAATCGCTGTCGATGTAACCCATTGCACCGATTATCCTGAAGCGGATAAGAAGCTCTCCGGGGAAATATTCCTTGGCAAGGGCCCCGTAATTGCCAGAGGCGCCAATGTGTCATCCATTCTTTTTGATAAATTGGTAGCAACTGCGAAGAAACAGAAGATTCCCTATCAGATTGAAGCGGAACCCAACGCAACCGGGACAGATGCCAATGCAATACAGATCACCAACAAGGGAGTAGCCACCGCCCTGATCAGCATTCCCAACCGGTATATGCATACTCCTTCGGAAGTGATTAATCTAAAGGACTTGGAAAACGCGGCAAAATTATTAAGTGAGTTCATTCTGACCATTACGCCAAAAACCAACTTAATCCTCTAGACTTCAAAATTCATTACCAAGACAGCCATTACCGATGGCTGTTATAAATGAGTACAGGCGAGTGATTGAACGCGAACAAAACAGGAATCGTGTTGAGAAGATCCAAATGATTGGGAATGCGGATTCTTCATAACCGATGCCTATTAAACTGTTTTCGACTTAATCAACTATGGATCGACACAAAGAAAAGACAATCCGGTATATGGATAAGGGGCGTTTTGTTCGTGTGGATTACAATTATGTCGGAAGTGAGAAACGCGGACAAACAGATCGCAGGAGATCGTTGAAGGGGGATGCAGGAAAATCCGGAACAGGGCAGGAACGCAGGGTGGGTTCCAGAAGGCTGAATGACTTAATTATTACGATTCAGGTCCGGGACGAGAAAGGAGTTTATGTCAATCATAGTGTATTTAAGGAGATTGTGAGAAAAATGATCCAATCCCGATTTCCTGATTTGTGCGGAAGTGAGTCTTCGGAATCCTTAATAGAAATCAGCTTCGGCTCCAAGGAGGTATATATTGAAACAAAAATGATATACCGGGATGCTATCAAACAGTTGATTCTACAGAAAGGATTGGTCTTTGAGGTTGTAGACAACGGAGTCTATATTGGATCCGAAACAGCATCTGAAATCGATCAATCACCAGGTGTCCGAACCGAAAAATCGGAATTGGTTGCGGGTAAAGAGTCTGGAATTTCCGCTGTTCTGGGATTTGTGCAGGATAAACTTGCAGACGAGATCAATAATATCATATTCAAGGTGTTCCTGAAGTGTCTCAACGAGGTTCATCCGGTATCCGGTGATTATGAGAGAGACGCACTTAAACAGAATGTCAGCCTGGAACAGCGAATTATTTTTATTGCCGGTAAACACTATCCCAAAACTGAAAAGTATACCTTTGAAACCATTATGGATCAGGTTTTTGCCGAATGTATCAAAGCCTATAACGGAATGATACAGTTGGAAGCCGAAATCCATGGAATGGAAGAGCGCTTTCGGTTGCACTCCGACAGTGGATTGAAAACGGCCATCGATAACAAAAAGGCTGATCTTGAACAACAGAAGAACTCTTCATTGGAGGAAACCATCCGCACTTTATATCTGTACCTGGATTACTTTAAGGATCTTATCAAGGTGGGTCTGATCAAGGGACGGATTGAGGCTGTATTCAAAAAAGTAAATGACAAACAGATCAAAGTCTTGGATTTAAGCGAAATCAAGCAGCAGTTGACTGAAGTGATTGCTGTTGAAAAACGAATCAAAAAGCTCAAACCGGAAGGTTATCCCAAACTTCTGGGATACATTGAGTGGTTGAAAAACGAAATCAATAACGAAGTTTACTTCGTCCGGTTTTTATGGATCAATAACCTTAGAGGCAAAGCTTATATTGACAGTGCCATCGAACGCACCCTGAAAGCAGTTACTTTTTAATACCCCTCCGTCTCTTCTCTTCGATTTTCATCCATACTTTCATCATTACGAAGCTTGCACCCGTTTTTCCTCTAAAGTTTTTGTGTGACTCGCCGAAAAAGAAGGGAATATCTTACACGTCATCTCAATAAACATATTAAGGCAAACTGGGATGGATTCGAATAGCAGAAGGATACAATCGGCAGTGCTGACAGAAGCACAGGCTGTTGAAGATATTGTTACCCTTTCATGGGTTGTCAGAAAAAGAAGGCACATCGGCAGAATTGTTTACGGATGCGGAAAAGCCTGGATGAGCATCAGACGAAGAATCGGCAGGGAAAGACAGGATACCGGATTGAAACCAACCCAGGTTTCCATGTTCGGCTGGATAAAGCAAAATCCTTATGGTGTTTAAAACCAGAAACGTTACTAATCATCCGATTGAAGTCCCAATCTCGGACTGATGTTTTCGATGGCTGAGATCCATTGAGGCGGATAGGGAACTCTGAAAGCCACAGAATCCTGTCTGTTGCTTTCCAGCATAAAATCTATTTTTACAACAGACTGGTGAAGATCCACTCCTTTGTGAGCGGTGTCATGATAAACTCTTCTGATGCTAATACCGGGAATCTCTACCTCAATCCCTCGATACCGGCTTTTGTAAAAAACACGATCTTTTAGTAAAAGCAGAAAACCGCTACTTCTGTTCGGTTTTCCGGGTTCTGAGATTCTCCCGAAATAGTTGATGCCGAAACTCATCGCGACGATATTCTGTCGGCCGAATCGACTTTCAATCCAACGGTGATCCCTCCATCGAATCAAGGAAATATAGGCCAATATCCCAAAAAACAGCAAAGCGATGATCAACCATTCATTGTTTTTAAAAAATATATCCATGTTGGGTTGTTCGATTATTTAAACTCGGAAAGATAGGCAACCAGCTTTTTCAGGGCCATTTTATGTCGGTAGCCGGAATGGCTACCCATGGCGGACAGAATGGAAATGGCAATCTCTTCATCCTTTTTTCCACTTTTTCGCAAATCCCTGATTCTTTTTTCATTGACTTGAATGATATGTTTGAAACCTTCTCTATCCCTGGAATAAAAGATAAAAAAGCCCAATACAAAAATAATAATGGAAGATATCAAGGCAAGGTATATATCATACATGGGATTCGGAAAATAGGGCCTGAGGATGCTTTCCGGATTGCCTGCATTCAATATGGTGTACATAGCAAACAGACCGATAATCACCATAAAGAGATAAATCAGATACTTGATCAATCGCATGTGAAGGGTTCTTTGCCTGGGGTCGAATTGTCGAAAAAATCGAGGATTGTCTCTCCATTCACGAAAACTCGAAAATGGAGAGCAATTTCGAACTGTACCGGACAAAGCGTAATTGATCTACTCCCGGTACAATGATGGCGGAACTTAGACTGGTCTCATTTCACCTTCTGCCAGGGCAGCCCATTCTGCTTCAGCCTTCTCCCAAGCCTCTTCCGAAGCTTCACTTTCCCAGACTTCCAAACCTCTTTCAGCCCTGGTTGCACCTGGAAGCAGGTTGTCAAGAATAATGCCTATAAAGGCTGTTACTGCCATTCCGGTTGTAAGGATTGCTTGACAGATACTTCCCAGAACTTCTGCAACCCTACCTGCGGAACTCCAATCGATAGCTACCGCATTTTCTGCAAGCATGGGATTGAAAGCGTAAGGAACACTAATTCCGGCAAAAAACGAAAATCCGATAATAAAAAGGTTCCTTGAATTGTTCAAATTCACAACCTGGAGATTTGAAAGACCTACGGATACAATCATTCCAAAAAGCCCAACATACATGGCACCGACAACTGGTCCGGGTAATGTCGCCAATATAGCTCCGAATTTACCAATAACCGGAATAATAAGCATCGCAACAGCACCACAGCGGACAACCCTGCGACTTGCAACACGGGTTAAACCAATGGAACCGATATTCTCGGAGTAGGTAGTTGTCCCGTTGCAGGTTTGCAGTATACCTGCCACAAAACATCCCAAACCTTCCGCACCAAGTCCCTTTGAGATCATCCTGCTCGTGGGAGCAGGCGCTTCGGATATCCGGGCGCAAGCATAGTAGTCACCGACGGATTCAATCATGGATGCCAAATACCCTGCCAACATTCCAATAGCTCCAGCCCACAATGTTGCACTACTCCACTCAGGCATACCCCATTTAAAAGGAACCAAAGGCATCAGACTGAACCAAGGAGCGGCTGCAACCAAGTCTGTATTTAAATATGCAGGATTGCCTTCTGGAATCAGTCCGGTTGCGGTTCCCAATAGTGCGAGTATCCAACCCGTTGCTATAGCGAGTATGACCGGGAACAGCATAAACATCCTGGACTTCTGTGAAAACACCTGGGAGTACAGGATTAAAGCAACAAGTGTTGCAATGGAGATGACCCAATTACCCGCCATTGTCGGAGCCCCAAGATAAAAAAGCGCCAATCCAATCATGGCGATTGTAGGACCGATAACAACAGGGCTGACCAACCTCTTAATATGACCGAGTACTCCTGTATAACCAAGGACGATTTCCACAAGGGACGCGATCATAATAGCCCCTGCAACTTCCTGAATCTGAATTTGCCAAAGTGGAAGATCACCTGATGCACCTTTGGTGGCAACCATACCTATGATAGCAAAGGTCGGCCCGAGAAACGAGAATGTTCCCCCTTGGATAACAGGAAGGCGGTTTCCCAATGGGGACTGCTGAATCAATGTACACAGACCGGATGTGAAGAAGATGGTGGATATCAACAAAGCCATTTGCTCCGGGGGTAGCTTCATCGCACCACCCACAATTGTCGGAATTACGACGGTAGCTCCAAACATTGTGAAGTATTGCTGAATACCAAGCAACACTGCTTTCGGCCATTCCGGCTTACTTCCGATTGGATAGACGATCCAATGCTTGCTCTCTTTTGCTCCTTGATCTGTCATGATGGTTTGACCTCCTTTTTTGGTTCTGATTGGGTTATCGGGTATTCGGTTTCAATGACTTGTGCCGATTGAGTTCAATCGATCATTTCAACCGCAACCACAATAACGATGAATTGGAAAGTGGTACTTCGGCTTTTTCAGTCCGAATGACCAAATCCAATAGTAAAAAACTTCTAATCCTCTCGAAGGGGGGTTATCAAACATCACATATACAGACAATTACATCTGCAATATGTTGCAATTTCAAAAACGCCACATCTTTAAATTGGGATAGACGTTTAGTTCTTACCAAATTTTCTATCATCCGTTTCAGATCTTGAGAAGTTAACCTGCCAATCCTGTGTGTGGCTAAAATCGTTTATTAGCCACAATCCAACTACATCGATAGTTTAAAACACAGACTATCGGGATCGGCATGATTTGATCCATGTCATACTTTTTTTTCATCAGAAGTCTTTCCTAAAATTAGAAAAAAATCAACAAATTTTTCAAATTTTGTGAACATATAGTTTTTTTTCCAATAGGATTCGTAGAAAACCTGTCAAACGATTTGTTTTTTGTCTGTTTTTTTACATTTTTTAGCGTATTCTTTAGAAAAGTAGTCATGAAACGGAATACGGACTAAATATTTGCCACCACTATGATATCAATGGGTATATCAAGTCACTATTGACTTGATGAAGTACGCGGGTTGCTTATAATCAGTGTAAATACAAGTGATAAACCTATAGAAGAGGAAAAATGGGACTAGATCAGGTGCAAGCCATATTTTTTGATTTTGATGGTGTTATCCTGGATTCCACACATATCAAAACAAATACTTTCCGTGACCTGTATACTCCGTATGGTGAGGATGTTGTGAACAAGGTGCTGCAACACCATCTGCACTATGGCGGTATCAGCCGGGTGGTAAAGATAAAAACCTATCATTCGGAATATTTGAATCAACATCTGTCTGATGAAGAACTTGAGCAACTTTGTCTGGAGTTCTCCAATGCTGTCAAAGACGCTGTGGTAAGGGCTGATTGGATTCCGGGTGCTGAAGATTTTATTATCAAGTACGCCGATGCGATTGATCTTTATATTGTTTCGGGTACACCCGAGGATGAACTGTCCGAAATCGTTGAAAAAAGAGGATTGAAAAGATACTTCAAGGAAATCATGGGATCACCAACAAAGAAGCCGGATCATGTTCGGCGACATCTAAAACAATCCAAGCTTGACCCAAAAAGATGCTTTTTCATCGGTGATGCTCTAACTGATATGAATACGGCTCTGGAAACGGATCTAAAGTTCATAGGTATCCAGGGAGCTGTTACATTTCCTGATGGTATCAAGGTGCTACCTGATTGCACCGGACTGGTTTCCGCCATGGAGGAGTTACTAAACTCAACATAAAAATCCAATCGATACTTGCTTTAACGCTGTCCTGCAAATGTTGACAGGTTGACGCGTTTCGGATACACCTTATACAGCATAGGACTCAGCTATAACGCTTCATTCGGCCATGACAACAAACAAAAAAGTTCGATTAAAACTGGCCGCTGAGAGAGAAGATTGTGACTTAAAAAGAATGGAGGTATAAAGAGATGCTGTTTATGGTTTGTTACGACGGTTCTAGCCCTGCAAAAATAGCGCTGGATGTGACCAGAAGATATTCAAAAGCCTTTGGAGCCGGCGTTTTGGTGACAACTGCCTTGGAAGGAGATCCCAAAGAACAATTGAATAAGCTTGAGGAAGCTGAACAGATCATTAAAGAAGCAAAAAAGTTCCTTCAGAAAAACGACATTGAATGTGAAACAAAACTGCTTCCCGCTAATACAATGAGTATCGGTGAAAATCTCGTTTTTCTGGCCGAGGAAAAAAAGGTGGATAAGATCGTCATCGGTACCAGCCGCAAGTCAAAGGTGGGAAAATTTGTGTTTGGATCGACAACCCAGCATGTAATTCTGACAGCCAATTGTCCGGTAATCGCTGTGAAATAGCAGTTTTCCGGCTACATCCAGCGTTTCCTTCTTTTGTAAGATTTAACCTCCTTGAATGATTTCCTTCTTCCCCCTTGGGTTATCCCCATGTAGAATTCCTTGACATCGGGATTATCTTTCAACTCACCTGCGGGGCCTTCCAACACAATTTTACCTGACTCCATTATATAGGCGTAATCTGCTATTTCCAGGGCTATTTTCGCATTTTGTTCGACGACCAGGATGGTGGTTTTTAACTCTTTATTGATACGTTGGACGTTTTCGAATATCTCCTTCACCAACAGTGGGGCAAGGCCCAGAGAAGGTTCATCTAGCATCAGCATTTTGGGAGAAGCCATCAATGCCCGAGCAATTGCAATCATTTGCTGTTCGCCTCCCGAACAATATCCAGCCAGGCGATTCTTGACCTTTGTTAACCTCGGGAAATGCCTGTACATCGTCTCGTGGTCTTCCTTAATTCTATTGGATCCATCAGCCCTGGTAATGGAACCGACCCTGATGTTTTCATCCACACTGAGATGCTTGAAAACTCGTCGCCCTTCCGGAACCATCACGGCTCCCAGTTTGACAACATGAGTTCCCAGAGTATTAGTGATATCATTCTCATCAAACTTGATAAAACCATCCTTGATGAATCCGTTTTCGGGTTTCAAAAGACCGCTGATGGCTCTGAGTGTGGTGGTTTTTCCGGCACCATTTGTTCCCAGCAAAGCAACTATTTTTTCTTTGGAGACACCGATGCTGACACCGCGTAAAACCTGAATAATATCGTTATACACAACCTCAACGTTATTCACTTCCAGCAGATTACTATCTTTTTCCACCATACCTTTGTATGCTTGTTGATACCGTTTTTTAGTGCGGAAATGCCACTCTCGATACTGAAAAGTGGCATTTCCCGGGTTTAAGATAAAGAAACGTTATTTAATTTTCCGATAGTACTCGGATGTGAAAGGTTTACCATAGGATCTGAAAACACCGTCAACAGCCCTATAAAGCTGAAGGGAATCAACACCGGAACGGTCCGATTTGGAAAAGGTGACGGGGCCCACAGTGGTGCCCGGTGAATAAGCATTTGCTCCATTCATGGCATTCAGTTCCTCGTACAGAGTCGCTTTTCCAATGGACTTTCCTTTTGCCTTGGCTCTTTTCATCGCTTCAATAGCTATCTGGCACACCATGATACCGTTCATATAGTTCTGTGATTTGCCCAGATCTTCGCCCCTGCCATAGGTTTTGGCGAGATGAATGGGGATAGCATCAGATCCCTGCTCAATAGTCATGGTGTAGGAGGTTGTCCAGAAGGTGCCATTGGCGGCAGTCCCAGCCAAAGCAACCAGGTCAGGGCCCCCGGCGTAGTGCGCTCCCAGAAAGGTTAATTTTCCCTTTTCCCCAAAGGAGTTGGCTGCTTTTCCTAGACGCTGGGCATCTTTCAGCAGGGTTGCAACTGGTGGCTGTACTGTCTGGCTGACCACATATTGAACTCCCTTGCTGAGCAATCTTTTGATCATGGCGGTATAGTCCAGGTCTTTACCGTGTTCCACCACCTCTACGAGCTCTGCTTGAAGTCCGGCGGTGATTCCCTTCTTTACATCTTCCAGAGGTCCTCTACCGAATGCGGAGGGGTGCAGAAAAAGGGCAAACTTGGGCTTGCCGCCCTTGTGGTTGTTAACAATGTACTCAACCAGTCCCAAGGCCTGCTCCGAATAGGATGCAATAGGCAGAAAAATGTAATTGGAGTCATCCAAGTTTCCGGCGTGGAAAGAGGCAGGCAGTACTGCAATCTCCTCCTCCTCGAAGTCTCTTTTTAAACCAAGGGTACTACCTGTGGAATAATTCAGGTAGATTACCATATCCTGGTCCATATAATCTTCAAAATTGCGTTTGGTTGTTGCGGTCTGATATGCATCATCACGAATGATGCATTCCACCTTGTCATTGCCAAGTAGTTTTGCATCGTTGGTGAATTTGCAGTAGTCCTCAACTCCTTTTGCATAGGGGCTTCCCACATCTGATGTCGGCCCTGTTATGGCGATTGACAGCCCTATCACATAAGTCTTGGCAATGGCTGTTTGCCCCGACATCACAATAAAAAAAGCAAAAGCTGAGAGAATCCCAAACAGTGTCAATTTCGTGCTTTTCATCTTGTTCTCCTATTATTCTCCTGTTTTTTTCAAGATATGATCACAATGTTCACTCCAAGACGGCAGATCACTGCATAATCATATTTAGGTTGAATTTTCGGATAAAAATGGCGCTCTTTTTTACGAGGAAAAACCTCCCAACTATTTAATTCCGCTGTCCTCGAACAATCTGGAATTGTTGGTTATTTCAAACCTATGAACAAAGACCTCTTTTTGCGATGAGGATCAAACTTCTAGGCATCAACACGAAAACCTTAGTTTTCATCTCCTTTTTGTTAGTGGTTAGAAGGACTAAACCTACCCGGCAAACCCTCAATATCTGAATGGCCAGAGTTTGACATAAGAACGAACAATACGCCACCAATTAGCTATCCCGCGTGGTTCGAACATCAGGAACAACACGATCACCAGACCAAAAGTCAAAGGTCTCAAAGCCGTTGCAAGGTTCATGTTGGATGGAAAAAGGTGTCCCGCTTTTTCAGCCAGATTTTCGACCTGCAATTCCAGAATTTGGATTGCTGCGGGTCCCCAGAAAGAACCATTCAAGGTTCCCATACCACCGACAATCGCCATCGCCAGATAAACGATTGAATGGTGGAGCGTAAAAGATTCAAAACCCACTCCGCGGTACAAATAGGCGTGCAGGGCTCCTGCAACACCAGCCAGAAATCCGCTCAGGGCAAACGCATAAACTTTGGTAAGGCCGGGATGCATTCCCATTGCATCAGCCGCCCGATCATTATCCCTTACCGCAACAAGACACCTTCCGTGTCGGGTTCGCAAGAGATTGCGGATCCCAAAACCGAAAAGAACTATGACAACCAGGATAACGTAATACCAGAACAGGTAGTGTTCCTTGCGCATCACTTTTCCTGTCAACCAATATACACGGGGTACAAAAATGGTCTGTCCCTGGTTAAAAAACGAGGAGAAATTGATGGCCCACTGGAAGATAATCTGAAAGGACAGTGTTGCCATTAACAAGTAAAGATGCCTGAGACGAAACGATGGTAAACCCACAAAGGCACCGAACACCGCTCCTACCAAACCTGCAATCAGGATGACCAAGGGCCACCAGTGGGTCAGAAAAACATGGTTATCGCCAATAACTGTGGAAAACGAAGCGACTGTGTAAGCGCCCACACCAACGAATGCAGCGTGTCCGATTGAGATTAAACCGGCAAAACCGGTTAATAGGTTTAATCCCAAAACAGCGATAATAGCTACCAGAATATTGTCAATTACCAGCATGTACTTACTGCTCAGGTCCAGAAACAGGGGCCAAATAAAAAGAGAAAGCAGAAAAAGCGTAAAGATCAGACGATCTGAATGGGTGGAAAAGATTCTTTGTTCTTCTTTATATGAGCTGTAATAATTACCGGTAGCTAACCAACGATTTGCAGACATAACCTATACCCTTTCGATTTCGTGAGTTCCGAAAAGCCCATGCGGTTTAAAAAGAAGGATGACCAGAAGTATAATATAAGGCAGAATCTCGGCCGTTCCATATAATCCCCAGTTTCCGTCCAGGTAACCGGAGGCAAATTGCTGGATGAGACCCATAATAATTCCTGCGACAACAGCACCCAGAATGGAATCGAGTCCGCCCAGAATAACAACCGGAAACACCGTTATGCCAAATGAGTGGAGAACGTCAAAGTTCAATCCGGTGATATTTCCAATAATCCCACCGGATGCGGCGGCAGTAAGTCCGGCAGTTGCCCAGGCCAGCCCGAAAACCTTGGGGACTGAGACGCCTATCGACATTGAGGCAAATTGATCGTCTGATACCGCCCTCATG
The DNA here is from genome assembly GCA_028282885.1 of SAR324 cluster bacterium. Classification (GTDB taxonomy): domain Bacteria; phylum SAR324; class SAR324; order XYD2-FULL-50-16; family XYD2-FULL-50-16; genus JAHJTV01. The sequence goes on from JANQGX010000075.1 coordinate 225,755, forward strand.
GAAATCCCAACGGTTGACTTTTTGAAAAACCAGGAGAAGGCAGCGATCAGGACAAAAGTGATAATGACTCCCACCAACTGGGTCCAGGAAATGGATACATCGCCAAACTGAATGGGTTCGGTCGGGAAGAATTGCGGGAATGAAAAATTTTCCGAGCCGAATGGGGTTAGATAAATGAAACCGTCAATTATCGACATTAAACCGATAGTGACCATTATAACCGAAATAATGGGCTCTCCGATCAATCGTCTTAGGAAGATTCGTTCGACGCTCATCGCCAGAAAAAAGGTGATAACCATACTTGCCAGGAAAGAGATATAAATTGGAATCCCCGCCCAGACTGTCAAGGCGTAGGTAATAAAACAGCCTGACGCAATGATCTGGCCGTGGGCAATATTGAGGACGCGGCTGGATTTATAGATCAGGACAAAACCCAGGGCAGATAAAGCATAGATTGAACCGACAACAATTCCACTGATGACCAGTTGAAAAAAATAGCTCATGAGACCTCTTCCATTGTGAAAAATTCAAGTTCGGTTTCGACAGTGGTGGTTTGTCCATCCTGATAAGTATATTCAGCCTCCACCTTTTTCCTGCTGACTTCGCTATCATACAGGGCGTTAATCAGATTCTCGTATTTCTGATTAACGAACTTTCTTCTGATTTTACCGGTCTTGGTCAGCTCACCGTCGTCCACATCTAATAGTTTATAAAGGACAGCAAATCGCTTGATTCGATAATGGGATTTCTCGGCGTTGCTATTGATTTCGCGGACCTGTTGGTAAATCAATTCAGTCACCTCTTTTTTCTGGGAAAGATCCATAAAGGTGGTATAGGATATGCCGCGATCCTCTGCCCATTTACCAACAATGACCGGGTCAACGTTAAGCAGGCAGGAGACAAACTCCTGTTTGTCACCAAGCACAACCGCCTCTTTGATATAAGGGCTGAATTTTAACTTGTTCTCAAGATACATGGGGCTGAACATCTCCCCTTTTTTATTGTGCATCACATCCGAGAGACGATCGATTACGACAAGATGTCCATTTTCGTCAATAAACCCGGCATCTCCCGAATGCAACCATCCACCAGCAAAATCCTCTTCCGTTTTTTCCGGCATTTTGTAATACCCTTTGCAGACAGAAGGTGACCTGGAGAGAATCTCACCTTTGTCGGATATTTTGCATTCTGTCCTGGGAAGAGGAAAACCGACCGTCTCAGGTCGAACATCTCCATCGCGGTGCATATAGGCAATTCCGACGATCTCGGTTTGACCGTAAATCTGTTTTAGATTTACGCCAATTGCCTGATAGAATGTGAATAATTCGGGTCCCAGGGCAGCACCGCCGGTGTAGGCCCTTCTCAAGCGGAGTAATCCAATCTGGTTGATCAGCGGGCGGAGCACCATGTTGGTGCCAAACCAGGACTTAATCCTCAGACCAAAAGGCATCGTTTTTCCGGACATGCGGTAATGTGCTGCTTCCTCTCCCGCTTTGATGAAATAGTTGTAAAATAGTCGATTTAACCTGTAAGACTCATCGATCTTTAACCAGATTTGGGATCTGATATTTTCATAAATCCTGGGAGCTCCGAACATGAAATGGGGGCCGATCTCTTTGAGATCATCCATGGCCGTTTCCACCGATTCGGGAAAATTGATCGTGATGCCGGTAGCCATAGCAACACCGAAGGAGTTCATCTGCTCACCGATCCAGGCGAAGGGTAGAAAGGACAGATACTCATCCGTTGGTTCCAGGGGGTCGGTATTGGAAAGCTGCAAACCCATATTGATATAATTCCTGTGGGTCATCATGGCGCCTTTGGAGAGCCCGGTAGTTCCTGATGTCAGGCAGAAGTGGCAGATATCGTCCGCTTCACCCTGGTCAACATGATTTTCAAATCTGTCCGGGTTTTCTTTATGGACCTTTTCTCCCAGTTCATAGAGCGCCTCGATTGGCATGAACCAATCATCTTTCATGTACTCTCTCATCCCCCTCGGATCTTCAAAGATAACCTTTTTGACCTTTGGCACCCTCTCCTTGATTTCGATTATCTTGTCCACCTGCTCCTGATCATCACAAAAGACATGTGTGACATCCATATATTCCAGTAACTGTGCGATCTCATCAGGCAGTGTTGTCTGGTATATTGCGGCTGAGATACCTCCCAGCGACTGGGTGCCGATAGCGACAAACAGCATCTCCGGGATATTATCACCGATAAGTGCCACTTTATCGCCTTTTTGGATCCCCAGTACTTCAAGGCCAAGAGCGGTTTTTCGGACATAGTTGTAGTATTCTTTCCAGGTATAGGAATTCCAAAAGCCAAAGTCCTTTTCCCGCAAGGCAATTTTGTCACCGGTCTCCTTAACCCGCCATCTTAGAAGCTGCGGAATGGTAAAGTCTGTTAACTGATCACTGTTTTCCATAGGTGGTCACTCTTCTCCAATGTAAGCTTCAATGACTTTTGGATTGTTGGCAACTTCTTCAGGTGTGCCGGAACCAATCAGTTCACCGAAATCCAAAACATATATCTGATCGGATATGTCCATCACAATTCCCAGATCATGCTCAATCAGTGCAACAGTGATATCTCTTTCCTGTTGAATATCACCGATGAACCTCACCATGTCTTCTTTTTCCTCGATATTCATTCCGGCCATAGGCTCATCCAATAGCAACAGCTTTGGCCCCAGCGTTAAAGCCCTGGCTACCTCCACCCTTTTCTGCACGCCGTAACTCAGGTTTCCTACGATTTTATGTCGGTATGGTTCCAGCTCCATGAAGTCTATCACTTCTTCCACATATGCCCTGTTCTCTGCCTCGATTCTCGATGCCTTGCCGAAATAGACCAGTGCCTGAAGCAGGTTATATTTGAGATTCTGGTGACGGGCCAAAAGCAAATTATCGAGGACAGACATGCCACTGAATAGCTCAAGATTCTGGAACGCTCTGGCAATACCCAGGACCGATACCTGGTGAGGTGAAAAGTAGGCAAGTGAGAGATCATGTTCACCAAAAGTGATATCACCCCTGGTTGGATGATAGAAACCCGATATGCAATTCAGAAGGCTTGTTTTTCCGGCTCCGTTGGGACCGATGATGGAGGTGATCAGACCCTCTTCGAAGGTCATACTGACGTGGGAAAGAGCATTCAAACCGCCAAAGGTAAGTGTAACATCTGTAACAGTTAGTAAAGGCATAATCTTCTCGAAGAATATCCATTATAATACGCTAAAGATACTGTTATTCTTAGTGATCTATGATGACACTAAAATTCGACCTATTTTTACAACAAGTATCACCCATATGTAAAGAAATTTTTTGAAAAAATAACGGGAACGAAAGAACGAATGTTCGGTAGAATAGCAGATGGAATCTTCTGTGGGGTCCTGTGATCGAACGAAAGATCAGGCTGGAAAGCTGGAAAAACGCAGATTTAGTTATTTATTTTTGTTGAGGAGTTGTTGCTTTTTTGCTTTTTCCGAAGAAAAATAATGCGCCTGAGCGCTCGTTCGCCCCATCGAAATAAATGATCCTTTTTTCAGTTTGAGCAGTTGTGGAGAGGAATACCGTGAAACGGATCATTTTGGTGATACTTGATTCATTTCACGGTATCTGAGGGGTTCTTTCAGCAACCGGTCAGACAGGGTTTCCGGGCTGCTGTGACTTCATCCAGTCGTTTTCGTTTGCAGTTTCTGGGTGCCGAATGCAGCAGTTCGGGATCAGCACTCTCCTCCTCGGCTATTTTCTTAAAAACAGCGATCATCCTATCCAGATCTTCCTTGGATTCTGTCTCAGTCGGTTCAATCATAAGTGCCCCGTTGACAATCAAAGGGAAATAGATTGTTGGCGGGTGTACACCATAATCCATCAGACGTTTGGCAACATCCAGGGTTGTGATTCCTTTCTCTTTTAAATCCTTATCTGAGAACACACATTCGTGCATGCAGGTTTTGTCGAAGGGAAGGTAATATGTTTCCTGCAGCCCCGCCTTAATATAGTTGGCATTCAACACTGCCAGTTGGCTGGCCTTTTTAAGACCTTCGCTACTCATGGTCATGATATAGGCATAAGCCCTGATAAGGACACCGACATTGCCAAAAAAAGCATGCAATTTGCCGATACTCAAAGAATAATCACTTTCAAGGGAGTAGGTATCGTCATCTTTTCGAATTCTGGGAACCGGCAGAAAAGGTTCGAGTTGCGATTTAACACAGACGGGTCCGGCGCCGGGACCTCCACCGCCGTGCGGAGTTGAAAAGGTTTTATGAAGATTGAGATGCATGACATCAACTCCGATTTGACCCGGCTTGACAATCCCCATAATCGCATTCATATTGGCTCCATCCGCATAGACAAGCCCGTCTTTTTCATGAACAATGCGTGCAATCTCTTCGATGTTCTCCTCAAACAGACCCAGGGTGTTGGGATTGGTGATCATGATACCCGCTGTCTCTTCATCCATCAATTCTCTTACCTGCTCCGGATGGAGAATGCCATCATCTCCGGATCGTATCGGAACGGATTTAAAACCACACAGGGCCGCACTCGCCGGATTGGTTCCATGGGCTGTATCGGGGATGAGGATTTTGTTTCTTTTCGAGTTTTTGTTTCGGTGGTATGCACTGAATATCAGCATTCCTGCCAGCTCGCCATGAGCGCCTGCTGCCGGTTGGAGACTGACCGCCTCCATTCCTGTAATTTCACAGAGTAGCTGTTCCAATTCATACATTATCCTGAGAATCCCCTGTGTCTGGTTTGATCGCAGCAAGGGGTGGGATTCGGTAAAACCGGCCAGACCTGCCAGCTTATCATTAATCTTGGGATTGTATTTCATGGTACAGGACCCCAGCGGATATGATCCGGCATCCAGGGCGAAATTCCACTGGGATAGCCTGGTGTAGTGCCTGATTACATCGACTTCCGAGAGATCAGGCAAATCCAGATCCTTTCTTATCAAATTGGAATCGAGATCACTCGGTCCAATTTCAGTTCTGGGCATAGAAAAACCGGTTTTACCTTTTCTGCCTTTTTCCCAGAGCAGTGGTTCGTCCTGGACAATTCCGTTTGGTGTTAATTTGTCGGTCATGAGGCTATCTCCTTGATTAAGAGATCCAGATCTTCTTTTCTCGCAGTTTCAGTAACACAAACCAGGTAATGGTTTTTCATTTCCTCAAAATAAGATTCCAGGGGTAATCCCAGGACAACTCCCTTTGCCAGGAGCTTGTCGTATAATCCTTCTTTGCCTTCGGGAAGAGCAATTACGAATTCGTTGAAGGTTGGATTTTGGAAAAGAATAGAGAATCCCTGGTTTTTCAAGCCGGTTTTGAGATATTCGCAATGATCATAGTTGATCCGGGCCAGCTTGCTCAATCCTGTTCCACCCAGGGAAGCCAGGTAAATCGATGCTGCCATCGCGCATAGACCCTGGTTGGTGCAAATGTTGGATGTTGCTTTTTCCCTGCGAATGTGCTGCTCACGCGTGGCGAGTGTGAGTACAAAACCTCGGTTGCCATCCAGATCCACAGTCTGTCCAACCAACCGGCCCGGCATGTTCCTCATGTATTTTTCTCGACAGGCAAAAATTCCCAACCCCGGCCCGCCATGAGACTGGGGTATTCCAAAGCTTTGCCCTTCCCCGCAGGCGATGTCGACACCGCATTCACCGGGAGATTTTAGTAGTCCGTAAGCCAAGGCTTCGGAAAAACAGCAAATAAACAGAGGTTTGTGTTCCTTGGTGATTGATCCGATCTGTTCCAGATCTTCGATGACGCCAAAGAAATTCGGTGACTGAACTGCGATAGCTGCATATTCGTCCGGATCGGATAACACAGAGAGATCGGTTCTGCCATTACTCAGATAAGGCAAATTTACAATCTCATATTCGGTGGGTGATAGATAGGTTGAAACGACTTGTCTGTAGAGTGGGTTAATCGCATCGGAAAGAGCAACTTTTTTCTTCTTGGTGATCCGAATTGCCATCAATACGGCTTCTGCCAACGCAGAAGCACCGTCATAAACTGATGCATTAGCTATATCAAGACCGAGGAGACGGCACACCAGGGTTTGATATTCGAATATTCCCTGAAGCGTGCCCTGGCTGATTTCCGGTTGATATGGAGTATAGGCGGTGTAAAACTCGGAACGACTGAGCAGAAAGCGAACGGTTTCCGGAATATAATGTCGGTAGCTCCCTGCACCGATAAACATCATTTTCGGATTGAACTGATTGGCCGATTGGGCCAGGTGCTGCATGTGATCCGTTAATTCCCACTCTGTCATTGAAGGGGGGAGATTAAGGTCTTCCTGTAGCAGACAATCAGGAGGGAGGGATGAAAACAGATCATTAAGGGAATCTTTACCAATTGATTCCAGCATGCTGTCTATATCCTCCCGAGTATGAGGCAGATATCTCATGTTTTCTCCTGGTGTACGATTAGATGATTATATAAATTGGTGCATTCATAACATCTTTTTCATTGCTTTGCGGGCAGTTCTGGCAGGTCTGATATCGTTTCTGATTTCGATTTTGAATTTTCGGTTGTTTCCCTTAAGATAAACGATGTCGCCACTTTTCAGTGCGATTGAGGTCTTGATAAAACCACAGCTCAATCCTTTGAATTTCACATCTTCCGTATATCCTTCACCCGCTATGCTTACAATCTCATCCCCGTGCCGATCAATAGCCATGTCCGTGGCGCAGGTCAACACGGTTCCGATAGCTAGATCATTCTCATTAACGACAGTCGTGTCTTTTCCAGGGATAACTTTGCGCGGATCGTAACCTGCAAATGCATAGGTATACTCGCTTGTCTCTGTATTCGCCAGGGCATGGGAACCGAGAAACTTTTTTGTGAAGCTTTTTTGGTCATCATCCCAGGGCAGGGCAAACGGCCAGGGATTATTCAGGAAGGGCCAGTCACCAATGTCTTGATGCGACAAAGGCAACACGGCACCCGCTCTAAGAGAATCCCTCGCTGCCAGTCCGCAGACTGTTGCATCATACCGAACACCCGCATCAATGAGCTGATCCCAAAGCATCTCTGTGTGTTGCGATTCGATGAAAATCTCGAATCCGAACTCCCCCGTATAGCCGGTTCTTGACAGCAGGACCGGAACATCGTTCTGCAGTTTTACTTCGCATACCGAGGCAGGTGACTCTTGAAAAAAGCCCTTGAAATTGAAATAGGGCATTTTTTCAAGAATCTCATTAGCATCTTTGATCACCTGGTGAACGATTTTGGCGGCCATTGGACCCTGAACATCAATTTTTCCCAGTTTATCGGTATAATCAGTGATAACGGATGCGGATTTATCGTTATGGGATTCCAGATGATTGGTGACTGTTGCTCCCATTCCGGCGTTAACAATCACGACATAATGGTCTTCCGCAATCTGATATACCAGGGAGTCATCGATCACGTAACCGTTGTTATTCAGAAAGACACCATAAACGCATTTTCCTACCTGTAAGGGCTGTTTTGAAGGACCGATGCAGGCAGCAAGATCCTTGGAGAAGCAGTGTTGCAACAGTGAAAATGCGTTGGAACCTTCAACCCCTATAGCCGCCATGTGGCTGGTATCAAAAATCCCGGCTGTTTGTATGACCGCCAGATGTTCCTTTTTTGGACCTGTTTTATACCAAAGCGGCATTTCATAACCACCAAAATTACTCATTTTGGCATCATTCTTAAGGTGATATTGATGGAGAGGTGTTTTTCCGGCTGCTTCTTGCATGATAGCGTGTCCTGAAAAGGTTTGGAGAAAAATTTGATTTTTACCAGATGCAGGTGAATCGATTATGATGATACCTCTTCACACGGCAGCTTTATATTATAACTTTTATAAACGACAAACGCTTCAACAGATTGGATCTCATCGATTTTTGCAAGCTCTTCGGTGTAAAACTCAAGGAGACCGAATCCTTTTTTAAGGGCTACGGTCAAGATCAGATCATATCTTCCGGTCACCACCCCCACAGAAATGACACCCTTAACTTTGCTGATCTCTGCGCCTTTTGCTACCAGTTCGATGGTTTTCAATTTTACGCCAATATAGACAACGCTATGGTCGGGTATTCGTTCAGGATCAACCAGGCCTGTAATCTCAAGTATTTGCTCTTCCTGGAGCTTTTTAACCCTTGATCGTACGGTTCCTTCAGCAACAGAAAGCTTCTCGGCGATTTCCTTAAACCGTATCCTGCCGTTCCTCAGGCTGTTGATAATGGAGATAGTCAGTTCGTCGATTTTCATGATTTGGCTTTTGACTTGGTTTGATTTTCAGATTTGACTGAGTTGGCGTTAGAGTTAAGCTACCCGGTTTCCCATGATTTGCTTCCTAAATTCATTTATGCTGCAATTTGCCGATTATGTCAATCTAGATGTAGCTATTTGAATAATGCATAAATATCAATTGACATAATTGATGAAAAAAGCAAATATCTGATTTCAAAGTTGATAGGACAAGGGGTGACGCAGTGTCGGCTGTTGATATTGAGTTTGAACACCGGAAAATAGGGAATGTTATAACATGAATCAAAAATCAAATATTGTTTTAATAGGGATGCCGGGAGCGGGAAAAAGTACTATCGGTGTTTTGCTGGCCAAGAGATTGACCCTGGATTTCGTCGATACCGACTTATTGATTCAGTTGAAATATGGAGATGCTCTGCAAAGCATTGTCAATACCCAGGGTTACATGGAGTTACGCAAAATTGAAGAAGATGTAATTTGCGAGATGAACTGTCAAGGTCATGTGATTGCGACCGGCGGAAGCGTGGTTTATAGTAGTAATTCTATGCAACACCTGGCAAGCTCCTCAATTACGGTTTTTTTAAATGTAGGTTTTGAAGAGATCAAAAAAAGGGTGACGGATTTCGAAACCAGGGGCATCGCCATGCGGTCCGATCAGACATTTCGGGATCTGTTTGATGAAAGATACCCCCTGTACTGCAAGTTTGCGGATTTAACTATAGAATGCCAGAGCAAAAACCAGGATGAGATCACCCGGGAGATCTGTGAAAAACTGCCACTGATACGCAACATCTGATTGAGGCACACCGTGAATTTCACATTGAACTGCTAATTCACATCTTCCAAAGAGAAGGACACACCGCCGGTATACTCCCGATAAGGTTAGTGTTGCAAATCGTCGATCAACGGCTTGTCCCGGTTTATCAATATGGCAAGAACTGATTTCCGCCTCGTAAACGATTCGCTGACAGACAGTGCCTCTCGGATTCCCCTCTATTCCACAGTGACGGTCTTGGCAAGATTTCTGGGCTGATCCACATCCTTTTTAAGGGCAACTGCAGTGTAGTAAGCAAATAGTTGAAGCGGTATTACAGTCAACAGGGGAGATAGCAGTTCATCTGTTTCCGGTACCAGAAACAGATCATCGGACAATTCCCTTAATCTTTCATCATCCACGTTTGCGATGGTGATGATCCTGCCTTTTCTGGCTTTTATCTCCTCCATATTGCCCAACACCTTCTCAAACGTTTCTCCTTTGACCGCAATGAATAGTGCAGGGGTCTCCTCGCTGACCAGGGCGATTGGGCCATGCTTGAAGTCTCCGGCAGAGAAACCTTCGGCGTGGATGTAGGAGATTTCTTTCAGCTTCAAAGCTCCTTCCAGCGCCACCGGGTAGTTGATTCCCCTGGCCATGAAAAGAAAGTGATTGCTCGATCTGTATTTGTCAGCTAACTGCCGGATCTCTTCACAACGATCCAAAATCCGGTGTATTTTATCCGGAATCGCCCAGAGCTCATCTATGTAGTTTTTTCCCAATGAAACCGGGATATTTTTCATCCTGCCAATCATTAAAGCTAATAACAGGAAAACAGTAATTTGGGAGGTAAACGCCTTGGTGCTGGCCACAGAAATTTCCGGACCGGCATGGATGAAAACGCCACCGTCACTCTCCCTGGCGATGGTTGATCCTGCAGCGTTACAGATACCGAGGACCCTGCCTCCCCGATTTTGAATCTCTCTCATCGCAGCTAAAGTATCCAGTGTTTCTCCTGATTGGCTGACAGCAAAAAACAGGGCATCCTTGTGTACAATGACGTTTCTATACCTGAGTTCTGCGGCCTGCTCCGCTGTTGCAGGAAGGCGGGCCATATTCTCCAGTAGATGTGCCCCTATCATGGCTGCATAATACGCAGTTCCCATACCGATGGTAACGATTCTGTTGATATCGAAAAACTCCTGCTTTTCAATGTTCAATCCCCCCAGCTTTGCTGTCCCGAAATCCGGTAACAACCTCCCTCCACCACCAAACGACCTCACAACAGCGTCGGGCTGTTCAAAAATCTCCTTCAACATGAAATGTGGGAAGTCACCCTTTTCGATTTCAGCCAGTTCCAAATCAACCTGTTCAATCTCCTTGGCAACGACTGAGTTCTTAGTGTTGATGGTCTTGTAGGATCTTTTGTCCAGGAAAACCGTTTCCCTGTCTTCGATATGAAATATCTGCCTGGTATGGGCGACGATGGCATTCACGTCGGAAGCCAACAACATTTCTTTGTCTCCTACCCCCACGATCAAGGGACTGCCATTTCGGGCTCCAACAAGCAGGTCCGGATGGTCAGTGAACAGGAATACCAATCCATAGGTTCCCTCCAATTGGGATATGCTTTTTTGGACGGCTTCCTCGGGATCGCCATTATAGTTGGATGCAACCAGATTCGAGATCACCTCGGTATCAGTTTCGCTTTGAAATCCAAATCCTTCCTTCAGAAGTTTCTTTTTTAATTTACAATAGTTGTCGATAATACCGTTATGCACAACAGCCACTTTTCCGTCCGAAGAAACCTGGGGATGTGCATTTGTGTCATTTACTCCACCATGAGTTGCCCACCTGGTATGGGCAATTCCCGGTTTCCCTGACAGTTTTTCCGGAAGTGCGGATTCCAGTGAGGCTATTTTTCCTTCCTTTTTGTGCACATCGAGTCTTTTTCTGCGAATCAATCCGATTCCTGCCGAATCATACCCCCTGTATTCCAGTCGTTTTAAACCTTCAATCAAGATAGGTACTGCGTTTCTGTCACCGATATAGCCAATAATTCCACACATTACACTCTCCTTATTAACCGTAAATTATTCTTCTAATCTGCCTGATCGATAGATCGGCGGAGACAAAGCGATACTGCCTGATCTCGTTTTGAATCCGTTCATAAATCTCATTGTTTCCCAAACCCTCTTTTTTCAACTCATAATGGCGGTATTGGACGAATTCATCGACTTCTAAATGATAGAAACTGAGAAACTCGTCCAATAATCTCTCAAACTCATTTTCGCTGATTGAAAACGAGTTAATGATGTGCTGCTTGAAATCCGAAAAAGAGGATGTTTTTTTCATGAAGCAAGTATGTGGAAGTGAGTGCTATTTGCCAATATATTTACCTGAAATCGGGCAAAAAAGAAGTGTAATTGAAGATATATTACTATTAATGCGTATACCGGTGACATTGACCACCTAAACCGAAGATTTGCTTGCCACTGAAATCGGATTTTACTTACCAGCCTTACCGGTTTTCTTACCACGTTAA
>JANQGX010000006.1 GCA_028282885.1 SAR324 cluster bacterium
CTAAGGGAGGAGTTTTTGAGAAAAATCTATTGTTTTACTGATGATCAGATCGAACAGTCTATGGATGCTTTTCGTCAAAGACAAAAGGTCATTGCTGAAAAAGAGAAACGACGGTTGGAAATCGTTACCGTCAGAGAACTGCAGGATTTCATTCTCCAAAGGGAGCCCTATCATCTTCTGGATCGCGAAATGATCTTCTCAGTTATTGAATCTGTTATCAAACGCCTGGAAGAGAAACCGTTGGACTATGAACTGATCGTCATTCCGCGTCAGCATCTACAAGTTAACTATGAAATCATTAATCGGGAGGTGGTTCTTTTTGACCTGGGATCCATCTATCTGAGACAGACTCATGAATCCATCATCAGTCATTTCATTAACGAGGTGGAAAATTTCAAGTTTAAACTGGCCAGATACTCTTCCAGGGATGAAGTCATTCAGTTCCTGGTAAACAACATGAAGAAGTCCAAAACGAAAAGCTGAGGGACTTTTTTGGAATGTCCGGTTGTCAGTATTGTCCATACCAAGCTACCAGCCATCTTATTCTCCCAAAATCTCCTCCTCCTTTATTTGGCAGCATTCTCGTGAGAGTGATTTGATCTTTAACGACCTCTTCACGATCCAGGACCAAAGGCCTGTATTTGTCTTCCAACCAGAGTTGCAAAATGTGCCCAGATGGCGATGGTTACAAAAACCGGTTTATTTTTGAGCATCACTGACACAACGGACATAATACGGTATCGTAGAAGCTGAAACAAAGCCGTTGTTATAAGCAAAATTAAATGCCATAGGGGCAGTACTATTCGGCCAATAACTGCCCGTCCAGTATTTCTGACATGAATACACGCAGGTATCGAAAACCTGTTTTAATAAATATGCTCTTGATACTATGTCTGAAAATTCGCCAGCCGTTGGGAGGCGCCAATCAGTGTATCCCTCGAGCTCCAGGTTATTGCAGTAGTTCTCTGCCCCAGATCGGTCGTGTTGAACACTGTAGCTGTTATCCTGCCATATTAATCGTGTGGTCGGGTCACCGGTTATAGTAGGATGAACACCCGCAGAAACTGAGATCGGATTGCTAACACTGATTGTTACGTTCGTATTAACGACCAGACTGAATTCATAATCCCCGTACTTGTCCGGCAAAAAGCTGGGATTGATGGCTGTCGGATCTGAAAGCGTAACGTTGCTGCCTGAAGGAACAGAAGTTATGCTCCAATTGTAGGATAAAGGGTAGCCATAGGGATCGGAACTCGCACTCCCATCAAGAGTGGTTACAAATCCCATATAACCATTCACATCAGGGCCGGGATCAGCAAGCGGCTCCAGGTGGCGGCTGGACTCTGAGACATTAACCGTGTACTCGCGTGTTGTTAAATCAACCGTGACAACTTTATAAATTAACGGAGTGCCAAAATCATTGCTTACATCACCGCTTACCTGCTTTGTACCATCCACTGTTACAAATTCACCGGTTGTGCTGAAGGTCGCAACTAAATCAGTCAGATCGATTCCGTATGGAACCTCCACGGTGATTGTAGAATCGGTGATTTCCCCGGTGATATTCAGCTTCAACCCGGGATTGTCAGCTTTCAAAAAGGAAAAAGCAGTGATGGCCTTGTCACTGTCGGGAGCGGCTACTATAACGGTAACCGTGTAATCCCGGGTAGTTCCATCTTCTGCGGTTATGGTGTAGATCACCGGACTGGTAAAATCGGTGGCAATCCCGCTGGCAGGGCTGATAGAGGAACCGCTCATGACAATAGTTGGCACCAGACCTGTCACATCTGTTTCTGATGGAACCAATACGTTCACCTTACCGCCAATACCATCGATAAACCCGGCAATATCAGCAGATAGCCCACTATTGTCAATCGCTAAAAAGGAAAATGCAATAAGCGAATTGGTATTCTCTGACGATTCCTTCGTGACGCTAACCGTGTAATCGCAGGTTGTGTCGTCTTCCGCTGTCAAAGTATAGATCACCGGATTGGTAAAATCGGTCGCAATTCCACTGACCGGACTGATGGAGAATCCGGTTATGCTGATGGTTGGGATCAGGGCCGATACATCCGTGTCGGAAGGAACTGTCACACTCACGGTCTTACCAACCCCCTCGATAAGTCCAACGACATCTTCGGATAATTCGGCGTTATCTGTAGCCAGAAAATAAAATGCGGTGATGGCATTGCTATTGTCGGATAGCACTATGGTGATAGTGATATCGGATTGACCGTCATCATCAGTGTCAACTCCGCTGATGATACCATCATCATCCAGGATAAGAGTCACCACTGTTCCAGAACCATCTTCCTGAAGATTCAGTTCCACCACGCCAGTCGACACATCCAGGATACGCAGGTAAAAATCGACAACTCCGTCGTCGGTGACATCGATGGCAAAAGCAGTACCGGTACTTGTGGTTGTATTCCCAGTTCTGTTTGTGGCCGCGTTTCCGGATTCAACAAAAGCCAGCTCCAGTGTATTGGTATTACTGTCCAAATCCACACCATCCAGGCTGCCGTCTGATCCTTGATCAACCAAAGTACCGTTGATGGTACCTCCATCAGCAGTGCTCAGGACAATTGTATCCCCGGCGGAAAGTGAAGCGGAATCGTTATTGGTATTATCATTGTTGGCACTACCTTGGCACCCCTGCAGGAATAAACCAAATACCAGGATCAACACCAACAAAACATTTGACCCCGATCCGGTGCCGGTTGAACTCTTTATTCCTGTAAAACCAGTGGTGGAGTTACCTGCAGAGCTTTCCATACCATTCACAAAACCTGACGCCGACCTGCAAAACAATGCGAGGTTCGAGTTTGTACTCCTTATATTGGTTTGCATAATCACCTTCGTGATAATTGAATCGAATTCCATCATCAGTTTAGTCATTTGAAATCTTCAGTTAAATGCAGGTTCAGAAAGGCACTTCAATATCAATATAACCATTGGGCTTCTCTCAAAAAACTGTTCTCCCTAAATTCAAACTGGGAGTTTATCTTTTGATAACACAGGTTTTTTCAGACATCCCGTTGTGTTGTTTTTGATTTTTGACATCTTCCGAATTGATTTGCCACATTCCTCCCAATCGACGTCCCTGAATATATCTGCCTGCCTAATGGTACTCACAGAAATTCTACCATATTTTACTTACCAAAAAGCAAGTCTTAGTTCTGTTAAATTCGGTAAAAATATTATTTAATTATTTGATTTATATGATATTTTACCAAGGATTGATCAATTGAAAACTTTATCGGAGATCATCGATTAATCATTGCCACGAAAGATATGAACTCCGGATCGGATTTTAATGAGGAGCCTGCCGCGAAAGTGAAAGCCATATTCTAAGATGAAAAATGGAGATCTTGTGGTTTGTATGCTTTTTTCCACACGCAAAATGCAATGACTGATTACAAATAAATCTTGACCCTCGTTGAAAGACCTCCTAAAATTCCACTCTGCGTATTGAACTATTCTGCTAATCTAAAAACAAGGAGGAGAAAAGTGATTCGGCTTAAAATTGAAACTTCAGGATTGATAGTAACCATTCTTGCAATTGGTCTTTTAACATTCAGCACCCCAGTTCTGGCCAAAAGTCCCAATTATACCACGAAGGACCTGAATGAACAGCTCGTAATGGCAACCGTCTGGATGCAGACATCGGCCGAGTATCGCGCTCTCTGCTATCAGGCTTTTAACGTGGCAAAAATGAACCTTGATAATTTTCTGGCGAACTACAAAGGCAGCAAACCGGTTGCTATCATTGCAGATGCGGATGAGACTTTGATCGACAATTCAGCATACGAAGCCTGGTTGATTGGAAAGGATTTTGGATATTCCTCAAAAACATGGACACCCTGGATGCAGGCTGCTGAAGCCTTGGCGATTCCGGGGGCCGTTGAGTTCCTTCAATATGTCAAATCAAAGGGCGTCGAGACCTTTTATGTCACAAACCGCAAGATGGTCGGCTACGATGGAACAAAAAAGAATCTGGCCGCGCTCGGTTTCCCGGATGTAGACAAAAAACACCTTCTGTTGCGAACCAAGAGCAGCGATAAGCAAGCTCGACGTGATATCGTGTTAAAGGATTATGCCGTTGCACTCTACCTGGGAGATAACCTTAACGATTTTGAAAGCGCCTTTGCCAAAAAGCCGATAGACGGTCGTTTCGCTGAAACTGACAGGGCGAAAGATCTTTGGGGAACCAAATACATTGTGTTTCCAAATCCGACTTATGGTGAATGGGAAGCGGCAGTCATTGAGGGCAACTGGGGTGCCAGTGCTGCTGAGAAAAACAAAATGCGGAAAGACTCATTGCGAGTCTGGGATCGCTAATCTCATCTAAAGCGGTAAACCCGGGCTTGGGGGAACTTTTCCCTCAAGCCTGTTCTATCCTTTGGTTTTCATCCTTTGTCTCCCCCCTTCAAAGTTTCCAAGTCATCGTTCCACAATTGCAGCATTCATCTGACGTATTATTAATTGATCATCAGGCTTGAACTGTATGATCGGGATTATCGGCCTTTTTCAAAAATGTGATTCGTTAATCAGATGGGCAATGATGCAAATTTAAAAATTGGAACGGATTCAAATTTGTAATTGACCAAAACCGAGCGGGCAATTCAGCAATTGACATCCAAATCGCTAATTCCTAAGATTTACAAAGGTTATTGAATTTTAAATATTTAGAGCCATAGTCTTCCCATCTCAGTGAGTGATAGTTCATATACCAACCTGGAGTCAGTCTGTTATGGACCCTTCGGTTGGCCAAGCTTTGATCATCGAGAGTTTCAAATCGCGATCCGTTCATGAGTAATCAAGATTCCATTCCTATTCGAGATCGACTCTCTTTTCGGTTGCTTCGCAATGTTGCGTTATCTGTGCTGGCAATTGAAATTGTTCTCGCATCGGGACAGATTCTGTTTGATTACCGAATACATAATGAGTATCTGGATGAAACAGCAACACAGATTCTCAATACCGTAGATAAAGCGGCTTCATACACGATCTGGACCCTGGACGTGGAAGGGGGCAGGAATCTTCTTACCGGGTTGCTGCGTCACAAAGCCATTGTCAAGGCAGAACTCATTGATTCCAAAGAAAAGATCTTTTCATCCGTACAGAAGTCCGCCGCGCCTTCTGCTCCCTATATCCGCTGGTTGTTTGGAGGATATCGCGTATATTCTCTGGATTTGAACATCCAGTATGGAAGACGATCGACAGAATATGTAGGCCAACTCAAACTGACCTATGATACCGGCGCTACGGCAACATCATTCTTTAAGCGCACCCTGGTATTCCTGGTTACCGGTTTGCTGATCAACCTGGCCCTTGCAGTTATCCTGCTATACGTATTTCATGTAACCATGGTCAGGTCGATTCTATCCATCGGAGATTTCCTTGCCAAAGTGAATCCGCAAAATCCGGGTCGTTACCGGGTTCATCTTCTACCGCAACACGAGAAAGACGAAATCGGCAGCCTCATTCAGAAGACCAATGATCTTCTAAAAGCAGTTGGAGAGAACATTCAGCGCAGGAAGGAAATTGAGGAAGAAGTACGTTTGTTGAATATCGAACTTGAGGAACGGGTGGCAGCCCGAACCAAAGAGCTTGAATTGACAAACCAGGAACTGGAATCATTCACCTACGCCGTTTCGCATGATCTTCAGGGAGGACTGAGGGCCATCAGTGGTTTAAGCAATGCGATCCTGGAAGACAATATTGATAAACTGGATCAGGAAGGGGTGAAATACCTGCAGGGATTGGTCAAAAGCAGTAACCAGATTGAAGCCCTGACCAAGGATCTGTTAAGACTTTCCCGCTCCACTCGCGGCGGTATCTCTCCCACCATGGTGGACTTGTCATCAATTGTTTCCGAAATTGTGAAGGCTCTGCAGGAGGCAGATCCTGAAAGGCAGGTCGAAGTGAAAATCGGCACTGACATTAGAGCTGTCGCAGATCCGCGCCTGATTAAAGTCGCCTTGGAAAACCTGATCGGCAATGCCTGGAAGTTTTCAAGCAAAAACCCTAATGTCCGCATTGAATTTGACGCTGAGAGCAGGGGAAACGAGAGGGTGTTCTACATCCGTGACAATGGTGCGGGATTTGATATGTCGGTAGCCGATAAGCTTTTTGCGCCGTTCAAAAGATTTCACCGGAATGATGATTTCACCGGTACCGGCATTGGCTTGACCACGGTAAAACGGATTATCTTAAGGCATGGCGGCAGAATCTGGGCTGAATCGGCGATAGGGCAAGGTGCCACCTTCTATTTCACCCTGGAGACCAAACAGTCGGATTAAGCCATATTCCGTTTAATCCGCTTTTTGAAATCGATTCCCCCCGTGACAGGCGAGTGACAATCAAGCGAGGATGGATAGATTTGTTGATTAACAGTGGATCAAGAGAAGATGTTTAAATCTCCGTGGAGCTGGCTCAAGGTTTCGGCCTTGCCGGAAATATAATCTTCCCAGTTTCTGGAAACGACACCGATAATCAGGTTGATCAGCGTAATGGCCGCCGCGTAGGAATCAAAGCCTGAGGGATTTTTGGTTTTGATCTCGAATGTCAGATCGGCTATCTTTCCAATAGGCGAGATAGGAGAATCTGTAAAAACTGCTAATCGTCCACCCCGTTGTTTGAAGGTATCGGCGACTTTGTGGTTGAATTCAGCATACTTCCTGAAATCAAACATCACCAAAACATCATGCACTGCCGTTGAAACCAGATCATCGGCAATGTCCAACGGATCCGCTTTCAAGATCCTGACATTGGGTCTTACCTGCTTCAATTGCGAATACAGGTAATAAGCAAGGGCATACGTCTGGCCACGATTACTGCCTATTGTTACGGTGTTCTTTCGATCGGAAAAAAGACCGGTCAGAATATCCAGTTTTTCCAGTGAGAGGTCATTAAATGTCGCTTCAATATTGGCAATATCATTGATGAGATAAGCCCCAACAATGCTCTCTTTGGCATCTACCCGGTTTTCTTCTTTCAGACTTACATACGCTGAGTTGGCCTGAAGATCGATATCCTTTTTGAAATCTCGCTGGGCCGTTTTAATGCTGTCATACCCGATTTTTTGAAAAAAGCGGGTTACCGTCGACACGTTAAATCCCAGCTCCAGAGCCAGCTCGGAAGCATTTTTGAGCATACAGTTCGGATAAGTACGCACCAAATGATCCGCAATTGCGTTGTCACTTGTTGTAAAACGGGTGGCTGATTCGGATATACTTGAAAAGAACTTCTTCTTAAAATCGTTCATTGAATTGGGCAATTCTCTCCGATCCGTGATTCATTGTTTGTCTTTGACCCCACCTGTCGATTCATAACACTTTGATAAGGCCAACAGCGCCAAGTTCCTGCTGATACTACTCGTCCTTGATGTATCCTGCAGCATGATCTGCAGGTTTATCCAACAGGCTTTTACCTGTTAATATCCGGGCATAGTAGTCATCGCTGATTCGCGTTATTTCCCCGTCATTGATCATTTTTTTGATTGCAGGTTCAATAACATTCAGTTTCTTTATTAAGGGAGATTTTCTCGACACCCCCACATGAACGGACCTGGTCTCCGAGTGATAGTAGTCCGCAATTTCGACTTTATCGTCTATTCCCAGTTTATTGACAATTGCCTGACCTCCCAAATAGCTGTTAATGACAACATCAATCCTGTTCAACAACAGCATTCTAAATCTCTGTTCGGTCGTTTTTACCTTCACCTTACTCAGTTTTCGATCATTGTCAAACCTTTCAAAATACAAAGAATTTATACTTGTGCCAATATCAAGGTGATAAAGGTCCTCATATTTTTGGAGCAGAGATTTGTTCTCTTTCAGGACAAAGAAGTATTTATTACTGTTTATTCGATAAGGGGGTTGAATGAAATGGATATATTTCTCCCTTTCAGGTGTTTTGTAAATACCGATGCAAATATCAATTTTGCCCTCATCCAAAAAAACCAAACGCCTGGCAAAGGAGGTATATTTCATCACCAGTTCCATCCGAAGATTCCTGGCAATTGCCTGCAGGATTCTGGAATGGAGTCCATTGGCATATTCTTCGGCAACAGATGAAATCAAAATGCCTTCCCTGGCGGATAAATCATGGGTCTGATAGAAAAGAACCACAATAAGAAGCGCCATGACTCCTATCGATCGATATAGACCTCTTGAAATTCTTCCGAACATTTAAACCTCGAACTCACCTTTGCTGCTACAAAGCCAACTGAAAACTTGCAGAGATACTCGATCTCGGCAGTTTCAGAATATCACTAAGCATTTCGATTGAACCAAACCTTATACGATTACTTTGTATTAACTGGTGATTCACTTGTCACCAACCAGTATCTACCCAGTTTGGTAACGGCCATTATGAAATCAGAAAACTGCATTGGTTTGCGGACAAAGCTGTTAGCTCCCAGCCGATAACTCTCCAGTTTCTCCTCTTCCTGGTCAGATGAGGTAAGAATGATAACCGGTAATAGCTTGGTTTTTTCGTTCTCCCTGATTCTCTCCAGAACTTCAAGTCCGCCAATGGTTGGAAGCTTCAGATCCAATATCACGATCTCCGGCAGATCATTGGCATCCCGGTCTTCATACTTTCCCGTTGCAAAAAGATATTCAAGAGCTTCATCGCCGTCTTTCGCAATCTGTACCTCGTTAGCGACGTTGCACTGCTTTAAGGCTCTCATCGTCAGCAGTTCATCAACGGAGTTATCTTCCACAACCAGAATTCGCTTTTTTTTCATCTCTGTTACCTCTCTAAAAGCACAACAGATTAATACACCGTTTCGACGTAATTGGGTTCGTGACAGAAATTAACAGGTCATCTTTATCTTTCCCTATTCTCACTTTGACCCTTGCAGAAGACTATTCCTTACTGTCTTGCCAGAATTGTAATCAGGTTTCTTAAAAATTGTATCCGGGATTGATTCTGTCCACCAGTGGAAAAGCATGTAATTATCAGTTTTCATCGCGTATCATTCAAACAATCAAAATAATAGGCAATCACTTTTTTAAAGTCAATCAAGCTACAATAACTGAGAATTCAACTGCCAATCATCACAATACAAGGCACGAAGATCGGGTCAGTTCTCTGTCCCGTCGGTACTTAATCGCCATCTTTGATAGGTAAGCAGAACCCCGAAGAAAGCCAACAAACCAATCATGGGCCATAATACACCTGTTTTTGCCGGAGCTTTTTTTCGTGGAGGAGAGTCGAAGCTTAAACCGATTCTTTTACTTAACGATTTAAGATTCAACATGTGGATGACCGGGATCGAGTTTCTCATCGCCGCTCCAATAACTCCGTTTCCGGCATCATTGACAGCAGAAGGCGGTACCATTCCCGAAGGCAGCCGGATCACTTTTTCATCACTGCCCAGGTTGGCATGTGACCCGCCAATATTGATAAAAACTCCCGCTTTTTGTTGAAGTAGAAATTCGGTTTTAAGCAGTATCATCTCCTCCAGACTACTTGCATTCAATAGACTGATACCGGAGGCATTGGCAATCGTCTCCAGCAATTCCCTGCCTTCATCTGCCATGTTTTCCCCGATTTCACTCCCCCCACCCAGCGTATAGAAGTCTGCCCGTGCCTGGATAAAACCACCTTGCCTCAGCTCGGTTAATAAAAACGGCAGGGTAAATCGAGGGTGATTTGCCCCCCAGGTCGACGCGCCCAAGGATGCTGTCAAAACGATCTTCAACTCCATCGATTCTGCAGCAGCTACCGCATTGAGCAACATCCCGGGAAAGGAACCGGAGGAAAAAATAACAACCGTATCTCCCTTTTTTAAACCAAGACCGAGAAACCATCGTCTAAACTGCACTGACCAGAACGGGTCCGATGCTGTCCGTTTTGCCTCAAGATCACCCATTGTCGTTGTGATACTGCTCCACTCGACACCAATCATTCCGGTCTGCCAGGGATCGACAGAAGTGTCAGACATGATTCCGGACTGTTGGCGAAACTGACTGATATGCAGTTGTGCATGCCTTACCTTATCCCAGAGTTTTTTTTCCTCTTGGGATAACTCCGTATTGCCGGCAAAAAACCAGATCATCACCAGGAAGAGTGCCAGCAAGGCCAGCTTTAACTGGTTGTGAAATGCAAACCGATCGGGACTGGAGTTGAATTTCCGGAGCAGACAAAACACCTTGCTTTCCTCTTTTAAACGAACTCAGACTTAAGTGTCGCACTCATAAATCTCCTTGATCATTGAGCTCTTGAAACAATATCAGTTGGGATATGGTATATTGATTGCTGAAGATCTCTCAAGCCTCATTCATGGACGCTTGGCATCCCAGATGAGTCTTACGCCTTGCTAAAACAAAAACAGTTGTGCATTCTATGTGACCGGGACAAAAAGCTGTTGATACAATTGAACCACCAACACCGAGGCGATGCCGGTGGCAATCGTCGAACTCAAAGTGGGCACAATACCCTGCCGATGCATGTCCGAGCCGATCAAGCCGGGAACAACCCACCCCAGCCAGAGAGACGCTCCACCCCAAAACGTTATCATGGGATAACGCAAAGCCAAAGCAATCAGCATAGCAACGACCAGACGCTGTCTGCCATATACACCCGTGAATCTCACCATCACTTTTAAAACCATCCAGATCAGGACTCCCACGCCAAATGCAAGAGCAATCCTATACGGATCAGAAATATATAAAGCGATAATTCCGGGAGTTATGATACCACCACAGGCCCAACCGGTCTTGTGATAATAGATCATCCCCAGAATCATCCCCACGGCAAGGCAAAGTGTTTCATGATCATAAACCATGTCATTCCTGCTTTTATCAATGGCTGCTATTGACATATTCTACTGCACATTTGAATCAGCACGGAGGAAAATTTTCTCTATTCTCATCAGCATCACATTCTTGTTTTTCATGGCGTATCCGGTGACCTTTCCGGATTTAGCCAAAAATAACTGCTGATTTAGCTGTGGCTAGTGATACAAACCGGCTGCAATATCAGGAGGCAAACCCGCAAAATTTCCGCAACCAAAGACCTTGTCCCCGGGATTAAAGGTTTGAAAAAAAGACTCCGAGTTGCTGATATCCAGGTATCGTGCGTTACGAAATGATGTGCCGGGTTTATCCCCGATGATCATCACATCACGCCAGTCGGCGCTATCTATCCACTCTGTAAAACTCATTATCCGCCCCGATCGATCCGATCGATGATTGAACACCAACCGGGTTTCCTCTTTTTCCCATTTCAACGACTTGAATAGACCCCGGGTGCTTTTGACATCATTGGCGGTAAAAGCCAGGGCAAATTCCGAATTGTCAAAAACCGTTCTCTTAAAATCGTATCGATCAGGTTTTAAATCCAACATGCTTTGCAATGCTTTTTGACGATCCACCCCCAGGATTTTTATTGCCGTGAAAGCGAGATTGATATTGGCCTCGCGATGATCTGGCAGCTTCCCCGATAAGGGATCGGCCAGGACGATACGGCATTTCTTCGACGCCAACGTTGATTTCAGAACATTATCCAGGCCTGACTCATGCGGAAGAACGACACAACATCCCTTGGGAATCCCGGACAGTAAAACATCCCTCGCGGCTGAAGTTGTCGGCCCCCAAACCTCCTGATGATCCGGATAAATGTTGGTTATTATCGTTACATTCGGCTTTAGCCATTTACCGGCCAGAAACTGAAGCTCAGGTGATATGGCACTGTTTTCAAGAACAACACCCTCCGTATCCACCGGTAATTGCCTGAGCCACCAGCGCATCTCTTCAACGTGGGCACCGGAGGTTCTATAAATAATCTTGCAACTACCCGGTCCCAATTCACGAGGAATCACTCCTGTGATCCTGGCAAAAGTACGAATGCCGCAACCGTTAAGCGCTGCCTGCAGTAGTCTGGTTACCGAGCTTTTGCCGCGGCTGCCTGTCACCAAAACCCGGTAAGGGGGATGAGGAAGTTGTCTAAACATGTTATTTATCACATACTAACCAAACGATTCTTAATCTGCCAGAAAGGCACCGACACCCAGATCGACTATTTTATCATAATCCGGAACCCCTTCCAGATCGATCCCTTTCCCTTCCCTGACCATTTCAAGGTTGAAGGCCAGTTCCTTGACAACCGCCACATGTCTCGCCACTCTTTCGGCAATGGGCTCGGTTCCGTCCTCGTATGGGATATAGAGCTGACCCAGATCGAATGCCTTGCGATAGGCTTTGTCAGTACCGGTCAGGATCAGCTCTTCATCCGTCCTGCCTCTGAGCCTTCCCATAGCGGGATTGGCTGTTTCGAGAAGCACCGCCAGAGCATCGGTATGATCTCCCCATTCACGATGGGTTAATCCATGAAGCTGTTTGGGAGAAGGTTCCAACCGTATGGAGATGTTTTGTGTTTCCAGTTCCATAGTCACGATAGCGGCAAGTTCCATTGCCCGTTCATGGGCGACCATCGCATTAACGACCGGATATTCGGGTGAGGCTTCGTGAAGGTCAATAGCGAGATCAACCTTCTCTTTTTGGATCAATTTCAAAAAGCCATATGCCAGTTTTTCGGTTATGCAGCCATCAGGACGGCCCGGATGAGCCCGATTCAGATTGCTCCGCTCAACACCGGCCATAGTTTGTCCGGATCCGGGGTGAATATATATGTCAGGGTTTGGCCACTGATGCACAGGGTTGGTGACTCTCGCGCCAAAACGAAATATCCGACTTTTTGATCCCTCTTTTTTGATATGATAAATCTGCGGATGACCGTCTTGTGGGTAGGTATGGGTTCGACCCATGATATTGGCAAAAGGCACAACAATCATCCTGCCCTGGTTGATCCTGGTATTTTCCAGAAACAGCACGGCAGCAAGGGTTGAAGCCGGTTCATTGGCGTGAGTCCCCCCAAGAATTAAAACGGTACCTCCCGGTTCTTCCCCCTGTTGAATAAAGACATCGGTATCTGCAGGTGTCTCCTTAAGCCCGTCAAAATAATCGCTTAGTTTCTTTCTGGCAAATCCGTTTGCCGGCACGACGCGATCTACATCCGGGTCCGGTGTGCGCATTTCAAGGTAGCTTTGGGCACTGACAAATATTAATACCGCAGTAATGATAAGAATGGTCGTTGCAGAAAAACCGGATCCTAAATTCTTTTTTTCAAACATCTCAGTATCCTCATTTGATAAATAGCGCTCTAAGTACAAGAGGAATGAGAACCATAGCCGCAACCAACTGCTCTCTCAATGATTTTTCCTCATAAAGACATCGCACAACCAGCAAAATGACCAAAACTACGATTACCCAATATATCCATGAAATTATCATAGCCATCTCCAGTAACATCGAAAGAGCTTAAAAGAATTGCGCTCCCAGTATGATTGTAATTCCCCATAAAGCTGTGACCAAAGCCGGGATTATACAGGCTTTTAGCACTTTGAAATAGTTTTCCACTCCCACAACCTGCGCTGCAAAAAGTCCTGCCAAGGCGGTCGGAGGCATCAGGTCACCCAACCCCGCGATTAAGCTGAGAGCGGAACCGACAATGATTTCACTTCTTCCCAGAAGCGCCAATAGGAACGGTACGCCAAGGACCGTTGCAGAACCATAGGCTGAAACCGCACCAAAAACCGGCATTGAGGTTGCAATCCCCAGGTAAAGGGCCCAGGCCGGAAGAGAAATAGCCGAAACGACAAAAAATCCCCTGACTCCGGTTAGGGTCATGATTTGAATAAACATCCCCACCCCGACCAAAATCCCGGAAACAGGTAAAGATGCTCGAACTGCTTCTTTTGATGCAAGGTATGGATTCCACTTTTTACCTGTGAGCAAACCGGATCCTGCTGCTATCAAAAAGGCCAACGGCATACCAAAAGAGGGACTGACGGAAGGAAAAGCGCGCTCTCCTCCTAACAGGGCAAGCAGTACAAAAATGGGAAGCAATAATCGTGGCGTCAACGGAACATGAGCCATCTTTTTAAGCTCGTTTTCCAATCCACCGTTTTCTGACTTACCAGATTTTGCGATACGTTTTAAATCCGGATACATCAGCAGCATACCTGTAAATATCGCCAGTGGGACTGTGCACACCAGGAGTGGAATGCCAAAACCGACATATGGCATATCGATACCGCCTCCAATAATCATGGCGGGTATATTGACCGGGGGAGCGGCCATGCCGTAAATTGCGGCCATGGCAATTGCAGCGGCCGTTTTAACTGGCGGGACACTGAGCTTCAGAAGAATAGGCGCTACAATAGCACCGGCTGTTATCACGGCAGCAGTCGAAGATCCGGTTATCATTCCCGGGAACATCACAAAGACAGTTATACTCATCGTCAACAGAAATGGACGATGACGGTATTTACGTGTCACCCAGGCAGCCACCGCTTCCATTGCGCCTACGTGTTGCAATGTTTTCATAAAGATCATGGCGCAGATAATGATCAGGATCGTATCGAGATAACCGAATGATCCCTCTACCAGGTGGTCAATCGGGACGCCATTGCCCGAAATCAAAGCCCCCGTGACTGCGGCAATGGTCAAAGCGACCGCAATGGGCTGTTTAAAGACAAATGAGGCAATCGCAAAAACCCCC
Source organism: SAR324 cluster bacterium (assembly GCA_028282885.1). GTDB lineage: Bacteria > SAR324 > SAR324 > XYD2-FULL-50-16 > XYD2-FULL-50-16 > JAHJTV01. Next base: position 14,578 of record JANQGX010000006.1, read on the forward strand.
ACCATTACAATCGTATACATGCCTTCCGGCCAGAACCATTCCATTGTTAAATCTACCTCCAGTTTTTGATCAGAACAAATGCTGATAACTGTCCTTTTGATCGCTCGATTAAATTACAAGGATCCTGTGATCAACTTTTAGAAGATACCGGGAAGATGATAAAATCCCGCCCGATCAATCAAAATTCATATTAGTTGAGAAACATACCGATATCGCCTTTCAGGAGCGCCTCATATTCCGGAATTCCCTTTACCGTAAAAGGTTTGCCGAACTCCTCCGAAATCACGTTGGCGAGATTGATAAAAACCCGTAAATGAATCCCAACCCGATGAACCAGCGGATATTTCATATCGTTAATGACATCGGCATCTTCCCGCCACTTGTCCTGACCCGGATTCGGACTTTCGGTAAGAAAAGAGAGACAATTTGTCGCATTGCCGATTTCCAAATGGCTCAACCCGCGATACCTGGTATTGGATTCCTCAAGCTTCATTGTGACGCCGGTATCCTCTTCCATATCCAGCAGGGAGATAGCAGCAAGTTCCGTAGCCTTGGGATTGGATACCAGGGTGTAAGCCAGGCGTCTTGACGGATAGCCGTTGTCCGTCTTATCCGTTTTGTGCTCATCCAGGGTTCGTGCTTCGTGAAAATCGACACAAAACTCGATGCTTTCAGCTTCAATCATTTTAATTATCGCGTAGGCCAGTTGTTCAGTCGGGGTTCCATCGACCTTACCCGGGTAAGCCCTGTTCAGGTTTCTTGCTTCCTTCCCGTTTTTCAATGTATAACCGCCCGGGTTTGTATAAACCCGGGGATCGTCCTGCTGCTGGTCTTTTATATCTGTTCTTCGATCTCCGTAAGGTAAATACCGTATCCCTGTCTTGGTTAATATCTCATGCAAAGGGGCGACACCGTATTGCGTATCCTTGACTGATAATGCACTTCGATTGGCGTAAGGTATAACAATCAACCTGCCGACCCGGACTTCACCTTTTTCCACCATAACCAGCGCAGCAACCTGACCTGCCAGTTCGTTTGGATGGGTTCCTCCTATGGCAAGTCCGGTGATTCCCGGTTTCTCCCCTTGAAGAAAGAATATGGGCGTATCGAAATTGGTGTTCTTAAACGGAGGATAATAATCGGAAAGCATCTTTTGGTGAGTAACGCCTTTACCCGGCCTGATGTCGAGCTCAATCGTTCCTCCCAGAGCGACAACGAACAGGCATTGGACTAAAGTGAGCCCAAAAATGCTCAATACTGTTAAACGAAATTGGGTAAGCATATCAAATTCCCTGAATTTAAAACTGAATAAACCACACTATCCGGTTCTGTTTTTAATTATCCGATTTCTGCGTCCAACCACAATCGAAACCACAAGCCTTGTCCTCGACCTCATCTCCTGGCAAGACTTACGATCCCCAACCAGTTAAAAACCGGATCGATCATGGCAACTAAAACGATTAAAGAACATCATTTACCTGCAGAATCCAAGACTTATAGTTTGGTTGTTCAACCTTGTCAGTTCTGACCGCCAGGCCATGAGAACAACTCCTTTGAAACTGACATTCCCATCTTCCAAGGAAAGATGGGAATGCTTAAAACTGGATCGAAAAGCTCACGAGCTAATTTGGTGCTGCAGCACCACCCAGGCGTCTGATGGAACCAACACCTTTAAACGTTCCATCTTCGGATACCGCAATTACATTCGGACCGCCAAAATAGAGATCCGGGTAACTGTACTTCTTTACTTTGTGACCCAGCATTTCCAGGAACGAGATTGTTTTTTCGGGATATCTATCTTCAAGACGAATTTCTTTATAGGAATCATATCCGGCAAACTTGGGAGTTTTAATCGCTTGTTCAATATCCATATTGAAATCAATCAGATTGACAAGAATCTCGATAACGGTTGAACCGATCCGACCTCCACCCGGAGAACCAATGATCCAGCGAACCTTTCCATCTTCCCTGATGATCAAAGGCGCGATGGTGGTACGTGGACGTCGTCCGGGCTCCAGGTTGATTGGACTGTCCTTAACAGGCTTGCTTTTAAAGTTTCCGATTTCATTGTTGAGGAAATAACCATCCAGCATAACGCTGGTACCGAAAAACGATGAGATTGTTTGTGTCCAGGAGACAGCGTTGCCTTTGTCATCCACAATTGAAAAGTGAGTTGTGGAAGGTGGGACTTGCGTTTGCGGCCCGTCTAAAGCGGCAGCTTCTTTTTTCGCCTTTGCGGCAGCCAGCATTACATCAATATAGTTCTCACCCTGTTCGTAAGCTCCAGGTTCACCAACACGTTCGGTTTTCCAGATTTTCGGATCGGCGGCCTGGTTCAGATCGATACGCATTAAACGTTGGCGCGCATAATCTTTACTGATGTAGCCTTTTTCCGGGATAAAAGGATTGGTTAACGGATCACCAACCCATCTTCGCTGATCGAGTGCTGTCAGGATCATAGCCTCTTGCATAATGTGAATGGCCAGTGGATCATCCCAGTTCATAACAGCCATATTGAAATGTTCCAGAATATTCAGGGTTGCCAGAATTCGTGGACCACCCACCGGGCTTCCGGGAACAATCAACTCGTAACCGCGATAGGTCCCTTTAACTGGAGCGATGTCCAGAGCCTTGTAGGACTGCATGTCGGCCTTGCGTGTCCAGCCGTCATTCTTCTGCATGAACTGATCGAGGTTATCTGCCAGTTCACCGTTGTAGAATACATCGACACCTTTTTCTGCGATGATTCTCAGTGTCTTTGCCAGTGCGGGATTACGGAATTTGTCTCCTGCAGACCAGGCCATGCCGTCATTCAGGAAATCGGGTGCGTTTTCCGCCAGTTTTTCATATTTATCAAAGGTTAACTTGGAGAAGGTTTCGTTAACTTCAAATCCCTCTTCAGCAAGCTTTATCGCCGGCGCAACCAGGTCTTTCAATGGCATTGTGGCATATTGCAGAGCCTTGCCAACCCCGGCCGGAACACCGGCAACACAATATCCTTTGGCCGAGAACTTGATCTTCGACAGGTACTTCTGTCCGGTTTTGGCAAAATTTTCATAGGTTGCCATTGCCGGCGCCGTGCTGCGAAAATCTATGGCAACATCACGGCCATCTGCCAATGATGCCACCATGTATCCTTCACCTCCCAATCCCGAGGCGTATGGCTCCACAACACCCAATGCGAAGCTGACAGCAATGGCAGCGTCAACAGCATTGCCTCCTTTGGCCAAAATCTCGGCTCCCACTTTTGCAGCAAGAGGGTGGGCAGCAGCTACCATTCCGTTCTTTGAGCTCAGGCTGGGTGCGACCGCAACCGCTTCTCCCGACTTGGCTTTCATACTTGCGCTCTGCGGTGTACAGGCCATGTGCAGAGGCAGTGTAAAACAGACGATCATGACGACTACAAAAAGATTTCGCTTCATCTATTCCTCCATATCTATTTGTTTTTCCGGAATATTCGGATTAATCCTTCGATTATTTAATAACTCCCCATTCTGTCAGAATTTTTTGCAGGGGCTCGGTTGTTCCCCTGACTGATTTTGCGGAGAGCATCTCAATATTTTTGCCTTCCAGAATTGTACTGAAAAGTCCGTCATGGTCACCGCCTTTTACGACGACAACCTTGTCAGCCATGGGTACCGCTTCGCGAATAAACAGGTCGGAAAGTTTACCCCTTCTTCCTTTACCGCCGATGTGCATCACCAAAACCTTGATTCCTTTTTTTCTGGCTTCTGTGATTAATTCATTGACCCGTTCGATCTCCTCATCTTTGTCGATTCCCGCTTCTCCCAGCCCTTTGGAACTTCCGCCAATGACGGTAACCAACACCTTTTCATCTCCAAGGTCTTTCGCATAAAGAAGCTTCTCCAACTGCCCCTTGATTTTGATTTTTCTCAAAACAACCTTCACCATCATCACATCCGGACTCTGCCCGAACGATGTCAGAATAACTTCCGCTGCTAATGTCGCTTCAGCGAAAAGCGCAACCATGGCACAGGTTAATATTAACTTCATGATCTTTTTTCTCATAAAACCTCCTGAAATTGTTCAATGGCTGTTGGTTCACAGGCTTTTCCCTGTTATGGAAACAGGTGATCTATTACTAAAACAGCAAACAAAGGCAATATTCTCTTCCGGTTTGGAAACCCCACATTAACGGAAAAGGTCAATCAACCTTCCAGTATTCAAAAATCCGTTTATTGATTCGCATTCAAGAAACTGAAAGCTGTTTTGCAAAATCACATAGCTTCAATTAACATCCTGCAAATATTTTTGTCAAGAATCCAGAAGATCAAAAAAAGACACAACTCTTCAATGGCTTATGGAGGATGTTAGAAAACTTTGTTGAGTAATTTCAGAGAAAAAACAACTTTTATACTCCTCTGCTCTCGGGAGCATCCAATCTGTATCAGTCTCCCTGGAACAGGATCCTAAACAGTGCCGGAGAAATTGATTTGGTGGTACGGGATTAGCAGGTAGTTTGAAAATCCTTTGGTATGGATCAATAAGCAATCTAGATTGCGTAATGACAGAGTGGAGGCAAATTTTATTGCGGGGAACTATATTTTAGTCGGAATGCATAATACAGTGATGATGCTGTGCCATTTACTTCCTGCACTTGAATTAGCTTTTTGGTTATAATCCCGGTGGACAACACCTGACTTTGAATGCTTCAATCTCTAACAGAACAGGAATCTGAAGGGATCGGAGAGAAATATCAGAGAAACGGATGTCTCGAGATTTTGTTTTTATGGGGAAAGAAGTATCATCAAAGCCATTGCCCAATTGAAACTTAACCCCGCTCGCTTTCCTTCCTTTTCTGATACCACTTGGTATCTTTGTAAAGGCTTTCGGCACATTCATCACAAATCCCATGGCTGAATTGTGCGCATGAGTGGCTTTCAATGTAATTTTCAATCTGATTCCAATACCCTTTGTCATCTCTGATCTTTTTGCAATTGGCACAGATGGGGAGAAGCCCACTGAGCTGCTCAACATTGTCAAGGGCTTCCTGAAGACTTTCGTTGCGCTCCCGGAGCTCTTCTGTCAAGACATTGAGGGACCGATTTGCATCATCGACCTTTTGTTTGGCGGATCTCAGTTTTTCCTGGGATCTCTTTATCTCATCGATGTCAATTGCCACTTCACACCGTACCATTCTTTTATCCGGCCATTGTATTGCCCTGTCAATACAGCGATACCATCTTTTGGTCTGTGTTGATTGAAATTCCCAAATATAGGATTTTCCGAGATTCTCTCCAAAGATATGTTGGTTGGTGCAGAAAGGGCATTGTGAATCATAGTTCTGGAGTGCCTTGTGGCATTTTTGACCAACGCAATCTCCGAACACGCTGCTTAAAGTATCATTTTGATACAGGATCTCAAAGGTTTCGGGATCGGCCACATAGATGGGTTCATTAATGGTATCGAATATGGAGATTAATTGCAGATGTTCCAACTCCAGGGCCTTGTAAACTCTTCTTCGCTCAATAAAAGTGCCAATCATCTCCGCGGCCGTATTGAGCAATCTGATATCTTCGTCGCTCCATTTCCGATCCGTTTTTGTATCATCAAATCCAATCAGTCCGAACCATTTATCTCCGGCAAAAATCGGCAATACCAGAATAGAGATAATCCCCTGGGGTACCAGAAGCTTTCGCTCTGATGATGGAAAGCAACTCACCGAACCATTGATGGCTTTGCCCTGTAAGAGTTCATTTTGCCAGCGTTCCAACCCGTCTTCATAAGGTACATTTTGCAGGACAGGATTTTCGATCTCACCGCGAACTCCGGGTGCACAGAACTCGCAAATTTGACTGGTAAGCAGACCCCGTCCGGGTTCTTCGTGGTTTTTAAAAATATAGACACGACAGACCCCGGTTGCTTCCTGCAGATGGTGCAGGGCCCGGTCCAGCACCTCCCTGGTTTCACCCGGATCGGTCAGCAACGTTTGAGAGCATTTCGAAATACAATGCTCGTATGCCAGCCGTGACGCTAGGCGCTTCTCTGTCAGCTTATGATCGGTCAGATCCTTGGCTACAATCTGCACGTGTGCAATGTTGTTCGATCCATGAAAGATGGGGTTAAATGACCACACAATGCAGCGCTGTCCGTTGGAAAGAGAGATGTCAGACTCAACTTCTGAACTCATTCCGGAAAAAACAGCTTGTTCTATGTTTTCGGAAAAATCTTCTTCCGTACCGGGGATTAATTCGTTGAATGGTCTTCCGATGGCCTGCTCACCTTTATCGTTCAAATACGTTCTTGCCAAAGCATTAAGCGATACAACCCTGCCTTCCTTGTCACAGAGCCACAGAGGTACCTCCAGATGTTCAATCATGGTTTGGAAGAGTCCACTCTCGGCATGCGAAGAGGCTTCAACAGGAACTGATTGGTTTGATTTCATTTTCTGATGATGTTTTCCGTTCCGATTATTTCATCCGTCAAATGTACATGTCTTATCCCTGTCCCGGCAAATCGGATCTGTATCTGTCTGGACAAAACAGCAAACACGAAATATCTGGTTCGCACTGAACAGGCGGCTGAATGCAATCCCTTGATATGCATAGAGCATTTCCTCTTGGCGGTTCAGTGGGAATCTGCAAGGTATCCGCAAAAGATGGAAGGGCCTTGGCCAGGTTATAAAAAACCTTCCTGGGATTACGGCGATGAAATCATATGATAATACCCCGCAGCTTTAACAGAATAGAGGTATTATATATCTAAGAGCGGGGGTACTTACAGAAAAAAAACATGTATTAATTGATTTAGCCTTCCAAAGGCCACAAGAAGGGATTGGATATGAGGAGGAGGTTATTTCTATATCTACTATTGTCCCATGACTTCAAACGAGTAGTGAGTAAAAGGCGGAATTCTACCTGTTAATACCACCGGGGCCGCACAGAAAACATCATTGTTTTCAACCCACTCACGAAGATAATTCAGATGGCATACTGATATGAACTTAGAACTGCAACTTAAACCTAAGGGAAGGGAGAGAAATTTAAATCTATGATGACATGAGGTTGGATTGATGATTCTTGTTGATTCTTCTGTTTGGATTGCCTATTTCAATCGAACCACTAAAGACATACCCACCAGACAAAAAAAAAGGCCCTGCGGGCATCCCACAGAGCCTTTTGATCAGATTGAATCAATCTTGATTAGATCTTTCCATAAAGCATGAAGGCGATCAGCAGGGCGTAGATAACGAGTGATTCGATAAGAGCCAGACCGATAATCATTGGAGTAAAGATCTTGTCAGCAGAACCGGGATTTCTTCCAATTCCTTCCAGAGCAGCAGCAGCAGCTCTACTTTGACCAAGGGCACCACCCAGGGCAGCAATCCCAATTGCGAAACCGGCACCCAATGCAAGACCGAGAGATTTGTAAGCATCAGCCAGGGAACCTGCGGCAGCTTCTTCTGCGAAAGCGGCCATAGGAGCAATAATACCAATCAGAAAGATACTAATTCTTGCAATCATCTTTTTCATTTCTAATCCTTATTAATAAAGTGTGTTGTTAAATTCCGTTTAATGATCGTGAGATACTGCCATTTGCATATAAACCAGGGTCAATAGCAGGAAGACGAAAGTCTGAATCCCTGCAACAAACAACCCGAGTCCTAAAAACGGCAGGGGTACGATCAAGGGAGCCAGCCCGAAGAATACGCCACCAACTTTGTGGTCTCCGGTAATGTTCCCAAATAGACGTAAAGCCAGTGATATTGGCCTTACAATATGGCTGATTAATTCAATTGGGAGCATGAGCCAGGCCAGATACCAGGCGGGTCCCAAAAATTGTTTCACGTAACTGAAACCATGTTCTCGAATTCCGAGTACATTGTAAGCGATGAATGTCATCAGCCCCAAAACAATGGTGGTATTGAACTGATCGGTCGGGGGATTGAACCCGGGAATCAGTCCAACTGCGTTATTAAAGAAAATAAAACCGGCGAAGGTACCTGTCAGAAAAAAGACAGATTTTGCTTTATCGCCGATGCTATTCTTCGTGAAATTGTACAATCCGCCGATGACAATTTCAAAGAAGGTGGCAAAATCCAGTTTACCCGTAGGTTCTGCCATCTGGTTCTTCCGAAACTTCTTCCCGCCAAAATAGGCCAGGACCATCAACAGCCCGGAAGTAAACATAAGATCGATACCCATATGAGAATCTACGCCATAGTGTTCCATGGTATGGGACAACGGCGTCAAAAGCGATCCCCAGGTAAATGCATTAGCAGCGGCCATAATGGTTTATAGATTTAGGTTATCGACTGAATTTAAAAAACGATCCGACTCTCTTACTCGTCCTCGGTTTCCGGTACTTTCCTAACCAGTGTCGAAAACAGGCTGGAAAGCAGGATGGACGAAAGACCAAGCATCAGACCCACCACATCCAACTGCCATTTGACAACGGCAACGAAAAGGATGAGAACAGAGACTGCCAGCTTGGCCAAATAGGCAACCAATATGTTTGCCCTCATGGAACCTTCCAGAATGAGGTTCCCGACCAGACGTTGTGATACAAAAAAGTTGATCGCTACGACTAGACATCCTACCAACGTTCCTTTCGCAAAGTCAAGGCCTCCAAACCAGTAGCCTCCGAGTACAAAGGCCACAAAAACAGCCACCAGGGAAAGGTTCAGGACCAATACTCTTTTTCGTTCAGTCGGATCTTTGATTTTCATTTTCCTTGTTCTCGCTCAAGTATTGCTTGGAAATTCTAAAAAGGGATCTAAAGGCTGCGGCGATACCAAAGATAACCCATATCATTAACATCCAAGGCTCGGTTCCCAGAAAATGATCCAGCCAGTAACCGATAAAACCGCCCACCGCAACTGACACAGCCATTTCTATCCCGATAACACTGTATTTCATGTACTTCATCACACCGCTTCTTTTATCGGCCATAAGTTATACCCGGAGATAGAATTAGAAGTGTTTAAGCTATAAAGTCTATTGACTGGACCTTTATCCACTAAGAAACTCAGTTTGCGCCACACCGGAGTGATAGCTACCCCTGTTATCAAATCCTAAGGAATGGTTAAAAATAATGATAAGGGATTGTATCCTGTGTTTAAAAAATTCTCAGTTCTTTTCCTGTTTTAGTCAATGAGAATGTCCGAACAATCTGTTGAGGATCTATTTCGGTTTTTGTGTAACTGTTTCCAACTGATAGCGACAGGCAATTGCAAAATCTTCCGGAAAATGACCGTTAATCCAACGCAATTGCGCCTCACTGAATGCGCCCGGAGATTCCGGAAGTCTGGGCAGAAATGCATAGAGTAGACGTTGATCCGAAGGATGGAGATCCATTCGTTTGGAGTATTCGATGGAAGTAATCATCCGTGCGCCCATACCGGAAAGAATAGCAACTGCCATATGTATTCCCCGGTCAAGGGATAGCCGCGAACTGCTGTCAGCTTCAAGGATGTTCCCCACCGGATTTACTGTCATGAGCTGCAGCTCCCACTGCGACGTTTGAGCTTTGGGCACAAATAACATGACATGTTCATCTTCATAAACCACAAGGGATGAGGGCAGATTCTGATCTCCATCGGTACGTTTGTTAGATCTAATTGCTTTGAGATAGGTCTCAAAAAACGATTTCCCGGTTTCCATCCGATATTGAGTTGAAAACTCCTCGATTAGATCGCCGCAGGCGTAAGGAATATTGTCATCATCTTCAAATTGCCCCGGTATCATGGCATATTGCTGATGAATCTGCTGGTGTGAGGCATGCAGCCTGTAGTGCGAAGGAGCAAAATCGAACCCAAAATTCCATCCCCAAAGCGTTCTGTTAAAATCCAATTTCCCTTCGAATGACCCCGTTCGAAGTTTATTTAGCGAGGTCAAACGTAGTTCCTCCAAATCCCCGGGAGCGATAGTCTGCTGCGCAGACGAAGATCCAATGCCCAATTGTTCTGCCATCCGTAAATACGTCCGTTGGTAATAGAGATGACGTAATCCTTTCATATCATCCAAACTTAAATCGCTGATTTTATAGCGAACAGCATCATTGGCCATATTTGCTGCATAATGTCCCCATGGTATGTAACTGTTTCGGCGCAAATATTCAAAGATATGACTCTTATTCCCTTTATCTAACCAATCACCGACAATTTCACTGCCTCCCTGAATACCGGGACGCAACACCATCACCTCTTTCATTGGGTCGGGAAGATAGGGGTTATTTGCCAGCACTTCGAAAAGCGGGCGATTGGTTATTTGGGGTCGCGGTTCAGCACCACCGTTATCATCGAACTGCATGCCAACAGGATGTTTGCCTTCTTCAAAAAGAATGGAGCAACATATTCGGGTAAGAGCAACCAGATCCCTTTCATCGGTAGAAGACGAAGCAAGGGCAATTTGCATGGAATCAGGAAGTGCCCTTAGTAGTTTTTCAAATATCGAAGGATCAAATCCGTCCGGCATCGAACTTTTCACAGATTCGTAAAAGGAGACCTGTTCGGGAGCGGGAAGTGAGATTAGTTCCGGGTTAGATCTGTTCCTGGAAGCCCAACGTTGAGCGATATAAGTCACTCCCTTAAAAGGAAAGGTATTAGGTATCTCGAAAATCCAGTCGGCGTTTTCCTCTCGAACGGTACCATCAGGATAATTGACATCATTGGTTACGGGGGTACCATCGGTTAGTTTTCCTAATGTACGGATATCGTCATTATCCCTAAGATTGGTTACTTCGTAGGCCGGCTTGTGAACCCCAAAGGAAAACTCTCCGGAAGGTAATACACATGTTCTTGATTTCATGATTTAGATCTCACTTGGATTCGACGAAAAAGGCATCTATTCCGAAATTTGAGCGGTTCGAAAGAACCATTTCAACGCATCAAACCAGGTTTGGTCAATATTCAATGCCGAACCCTCACCTTCAGCCCGGATTCCAATTCAGTAATATCTGTTCACCCTGCAATTGACCATCATTCAAACGTTTATAATTTCGGAATTACAGCAACCAGGGGTGGAAGACCAGGTTCTGATATGTAAGCTGCTGGATTTACATAATATTCAAACCCTATTCAGGATTATGAATCACTCCTTTTTTAATGGAAAACGTGTTTTAATTGTGAGACAATAAACCTGAGTCTATGAAGAGTATATATTTGTATTTATTAACATTGAAACTCACAGAATTCAGTCCGTTCATTGTGTCGATAATCGAATCATTTATCACGACCATGAAAAGGAGGGAATCATGCCTAATCAGTTAATACCGTCGGTGGAAAAACGCATCTCTTCCTGGATGGAAATCCAGAAAAAGAGACAGGAACAGGAAATGGAAGGTACTCCGCCCAAGGCGACTGTCACAGTTTCCAGAGAATTTGGGTGTGAGGGATACCCTTTGGCTGCTGCTCTGAAAGAAAAGCTGGATAAAAAAACCGGACAAATCTGGACTATATTCGACAACCGATTTGTCGACAAACTGATGGAAGATCATGAGATCTCCAAACACCTTGTCAAGTCATTTGGAGACAGAGCCAGGTATCTTGACTATATTGCCTCAACCCTTTTTCCCAACAGGGTTTCGGATACCGAGGCCTTCAATTTGTTGGCTGAAACCATTTACTCCATTGCCCGACAAGGTTCAGCCATTATCATTGAACGAGGGGCTTTTGCGATTACCAGAAATCTTCCCAACTGTTTCAATTTCAGATTGATTGCCTCCCTGGACTATCGGGCTGCTTCTTATTCAAGAAGAGCCGGTATAGGAGAGGAAGAAGCACGCAAACTGGTTGTGGAAAAAGAGCAGGATAGAACCCGTTTTTTAAGTGATTTTCTCAATTGCAGCTTTGACCAGGATAGTTTTCATATGATTTTCAACAATGGTAAATTACCCATTGAGAAAATTGCAGACACAATCATAGGAGTGATTGGGTTGTAGCTCATTAAAAGATTATTGATCTGACCACAATTACTATCAATCTAGGGGACTGGTAAAGGTACCCGGTCCTTAATCGAGATGCCGAAAACATACCGGAAGTGACAGCTATCCTGAAAATCGTTTCAGTGTGATTACTCTGAAAGCCTGAATCAATGACGTCGGAAGCGGGGTCTTGCCACTGTTATTGCTGATGTCCGATTTTGACAATCATTGACCAGAATACGAAGATTAATTATACTAATGTCCAAAATGCAGGTGATATTCCAGCCACTTGTCACCGGATAGGTAGGTAAAACCATGTCTGCCATCATAAGTTGAGATTTCGCCGGACCTGATGGAAGTTCACCATAACGCTCCCAAATTCAGCTAACTTAATGGTACTTCGATGCAAACTAACTACCGTGTGTTAATCGTCGATGACATTCCACATAATGTAGAAATCCTTGAAACCTCTCTCGAAGATAAATATATACTTGAAACCGCCAGCAATGGCGAAGAAGCACTGGATATCATCCCCAGGTTTCGTCCGGACCTGATTCTGCTGGATATCATGATGCCTGGAATTGACGGATACGAAGTTTGCAGAAGAATCAAGGCAAACAATCAGCTGAATTACATAAAAATTATACTTGTCACTGGTAAGGCCCTGGTTGAAGAACGTTTAAAGGGGTATGAAGTTGGAGCGGATGATTATGTTACAAAACCTTTTGTAATCAGGGAGCTGGAGGCCAAGATCAAGGTTTTTCTTAACTTGAAAAGGTCGCTTGAAATTGACCAGCTCAAAACAGATCTGCTTGTTTTGTTTGCCCATGAAACGAGAACACCTTTAAACGGAATTATCGGCGGTTCCGATCTCTTATTGCTGGATGAAAACCTGGATGAATCAGCTCGCCAGACCGTGCAGTTGATATCGGAAAGCGGACACCGGCTTTTCGATTTTATCAATAAAACCATGTTCCTTTGCGAACTGAAAAGTGTTCCCCAACTGAAACTTAGCAAACAATCTCTCAATGAAATGCTTAACAATCTGACATCTACCCTGTCAGATAAAATGACCAACAAGGAACTAAATCTTTCCCTGGACTGTGGAGAAGAATTTTCATTTGAAGCGGATTGGATAATGATTGAAAAAGCTGTCCGTTATGTATTTGAAAATGCAATTAAATACTCAAGAGATGGCGGCAAAATCGTAGTTGAAGCCAAAAAGAAGAATCACTCCATTGATTTGGTCATTTCAGATGAAGGAGAAGGAATACCACCGGAATGGAAAGATAAAATTTTCGACGAATTTGCCGTCAAAGATATTGTCCACCACCAAAAAGGCCAAGGGTTGAGCCTTGCAACTGTAAAACACATTATCGAGATTCACGGTGGAACCGTAACTGTGGACAGTAGTATAGACGACGGAGCACAATTTACCTTAAACATTCCCATGCGCTGAAACTTGACTTTTGATTCATAGATAAACTTCCCTGCCCCATCCATTATCAGCAGATCATCATCAAATCTTCATTGTTTTTGCAACCTGCCGTTTCCCCTGGGCCTTTCAATTTATGGCCCATCAACGTAAGTACTTCAATTCTTTTATAACTTCTGCTGATTATATCGATTGATACATGTTAAAAGACGTCGGTTTTCCATTTTTTTTAATCAAATTACGAAAAACAAAAAAAATGGAAAAAAAAACGAATCCTGTCGTCTTCTAGATTAAGATATCTTCGTTCGAACAAGTTCAATCACGAGAGAACGAGACTTATTGGGAAAAGTGATCATTCCTCAGGCTACTGTCAGAATTTCTTACTTTGATCTTTTGAGGGAATTTACAAATGGTCCGGTACCCTATTCAAAGGAGAAATCTGACTGGAAATACCATGATCGCTTTCATCAATCTCATCGAACGAAGTAACACCTGGACGTCAGGAAAACGGAAACATTGGAATGAGAAACTCCTTTTGGGGGAGCAAGAGCAATTTATCGCCTCAATGATCAGTCACCTGCAAGGACAATTGGTTTTTTCCTTGTGATGTCCGGTTAAGACTTAACAACCCAATTCAAGGGCAGCTATTTAACGCAGCATCAGGCATGTAAGGAGGGATGCTTGCTGGCAATAGATGTTCACTGATAAGGAGGAACGGAACATGGCATTGTCAAAAACTACCAATTTTGAGAATCACAACCGCCAGCTTTCTGATTTAGCAAAGGTTTTATCTCACCCCGCACGACTCGCAATCTTAAGAACACTTGCCCAGAATGATACACTGATTTGCGGCGAAATTGTCAGCATGCTGCCGTTGGCTCAGTCCACAGTATCACAACACCTCAAAGAGTTAAAAAAGCATGGTCTGATAGACATTGAGAATGACGGTCCCAGGTCCTGTTATACCATCAATTGGTCTAACCTCAGAGACTATTTCAGTTTGGTGGAAGTGTTTGTCAGCGATCTGGGTCAATCACTCAATGCTTCACTGATATGATCGATTTTGATCCACGCAGCGCATTGTTATAACGTAGACCAAAATTGATCACCTGCATCATCGAATCAGGCTCGCAAAGCCTGATCAAAATCCTCAATAATGTCATCAATGTTTTCAATTCCGACTGTAACCCGGATCATGTCAGGAGTTACACCTGCAGCCTCTTGCTCATCTGCCGAGAGCTGTTGGTGAGTTGTTGTAGCAGGATGAATAACCAGCGTCTTCGCATCAGCAACATTGGCCACCAAAGATGCCAGTTTAACGTTGCTGATGAATGTTTTTCCTCGTTCCAATCCACCCTTGACACCAAAAGTGAAAATCGATCCGAAAAAATCGCCGGAGAACATGGATTTGGCGAGTTCATGATCAGGATGACTTTGCAAACCGGCAAATCTGACCCATGCCACCTGATCGTGGTTTTCCAGAAATTCAGCTAGTTTCAAGGCATTTTGGCTATGTCGTTCCACCCTTAAATGAAGAGTTTCCAATCCCTGCAGAAAGAGAAATGAGTTGAAGGGACTAAGAGCTGAACCGATATCCCTGAGCAAAGTAACTCTGGCCTTGGTGATATAAGCCGCCTGACCAAATGTCTCGGCATAGTTGACCCCATGATAGGCAGGATCAGGGGTTGTCAACATTGGGAACTTGCCGGCAGCTTTCCAGTCGAAATTGCCCGAGTCGATGATCACCCCTCCGATCGATGTCCCATGCCCACCAATGAATTTGGTCGCCGAGTGAATCACAATATCAACCCCGAGTTCAAACGGTCGACACAGGATAGGGGTAGCAAAGGTGTTATCAACAACGAGAGGAACATGATTTCGATGTGCAACTTCAGCAAGCTTGGACAGATCAGCCACATTTCCGTCGGGATTACCGATTGTCTCCACATAGATAGCTCTGGTGCGCTCGTTGACCAGGTTCTCCATTGATTCCGGATCGCTTGCATCGCCAAAATGGACCTTAATCCCATAGTGAGCCAGGGTATGTGCAAAAAGGGTATGTGTTCCCCCGTATAAATTCGATGCGCTGATAACCTCATCTCCAGCTCCGGTAATATTGGTCAGGGCAATGAAAATGGCAGACTGGCCGGAGGCCACGCCCAATGCGCCGACACCCCCCTCAAGTTCACTCATCCTTTTCTCAAAAACATCAGTTGTCGGATTCATGATCCGGGTGTAGATATTCCCTGCCTCCTGAAGCGAAAACAGGCGTGCGCAATGTTCGGGACTGTCGAAAGTGAAAGAGGTCGTTTGATAAATCGGTACCGCCCTTGAATGACTGGTGGGATCGACTGCCTGCCCTCCGTGCACTGCACAGGTTTCTATACGATACTTCTTATCCATGTCGGCTCCTGTTTTTCTTTGTCCTTTTGACAAAAGGTTTCTAATCCCCGGACCAGCTATAGCTGGTTTCGGTGTAAATGTACTTGATCCACTGCCCAAAAAACTCGTTCCTATGGGATCGCCAGCGATTTGTGGGGCTTTTCAAATCGAAATTTACCGGGTCATTCACGTCCGTTCTCTCTTTCTCCCTGTCTCTCCGGGTTTCTTCGACAAGGCGACCGGAGTTGTATTCCGGGTGACCGAGGTGAATCAGAAACCGCAGATCAACCGTTTCGAAGATGACATAGCCAGCTTCATCGGAGTAAGCCAGAAATCGAATCTTCCCTTTGTCCCGCTCAGCCTCAAGAACTGAATCAGTGTAACCGGAATGTCTGCTGATGGGACACTGGAAAATGTCATCCAGATCGCCGGTTATAGGGTGATTTCCGGGTACCAGGTTTCGGGTTTCAAAAACACCAAACAGTTTTGTTTCGAATCGTGTTTTCTCAATCCCGATGGCCCTGGCCAGAGCCATTCCCCCCCAACAAATACCCAGAGTCGAAATAATATTCTTCCTGGCATAATCAATGATACTCTTTATCTCATCCCAATAGGTTACTTCATCAAAATCCAGGGCTTCCACCGGGGCTCCTGTGATAATCAAGCCGTCCAGCGGCCTGTCATATACAGCTTCCCTGAAAGTGACATAGAGATCATTCAGATGTTCCTGACTGGATGAGTTGTATTCGTGAGTGCTGAGTTTGATCCATACCGGAATGATTTGAAGGATAGACTTTCCCAAAGGATATAGCAGATTAAACTCATAGGTTTGCACATTAGGCATGATATTGAGAATTCCGATTCTCAGAGGTCTTATATCCTGACGTGCGGCATCTTCCGGCGAGATGCAGGTAATATTGGTGGATTCAAGTGCGGATTGAGCGTGATAATGCTTAGGAATGATAATGGTCATGTCTACAGAATTGAATCGAGTGAGATGGAGTTCTTTCCAAAAGAGTCTGGCGTATCTTTGTCGATATGCTGATCATTTGAACGAAACGAATTGCAAGCTCTTGGTCACAATCCATTGTTTTTGAGCCGAAGTTTCTCAATGCGCCTATTCAAGCGCCAATTGGAACCCTATAACAAGACTGTCGAGTTGCTTTGCGGGAACTCCTTTTTGGATCCGGTTTCAGTCATATCCTTTCTACCCTGAGGCTGGCTTTCCTGTTCGAGAAGATCCCGAATGGTAACATTCTTTAGGACGTCCTCCTGTGCATTCTTTACCTTTTGCCAGATCGGCCTTGTGACACAAAACTCCACTCTTTCACAAATGGCCGGAGTATTTAGACATTCTGTTGGGGAAAGATCTCCTTGTAATGACTCGGCAATCTCCAGCAAGGTTATGTCTTCGGGTGCTCTTTTCAGGATGAATCCGCCTTTTGCTCCCCTTAAGGCAACAACGATGTTTTTATTCTTTAAATCTATCAGGATATTTTCAAGATAGGAATCATCGAGATTTTGATTTAAAGCTATTTCCTTTCTCTTGGTAGGTCTGACCAGGTAGTTGCGAGCGATTTCCGTCACTGCCCGAATACCGTATCTGCACTTGCTGGAGAGTTTCATTAGTCAACAATAGGATCAGTTTTATTGGCAAATGAGCATTCTTTATTTGTTCAATCCACCCGGTACTTTCACCCATCACCTCGGTTCGGTTTGGCACATGAGTCCGGATTAAAAAGAAACAGCAATGTTCAGTATTTTCATAAACTTTATGCTATTGCCTTTCCGGGTGTTTAGCAAGGAAAATTAGAG
Source organism: SAR324 cluster bacterium (assembly GCA_028282885.1). GTDB lineage: Bacteria > SAR324 > SAR324 > XYD2-FULL-50-16 > XYD2-FULL-50-16 > JAHJTV01. Next base: position 32,093 of record JANQGX010000006.1, read on the forward strand.
AGGGAGGCCGGAACCCATCAATCAAGCCGAAACTCTTTCCGTGGCAGTCAACACAAGCGAGAAGACAGAAAAACAGCAATTGGATTCAGCAATGCAGAGAAACTGAGGATCGTGATCATTCAAACCGCTTTGCCGAACGCCGGAGTAATTGGTGAAGATAGTATCAATGTGGATGGAGAAAAATAGCTGTTATTTCGGAGGCATCTCTAAGGTGCGGATCACCGCACCTTATTGGTTATTCCTGTTCGGCAAGCCATCGTTCAGCGTCAATTGCTGCCATACAGCCGGTACCGGCGGCAGTAATCGCCTGGCGATAGACACTATCCATGACATCACCGCAAGCAAAAACACCCTCGATATTGGTTTTTGATGATCCGTCCTGTGTAACCAGATAGTTTTTATCATCCAGTTCCAGTGAGCTTTCAAAGAGTTTGGTGTTGGGTGTATGTCCGATGGCCACAAACATTCCCTCGGTACCGAGGAGTTTTGTTTCACCTGTCTTTAGGTTTTTGACCCTGAGATCGGTCATCCCTGTTTCATCACCGATGACTTCGTCAACAACGGAATCCCAGACAACCTCTACTTTTTCATTTTTCAAGACTCTATCCTGCATCGCCTTACTGCCGCGAAATTCATCTCTCCGATGAACCAGGTATACTCTCTCACAGAAATTGGTTAAGTAGGAAGCCTCTTCCAGAGCGGAATCCCCGCCGCCGATGACGGCTACTTTTTTTCCTCGATAGAAGAATCCATCACATGTAGCACAGGCCGAAACCCCCCTTCCCTTATACGTGGTTTCACTTTCCAGTCCTAAATAACGTGCTGAAGCCCCAGTAGCTATGATTAAGGCATCACAGGCATAAAGCTGGTTTCCGACAAACACTTTGAAAGGCCTGACTGACAAATCCACCTCGGTGACCTCACCCATTTCTATTTCAGTTTCAAACCGGGCAGCCTGTTTTTCCATGTGACTCATTAATTCGTTTCCATCAACGCCTTCGGGAAAACCCGGAAAGTTCTCCACTTCGGTAGTAGTGGTCAGTTGACCACCTTTCTGAAAGCCGGTCAGTATCATCGGCTGCAAATTCGCCCTGGCAGCATATATCGCCGCAGTGTATCCGGCGGGTCCGGATCCTAAGATAATTACTTTTTTATGTACAGCATCCATTGGTATCATTCCGTTTTGTCAGTGTGATCTTCCTGATCTGTCTTTTTCTCCTTTGTCGGCACGCGACAGGTATCCGGCGAGAGTCAGGTTGGGATTCCGAATTTTGGGAGGATCCACTTTTGAAGGGCAAACCAGGCAACCACAAAGAGAATTAAATATAAATAGTCCATGACTTTGAATAACTCCAGTGAATGATAGGATCAATAAAATCCAAGTTCAAGAAAAATCATTCCCTAACTACGGAGAGTAAAACAAGCAGAATGGGTAGCGGGACAGCACATTGAACCTGCTGATCCCGCATTGAGGTCAGCAGGTTCCGGGCATCATTGATCGAACGACAAATCCCCTGCCCAAAAACGAGTCTTCAAAATCGATGATGCTGTGGTCAAGGTAATCTTTTTCACTTTTTCGATAGATTATATCTATATCGTTAGATGTAACTGTTTCGTCAGATTTGTTTGACTCATCCAGAGTCAGTCCCAGTCTTGGACCACCTCAACCCATTCCCTGGATGAAAAGGCGGATTTTCTTCTTAGCGTGCTCCTTGAGAATCTCCAGAAGCTCTGTTTTGGCTTTATCAGTAACCTGAATATTGGTCATAATGTTCCTTTTATCTGTTATCATTAAGAATATTAAGAAATCGGTAACGCTTTCCGATGAATTTATGAACATTTTGCAGAAGCCGTACCAAACCGATTAATCTTCCGGTCTCTGAAGTGGAATATCCCATTTTTTCATATACTTCCAGACGGCGGTTCTACTCACTCCGATTTGACGTGCTACCTCTGCCTTGTTCCATTGATGGGTTACCAGCAGTTCACGTAACGCTTGCGGAGTCAGGTTTTTTCCAGCTCTGGAATAGGTGTGCCGCGGAACCTGATTTGCGGTGTGGGGAGGAGCGAATTCCGTTTTTCTGATCTCAACGGGAAGGTCAAAGGTGTCGACCATTTCGGAATTGCAGAGGACAAAGGCATGTTCGATGGCGTTTTCCAGCTCTCTGACATTCCCCGGCCAGTTATAATCCATCAAAATCTGGGTGGCTGTATGTGTTAATCCCTTGATCTTTTTGCCGGTAGTCTCATTTTGTTGTTTGATAAAGTGGGATACCAAAACGGGAATGTCATCTTTGCGCTCCCGAAGTGGCGGAACAAAAATGGGGAATACCTTTAACCGATAATAAAGATCTTCCCGGAAGGTACCGCTTTGTACCAACTCATAAAGGTTTTTGTTGGTCGCTGTCAGAATCCTGATGTTGATTTTCCGTCGTTTGGATTCACCGACCCTTTCGACTTCCCTCTCCTGTAAAACCCGAAGAAGTTTGACCTGGATATAGGGGCTGATCTCTCCTATCTCATCCAGGAAAATTGTCCCCCCATCTGCTTCCTCAAATCGCCCCATTCGATCTTTTATGGCACCGGTATACGCCCCTTTGACATGACCGAAGAGCTCACTCTCCAGCAACGATTCTGTAAGAGCACTGCAATTAACCGTCACCAGTGGTTTGGTCATCCTGTTGCTGTTAAAATGGATGGCGCCGGCAACCAGTTCCTTGCCCGTTCCGCTCTCCCCTTCGATCAGAATCGTGGCCTCACTGGCTGCTGCGGCTTTGACGGCTTCGAAAACCTGGCGCATAACATGGCTTTTCCCAATGATTCGATCAAATCGGTGCACCTCACCAAGTTTGCGTTCGGCCTCTTCGACCTTAAGTTTGGTCTTGGTTAATTCGGTTAAGTCGGTGACTGTTTCCACCACTCCCAGAATCCTGCCATTCTCATCTTTCACCAGCCTGGCATTTTTCAAAACGGGGACGCTATATCCCTCCTTGTGCTTGAGATGACACTCAACCCCATCAACATATCCTTTGGAAAAAATGCCACAATCCCCATACCTATGGGAATACTCGGAACTAACTCAAAGATCAAAACTAAGAAGCCCGCACCCCTGCCCTTTTACCTCCTCTTCCCTGTAGCCGGTAATTGCTTCCATGGCGCGATTCCAGACAGTAATTGCCCCTTTCTCATCAAGAACAAAAACCCCATCAGCCATGGAATCCAACAGAAGAGCGACAAAGCTGCTATCGAGTTCCAGCAATGGGTTAGAACTATCTGCCATTTTTTCCCGTTTGGTAGTTATTCAATTTATCCCTGGAGTATCCAAAGGGTTTTCCGGATGAAATCAACGTTACCTGTTACAAAAAGGTAACGTTACTAATGAGCTCTGTCAATCATAAGTATTTCGAACCGGAACTGTGTTCCGGTAATCAAAGATATATTCATTGAAGACCCTGCAGATGATTGCTGATCTAGAAGTATATTATTTGTAGTTCATCCGGCTAATCGATGCTTTGCTCTATGAAAAGCCTTGATTTTGAGTTTGAAATATTCCTTATCTATAAAGCCGTAGGCTTGTTTACTGAGAATTTTTATTTTGTTGTTTGTGCCTTCCGGTATTCCCTTTGATATTGGAGAGGCATAATGGTTCAGGATACTTTGAAAATGTTTTCTGATTGTTTTGGCAAATCAATACAGCATCTTGATACCGGAAGGAAATCTTGTCAAAGTCGGATATGAACTATCAACAAGAGTTATCAAACAGCCGGATGAACCTCTTTAAAATGCCTGGGAGCGGGGGCGATTTTGACGGATGGAAAGTCCCTCCGGCAACCAGGAGAGTTCCCTGTTGCTGAAAAAAACCGATACGGAATCCTCGTCACTCACAGGCATACTCCTCGCTCGTGTCAATCTCAATCCCGCCGATGAATTTTTTGGCACTGAGCATCTTATGATAGATTTTCAACCTTTCAAGAAGATGGGGTTAAGTAAGTGTTTACGATTATCAAACCTGAGATATCAGGTTCTCAATTCTCGATGCAAAACTCAGGAGTTCAAGATCTCCGTTTAACGGTCCTGCAATCTGCACACTGATTCCGACACCCGGCTCTATTTGCACAATCGGAATGCTGACAGCCGGATTTCGGCTGACGTTAAAAAGAGAGGTGTATCTGCGCAGATACATATCCAAAGGATAGAAACGATTTCCCAGCCTTAACATCTGATCCGTCTTCAAGGGAGGATAACAGGGCAAGGTCGGGATTATCAGAAAATCTATCGTTTCAAACAGCTCATTTATCTCTTGTTGAAAGCCTGCTTGCTTTTGGCAAGCCTCCTGATAGGTCGCCGGGTCTACTTGGGAAGCATAGTTCAGTGTCTCCAGGATTACCTGATCCAGGGATTCCGGAGGCTCTTCAAGGATGTTTGGGTGATTATCAGCAGCTTCGCGACAGACAATCGGATCATGGATTTTCGATATTTGATCCGGATGGGGGAGAGATACTCTGACAATTTCAGATCCAAGGGATTCGACTTGCTTCTCGACCACCATCATAGCCTGTTTGATAGCTTCATCGGCCTCATCATAAAACCCGGGATCGACACCAATCCGAATCCCTTCAATCGAATTTTTGCCAAGGTTTGGTTTGTTAGCTGGCAGCAAGGCTTCCATGACCAGCCTGATGTCGGCTGCATTGTTGGCCAGCAAACCAACATGATCCATTGTTTGAGAAAAAGGTAAAACCCCCTTCATACTCAGTAGTCCCCAGGTGGGTTTGAATCCGGCAAGACCGCAGCATGCGGCCGGGATACGGATACTTCCGCCACTGTCCGTTCCCAGGGCTACAGGTGAATAACCGGCAGCAACAGCAGCAGCGCTACCTCCGCTTGATCCCCCTACAATTCTTTCAGGTGCCAGCGGATGAATAACCTTCGGTGTTCTGATACCAAATCCGCCATTGTCGGTTTTGGACAGTCCCATCACAATCGCCCCCAGGTTTCTTAATCGAGTGACGATATCTGCATCGGATTTCGGGATTCTTCCCTTGAGATAGTCAAGCCCGCCCGTACACCGTCCCGATTTCACATCTATCATATCTTTGATAACCAGGCATAAACCTGCCAGCGGGCCGGAGATTTTCATACTGTCAACAGCATTTGCTGTTTCCATTGCCCGGGTTCCAAAAACCTGAACCATGGCATTCGTTTCAGCATCCTGACGCTTAATTCTGTCCAGATAAACCGACAAAATGTAACTTGCTTTTATTTTTCCGGATTTTATTTTATCACCCTGATCAAACCAGGTTTCCACATCTGTTTTCATATAGTTCCTTCGGTTCAATATCGACTTTTGTCGATAAATTGCCAGGGTCATCCCGTCTAATTCCAAGTACTTAACGAATTGAGGATATTTTTATCCCGTTTTTTTTAAATTGATCTTGACATTTTTTTTGACTGAATGGTAGAGCTATTTTCACTTAATGAGAATTAATTCTTACGGAGTGAGAAAACCATGAGCTTACTATCTCTTAAAAGAGGACTTGATTTGCTGAATTGCTTTGATGAGCAAAACAAGTATTTAACGGCCCAGCAACTTGCGTCCCGGTTGGATGTACCCTTGAGCACGGTTTACAGGTATCTGGAAATTCTGACGGAACAACAGTTCCTTCATAAGAACCCGACTTCCCGCTTATATAACCTGGGAACAGCTATTCATCGATTGGTTCACCTGGTCGGATCTGACCTTCCCGTAGTTAGTCTAGCGATGCCTTATATGGAAAAGCTTGCGCGTCAGACAAATGAAACCATATTTCTGACCGTCCTGGTGAACTACAGATCTGTCTGTATCAAAAAAATAGAATCCAATCGCAGGGTAAAGTTAACCATCGATGAAGGTTCCCATCAGTTGCTGCATGCAGGCGCTTCATCGCGTATTCTATTGGCATATCAGGAAGAGCATTTTTTCCGGCAGTGGCTTTCTGCAGAAGATATGCCCAGGTATACGGACAATACTATTTGCGATGAAAACTCCATGGTAAAAGAGCTGGAGCATACCCGAAATCAGGGGTTTGCTGTCAGTGACGGAGAAACGGATGAGGGAGCAATGGCTGTTGCAGCCCCTGTTTTTGATGCTACGGGAAAGCTCATGGCGGGTCTGTCGCTGGCGGGCCCAAGTGAAAGAATTAAAAGCCTGCTCCCGGAGCTGACCAGGGTATTGGTGGAAGCGACCAATCAAATCAGCGGTGAACTGGGATTCGGTCAATCAGCAAATGCTGCAAGCCATGAAGGCTGAAAGGAAATACATTTATAAAATTGAGAAATGAAATTTGATAAACTAGAAACAGCCCTTCATGAGAAGGGCGCCCAGGCTATATTGGAACATCAACTTCTGGACTGGGTGGAATCCTTCGGAAAGATCGGCCAAACCGAACAGGGAGGCGTTTCCCGACTGGCTTTCGGTCCGGATGATCTTCTTGCGCGAAAGATGATCATTGAGCGAATGCACAGGGAATTGGGTCTGGAACTGAGGATTGATGCCTGGGGCAATATTATTGGCAGGAGGCCCGGGAATTATTCCAGATCCGGCATTCTCATGACCGGTTCTCATCTCGATACGGTCAGAAACGGCGGTAAGTTCGATGGGGCTGCCGGGATATTTTGCGCCCTGGAAGCCGTGCGGATTTTAAACCGGCTTGACATTCAAACCCGGCATCCTCTTGAGGTGATGGTTTTTGCCGCGGAGGAGGCAAATCAATCCGGAATATCCACTATTGGCAGCAGGGGAAAGACGGGTCGCCTGCAATCCGAAAGCCTGGCTGATTACAAAGATGATCACGGAGTTCCTTTGTTAGAGGCCGTTACCGCTGCAGGGGGAAATCCGTCTGAAATGAAACACGATCAATTCCATCCGGGAGAAATCAAGGTGTTTATCGAGATTCACAATGAACAGATGAACCGCCTGGAAAACAACGGATTTGATTTGGGCATCGTCACCGGTGTTACCGGAATTCGTAGAAGACAATTCACGGTTGAGGGTTCTGCGGGTCATGGAGGGACTATACTAATGGATCAACGAAAGGATGCCCTTGTTGCAGCCGCAGAGCTTGTTACGGCTGTTTATAACATTGCTTCCGAAAGCGGGGGAGAAGCAGTGGCGACGGTGGGGCATATATCGGTGGAGCCTAATTCCGTTAACGTCGTCCCCGGCAAAACAGTTCTGGAAATGGAAATTCGCAGTTACAATTCCCGGGAACTGGACAGAATTGATGAAACCGTGTGGAAGACCGCCAATAGTATTGAAAAAAAGTATGGAACTCCCATCAAAAGGGGTTCTTTGACTTATGATAATACACCGAGAGAGTTTGCTCCATTGGTAAGAAAGGCCCTGACACGCTCCAGCGATATCTGCGGTTATCGATCGACAGATCTTGTCTCCATGGCCGGGCATGATGCCTATCACATGTCCTATGTCACGAATGCCGGGATGATCTTTGTTCCCAGCAGGAACGGACTAAGCCATTGTCCGGAAGAATATACGGATCCGCTATATCTGGCCCGGGCAACAGAGGTACTTTTAACAACACTTTTACATATTGATGAGGAGGATTAGCAACATGGGATATTCCCTGACTGAAATACAAAAAAAACTGGAAGACGAAAACGTACAATTCCTGAGCTGGCAATTCTGCACCCTTTTTGGCGAAGTCAAGGAGGTTTTGACACCCACCAGGGATCTTGAAAGCGTCATCGAAAATGGTTGCGGTATCGACGGATCCTGCGCCAAATACGTACCAACCAACAAGAGCGACCTGATTCTCAGACCGGATCTGGATACTTTTATGATTCAGCCCTGGGGGGAGGAAGAGGATAAAACAGCTCGTTTTATCTGTGATCTCTATGAAGTGGATGGCAATACCCCGTTCTCAATGGATCCCAGGGGAGCCTTGCGCCGGGTTCTGGAGCAGATGCACACTGAATTCGGAAAAGACTGGCATTTTATGACCGCACCCGAGATGGAGTATTACCTGGTCAGAAAAAACGAATCGGGAGAAGTATTACCGATTGATACAGGGTATTATTGCGATGCCTACCCAAGGGACCTGGGATACGATTTCCGTAAAAAAATGGCCCGAACACTGGACCAGCTCGGATTTGTAACAGAAACCAATCATCATGAAGGGGTGCAATCAAAGCACGAAATCAATTTTCGCTATGGACATGCGCTGCCCATCGCCGATCAGACCATTACCTTCAAACAGGTCATCAAACACTATGCGGCTCTCGAAGGAATGATTGCCTCATTTATGCCGAAGCCGTTTTATGGCCACCATGGAGCAGGAATGCATGTACATATGAGCATTCTCGATTCTGCCTCCGATACCAACGTTTTTTACGATCCATCAGCGGAATATCAACTGTCTGAAACTGGGCAGCAGTTCATGGCTGGTGTAATGGATCACGCGCGTGGATTGGCCGGCATTACCAATCCCTCGGTGAACTCTTATAAACGACTGGTTCCGGGTTTTGAAGTTCCCATCTATGTCTGTTGGGGGCTTTATAATCGCTCTGTTTTGCTTCGGGTTCCGGTATCAACTCCCCAAGCACGAAGAGCTGAAATTCGCTGCCCCGATGCAACCAGTAATCCGTACTTGACCTTGGCAGCGCTTCTTGCTGCCGGGCTTGATGGTATCCGAAGGGGATTGAAACTGCCCCCGCCGGTACCGGAACTTGTGTATGATTTCTCTCCGCAGGAGAGGCAGGCACGCAATATCCCCAGTCTCCCGGGAAATCTGAAAGAGGCCCTGACTTGTCTGGAAGAGGACTCTTTGCTCCGGGATGCCCTGGGACAGGATTTGATCAATCGATTCCTCGAACTGAAATGGAAGGAGTGGCAGGAATTCAGCAGTTTCGTCCACCCATGGGAGTGGAGAACCTATCTTGACTGTTAATCCCTAAACCAAAAACCCTAATCAACCAAAGGAGATGTATCATGAAATCAAGATTTCTCCTAATCCTGCTGTCATTGAGCCTGATGGTTGGATTAATAACCGCCCCTGTTCTGGCCGGAATACCCAAAGAGGTATTGGTGGTTGGCCAGGTGGCAGAACCGAAATCACTGGATCCATCAACCGTGACGGCAGTTAACGATTTTCGGATACTGATCAATATGTATGATGGGCTGGTTCGCTATAAAAGTGGCACCCTGCAGGTAGAGCCTGCTTTGGCAGAGTCCTGGAAGATCAGCAAAAGCGGAACGTTGTATACCTTTAACTTACGCAAGGGAGTCAAGTTTCATGATGGCAGCAGCTTTAATGCCGACGCCGTTAAATTTAATTTTGACCGGATGCTCTCGGACAAGCACCCGTATCACAACACAGGTCCCTTCCCCCTGGCCTTCTTTTTCAGTGCTATCAAGGAAACCCGGGTAATTGATCCCTATACGGTTCAATTCAAACTGGAAAAACCTTACGCTCCATTGCTGTCCAACCTGGCATATCCCACAGGTCTCATCGTTTCTCCTGCATCCGTCAGGAAACTGGGGAAGGGTTTCGGACGTAATCCTGCCGGAACCGGTGCCTTTAAGTTTGCGGCCTGGGAAAGTAATCGAAAGGTGGTTATTGAACGCAATGAGGAATACTGGGATGGAGCGCCACCTCTCAAAGCGGTTATTTTCAGACCGATCACGGACAGTAATACCCGCGTGACAGAGATGCTTTCAGGTGGAATCGACATGATGGTGGAAGTACCACCGGATAATGTGGCTACCTTCAAAACAGATGCCTTTAGTCTTTATGAACAGGCGGGACCGCATCTCTGGTTTTTGATCCTGAACTGTAAAGAAGGCCCGTTCAAAAACAAGATGGTACGCCAGGCCGCCAATTACGCTATCAATAAAAAAGCACTGGTGGAAAATGTCCTTCAGGGAACAGCCGAAGTGGCTGCGGGACCGACTCCTCCTGCTTTCGCCTGGGCCTATAATGATAAACTGACCCCTTACCCCTACGATCCTGATAAAGCCGGGAAAATGGTGGAAGAGGCCGGTTTCAAGGGGGCTACCGTTACCTTTTATGTTACAGAGGGCGGATCCGGAATGCTTGATCCCATCCCCATGGGTACGGCAATTCAGGCAGATCTGGCAAAAATCGGCTTGAAGGTCAAAATCGAAACCTATGAGTGGAACACCTTCCTGGGAAAAGTGAATCCCGGGTTGGAAGGAAAAGCCGATATGGCTGAAATGGCCTGGATGACCAACGATCCGGACACGCTCCCTTTCCTGGCTCTTCGCAGCGGGGCATGGCCTGACAAAGGTGGGTTCAATTCGGGTTATTACGCTAATCCCAAGGTTGATGAGCTGCTTGAGAAGGCCCGTATTTCGACGGACCAGGATACTCGAGCCAGGCTTTATAAGGAGATGCAAGAAATCGTATACGAAGACGCTCCCTGGGTGTTTGTTGCGAACTGGAAACAGAATGCCGTTTCCAGGGCCAATGTTAAGGAGTTCAGTTTGGAGCCTTCGTTCTTCCTTCTTCTTCACAAAGTCTATAAACAATAATTCTCAAGAGATCGGAATCGTAGTCGATTCCGATCCATGGGTTTTTCTGATAAATAACTTCATTTACACTTAATAACTGGAGGATTTACCAGTTGCATTTGGAGTTGGTTTTACCAATAGCTTTATCAAGAGTGAATTTGTGACGATTGAAATATGATTGGGAACTGACAATCACTGAAATAAATATAAAGGAGATGTTATGAAACAGAAAACAGTCATCGCTAACAGATTTTTATTAGGCTTGATAACTTTGGCCACCATATTGATTTTCACAACGCCTGCATTTTCCAAGGACAGTATCACTGTGGCACTCGGAACCAGGCTTGGAAGTCTAGATGGTTGGAACACGGCAGCCATGGTCGATTGGACTGTTTGTAACCAGATTTATGACAGCTTATATATTCTCGATCCAACGACATTCAGACCTAAACCGAACTTGGCTGTTTCACATAAAATGCTGGATGACTATACCTGGCAAATCAAGCTGAGAAAAGGGGTTAAGTTTCACAATGGTGAAAGCTTTGACGCCCATTCCGTAAAATTTTCGTTTGAAAGAGTGTTAGATCCTGAGCGTAAATTATACAACCAGGTTAAATGGTCCAAGGTAATTGAAAAAATCGATGTAATTGATGATTTCACCATCCAAATAAAAACCAAAAAACCCTATGTTGTTCTTATTGAGAATCTGGCGACATTGGATACAGGTATGGTGCCACCAAACTATATTCGAGAAAAAGGGGATTCATACTTCAGTTCACATCCTGTTGGCACCGGACCTTATAAGTTTGCTAGCTGGAAGCAGGGTGACCGCGTAGAGCTGGTTGCAAATGAAAACTACTGGAACGGTATTCCAAAGATAAAAAAAGCTACATTTCGAATTATACCGGAAGCTTCAATTTCAACAGCGGAACTCATTGCTGGTGGAGTAGACGTTGTTGGTCGGATGAGATCAGAGCAAGTCCGCACTGTAAAAAAATCCAAAACCGCAAAAGTGCTTTCAGTGTTGTCGAACAGGGGGCATTTCATCCAATTTGACTCTATCGGTCGCGCAGGAAAATCTCCTTTTCAGAATATTAAGGTACGTCAGGCGGTTTATCACGCGATAAACCGTCCGGCCATCATTAAAATGGTCCTGGAAGGATACGGCAAGGATTTAAATGGTCCTCTCAGCTCAACCTATTTTGGCTTTGATCCTTCGGTTGCGGATTTGGAGCCGCAGTACAACCCTGAAAAAGCAAAAAAGCTTTTGGCTGAAGCTGGATATCCTGATGGTTTTAATGCCCAGCTTTCAGTTTATGAACAAAAAAGTGTATATGAGGCGGTTCAAGGATTCTTAAGCAAGGTTGGAATAAATACGAAACTGAATTGGTATGGAGCTGACCTTTCAACTTTGGTGCAGCTTCGCAATTCCGGAAAAGTCAAAGATATGGGTGCCTACAGTTGGGGTTCTGTTGTTTATGATCCGGACTACTTTTTGCCGTATTGGTTTGGTATGGATTCCGCTCGTAATTATATGAAAGATCAAGAGATCTCAGATTGGTTAGCAGAGGCTGGCCGGGAATTTGATGAAGCCAAAAGGAAAAAGCTTTACAGAAAAGTTCAGATTAAAATCATTGAAAATGCCTTCTGGGTACCAGTATTCAACGAGAAAGCACTTTATGGTGTGAATAAAAAGCTCAATCTCGTTGCTTTAGGTGAGTTTCCACAGTTGCGTTCGTGTTCCTGGCAAGACTGAAAGATGAACTGTCCTATGAATCCGGGTAAAAACGGATTTACAGGATAAACTAAACCCCGGGATCCAGGTTGCCCGCCTGGATCCACTCAAATGACATTCAGGTCAGAAAAATCGAAATCAGGTTTTTATAGAAGTGAAGGAACAAATCAAAACAATTATAGAGAAGTGTTTTGAAAACATATATTATTAAAAAACTGTTTATAGCTATATTGACGGTTATCGGTGTCATTACAGTGACATTTCTGCTGCTTTATCTATCCGGGGACCCGGTTGCTACGATTTTACCTCCCGAAGCCAGTGCAGCCGATATTGAAGAGTTCAGAGAAAAAATGGGATTCAATCAACCAATCATCGTTCAATGGGCACAATTTTTCGGACAGGTAGCTCAATTTGATTTCGGCGAGTCTTATATAAGCAAGCAACCGGTTATCGCATTAATCTCAGACAGGGCTCCAGCTTCATTGATCCTCACAGCAGCCGGTTTTCTTGTATCTATCGCAATCGCAATACCTCTTGGTGTAATTTCGGCCATTAAGCGGTTTTCTATCATCGATAATATTGTAACCCTTTTTGCTTTGCTGGGTCAGGCAATGCCCATTTATTGGCTGGGGATTTTGCTGGTGATTTTATTTGGATTGAGACTGGGATGGCTACCTATTTCAGGCAATGATACTCCTAAGCATTTGATTTTGCCCGCAATAACCTTGGGAGTCAGTCTTATACCCATCGTTATGAGAATGACACGTTCTGCAATGAACGATGTCCTGGAACAAGATTATATCAGAACAGCAAAGGCTTTTGGTATCTCCAAGGCCTCTATTTTTGTGAAATATGGGCTCAAAAATGCCATTTTACCGGTCATCGCCGTTGTTTTTGTGCAAGCAGGAACTTTACTCAGTGGCGCAGTCGTTACGGAAACCGTGTTTGCCTGGCCAGGCTTGGGTAGATTAGCAACTACGGCAATTTTGGCGGGAGACTATCCCCTGGTTAGGGCGTTGGTTATCCTGTCAACAGTATTTGTAGTATTTGCCAATTTAATGGGAGACATACTGATTGCAAAATTAGACGCTAGAATAAGGTTTAACTGATGAACAGCACCAAGGTACAGTATAATACAAGACTTCAGAAGGTTTTTTGGATTTTCAGAAAACATCGATTAGGCTTGGTAGGATTGGTTCTTACGATATTATTGGTTTTAGTTGCTATTATGGCCCCGTATATAGCGCCATATGATCCGTATGATCAGGATATCATGAAACGGTTCACTCCTCCCGTGTGGCATGAAGGTGGCTCAACAGAGCACATATTAGGTACGGATCATGTCGGGCGTGATCTCTTGAGTCGCGTAATCTATGGAGCCAGAATATCCATGTCCGTTGGTATATTTGCGGTTTCAATTGCAGCCAGCATCGGCATCGTTCTGGGATTACTGGCAGGACATTTCATGGGAACCACGGACAGAATTATAAGTTACTTCATTGATATGATGATGGCCTTTCCCTATGTGTTATTGGCAATGGCCCTAGTCGCTGTGTTTGGCGCAAGTTTTACCAACGTGTTTATCGTATTGGGAATTACCACATGGCCTATATATGCGAGGGTTACACGCACCGAAGTCCTGAGGATTAAAGAGATGGATTATGTTTTAGCGGCCAGGGCATTTGGTATGGGGCGGATAAAAATAATAGTTTCTGAGATATTCCCGAATCTTTTTAACAGTATTATTGTAGTCTGCACCGTGCAAACGGCTTTTGTTATCATAAGTGAATCTTTTCTAAGCTTTCTAGGTCTTGGTGTACAACCTCCGATACCTAGCTGGGGAGGAATGCTGTCGGAAGGTCGAGCTTACATGTTGGAAATGAGCTGGCTTGCAACCATTCCCGGGTTAGCTATATTTTTTGCGGCCATTGGTATTAACTTGCTTGGAGATGGGCTAAGGGACTTCTTCGATCCATATAAACGTAAACAAATCTAAAATGAAGGAAAATCTGTCTAGTTTGCTGGAAGTTAGAAATCTTACAATTGATTTTCATACGATGGATGGTATTGCAAGAGCCATCAATGGCGTAAACTTCAGCCTGTTTAAAAAAGAGAAAATTGGGATTGTGGGAGAGTCGGGATGTGGGAAATCAGTGACTGTGTTGGGAATAATGGGTCTCCTGCAAAAACCTCCTGCCAAAGTTCGTGAAGGCCAGGTGCTTTTTAAAGGACGCGACTTACTAACGTTACCGGAAAGAGAATTTGCGGAAATCAGGGGAAGTAAAATCTCCATGATTTTTCAAAATCCCATGACATCATTAAATCCTGTTTTCACCATAGGTAACCAAATGGGTCATGTGATCAGAATACACCAGGGACTGCGGAAAAAAGAATCTATCGAAAAAGCGATTGAGCTTTTACAAGAGGTCGGTATTCCGTCTCCTGAAAAAAGGATAGACGAGTATCCTCATCAATTAAGCGGAGGAATGCGTCAACGGGTTATGATTGCAATGGCCATTTCATGCAGACCGCAGTTGATTATCGCTGACGAACCGACAACAGCTCTTGACGTAACAATCCAAGCCCAAATCATTGATGTCATACAGGATATAATTGATCGTTTTGAATCCTCGTTGATTCTCATTACTCATGATCTTGCCGTTGTTGCGGAGACGGTTGAGCGTGTTTTGGTGATGTATGCGGGAAAAATAGTGGAGACAGGTTCTGTTCAAGAGTTATTCGAGAGTCCCAAACATCCTTACACCCAGGGACTCTTGGGATGGATTACGAATATAGAAACCGAAAGAGGGAAATTACCCACAATTGACGGGATGGTTCCTTCGATATTCAACCTTCCTGAAGGATGTTCCTTTTCCAACAGGTGTAAACAATGTATACCCATTTGTATCCGGCAGGAACCTCCAAATATTGAAATAAAGCCGGGAGTACTTTGTCGTTGCTGGTTGTATTCTGAAGAGAGATGATCAATGGAACCTGACAATCATTTAGTTGTGAAAAACGTTGTAAAGCACTACCCGATCAGAAAAGGTCTGTTTTCAAAAATTGTAGGAAATGTCCATGCGGTTGACGGTGTAAGTTTTCAGATAGATAGGGGGAAAACATTTGGGCTGGTCGGGGAGAGCGGTTGTGGTAAAAGCACTCTTGCAAGATTGCTCATGAGTCTGGAACCGCTATCAGGAGGCCAGATCCTGTATAAAGGACAGGACATATCCAGGTTCTCAAAAAAGCATATTTTTGAAATACGCCGTAAAATGCAATTGATCTTTCAGGATCCTTATTCTTCTTTGAATCCCAGAAAGAGCATTGGGCATAGTATAGAAGCGCCTCTTGTAACTCATGGGATAGCAGCAAATCGCAAAGAGCGCAGGGAGCTGGTTACGCAGATGATGGATGAAGTTGGTTTGGATGTTGAGCAGTTTAAGCGGTACCCACACGAGTTTTCGGGAGGGCAGAGACAGAGAGTCTGCATTGCAAGAGCCATGATTCTTGAACCCGAGTTTGTGTTGTGTGATGAACCGGTATCAGCTTTGGATGTTTCAATCCAGGCTCAGGTCATTAATCTATTGTGTAATTTACAAAAAAAGAGGAACGTCACCTACTTTTTTATTTCCCACGATCTAAATGTAGTAAAACATATCAGCGATGTTGTTGCAGTTATGTATTTGGGTAGAATTGTTGAACTGGCTCCCAAAAACGTCCTGTATAAGCGGCCACTTCATCCATACTCACAGGCCCTGATCTCCAGTGCTCCGGAAGTCAATCTGAAACAAAAGAAAAAACGCACTGTTTTAACTGGAGACGTGCCCAGTCCCATTGATCCACCCAAAGGCTGCCACTTTTGTACCAGGTGCCGGTACGTCGAGAAGAAATGCACCAACGAGCCGTCACCGGAACTGATAGAAGTAGAACACAATCATTTCGTTCGGTGCTGGCTGTATTGACTGACTTTGAAGGACTCGAACTATTCCTAAGCAATCAACCCAGAACGACCGGGATCGATTTTGATTCCGGTTGGGTAAACATCCGCGGAAAAATATCATGGTTGGCTATTTCCTGAAAAGGTTGGCGATGCTGATTCCCGTTTTGCTGGGAATCTCCGTCATCGTTTTTTTTATCATGGCGTTGATTCCGGGAGATCCTGCCCAGGCTATTCTGGGTTCATATGCTACTGCCGAAAACCTGGCAAACCTAAGGGCCGACCTGGGTCTCGACAAACCGGTTTTTCAACGCTATTTCATCTGGCTGGGGAATCTCCTGCAGGGCGATTTCGGGAGTTCTTATACATTGAACAGGCCTGTGATCGATGAGGTGCTGGATCGGCTTGGCCCTACTCTCCTGCTTGCCGGAACTGCTTTGGTTCTGTGCAGTATTTTTGGCCTGTTGATCGGAGTCATTACTGCAGTAAAGCAATATGGCTGGCAGGATCGGTTTTTTACCTTAATCGCCCTATTGGGAATCTCCACTCCCTCCTTCTGGCTGGGACTTGTTTTGATACTGGCCTTTGCAGTCAAACTGAACTGGTTCCCTGTAAGTGGTATGTTTGCCGTTTACGGTGGCGGTGATCTGCCCGATCTCCTGTATCATTTGGCACTGCCCGCACTTACGCTGGCTGCCGTAGCCACGGGTGTAATTGCGAGACTGACCAGATCCGGCATGTTGGAAATTCTGCGGCAGGATTTTGTTTTAACAGCCAGGGCCAAGGGTTTAAGTGAAAGGAAAGTTATCTGGCATCACGCCTTCAAGAATGCCCTGGTCAATATCGTTCCGGTGATCGGAATTCAAGCCGGTTTTGTTATCGGAGGTGCAGTCTATATAGAAACGGTTTTTCAATGGCCGGGTATCGGCAGAATGCTGGTTACCGCCATCACCACCAGGGATATTCTTCTTGTACAGGGGGGTGTTCTGGTTGTCGCTACCTGTTATGTTGTTTTTAACCTGGTAGCAGACATGGTTCAGCATCTTCTCGATCCAAGGATCTCCATATGAGTGAGCAACTTACTATTGAAACCCACTCAAAAAAGAAGGCCGGCAAGACATACGGTCTCAGCTCCTGGCAGCGACTTCGTCGCAATCACCTGACAGTCGTTGGCCTTGGCATTGTCTCACTTTTTTGCCTGATTTCCCTGCTGGCACCGTTGCTACCCCTGCCTGATCCTGATGCAACCAATCTTGCACAGAGATTGCTCCCCCCATTATCTCCCGGACATTTCCTGGGAACCGATCAGTTGGGAAGAGATATGCTTTCCCGCTTAATCTGGGGCACACGGGTCAGCCTTTCGGTCGGTATAATCGCAACTCTGATTGCTTCTGTTGTCGGGTCGCTGTTCGGTATAATTGCGGGTTATTATGGTGGCAGGTTGGATAACCTGTTGATGCGCAGTATTGATATGCTGATGGCTTTCCCTTACATGTTGCTGGCCCTAGCCATCGTTGCAGCGCTGGGTCCCGGTCTTATGAACGCTCTTTTTGCCATTGCCATCGTCAATATCCCTTTCTTTGCACGAAACGTAAGAGGTGTTGCGGTCAGCCAGGCCAGAAGCGATTATATTGAAGCTGCTCGTCTGAATGGTCAATCCGACAGCAACATTCTGTTTACCGAGCTCCTTCCCAATGTCATGCCGGTAATTATTATCACTATCTCCACGACAGTGGGCTGGATGATTTTGGAAACCGCCGGATTAAGTTTTCTTGGTCTGGGAGCTCAACCTCCACAAGCGGATCTGGGTTCCATGCTCGGTGAAGGCCGAAAAATGATCATTACCGCGCCACACGAGGCAACCCTGCCCGGATTGGTTATCCTGATCCTGGTTATTGGAATCAACCTGTTGGGTGACGGGCTACGCGATGTTCTCGATCCCAGGCTCAAATCGGGAACCCTGGTTCGACCAAAAGCCAGGACTGCTGTGGATCCCGCACTTGAGGCTAAACCGGAAGAAAAGCAGATTACTGCGGGGAATAAGGAATCGGTCCTCAGGGTTAATGAATTGAGAACCTACTTCAACATGGGAAATGAAATTTACAAGGCGGTGAACAATGTCAGTTTTAACCTGATCCCCGGAGAAAGCCTGGGAATTGTGGGGGAGTCCGGTTCAGGCAAATCGGTCACCGCTTTGTCATTGATGGGTCTGGTTGCAACTCCCCCCGGAATCATCAAGTCCGGTAGTATTTGCTATAACGGGAAAAACCTGGTGGGAGCATCCCTGGAAACCCTGCAGAAATTGAGGGGTAATCGCATCACGTATGTCTTCCAGGATCCCTTGACAACGCTGAATCCCCTTTTAACGGTTGGTGATCAGATAGCTGAAACCCTGAAAAGGCACCAGACCTGTTCCGGCAGGAAAATCAAGGATCGGATGATTGAGCTTCTGAAACAGGTCCAGATTCCCAATGCAGAAGACCGTGCCAAGGCCTATCCCCATGAGCTTTCCGGGGGGATGCGTCAGCGTGTTGGCATCGCCATGGCACTGGCAAATGACCCTGAAATTATCATAGCGGATGAACCGACCACCGCTCTTGATGTTACCATACAGGCCCAGGTTCTCGGATTGATCAACAACCTCCGTAAAGAGAGGGGACTGAGCCTTCTTTTTATCACTCATGATTTTGGCGTGGTCTCCGAAGTCTGCGACCGGGTGATGGTGATGTATGCCGGAAAAGTAGTGGAAGCGGGAACTGCTCAGGCCGTCATCAATTCCCCCTTACACCCGTATACCAGGAGATTGATCGACTGTGTTCCGCGCCTGGGAAAGCCGGACAAGGTTATCCACGCCATCAAGGGGCTTGCCCCGGCGGTAAATGACCTACCGGAAGGTTGTGCCTTTGCTGATCGTTGTGATTATGCCAGGGCGGAATGTCAGCAACAACAAATAACCATCACGGAAACGGAACCCGGAAGAAGCGTCCGCTGTATCAGGGTGTCAAAGGGGGAAATATGAACCGGGAGATTTTGTCACTGAATAATGTCAACCGGGCTTTTGTAACTCGAAAATCGCTGTTCGGAAAAACCAAACTGGTCATCAACGCTGTCAATCAGGTAGACTTGATTGTCAATAAGGGTCAGACAGTTGGGATTGTAGGAGAATCGGGCTGCGGAAAATCGACCCTGGCCCGTATGATTGTGCTTCTGGATCAGCCGACAGAAGGCAGTATCCTCTTCCAGGGCAAAGAGTTATCCAGCATCGAAAAAAAGGAGATGAAGCAGTTTCGCAGCAAGGTCCAGTTTGTCTTCCAGGATCCCCTAAGCTCCTTAAACCCAAGAAAAACCATTCGACAGATTCTGGAAACCCCTCTCAGGCATTTGACCGATATGACCAAACAGGAAAGAGCTGACAGGGTGGATGAACTGATGACACTGGTAAATCTCAGACCAGAGTTCCTGGAGCGTTATCCCCACCAATTTTCCGGAGGGCAGTCCCAGAGAATCGGTATCGCCCGGTCCATTGCGGCCAATCCGGAGATGATCGTGCTGGATGAACCGGTTTCAGCTCTTGATGTTTCGGTCCAGGCCCAGGTCTTGAACCTGTTGAGAGAGCTAAAGGAGCGGCTTAACCTGACCTATATTTTCATCAGTCATGATCTGGCAGTAGTGGAGAATGTTTGCGACGTGGTAGCGGTGATGTACTTGGGAAGGATTGTCGAATATGGTCCCAGAAAAAAACTTTTTGCCAATCCTCGCCACCCCTACACTCATATTTTGCTTTCCAGTGTTCCGGTGCCGGGAAAGCAGGAGGAGGATAGACCAGGGCTGAAAGGTGAACCTCCCAGCCCATCCGCCATGCCTCCCGGGTGTCCGTTTGAACCTCGCTGCCCTCATGGTGTGGACCGGTGTAAAAAAGAGAAACCGATCCTGGATAATGTGGATGCAGATCCCCGAGCAGCGTGTTTTTTCCCCCTATAGAAGGGTTCGGAACCCAAATAAGATCCTGAAGCTGCTATGATCAAAGTTGAACCCAATCCGGAGTATCTCACGGAAGTCCTGCTTGAACTTTTGAACATCTTTACTCAAAAACTGTCCAGGGAATCAGGAATCATGGAAATTGGGTTGATTTTTATTCACCCGCGGCCCAATTCTCCTGCCGGGGATCCGCTCCGCCGATCAGCTTACCGGTATCTTTGTTCCTGATAATGGCGCCGGCTGCTCCCATGGTGTGGTGAAAATCTTCGACAACTTCCACTGTATACCCCATTTTCTCCAGGTCTGTTCCCACCAGATCATTCAGACTTTTCTCCAATTGAACAACCCCAGGCCTGTAGTTATGGGGAGAAAAAGAATCGGGGAAATTACGAGATCGAAACCTGGGTGCTTCGATAGCCTGTTGAATGTCCATGCCGAAAACCACCATGTTCAGGAAAACCTGGAGAAGAGCCTGGGGCTGCTGATCGCCTTCAGGTGTTCCAAAGGTCATAAAAAGTTCATTGTCACGGGTAACCATTACCGCATTTGGAGTCACTCGGGGTCGCTTACCCGGGGCAAGGGCAGCCGGGTGGTCCGGATCAAGTCTGAATTGAGTCATTCGAATTCCAAGGCAGAGTCCTGTTCCCGGCACCATTGGGGATTGAGGGAAGTCGCTTGGTGTCAGGGAAACCGAATTTCCCTTGG
This sequence comes from SAR324 cluster bacterium, assembly GCA_028282885.1. Classification (GTDB taxonomy): domain Bacteria; phylum SAR324; class SAR324; order XYD2-FULL-50-16; family XYD2-FULL-50-16; genus JAHJTV01. The sequence continues at coordinate 52,976 of JANQGX010000006.1, forward strand.
AATCGGTGACAGCAAGATAGCTGGTATCAATATCCTGAAAGATGCCAAAAGCGGCTGTGCCCTGATTCGATGCTACAACCACCGGTGTTTTATAGCTTTTGAGCGGTAGAACCTTTCTCTGGAGTTCGAGGGGATTGCCCGGTTCAGGCATCTTTCCAAATACCATTTCCGGCGTCATGGCTTCACGCCTCTCTGCAGCAAATTGTTTGCTCAGAAGCCCTTCCACCGGCACATTAACAAAATTTGGATCTCCGAACCAGGCTTCCCGGTCCGCCATGGTCAGTTCAATCGCCTGCAGAAGGGTATGAACGTATTCGGGTGAATTGTGCGACATTGAACGAAGGTCCATACCTTCCAGGATTTGCAGCGCCATAGGCAATACGGCGCCCTGGGTCCAGGTCCCGTTGGTGTAAAAGACGTAATCCTCGTAGCTGCCTGTCAAGGGTTTTTCCCAAAATCCTTTGTAGTCGGCAAGGTCTTTCCTGGTAAACAGCCCGTCCTCTTCCTGGTGCAACCGGACGATTTTCTCCGAAACAGGTCCCTTATAAAAATAGTCGCGTACTGCATGCAGCCCGTCCGAGCGCGTCCCCCCTTTTAAAAGGGCCTTTTTTTCAGCCGCTGCCATCTCCCTGAGGGTATTTGCCAGATCGGGTTGTTGAAATCGATCCTTGTGATGCAGGGGTCTCCACCATTCGCCTTTCATATAGACTTCCACATTGTAGGGCATCATCACTGCAAACCCGATCCGCTCCACAAGGTTCAGGTCGAGATGATTGAGCATCATGGAATGGGTAGGAAATCCCTCTTCCGCCAGTGTTATTGCCGATGCTGCAATCTCACCAAAGCTCATGGTACCGTACCGGTCCAGAATTTCGATGATCACATCGGGGGAAGAGGGCAGCAGTTGGGCGAGAATATCCATCTTGGGAACAGTCTCGTGACCTTTGGATTTGAAAAAGTCAATGGTCGCTTTCCCGGGAGCGGTTCCAACACCGCAATAGCTCAGAACCGCTTTCTTCTCTGCATCATAAATAAGGGTTGGGGCGATGGAAGGGAAACTGGCCGCTTCGGGATAGGTAACATTGAGTGCCAGAAGTGCCGCCATGGCGGCATCAAAAGCATTTCCGCCACGGCGCATGATATCCAGGGCAGCTTCGGTGGCCCATGGGGTGCCGGTAGAAGCCATGTACTGGTCTGCCTTCACCAGCTTTCTCGAAACCTGGTGCGGATCATCGAACTCCATCAGCTCACGGGGCCCTTTTGGTAGAATCACATAAACCAGGAATAGAATCCCGGCAAGAATCAACAGTCCTAATCCGGTTCTGATCAGTATTTTCATAATCCTCCTTTCTCACTAACCAACATGCCCGGGGGGTTCAACGAAGAATGAGAACGTACACTTACGAAGCGCCATATATATCATTGGATTATCCAGATCCATTAACTCAAAAACGAGGATACATATGACGCAAACAAAAAATAACAAGATTCTCTCGATTGTGCACTCGATTTGTTGCGGAATTGATGTTCATAAAGAGATCGTCGTTGCCTGTTGTCGCTTGAGTTTCCCTCTTATTGCCGTTTAGTCAAACACAGGCTTGTGCTTTTCATCTCATCAGGTCGAATTATACCCTTGACAGCTCCTGCGGGTTGGGAAAAGATAGCATTTTTGACCATATTAAAATAGCAATTAAATTTAGGGCAAAATGTATATTAATCGTGAGTTGACAGAACATTTTCTGTCTTGCCTGAAACAGTTTCCGACGATTCTGGTTACAGGGCCGAGGCAATCCGGTAAGTCAACGTTTCTGTCAAAGGTAATGGAGGGGTATCCGCAGGTGACATTTGATGATCCGCTGAATCGTGATTTTGCTTTGCAGGATCCTAACGGTTTTTTGGATCAGTTTAGCGGAAAACCGGTGGTGCTTGATGAGATCCAATATGTTCCTCAGTTGTTACAATACATTAAAATCAGGATAGACAGGAACCGTGATCCCGGCATCTGGATAATGAGTGGATCACAGCAGTTTCACCTGATGAAGGATGTGAGTGAATCGCTTGCAGGCAGAATAGCGATTCTGGAGCTAGCGCCCTTCAGTCTCTCGGAACCGGATGAACTAGGTGACCTTGAAAATGTGATCTGGGGTGGCCTTTACCCTGAACCTTTCTGTTATCCGGAAAAGAGAGAAGTCTGGTTGAGGTCATATATTCAGACTTACATTGAGCGCGATGTTCGTCAATTGGATGCCATACGTGATTATCAGGCCTTTGAACTGTTTCTCAATCGATGTGCCGCCAGTCACTCACAAGAGTTTCACAGTGCCGGTTTTGCGAGGGATTGTGGGGTCAGTCAGCCGACAATCAAATCATGGAGCCGGATACTTGACCTGAGCTATATCTGCATTATGGTCCCTCCGTTTTATAAGAATTACAATAAGCGACTGGTAAAGTCCCCAAAACTATATTTCTCGGACGCTTCTCTAGTCTGCTATTTTACCAGGCAGCCATCGCCACAAGCTGCGTTGAGAGGCAACTTGGGTGGGGCTTTGTTCGAGGGATTGATAGTAAATGAAGTCTGGAGAGCATTTTTTAACTCCGGGAAGAAACCTGCCGTTTACTTCTGGAGATCGCAAGGCGGACTTGAGGTTGATCTGATTATCCAGGCGAAAGGGAAGTTTTGGCCGATCGAGATAAAATTGACCTCAACACCAACTGCAAACCATACAAAGCCGATAATGAAATTTATGGAGCTATCCGGGAGTGACTCCTCGGATTTTGGAACGATAGTGTGTGGGGGAAATCAGGTTACGCAACTCCCAAATAATTGCATCGCGGTCCCCTGGCATCAATTTCCAGAATTCCTCAGGAAAAATATTCTGAATTAGTTCCTGTTCAAAAAAACTTTTTCGTCAATCGAACACCCCCAACAGATCCCTGTCATCGTTATTGAACCTATTCCACCTCCATCATTCGTCATCCCTTTTCAAGCATTTCTTCCCCAACACCTGCAAATTATTCCAGTAAAGTTAACGATTTCAAAACCCTCCCTGAGAATTGCCGCACTTTTTCCAACTCCCCATCATTTACCTCTATTTCATCAAAATACTCTACAGCTAAGCAAATTTAAGCCAAATTGAGCCGAAAGATTGGAAGAATTTGTCAAGTATGCTGTTTGATCCAAATCCACCATCAAAGTTGCAGGTTCCTCCTTGAGTCAGATGATCAATCGATTTTTCCAGGATCCGGCTACTCGAATCGCTCGGATTCTTCAATTTCTATGAAAATTGTCACCCCTCCTCGGTTTCTCCGACTTTTCGAAATAAAAACATCGAATTCCGAGCAGACTACCCCTTGGTAACGAGATAATGGCAGGGTCCTTAAGCTCTCTCTTTTGTTTCGATAAAGCCCTATTGAAGCAGTGATTGATTTCCAAGCCACAACCCTTGCGAGTTCAGCTTCTCATCAAGCTCGATTACCGATTGTCTGAAACTGTTAACCCCAACTCAATGTGTAATGGATCGACTGGCTGCTTATTATCATTGGAATGACCAACAGTCGCTTGATCAGGCAGTTGCTGTTGCAAAATCCTATCTAATTCACTTCACGGAGATTGAAGTGTGGTCGATAGAGGAGGGTATGGTTAAAAAGTACACCCTGTTGAAGGAGAATTATGGAAGGTAATAATCCGGAAGAGAGGGATTTTATTATTCCATGTTCATTTTTTGACAGACCGATCAATTTAGATCAATTTATTAAACGGTATACATTTCATATGGGATTGGCATACGTTTATAAGCTAACGCCAGCTTTTTGAGTTCAAGTCAGAAACCAGATTCCAAAAGACGAATTCCCGGCTCGCAGGACAATGCAGATAATGAAGACTTTACGGATACTCCTGATGTCAGCTTTGCTGATTACAGCTTTTCTTCCCCCTTTCATTTGCGGCAAATCCGGGTCAGAGAAACATAGGGTACTGGTTCTTCATTCTTTTCACAAAGGCCAAAAATGGAATGACGATCTAAGTAAAGGTATCGAGAGTATTTTAAAAACAGGTATGATTGAACTGAACTTCGAGTTCATGGACACCATACGAAGCCTTGACGATCATCACATCAAAAACCTGGTCCGGCTTTATCAGCACAAATACTCCACCCGAAAAGTGGACCTTGTCATCTCTACCGATGAACAGGCATTGGACTTTCTGTTGAATCATCGTAGTCACCTATTGCCGGATGCTTCAATTGTTTACTGCGGGATTAAGTCATACAAGGAGAGATTTGGAGTTGAAGGGCTTACAGGCGTGATAGAATCGGTGGATATCCGGAGTAACGTAGAGCTGGCTATGGAGTTTAATCCGGGTCTTAAGGAGATATTTGTAGTATCTGATAACACACCAACCAGTATATCATTAATCAATCCGCTGATTCAGATGATGAAAGAGTTTTCGTCTGAAATTGATTTTCGGTTTACAGAGTTTGTTCCAATCAAGGACCTTAAACTCACTCTTCGAAACCTGGCGCCTGATACCGCAGTTCTCTTGATAAACTATACCAAAGACAAAAACGGCCAGATTTTTTCCATGGACGAAAGTGCCGGACTGATCACGAGCCATAGTCCGGTGCCTGTATATACGCTATGGGACAGCTATATGGGCATGGGAATCCTTGGGGGTAAACTTGTCAGCGGGTATACCCAAGGGCAGGCCGCAGCCAAAATGGCCCTCAGAATTCTAGGTGGAGAATCTCCTTCAAAAATCCCGGTGCAAACCAGTCTTCCCAGCCAATATTTTTTTGACTACCAAAAATTGAGAAAGTATGACATCAGGGATTCAAAGCTTCCTGCAAACAGTCACATTTATAATTTACCCCGCACATTTTACAGGCAGTATAAGCGACTGATAATTGCAGTGATCATAGGAGGCTTCTTCCTGTCGTTAATTATTCTTGTATTGAGTATCAATATCATGAGTCGTCGACGAGTGGAAAAAGCCCTGAAAACCTATTCTGACCGATTAAACTATCTGCATCGTCTGGATCAGTTCATATTGAATGATTTCTCGCTGGAAGGTATGAGCGACTCTATCATGGGACCTACCTTAAGGCTTTATGATTGTCAGCTTTTCGGGATCTATCTATTTGGGACAGAGACAGTTCCCGCTGCAGGTGTAGTGCAGTTCTACCAAGATGACAGAAAAATCATTGAAAATCTAACGCTACACAAAAACGATCTCCCGATGGACAGGCTGCAACGAGGCGAAGTGGTCAACCTCCATGCAGGACAATCAGAAGTTGATTTTATTTTTAACAAAGACAGCTTTACGGATTTCGATAACTATCAGTTGATTCCCTTGATGTTTCAAAATCAACTTTTGGGCATTTTGTTTGTTGGAAATGCTGACGGGAAAGAATTTGACTATGATACGGAAACAACTTTGAAACAAGCCGCCGATTCATTGGCGATAGCGGTTCAGAACGACCACTTCCTGATGAAGATCAAGGGGCATGAGGCGGAACTTCGGCATATGTCCCTTAACATCCTAAAGGCCCAGGAGAAAGAGCGAAAGCTATTGAGCGCTGAGTTACATGATGAGTTCGGGCAGACACTCACGGCAATCGGGCTCAATTTGAGTGTTATGCGAAGGAAACTTGACAAATCCCAACCCGAGAAAATTCGACCGCGTCTGGAAGAGGTGGAACAATCCATTGAACTGCTTTCAAAACAAATACATAATTTGTCCCTCGATTTACGTCCGCCAATCCTGGATGACCTGGGGCTTATTCCCTCCCTACGCTGGTACTTGAATCAATACGAGGATCGGAGCGGTTTAAGCATTGATTTTTCAGTTAACGCCGAAACAGAGCAACTGGTTCCAAAGCCCGTGTCTGTAACAATGTACAGGGTTTTGCAGGAAGCGCTTAATAATATCACAAAACATGCAAAAGCCACCAAAGTCGCGGTTCAGATCAGCGTCACATCTTCACATGTCAGACTTCAAGTCTCGGATAATGGCGTGGGCTTTGATTATAACCGTGTGATGTCACAAAATCCTTCCATGCAGGCTTTGGGCTTGATCGGTATGCGAGAAAGGCTTGAACTTTTAGATGGGTCCCTTGCCATTAAAACTGCTGAAAACTGTGGAACAACACTACTGGCAGTTTCATCAATCGATAAAAAGGATCATTATGGAAGTTATTAGAGTGTTACTGGTCGATGACCATACAATAGTCAGAAAAGGTCTGCGCAGTCTGCTCGCAGAAGAGGACGATATCAGGGTTGTTGGAGAAGCGGAGGATGGTCATGATGCCATCCGGAAAGTGGCCGAGGAGGAAGTTGATGTCGTCATCATGGATGTTGGAATGCCATCATTAAACGGATTGGAGGCGGTTTATCAGCTAAAAAAGGAGAATGACAGGATACGGGTTCTAATGCTTACGATGCATGAAAATGAAGAGTACATCATTGAAGCGCTGAGGTCGGGAGCCAGTGGCTACCTGGTAAAAAGAAGTGCTCCCAAAGAACTCACCGCGGCAATACGTGCAGCCTATAAGGGGGAAACCTATTTAGACCCTTCGATTTCTGCCAAAGTCGTCAACCGCTTAATTCGTCAAACCTCCGGGGGAAAAGCCGACCTGGCCAAAGATGACGGTTTGACACCGCGTGAACGGGCAACCATTCACCTGATTGCTGAAGGGAAGTCCAATAAGGAAATTGCAGATATCATGAAGATCAGTCTGAAAACGGTAAAAAATCATCGAAGTAACCTGATGGAGAAACTTGATCTTCATAATACGGCAGAGCTAACTCAATACGCGATTAAAAAGAAAATACTGATTTTGGATTCAATATGAGGTCCTAAGCTCAACACAGACCAGCAGGAAAACCTTCTGTATCAACTGCTCACAGCGTCCGTTATTCCATTTCAAGGATTGCGTTAAGAATTTTCCTCGCCTCGATGACATCCTCTTTTTCAAATCTTTTCAGCCATTCGCGCCAGATTGGTTTGCAGCTTATATCAATCCATTTCTTTCGTTCTTCTTTTTTCAATCTGTCTATTCCGGTACGTCGCCCGTTGCTCCTGACCCGATCCATGACTTCCATTTTTAGCGAATCAAAATAATTTGCACCCCAGAACCGTGAACCCTTTAGTCCGCTGACACTCATGATCGCATCTTTGCTTGAGCGGGATAATCCTCCCCACACTTTTTTGTTCATGATGAGAGAGTAATATCCGGGAGGTAGAGGTGCTTCGGTAAAATGATGGACAACTTCGTAGAGTCTGAATTTATAAATTGTTTCCCAGGATGCGACCATGCCGTCAATTAGACCTTTCTTTAATGCTATATAGTTATCCGGTAGGGGAACATTAACCGGTATGCCTCCCAGGTTTCGTAATTGTGCGGTAAGAGATTTTCCAACAACTCTGATTCGTAAACCTGTGAGGTCGTCTGGTGCATTGATCCTGTCTTTTCTGGTAATTAAGATCCTGGGATTTCCAGTGTATAAAATCAGCACTTTAACATCTCTGAACTCATCTTGTAGCGCCTGAAATCGACTAAATACTTTCCACAGAATTTCGCTCCCTTTTTGTGAAGTATGGAAGGGTAATCCGGGAAGGTTAATCACATCGGTAAAGGGAGACCGTTCCGGCCAGTACCCGTGATCGCACCAAGCCATATCTGCTTCGCCGGTTACAACGGCATCCCAGGATTGAGAACCTCTTGCCAGAGTTTGACTATAGTAAGTTTCGATGGCGATGTTCCCCCCGGTAGCTTTTTCTATCTGTCTTACCCAGGGTTTTAAAGCGCTGATCGAACCCCAACTGGATTCTGAGTTCAGAACGGCCAGGTTTAACTTGATCGTTTTTGCAATTGATATGGGAGCGATGCTGAGAATAAAACACCAAACGATCAAAAATGAAATTGTTTTTCTCCGCTTCATATTCCCCGTGTTCAAATTTGCTTGTTTCGGTGAATTATTATGGTACACTGGAAAAAGAGAACCCCCGCGCAGCCTGCACGTATTCTGAACTGAAAATACGAACTTGACAATAGGTACAAAGCCCTAGTTTTTAAAAAACAAGACCTCATTGTTTGTGAATACATTTTATCTTAGTCTCATAATCGACACTCCTTTGTTAATTGCCGGTCACTTTGTCGGGGGCATATTGGGTGTCTGTATTACTGTTCATGCATGATCGAGAACAATTGTTATTTGATCTCGTTTTTCTCGTTTATTAATCCAAAAAAGGGGAAGAAGATGTTCAGAAAATCAGTTTTGTATTTTGTGCTTTCCTTGTGTTTGATTGGTTTTTTGAGTATTCAAAGTGCGTTCGCTGAATACCCGGAAAAACCAATTAATATTTACATTCCCTATTCGGGCGGTGGCTCAACAGATATCACAGCTCGCATGCTGACCAATTTGGCGCAGCCCTATTTCAAAACCCCCCTGGTGTCTATCAATAAGCCTGGTGGAGGTTCTGCATTAATGCACGGTCTGATTTCCAAGGCCAAACCCGATGGATATACACTGGGTATATTGATTACTGCCGCTATTACCAGAATCCCTCATCTCAGGGATGTCAACTATGATCCGCTAAACGATTTTACACCGATTATGCAGTTTGCGGTTTATCAGCATGGTTTAGCAGTCAGGGCGGACAGTCAATTCAAGACGTTCGAAGAGTTTATCGCTTATGCGAAAGCAAATCCCAACCGGGTATCCTTTTCGACTGCTGGTGCCGCTTCAGGGCAGCATTTGGTTATGGAATACCTGGCGATTCAGGAAGGTATCAAATGGATTCACATTCCCTATAAGGGAGGTGTTCCTGCTGTCACAGCCTGCCTCGGAGGACATGTAACTGCAGTTGCACAGGCTCCTGAATGGGCTCCCTATGTTAAATCCGGGGATTTGAGACTGTTGGCAGTTTTTGGTGAGAAAAGGATTAAGGACTTTCCAGAGGTCAGGACGCTTCGGGAAATCGGATATGACTACGCATTGATTTCCGGAATGGGAATTGTTGGCCCCAAGGGTTTGTCACCGGACAAAGTCAAAATGATTGAAAATGCTTTCAGCAAAGCATCCGACGAGAAAGGCTTCAACAAACTGCTGAATAGACTAAGTCTGCTGCGACTGAAAAGAAATCAGGCAGAACTGAATGAACTGCTGCAGACAGAATACCAGCAGAAGAAAGAGTTAATCACCAAGCTGGGCTTATATAAGAAATAGTCGAGGATTTGATTTTTATCCAAATGTGGTTGTTATAGGGTGCCCTGACGAGATTGCCCGGTGATTTCATTTAAATCCCGGATAGCGGTCCGTCGGGTGTCCTGAAAGTCTATCTTTTAAGTTCTGTTAGGATATTATGAATCTAAAACTGAACAGAGATTTTGTATCCGGATTGATCCTTTTTGCGCTTGCAATGGTTCTGTATTTTTACCTGATACCACTCCAGGTTCAGGAAAGTGGAGGAATGCCAAGTGCTATGTCTCCGCGGTTATTCTGTAAGATTGCAGCAGTTGCTTTGATCATCCTGTCTGCGGTGCTCATTGTTTCCAGCCTGTTTTTCCCCATGGTTCAGGAGGAGGATGGGAAGCAATCCAGATTGGAAGTAATTGATCAAAGGCGCAGGGGATTTGTTTCCGTCTGTATCTCAATTCTATATATCGTTTTGATAAATACGATTGGATATTTTGTCAGTACAAGTTTAGTTCTGCTTTTCTTTACACTGTATTTCGGTGGAAGAAACTGGAAAGTCATAGTCTTGTCGCAAGCCGTCGTTCTGCCCTTCATTTATGTTTTATTTGTAAAGGGTCTGAACGTTGTTATGCCTGATGGACTACTATTCTAATCAAGCCTCAACTACTGTTTAAAAATGGATCAGTTTATTGCTGCATTTCACCTGTTTTTTCAGGTCCCGGTTATTCTTTCGACCTGCCTGGGTGTGGTTATAGGTATTGTGATGGGATCTATCCCCGGGCTGACAGCCACTATGGCCATCGCATTGATCATACCAATGACGTTTTATCTGTCACCGATTGTGTCGATTTCGTTGTTGGTCGGGGCGTACAAAGGAGGCTGTCTGGGCGGTTCGATTCCTGCGATTCTACTGAATACGCCCGGGACACCTGCCGCTGCCGCAACCGTTATCGACGGGCATGAAATGGCCAAAAAAGGCCAGGCATTAAAAGCGCTTAAAATGTCAATTCACTCGTCTGTACTGGCAGATGGCTTCAGCGATATCGTATTGATTATGGTTGCGCCACCGCTGGCGATCATCGCACTTAAGATGGGCCCGCCGGAGATGGCATCTCTTATCATATTTTCGCTGATGATCATCACAGCAGTTGCAGGGAAGTCGCTGACCAAAGGGATAATTGCCGGGGTTATCGGGCTGATTGTCGGAACCGTCGGGCTTGATCCGATGCTCGGGACCAGGCGTTTTGGATTCGGGTTCATGGAGCTTGATGAAGGCATTGCCCTGATGCCGATGTTGATTGGATTGTTCGCTGTTTCGGAGTTTTTGATCAACGCCGATAAAAAAATGACCGGGGAAAAGACCAAGTTGTATGAAATATCCAACGATCCCGCGGACAGTAAAATCACCAAAGGCGAGTTCAAAAGCTGCCTGAAAATCATTGGATCCGCGTCTGCGATCGGGACTCTATTGGGAGCAATTCCGGGTATTGGACCTTCCATTGCTTCATTCGCCAGTTATGCCCAGGCGAAAAAAATGTCAAAACATCCTGAACGGTTTGGGAAAGGAGCAATTGAAGGTGTTGCGGCTGCTGAAGCTGGAAATAACGCTGTTGTAGGGGCGAATTTAATCCCCCTGCTGACGCTCGGAATTCCGGGCGATATCGGTGCTGCGATTCTGCTGGGTGCATTTATGATCCAGGGTCTGCATCCTGGGCCGCTTCTGTTTAAGGAGCATACGGATGTGATTTATGCCATTTTTATGAGTTTGTTATTGGCTAATGTTTTTGCACATATTTTTGCCAGTTTCTACATCAGGTTTGCTTCCAAAATTGCAAGTGTTCCAAAGTGGTATATTTTTCCAACCGTACTGGCATTTTGCTTTGTAGGCGTATACGGATTTAATCAAAGTGTATTCGATATCTGGATGGCTTTAATCTTTGGATTGTTGGGCTATATCTTAAGAAAAAACGGATTCCCTGTTGCTCCACTGCTCATTGCCTTTATACTCGAACCCATTCTGGAAAGGGCGTTTCGTCAATCCCTTCTGCTCTCAAACGGCTCACTGGGGATTTTCTTTTCCAGCCCTATTTCTCTGGTGTTTTTGATCTTTACGGGAGTTTCGATCCTGATTCTAATAAGGGGAGCGTTTAAAAAAAGGTCAAACAGTAAATTCCATGAGCCTGCAGGCTAATTGCTTCAACAACCGCCTGCTTATCTTTCGTCAGTATTTTGCCTCCGCTGATATGCCTGCTTGCGTCGGCATATCAGTCCCCGCAGTCAGGAAAAACACATCAATTGAAGTCTGGATCGGTACCGGTCTGGCCCTTTCCAATAATGTAATAGATGAGAGAGATAACTCATCTGGATTTTGGTCATTTAATCTCGTAATGACCTTCATCCCCCCTTCATTCTTTCCCAGAGACTTTTTCGGCTGATTCCTAGTAGTTTTGCCGCTTCGGTCTTATTGCCATTGGTTTTATAAAGCGCTTTTTGAATGCACTCTTTTTCTGTTTTTGCCAATGCTTCGGCAAGGGACAGGGGCTCTTTGTCATTGGAGTGTTCGATTTGCCTGACATCGGTAGGAAGGTGGGAGGCATCCAATACCGGCCCTTTGGACAAGACAGCCAGTCGCTCGATAATGTTTTTTAACTCCCTGATGTTTCCCGGAAAATCATAACCCATCAACAGGTCAAGAATATCGGGTGAAAGCGCTTCTCTTGCATGTTCAAGCGGTCTCACTTCACTTAAAAAATGCTGGCAAAGCAGAGGGATGTCTTCCTTGTGTTCTCGCAATGGAGGACAGACAACGGGGATGACTTTTAAGCGATATAGTAAATCCTCACGAAAGGTTCCATTTTGAACTGCCGTGGGCAGGTCCCTGGCAGTAGCGCTGATAATTCGAACATCAACCTGAACAGGCCTTTTTGCACCAATGGGTTCGATCTCGTTCTCTTGAATGACCCTCAACAATTTTGCCTGCATGGGTAAAGGCATATCTCCGATCTCATCCAGGAGAATGGTTCCCCTGTCAGCCAGTTCGAATTTTCCTGTCTTATTACTATCCGCTCCTGTAAATGATCCCTTGACATGTCCAAACAACTCGGATTCAATCAGATTCTCCGGAATGGCAGCACAGTTAATACGGATATACGGCCCATCAGCCCGACTGCTTTGCTCGTGGATGGCACTGGCTACCAGCTCCTTCCCTGTCCCTGACTCACCGGTGATCAATACAGTGGAATCAGTAGGGGCCACTTGACTGATCAGATCGTATATGGCTTTTATGGCGCGACTGTTACCGATGATTTTGGTGCTGTTGATCTTTTCCTCCATTAATACAGCACATTTATTGCGCATCGTCTGCTGTTTGAGAATCCTCTCCGCTCTGATTATCAGATCGTCCATATCAAAGGGTTTCAAGATGTAGTCTGCAGCACCATATTTCAGGCAGTTGACGGCATCCTCAACCTCTCCGTATGCCGTCATCAAAATCACCTCCGTCGTTGGAGACAGGTGTCGCACCTGTTTCATCAAATCGATACCACTTAAACCGGGCATGCGGATATCTGAAATCAGAACGTGATACTTCTGATGTTTGAGTTTTTGAAAAGCGGTATCGCCGTCCCCTGCCTGGTCGACCTGCCAGCCTTGTGCGCTCAACCGATCAAACAGGGTGATGCGCATGATTTCATCGTCTTCAGCCAATAATATATTGATCATGATTTTCCTTTTTATCAGGCATTAACCAACCGAACTGTCCACCGGTTTATCCGGTATGTTTCTGAGGTGGGGAAAGCTGATTAAAAACCGACTTCCCCTGTCTTTTTGGCTGAAAACCTCAATATTGCCGCCCATCCGTTGCGCCAATGCATAGCTGACACTCAATCCCAAACCGGTACCTTCATCAACGCTTTTTGTCGTATAAAACGGATCAAAGATTTTGCGAATATCCTCTTCTTCAATCCCCTCTCCATCATCCTCTACAGTGATGGAGATACCGTCATCAACCTCCCTGCTTGTGATCGTTACCTGCCCTTTATCCGAAATGGATTGGATTGCGTTAAGACCGATATTGACGATAATCTGCTTGAGTGCTTCCGCATCGATGAAATAGGAAGTATGCAGGCGTAAATCAAAATGAAATTGAATGCGTTTCAGATTATAGGTCATCAGGGCAAAACAATCCCGGATCAGCACATCCACATCAGTTTCCCGAATACTCAAGGGTTCCTTGTGCCCGAATTTGAGCAAGCCTCTAACGGTTTTTTCAATCTGCTTTAATCCCTTTTCAATCAGGTCGATATACCTCTGATTCAAATCCCTGTCTTCCGGAGCCGCCTTGATTCCCTTCACACAGTTCAACATACCTCCCAACGGATTGTTGATTTCATGGGCCACACCCGCCGAAAATCTACCCAGGGCTGCAAGTTTTTCCGATTGATATATCTGTTCCTGTGTCCTTTCGAGTTCAGCCTGTGAATCCATTAATCGTTTGCCTAACTCCTGAAAGCTACTAGCCAGATCATCGATCTCATCACGGCCACCCGGAGAACGTTTGGTGACAACATTCTGAGCTGGATATTGCGAAATGCTGTAGGAAAGCGATTTTATTTTTTGAACCACCAGCACATCAATCAACAGGTAAAGCGCTGTGATAGTGATGGTAATGGTGACGAAAACAAGTATGATTAGCATTTTGTTGCTTTTAGTCCGGGCATCATCAAATGCTTTCATGGGTATCGCAAAACTGAGTCCTCCTTTGATATCTCCCACCTTGTATCCTTGGGCTTCATGACATCCCATGCAGCTTGACCTGACCTTCAGCGCCTGCATATACCTGAAAACCCGTGATTGTCCCTGAAGTTCAATGGTCGAGTACTCCAGGTCACCCGATTCAAACTTTTTCAATCCGACGGCTTCAACTTCATCGGGATAATTGTAGGGACTGGTTGGCTTGAGACTTGTAACTCTGAACTTCCATAGCTCTTGATCATTCGTGTAATTAGAGAGCGCTCTGGTCACCTTGGCGGGATTGTACAAAACATACCTCTTGTCATCTTTCCCGACAATCACCGGATTGTCCAGGTAAGGATTCATTTTTACTCCCGGTTGTTCAATAAGATAGACTCCCTTGTGATCGGAAACCCATTTTCTGGTCAGGATCACCTGTTGTGCAAGAATACGAGCCTGTTGCCGGGCTTGCGATGCAATGAGCTGATCCTGATAAGTCGACATCTGATAATAGGTAGCACCAAAAGACACTACTAAGACGAAGCTGATGGTAACTAAGAATTTGGTCCTTAATTTCATAGATATTTAAGAGTGGTGTGAAAACGTTCGTGATTCTGGAATGTTGTTTCAGCAATAAACGTACCTCCGTACGTCAGACTACGGAGGCCTGCCCTGGGTGATTTGGGAATACCTATTATCGTAATTTAATCCGAGACGGTTACCGAATGGTAACAGGTTTTGAAATGATTTGTTACCATTTGGAAACACCTCCTACTCCTTTATATTCTAACTATATGTAATAATTAACTATATCAACTGGCATATCAATTGCTGAAAGAAGGGATACGTATAAAAACGGTTGTGGTCTTTTATTTGGATTGGGCTGTTTGTAAGTTGCCGTTATTGAAGGTAATGAAGCTTAGTCTCGATTGCGGGGTTGAGAATTTCTACTCGGAACTGTTACCAAATGGTAACATGATTAAGAGTGGAGCAAATTGATGCCTATTCAAATAATTTTGTTTGACATGTTTACAATTCTTTGTATGATAATGCAGAGATTTGATACTCCACCAGGAGTAGAGAAATTTGGAGATGGTTTCCAACAGCAGTGCAGTTAACAAAAGTTGATTTCATAAAATAAAATCCAAATGGTGATTGATGTTTGTCGTTTGGATTTGCCAGTTATGGAGGAATCCGCAACATGAAGAATAACCGGTGGGTATTTTTTGGTTCAGTTGCCACTTTTGTTATTGCCGTGGGACTTTTTATCAATCTGATGAACGCTTCAGAAGCTTTGTCTTATCTGTCATCCGATCCCAAGCATTGTGTCAGTTGTCATGTGATGAACACTCAGTACGCAACCTGGCAGCACGGTCCCCACGCTCAGCGGGCAAACTGTGCCGAATGCCATCTGCCTACAGAGGGGTTCATCGATAAGTATATGGCAAAAGCGAGAGATGGAATCAATCACTCCTTTGCCTTTACTTTCAACACATATGAGCATGCGATTCAGATCAGCGAAAACGGTGCTGAAAGAGTTCAAGCCAACTGTATTTCGTGCCATACCAATGTTGTGGAAACAATGCTGTCCAATGCCGAACGATACCGGCAACCGGGTTCTGAGTTCAAGCCTGAGGATCGTCAGTGTTGGGACTGTCATCAGGATGTCTCTCATGGTAAAAACAGAAGTCTAATCACTACACCTTTTGCCTTGGGTGTTAGGGCTGAAGTTCACTAAATGGAGGGGAAAATGAATAAGTACAAACTACTACTTGTCGTTTCTTTGGCAGCGATTATCGCTATGGTAGCGATGACGGTTTCGATTGCCGGGAAAAAAAATGAGCGTGGCGTAATCAACTCCAGCCCGGTTGTTAAAGCTGATGGTGTTGAAGCACGTAATGAAGTTTGGCGGGAACACTTCCCTCGTCAATACGATTCATGGAAAAAGACCAGTGAGAATGATAAGATAATCGATATGATCAAGGAAAAGCCCCAACTGGCTATCTTATGGGCCGGTTACGGTTTCGCTAAAGATTATAACGCGCCTCGCGGGCACTTTTACGCCCTGCAAAGTAATCAGAATACGCTGAGAACCGGGGCCCCCGTGGATGAGAAAACCGGACCGATGCCTACGGCCTGTTGGGCCTGCAAATCTCCTGACGTTCCCCGAGTGATGGAGGAGGTCGGGATAGAAGAGTATTTTACAGGGAAATGGGCCAAGTACGGTGATGAGATCGCTAATTCCATCGGTTGTGCCGATTGCCACGACAGCGCAACAGCCAACCTGACCATCAGCCGTCCCTACCTCAGGGTGGCCTTGGAGTACAATGGTGTGGATCTCGATTCCATCACCCACCAGGATATGCGATCCCTGGTCTGCGCCCAGTGCCATTCCGAGTACTATTTCAAGAAAACGAAATGGACGGATAAACAAGGTGTAGAGAAAACGGCCGCAATCGTCACCTTCCCGTGGGAGGGTAAAATGACAGCGGAGGATATGGAGAATTACTATAATGATCGGGAGTTCAAGGACTGGACCCATAAAATCAGTAAAACCCCCATGCTCAAGGCTCAACATCCGGGTTATGAAATCTATAAAACCGGGATCCACGCTCGACGGAACGTCGCTTGTGCGGATTGTCATATGCCTTATAAGCAGGAGGGCTCGGTCAAATTCACCGATCATCACATCCGCAGTCCTCTGGAGAATATCGCCAACACTTGTCTGACCTGCCATCGCGAGAGCGAGCAGGAACTGAAAGATGTGGTGAATCGCAAGCTGGAGAGAAAAGAGCAGCTGATGGAAATCACCATGGACAACATAGCCAAGGCACACCTGGAGGCAGGAAAAGCCTGGGAGCTTGGTGCTACTCAAAGCGATATGAGTCCGATTCAGGCGGATATCCGCTCCAGTCAGTGGACCTGGGATTACTCCATTGCCAGTCACGGTTCCTTTTACCACGCGCCGGAAGAGACCCTGAGACTGCTTTCAGTTGCCAACGAAAAGGCACAGCAGGCACGTCTGAAGTTGGTTAGAGTCCTGGCCAAATACGGGGCAATCGATTATATGGCGCCCGACTTTTCCACCAAGGAAAAAGCTCAAAAACTGGCTGGAGTCCCCTTTGAGAAACTGGCTGCTGAAAAGATGAAATTCAAAAACACGCTACTCAAGGCCTGGACCGAAGCAGCCATCGCAAATGACAAACTGGTGCCCAGTATCCGCGAAGGCATGAGCGACAACGTTTCCTATCCAAAGAACTGATCTCTCCTCCTCAAACCAATCGATGAGCGCCATTTGCGTTCATCGATGGTATCAAAACCCGGGGACAGGTCTTTCATTTTGACTTTTCTCTAATTTATCTCCCTTCTGTTCACCTGATCCCTATTCTTCAGAAACATCTCGTGAATCTGGTGCCGTTTGAGTCGACTAACTCTATTGACCCATTCAATTGCTCTTTAACAACATTTCGAACAAGTTTTAATTCGGGGGATGTGTGTTAGTTCAGATATTGGGGAGTATTTGGAGTGCCCACATGATGCCCCCACTAGGACTCGAATCTGGAGCTGAGGATCAGGAGTCCTGCGAATAATAACTTTAATATCTTGTTATGATTGGCTATTTTCAGAATAGTCTGAAAATGATTACGGATTGGGTGTGGATTGACGAAAATGCTTGATTTAGTGTTTCAGCGTAGTTTTCTGATCTTGTTTGCTATTAAGGGTTGAATTTTACTGCCTGAAGGTAGACCCAACTTCCCGATAGCCGAAACCTTTGTTCATCCGTATAGTGATCGAGATTGTGAAATCAATAATCCATTCACTATTATCACACGAAAACGGGCCAGATCAGATTGAAGAAAGGTCTTTTAGAATCCATATTTTGCAAGCTCCTGCAGTTAAAAGAAAGTTGACTCAGATTCCTTTTCCTAATAAAATATATTCTAACAACACTCTAATAGTATTACAAAGAAACGTATTGAATATTAGAAATGATTGATTAAAGGTCAAAACAGAGAGGTGAAACGATATGAAAACTACCGTTGAAATACCGAACGATGAGTTAAAACAGTTGATTACGTTCACGGGTGCTAAAACGAAAAAGGATGCGATCAACACTGCTATTAAAAGCTATAACAAACAGCAGCGTCTTTTAGCCCTGTCAAAAAAGCTTGGTACGTTTGAAAACTTCATTGAGGCCAACGAGTTGGAACAGATGAGAGCGGAATAGAATGCAATCAATCACTTTGATAGATACTTCCTGTTGGATAGAGGCTTTACGTGTTTCAGGCAACAAAAAGATTCGAAAGAAAGTTCACGAGCTGCTTGTTGAAGGAAGAGCGGCATGGTGTGAAATGATATTGCTGGAGCTCTGGAATGGAGCACGAGGAAGATCAGAAAGAAGGATGCTTGATGATTTGAAGCAAGAGATAACAATGCTCCCAATCTCAGGTGAAGTGTGGTCTTTAGCTCGTAAACTGGCAAGGGATTGTAGAGAAGAAGGTAAAACTGTTCCTTCGACTGATATTTTGATCGTTTCGTGCGGGTTGGGAAATAAAACTGAAATTGAGCATCAGGATAAGCACTTCGATGTAATTCTAGAAATACACTCCAAAACAGACTTTTGAAAATGGGGTCCCCACCAGGATTCGAAAGGACGGCGTGTTTCTTCGACGCTAGTAAGAAACACTTAGCGGATCTGAGGATTAGGATTCCTGCGAGATCACCCACTAAACACTTTGTTATGATTGATTATTCTCGTTTGAGGCAGAGAATGATTGTTGATTGACGAAAACCTCCACCCTATCACTTAGCTATAGTAGACTGATTTGACTTGCCATTGTTGGTCAATTTTTAATGTCTGAAGGTGGTCAAATTTCCCGAAAGCCGAAACCTTTGCTTTGAGTTACCGAAAATTGAAACAGCACCAGAAAACTGATGAGGCTTATCCCCTTGATACCAAGACTATGGTTGCAAGCTTTGGCAACATCCTTTTCCCGTCTGTATTGGCAAAGATCTTTTCAACAATGCAAAAGGAGATTCGGGCGCACTTTCCAGATTATACGGTGATTTGTGCAACTCACTGCAATGGGTATCTCGGCTATTTCCTCCTCGAAGTCATTTCTCGCTTGCAGGGACGCGCCTGAGCGGATATTTTCAATAGAAAACTTCCAAAACCCGAGACTCTCAACCCGGCATCTGAAGAGTAACAATGACCACAAAAATACCCTCCCATCCAGCGAATGACATATTCTTTTTTGATTCTGAACGAATTCGAACACTGGTTTCCGATTCAACCATTGCCAAAGGTATTGATTATTTCAATAAAAACGGGGTGACGGACCTCCTGCGCAGCGATTTGCACCTTCAGGGCTATGTCGAGGGGAGCGATGAAACATCCTTCCATGTTTCCCTCAGCTATGACGATGAGAATCGCCTGCGTGCAGTTTGTCAGTGCAATGACAGCGGTTCTGTATGTGAACACGCCATTGCCTTACTCTATCAGTATTCATCTGAGTATATGGAGGCCAACCAGGACATCAGCAACGCTTACGAGGAAGCCATTGAAGAAAGAGTTGCAAAGGGCCGGACCGAGGTTAACGTAGTCAGAAAATCCGGAGAATTATGGTTTGGCGATTGGGAGGCATCCTCCATTGTTTCAACAACACACAGGCCCCAAACGTACAGGGTACAGATTCGTTCATTAACCGAAAAAAGGAACTACTGCACCTGTCCTGATTTTGCCATCAACCAGTTAGGAACTTGCAAGCACATCGAAGCGGTTCTGTATAATATTCAAAAAAATAGCGCATACCCGCAGCTCGAAAACAATGCCCCGACACACCCGTTCATTTACCTGGACTGGGAAATGGAAAACGCTCCTGGAATCAAACTGGTAAAAGCAGGGCAGGCAACAGATGAGTTGAATGATATTCTGGAACCCTGGTTTGATGCCCGGGGATATTTTAAGAAGCGACTGCCGGATGATTTCTACACTCTTTCCGATGAGCTGTATGGTCGTACCGATATCTCTCTTGGTGAAGATGTTATTGCCTACGTGCAGAGAATCGCAGCAGAGTTTTCACATCAACAACGGGCAAAGGATGTTCAGGAACGATTGTCTCAAACCAACGGTATTCTGCCCTGGATAAAAACCAGGTTATACTCCTACCAGACGGAAGGTGTGGCATTCATGGTGGGAACCGGTCGTTGCCTGCTGGCGGATGATATGGGACTGGGAAAAACCCTGCAGGCCATCACAGCCGCATCCTGGCTGAGAAGGGATAAAGAAGTGGATCGGGTACTGATTGTGTGCCCGGCATCTTTGAAACACCAATGGGCCAGAGAAATCGAAAGATTTACCGGGGAGGAAGCCCTGGTTGTCCAGGGAAATCCGGGAGCACGCCACGTTCAGTACCGAAAGGGAACCGCATTTCTGATTGTAAATTATGAACTGATTCTGCGGGACCTGTCGATAATCAACGAGGTGTTCAGACCGGACCTGTTGATACTGGATGAAGCACAGCGTATTAAAAACTGGAGAACCAAGATCGCCTCCGCCATTAAACTGATACCAACAACTTTTGCCTTCGTTCTAACCGGAACCCCCCTGGAAAACAGATTGGAGGATCTTTACAGCTTGATGCAAGTGGTGAATCCCCAAATTTTGGGACCACTCTGGAAGTATTTGCTGGATTTTCACATCACCGACGAACGAGGAAAAGTGTTGGGATATCGCAATCTCAGTGAATTGCGTCGCCGAATCCAGCCAGCCATGCTCAGACGTGACCGACGTCTGGTCAGGGATCAACTACCGGATCGTATTGAAACACGATTAGATGTCCCGATGAATGGAAGACAAAGAGAGTTACATGATTCCGCCCTCTCCGCCGCAGGTCATCTGGCACAGATAGCAAAACGCCGACCCTTGACACCATCGGAACAGAACCGCCTGATGGCGTCCTTGCAGGCGGCACGAATGGCCTGTAATTCAGCCAGCCTGGTGGATGAAGAGGCCATACTCCCTTCGCCCAAGTTGGAGGAACTCGTTAATATTCTCGATGAACTCTGCCTGCAAAACGGTTTGAAAGTCGTTGTGTTTTCCCAATGGGAACGTATGACCCGTATGGTTGAAGAACGAATAACGAGTATGGGCATCGGCAGTGTTCGCCTCCACGGTGGTGTACCGACTCAAAAACGGGGCGAACTGATGGACCGTTTCAGAATTGATGACTCCATACAGGTATTCATTTCAACGGATGCCGGAGGTGTAGGACTGAACCTGCAGTCAGGATCGGCCTTGGTCAACATGGATATTCCTTGGAACCCGGCCGTGCTCGAACAGCGCAATGCGAGAATTCATCGTCTGGGACAGACAAACAAAGTACAGATCATCAAACTGGTGGCTGAAGACTCCTATGAAGAAAATGTGTTGGCAATGGTCATGAACAAGCAGAACCTGTTCGACAATGTCATCGACCCTGAAGCAAAAGAAGACGTTGTGGGCGTGTCCAAGCGGATGTTGGAAGCGTTGATTGAAGATCTTGTGGAGGTCGAGGAAAAAACACTTATACTCCCATCAGAGGAGGTCACGGAGACGGATCTTGAGGATGAAACGCCGCCTGTTGAAGCTGGCATCGTAAATGAAGACGAAACAGAGGTTTTTGAAGATGAGCAGGTTCGATTCTGTATTGAACGTCTTCAGAATAAAGTCGGGTCGAGAATTGAACGTATCATGGGAGCGAAAGGTGCACTGCTGGTAATCATGGAACCGATCAGCGAGGAAGATGAGACGCTGGCTATTGAACTCTCCCGCACAGTGCCGGTAGCGTTGATGACGCCTGGCGTGCTGGCAGGCCTGCAGCGTCTGGGTGAGGCATCACCCGTGATGGGGATGAAGACATTGATCGAGCAACAGTCAGACCCGTTAAAACCGCGGGTCTCGCCACTGATCCTGCAGGCCAAAGAGAAACTGACGGCTGTTGAAACTCTTTTGGAGAACGATTCCATAACCGTCTGCCTGGAACTGGTAGCCTCTGCCATGGTTGCAGCGCTTGCTGCAGCAACCGATGAAATTAAACCGCCTGAACTGACAGATGCCGCGGTATGGATCTATTCGGAACTGTTGCCGAGGGAGATCATCAGCAACGACCAGGCAAGCAGTGTTGTCCAGGCGATTTCCATGAAGAATGCCTCCAATCTGCCAAAAGAGCTGGTTACCAAAGCACTGGACGATGCCAACCAACTGGTATCAATGGTAGAAAACATGCGATACTGAATGTCTATAACAATCATCATGCAAACCGGGTATGCCTGCCGGTAGTGAATTCATGAAACCAGTTGGATCTAACTTTGGGAGTGATAAGATAGAAATTGAATCCGAACCAATATCCAATCCAGAACTGCAACTTGCCAATAACTTTGTAGAGCAGACTGCGTGCAACCTATTTTTAACGGGAAAAGCGGGAACAGGAAAGACAACCTTTCTCAAAAACCTTGACAAGACCACGGGCAAGAACATGGTTATCACCGCACCAACAGGTGTAGCGGCTATCAATGCCGGTGGTGTAACCCTTCACTCATTCTTTCAACTCCCTTTAGGACCTTTCGTCCCCGGAAGTGAACACCTTCAGGGTGGTAATCGAAGCCAATACCGGCTCAGCAAAGAAAAAAAGACTATACTGAAAAACCTTGATTTGCTGGTGATTGATGAGATCAGCATGGTCCGGGCTGATACATTGGATGCCATCGATTCCACACTTTGCAGGTATCGTGGCAACTCTCTCCCCTTTGGCGGGGTTCAGCTTTTGATGATCGGCGACCTCCATCAACTGCCACCGGTTGCAAAGCGAGAAGAGTGGAGCCTGCTAAAACAGTATTATGACTCAGTGTATTTCTTCAGCAGCAGGGCTTTGGCCCGATCTGCTTTTATCTGTATCGAGCTGAATCATATCTATCGACAGACCGATGAGGTTTTCATCAACATTCTCAATCAACTTCGGGAAAACCGGCTTGACGCTTTCTCCCTGTCCGAACTGAACAGACGCTACATAGAGGACTATATCCCCATAGATGACCAGGGATATATCACCCTGACCACGCATAATGCTACTGCGGAGTCGTTGAATGAATCCAGACTTCAAGGGCTTGCAGGAAAAAAGACATATTTGCCGGCTGAGATTTCGGGCGAATTCCAGAAAAACAGTTATCCTGCGCCTGAAGAGCTTAGACTTAAAAAAGGGGCGCAGGTTATGTTCTTGCGAAACGACAATTCCTCTGAGAAGCGTTATTTCAATGGAAAAACAGGGACCATCACCAGAATCACACGTGAGGAAATAGAAATCGTCTGTCCTGATAGTCCGAAGACAATCACCATAGAACCCGTTGTCTGGGAGAACATCAAGTACTCCCTCAACAAAAAAACCATGAAAGTCGAAGAGGACGTTATTGGCACCTTTAAACAGTTTCCACTGAAACTGGCCTGGGCAATTACCATCCATAAAAGCCAGGGATTGACCTTTGAAAAGACCATTATCGACTCCCAATCTGCGTTTGTACACGGTCAAACTTACGTAGCCCTGAGTCGATGCAAAACCCTCGACGGTATAGTGCTCAGCTCACCGATTTCACAGCGTGGGATTGCGATGGATCAGGCATTAAAGGATTTTGATCACTATCTCAGGAGAAACGCTCCTTCCAATGAGGTCTTGCAAAAAGCAAAAGTTGACTTCCAGCAAAATCTGCTCCTCGATTGTTTTGATTTGAAGTCAGTAAAAAGCCATTTTAACAAGCTTGTCCGGCTCATGCTGGATTATCGTCGGAGAGTTCATTTTGTTGGGTGGGGGGAAATAGAGCAGATCATAAAAAGGGCAAATCAGGATCTATTTACAGTCAGTGACAATTTCAAAAGGCAGCTACAGAAGATTTTTCAAAATGGCAAACTGCCAGAATCCGATCCGTACGTCCTGGAACGCCTGAACAAAGCATCGATCTGGTTTCAGCAAAAAACAGAGGAGGTCCTTATCAAACCATTGGAAGCATTTCATTTTGAAACCGATAACGCAATAGTTGAAGCGAAACTGAAAGACACAGCGAAACAGCTTAGACAAACCATCACGGTAAAGCTCGCAGGGATAAAATCTGTAGAGAAGGGATTCTCCCCATCCGGTTATCAAAGCAAAATCCGCCTGGCCCAGATCGGGGAACCTTCCAAGGCAGCCATTGATAATCGTTTAGAGCCTGATCATGAAAACCCGGAGCTGATTACCGAACTGAAGAAGTGGCGTCTGAAAAAAGCCGAGACTGAGAGGCGATCAAGATCACACATTCTTGCGTATCAAGTCTTGTTTGATATCGCAGAAACCCTCCCTGAAACCTTGGCAGAGTTAGGAAAGATAAAACGAGTAGGGAAAAAAAAGTTGCAGAACTATGGTGAAGAGCTCGTTGAACTTGTCAGACGATATGTAAAGAAACATGGTGTGAAAAAAGCAGAACCTTGGAAAGGTCACCTTGAAAAATCAAGGTCGAAACGAGAGAAGATCTCAGAAACAAAACGAATCAGTTTTAAGATGTTCTCAGGTGGCTTAACCACAGACGAAATCGCCAAAAAAAGGGAACTCACGAAATCGACCATCGAAGGGCATTTATGCTTTTTCATTGAACAGGGAAAGATTGATATCAACAGACTCGTCCCCAAGGAGAAGCAGGCAATCATCAAAGAGAAGATTAAAACAACTGGCACTCACTCCCTGAGCGCAATCAAAGAACGACTAGGCGATGATTATTCCTATGGTGAAATAAAAATGGTTGTGGCCTTCCAGAACTACCTGGAAGAATAGACCGAGTTCACAGGTATGTTTTGTGTTTTTTATAGGTTATTCGCCTGTTAAAGTTGCAGTGCTCGCCCGAGAAAGTATCGTTTTTTACAACTTTATGTGAACGACGAAATGGGGACACCATTTTGGCACCTGGAATTGTTGTTGTATTATGGATTGAAAAAAAGATTCAACGTAATCATGGAACTTTTTGGGGACTGATAAAGGGATGTTTCTGAGAAAGGAAATCCAGTTATTGTTTGAAAATTTAATGGTGCCTTGCCAGGACTCGAAAAGACATCTTGTTTCGTTGACACCAATGAGAAACACTTAGCGGATCTGAGGATTAGGAATCCCATGTAACCACACTCTAAACACTTTGTTATAATTGGTGATATGTGATTGAGGCGGAAAACAATTGTGTATTGGGTACGGATTGACGGAAAGCTTTAATTCGACACACCATCATAATAGCCTGATCCGACTTTCCATTAATTGTCGATTTGCAGCGATGTTACTTATTTGCCTGCATCTTTTTAGTGCACCCATCTGAAGTGATGCATTGACTTAACCTTTTAAAACCTATAATCTAGGTAAAGTGAACAAAAATTTAGGTTATATAACCAAAAATACAGGTCGTAATGTTAAATAAGTTATTTGGAAGCAGGACCGCAGAGCTGGTCTTATACTACTTGTGTGTATATGAGAAAGGATATCCCACTAAAATAGCACAGGTATTTGGACTATCTTTAAACATGGTTCAAAATCAGCTGATTAAATTCGAGGATGCTGGAATTCTGGTTAGTTTTCTGGAAGGGCGAACAAGGGTGTTCAGATGGAATCCGAGATATCCCTTTTTATCAGAACTAAAAGCGTTATTGGAAAAGGCACTCGACTATCTTCCTGACTCAGAGAGATCTAAATACTTTAAAGAAAGAACAAGGCCACGGCGAACAGGAAAACCGATATGAATGAAATTTCAAGCTTAACAGCATTGAAAGAGCTTGCCTTGATAGTCTGTTCAAGGCTCAAGGAGGATGGGATTGATGCTGTTTTGACAGGTGGGGCTGCTGTTTCGATCTATACCGAGAACCAGTACAAGTCGTTTGACTTGGATTTCATTTCCCACGCTCCTGTTTCTGATATTTCGAGTTCGTTGTCGAAACTTGGTTTCAAAAGGACAAAGGGGCGTTACTATGCCCATCCTGAGACCGACTTTTATATAGAGTTTCCGTCGCCACCGGTTGCAGTTGGAAATAAACCGTTAAAAGAATTTCATGAAATCCAAACAGATAGCGGCTACCTGAAACTACTGACGCCAACGCAATGTGTGATGGATAGGCTAGCTGCCTATTATCACTGGAATGACCAACAATCCCTAGAGCAGGCGATTGCTGTTGCAAAGTCCCATCAAATAAACTTCATGGAAGTTGAAGAGTGGTCGATAGCGGAAGGAATGGTAAATAAGTATGAGTTGTTTATTAAAACTGCGACAACAGAGATTGGGAAATCGGGGAAGTGAGACAACATTCAATTGGTGCCCCCACCAGGACTCGAACCTGGAGCTGAGGATTAGGAATCCCACGAAGTACCCTATTAAACACTTTGTTATGATTGGACATTTGTGTCCAAAGCTGAAAATGATTGTGGAATGGTTGTGGATTGACAAAAACCTTCATTTCGGCATCTCACAATAACAAGCTAATCTAACTTGCCAATTCAGGTCGTTTTGCAATGTCTGAAGGTCATCGCATCTTCCCGCAAGCCGAAACTTTTGTTCACCAGAAAGTCCTATTGTGTAGCGGAATCATTCTGGTCAGGTCAGAAAAAGTAGCCCCTTTCTCAATCAAACCATTGATCCAATCCCGAATCTTTCTTGACGATAATCTTTCGTTTCTTTTTAAATTTGATGATATTGGGATCGAAGTTGTCCTTAATATCCTGATACTGGGTGTTTAGATATTCACTCAAACGCTTTTTCTCTTCTTCCAGGCGTTCCTCCAGTACCGATCGATTTGTCCGACTCAAGGCTCGACAATCACGCAAAAATGATCTGAATCGAATGCTTTTTAATGCCTCTTTATTTGAAAACAGGAAATGGTGATGCGGTTCGTTTTTATCGCTTTCATCCAGGATGTGAACATAAATCTCGGTTCGATTATCGAATTCTCGTAATATTCTCTGATATGACTTCACTGTATAGTGATAATATCGTTCACGTAGTTCTTCTAGTTGGGGTTCCAGTCCACCGGCATTGACTTTGAAGTCCATCAGATAACCATTGCTTTCAGGCTTGCCGTGGTTTTTTCCAGGCACATACTCATGTGGAATCAGCCGGTCAATCAGGTTTGAGCCGAAATCTTCAAGTTGACTGTAAATATATCCCGCTACCATGCTGAGAGTCGCATAGCTGAACTTGCCATCAATTAAAAGCCTTGCCCATGATAAATACAGAGAGCCACGGTATGGTTGACGAACATATCCCGAGTCATCATTTGCACGAGTGCTTTCCTGGTATTCGAAGTCGTCAATGTCGTAGTCATAAAGTGTCTCGAAGCCAAGGATCGTTTTGGATTTCCCCAGATATTCATTCAGGAAGAAGAGATCCTCTCCGATTCCCATTATCGGCAGCAATACCGAATTGATCCTGGCCGCTTGTTGCTCGTCCAGCTCACGCCAGACTTCATCGACCTCCTCACTGTTGGCTACATCAATACGGAACAAATCCTTCAACAAATATTTATCGATCTCGAATCTATCAATCGCCGGTATATTGACGCGATAGGCCTCCTGCTGTTCAATCGCCCATGAAAAATAGTCAGAATTGGATCTGATGATTGCCCGTTTTAATTCAGGTGACATAGGGATTGGCGGCTGCAGATAAAAGGAAGACGCAAGGCCATGGTCTGCTATTGTGTTTTTTGTTAATACTGCTTGTCGGTTTGCAGTCTGATGTTTTTAGCTTAACCGGGCATCAGGTTGCCTACCTCAAGGAGATGCTTATGAAGTATCATCAAACTTGGCTACTTCTCATCACTGAAAAGATTGCACTTGCCTTCCTGTCTCCCCCTGATTTTTATTCATCCTGGTAGTCGATAGCGATTTCGTAACTTGCTTTCCTAATGAGGCGATTCAGTACCCTGAATGCGATTCTGGCATTATTTAGCTCAGATACCGCCTCTTGATAACTGACTTCACTCTCTTCCACAATATCGCGTTCCTCTTTGTGAATCGTTCTCAGATGAGATGCAGCGATTGTTCGATCGTGCAATTCCCCGATTTTTTTGTTCAACGATTTTCGAATTTCGAGTGCTTCACTTAGATTAATTGCCTCATTCTCAAAAACCGTTTGATAATTATAGTTGGCTTTCTGAATGGCGGAATTCAGTTTTCGATGTTTATAGTCAAGCTTTCTTATGGCTTCTTTGGTTTCGTTCATCTTATAGTCCGATCTCGGTTGAAACGATTCCTGTTCACTAAGGAACATGCCCCTTCGATTGTAGGCTTTAAAATTCTCCGGCAAGGTATCGTTCAGAGTTTTTCTACGGGCATCATATTCCGCTCTCAATTCAAGGGCTTCGTACATGTATAAATGTTTCTGCTCATTTGGCATAATCTCTCCGTGGAAAAGAGGGCAGTTTTACTCAGAGGGCGTAAAAATAAATTAAAACTAATAAAAAGTGTATATTTGTTCACCATATTAAGCAAACCTCCGCAGTTTTGCAAGGACTTTTTGTCTCTTTTCAACTTCCATTATCGCTATGGTTCCGATTATTTTTTGAGGTATCATGGGGAAATGCCTACATCCCGGCTTGCCATTGTGCTCTTTGTCCATTTATCTTCGCAACCCATTCCGGTTCAAAATCTTTCGTTCGGGTTATACAGTTCTTTCGAATACTTAATAAATGGCAAACTCCCGATGGTTGAAATCACAGTATACTTCTGGCTAATAGGAATCTTTACTCAGCGAGTGTCTGTGGCACTAAGGAAGTCGACTGAGATTCCATACCCTAGTAATATGGAATCTATATTATCAATCTACTTATGTAATATTAGTATCGATTGAATAGGCGCATATAATAAAGAGGTGCCGTGATATGAAAACAACCGTTGAAATACCTAATGAGGAGTTAAAACAACTAATTGCATTCACTGGTGCCAAGACGAAAAAGGATGCGATCAACGCTGCTATAAAAAGTTACAATAAACGGCAGCGTCTTTTAGCTCTATCAAAAAAGCTTGGTACATTTGAGAACTTCATTGATGCGAACGAGCTTGATCAGATGAGGGCAGAATAGTATGCAATCGCTTACTTTAAAAGATACTTCCTGCTGGATAGAAGCGTTGCGGGTTTCAGGCGATCATGCGATTCGAGAAAAAGTAAAAGAACTGTTCATTGAAGGAAGAGCGGCATGGTGCGATATGGTTTTGCTTGAACTTTGGAATGGCGCTCGGGGCGATGCGGAAAGAAAGATGCTAAAGGATTTGAAGGAAGAGGTAACGATGCTTCCAATCTCAAATGAAGTGTGGACATTTGCTAGAAATCTAGCAAGCAAATGTAGAGAGGGAGGAAAAACTGTACCTTCAACACGTTTCTTGCGGACTTGAGAATAAAATAGTAATTGAGCATCAGGATAAGCATTTTGATGCAATACTGGAAATACATGCTAAAGAAAAGTCTTTAAATATGGTGCCCCCACCAGGACTCGAATCTGGAGCTGAGGATTAGGAATCCCACGAGATTACTCACTAAACACATTGTTTTGATTGAATATTTGCTCCGAGTAGTTGAAATAATTATGGATTGAGTGGGGATTGACGAAAACCTTCAATATCGCGAATGCTCATAACTATCTGATTTGAAACGCTATTGATGGACGCTTCGGGAAGTCTGAAGGTCAACTCAATTTCCTGAAAGTCGAAACTTTTATTCACTTGATCCTTCCGGTCTGATCATAAACTCACTCATCTGATTCATACCAACTATAATAAAGCATTCGGAACCAGATAGATAAACTGCCACCGGATTTCCAGGAACGAAAGCAATGGCTGAAGGTGAACGGTGCTGGGATGGGATTGTAGGTTCAGTTCCAGAAGTAGCTAAAATATATCATTAAAATATATAAAAATTAAAAATATTAGGATACTACTGGAAGAAATGCTTCAAAATGGTATACCTAGATTTGATAAACAAGAATTCAAACCACTTAAGAAATCTATGAAAACAATCACTCCGTTCAGTATCAACAAGAAATACTTCCCAGCACTGGGAAAAGTGTTTTCACCTGGGGTGATTGAGAATATTGTAACCACTGGTAACTCGGCTTTGATGACAGAGGTATGCAAAATGAGTGGCTTCTTTGCACAAATTTCACCTTCGGTTTCTTTAGGTGACTTCTTTGATACAATTTACACTTACCTATTTGAGAATTATCGGAACGAATACATCTATAAAAATACTATAGCAAATAAAGTATTACTTGGTCGGCATTCATTGAACACTGCACAAATGCTTACCGAGTTCAGAATTGGTAAGTGCAAAGCTGACGTTGTCGTACTTAATGGAACAACAACAGCATATGAAATAAAATCTGAATACGATTCCTTCAGACGTTTGGAAAGGCAGATTACGGAATACCGTAATGTATTTGATTTTATCAATGTAATTACCTCAAATTGCCAGGTTAATAAATTGAGGGTAATTCTCCCCAAAAATATTGGGATTCTCGTTCTCACAGACCGCAATACCATAAGTGTGGTTCGAGAAGCTGAATCAAATGTAGTTAATATTGACTTGGCTATACTTTATAACTCACTCAGGAAAAACGAGTATCTGGCAATTGTAAAGCAACATTATGGTGATACACCGGATTTGCCTAATACTCTCTTGTTCAGAGAATGCAAGAAGTTGTTTTGTCAGATTCCTGTAGAAACTGCTCATAAGTTAACTATAGAATGCTTACGGACAAGAGGTAATAACCTCCTATTGAAAGATTACCTACAACAGATTCCTGCCTCACTAACAGCCTATGCATTAAACTGTGGTAGCAACAGGAAATGGATCGAAAGTTTTGCTCAATGTTTGGAAAGACCCTTGGGTAAGTATCTCCCCGCACAGGTATTGTAATGGATAAACCTTCATATTTTCCCTATCTAAGAGGTAAGCAATTCGAGTTGATACTTCTTAGAGAAAATGCCGAGTTATTGGCTGAAAACTCTGTGGTGCCTATTATTGAACCTGTTAAGAGTAATTTCAATGCGCTCATTCGCACGGTTAATACTTTAGAAGACAATGGGGTGAAATATATAATTATAATAAACCCTCAAGCAGGGCAATCACCTGTAGATTCTGATGATATACTGAATGATCTGATTAAAGGGGAATTTTATGGGTTTAAAAATATTTCAATTGGATACATATTACATCCAAAAACTCGCAAAGCGAGATTAACGAAGCTGTTGAAGCAATATCGTGACAGATCATTCACGTTGATCCACTACGGATTTGGTGAGGGCAAAGCGCTATCTGAGGCTATTTCGAAATTTCGCAACATTGTGCATCATATATTTATCGACGGGCATTCCGGGAAACTTTACCAGAAGTTTTTCAAGAACAATAACAGCGCTAGAGTGTTGGTTAGAGACGGATTCAAGCAACAAAAGAAGAATGCAGACTATCCACCAAGTGAGCACTTTTCTGACCTCCATATTACTTATGAAGATGAAGGAATGGACGGGTTCGGAGATTTTCTGATGGTCGGTGATGATTATTCAGAGACGGGGGGGCCAGCATATGCTGTTGCGATTCATCTAACATATCTTGCAGCAGATGACGATATGAACATTTACCACTTTATCTCGGATCAGACTGATTCTCCAGTTGATCCTGGGGGAAAATTTCTTGAGGCTTTAGAGAAACTCATAATTAAACTCAATAGAGACAATTCATTGCTTTTAAAAACTGATGCCTGCAAAGAGTATCAGAATCTTTATGACAAGCAACACTTTCCTGGCCTTGGCTATGTGAAAAAGTTGTCAATGCAACATCATATAGAATTGATAGCGGATTACCAATCCAAGACTTAGCAATGTATTGTTGTCCAAATTGTTTTACAGATAGATTTCTTAAAAGTCATATCTTAGCTATTAGTAGTAGGATAGGTAAGTGCGACATCTGCAAATCCACCAACATTACCCTTATTAATCCATCAGAACTCCTCGATCGTTTCGAGCCGCTAGTCGATTTATATGAGAAGGATAGAACTGGCCTACCTTTGTTGGAGTTATTCCAATCAGATTGGAATATCTTCGGATCTACAAGTAAAAAGTCACATAATAAACTTTTAAACGAGTTAACCCAATCAGAGGCGACGGTTAAGCAGAAATATAAAGCCAAGTTCTTACAGGATAAAAAAAATATCGAGAATTGGGATGAGTTTCGTGAAGAGTTAATGCATAGTAACCGGTTTTTTCCTGCCGGTGCTCCAGATAAATCTCACATGAAGTCTCTGGGTAAATATTTTGGAACCATAATAGAGAAAGGATCTCAGAAGTTTTTTAGGGCACGAACTAACAACTCGGACAAAGCATTCACCGTTAGAGAAATGGGGAAACCACCTAAGAAACTTGTTGGCAATGGAAGAGCTAATCCAGTTGGAATACCGTATCTCTATGTTGCTTCTACAGTTGAAACAGCCATATCTGAAATAAGAGGACATAAAGGGGAAAAAGTATCTGTAGCAGAATATGAGCTTATTCGTGATTTAGAACTGGCTGACTTAAGAAATCCCAGAATGATGATTAGTCCTTTTGAACTTGAACCGAATGAAGACGATTTAAAACTCCTATACATCAACATGCCATTTCTGGAACGTCTAGGCACTGAACTATCCCAACCAATCATTCCAAGTAGAGCGAACCTCGAATACCTCCCCAGTCAGTATCTGAGTGAGATGCTAAAACAAATTGGTTTTCATGGCATTATCTATGGAAGTTCAATTGCTGACGGTAACAACTATGTTCTTTTTGTTGACAGGAGGCTTAAACTGAAAGATATCCACACATACATCATAACTGAAACGAAAATCTCTGCTGAACCTATATAGCACCAGTAAAACCAGTAGACAGGAAGAATCGAGTAAATATCCTGGACGGAAAATCACTGTCGCACCAGTGGATTGGGGAGATTGCTGCCATCAGGAAAATGTTCAATGACGCTAGGTGAAATCGGAATGCTGGACATCTGTATGTATACCATGCGGAGCATGCATAATTGCAGATGCTTGTAAGTGTCTGATGTATATGGTGCCCCCACCAGGACTCGAACCTGGAGCTGAGGATTAGGAATCCACTGTTTTATCCGGCTAAACTATAGGGACACGATGAAGATCAGTATACAATGAAGCATTTTTGATTTCAACGCTCAATGTATCTGATCAGTGATCTGGCCTTAATTGACAGCTTTCATGGAGAGTTTGAGTTTACCCCGTTTGTCAAAACCGATAGCCTTGACAGGAACAACCTGCCCTTCGCTGAGAACGTCCTCAACCTTGTTAACACGGTCTTTGGAGATTTCGGAAATATGGACCAGACCCTGGGTATTGGGGAGGATTTCGACAAAGGCGCCGAATTCCACTATTTTCACCACTGTCCCATCATAAATTGTACCGATCTCAACTTCCTGGGTAATTTCTCTGATCAGGGCCAGTGCTTTCTCAGCACTTTTCTGGTCGGCAGATGAGATGTTGATGACACCTGAGTCATCCACTTCAAGCTTGGCGCCGGTTTCGGCCTGGATTCCTTTGATGATCTTGCCACCCGGACCAATAATGTCCCTGATTTTGGATTGGGAAATCTTGTATTGGATGAATCTTGGAGCGTTGGATGCAATGGAGTCCCGCGCATTCTCGATAGCCTTATTCATCTCATTGAGGATATGCAGTCTACCGTCACGAGCCTGGGCCAGGGCATCGCGGATGAGATCGGTGGAAAGACCGTCGATCTTGATATCCATCTGTAACGCTGTAATTCCTTCTGCGGTCCCCACAACCTTGAAGTCCATGTCTCCGACGTGATCTTCGTCTCCCAGGATATCAGTCAGGATGGCGGTTTTATCGCCTTCGGTAACCAGGCCCATGGCAACGCCAGCAACCGGATCCGAGATGGGAACACCGGCGTCCATCATGGAGAGTGAAGCTCCACAGACACTTGCCATGGAGGATGAACCGTTGGATTCGGTAATTTCTGAAACCACCCTGATGGTGTAGGGAAAGGTTTCCTTGGAAGGCATAACACTGAGCAGACTTCTTTCCGCCAGATTACCGTGTCCGATCTCTCTTCTCCCCGGAGGCCCCATACGCCTGACTTCACCTACAGAATATGCCGGGAAATTGTAATGGAGATAGAAGTTTTTGTAGTAGAGTCCGGAAGGATCGTCCACCATTTGCTCATCGTCCTTGGTTCCCAGGGTAGTGACAATCATTGCCTGGGTTTCACCCCTTGTGAAAACGGCTGAACCATGTGCTTTCGGCAAAACACCGATTTCACATGTTATGGGGCGCACCTCTGTGAAATCCCTGCCATCAATGCGTTGGTTCTTCTCCAGAATACTGGTTCGGATAATCTCCTTTTCCAGGGAGAAAACCATCTTGTGGATCTCTTCCTTGGTATATTCCCCATCATCGGTAATGAGATCTTCGCAAAGAGAATCCGTTATTTCCCTGATCTTCGCTTGGCGTTCAAGCTTCACAGGATCCGAAAGTGCTTTTTCCAGTTTCTTCTGTGCCTTTTTAATGATTGCTTTCTTCAGCTTCTCATTCTCTTCAGGCTTTTCCACAACTCTCTTCTTCTTGCCGATCTCTTTCTTCAAATCAAGCTGCATTTCCAGCAGGGGAACAATGGCGTCATAAGCGAATTCGAGGGCGGCTACAATATCCTCTTCGGAAACATTTTTGCTTTCACCTTCCACCATGACGATGGCATCCTGTTTGGCGACAACGAAAAGATCGATATCACTCTCTTCCAACTCCCCGGGAGACGGATTGATCACGAACTGACCGTTGATCCGACCCACGTTGATACCTGCTACCGGGACTTCATAAGGAATATCAGAAATCAATAGTGCAGCGGATGCTCCCAACAAAGAAGCAGCAACAGGATTGGCGCTGTCGTCATAACTGAGTACGGTGGCGATAACCTGTGTCTCTGCACTATACCCTTCCGTAAAAAGGGGCCTTAGAGGGCGGTCAATGATTCTGGATGCCAAAACTTCCAGTTCGGATGGCATTCGCTCTCTTTTCACGAAACCCCCGAGGATCCTCCCTTGAGAATAAGCGCGTACCTGATAAACGCAGGTCAAGGGAAAGAAATCAAGATCGGCCTCTCTGTTTTCAGCCGTAGCTGCAACCAGAACCACGGTATCGCCGTATGTTACTAAGATTGAACCGTTTGCCTGTTTGGCAATTCGTTCACTTTCCAGGATCAGTGTTTTGCCCTGGTATTCAATTTCAACTTTTTTCATATATCTTTAGTCTTTTAAGCCGTAGATCACACAAACCGTGTTTTCTCAGGACCGGAGTCGAAAACCGACTGGTCGCGGGATGGTCGGGGATTGTATCCGGGAAACAGTTTTTGTTTACCGATGAATTGTGTGACTGTGGCTGATTGATAGTAATGAATTTGGATATGAAAGGCGTGGAGCAGTTTTTGATTCTTCTGCATGAAAAGGTCTCGATGGCGTTTGCGCCCGGGATGTCCACTTCCCCGGGCACGAGGACGTCTCGTTGAAGGGTTTATTTTCTCAAACCAAGCTTTTTTATCAGCTCCCGATAGCGGTTGATATCTTTTCTTTTCATATAATCCAATAGTCTCCGTCTGCTACCGACGAGCTTCATCAAACCTCTTCTTGAATGATGATCGTGTTTATGGGTCTTAAAGTGATCGGTCAGGTAACTTATCCTGGAGGTCAGCAATGCCACTTGCACCTCTGGTGAACCTGTGTCGTTTTCATCCTTGCCGTACGCTTTTACAATCTCTTTTTTGTCTTCAATCGTTAACATTTTTAGCTCCTATCCAGCTTTAATTAAATAAACACCTTCTCAGGGCAGAATCTGGAACCGGAATCCTGGCTGAATTCAAGACTCCCGGCTGCGATCAATTCTCCACTCTGAGATCTGGCAATTGCTTTGGAAATTGGCTTTTCCGGATCGGAAAAACTGATTTGATCTAAAGAAACAGGAATGGTTCTACCTTGACTGATGTGTCGCTGCAGTTTTGCGGAATCAATCCTTACTTCATGCCAATCATATAAGATATATTTTGGATCAATGAACTTTCTTTGTAAATCGCTTTTGTCCATTTTTTTTGCATCTTCCAGGCCTAGCGCATTCTTTTCAGTGAAGATTTTTCCACAGGCAGTTCTTGTCAGATCCTTTAGATATGCACGTGTACCAAGTTTTTTCGCAATATCGTCGACAAGGGTTCGGATATAAGTTCCTTTCGAGCAGGTGACCTCAAAACTGAAATCCGGCAGATCACTATCAAGTAGACGGATTTGGAGCAAGGTGATCAGCCTGGGCTCTCTTTCAACCTCCAGGCCTTTTCTTGCCAGTTGATAAAGTTTTTTCCCTTTGATTTTTACAGCGGAATACATCGGGGGTATCTGCTCGGATTCGCCAACAAAGGTATGCAGAGTCTCTTCGATTTTTTTTGGAGTGCACTCTTCCGGTATCTGAACGGTTTCAATTTCACCTTCACGATCAAGCGTCGTGGAAGTTGCTCCCAAGGTGGCGATGGCGCGGTAAGTTTTGGTTTCTTGATTGCAGTGGGAAATGAGTTTGGTGTACTTGCCGAGAAACAGGGGTAAGATCCCCTTGGCAAGCGGATCCAGGGTGCCGATATGGCCGATCTTCTTTTCGCCTGTGAGCCGCTTGATAGCGTTGACCACACCATTGGAGGTAATTCCTTCCGGTTTGAAAATATTGATGATGCCGTTCAAAACTGGTGTTTTCCCTTAAAATGGAGTCATGTCGGGAAAGAGATTTTCCATATCCAGGTCAACCGGTTTGTCATAGCCAGGAATCTCAAGCTTTTTATCGGTCAGCTTCAAATCACCCTCGCCAAGAACTGGCTCGCTATCCCTGTAATAGGCCTGGAATTTCCCCAACTCAGCGTCTTTTGCATAGATCTCTGCTTTCTCCTCTACCGCCTGATTGCGATTCCGATATCTGCCTATTGCTTCCCGACCATGCTTTTTTTCCATCATTTTCAGGGTGACCTGTGGGGACAGGAATAACCCGGTTGCGTTATTGCCACCAAATCCCTTGGAATTCACTAACACAGCATCCATC
This sequence comes from SAR324 cluster bacterium, assembly GCA_028282885.1. Classification (GTDB taxonomy): domain Bacteria; phylum SAR324; class SAR324; order XYD2-FULL-50-16; family XYD2-FULL-50-16; genus JAHJTV01. The sequence goes on from JANQGX010000006.1 coordinate 90,060, forward strand.
CCATCGGCGTCGACTTCCACATGCTCTTTACTGAAAGAGAGATTACTTTGATGAACATCGTCGGGAATGGCATCCATAGTAAAAATACCGGGAATGAAACCGTATTTCCAGGTTCCGAGGGCTGTAACGAGTTGGTCACCCGATGCCGGTGTCAATGGATGACCCAGGTAACATTTGATGGCAGCCACTTTCCAATCCTCAATACCAAATGCTTTGGCTGTTTCATTCAGTCCGTGGGATTCAGTGCTTCTGTTCAATGGTGTACCGGAACCGTGGGCAGATACAAAACTGCGATGGCGAAGCGCATCTTCTCCCAAAATTGCGCGCAATCGGGCACAGGACTTTGCCAATGTCAGGTAATTGCCGAAACCGGGTGAAGAGATGGATTTCTTGTACCCGTCCGCTTTGATGAAAACATCGGCAACAGATCCGTGAACCTGGGCACCCAATTCCAAGGCCAATTCGTCGTCAAACAAAATTACAAACTGGGCTGACTCCGAAAGGGTGAAGCCAAAGTTTTCACTAAATGGACGGCACGATTTCATGCGGTCCAGATGGGTGATTTGCCCGTTCTTTGAAGCTCCCAGGAGTCGTGCATCATCAGCAAGAGCACCCATCGCTTTGTAGCCATCCAAAATCTCGGGCAGAATAGGCGCTTCCGTATTGCCCACTATAGCGACTCGTCTTCTGCCTGAGCGAATCTCTTTGATAGCCAGTTCTATGTTATATAGGAAGGTGGCACACGCTGCGATTTGTGTTCCGGTGTGACCAATGTTGCCTATGACGTAAGCATTGATGAAATTTGAAGGCATATCTACCAGGCTGAGAGGCAGGAACCTGGAAGAGGTGCGTTTTCCGGTAACAAGAGCTTTCATCAAGCCACCGCCGCCGGTATCGTCCATCTGACCATGCCCGCTTCCTGCATACACCCCGATCTGATCAGGATGTACTGCGTTTTTAATCACATCCCAGTCTATTCCCAGGGAGTTCAACGCATCGGAAGCTCCAAAAACAGACATCTGCAATCCCCTGGGATGGTGGTTTGAATGGTAATACTTCCCCGGATCAAAACCGGTGGGAAGCTGACCTGCAGTTTTAACCAACGCTTCTTTAAAATCCGGCAGATAGATCTCCTGCTTGCCTTTGATTGTAATCCGGACATTGTCCTGGTCATCCGCACAATCGGTAAGACTCCAGTTGTCCGGAATATGATTGGGAATCTCTTTTCTGGAAATGGTAAACGAGATATCGCTCGAATCGCTGTTTATCACAAGCCTGGAGTTCAGGGCAACTCGGTTTACATCGAATCTCTCGGGGATGATTTCGCGAAGAAGGGTATTTCTTAAAATTGATTCTTCAAAACGTGCAGCAATTTGATCGGGTTGGCACTCTTCTCCATCGTTACCAATCAGCTTTCCGTCTTCCTCCTGCAGCAATCCCATCAGGGTTGACAGGCTGAGCAAAGTTTCCTGTTTCTCTTTGGCGGATAGTCGATCGATTACCAGACGCTTATAAGCACTATGAAATGAACTGCGCCCGGCTGCATTTACCCCGCCGAAACTCACAATTACCGGAAGATGTGGCACAATTTCTCCATTCTGATAGGACCCGGCAGACACAACCGGGGAATTCACCGCTCCCCGATATCTGCCCGATTCATGTTTCTTTTCCCCTCTTTCCTTCCTGTAACATCAAATATTTAATTTGAATTACAGGACAAAGCTCCCGAATTGTCCGGTGCTTTCTATTATGCACTGTATTTTCTGAGGCTAGCAGGTGATTTCTTATTTCATCAACCCAAAAAGTATTTGACGAAAACAGGGGTTCGAATTAATATTTGAGAATGCTTACCCGCTGATAACGAATATGACCAAAAAATCCGATTGACAGATTAAGTCCAATTGGATAAAAATTAAGGTTTAGTGACGAAACGGGCCAGTAGCTCAGCAGGTTAGAGTACATCCCTGATAAGGATGGGGTCGGTGGTTCGAGTCCACCCTGGCCCACCAGCCAGTCACTAACGGTTACAATCATTGATAGAAGGTGTACATCGGGGGATTAGCTCAGTTGGCTAGAGCGCCTGCCTTGCAAGCAGGAGGTCAGCGGTTCGACTCCGCTATCCTCCACCAGAGTCGCCTCGGCAGCGGGAACCATAGGCGCGTAGCTCAGTGGGAGAGCACTACCTCGACACGGTAGTGGTCGACGGTTCAATCCCGTCCGCGCCTATATCAGATTTAACCAGAGAAAAGGGGGAAAAAAGATAGCTCAACAAAAAAGAAGGAAGCTTGAAAGAGACGAGAAGACGCGGGTTAATGAGGCGATTCTCGCTAAAACTGTCCGGGCTATTGATGAAAACGGCAACCAATTGGGGATCATAGATATTGAAGAGGCTTTGGAACTGGCCGATGACAAAGGATTAGACCTAGTTGAGGTTAGCGGCAAATCCGATCCCCCGGTGTGCAGGATCATGGACTATGGGAAGTTCAAGTACCAGCAGAGCAAGAAACTGCATGATGCCAAAAAGAAACAGGCGGTTATCCGAATCAAGGAGATCAAGCTTCGGCCCAAAACAGAAGAGCACGATTTTCAATTCAAGTTGAAACATGCTTTAGGGTTTCTGAAGGATGGGAATAAGGTTAAAGTGACGCTTCAATACCGGGGGCGCGAGATGGCTTTTTCCCATATGGGCGTTGAGCTATTACAACGGTTTGCGGAAGAGGCGGATGAAGTTGGGGAAGTTGAAACCAAGCCTCGTGCCGAAGGGCGAACTACTTTTATGATATTGGCACCTAAGAAAGAGAAATAGAAATGGCCGGATACAAGATCAAGACAAAGAGCTCGGCGAAGAAACGGTTCAAATTCACAAATTCGGGAAAGATCAAAAGAAGTAAGGCGAAAACAAATCATATCCTGACCAAGAAAGATCCCAAAACGAAGAGAAATCTGCGGACCAGCGGAACCATCGCTAAAGCGGATGTTCCTTCGGTCAAACGTATGCTTCCCTACGGCAAATAGGAGTTATCTTCTGCGACGCATTTAGCAGACATCCAGAAACCAACTCAGATCCAGAGATAGAAAGAAATGGCAAGAATCAAACGAGCTGTACATGCCAGAAAGAAAAAGAAGGCATATATCAAGGCGGCAAAAGGATATCGTGGAGGTCGAAGCCGGCTTCTGAGAACAGTAAAAGAGGCTGTTGATAGAGCAAGATGTTACGCTTACAGGGACAGGAAAGTGAAGAAGAGAGATTTCAGGTCTTTGTGGATTATTCGGATCAATGCTGCTGCTAGGATTTGCGGATTGACGTACAGCAAACTGATGCACGGTCTGAAACTTGCTGAAGTAGATATCGATCGGAAATCACTGGCCGATCTGGCGATATTCGATTTTGATGCTTTTAAGAGTGTAGCGGAAACCGCTAAAGCCAAACTTTAGCAATACCCGGTTGAACGAGAAAAAGGTGGTCACGAACCACCTTTTTTTTTGCCCTCTTTACCCACTTCCTGTGCCATCTTCTTTTCCCTGTTTTTAATCATCTCATTCACCAGCTTTAGCTGTGCTTTCAAAAACAGGATACCAATTCGTTTTCCCTGTTTTTTTAAGACGGGCTTATAGTCATTCAGAGCCTTGGTGAGATTACGACCCGATTCGTCGAGATATGGGCTGAGACGCTGATAAATCTGGCGAGTATTGCAGACCTGGCGATCGATAAAGGCTGCCAGTTTTCCTATTTCCTCACCGATCTCTTTTTGGGTAACGGTCATCTGTTTTCGCTTAACAAGTACAATCCTGAGAAATATTGAAGTCCTGGTCTCAGTATCGCATCGCAAACCTGAAGCTGACAAGGGGTTATGGAAGATTGCATCTATCAAGGCAAGCAGAATTCCACTTGTAAGACAGAGGATAAATCGATAATCTTTTCAGAACGTGTGAATCTCCGCCATGGGTAAACTATTGGCCAAGGTAAGGATCTCATTGACAGTTGATCAGTTGAAGATAAGACAATAACGGGATTGTGGTTTATGTACGAGCATATCAAGGAGCTGGAAGAGCGAATTCGCGTAGAAAGCGGTAAAATAAAGGAAGTTAAAACCGAAATCGCCAAAACGGTGATTGGTCAGGAATATATGATTGAGCGGATGATTATCGGTCTGTTGACCGGTGGTCACATACTGCTGGAAGGTTTGCCCGGCCTGGCAAAGACACTATCTGTTAACTCCCTGGCCAAGACAATGAATGCCAGATTTTGCAGGATTCAGTTTACTCCTGACATGCTTCCTGCAGATTTAGTCGGCACCAACGTCTTTAATCCCAAAGAGGGTACCTTTTCTCCGAAAAAAGGACCGATCTTTGCGAATATCATCCTCGCGGATGAAATAAACAGGGCGCCAGCCAAAGTTCAGAGCGCACTACTGGAGGTGATGCAGGAAAAACAGGTATCCCTGGCCGGAGAAACCTATCCTTTGGATCGACCTTTTTTAGTATTGGCTACGCAGAACCCAATAGAGCAAGAGGGGACTTATCCTTTACCGGAAGCTCAAGTGGATCGGTTTATGATGAAATTGAAAGTTTCATATCCAACCAAGTCTGAAGAGCGTGAGATACTCAACCAGGTAACCTCGTTTGATCAGCAGGTAGATCTAAAGCAGATTTTGGCTCCGGAAGAGGTTCTTGCCATGAGGCAGATGATCGGGGATGTCTATCTGGATGAGAAGATCAAAGATTATATCGTCGATCTGGTGGACGCCTCCCGTAATCCTTCTGAATACGGGCTCTCCGAATTGAAGCCCTTGATTGACATTGGAGCATCTCCGAGAGCGACGATTACCTTGGCGATTGCAGCTCGGGCATTTGCGTTTTTACAAGGAAAGGGGTTTGTTTCGCCACAGGATATCAAAGTTATAGCCCCCGATGTAATGAGGCATCGGATTATGATATCTTACGAGGCGGAAGCGGAAGAGAAGAGTTCTGACGATGTGATTCAGGCCCTGCTTTCGGAAATTCCGGTTCCATGATAGCATAGTGCCCCGTTACGTATGACTGATAATCTGGATTATCAGTTGACTAACCATAAGGACTCAATTCCAAAAACAGGCAACAACATGATAAGATATCTTGTTTTCAGCTTTATCCTGGTGGTATTAATTAGTCTGAATGGCTATGCGGAGAAACGTGAGGTAATCGAAGCGGAGAACGAGTATGGCGGCCAGACCGTATCTACCCGATACTTGCCGGAGGATGGTGAATTCAAGCTGGCGCAGAAAACAGAATTTTTCGACCACAAGGGAATGTTAAAGAAGGTGGTGGGAACTCGTCTGGTGAATCAATATAACAAATTGAAGATCGACAAGGTCACAGAAATCTATACTGATGCCGGAACGCTTTTTAGTAGCGAAATCATCCTTCGAAAAGAGAAAGCCAGGGAGTTAGGATACGAACGGGTCACCACAATTTTCGGACAATCCGGTGTTAAAACCAAACGGATTATCTACTACATCGAAAGTGACTTTGATGCAAAGATTTATCAGAAAACGGTTGAATACTATTCCGCGATAGGGGAGAAAGTCAGAGCGGAAACTTATCTGACAGAACAGGAAGCCAAAAAGACGGGGTATTACAAACTGGTCACACACTACAGGGATGGTGAGATCGTTAAACAGGAGTTGTTTGACAAAGAGGGCGTGGTTTTCTGAAAGGAATCAAATGGGTGATGAAAAGAGTTATAATGAAATTGAAATAAAAACAGCGCATTTTCGATATGGTGCAAAAAGATGGGGCGATGATAATGGAACACAAGTTTTAGCGCTTCATGGTTGGCTGGACAATGCCGCAACTTTTGATTTTTTGGCGCCGCAACTTCCCGGTCTGCAAATTGTCGCCTTGGACTTTCCCGGTCATGGTTTTTCCGGGCACCGTCCCAAAGGCTATCGATACCACTACCTGGATTATGTGGCGGATGTTGTTGATGTCGCTGATGCCCTGCAGTGGGACAAATTCGTACTAATGGGGCATTCACTGGGAGCCGGTATTGCCAGTATCACGGCCGGAGTTTTGACAGAACGGATATCAAGTTTGATTTTGCTGGAAGGGCTTGGAGCAATGACCCGTAATCCTGAAGAGTCCGCAGAGTATTTATCCAGATCAATAAAGCAGATGAAGATCCTGGCAAAAAAAATGCCGCCTCTGTATCAAAATCTGGAAGAGATGGTTGAAGCGCGTGTCAAGGTGGGTGATATGGAGAAGAAATCTGTGGAAGCTCTTATTGACAGAAGTTATATACAATTCGAAGAAGGTGTTACCTGGCGCAGTGATCCCCGCCTCAGAATCTCATCGCCTGTTTACCTGACAGATGAGCAAGTATCTTCCTATCTCAGGAGTATTCAGGCGCCGGCCTTGTTGGTAACTGCTGAAAATGGCATATTCAGTGATCCGGAATATCTGGATAAGAGATGCGATCAGGTTGCCAACCTGACCAGGAAAGCCCTGCCGGGAGGCCACCATCTCCATCTCGATGACCCGATACCTGTTGCGAAAACTATCCTGGAATTTATCAACGCGTAATGACCGGTGCGGGCCGTGGTTCTTGTTTCAACCGGACCACCGGAGATCGCAGCTAATGTCAACACTGCATGTTCGGATTTGATTTGGAGAGATCGATGTCCAAAGAAGCCGGTTAGGGGTGGTTTTTATTTTTAATGACCTGCTCAATGGAGTTTTCGACCACATCGCGGTAGTCCTCATCTTTCAGCTCTTTTCTGAGAACGATGGTTCCGGCTTGGATATACCTGGGACTTAGTTGGTTAAGGCTCAGGGCATAAACATCCTGAATGCAGATCGTGCAGTAATCGAACTCCGGAAACTGGGGGATCAATTCGCGCATGAATTGAATTACTTTGGCTTCGTTTTTGTTCTTTACTGTTTCAACGGAAACCCCAAAGACATCAAAATCTTCTTTCTTCATGTTTTCGCCCGTTTCATTTAATATTGGTTGCCCTTTCTGAAAAGGATCTGTCTGCCAATGGTTCAGATTCACCGAGAAACTTGGACAAAACTGCCGGCCAGAATGCATTTTCCTTTTATGATCTGAAGGTCGTTTTAGAGAGACACCTAATAGGTATCACTATCAATGCAGTATTACAACAATTTTTCCCAATCAACAGGACTTGAGACACATTGTCGCTTTTGGGGCTGATGGCTGTCTAAACTCCTTTTCATAAGGGTGAAAATAGAGTAAAAGGATAAGAAACAAGGGTTTGAAACTGAAATTCGACTTGATTATGATTGAACTATTAATGGAGTATGGTCTTTTTCTCGCAAAGACGATCACCATAGTTGCCGCCTGCCTGTTTGTCGTTAGCGGATTTATGTCCCTGATGGTTAAAAGCAGATCTTTGAGAAAGGAACAGATTCAGATTTTAAGTCTGAATGAGAAGTACAAGGAGTTTGCCAGGGTGCTGGAGCAGGGGACACTTTCCAAACAGATTCTCAAGACAAAAAAGAAAAGCGAAAAAACAAAACGAAAAAGAGATAAAAGGAAGGCAAAGCAAAAGGAACCGGATGAGAACCGTCTGTTCGTTCTTGACTTTGCGGGTGATGTCAAGGCCTCTGCGGTTGAGGGACTAAAGGAAGAGATCACGGCGCTTTTGACAGTGGCAAAACCGGGTGATGAAGTCCTGCTGCGGTTGGAAAGCGCCGGAGGAATGGTCCACACTTACGGCCTTGCCGCATCACAGCTAATGCGAATCAGGAAAAGAGAGATCCCCTTGACAGTGGCGGTGGATAAGGTAGCTGCAAGTGGCGGCTATCTGATGGCTTGTGTTGCCAACAAAATCATCGCGGCTCCTTTTGCCATAATAGGGTCAATAGGAGTTATCGCCCAACTGCCCAACTTCAACCGATTGTTAAAGCGTCATGATATCGATTATGAACAGGTAACGGCCGGTGAGCACAAACGTACGTTGACTCTCTTCGGGGAAAACACCGATGAAAGCCGGAAAAAGCTAAGGCAGGAGTTGGATGAGACACATGAGCTATTCAAGGATTTTGTTGTCGAAGGAAGAAAAAATCTGGACATCGACAAGATCTCTACCGGTGAACATTGGTACGGAAGCAAAGCGTTGGAGATGAATCTGGTGGATGAAATCATCACCAGCGATGATTATTTGCTGACAAAAAGCGCAACCCTTGGCATATTCTCAGTGAAGTATAATATCAGGAAGTCATTTCCTGATCGATTGACTTCAGGATTGAACGATGTTTACACAAGGTGGTTGTTCAATTGAATGACAGGTGTATTTATAGATATTCAGATCACAAACAATTTTCCGATCCAGGATAAAGATGATGGTTAAAGATCCCATATTAGTGGTTGATGATGAAGTTGAAATGAGAATCGCCATGCAGGCAGCACTAAAACGTTGTGGCTATCCCGTCGAGCTTTCACACAACGCCATTGATGGATTTAATAAGTTCAAGAAGAACAAATACAGCCTTGTCATCACCGATATGACCATGCCAAAACGCAGCGGTCTGGAGCTTCTGAAAGACATCAAGGCACTGGATCCTGAAATACCGGTGATCCTGATTACGGCGTATGGCACGATTGACACCGCCATCTCGGCTATGAAGCATGGAGCGTTTGACTATGTGCAAAAGCCATTTGATTTCGATACTTTCATCTTTCTGATTGAACGGGCTTTGACCTTCAAAAAAGAATCGTCCCAGCAGCAAGTCAAACCTGAACAGGCCGGCAAAAAAAGTACTGTCAAAAAACAGGAGGAGACCACCCTGGAAGTGGCCTCCTCCAAAGATATAATTACCGAAGATCCCGGCATGCAAAAGCTGTTGGAAATTGCCCGCAATGTTGCTCCGAGCAAAGCCTGCGTTCTGATTCAATCGGAAAGCGGGACAGGTAAGGAACTGCTTGCCAGGTATATTCACAAACATTCGGATCGGGCGGAAAATCCTTTTGTTGCCATCAATTGCGCGGCATTACCGGAAAACCTGTTGGAAAGCGAGCTTTTCGGACATAAAAAAGGAGCCTTTACCGGAGCTATCAATGAGCACAGGGGTAAGTTCGAGCAGGCCAATACAGGTACCATTCTACTTGACGAAATCAGCGAAATGCCCCTGTCGCTACAAGCCAAACTGTTGAGGGTATTGCAGGAGTATACCGTTGACAGAGTCGGCGGATCAGAAACGATTCCGGTAGATGTCAGGGTGATAGCCACTACAAATAGGGTTTTGCTGGAGTGTGTGGAAAAAGAGACTTTTCGGGAAGATCTCTATTTCAGGCTGAATGTGATTCCCATGGAACTACCGGCATTGCGCGACCGCAAGGAGGATATCAAGGTCCTGGCTGATTATTTTGTCGACAAGTATGCCAAAATCAACAACAAGTCGATTCCTAAAACTTCTGACGAGGTTTATAAACTTTTGATGAGTTATAATTGGCGGGGGAACGTCAGAGAGTTGGAAAACATTATCGAAAGAGCAGTATTGCTTTGTGACGGTAAACTAATTCAGGTCGCAAACCTGTTGATGAATCCTGTGTCCATCAATAAGGCTGCCACTGTAGCCGAAGATAATGGCGATACAGAAGCTGCTGAACAGGAAGCTGTTTCATCGGGTGATGCAAACGCAGATACAGTGAAGTTAAAGATTGGTATTTCAATGGCAGAAGCTGAAAAGCAGATGATCTTTGAAACCCTGAAACATACCAAAGGAAATCGGACAAAAGCTGCTGAAATCCTTGGAATCAGTATCAGAACCTTGAGAAATAAATTAAACGAGTATAAGGATTCAGGGGATATGATCGACATTTAGGCGGAACAGAATTGCAATTGTTAATTTCAGGCCCTTGGAAGCCGGGCCTGTGATACCTGGCTTAGGATCTTCTTAACCCCTTGAGAAAGGTGGCCATTACCCTTTCGAATTTCTCAATCTCTTTTTTACTCATCCCCTTCAATTCCGGAAAGGAGAATGCCTGACTGTTTTCAAGCATGGCATTTTGAGATTTCAACGCATCTATGGCTTTTTTCTGTGCTTCAACGGTGCTGCTGAGGGCTTTGATTATCTGGACTGCGGATTGAACAGTGATTTTGTTTTCATCAATGTTCAATGCTTTTGTATCCAGGTTTAACCGATTCCTGAAGGCTGCCTTATGGGTGATCCCTTCCCGTCCGCTTTTCCATAGAGAATGGTAGGCGCCGATGGAGGAGGGGTTGATATTTGAAAACACCTTTTTGAGCTCCTTCAACGTTGACTGAGGGTGCTTGTCCAGATACTCATTAATTCTCTGCTTGGTGCTTATCTTTTTGGCTTTCTTGGTTTTCTCCTTTCGCCACTGGTCCAGATAATTGCTTACCGTCTTCTTGTTCTCAGATTTAAAAGCTCCCTCCAGTTTGCTCAAAGTCGTCTCCGGATTCTCACTCAAATAATTAAAGACTTGTTGGCGCAGACTCCCGGCGGCATCTTTTTTGGAAGGTCTTCCGGGTCTTTTTGCTTTGATGGGTTTTTTCTCCTTTTTCCAGGTTTTATATGTTTCATCAACGAATTTCTTATCCTGATTTGAGAATTTCCTGGTTAATTCTTCCAAGCTTGATTTTGGATTCTCATCCAGGAATTTGATCATTTTCTTTTTAATATTTAAGGCGGCTTTGGATTTGCCCTTGAGCAGGTCTTTATGCTCATTCTTGTATTCAGTGCGGCCCCGTTTTAGTGTTCTCTCACTGAATTCTTTCAGCTCATCCAAGTTAACAAGGTAGCTGGGGGTCAACTCAAAAAAATCAACTCCTTGTTTGATATATTTCTCAATAACTTCTTTGACCCTATCCTTTTTATGCATTCAAATTTACTCCGTATTTACCGGTTACTGCATTATCTGCCCTTACAATTTAATGCCGGCCTGATTTGAAAAAACAGGCAGATTTACTTAATTTTTACGTACCTCTATCCAACCATGAAAATAACTTTATCAATCTTTGTCAATAAAGAAAACCAGGTATTTTAAGATAATAGTGGCCTTGATCGAACTTAAGATTAAAAAAAGCGAGACGATGATTCACCATGTCTATTCTTTAGAGGTTCAGTAATGAAATGTTCACTGCTGCAGTGAGGTATTAGAATTCCTCTATGTTTCTTCTGATTTATTTTCCTCTAGTGAATAGAGCGTTGTTAATCAAAAGGGTCAACTCGCTATCGACAATCTTTGGATATACTCTTATGATATTCCGAAGAACAGCAGGGAATCTGTTCCGGGCAGAGAGAAGATATGCCTGGCAGTGGCTACACGATTGGTCGTAGTGGCCAAATGTTTGCTTTAATCCGGATTACAGGAATGAGAGATCAAAAATGCGTCAAACGAAACATCGTGTTGCTGTTGCAATGAGTGGCGGTGTTGACAGCTCTGTTACTGCCCTTATGCTGAAACAGCAGGGCTATGAAGTCTTTGGAATCACTCTGCTGCTTTCCGATACCGGTTTGAGTCCCGAAACATTCCTCGCCTCTGTGGAAGGAGTGGCAAAACAGTTGGAGTTGAAACTTCATGTTTACGATCTTCGTAAACAGTTCAAAAAGGATGTGATCGATTATTTTGTCAACTCATACGAAAAGGGCCTTACTCCCAATCCTTGTGTGGTCTGCAATCAGACAATTAAGTTTGGCGCCATGTTGGAGAAAGCTCGGGGCCTGGGTGCAGACTACCTGGCCACGGGTCACTACTGCCGAATTGAGCGGAAAGGAGACTCGATCTGTTTGTTGAAAGGTGTAGATAAAACCAAAGACCAGAGCTATTTTTTGTACCGATTAAACCAGATCCAGTTGAAGAGTCTCCTTTTTCCGTTGGGAGATCTCGTGAAGTCCCGTGTAAGAGAAATTGCAAGAAAAAATGATTTGCTTCCCGCAGACAAGAAAGAGAGTCAGGATTTGTGTTTTGTCAGCAAAGGCGATTACCGGGAATTATATAGAAAGGAGAGCAGCGAGGAATCCTCGCCCGGTCCCATCGTAGATGTTTCAGGCAAGAGAGTGGGGACCCATAAAGGGCTCTGGAATTATACCATTGGTCAACGAAGGGGATTGGGTGTTCCGGCCGGGGAGCCCATGTACGTCTATCAAATCGATGTAACCAATAACACATTGGTAATTGCCACAAATGCCCAAAGAGGGTTAGATACATTTGATGTGGTTGATTTGAATTACATAAGTGATATAACGCCGAGTGAACCATTTTCGGCTGATGTCAAGATACGATACACCGCAAAAGAGACAGGTGCCACCATTACACCTGGTAAGGAAAAAAGAGTGATGGTATCGCTGTCTGAAATGCTTCCTGATGTAACCCCGGGACAATCCGCTGTCTTCTACCAGGGAGAAGAGGTCTTGGGCGGGGGAGTCATTCGGTGACATGTCCATCACATCATAAAGAGTTTTATTCAAAATGGTGCTCTGATGGCTGAAAGGTATTGTTTCATGATCAGGGAACAGGAATGTTCAGGGTGACGATATGAAAACAGTAGAAAAGCAGGAAAAGCTTGTTGATGGAAAGGGTCGACAGATCCCGATTACGTCCTGGATTCCATCTAAATCCGTCAGCCAGTTGATTATAATTCATGGCTTTTGTGAGCATACGGGATGCTATCGCCATGTTGCCGAAAACCTCGCCAATCGGGGTGTAGCGGTGCATACCATGGATCTGCCGGGTCATGGTAATGCGGATGGCATTCGTGGACACATAGACCATTTCGAAGAGTATCTGGACAATGTCTCTCTTCTTGTCAACGAAAACCCGTTCCTGCTTAAAACGAAATCTGTTTTTCTTCTGGGCCATTCCCTGGGGGGATTGATTTCTCTGCTGTTTTGTATTCGCAGAAATAATCGGTTCAAAGGACTCGTACTAACATCCCCTTTGACCGGATTCCCGCCCATGGGGTCATTGATAACCGGTGCTTTGGCTCGGTTTTTAACCAGGAATCATCGCGATGAACCTTTTCCCAAGCCCAACGGTCCCGGATCACTTTCCCGTATTCCTGGTCAATGGAAGATCTATAACAGTGATCCCCTGCGGGGACGACTGATAACCCCTAATCTGTATCTGCAGATGGAGGCAATGATCAAGCAGCTAACCAGTTCCGCTGCCTCCTTGAGCATTCCTTATCTGATGTTTATCAGCAGCAAAGACAGTGTTGTGTCCCCCCAGGCCGCTCAACGGCTTTTTTCGCAGTCAGGGAGTACCGATAAATCGTTAATTGTATTTACAGAGGCGATGCACGAGCTTCTACAGGAGCCTGAGTGCGACCAGATTCTGGACAAGCTTCACGACTGGATGGCCGAACGAAGTTGATATGACACACTGTCTTGCCTATTTTGTTACACCACATGGTTTCGGACATGCTGCCAGAGCATGTGGTGTGATGGATTCTCTTTATGCTTTGGATTCAACTGTCAGGTTTGTCATTTTCTCGACCGTCCCCAAATGGTTTTTTACCAGTTCATTGCGGGCACCGTTTGACTATGTCGAACTTGAAACTGATATAGGACTGGTCCAAAACGGTCCCTTGCACGAGAATATTCCGTCAACCGTGGAGAGGCTGAACGCTTTTTTCCCTCCGGAGAAGCGGATAATTCGGGAAACAATTAAACTAATTGAGCGTTATTCCTGTGGTCTGATCATTAATGATATCTCGCCATTGGGAATTGTTATCGGCAAAGAGATGGGGATCACCACGTTGCTGATCGAGAATTTTACCTGGGACTGGATTTATGATGGTTACGGCGAAGCGGGATTTATCCGGCATATACACTACCTCGAAGAGATCTATGCTGCGGTGGATTACCATCTTCTCGCGGAGCCTTTTTGCTGCAAATCGGAAGCCGATATGATTTGCAGTCCTATCAGCCGTAAAAGTCGAACTAAAGGCCAGGAAATCAGGAACAGGCTGGAACTGAAGGAGGGTGAACGATGTGTCTTGCTAACCATGGGAGGAATTCGGGAGGAGTTTGGGAATGTTAGCCAGTTGAAAGATCTGCCGAACATCGTGTTCGTTATTCCCGGATCTCGGGATAGATTCATCCGCGAGGATGGCATTATCTATCTGCCATTCCAATCCGATTTCTTTCATCCGGACCTCATTGAAGCCAGCGATGTTGTAGTGGGCAAAGTTGGGTACAGCACATTGGCAGAGGTCTATCAATCCGGAAAGCCTTTTGGATACATCCCCAGATCAGGTTTTCGCGAATCCGATATTCTGGAAGCGTTTATCAAGGATCGAATGCAGGGATTAGCAATATCTGAGAAGGACTTTTATAACGGGCGCTGGCTGGAACGATTGGATTCACTTCTTAAGTTGCCCACTATGCGCAGAAAAGGGTCAACAGGTGCCGAGGAAGCCGCGGGATTCATACGGAATCTTCTCTTATAAAAGTCAGTTGAAATTGTCCCGACTCCTTTGAAAGCCACCGGACCTATTGTGGTTCTTTTATTTTGATCACGGCACCAGATCGATATGTGTACCATTGCAAAACATCATCCGGCAGTTTCAACTCATTTGCGGATTATTCTGGCCGTGAGTTCAGGTGTTTTGCTGGCCCTCTCTTTCCCCAATTTTGACCTGGCGTTGACAGGCTGGTTCTGTTTTGTGCCATTGCTTATTTCTTTGGAAAACACGGGATACCGCTTTGCATATAGTCTGGGCTTGATTACCGGAATAGCAGGTATGTCTGTCGGATTCTACTGGATATCCGAATGGGCATTGAACGCGTTGAAGGTCCCCTTTGCCTGGAACTGGTTATTTGTCTTGATATACGCCTTCTGCTTTGGCCAGGTGTTCGGCCTGATAGCGATAATCTACAAATGGTTATGCGACGCCACCAGGATCAGTCCCGTTTTTCTCTTTCCTCTAGTCTGGGTTTCACTATTCTCAGTTTTTCCCATGATCTTTCATTTTCATCTGGGGGATGGCCAGTGGAGGTTCTTAACTGCAATTCAGCCCGTTGAATATACCGGAGTATATGGTCTGGATTTCCTGATGGCAATGACAAGCGCCCTGGTTTTCTGCATCATATCGTCAAATGGTGTCAAAACCGGTCGTATAGCTGTTATCAATGCACTATTGCTGGTTGTGGTGTGGTTTGTCGTCGGTTATCACCTGCTACAGAACTGGCAGCAGGACCTTGGGGGATGGTCGGTCCGTATGGTAGGCATTGTACAACCCAATCGACAAGTTACCCTTTCCCGTCCCATGCCGGAAAAAGGATTCAGCAGATCCCGGCCGCTGGAAATGATGTTGACCGAAAAGCTGGTTGATCAAGGAGCCGAGTTGGTGGTTTGGCCTGAAGGTCATTTTTACGGATTCAGTTTCTGGGAGTCGGTACGTGAATCCTTTCGTGAACAGGTTGCTTCATTGCAGGTGCCATTAGTATTTCACGACACAACCCACCGCATAATCGACGGTAAAAAGCACTACTTCAATTCGATCCTGTATCTGGATCGAAATGGGAACCCGGTTTCGGTTTATGATAAAATCAAGCTGGTTCCCTTCAGTGAGTACCTTCCGTTTTTTGAATCAACTCCCCCATTTGACTGGATTCTGGGGGATTATCTTGATAACCTGACTCCCGGAAAGGAAATTAAAACATTTGAAGCGGATGGTCTGACAATTATTCCAAAGATCTGCTACGAGCCGCTTTATCCGGAGTTTGTCGCAGAGTCTGTGGGTAGCGATGGCAGAGGCAAGCTGATAGTAGTACAATCACAGGATGGTTGGTTTGGTGAAAGCAGCCAACCTTTTCAGCACATGGCAGCTACAACAATCAGAGCTGTTGAAAACCGGGTGCCTTTGCTTCACGTGATCCAGAACGGTCCATCTGCTGTCATTCAACCCAGCGGAGATATCAGTTTTATGTCAGAGGCCTTTACACGCGGAGCCTGGGTAGTCCCCGTAAGCTATCATGATAGAGAAGGGGGAAGTTTTTTTTCCGGCCACCCGCATCTTTTTCTCAATTCTATTCGGGGACTGCTTCTATTGGCTTTAATCTATGGCTGGTCCAGACGAAAAAAAGCACATCCCAAACAGTGAGTCGCACCATGCAGCAAACACAATACATATTTTCCAAGATACCTTCAATTCAGGAAATCGATCACTACCTGGAATCCCAGGGTTTGAAATTCGGCAGGGAGATCAGAAACGCAGTTCAGAAGCTGCTGTTCGATATCAGACAGGATGTTGACTGGCTCTCCGACTCAAAAACAACTCGACAGTCGATTCTGGAAAGGATTAAATCCGATCTTGAACAGCAAAAGAGAGAGCTGACACCGGTAATTAACGGTACCGGGGCAATTATTCACACCAATCTGGGGAGGTCGGTGTTTTCCAGGGAACTCCTTGATGAGATTTCCGAAATTGCCACGTCTTATACCAACCTGGAGTTTTCTCTGGAAACAGGTAAACGGGGTATGAGGCTGAGTAATGTAGGGGGATTGCTGAAAACCCTGACCGGGGCCGAAGAGGCGGTTGTGGTCAATAATAATGCTGCAGGGGTATTGCTGTGTTTAATCACTCTCGCCAAGGAGCAGGAAGTTGTTATCTCCCGCGGAGAGTTGGTTGAGATCGGAGGCTCTTTCAGGATCCCCGAGATCATCGAAGTATCGGGGGCAATCCTTAAGGAGATCGGAACAACAAATCGCACGCGGCTGAAGGATTACGAAAGGGCCATCACTGAAAACACCGCAGTGATTCTGAAAGTTCACACTTCGAACTACCAGATTGTTGGATTCACCGAGTCGGTACATACCGCTGATCTGTCACAACTGGTCAGAAGAACTGGCAAGATCCTGATTGAGGATTTGGGAAGTGGCGCCCTGGTTAACTTTGATGATTCCAGGTTGAATACAGAACCGCTTGTTCCACAGGTTCTCAAGGACGGTGTTGACATCGTCACGATCAGCGGTGATAAACTCCTGGGGGGGCCCCAGGCCGGAATTATTCTGGGCAAAAAGAAATACCTGGATCTGATCAGAAATCATCCCCTTTATAGAGCGCTGCGCTGTGATAAACTTACGATGCTGCTATTGGAGAAAACCCTGGTTAGCTATGCCAAAAACAGACAATCAGAGGTGGTTCCGACCCAACGAATGCTCAATGAACCGGAAGACTCAGTTCGGCAAAGGACGGAGAATCTGTTAAGAGGGTTGGATTCCGGCTCTTTTTCCCTCATCCAGTGTAACTCTACACCCGGGGGGGGATCCCTCCCCGGTAAGTCCATTCCTTCCTGGGGTGTCAAGCTCTCTTCAAAGGAGTGGACCGAGGATCAGCTACTAGCGAGGCTTCGTCGAACGGACCCACCTGTCATTGGAAGGATTGTTGATGGTGATGCGGTGATAGATTGTCGTACTGTGCTTCCCCATCAAATCGAAGTTCTTAAAAAGTGTTTAAAAGAAGTTCTTGGGTAGGAGACGCAATCCACACCAGCACTACTTAAAACAAAGATACAGGTCCGCACAGTGCTCACCTGCAGCTCAGAGGGGTATACAACCGTGTTTGTGCGATTTGTGCGCCGGAGCCTTGGTTTTGGCCACTTCAAAAGCCTGAATCAATTTTTCCCTGGTTTCGTCGGGATGGATAATGGCGTCTATATAGCCTTTGGAAGCCGGATTGTAAGGATTGGAAAACTTCTCTTTGTACTCCTCGATTTTCTGTTGCCGCATTAACTCCGGATTTTCCGCCTCCCTGATCTCTTTGGCGAATATTATATTACAGGCGCTTTCAGGACCCATCACCGCGACTTCTGCTGTGGGCAGGGCAAAGACAAAGTCTGTTTTCAGATGCTTGGATGACATGGCAATGTAGCCTCCGCCAAAAGCCTTACGAAGAATCAGACTGATCTTGGGAACAGAAGCTTCCGCGTAGGCATATATCATTTTCGCACCGTGACGAATGATTCCCGAGTGTTCCTGTTCAACGCCGGGCAGGTATCCGGGCAGATCTACCAGCGTCAATAGCGGGATTCCGAATGCATCGCAGAAGCGAACGAAGCGGGCTGCTTTGTCGGATGAATCAACATCAAGACATCCGGCCTTGACCTTGGGTTGATTGGCGATGATGCCGATGGATTCACCATTTAAACGGGCGAAGCCGATCACGACATTCCGTGCGTACAATTCCTGAACTTCAAAAAACTCTGATGCATCAACCAGTGAGGCGATGACCTCTTTGACATCATACGATTTCCGCGAGTTATCAGGAATAATACCCGCCAGTTTTACCTTTTTTTTGGGTGGAAGAGGTTTGGTCGATGGTACCTCGGTGTTCCACGAGGAGGGGAGAAAACTCAGCAACTTGCGGATCTGGATGAAGGTATCGTATTCGCTTTTGGAGTAAAAATGTGCATTTCCCGCTTTTTGATTGTGAATCTTGGCCCCGCCTAATTCATCCGATGATACTTTTTCACTGAGTACCGACTCGATCACCTTGGGACCGGTGACAAACATATGGGATAGCTGGTCCACCATAAACACAAAATCGGTGAGAGCTGGTGAATATACCGCACCACCGGCGCAAGGTCCCAGGATAACCGATAACTGTGGTATCTTTCCGCTGTTGAGTGTGTTTCTGATAAAGATCTCACCGTAGCCGGCCAGGGAATCCACGCCTTCCTGAATGCGAGCTCCTCCCGAATCATTGATACCGATAATCGGCATTCCCATCTCGGAAGCCATGTCCATGATTTTGATGATTTTCGCAGCGTGCATACGCCCCAGCGAACCACCCTGTACTGTGAAATCCTGGGCGTAAACGGCAACCGGTCGGTTTTCGATTTTCCCAAAACCTGTAACCACCCCGTCACCAGCCAGTTTTTGCTTATCCAGTCCAAAATCTTTGCCGCTTTGTTCAACAAATAGATCCATTTCGTTGAAGGAATCCTTGTCTAACAAACTGTTGATCCGTTCCCTTGCCGTAAGCAGGCCGCTTTTCTTTCTTAGGGCAATCTTCTCGTCACCACCACCTTTGATTAAAACACTAACCTTTTCTAAAAATGTACTGATTTTCGCAAACATAAACCTCTCCAGACGATTTGATTGCAGGTTGACTCTAAGATAGGAGGGAGGGATCTTTTCCGATTAAAATAGTGTTTGGAAAGAAAGGGAGTAAAAAAGTGATAATCGGTGAAAGATCCCTCCCTGCAACTGAATGATCCGGGTCTTGCCTGTTTTTGTTCCTGATCCGACAGGACCGGATATATGGGAAAATACCGTATTTAGGCTTGAATGGCAACTGATTACAAATTTATTACAAAAGCTGTGCCTTGAATTATCCTGGTGTGTAGTTCTTTGTAATCAAAGTTTTTTCAGACGATAGCCAAGATGAAGTCTCGGATCTGAATATGGACGAATGTCCAATTTAGGTATAAGCTATATGCAGATAATGTATATCAACTACGGATGGTAATCGTCCATTTCCAATCAAAGCCAAGCCATGAATCGAAAAAAGCAGTTAACAGCGGAAAACAGGGAGTTTTTCACCCTGGTAAGACAAGCTATCACTACCAATCCTTTTAGTGATGAAAGGCTGAAGCTGGATAAAAGGATCGCCGATTTCCCGGGACAGGGGGCTGGCAGCCACAATATTGACCGAACCATTAGCGCAATAGAGGCCAAAATCAGGGAACTGGAAAAGCCGAGAAAGGATATCGCCACAATCTACACCGGAGTCGACCGGAACCTGATCGAGACTGCTATTCTATTCTGGCTCTTTTACCGGTTTCGCAAGAACTTTGATGCCTTCATTCAAAAACAGATTGAAGCAGGGGAGACCCCAATTAAACTGGACTTTTTCGATGAGATATTTGCGTTTCTCAAACTTCGGGGATTTGAAGATGAAGAGATCCAGCGCACCATCGAACACTCCTACCAGTTCAGACGGGCTTTTCATTTCATTAACAGAAACCTGATCGGAAGAAGCCCGGTGATGAAAACCCTGCGCCATAATTTATGGAACAATATTTTCACCCATAACCTTGAGCTTTACAGGCTTTTCCTTTTGAACCGAATGGAGGACTTCTCCACCCTGATTTTGGGGGAGACGGGTACCGGAAAAGGGACAGTGGCCTCGGCTATCGGCAGATCCGGGTATATTCCTTTTGAAATGAGTAAAAAAAGTTTTGTTGAAAGCTTTATGCAATCATTTCGTTCCATCAATCTTTCCCAGTTTCCGGAAACACTGATTGAGTCGGAGTTGTTCGGCCATAAAAAGGGAGCCTTTACAGGCGCAATAGAGGATTATATGGGAATCTTCGGACGTTGCAGTTTCTATGGTGCCATTTTTCTCGATGAGATCGGGGAAACCTCCCATCCCATTCAGATCAAGTTGCTTCAGGTGTTGCAGGACCGTGTGTTTCATCCCGTTGGCAGCAGACAGCAGGAACGATTCCAGGGCAGGGTTATCACCGCGACCAATCGTCCCTTGCAGGAGCTTCGATATAATAAAGTGTTTCGGGATGATTTTTACTACCGCATGTGTTCTGATATTATCAGTGTACCTTCCCTGCGGCAGAGAATCAGGGAGGATCCTTCCGAGCTGGATGACCTGCTTGATTTCATTGTAGCCCGTTTGGTTGGTGACGATGCGGGTGAGCTGATTCAGCTTGTCAAGGATACTATCAGAAAACAACCCGGATCAGGATATCCGTGGTATGGAAATGTCAGGGAACTGGAGCAGTGTGTACGACGCGTAATTCTGAAAAAGGAGTACGAAGGTGATATCCCTGATTTAAATGAGAGCCTTGAAAAGCAAATCTCTTCGAGAATGGAATCCGGTGAGATAACAGCCAGTCAACTTATGTCTGGTTATTGTTCAATGCTTTACGATCGCCACGGAACATATGAAGAGGTTTCCAAAATAACAGGGTTGGACAGGAGAACGGTAACCAAACACATCAAAGCCTGGTCCGGTTTTTAGCACTGTCAGTACACTGGGAAACCGGACTCTATCGCACTGATGCCGATTTTCAGCTTTGGCTTTCCTTAACTTTGCAGGTACTGATCCCTAAAAGCGCGTATGGCGGGCACCATCCAATCCCTGCGGTCAATAACGGAACGACACCAATCACCCCCCACCAGCTTTGATATAACACACCCAGACCTATAATCACCAATCCAAGAATCAAGCGCACAGCCCGGTCCAGTGCCCCAACGTTTTTATTCATGACGGTCTCCTTATTCAGGTTAACAACGAGATCAATTAGGCCCGGCTTAGAATGATGTATTCGAAGTTTCCAGCCGGACCGTTTACCTATACTTCTATTTTATTTCGCAGGTTTGAAGGAAGCAAGAATTAACAACAACGAAGACTCACTGAACCCGAAGTATTGCGACAGACCAGGAAAAGCGGCCCGGAATCCCTGATCTGATAAAATTTATCTTGACAATCAAGATAAATGAGCATAAAGTTTGATTATCAAGCTAAATTTGGGAGGGATTATGTGTCCGGAAGATTTGCATCGGTTGAGTGATGCGATAATTCAGTTTTATGAAAAGCTCTTCTCCTGGGAGAGTGCCATTGCCAAAAGTTCGGGGCTTTCTCCACAACAAAATCACACGATTGAAATTGTTGGGAATGAGGGACCGATTCGAATGAAACCCCTGTCCGATAAACTGGGGGTTACAACAGGAACCCTGACGGTGATGATCGATCGATTGGAAAAAGCCGGTTACGTGGAGCGACAGAATGATCCGATGGACGGGCGAGCCTACAATGTCGTGTTAACAAACCGTGGAAAAGAGATCCACAAAGAACATCACGCCTATCATCATAAACTGGCTGAAGATATCTCCAGTGATCTTGATCCATCCGAGGTCAAGGGTTTTATTGTGACATTGGAAAAGGTTAACTGCAAACTATGACTGTTTATAACTGAAATTTAATGTCTTTACAGTATAAGATAGAGTCTTCAAAAATCGAAACAATGGGCGAGTAGAATGAAAACAAATTGCTGTTTAAACCAGGAGAAGTCCGAAACCCTATCCAATGAGAAGGTTACCCTGGTGGTGGTTATTATTACTCTGATAATGATGATCGCTGAAATTGCCGGAGGAATATTGAGCGGATCCATGGCACTGCTTTCTGACGGAATTCATATGGGAACTCATGCCATGGCCCTTTTTATCACTTTGGCTGCCTATATTGTTGCCAGACGACACAGTCGGAACCCCTCATTTTCATTTGGTACTGGCAAAGTCGGAGTACTGGGAGGGTACACCAACGCCATCCTGTTAATCATTGCCGGATTAGTGATGGCATACGAGTCGGTCGAACGTCTAATCGATCCGGTAAACATACTTTTTAATGAGGCAATTGTCGTAGCCATTATCGGGCTGGTGGTCAACGTCATCTGCGCGTTTATTCTGGGAAGGGGGAACGGCCATCATCACTCTGATGCTCATGCACATTCACAGGATCACTCTCAATCCCATGATACCCGAGATGGACATCAGCATACGGATCACAACTTGCGAGCGGCATATCTACATGTGTTGACCGATGCCTTCACGTCAATTCTAGCAATTCTGGCACTTTTTATGGGAAAATGGCTTAACCAGGTTTGGGCAGATCCCCTGGTGGGAATTTTGGGAGCGATAGTCGTTATTAAGTGGGCAGTAGGTCTGATCCGTCAAACCGGATCCATTTTGCTGGACCTTGGAGATTTTTCCGAGGAGATTGGCCGGATTAAACAAGTCCTGGAAGACGATGCTGCCATTGTCAGGGATATCCACATCTGGCAGATTTCAGAAAATGAACGCTCATTGATCATTAGTCTGGAGACTGATAGCACCAGGAGTCCCCGCCAATATCACAGAATGATCTCCGAACTGTCCAGTTTTGATCATATTACTATTGAGGTTCAATCTCCCGGGATCAGGAGCGACGAACAACCGGCTCCTGCTGTCTAAACCGTCTGCCAGAATCTTCCGGTGAATTGATTTGACAGGCAGCATCGCCTTGGATAGCTTATGGTGTGTCTGTAGTCAGCTAATCCCTTGCCGGAAGATATCATGCCTAATCCAGCCATACATGATTTTGCAGAGATTTGTACCCAGGGACTGAGAAATGAGCTTGAGGATACTCAGTCTGCAGTTGTCGGATATTTTTGCTCTTACACTCCAATTGAACTGATAGAAGCCGCCGGGCTTAAACCGGTGAGGTTAATCGCCGGGCCGGGACCTGTGGAGGCAGCGTATTCGCTTGTTCCCGATTTTGTCTGTCCGTTTATGAAACGAAATCTTGAGGAAGCACTCGGGGGAGGCTATCCGGGACTTAAAGGCATCGTACAGGGTTACACATGTGATGTTGCCTGTGGCTTGGTTAATATCTGGGAAAGCAATATCCCCGGCATTAAGGCACACCTCCTGCCATTACCCTATTTGGATAATCGGGATTCGAGACGCTATTTCAGGGAAGAACTGAATCGTCTATTCGATCAATTAAAGATGATGGGCGGTCACGCCCGGGATAACGAGAAACTCAATTCAGCTATTAACAGAACTTATCGTATAGAAAGCCTTCTCAAGGATCTTTATACAATCAATGCTGAGAAACACCTGCTTTCGGCTTCCGACCTGTATTATATTAAACGGGCTGCTTCCATTAATCGAACGGATCGATATCTGGACCTTCTGGATAAACTGATGGGAGATCTGAATGATCAGGAGGTATCAGCAAAGAGCGGAACTCCCCTTCTGCTTTCGGGCAGCGTTATTGAGAGCGTGGAAATGTACACTGCCATGGAAGCTTACGGTGCAAATATCATTGTTGACGATACCTGCAGCGGGGAGAGAGACCTTAATCCGCTTCCGCTGACAGGCGAAGACCCTTTTAACTGGATTTTAGATCGACATTTTCAAAGACAACCCTGTCCCTCAAGAAGTCGAAGTGAAGAAAGATTGCCAATTCTCATGGAAAAAATCGAAGAGAGAGGCGTGCGAGGTGTTGTCTTTCTGATCCAGAAATTCTGTACTCCTCATCTTTCCGATATTCCGTTTCTGACAGACGCCCTAAAGAAACAGGGAATACCTTCCCTTGTTGTTGAAATCGACGAAGCCTGGAATGTCACAGGTCAATGTAAAACAAGGCTGGAGGGCTTTCTGGAGACCATGGATTAATATGGAACGAACACAAAAGTCTACCAAACGTTTGAATGCTGCGAAGGAGCTTTCACGGGTTGTGGGAGAATACTATCTGGAGTGTGTCCAGGCCAAGGAAGAGGGTAAGCCGGTGGGATGGATGCCCCCAATGAACGGAGCGATTGAGATCTTCTATGCCATGGATCTGCAACCGGTTTTTCCAGAAAACTGGTCGCCGGTTTGCGCAGCTTTCGGATTGACCCCGGCTAATTTTGAAGTGTCCGAATCCATGGGCTATTCCAGGGATCTCTGTGGTTATTTGAGAAATATTATCGGATATGTTCACGGCCCCATGAATCAAAACGATCTCCCGCTGGCGGCCTTACCTGAACCGGATTTGATTCTCTCTCCCAATGGTGGCTGTATACCGGTAATGAAAATATTTCATGCGCTGGAAAGACGTTTTCACGAAGCCAAAACGATCAGGCTGGACCTGCCCCAGGTGGCGGTTGAAAATATCGCTCCCCATCACATTCAATACGCTGTCAGCGAAGTCAAACGATTAATCGGGTTTCTGGAAAAAGAGACCCGAAGAACAATGGATTACGACAGGCTGCAGGAAGTAGTTTCCCTGTCAGACAGGGCATGCGCCTTATGGGATGAGATCATGACTTATCGGAGCTATATCCCTACGCCGTTTTCTGCAGCAGAAATGGGGATAATGTTCGTCATGGTAACCCGACAGGGAACCCAAGTGGCGGTCGATTTCCTGGAATCAGTGCTGAAAGAGGTCAAGCAACGGGCGGCAGAAGGCACTGGGGTTATCGAAAAGGAGCAGGTCAGGCTTTTCTGGGACAATATTCCACTGTGGTACAACATGGGGATCTTCAACTATTTTGAAAAGCACAATGGGGTGGTTGTTGCGGAGACCTATTCCGCAGCCTGGTCGTTGAGGTTGGATACAAATCATCCCCTTGAAGCTTTGGCATTAAAATCTCTTAAATCCTATCCTTTGGTCTCCTGCGTTTCCATTAATCAACGCAAGGACATGGTCTTCAAAGCTTGCAGGGATTATGCTATCGATGGCGTTATTCTGCATAGGAACAAGTCATGCGTTCCTATTACCTTGGGGCAGATGGATATCAAAAAAGAGTTGGACAAAGAATTGGGAATACCGTCGGTAATAATCGATGCAGATCATATGGATGAGCGCAACTTCTCACCTGCCCAATTCCAGACCAGGGCAGACGCCTTTCTGGAAATGCTGAGGGAGAAGAAAGCCATAAATTGACTTTATGCTCTACTGCTGCATGCAATTGGCGCTCACTTCCGTTCTTCATGCCGAATTATAAAGTGTATACGCCAGGATCCGCGATTTGCTCGATAGTCCGAAACCGTCGTCAGTTCCAATACTTCAAGAAAAGATACCGAATCGACTTATCCTCACGGCATTACGGGAATCCTTCAAAGTCTCCAACAAGATCAATATGCATCAGGCACCGCCCAACCAATGTAAATCATTATCTGTGGGGTGGGAGGAATTCAATTCAATACTAATGCATAATTTCCGAAAATTGAGGAAAAAGTTCAAGACAGCTATTTTTAAACAGGATAATATATAAACTTGCCAAATCTATTTTTTTAACTCATAGTTAATTTTTATGAATTTGGCTAATTCCGAAATACGAAAAAAAATGTGGTTGATTTGACGTATCATTGTGAAAAAGCAAAAGCAAAGTGTATATTTGACAAAATATCACAAAATCAAAATCAGTCATATTCCCTGTTTAATTTAACTCACAGTTACTAGTTTTAATCAAAATGATATTCAGAAAAATAATAAACCGTTGGGGAATCAAAGGGGGTTACCGTGAGGTGCTGGTTATCGCGGTACCTTTGATTTTCAGCACAGGTGCTTTGTCGATTCAGCAGTTTGTCGATCGAATGTTCCTGACCTGGTATTCTCCGGAATCCATTGCAGCGGCTGTTCCGGCAGGTATTTTGAATTTTACGATCCTGAGTCTTTTTATCGGAACTGCCTCATATGTCGGTACTTTTGTTGCCCAATATTGCGGTTCGGGACAATACCACAAAATCGGTGAAATTGTCTGGCAAGGCGTCTTCTTTTCTTTGTGCGTCATTCCTATCATGCTGGCATTTATCCCCTTATCCGGATTGATATTTGGTTCAATCGGGCATGAACCCGACATCATGGAGTTGGAAATCCGGTATTTTATGATCTTGTGCCTGGGTGGTGTGTTTCCGGTTGTGTCGGCTGCACTTGGCGGCATGTTTAGCGGCCTGGGTTCAACCTGGATTGTGATGTGGGTAAACCTGACCGGAACATTGATCAATATTGTTTTGGACTACTTTCTTATATTCGGGAACTTTGGTTTTCCTGAACTAGGTATGTCAGGTGCCGCTATTGCTACAGTCATAGCAGGGATTGCCGCCATGTTGCTCTATTTTGTGGTGATCTTTTCCAAAAACTATCGAAGGAAATACAATATAGTGGGTGGATTGCGTTTCAGGCGTTTGCTTTTGTACCGCCTGGTCAAGTTTGGGCTGCCCAACGGGGTTCAATTCTTCCTGGACATGTTGGGATTTACTATCTTCATTCTCCTGGTAGGGCGGTATGGAAAAATAGAATTAGCAGCCACAAATATAGCTTTTAATATCAACATGTTGGCTTTCATGCCGATGATCGGATTTGGAATCGCCACCTCCGTGCTGGTGGGCCAGAATCTTGGGAATGGCAAACCGGAGCAAGCAGAGTTTGCCACCTGGTCAGCGACCCAGATGACCTTTGTCTATATGATATCCATTTCGATCTGCTACCTGGTGATTCCAAGGTTCTTCCTGATGCCCTTCGGTATCGAAGGTGATCCGGAAGTCTATGACCAGATTATAGATTATGGAATCGTATTGCTCCGGTTTATCGCATTTTATTCGCTGTTTGATACCTTCACCATTATCTTCGCTTCAGCGATAAAAGGAGCAGGAGATACGAGGTTTGTAATGAAGGCGATTGTGATCTATTCCTGGGGTGTTTTGGTGATTCCCACCTATCTGGTTGTGGTGGTGTTTGAATGGCATCTGTACGTCGCCTGGATCTTTGCGACTGCTTATGTCACCTTGCTGGCGTTTATCTTCCTGTTTCGTTTTTTACAGGGTAAATGGAAAACCATGCTGGTGATAGAAAGGCGGGATGAAGAGAATCTATCCGGTATCTCTGGTGTGGCTGTTTCCAACTAGAACTCAGTTTTTATTGTCCAGCAGCAGATAGATCTGCTCAACAAGCAGGTTCATGTCTTCCAGGGGTTTGTAAAAGACATGCTCCTGGGTAATATTCATCTCCTTGAACTCCGGTGGAAGCATATATTCCACAGAACCGGTGTGAATCAGAAACCGGAGG
The DNA here is from genome assembly GCA_028282885.1 of SAR324 cluster bacterium. Classification (GTDB taxonomy): domain Bacteria; phylum SAR324; class SAR324; order XYD2-FULL-50-16; family XYD2-FULL-50-16; genus JAHJTV01. The sequence continues at coordinate 117,587 of JANQGX010000006.1, forward strand.
TCGGGATTGATCTCCCTCGCTTTCACGACAAAAGCATTTCCGTCCATACCGGGTAATCGCATATCAACAATAACAACATCAAAGGGCTGTGATAAGATCATTTCCAGTGCGTTTTCCCCACTCTCCGCAACTTCAACCGAAAATCCTTCATCCTCAATAAAATCAGAAATATTCCAACGGTACATCTCTTCGTCATCGACAATCAGCACTCTTCTTTCGCTATTTCCCATATCCGTTTTTTATCAATTCCCAATCCGAATAGAAGTCTTCGGATTCAGACGAGACAAGGTTGTTTTTGTGAAAATCTCCGATTTGATACTCCACGAATCCGAAGTAACTGATTCTATGCGATCCGAATCTATTCAGTATTTCGAAATAATGCTACTGACAACGACAACGAAATTCAAGAAGAGAAATTCCTATGGCCTCGGGATAAATCGATCGAAAACAGCAGGAAAGACGATTCCCTTAAGCTTCAACTGCTGCAACCGGTATAAATAGGCGGTTCCGTTTAGAATGTTTCTCGTCACTGCAACCACTCCACGGTTTTCTGCTTTTTCCAGAAATGACCCCCTGACCCAATCATTAAATGCGCCCATCGCAGGTCCGCAGAAGATCTGATAGTCCATTTCCCGTCCTTTCAGGCCGGAGTTCGCCCAATGTGATGCCAATCCAAGATACCATCGGAAAACCAGGGCCATTTTCTTTTTAGGATTGCTGTCTGCCTTGGCAATCTGTTCGGGATCTCTTTCCTTGAAATAGTCAATGGTCTCTTGCCAAACCTGATCGAGGGATTTTTGAAATACTTGTTTCTCGAGCTTGTCGCGTTCGATAGCGGGGATATCGTCAATGGAGCTGCAATTCCTGTACAACTCACCCAGTTTCTGGGCTCGCATTGCAAAGAGGGTTCCCCGCCTCAGTACTTGCAGTTTCCCGCCCATTTCAAACATATCGAATGCGGGTGCCATGGCAACATCAGCCATCTGAGCCTGTGCAAGAAGGCTCCTGACATGATCCGATGTACCTGCTTCGATACAGCCCTGGTTCACAGATCCGGTAACAACATAAGCGGCTCCCATCATATAGGCTGCAAGTGCGGACTCTGGAGTTGCAATTCCCCCGGCAGCGCCAACTCGCGCAGGTAGTTGATATCCATATTTATCTTGAATTTCGTTTCTGAGCGCAATCATCGATGGAAGAAGCGAAACCAACGGGCGGTTGTCCGTATGTCCCCCGGAATCGGCTTCAACGGTTATATCATCTGCCATTGGAACCTTTCCGGCCATATTGGCTTGATCCTGTGTGATCAATTGCTGCTCAACCAACCGTGATAAAAACTTCTCCGGAGCTGGTTCCATGAATTTGGTTGCCACCTCCCGGCGCGAGATTTTGGCAATAATCCTGTTATTGATCCGGATATTTCCATTTTGTCCCTGTTCCAGACCTGCTGCACGGTAATAGACTACATAGGGGGTTAATTCCATATAAGCAGAGGCTTCAACAGTTCTGATCCGATGTTTTAGATAGAGATCAACAGCGTTTTTTTCCAGAGCTTCAAAAAAGGGATTGTGGATCAGGTTAAAAGCATAGGGGCCAGCCGGAAGTTCTTTCTGAAGATACTGAATTGTCTCTTCAAGCTGGGCGGGGATGACTCCACCGGCACCATAGGAGGCTAGATAACCGTTTTTGCCAAGCGTGACTACCATCTCCGGTGATGAGATACCATGCGCCATTGATCCCGCGTAACTTGCATACCTGGATTGGTAATCCTGTTTAAAATGCGGATCTCCCAATTTGTCGGCGGTCAGCGGATTGGCGACCCCCAGGAGGGGAGTATCGCCATTGGGATCTATCTTACCGCTATTGCTGGCTCCGATCCGATTATCATATTGGAGCAGGAAGACAGGTTGTTCCAGGTCCAGAAGCATCTCCTGAATGGCAGATTCATCATAAACGATTGACGAAGTTGAACCGCTCCAGCTTAGTCCTTCGGATTGAACGGCTGAAATCAATTCAATATTGTTTGGCTTGGATGTCATGTGGTTTCTCCAATCAGTGCGATTGCTGCGTCCTTGATTTCATAAATACGAAGGCCATTTTTCCATAAATTGGCATCGGCATGTATCTGGATTCTGTCTGTTGCTTTTACAATGAATTTTAAATGGACCTCAAGATCCATCGATTCATTGTCCGGGGTTACCTGACCTCTGTATAGCCATTGGGTTTTACCGGCGACATGTGTAAAATAGGGTCGTTTCAAACCGGCTCCCAGGTCTTCCGCTAAAGCAAAAATCTTCATAGCCTGAAGAATCGCTTCCACTCCGAGTGAACCCGGCATTACAGGATCATTATAAAAATGGCAGGGATAAAACCAGTCGTTGGGATCAACTGTTTTGTGGGCGAAGACATAACCGTTGCCATATTTGCCGCTGTTTCTGAACAGATAGGCCTCGTCAAGAAATTCTAGCTGATCTCCGGCCAGGCGATAAAATGGTTTATCCGCTTCTGAGTCGAAGAATCTCTTTCTGGTCTTATCGGATTTAAGCGGTACCCTCTCAGATGAATCCAGCGACAGTTTGTTTAATTCATACCAGGGTGGGATCTTCTCCCCACGATCCAGACCTCTTTGCATGGAGAGGGCTTTGGGGGTGGAGTATCCAAATTGGGTTTTCCCTTCGTAAAACCTGGTTCCATCTGTTGTCAGACAATAGTCAAAATTGATTACTACAGTTTCTGCCGCTTTTGAAACGGAAGTCATCAGGATATCTATAGTTACCGTTTTCCCCCTCAAGTCCGGAATGGAGATCAGGTTGGCGTCGGAGCCCAGGTTTCGAAAACACATCTCTGCTTCCGGGTAGACCAGGGTCGTTCCCATGTAAGCACTCAAAAAGGCGCAGGGTTGCAGTGCAATTTCCATGATAATGGAATAAGGCGTTACCGGGTATGGGTTTTGCCGGATAAACCATGCATCCTCCGGGACATCATACTCCGCTTTAAGAGCAGAAGGCTGGGAAAAATCAAATCGTTTTCCCTGAATATCCATAATTCGGCTAACCAGCTTGAGATCACCATTTGGCATTCGCGGACCTTTCCGGCCATTATAAATTTTATACTCAGGGCCAAAACATTTCTCCAGTGAGCCCGTGGCGAACTCTTCTATCACATCCGGTCCAAAAAGAGCGGGTTTTGCTTGAGATTTTCCGGTTATGCCCTGTTCTATTTTCGCAGGATCGCCACCGGTTTTTTCCATCAGCTCAACCCCGAGATCCCGGAAATCGACCAGAATTTTATCATCCATTATGATATAGAAGTTGGCCCTTGCGAATGGTCGGGGGTGCAGTCCGATTTCAATGATCTCCATCTTGTAAGTGTACCTGGTATCGCTCGGAACAATTTGGCCTCGAGCCCGGATTCCATATGGACGGTTCTTAACCGGCTGGAATCTCGCATCGCGGGTTTTGACTTGAAGACCCAGGAAAAGCATATAGAATCCCAGTAATTGAACGCAACCTTCGGTCACCAGGGTTCCTGCCAGGACGTTGTCATCCTTGAAATGGCAGGGGAAATACCAGTGATCAGGGGCAAGATCCTTTTCGGCAATCACTTCTCCCAATCCCCAGGGTCCCCCTGTTCGATCAATAGAAGTGATGCGATCCAGCATCATGATTTCTGAAGATGCGAACCGCAGGGATGGATTCAAGCCTTGTTGATCATATGTGGCTCCAAAACAGGCAGCGATATTGCCCTTGGTAATATTGAGCAGTTGCTCCCTTGTAAAAGATGTCCTGTGGCAATGGAGCAGCGGATCAAATCGCCGTTTTTCAACGCGGGCCCGCTGGTCGAGTTCGGCTTTGGAGAAGACAATCCCTTTGCCTTGTGCCAACTCTTCATCGGATACAAAACCGGCTCTTCCGCCGGTCATTTTATAAACGAGCTTGTCCCTGACATAGCAGTCATAGCCGAAATTGAAGAAGAGCGCCTCCCCGGATTTGAGAAAGGATTCGATTTTTATGTCATAACGAAGTGTTTCTCCTTCTTTGGGAAGTTCGTCAAAGAAGGTCATGGTATAATCGGTGAGTCGATAATAGCGTTCCCCTTTGCTATCGAAATCGATCCCCAGGTAACTGATCAACAGAAGATCGCATTGACCTGCTTCACTGGCAATGGCCCAGGGAATCTGGCTGTCAATGCTGTACCAGGCTCCGTGCGGGATGTCATACTCGGTGGTGAGTGAAGAGGATTCAAATTCCCCTCTTTTGGCGTTGAGCCGGGTGACCCGGTTTACCAGTAAATAAGGCGGTAGTGGCAGACGTACTCTGTACTTATAGGTATCAATGATAGCATACTCGTTTCCAAAAACCTTGGCGATACTGCCTCCGGCAAATTCCAACAGATCAGGTTCGTTCCAGATATTATTGGCAGGGGCTGTTTGTTTTCCGGATTCGGGATAAAAATAAGGATCTCCGGCAAACGGTTTTTCGGTTATGGTGGATTGCGGAGTCGGTTTCTGCCCTGGGGAATGCATCAGTTTCAGCTTTATCATTTCTCTCAGATGCTTCAGGGCCGAATCACGAGCGGTCAAAAATGCTGAATGGCTGCGATTGATCTGGGCTTGATGCAAGCGCATACTTCTATTCGCATTAGCCAGCAACTCCTCCGATCCGGTCAGTTCGAGAGACCCTTCTTCATATAAAGTTGATGGCGCCTGTGGCTGGGGGGTAATTGCTTCCCCCGGTTTTACTGTTGTAGAAAAAGTTGTCTGCTGTTGGCCAGTCCTTGCGTCATCAACCGCAATTCGTGCTGAAAGATCCGGAAGGGTTATTTGATCGTTAATGCGATCTCCACCAAGAACAATTGATTTCACCCCCTGCATTGAAGACTGGAGACCGGATTCGAGAGGATAAATACAGGTAAAGTCCGGACTTGTTCGATGGCTGTATAGTGCGGCCATGGCTTTCATCAGGGATTGATGTTCACTACATCCCTTGTTGTCGACAGATATCGCCAGATGGGGTCTGTTTTCCAGTATTTCATTGATCCAGCGGGAGCAATTGGCTCTGGGACCCAGTTCAAGGAAAATTCTGTTTCCATCCTCGTATACCTTGTTGACGAGGTCCGGAAAATTCAGAGTCTGGCAATATATCCCAGCAATATTGTCGGCAAGCTGCGTGCTGGTTTGTTCAGTCGGTCCATTGTTGAAAGCGGAATAAAACTGGATATCCTCCCTTGTTGTCACCTCGGAATTATGTAAGTCATGAAGAGCGTTATACTCTGCTTTAACCAGCTCGCAATGAATGATATCGTTCAGTCCACCCGGACTGACTGCCCCCTTGAAGTTTTGAATGAATTTCCGGCATGCGGATTCTTCACCTCCTATCACCACTTCCCCGGGTGTATTGACCAGCAGCAGAAAAACCCTCTCCTCACCTGCAATCAATCCTGCGACTTCATCCACGGGTGCTTGAATAGCGTAGGTATTCCAGATTCCCGGTTGTTGGCCTTTATCATTTTCAGGATAGTTCCAGGCTTTGCGGGCTGTAATCATCGGCCCCGCCAATTGTTCGCGGAAAAGCGGACTGGTCTGCAGGAGCCGGCTCAATCGGTCTGTATTCTGCCAGAGTCCCAGGGCAAAGCACATGGAAACCTCACCCATGCTGTAACCGAAGGCCGAATCAGGTTGAATTCCAAATGCACCGTTAAGTATTGCGGTCTTTAAGATGGTAAAATTGATACCTGATTCAAATACCGGTATGACATCACTGTCCAGGGTTTTCTGGAATCGGGCGATATCTTTATCGGATAGTGATGTGAGCGAACGGGGACTGATCAACCGGTCATGAAACAATCTATCTGGATTACCGGAATAGGTTTCGGGCATATCAGCCAGATCAGGGAACATCCGGAAAGTATCCTTTCCCATACCAATATAGGAATTGAAGGCCCCGGGATAGACAAAGCTCAATTTCCCTTCCACTCCCAGCGGATCGCCTGTAAAATAGCTGCCCATGGGAGATGACCAGGTGCTTTTCTCGGATAACGCGGATGGTATTCCCTTCAGGGCCGCTTCTAATTCAGCTTTAAGACTTTCCTTATTTCCGGCGAGAATGGCGACAGCGTTTTTTTGGTTTTCAGTATTTCCGTTTTGCCGGTGACGTTCGCAAGCGGCCAAATACAAATCATCCACCCGGTCAACGTCTTCCAGATAGCTTTTCAGATCCTTCAGAAGTTTTGACACATCATTGGCTGCAAAGGGAAACAGTTGCACGGGGGTCTGTTTGAAAAAATCATTGCTTCTCTTTTCCGGATTTTGGTTTTCTGAAAGGATCAGCACGGCTGTGGAATCATCAGCATTGGTTCCTGCGATAGCGGCAAATCTCTTCGGATGTTCTGCCTTAAGCCAATGTGTGGATTGGGTAGCTGCATAAAACGGGCTTTTTTCTATTGTTTCAGGTAATTTGGGGCGCTTCCATCCAGGTAAAGCCGGGATGTAGCGATGGTGAAGGCAGAGTGCGGTTTTAATCAGCGATGCCATTCCCGATGCGGTATAAGTATGCCCGACATTTGTGGCAGCACTACTTAAGGCACAGGATAGTCGTGATGTGGAACCAAAACCTCCGGCCAGCCCCCTTATCATCTCCTCTTCACATCCAACTCCGGAGATCTCAATGAGTCCTATGTTTTCCGGCTGAATATCGGTTTTATCAAAGGTTGCCAGGCAACCGGATTTTACGGAATGCTCGTCCGATCCTGGGGTTATCTCGATGGAATCGATCATTGCATAGCAGCGATGATGATCCTTTTCACCTTTTTTTGCAGTTTTTACCACGATCGCTCCCGCGCCTTCCCCGGCTTTCCAACCTGTGGTTTCTGCGTCGAATCCCATGGATCCGTTTTTGGTGGAAAATGGTTCATGGAATCGATTCCTGATCAGCATATCCTCCAGATTCCCTGCCAAATCCACTGCTCCCACAACGGCTGCATCCACTTCATTATTGCTCAACATCATCTGAGCCACCTGCAAGGCTTTGTATGCGGAGTTATCATCAGCGGACAAAGTAAACGCCGGACCTGAAAAATCCCAGAAGGCAGAGATACGGCTGGCCATGATGTTGCCGATGAAGCTGGTGAATTCGTTTACCCTTACCGGTTTGCGAATAGTGTTTTGCATCCGGCTTTTCAGATCTTTCTGCTCATCCCCGGACAGATTGATTTTGTTATTCTCTAGAAACCTGTCCAGCATCCAGTCCAGATCGATTCTGGCTTTGAACTGGTGAAGAGACTTATCCGATTCCATGGCAATAATCACCGCAACATTCGACCCTTTGCGGATACCGGCGTCTAGGATGGCATTGTCGGCGATTTTCAGCATCAGCAGCTGCTGGGGAATCATGGTTTCGATTTCATTGGGTGGAATTCGGTACCGTAACGCATCAAAATCAAAGGATTCAAGGTAGCCCCCTTTGGGTATACCTTCACTTCCGAATCCGAATGTTTCAAGGAGGGAAGGGTTATCATCAATTCCTTTCCAACGGTTGCGGGGCAGGGGTATAAATCCCTGCTCACCGGCATAAACAGCCTGGTCATAGGCGGCCAATCCGGAAAAGGGACCAAAGCTGGCATCCATACCGATAATGGAAAGAGCTTCCTGTTGCGAAGGTTTGGATGGACGAAGGTTTTTAGCAGACTGCTTGTTTTGTTCCGCCGATTGTTCAAAAACCAGGTGCGCATCCGTTCCGCCAAATCCAAAAGCATTCACTGCACAACAACGGGGATGAGAATGCTCCGGCCAGGGGCGTGACTTGTCCACTACCTGTTGGCTGGAAATTACATTCCCCGGTGAAGAGACAGGCTCCTCTATGTGAATAGTGGCGGGAATCATTCCCTGTTCCATACTGAGAATCACCTTGATCATACTTGCCATACCTGCACAGGTCAGCAGATGACCGAAGTTTGCCTTCACCGAGCCAATTAGAGGGGAGCCACCGTTCTTCCCGAAAAACATCTCCAGGGACTCCAGTTCAACCTTGTCTCCTACAGGAGTTCCTGTGGCATGGCATTCGATATAGTCAATCTTTCCGGGTGATATTCCGGAGTCATGATAGGCTCGTTCGTATGCCAGAAGCTGCCCCCTGGAGTTCGGACTGAGAACTGACCGTCCCTTTCCGTCATTTGACAAGCCAATCCCGGAGATGACGGCATGAATTCTATCTTTGTCCCGAAGAGCGTCATCCAGTCTTTTCAGGAGAAACATTCCCGCCCCTTCACCGGACACCAGTCCATCAGACCGCTTATCTAGTGGACAGTGGATGTCCTTGTCGGAGTATGCTGTGAAAGTGGAAAAACCCTGGTTGATGAAAAAGGGATCACCGGCACTGACTGCACCGGCAAGCATCAGATCCACCTGCCCCGATTCAAGATAATCGCAGGCCAGTTTTACTGAATAGAGTGAGGAGGCACAGGCAGCATCCAAAGCAAATGAGACTCCCGAAAGTCCCAATGCTTTGGAGATAATCTCAGCCGGTTGACCTGAAATACGGCTATTGGAAATGACCTGATTCTGCAGGCTTTCGTGTTCAATGAAATCCAGATTCTCTTTTCCCAGCGACTTCTTGAGGCTGTCCTCGAATAGTTTATGGTAAATCGGCAAAAAGATTTGATTGGACGATTTTGTTGGAAAGGAGAGATTGCCAAGAATCACTCCGCAGGGTTCCGGATGCTTTCCGGTTTGATAATACCCTCCATTTTGCAAGGCTTCCCTGGCAACATAGAGGGACCACTGGTAGATGTCGTCTAACTGTTGCAGGTAAGATTCATCAAGTTTGTAGCCGGTAGCATCGAATTCAAAGTCGGTGATATAGCCTCCCCGCAGGCTGTAGTATTTGTCCGGTTCTCCCTTTTTCCTGCTGAAGTAGACTGAGGGATCAATTCCCATTTGTTTGGCCGTATGAAAAGAAGTAGAGTCGATTCCCCGGTTCAGATTTTGTATAAACTGTTCCGGTGTCCTGGCACCGGGAAAAAGGCACGACATTCCGATTACGGCGATTTTCTGCATGGAAGAACCTGTTGGTAGTTGTCAGGGAAAAGCTGGAGCTATCTTTTTTTACTGATTTTTTGTAATTCCAAATCAATATTGATTCATCTGCCGGTGCAGTCAACGCCTTGTCAGGCGCAGGGATGACCTCAACCGCAATGCTTTGTGTATCAGTAGAATATTGTGCGTTATCGTACCCTTGGTTGTAAAGGGCTCAGTAGAAGGCCCTTCAGATGGCTGTCTGAAGCGAATCAGTGTCGATGGAATTGAAGTCCACGGAGACGATTTTGGAGATGCCGGGCTCTTCCATCGTGATACCAAACAGGGCATCTCCGATCTCCATGGTTTTTTTGTTGTGGGTGATGATGATGAACTGAGAGTTCTCGGTCAGGACTGTTACATGCTTATTGAACCGGACGTTGTTTGCATCATCAAGTGGTGCATCCACCTCGTCCAGCAGGCAGAAAGGACTTGGTTTGATCATGAAGACCGCGAAAATGAGCGCGATAGCTGTTAAAGCCTTCTCACCACCGCTCAGGAGTGTCATGTTCTGCAGCTTTTTTCCCGGAGGTTGTGCGATGATATCCACCCCCGATTCAAGCAGATCCGCTTCATTAGTCAGTCTTAGATAGGCCTCCCCACCTCCAAAAAGCTGGGGAAATAGTTTGCTGAATTCTTCATTGACCCTGATAAATGTTGATTTGAAGCGTTTTCTGGACTCCTGGTTGATCTTGGTAATAGAAGCTTCCAGGGCTTCCATACTTTGAATCAAATCCGATGATTGCGTATCCAGGAAGTTCAGCCTTTCTTTCAGGGTTTCATATTCGGCTTTTGCGGCAAGATTAATATCCTCCATGCCACCGATTTTCTTTTTGAGTTGATTAATATTTTCAGTCTCTTCTTCAATGTTGAACTCCTTGACATTGAAGGTTCTGATCAGATCTTCTGGTTTCAGGGAGTCTTCAGCAAAGAGGTTGTCTTCTATATTTTTAGCTTCCTGGAGGAGCTGGGCCAGTCTGATTTCCAGTTTATGATCTTTCTCTTTTAGACCGGAAGAGGTCTGAATCTCCTTTTTAATGGATTCTGCCAGCTCCATCTGCTGGTTGCGGCTGGCTTCAATCCGATCAGACATGGAATTCTGCTCTTTTTCCATCTCGCTCAATTCTTCCAGCATTCGGGGAAGTCTGGATTCAGCTTCTTTGAGCGAGGAATGGGTTGCTTCTCTTCTGCCGTCTGTTTCAAGAGATCTTTTTACGATCTCCTCTTTTTGGGTTTTTCGATCCAGGATATCCTGATTCAGTCTTTTCAAACTGCTGTTGTTACTTTGTTGTTTCTCCTTCAATCCGGCCAGAACCACTTGCAGGTGCTGGAGTTCATTGGAACTCTCCTCCAGACTGGATTCCGTTTTTTCGATTTGGCCCTGAAGGTCCCGGCGAACCCTTCGAATCGTTTCACTTGTCTGCTCATTTTCAGTGATGGACTGGGAAAGGCTTTTGATTTTCTCTTCGAATTGCGTTCTTTGCTGAATCAATTGGATCTGCTCGTTTGACATATTTTCACGAGCCTTTTCAATCCTCTGCTTCTCTTCCGACTTGTTATCAAACTCCTTCTCCAGGGAGACCAGTTCGAGATCCAGATCAACCAGATCCTGTTTCGAAATCATCAGTAATCTTGAAACCTCGTCCGCGGTATCTGACACTTCCTGTAGTTGATCATTCAGGGTTCTCATCTGCTTGGTCAGATCCGAATTTGTCTGGTTCAGTGTTGCTATCTCATTGCGTCTGTTAATCAGGGTTTCCGCCAGATTCGCACTGCCAGGTTTCCCGACAAGGAATATGCCGGCCCTGGTCATCACTGTTGCTTCCGAGTCGATTAATCCGTCTGCTTTTGAGAGGGCGTTCTTTGACAATTTGTAAATGGGGCCGTCCAGTGTTTCGAAATGATCAATGAACGGGAAGGATCCGTTTTTTTCGGAATTAATTGAAATCAGGGAATTGAGACTGGAGTCTGCCGAATTTGCCCCTTGCTTTTGCAGGTCGAGGAAGGCCAGTTGAAATTGTTCAAAACTCTCCTCGCCGGCCAGATTAATGATATCTTCCAGTTTAGAGACCGATTGAAACACCAGCAGGTTGAAATAGCGGTTTAAAAACGCCGCTGCAGTGGGAGGGATCTCTTCGGGGAGCATTGCCAACTCAACCAGTGAACCCAAAAATCCCAGTTTATCCGCCTGTTTTTCGTTCTCTTTGAAAAAGTCCAGGATACTCCTGGTGGCGTTATCGTATTCCTCATGACTTAGAATGATCTCCTCAAGGGACCTGACCCTGTTTTCATTTCGATTGATCTCCTCTTTGGCGGAAGCAGTTTTCCTTTTGAGTTCATTCAACAGCTCATCTTTTTCATCTTTCTGATCCGAATAGCTTTCAATGGTCTCCGTAAGCTTTTCCTTCTTTTTTCTTTTTTTCTCAAGTTCTGCGGAGAGTTTTTCCCAGGTTGCCAACGACTCTTCCTCTTCCAGGGTGAGATCGTTCTGATTTTCGGATAGTTGGGCTGTTTTCTCTTTTACTTCCTTTAATCGCTCCTGCAACTGATCCAGTTGAGTTTTGTCTCCAACCGCTGTTTTTACGGCTTCAACCTCTTTATCCTGCAGGTTTTTTAATCGAACCTGCTGGTTGCTCAGCTCCGATTGTCCGGATTGCACAACTTCATTAAGTTGATCCAGGAGCCGGCTCTTCTCATCGATCTCGCCGTTCAGTGATTTGTTTTCCGTTTGGTACGTCTGCAACTGATATTCAACGGTTTTGATCTGCTTATCGATGAGATCGATCTCTTCGCTGTTTTTCTTCTCCCATTCATCCAGGTTTTCAAGGGTGATCTTATCGGATTCCAACTTGCTCTCCAGCTTGATCACCTCCTCTTTTTTTTCCTGGATCGACCTTTTATACTCTTCCAGCTCGGCCCTGTCTTTCGTGATTTCGAGATTTAAAGCAGATTCCTTTGCCTCCAGACTCGAAATTTGTACCTTTAGATCATTTCTCTGGCGGGTAGCGTCATCTCTTTTTTTAGTAACCCTGTCTGCTTGCTCTTTCAGTTTGTGCCACTTTTTGGCAGAAATACAGTTTTGCAGTCTTTCCAGTCTGGATTTGGCCGTCAGATATTCCTCCGCTCTTTCCACCTGCACCACCAGAGTCTCTTCCTGCCGCTTTAGTTCCGCCAGTACATCTTCAACCCTGAGCAAATTCTGTTTGGTCGCCTCAAACTTTCTTTCCGCTTCTTTTCTTTTGGTTTTGAATTTGACAATTCCTGCAGCCTCATCGATGATCATCCTCCTGTCTTCCGCCCGGCTTGTGATGATCTGGTCAATCTTTCCCTGTTCGATGATGGAGTACCCCTTACCGCCAATACCCGTATCCATGAAGAGTTCCCGGATATCTGTCAGGCGACAGGGTGTTTTGTTGATCAGATATTGGCTTTCTCCACTGCGGTAAAGTCTCCTGGTCACCGAAATCTCGGTGAACTCGGCATACCGGGGAATGGTATCGCTTTCAGGATTGGTAAAGACAAGGGTGACCTGGGCTACGCTCACCGGTTGACGGGTACTGCTACCGCTGAATATCACATCCTCCATGCTTCCGCCGCGGAGATGTTTCGCACTTTGCTCTCCAAGGGTCCAGCGAATGGCATCCACGATATTGCTTTTGCCGCAACCGTTCGGTCCAACAACAATGGAGATCCCGTTTTGGACAAAATTGATAATCGTTTTATCGCAAAACGACTTAAAACCAGATGCTTCTAATCGAAGGAGTCGCATGGATGGTGGGTCGCAATCTTAGAGTGTGAAATTTTCTCCCAGGTAAACCTTCCTGGCGAGTTCGTTGTTGACGATATATTCGGGAGTCCCGTCAACCAGGATTTCTCCCTCGTTCATAATATAGGCTCGATCGGTAATGCCAAGGGTTTCCCGAACATTGTGGTCGGTGATTAATATACCAATGTTGCGACCGGCCAATTCACTGATGACTTCCTGAATGTCGATAACCGCAATAGGATCGACTCCTGCAAAGGGTTCATCCAGCAGCATAAAGTTGGGTTCGGTTGCCAGGGCCCGTGCAATTTCAACCCTTCTCCTTTCTCCTCCGGATAGAGAGAATCCTTTATTTTTTCTCAAATGCTTGATTCTTAAGTCATCCAACAGGCTGTCCACTTTTCTGGATTGCTCAGTTTTTGACATTTTCAGGGTTTGGAGAACCGATAGCAAGTTCTCTTCAACCGTCATTTTTCGAAACACCGAAGCCTCCTGTGGCAAATATCCGATTCCTTTCCTTGCTCTCTGATACATGGGGAGTGATGTAATATCCAGCTCATCCACATGGATGCGTCCGGAATTGGGTCGGATGATTCCCACAACCATATAGAAACTGGTGGTTTTACCCGCTCCATTCGCCCCCAGCAATCCCACAACTTCCCCCCTGGAGATGTGAAAGGAGACATCATTAACCACGGTGCGGTTGTTATATATTTTGACCAGCTTTTCTGTTTTCAATTCCATGGGGAAACATCAACAAGGTTGAGTGCTGCCGTGTATGCAAATCTATCTTGATATCTCCTATTCAGACGGTGACGTCAACCAAAATTCCGGAGACGATTCAAAAATCAGTTACCTGAAACAGCGTTGTCAGTAGACCATGGTCTGGCAGTTCAATAGTGGGAAAGCAACAAGAGAAATGGCGTTAATCGACCCGTAGAAAACCGAAAAAAGCGGGTTCAGGCAGGATGAGGTGGAGATGGTATATCTTCACCTCGTTATCCGGTACCGTCTCCCCGATTTGGATCAGGGAGACGAAATTATTGAACATCCAAAAATTCTAGGCGTTGTCAACAATATTGTTCAGTGTGGCACTGGGGCGCATGGCTGCTGAAGTCTTGTCATAATCCGGGAAGTAGTATCCACCGGTATCAACAGCTTTGCCTTGAGCTGCCATGAGCTCATCATTGATCTTGGCTTCATTTTCCGCCAATACTGCAGAAACCTTGCTGAAGCGCTCTTTCAGGGCTGCATCTTCGTCCTGAGCTGCCAGTGCTTCTGCCCAGTACATGGCCAGGTAGAAATGACTTCCCCTGTTGTCGATTTCATTCACCTTACGGGAGGGTGATTTCCTCTCGTCCAGGAACTTGGCGTTTGCTTCGCCCAAAGTCTTGGCCAGCAGCTTGGCTTTAGCATTACCCTGGGTGTTGCCGATGTAATCAAGAGACTCGGCAAAAGCAAGGAACTCACCAAGGGAGTCCCATCTCAAATGACCTTCTTCCTGAAACTGTTGAACGTGCTTGGGAGCGGATCCGCCTGCACCTGTTTCAAACAGCCCACCACCGGCCATTAACGGAACGATGGAGAGCATCTTGGCGCTGGTTCCCAGCTCAAGAATCGGGAAAAGGTCGGTCAGGTAATCCCTCAGAACGTTTCCGGTTGCAGCAATAGTGCTTTCACCTTTTCTGACAAGCTCAACCGAATAAGCAGTGGCATCCTTGGGAGCCATGACTTTAACTTCCAATCCGGTGGTATCATGATCGGGAAGATACTTATCCAGTTTTTTAATCAGTTCGGCGTCATGAGCCCTGTTCTTGTCAAGCCAGAAAACGACAGGATAGCCGGTCAGTTTTGATCTGCTGAGAGCCAGTTTGATCCAGTCCTGAATCGGAGCATCCTTAACCTGACACGCGCGGAATACATCGCCTTCCTCAACGGATTGCTCAAGCAGAACACTGCCGGAAGCGTCGACAACTTTCACCTTACCTTTCCCGGGCGCTTCAAACGTCTTGTCATGTGATCCGTACTCTTCAGCTTTCTTTGCCATCAGGCCAATATTCTGAACGGTTCCCATTGTTGAGGGATTATAAGCACCGTTCTTCTTGCAGTCTTCGATTACAGCCTGGAATACAGCAGCATAGCTTCTGTCAGGAATCAATGCCTTGGTGTCATACAGTTCTCCGTCAGCTCCCCACATCTGACCTGAATTTCGGATCATGGTCGGCATGGAGTTGTCGATAATGATATCGCTGGGAACATGCAGGTTGGTAATGCCTTTGTCGGAGTTCACCATAGCCAGCGGAGGTCTTTTGTCATATGTAGCTTTGATGTCAGCTTCAATTTCAGCCTTCTTGTCAGCCGGCAGTTTTTCCAGCTTCAGATAGAGGTCACCGAGTCCCAGGTTAGGGTTAACGCCCAGCTCAGCGAAGGTGGCAGCATGCTTCTCGAATACATCTTTGAAGTAAACGGCAACAGCATGACCGAAGAAGATAGGATCGGACACCTTCATCATGGTGGCCTTCAGATGGAGAGAGAGCAGTTCGCCATTATCTTTGGCGGCTTGCATTTCCTTCTCATAGTAATCACGAATCTGTTGTCGATTCATTACTGCAGCGTCAATCACTTCACCAGCTTCCAGGGCCAGGTTTTCCTTGAGAGCCTGGGTACTTCCGTCAGCACCTTCAAACACGATATTTACTGAGCCTGCTGCAGGCATGGTCGTGGAGGTTTCAGTTGAGAAATAGTCTCCACCGGGCATACTGGCTACGTGTGTCTTGGAATCAGGCTTCCACTCACCCATTGAATGGGGGTTTTTCATGGCAAACTGCTTAACGGCAACAGCGGCTCTACGATCCGAGTTTCCTTCCCTTAGTACGGGGTTTACAGCACTTCCCAGGTTCTTGGAATAGCGCTCTTTGATCTCTTCTTCTTCAGCGTTTTTGGGCTCTTCAGGATAGTCCGGAACATCATAACCTTTTTCCTGCAGTTCCTTGATGGCGGCCTTGAGCTGTGGGATTGAAGCACTGATATTCGGGAGCTTGATGATATTACCTTCCGGTGTTTTTGCAAGCTCACCCAGGTATGCCAGGTCATCGGACTGCTTTTGCTCGTCAGTCAGTCTTTCCGGGAAATTGGCCAAAACCCTGCCAGCCAGGGAGATATTTCTGATCTCAATCTCAATGCCGGAATCCTTCAGGTATGATTGGATGATAGGGAGCAGGGAATAGGTTGCCAGAGCGGGAGCTTCGTCTACCCTGGTCCACCTGATCGTCGCTGATTTTTCAGTCATGTTTTTTCCTCCGAAAATTGAAGGTTTTTATTAGATTAAAAACCATGAATATAAGCTTGAAAACTGGTTACTTCACTTCATTCGGAATAGGGCTTCCCTGTCCCGAATACCAACTGCAAACTCATCATTATTCACACTCCGGGGACGGATTTTTCAAGGTAAGTCCTCCAGTTTCTTACCTCCCGAAAAGTGGCCCTGGAAATGTTTATAGTAAGACTCAGTATCTATTATCCGCTGGGCGTTGGCTTTGAGTTAAATCAATATTTCCAGCCAAATGAAGGTCAGTCGCCCCAGACCAGGTAGGGTTTATGTTGAAGAAAATCAGTAGCGATCAGCCTGAAGTCGATACCGTCTATTTTTCCCTGGGGAACGCACTCCCATTCATGCGCCAGATGAAAATGACCGAAGGTACAGGTGCTGACGGGATACCTGGTGATAAGTTCGAAAAAGGGGGTTTCGAGACCTGTTGTAGTGAAGGGGGGGAAATGGAGAAGCAGGTGAAGTCCGTTTTTCGGATCAAGCTGTTCTGCTGCCTGCAAGGCTTCATCCAAAAGAGCCAGTTCCTTCCGGAAGAAGTTCATATCCAGGCTGTCGAATGAGGGGTCATTCGGAGCGAGCCATCCCATCGTACCGCAAATAACATGCCCATCGGTTTCAATGGCATTTCCGGAGAGGGGAATCATCGATTGAGGCATCGCTTTGTTGACGTCATTAAGGGTTTTCCACCAGACGTCATGATTTCCTTTTACGATGAACTTCTGTTTTCCCGGCAAGTCATTGAGAAGGTTTATATCGATCATGGCCCTGGAGAGATCGGTTGCCCAGGTTGTGTCGCCCCCGATCAGAACAGTGTCCTGGTTACTCACGGTGGAATGCCAGTTTTCGATAATCTTCTCCCGATGCTTTTCCCAGACAGAACCGTAACAGGCCATGGTATTGACCCTGTTTTCAGCCAGGTGTGTGTCTGCAATCCCCCAAATCTTCATCGGTTCTCCGCTTGTATGTGCTAAGGTGTTAACCTTTCCATTAATCTCGGGAAAGGAATGGTCTCTCTTACATGAGGAACGCCGCAGATCCAGCCGACCAGCCTTTCCACACCCAGGCCGAATCCTGAATGAATGACCGTTCCGAATTTTCGCAGATCCAGGTACCACTCATAATTTTCCACCGGGAGCTGCTCTTCCTTGATTCGGGCCAGCAGTTTGTCATGAGAATCTTCTCTTTGGCTTCCCCCGATAATCTCTCCAAAACCTTCGGGGGCCAACAAGTCGGAACATTTTACTGTTCTCGGATCCTCTTCATTTTCCTTCATGTAGAATGCCTTCACCTGTTTCGGATAATCGTAGACAAAGGCAGGCACGGTTGAATCTTCGGTGAGCAGAGTTTCTTCTCCGGCTCCCAGGTCTTCACCCCATTCAATGTTGCTTCCTTTTGCCTTCAGAAAATCGATGGCTTCTGAGTAACTGTAGCGTTTGAAGGGCGACAGGATTTTCCTTAAAACATCGGGATCTCTTTCCAGTTGTTGCAGATACCACTCACAATGATTAAGAACTTCCTCTACGACGAATCGGATCAGATCCTCTTGAAAATCCATATTGTCATCATTGTCGAAAAAAGCCATTTCCGCTTCCATCATCCAGAATTCAGTGAGATGTCTGCGGGTTTTGGACTTCTCAGCCCGGAATGTGGGACCAAAGCAGAAAACATTGGCATGAGCGGCAATACTGGCTTCCAGGTAAAGTTGACCCGTTTGCGCCAGGTAGGCTGTTCCCATGTCAAAGTAATCAACTCCAAAAAGACCTGCCGGATCTTCCCCCACACTGCGGGTCAGGATAGGAGAATCCATCTGAATAAAATGATGCTTGAATAGAAAATCGCGAATGGCCTGAATAATCCTGCTACGAATTTGAAACAAGGCAACCTGTTTTTTTGACCTCAGCCAGAGATGGCGATTTGATAAGAGATAGTCAATTCCGTGCTCTTTGGGCGTGATGGGATATTGATCCGATTTTCCCAGGATTTCCACAGATTTAATCAATAGCTCTATTTTGTATTGAGATTGTTTGCTTTCCTGTACCACTCCGGTGATCCGAACACTGCATTCCTGTCTCAAATCCTTGAACAGCTCGAAAGCAGCTTCTTCGGTTTCCCCTTTTACCATGACCCCCTGGATGATGCTTGATCCATCTCTGATTCCCAGGAAGCGGATTTTACCCGATTTTCGGGTAAACTGAATCCAGCCGCAGATGGTGTGAGTTTCACCTGTTTTACCGACAAGATCCCTGATGTACATTCGTTCATTCCAGCGCATAGTATTTCCCGCAAGGTTTTCAATATGTGCTCTATCTGCACTAAATTTATAGATCTGTTTGCCCCATCCAAGATGTGTCATCATTAAAGGGCATTCGGCTTCGAACACAGATTTTGTATTCCTTATTGTTCAAACTTTAAATCTAGAGTTTATGACGTCAAAAGTAAAATCAAAACTCGGCGATAACACCAGAACTCATCATGATTCCTCCTCCTTAGAGAAGAGAATCGCTATTTTTTAACCTATAGTTACGCCAAGATTTTATGAAATCCCGGGAAGACTGTAATCCGATTCCGGTTGACCAGTTTCCACCGGAAAAGCAACCAGTAGTGATTTGTGGGGTTTTAACAGCTTGTGGGGCTGTGCAGGCAAGGAAAACAAAAAATAAAAACAAATGCCCTCAGCTTAAACTTCATGCGCCAGACCTGAATCAGATTTAAAGGAAGCACCAAATATGCGACCGGATATGAAACAGGTGCTGAAACGACTATGGGAGAACGGTTGACAGGATTGGAGGTTGGTTTGCTCCCTGTAAGCTGGCATGTTGAAGTTACCAGGCTACCTGGAGGTGTTCCAGGACATCAATGGTTGCCGACTCAATGCGACTGTCGTCGTCCAGATTTTGATTCAGCCGGATAATATCCTGGTCTGGTCCGGAAACATAAAATACCGTGTTGATGTGGGAAAACTTTCTATTTATCGCAAGATTGAATTCTTTCGCGATATTATCTGCTTCATTGATGTCAATTAGCTTTACCGCCAGCAATCCTGTGACAATAGCCAGATTTCCCGTGCGGTTGTTTAGAACAACGGGATAAAGGGTTTCTGCAAAAAGATTCTGGCTGGACATTGTCAGGTTTTCGACTGTCAATCCGGATTGGTAAATCTTAAAAGGCCCTTTCTCTTTTACCAGGATTGCGGCTTTTTCGTTACTTATTGAGCCAAGCAGTCCGGTTGAGGATCGAGATGAAAGTTTCTTAGCGTTCACCGAGTAAAGCTCGGGAAGAAACTGATAGGTCTCAGATCCGGATTGAAATGAAACGCCTTTCTTAAACGCAGAATAATCGGTTTTGGCTGCATTGGACTCAAGCTCAGTCTTCGAAACACCTGTGTCCGATTTGCGGGGTGAGTTCCCGATAAGGTCGGGTTTACCAGCCATAACACTTTGATGAGGAACTGCAATCAGTAAAAGTATCACTATTAAGGGGATCTGTATTTTCATAAGTTTCTCTTCTCAGGGCTGTTGTTCAGTGAGATATTCTAAGCAATAAATTGCTAAATATTTAATGACCATAGATGAACAGCTTCCAGCCGGTAAGGGTGCCTGTAGATAATTCGCTGCCATCTACCACTTTCAGAGTCCATGTTCCGGCGCTGCTTTCTCCGTAAAAGGCGTTGGTGAGTAAAGCCATATCAGCCAGGTTGTCCGAACCCGAGAATCCGTTTCTGATGGTGAACAGAATACTGTCGGTTCCGTCGGGAGAAGTCAGTTCAATGCCCAGATCGCCTGAAAAGGGATGTGTAATGGTAACCTTTATCTGTACGGCTTCAATAGTCAGGTTATCGGTAATATCAAGGGTAGTGGTCACCCCATCCTTGTCATTGTCAGGAATCGCAAGACTAAGACCACTTTCGCTATTGGCAGTTGAGGCCCAGGTTTCCAGGGCAGAGGTGTATGATTTTGCCATGGCAACAGCCGCATCCACATCCAGGGCGCCAAAACCGTACCAATTATGGAATTTGTAACCTGCCGAATTTGTAACCCAGCCCTGGTTTGCTTGATAATCTCCGTTGCCAAGTGTAACCGTGATGCCGGACTGCGACGAATCAACCTGTCGAGCAGTGGCAGCGAGAATATGTTTTACATCCCTCCAGGACAACTCCGGATTTGCTTCCAGCATCAGGGCAATGCCTCCCACCACTACAGGTGCGGCTGATGAGGTCCCGTTGAAGGTTGCCGTGTAGTCACAATTTTCGTTCAATCCGTTGTCATTATGTTCAAAGGAGTTGGCAGCGGTAATATTGGTATTGGCGTAACCTTTGCTGCAACCCGACTGGTCGGTGGTAATCAAAGCCGGCTCATATGCTTCGGGAATGAGATTGGGAATCACGGTTTCATCATAGCCGTATTCTCCGCCCGGGGCGCTGATCCAGATAGCAGACCCTGCAGTCGAGTAGCTCGACCGAACACCTGTTGCATCAATAGCGGCAATATTCAGAATCCACGGGGTTGCACCGGTGGGATCCATACTGACATTCTGACAGCTTACACCGGCATTATTGGCTGACGTACAATTGGAATCCGAATCACCAAGACTTTTAAATCCGTTGCCTGCCGCCTTGACGAATATCGCACCCTTTCCCGAACGTAAATTGGTGACAGCGTCGGACAGATGCGCTTCGAAAGTGGAGTAAATTGAGAAATCATCGGTATTGACGGTTCCGTAACTCATGTTGAAAATGTGAACATCCGCAGAGTGGGGATTGGATTCCGATCCGCCGAGAGCAGCTATATGATCACTGAGAGACTGACTGGATTCATCATGAATAAAATTGAATCCCTTGAGGGATGCCGAGGGCGCAACACCCCTACCGCCAAAGGAGTTGTCACTGGCCGCAATCAAACCTGCAACACTGGTCCCGTGATCACCATCCGTCAAATTGTTGGTAGGATTATTATCATCGTTCACAAAATCCCAGGATTCCCCGCTGACCACATTTTCGGTCAGATCATCATGGGCGATTTCCAGTCCGCTGTCCACAACAGCGACAATTACTCCTGATCCTTTCAGACCGCTATTGTATGTTACCTCCTGGTTAATGTCTTCATCTGCGGTTCCAGTTGTGCTGGTGAAGGCGCTCTGGCCTGTATTGCTTAGATGCCACTGGTAACTGTTTAACAGTGTACCCGATCCGCTGCTGTTGCCTTCATCGGAATCTCCGTCGTCGCTTTCAGAAGGGCAGCCTGAAAGTATCATCAGTATTCCCAAACCCATTATCATTAACAGCAGTTTTCTTGCTATGGTTTGCTCCATTGTCATACAGTCTTTCCATGAAAGGGCTTCAAATCATCTATCGCCATTACCAATAGGCGGCCATAGTATTTGAAGTAAGATATGTTCGTAGGTGTAATAGCAAATGCTATGATACAACATTAAATCGATAAAAGGAATAAGTTATAAGAGGTGGGATTGGTAAACACGAAGTAAATATCCCGGGGAGCGCCGGACAGCAAGTGGAAATATTTCAGGGTATTGTTGCAGTGCGCTAACAGCAAAATCCTTCAATATTCGGACCCGGTTTTTATAACCGAGCATAGCTGATTTAATGACTGTAGTGTCGGCTTCCAAAGATTGCACTACCGATCCGAACGTATGTTGCTCCTTCTTTCAGTGCCATTTCGAAATCACCGGACATTCCTGTGGATAATTCGACCATCTGGTCTTGAAGTCCGAGGCGCCGAGCTTCGTCTTGATTGATTTCCCGCAAGCGGGCAAATACCTGTTGATTTTCCGTATCCGATGCCCAGGGGTCTCCCATAGTCATTAAGCCGGTTAATCGAAGCCGGTCGCAGTTCAGGATCTCGTCTTCAAGTCTGCGCAGGTCATCAATAGTTGTTACACCGGACTTGGTATCCTCTTCGGTCAGGTTCATTTGAATCAATATATCCAAAAATCGATCGGCCGCCTGACAACGATTGTTCAGTTCGATGGCAATATCAGAGCGATGAATGGTGTGAATAGTGGAGAATATGGCGGGGCAGTATTTGGCTTTGTTTTTCTGCAAGGGGCCTATCAGATGCCAGTCTATTTCAGTGGGAAGTTGGGGAGCTTTGTCCCTGGCTTCCTGTACGCGATTTTCACCGAAAGTGACCTGTCCTGCGTTAAATGCATCCAGAATCATTTCCACAGGTTTTGTTTTTGATACAGCGATAAGCTTGACGTTATTTCTCCCGCCCGATGCCTCTTTGATTCTGTCAAGTACCTCTTCAAGGCGTTCCTTGATACTGTCCATTGTCATTATTTGGGTAGATGTTTCGGAGTGATGCCCTCCCAAAAAGTCTATTGAACGATGGGTTGAGGTCCGATCGATAAAGGAATAACGATCGGATCCGTTGGTCAGACTTTCTTGAAGACCAGGGTGGCATTGGTGCCGCCAAAACCAAAAGAGTTGCTCAAAGCAACGTCGATGTTTCTTTCCTTGGCCTTGTTGGGTGTAATATCCAGATCACATTCGGGATCGAGATTTTCCACATTGATGGTGGGCGGTGCAAGATTATTGAGCATGGCCATCACCGTTATCGCTGATTCGAGTCCTCCTGATCCCCCCAGAAGGTGCCCGGTCATCGACTTGGATGAGCTGATCGAAACCTTCTTGGCCTCCTGCTCGCCGAGAGCCAGTTTGATGGCATTCAACTCGTTAATATCACCGGTCGGTGTTCCGGTACCGTGTGCATTGATATAATCCACCTCGGCACCGCTTATGTCGGCATCAGCGATCGCTTTTTTGATTGCCAGGGTGGGTCCTTCAACCGAAGGAGCCGTAATATGATAAGCGTCGGAGCTGACACCGTAGCCCGCGATTTCAACCAAAGGTTTTGCGCCTCTGGACAGGGCAAACTCATACTCTTCCAGAATTAAAATTCCGCAACCTTCACTAAGCACAAATCCGTCCCGGTCTTTGTCATAAGGCCGGGAAGCTTTTTCCGGTTCATCGTTGCGACGGGAAAGGGCCTTCATGGATCCAAATCCGGCAATGGCCAGCGAAGTGATGGTGGATTCCGCGCCTCCCGCAATCATTACCTTGGCATCCCCACGTTCGATGATACGGGCGGCATCACCAATGGAGTGGTTGGCAGATGAACATGCAGAAGTTGTGGTTGCGCTGTAGCCCTTGGCGCCATGCAGTATCGAGAGATACCCCGATGCCATGTTGCTGATGCACATGGGGATAAAAAAGGGAGAAATCTTGGAAGGACCTCTCTCCTCAACGATCATGCTACTTTTTTGAATCCCGGGTAATCCTCCGATACCGACACCAACACAAACACCGACATCCGGACCAAGCTCTTCACTGATTTCCAGGTTGGCATGTTGAAGCGCTTCCTGGCAGGCTGCGATGGCATATTGAATGAATATGTCCATCTTTTTGACCTCTTTCTTGTGAATAAAATCCAAGGGTTCGAAGTCTTTTACCTCGCCGGCGATTTGAGTGGAAAATCCGGAAGCATCAAATCGGGTAATTCTTGTGATGCCACTTTGCCCGTGCCTGACCTTTTCCCAGGTGGATTCAAGGTCATTACCCAAAGGGTTGACAGTGCCAATTCCAGTTACGACAACACGTTTTTTCATCTCCAATCCAAGATTTCCGGGTTAGGACGTTTCGTAAGGGAACCGATTCTGTTTGTAACAAAACCGGGAAGGTTTGTTTTATGCATTCAATGCTGCAGTAACATGATCGATAGCTTCTTTTACTGTGGTGATCTTCTCGGCTTCTTCATCCGGTATTTCCAGATCAAATTCCTCTTCAAAGGCCATTACAAGTTCCACTGTATCAAGAGAGTCCGCACCAAGGTCATCTATAAAATTGGACTCCTCTTTGATGTCAGATTCTTCTATACCCAATTGCTCGACGATGATAGCAATAACTTTGCTTTGAATTTCACTACGTTCAGTACCCATTGAAAATCTCCAAATTAATTGTTTATTCAGATTCTACAATCAATTCGCTGCTATCTACTGGTGTCCAACCATCGATCCTGTTCGAATCTGAAGAGTCGGCCATCGATTGTTTCAATCCTTCAAAACGACTTGGTTTAATGCTTCATAACAACAAATCGAGTATTTTCGTTAATTAATTGAAAATACTATGACTTACTCCCTTTCAAGTTTCAGACCATACCACCGTTTATATGCAGGGTTGTACCTGTAATATAATCGGCCATTGGTGAGGCCAGAAACAACACCCCATTGGCAACATCCGCATCGGTACCCATTCGTTTCATGGGAATGGTTGCCAGAAGCGCTTTCTGTTGACCTTCGTCTAATTTCTCCGTCATGTCAGATTTGATAAATCCCGGTGCTATGGCATTTACGGAAATATTCCTGGAGGCCACCTCTTTGGCCAGTGATTTGGTAAATCCAAGGATTCCCGCCTTTGCCGATGCATAATTAACCTGTCCCGGATTGCCGGTTACAGCCACAACCGAACTCAGGTTGATAATACGTCCGAACTTATTTTTCATCATGGGTTTCAGGGCGACCTTGCACATATTGAAAATGCCGGTCAGGTTGATATCGATAACCCGATCCCAGTTCTCTTTTTTCATTCGCAGGATCAGGTTGTCATCGGTAATTCCGGCGTTGTTGACCAGAATATCCAGTTTACCGTACTTAGCCATAAATTCGTCAACAACCCGACCACACTGCTCGAAGTCGGATATATCTGCTTGAAAAAATGAGCATTCACCTCCGGACGATCTGATCTCCTCTTCCAATCTGGCAGACAATTCCTTGTTACGCGCCACAAAACCTACCGAGCATCCGGCCTGGATCAAGCTTTCTACGATGCGTTTTCCGATTCCTTTTGAGCCTCCGGTAACCAGAGCTGTTTTTCCTGCCAAATCAATCATGAAGTATTATCCAATGAGTGGTATTTTTGATACAGCCGCCGGATTCAAGCTGACAGTAACGTCGAAGATCTGATCAAAAACCCGTTAATTTAATTATCGCCTGTTAACCTAACTGCAATAGTGATTCTGTGGTAATGAGTCAATACAAATCTAGATAAAAATCCTGGTTCGAAAAGCTCCCGATTTTTAATTGGCTGAAAATATGAGATTTATCTGAATGTTTTAACCAAACCAACTGTGGTATATTTGACACGGTTTAATGGTTGGAAGATACGTCCTTTTTGTTGTCCCATCTTCTCATTATGAAACTCCCTAAGGTGGGTTGATGATGCATATCAGGAAGGTTGGAGTGCACATGCTGGTTGACGGGAGATTTCCTAGATTTCGATCCCCGGACTCACAGGCAGCCTTTCGGAAAACCGGGTAAGCAATGCGTCAATATCTGCAATACCTGTCCTGCCGATCAAGCCGGATAAGGTTTTCCAGTCAGTTGCACTCAATTTTGGCAACCCTGTTTGCTACTCTTCAACCTCAATAACCTGCTGGCCATGAAAATGACCGCATTTGGGACAAACCTGATGAGGAATAATCAATTCCTGGCAGTTTGAGCAGGTGACAAGGTTAACCTGTGTCAGTTTTTTGTGCGTTCTTCTTTTCCTGGTGACGCATCTGGATGTCTTTCTGGTAGGTACAGCCACTTTAACTCCAAAGACTAAAGGTTATTAAATCGATTTGTCTCTTCGGATGAGTATCCGAAATCTAATTCAGCAGCCCTGCTAAGTGGTTTGCTGCATTCAATTCAGTTATAATTGCAGGTTATGAATCGGTATCCGGTTTCAGATCTTTCAGAATGGCGAAAGGGTTGCTTCCTTCTGTTTCCCGGCATTTGCAGGTATCATAGTTCAGATTAACGCCACAGCTTGAACACAAGCCCTTGCAATTCTCCTTGCAGGTGAATGAGTATGGCAGATCGAGAATCAATTGATCTTCGAAATAGTGATCAAGGATTAACTCTTCACCGCTGTAGAAATCGAGCTCCGGAGAGTCCATTGTGATTTCCACATCACCGGCGGGCAAGGGCAGATTCCCCTCCGAAACCAGATCCAGCCTGAAATCACTATTCATATCCAAAGAAACCTTATCCAGGCACAAGTCGCATGGAATATTCAAAACGGTACGGTAACTGCCATTGAGTTCAATGAATTCATGACTCCTGTGTAGTTCTGCTTCACAGTCCATGTATTCAAATCCAAATCGCTCTTCCAGTTTCTGTAGATCCCTCCGTTCAATCCGAAAATTGAATCGTACAGGGCTTTCTGTGATTTCATTCAGTCTGACTTTCATAACCTTAAACAATAAAAAATAACTAAAGATAAAAAAACTGTCAACAAAAGCTTTATGAGTTGTGAGTAAAAAGTTCTATAATACCAGGTATTAAAAATGAAAAAACAGTTTTATCAAAAGGACTGGTTTTACCAAATCCCATGATAGTGTTTTTATCACAAACTGTCCGATTTGATCTAATGAATGCGGAATATTGTCTGTTAATTCAAGCGAGATTTACGGTCTCAAAAATCAGGAAGCATTTGGAATTTGCTCTCTGTAACGGGGGATATACTCGCCGATATTCGGATTGGGTTTGCAATGCACAGGACCGAACTCCTGCATCTGATGGATTTGCAGAAGCATCAGCTTTGCCAGTTCCAGAATGGCGATAAACGCTATGATCACTTCCGAGCGGGTGGGATTTCTCGGGCAAAGATTAATAAACAACTGAACATTGCCTGATTTAAAGATCTTTAACAATTCAAGTATTTTACGATCGATAGAAAATTCGTCCTGTTTGACTTCGTGCGGCTTGAGATAAGATCGTTTTTTCAAGACTTCATGATAGGCTTTCAGCAATCCATAAATTGAAAGCTCATCCATGGGGTGGTCCAAAAGGTCCTGTTCCTCTTCCTTCATTTCCGGACGTGGGAAGACATCACGGCCAAGAATCTCTCGCTGGTTCAGCTCTTCGGCTAGCTGCTTGTATTTTTGATACTCTATCAGCTTTCGGCGTAATTGCTCTTCGGTATCAAACTCCTCTTCGCCCTCCTCCAACTCATCGGATTTCCTCGGCAGAAGGGTTTTTGATTTAATGAGAATAAGGGTTGAGGCAATATCCAGGAATTCGATGGCGATATCCATGTTGAACTCTTCCATCAATTCCAGGTATTCAAGGTAGGGCTCACAGATCTCTGCCAGTGGAATATCCTTGATATCCATTTTCTTCTTGCGAATCAAGTCCAGCAGAAGATCTAAAGGGCCTTCAAATTCGGGAAGGCTTACGTTCAGCAGATCGAATATCTCAAGCTGTTGGTTTTCACCGTCCATGGGTTCCAGCAGGCAGGTCAGCACATTTTTCATCAGGCTACTCGTTTAATCCTCTGGCCGGGATTCCTTTAAATAGCCGCTTTATCCAGGTTGGTTAAAGGGTAACTTTTTTTGGTCAATCAAACAAGCGTGAAATTGGGCATTCAGCCCAATAGTATTAAACGTCCTCTGGGTTGGAGTGAGTATCCCCGACAGTCGAAAAATCCAAACATCCCCCGGCGTTTGAATTAACTCAAATGTCCCGTTGGCAATCTGCGGAGCAAATCAATCGGGTGGAATATTTTTTGATTTGGCTGGGGATTGGTTAGTTTTTAGAGGGGGGAGATTGGTAAAACTTCGAAATTCGTAGGATGCTTTGAGAATAAAAGGGATACTTCAGTTTTTGACAGTTGAACAAGAGTTTACTTTTGGATTGAATCCGTGTAAGCTTTTTCATTCCGGGTGACCAAAACGTATCCTAGACAGAGACGATCCTATATCATTCACTAGCAACCCGGTTCATCTCATCAAATTTCGCAGGCAAACATAAACCACTAAACTCTCGTTAAGGCAAAACGGAAGTGTCGGGAGTGGGGACTATCGGGGCATGAGTCCGCCGAGGCTGCCCGTCTGATTCTATAACTGTCACAACTTACCTGAACCTGCGAAATCCTAATTCATTCAGTTTGTTTAGCTTGCCTGTAAAGCAGAGCTATACAGTTATGCCTGATTATATAGATAACAGCAGACCTAACTATGACTAGAATTTATGATGGTATAGATAACCGTACGGCTGGTGCTGGATTATATCACCGGTCAATGGATAAGGATTCCTGTGGTGTGGGATCAATTACTAATATTTATGGCGAAAAATCGCACAAAATCCTGGAAGAAGGGATTTCCATTCTTAAAAATCTCGAGCATCGGGGTGCCACCGGATCTGATCCCAAAGCAGGTGATGGTGCAGGGATTCTTCTGCAGTTGTCGCACGAATTCTTCCAGGAAATCTCTACGGAGTTTCCTTTTGATCTGCCCGATGAGGGGGAGTATGGGGTCGGTATGGTGTTTTTGCCGAAAGACATGGAATCGCTTGGCCAATGCCAGGAGATTTTCAACCAGGTTATCACGGATGAACGTCAGGAAGTCCTCGGATGGCGACAGGTGCCGACGGACAATACCTGCCTGTCTGATTTAATGCTGGATCAGGAACCCGCAATATACCAGGTGTTTATTAAGCGCAAGACCTATTATCTGGATGCTTTTGAAAGACGATTGTATGTCATTCGCAGAAGAGTCGAGAAGGCAATTGAAGACTCGGAGATTAAGGGTAAGGAGTTCTTCTATGTTTGCAGCTTGTCTGGTTCAACAATTGTTTATAAGGGAATGTTCCTGGCCAATCAACTGGAGCAATACTATCAGGATCTAACAGATGAACGATTTGAGAGCGCGATTGCCCTGGTGCACCAGCGATACTCCACTAACACCTATCCAACCTGGGGATTGGCCCAACCCTTCAGGTATATCGCTCATAATGGCGAGATCAACACCCTGCGCGGGAATATCAACTGGACCCGATCCAGGGAGGCCCTGTTCGAATCGGATTATTTCGGGGCTGATATCAAGAAGCTGTTGCCTATCATTGTCCCCGATCAAAGTGATTCCGCAACTTTTGATAACTTTTTTGAGCTCCTGGTTTCTGCCGGTCGGGGTCTTGAACACGCCTTTATGATGATGGTTCCTGAGGCGTGGGAGAACCACAAACATATGAGCGAGGAACTCAAGGGATTTTATCAATACCATTCGGCGCTGAGCGAACCCTGGGACGGTCCGGCTGCGATCATGTTCACCGACGGTACAAAAATAGGTGGCGGCCTGGATCGAAACGGCCTAAGACCGGTGCGGTACGTGGAGACAATTGACGGTATGTTTATTATGGCCTCCGAGGTCGGGGTTATCGATGTTCCGGTCGAGCATGTGAGGCGCAAGGGAAGATTGGGACCCGGTAAGATCGTTGTTGTCGATACGGATGAAGGCCAGGTTTTCCATAACGACGAGATTAAGGAGCGGATTGCCAAACGAAAACCATACGCGAACTGGGTTAAAGAGAACGTTATCAAGCTCGATGATCTGCCCGCTCCGCCGACCTATACGCAACCGGATTATTACAAACTGAGATTGTTGCAACGCGTTTTTGGTTATACTTACGAAGAGCTTTACAGAATCGTTAAACCGATGGCTGTCAATTCACAGGAGCCTACCAGTTCCATGGGAAATGATGAGCCTCTGGCTGTTCTATCCGCCGAGACCAAACTCCTCTACAACTATTTTAAACAGAATTTTGCCCAGGTAACGAATCCTGCCATCGATTCCATCAGGGAAGAGATGGTGATGTCTATTTCCTCGGCTATTGGCGGGAGTTACAATATTCTTGATGAAACACCCGGTCTCTGCAGAATGCTGGAAATTCAGCACCCCATTCTTACCAATTCCGAGTTGGAACAGCTTCGGCACTGCGAGATAGCGGCTTTTCGCTCAAGCACCGTGGATATCGGTTTTCCCTTCCAGGAAAAAAGCCTGAACCAGGCACTGGATGATCTTTGCAGGGAAGTTGAAGAGGCTGTTGACCAGGGACATCGTGTCATCGTACTGAGCGACCGTTGTGTTAAGAATGAAATTGCACCCATTCCGGCTTTGCTGGCAGTTTCAGCGGTGCACCATTACCTGATTCGACAGCAGAAAAGAGGCAAGATCGGTCTGATTGTAGAGAGTGGGGAGGTTCGGGAGGTGCATCATTTTGCACTTTTGATCGGCTATGGTGCGGGGGCTGTCAATCCTTACCTGGCATTTGAATCGATTCGACAGATGGCGATCAGTGAGGAGTTGCCTGACGGACTGGTCTCCCTGGAAGCCTTCCAACGTTATATCAAGGCCGTCAACAAGGGATTGAAAAAGGTCTTCTCAAAAATGGGGATATCAACCCTCGCCAGTTACCAGGGAGCCCAGATATTTGAGGCCATTGGATTGAACTCCGAGCTGATTAACCAGTATTTTACCGGGACAAGTTCAGTGATAGAAGGAATCGGTCTCCGGGAAATTGAGGAGGAAATCCGCAAACGTCACTTAAGGGCATATGCCTATGAAGGAAGAGCGTTTCATAAACTGTTGACAACCGGAACCTATACCTGGCGATCCCAGGGTGAATATCATGCCTACAATCCGGATACCATTTCAAAGCTTCAATGGGCGACTCGAAAGAATGACTATAAGACGTACAAAGAGTTTGCAAAAATGGTCAATGACCTGGATGAGCAGTGCCATACCTTGAGGGGGCTTCTGGACTTTAATCGGGAAATGGCTTCGCCGGTTTCCATTGAGGAAGTCGAATCCGTTGATTCCATATTTAAGCGGTTTGTTTCCGGCGCCATGTCGATCGGCTCTATTTCCAGGGAAGCTCATGAAACCCTGGCGATTGCCATGAATCGAATCGGAGCCAGGAGTAATTCCGGTGAAGGAGGTGAAGATCCCGCCAGATTTGAACCCGATGCCGATGGTAATTTTAGAAGAAGTGCCATAAAACAGGTGGCATCGGGACGTTTTGGTGTGACCAGCAATTACCTGGTTAATTGCGATGAAATGCAGATAAAAATCGCCCAGGGAGCAAAACCCGGGGAGGGTGGGCAACTTCCCGGGTTCAAGGTGACCGACTATATTGCCAAAATCCGACACACCACCCCGGGGGTATCCCTGATATCTCCCCCGCCACATCACGATATCTATTCAATTGAGGATATCGCTCAATTGATTTTTGATTTGAAAAACGCCAATCCGCAGGCGGATGTCAACGTCAAACTCGTGGCTCAAACCGGAGTCGGAGTGGTGGCTGCAGGTGTCAGCAAGGCCAGGGCGGACAGCATAACCATTTCAGGACACGACGGAGGAACCGGGGCTTCTCCCGCATCATCCATCAAGCATACGGGTGGACCTTGGGAGATCGGGCTGGCTGAAACTCAACAGGCCCTGGTAACCAATTGCCTGAGAGGTCAGGTTCGCGTCCAGGTGGATGGTCAGTTAAAGACAGGGCGGGATATTGTGGTAGCGGCTCTGTTGGGGGCTGATGAATTCGGATTCGCTACATCCTGTCTGATTGTAATGGGATGTATTATGATGAGAAAATGTCATCTCAATACTTGTCCTCTCGGGGTTGCCACACAGGATCCGGAATTGCGACAGCGTTTTATCGGAAAAGCGGATTACCTGGTCAATTTTTTCAATTTTCTGGCCCGGGACGTCAGGGAAACAATGGCTGAATTGGGATTTCGAACCTTTGACGAAATGATCGGCCAGGTCGAATACCTGAAAACCCGTGATGATGTGGGACACTGGAAAACCAAGGGGATCGATCTCTCCAGATTGTTGGTAAAGGCCGTTTCGCGTGAAGCGGCGTACTCCAATATCGGCAAAGCCAAGCATCGCATTGCCAATGTGCTGGATAGAGAGTTGATTATCCGGTGTAAACCGGCATTGGAAGAAGGCAAGAAAATCGAGTTTTCCCAAGTGATTAGAAATCGCAACAGAACCACCGGGACCATGCTGGGAAGTGAAATTTCCAGGCTTCACGGGGAAGCAGGCTTACCCGAAGACACCATTAAAATCAACTTTCACGGTACGGCAGGTCAAAGCTTCGGAGCGTTTGCCCCCAAGGGGCTGACACTGAATCTTACCGGTGATGCCAATGATTACACGGGCAAAGGACTGTCAGGCGGCAAAGTCGTTGTCGCACCTCCACTCAATGCCAAATGGAACGCGTCCAATAATATGATAATAGGAAATGTGGCATTATATGGTGCAACATCGGGAGAATCCTATTTCGCGGGTTTGGCCGGGGAACGATTTGCTATCCGCAACAGTGGTGCAACTGCAGTGGTTGAAGGCGTCGGGGATCACGGGTGCGAGTATATGACCGGAGGAATTGTTGTTGTGCTTGGCGAAACGGGGAACAATTTTGCCGCCGGGATGAGTGGAGGAATCGCCTTTGTTTATGATCGTCACAAGGATTTTAAGCGTAGGTGTAATCTCGATATGGTGGACCTGGAACAGGTTGCCATTGAAGAACAGGCCAGGGAACTCTACGCACTGGTGGAAAAACATTATAAATACACTAACAGCAGGCGAGCCAGGAAACTGCTGAACAATTGGAAAAAAGTGGTTCTTGATTTTGTCATGGTGATGCCGATCGAGTACCGGCGCATTCTTGCCAAACGGTTTATGCCCGAGTAATCGATTTGATCATCTTCTGTTTTTTTTAGCATGTTGCGGGTTCAGGTAGCCTGATTCCTGCCTGTAACCAGAATAGTTAACTCAACCATAAAATCAGGTAGTAAAGAGCATTTGCTTTCAAAGGGATGGTTTTGCTGAACAGTAAAACGGCTTGATCCCGGAAAGTGAAGATGCAAAATCAACAGCAACCATTCATTCGGGCAACTGACATCAGGATAGGAAACATCCGTTGTGGTTAGTCATGGTGGTTTCTCCGAATGGAACCATTAAGAACAAATAGACTTTCGGGTAAAAAATGGGAAAAGCGACAGGTTTTTTAGAATACTTAAGGGAAGATCCAAATAAACAACCGGTGGAGAAGAGAATCAAACACTTCTATGAGTTTGAAACACTACCCAGCTCGAGGAAGCTTAAGACCCAGGCAGCCCGTTGCATGGATTGTGGGGTTCCCTTCTGCAATTGGGGATGTCCGGTAAATAACCTGATCCCTGAGTTTAATGAGTATCTTTACCAGGGACAATGGAGGGCTGCTTATGGGGCATTGCAGGCGACCAACAACTTTCCTGAGTTTACAGGCAGGGTTTGTCCTGCGCCGTGTGAAGCCTCCTGTTGTTCCGGATTGGTGGAAGAACCGGTTTCGATTAAGATGCTGGAGAAGGCGATTATCGAGAAGGCTTTCGAGTCAGGTTGGGTACATGCCCAGGATACTGCCCCTCCCACGGATATCAAAATTGCCATTGTCGGATCCGGCCCGTCAGGGCTGGCGGCAGCGCAACAATTGAATCTGGCCGGACACGATGTCACCGTTTTTGAGAAAAATGAAGTAATAGGCGGTCTTTTGGCCCTGGGTATCCCCGATTTTAAACTGGAAAAGGGAATCATCGAACGAAGGGTCAGGCTATTGGAAGAGGAAGGAATAAAATTTAAGGTCAACAGTCATGTCGGTAAGGATCTGGCGGTGGTAGATATTGTAAATGCTTACGACTATATCTGCCTGACCGGAGGAGCGGAAAAACCGAGAAACCTGCCCATCGAAGGTCGGGATCTGGCTGGGATTCATTTTGCGATGGATTTTCTAAAACAGCAGAATAGAAGAGTCCAGAGCAGAGAGATTAAAAGTGAAGCGATAACTGCCGAAGGAAAGGATGTGGTGGTCATTGGCGGTGGAGATACGGGTTCGGATTGTGTTGGAACTTCCATTCGCCAGGGAGCCAAGTCAGTTACGCAGATCGAAATTCTGCCCGAATTTCCGCATAACAGACCGGAAGATAATCCCTGGCCCCAATGGCCGCAGGTTATGAGGACGTCATCTTCTCAGGAGGAGGGATGTATTCGGGATTTTGCTGTTTTGAGCAAATCTTTTGAAGGCAATGGCAGGGTTGAACGAATCAATTGTGTTCAGGTCAACTGGTCCAAATCGGAAGAGACGGGAAGGATGGAAATGCAGGAAATTCCGGGATCGGACTTTGTTATCAAGGCAGACCTGGTTCTGCTGGCCATGGGATTTGTTCATCCTGAACATGATGGTTTGATAACCGATCTCGGTGTGAAATTGGATGAGCGTGGCAATGTTGCAACCAGCAACTTCAAAACCTCGGTGGACAAGGTTTTTGCTGCAGGGGATATGGCAACCGGACAATCGCTCGTGGTCAAAGCGATCAAAAGTGGCAGGGATATGGCGAAAGTGATCGACGAGGAGATCAAAGGCTTTTCCCATCTTTCCTGATCCGGAATAATCGAGTATGATCTGAATTCAGATATCTGCCAAATCATATCCAAATCGTAAAGGAGCATCATGAACCTATCCCTTCCCATCCGACCGAGACGTAATCGTGTTTCTGAAAATGTGCGCAGTATGGTTCGGGAAAATAGCCTTAGCCTGTCCGACCTGATCATGCCTCTTTTCGTTATCGATGGTGAAAACAATAAACAACCGGTCGAATCCATGCCGGGTATCGATCGGCTTTCACCTGATCTGATCGTGGAAAAGTGCCGGGAACTGGCTGAACTATCCATACCAGCCGTTGTACTGTTTCCGGCTCTGGAAGACAGTAAAAAAGATCCGCTGGCCACTGAGTCCACTAACGAGAACGGGCTCTACCAAAGAACCCTGCGTTCTGTAAAAGAAGCGGTTCCGAACCTGACCCTGATTACGGATGTAGCCATGGATCCATACAGTTCCGATGGTCACGATGGTGTGGTCAATGAAAAGGGCGAAATTGTCAATGATGAAACCTTGCCTATTCTTGCTGCCATGGCCGTCTCCCAGGCGAAAGCCGGTGCGGATATTATTGCACCATCAGATATGATGGATGGCCGTGTCGGCGTTATCAGGGAAGCGCTGGACGCAGAAGGATTTACCCACGTGGGCATCATGGCCTACAGCGCCAAATATGCATCCGCATATTACGGTCCTTTTCGGGATGCGCTTGATAGTGCCCCAAAACACGGGGACAAAAAGACGTACCAGATGGATCCTGCCAATGTTCGGGAAGCGGTTCGGGAAGCTCTGCTGGATATTGACGAGGGAGCCGATATGGTGATGGTAAAGCCCGGTCTGCCGTATCTTGATGTTATCCGTGCAGTCAGCGAAGTGTCCGATGTTCCGGTGGCTGTTTACAATGTCTCCGGTGAGTATGCCATGGCAAAAGCAGCCGGACTGAAAGGTTGGATTGACTACCAAAAGGTTGTGCTGGAAACGATGTTGGGATTTAAGAGAGCCGGAGCCGACATGATTCTAACCTATCACGCCCAGGAGGTGGCAACCTGGTTGAATTCCTGATCAGTATTCTGCAATCCTCAAAAATCACAGTTAGTTGTGTTTGTTTTAAAGCTGAAGCAGCGGGCACTGCTTCAGTTCCTCAATATGCTGCATCCTGCCAAACAACTTCTTGAAAATTCAAAAAAGTATTGCTAAGAATTACCCAACCATAAAAAACCCAACATTTTGCTTTTTTTTTAAAAATTTATCGGTTAATTTAAAATCATAATAGGTTTGCTGAGCGGGCAAACAGTTAACCTGTCAATTGTGGGGGAGCTGAAACAGGGGCTCGAAAGGGTGATGTCTCTTGCGGACACATTAGGATAACCTGTTCAGATGAATGTTATTCTCAGTTGTCTATTTGCTTGATAATTCAAAATTTCAGATAGATGCATGTCTGATCAATTTTACGAGGAGATATGGAAGTAAGGGCTGATTTGCAGTATTCGGAAGACCATGAATGGGTTAAGGCTGACGGGGGCTCCGTAACCATTGGGATTACAGATTATGCCCAGGACAGTCTCAGCGATATTGTCTATGTTGAGCTGCCGGAGGTTGGTACCATAGTAGAAGCAGGCGAAACCGTTGGTAATATTGAGTCTGTCAAAGCGGTTGCTGAATTGATTTCACCTGTTTCCGGTGAAGTTGTGGAAGTAAACAAGGATTTGGAAGACCAGCCTGACCTGGTCAATACTGATCCGTTTGATGATGGCTGGATGTTGAAGATTCAGGTTGATGATCTGGTTTCAGCCGAATCCGGATTGATGAGAGACGAAGAATACGAAGAGTATATCGGCAAATTGAACGACAAATAGAATCATCCCCACGTCTGTCAGCGACGAACTGAGTTGGGAAAGGTGCGTCCTGCTCCTTTCTTATACTCGCCATCGACCGTCACCTCAAGTGCACATTAATGCATCAGTCTGCCGATTCTATTTTGAACTGGGACGAATTGTGTTTGATCAGAGAACGTACCAGTCCGGTAAAAGGCATGTTCAGTTTCCCTTCCAGAATTCGCGATCGTTGTTTGAGCAGGTGAAGAGGAGATACTTTGCAGCGGTCCTCCAGACCTAATATGATCTGGTTTGTTCTTTCAGAGACCGGTATACGAAGCAGTTTCCTGCCAAAGGCAGATTGGAGCATACGAATCGCGTCCTTGTATACCTTGCGAGGT
Source organism: SAR324 cluster bacterium (assembly GCA_028282885.1). Taxonomy (GTDB): domain Bacteria; phylum SAR324; class SAR324; order XYD2-FULL-50-16; family XYD2-FULL-50-16; genus JAHJTV01. Next base: position 154,218 of record JANQGX010000006.1, read on the forward strand.
TCACTCCAGAGATTGATACAGAAAACACCATTTGCATTGAGGCGTTCCTTGCAGCAACTGAAGAAGACCGGGTCTATCACCGACTCAACCATCCCGTGCTTGTCATATACGTCGACAAAAATCATATCATATTCCAGTTCCCTGGGTTTTGATATGAAGTCACTACCTGCCTCATGAAAAACTCGATGATGTTTGTCAGAAGGGAGATAAAAATAATCTCTTGCAATATCAATTACTTTCCTGCGGATTTCCACCATGTCAATCAGGCATTCGGGGATATGATGGAACAGAAAGCGAGGGATCGATGCACCCCCAAGCCCGATGCAGAGGAAGGAAGAAGCATCCGGTGTCAATAGAAATCCTGTCATCATTGAAACAGTGTAGGAGAGAACCAGAGACTCGGGTTTCTGCAGATCCATTGAACTCTGCTTTTCAATAGAATCAAAATGCAGGGAGCGAATCATACCCTCCTCAATAACCTGGATTCGACCGCTTCGGTCCCTGTCTTGAAAGATCGCTTTGCCGAGATATTTTTTTTTGAACACCTGGTCTAATGTTGGTTTACGGATGCCCATGAATCAATTGAATTGACGGCAGATCGGTTGTACTATGTCTCCTTCTTTGTCTTTTTCTCCAGGTAGAGTCGCTTGAATTCCAGCGACAGGGACTCGAAATCATCTTTTGACAGCTTTCCCATTTTAAAATCGGATTCCAGCTCGTCAATGGTTTCCAAAAGGGATATCGATTCGTCAAACTCCTCCTCTTCAGCAACGGGTTGAAAATAAGCTGCTTGCTGATCCAAAAACAGGGGTTTGAACATAGCAAAATACGCTACTCCCAAAGACAAGGCGGAACAAATGAAGAGTGCAAAATTTAACATAGCGGCAGGTCCTGGTATTAGTCCGATTGAAAGCGGTTAAGATCCTTTTCGATTTTTGTTTGTTCTTCCGCGGTTAGCGGAGTAACGGGCGGTGTTTTTTGTGTCCGGGTTTTCCTCAACAGTGTTCGGATAACGATGAATCCAATTACGAGTATCAATATCAGTGGAGCCAGCCATAAAACCAGGTTAAATCCTTTCTTAGGCGGTTCCCTTAGAATCCATTCGCCATAACGCTCGACGAAGAACTCCAGAATCTCCTCCTCGGACGAGCCAGCTTCCAGCATCTCCCGGACTTTGTTTTTCATATTGAGAGACAGACCAGCTTCCGATTCCTTCACAGACATCGCCTGACAAGTAGGGCAACGCAGCTTGTGGGATATATCACGCACCTGGTCTTCCAAATCTTCTCCCAAAAGGATAGATGAAGTCGGAAGAAAGATTGTCAGGGTCAGCAAAGCGAGAATGATCCTCACTGCATTCATTCTTAATCGATTGGGGGCAGCAAACATAATCAGCTATAATTGAGCGTTTAAAAAATCTTCAATCGTAGGTCTGTCAACAGCTCCCAGCACTTTTTTCACGATAAATCCCTGTTTGTCTATCAAAAAGGTTTCAGGAACTGCGGTCACACCGTAATCGAGTGAGATGGAACCGGTTTTGTCATCCGGAGCCAGCAGATAAGTTTTGCCAAATCGTCTGATAAAGGCGAGTGAAGCTTCACGGGTATCATTGATAGCAATTCCGATGAAGACAGCGCCTTGCGGAGTATATCGCTGATGAGCTCTTTCAAGAATGTGGGCTTCCTGTCTGCAGGCAACACACCAGGAAGCCCAGAAATTCAAAATCACCGGTTTTCCCTTCAGCCCTTCCAGTGTTACCGGTTGTCCTGAGAAGGTTGTAATGGAAAAGGCGTGGGCTTTTTTTCCAATCTGTGCGGAAGGGATCTCGTTTGGGATGCTGGCGAAAAACAGGCCGTAAATCATTGTCACAAGTATACCGCAGCCCAACAGAATTCCCAAAGCGAAATATGTTTTTCTGTTCATGTGATTCGGATCTCCAAACTCCGGTGATTTAAGTTTTCACGTTTCTCAGTTGTGCAGGTTTGTAAGAAAGACTGTACAGAATGCCGATCAGAAACAAAACCATGCTGGCCCAGATAAAATTGACCATGGGATTGATATAAACCACCACAGTCGCTGTTCCATCCTGATTAATGGAAGACAGGCTTACATAGAGATCTTCCAGTAGGGTTCGGTGAATGGCAACTTCAGTCATAGGCTGAGGCGAGGTCGGATAGAAGGATTTCACCGGTGTTATTTTTCTGCTGGTCTTGCCAGTCTGCCTAACCTCGATAGCGATTCCCTCATTTCGGACATTGCGTTCCTGAAATCGGTCTATTTTCTGAAAAACCAGGGTGTATCGACCAAAAGTCTTACTTTCTCCCACGGCAAAAGTGAAACTGGTTTCCTGATTGAAGAAGTTTCCGCAGGTTCCAATCGCAAAGAATACAATCCCAAGGTGAATGATCAATCCTCCTTTTCTTCTTTTATCCAAAATGATGGAGCGAAGGAAGGAGGGCTTGGCTCCATCAGATTCCTGTCTGTGCCCACTCCGAATTCTTGTCGACCGAACAAACTCAATAATGACGATATAGCCTGCGAAAACGGCTGCCAGCCCCAGGAGAAAAAACTGCCATGAGGCCCCGGCTGTAATGGTTAGCAGGAGCATCACAACGATGGCGATCAGCAATGGAACGGCCAGATTCTTGATCAAAGGACCGGTGCTGGTTTTTTTCCAACCCAACAGGTGTGTAACGCCCATAAGAATGATCATGACAATGGCCAAAGGCGTCATGATCGAATTGAAAAAAGGTGCCTGGATGGAAAGTTTTTTGTCGGCAAGTCCTTCTGCTAAAAGCGGGAATACCGTGCCGTAAAGTACCGTGAATGTCATCACCAGAAAAACGATATTGTTTAGCAGGAAGGAATTCTCCTTACAGAAAAAACTGACGGATCTGGATTCGGAAACCAGCCGGCTTTGTCGGTACATCAGCAGGGAAAAAGAGAAAACAAAAACAACGGCAATGAAGACCAGAAATGCCGGACCAATATTGGATCTGGAGAATGCATGAACGGATCCCAACACTCCGGAACGGGTAATAAAGGTTCCGAGGATAGAGAGCAGGAACGTTGAGAAGATCAGAACCATGTTCCAGATTTTCAAACCATTTCGCTTTTCCTGAACAATCACGGAATGCAGAAATGCTGTCCCGGTCAACCAGGGCATCAACGAAGCATTCTCCACCGGATCCCAGGCCCAATAACCGCCCCAACCCAGTTCGATATAGGCCCAGTTTGCACCGAGCAGTATTCCCAGTGTAAGAAAAAACCAGGAGAACAGGGTCCAGCGTCTGGTCGTAAGAATCCAATTATTATCCAGTTTTCCCCTGAGCAGTGATCCCAGGGCAAAGGCAAAGGGTACACTAAAACCGACATATCCGAGATATAACGATGGCGGATGATAGACCATGCCGGGATTCTGAAGCAGGGGGTTCAATCCTCTTCCCTCGGCAGGAACAGGAAAAATCCTGGTAAAGGGGTTGCTCCAGCCTACCAACAGGAATAGAAGGAACAGGGATATCAGTGAGAGCACCAGCATGGTATGGGGCAGGATCTCATGATTGGTTGTTCGATATCGCATGACCACGACGGCAGTAAAGAAGCCGAGTATCATTTGCCAAAGCAGCAGGGAACCCTGCATTCCTCCCCAAACGGCAGTCAACTTATAGTAAAAGGGCAGATCGGTGCTTGAATGCATGGCGACGAATCGAACGCTGAAATCGTCCGAGGCAAATGCATAAGTAAGGGAAAGATAAGCGGCGAGAACCATCAGGAACATGATTAAAAGACTGTTCTTTCCCGATTGGATCAGGTTTTGGTTATTTTTACTGATACCGAGGATGGTTGCAATAATTGAGTAAAAGGCCAGTGCCATGGCAGCCAGCATGGCATAATATCCTATATCTACGATCATCAGGTTTATTGTGTTAGTTTATGCGCCGATTTAGTATCAGAATCACCCAACGAACCACAATCGGTCTGTTTGAATCAGACCGACCAGTCGGGCCTAATTTTGCAATGTTTGGTAGTAATCTTCTTTTTTACCGGTGTGGTCGGTTGTTTTATACTCTTCATTATGTTTGACAAGCAGGACTTCAGCATTGAAAAGCCCGGATTCTGTGAACCCCCCCTCCACAATAATACCCTGTCCTTCACGAAACATGTCAGGTTTGGCACCAACATATTCGACTTCGATGAAGTGTTTGTTATCATCGGTTATCTGGAAAACAAGTTTGGTTTCCCGCGGAGTCCATTTCACGGATCCTTTGTTGACAATGCCCATAACTCGAATCGTTTCCTTGTCATCGGAGATTTTCTGAGCTGCTATTTCGCTTGGTGTGTAGTAATAGGTCAGGTTTTCCGAACTGACGGATCCGAAAATCCAGATTCCGATACCGATGATCAGCACTGCTCCGACAATATATTTGAGATTATTTTTTTTCATCCGGGGAGGTGGTAAGGTTGTTTTGAATTCGTTTTAACCTGGAACTGACTGATTTCAGTTTCAAAAGGACGCCAATTCCGTAAATAGCTAACACCGCAGAGACAATGCCGTAGGCTGTCAACACATATTCAGTATTCGAAGGCATAAGGAACCGTTTCGGTTACAGAGGTTTTGTCACAGCATTCCTGAGAATGGAGTCGGCATTCGGGAATAAAGCCCGATACATGACCGGATGAAACCAACGCAGGTTATTGTAATGCGATTTGTTGAGAATTCAGAATGCACTATTTTTTTTCATTTATCCAGTTCCGAATTAGGTGAGTGGTTTTTGTGGGATCGTCCATGGCCATCTTGACGATTTCCTTTTGATGGTCCACTTCACTTTGTCCGGTGGTCGGGATTTCGACTTCGTCTTCATCGAGTGGGAACGGGGGAGGTGATCGTTTAAAATCCCGAACAGGGCTTTCGATGCTCCGGCGCCGGGATCTGTTTCCCAGGTTACGCATCAGGGGCCAGATAACTCCGATCATTAAGCTGAGTACGATGATCGTAACAAATGCTGCCTTTATAATGAAAGTGACAAGATCATACATTGGCTTAAACGATCTGAACAGTTCAGGAAATCCTGCAGTGGAAATCCACTGGAATCTTAGCTTCAAGCCTTATTTCCCATGGGTCATTTAGATTTTACAGTAATCCGTTTAGGTTATGCAAGGCGAACAAAATTTATTATTATCAATATGTTACGCTTGAAGATGAATTTGAATCCCCGGGGCAAGATCCGAAGACAATACCCTGTTTTGCGATTTTTCAACTGGCTACTCTTAAAGGATTTTTGTATCCTGAAAGGCAAAAACGGCGGCACGAGCCAAGTCAAAGAAACTAACACAAATCAACAGCGGTTGATGGTAACCGCTGGTTTTACTATTCATCCAAGGTTGAAATAATGTCTCAGGATCCATGCTACTCATGCGGTAAGGAGATTGCTTCCGGACAGTCGTTTTATGAGGATCACGGAGTAAAAGTCTGCATCAACTGTTTCAGGAATGCCAAACGTTGTCAGAAGTGCAAGTTTCCTTCAAGTCATTTAAGCAAGGTCGATGGTTTCGGTTATGTTTGCGAGTTTTGCTATTCGTCTTTCTCCAAAGAAGAAGGAATGTCCTGCTACCTCTGCAATGGCAAGATCTGGTCCAACTCGTCTCACTACGCCGATCACGGAAAGGTGGTATGTCAAAGCTGTTTCAAGGATGCCAAGATCCGCTGTTTTACCTGTCGTTTTCCCCATGTGGTCAAAAACATCAAAGGTCAGGGCGGTGTCTGCGAATTCTGCCTGGAGAAAAATCTGACGGCTGAAAGCAATCTGGAATCCATGCTTAAACCCCTTCAGTCATTCATTCAGAAATTCGGTCATGAAATTTCCGGCAAGCCTAATCTATTGTGGATAGACTGGAAATTGATCATTGGTATGCAGCAGGAGAAGCCGGATAACATTGTTCTCACATTCTTCGATGAACTGGTGCGATACTGCTATCCGGTGTATTATCTGAAAGGTTTGTACTACGTAATACCCAGTATTCCCAGACAATGGTTCATGCCATACATGGCCGGCCAGATGGTGGCGGCTGATCTGTGTAAAAAATACAACCTGTTTCACCTGAGGGGAAATTCTCCGTTTCTTGATTTGGCAAGGGGCTGGAGTCATTGGGTTGCTTATAATACTGCCCGAACCTTGAAATATGATAAACCGGCAAAAACCATTAGCCGCTGGCCGGAATCCACACTGCCCGGTAATTTTCAGAAGTTTCTGGCCATGTCTGAATTCAGAAAACCGACTGAAATTGTCGAATTTGCACACGAGAATCTGGAATTCTACGCCAAAAAATACCTATGACAACCGCACTGGCATCGTTTCATCCACTGATTCAGGAGTGGTTTTGTGAAAGTTACAGTCAGCCTACCGACATTCAGGAGCGCTCCTGGCCAAGAATAGCCGATAATGAGAATGTATTAATAACAGCTCCAACCGGCAGTGGAAAAACCCTGACCGCTTTTCTGTGGGCTATCAATCAACTGGTTACGAGCACCTGGCCGACCGAACAAACCAGTGTTCTATATATCTCACCTTTAAAGGCCCTGAACAACGATATTTATCGAAACCTCAGCCAGCCGTTGCAACAGATCAAAGAGGTATTTGAAAAGAACGATGAGATTTTCCCGCTGATTCGACCCTTTGTCCGAAGCGGCGATACCACACAGACTGATCGCAGAAGGATGCTGCGGCATCCGCCTGAGATTCTGATCACTACTCCCGAGAGCCTGAATTTGTTATTGAGCTCTCAATCGGGACGCGGCATTTTAACCACCCTCTCCACCGTTATTCTGGATGAGATTCATGCTGTTGTCGGAGACAAACGAGGTGTTCATCTGATCACAGCCGTGGATCGGCTGGTTCGCCTTTCCGGCGACTTTCAGAGGATCTCTCTTTCGGCGACGGTGAGACCTTTGGAATCCGTAGCCGAGTTTGTTGGCGGCTTTCAGATTGAAGGAGGGACAAAATCCCCGAGGTACATTCCCAGATCCGTTTCCATCGTGCAGTCGGACATCAAGAAAGAGTATCAGATCAGGATCAGTTTTCCCGAAAAAGAGCTTAAAAAAGATATCGAAGATGCCCTCTGGGAATCTTTGGCTGACGCTTTCAAGGACATCATTCTTGGCAACCGGTCTACTCTCCTGTTTGCCAACAGCAGAAAACTAAGCGAGAAACTCGCTTACAAGATCAACGAGGCAGCAAACCAGTCATTGGCCTATGCACATCACGGATCGTTATCAAAAGAGATCAGGGAAGAAGTTGAGAAAAAGCTGAAAGCGGGTGGATTAAGGGCAATTGTTGCAACGAGTTCCCTGGAAATGGGAATTGATATCGGGGATCTGGACGAGGTGGTTTTAATTCAGTCTCCGCCATCGGTTTCATCGGCAATTCAAAGAATCGGCCGTGCCGGGCATCATGTTGGGGAGGTGAGTAAAGGGACGATCTATCCGAGTCATGCCATCGATTTTATTTGTGCGGCTGTTCTGGCTGAATCCATCGATCGCCAGGACATAGAGGAAATAACACCGGTACCGTGTCCCCTGGATGTGCTGGCCCAGGTACTGATATCGATGGTGGGAGTTGAAAAGTGGGATATGGACGAACTCTTTGCCTGGATCAGGACCAGCTTCCCTTATCGGGAACTAACACGAGATCAATTTGATCTGGTTCTCAATATGTTGGCCGGGAGGTATGCCGAAAGCAGAATCAGGGAACTGAAACCCAGAATCTCAATAGATCGTTTGGACAATACGGTTGAGGGAAAAAAGGGATCATTGATGGCTGTCTACATGTCTGGTGGAACTATTCCCAACAGGGGATATTTCCAGTTAAGGCATCAGGAATCCGGTGCCAGGATCGCGGAACTGGATGAGGAATATGTATGGGAAGCCAAAATCGGACAGATCGCAACCATCGGAACCCAAAACTGGAAGATTCAGCGGATAACTCACAATGATGTCTTCGCCGTGCCCGTGGGAACAAGACTTATGGATACTCCCTTCTGGAAAGGCGAAGAGTTTAACCGGGATGCCCACTTTTCGGAACAAATATCCGATTTCCTGGAGAAGGCGAACCAGCATCTGAATGAACCTGAATTCAGGGAGGAACTTCACCATCGATATCACATGGAACCCCATGCGGCACAGGAACTTGTGCAATTTCTCAATAAGCAGGTAGAAGCCACTGAATCCGACCTGCCGCATCGGCATCACCTACTGATGGAATACGTCAGATCTGGCCCTGATGGTGCCCCGGGGAGTCAATTGGTGATGCATACCCTTTGGGGCGGAATGTTGAACAGACCGTATGCCATGGCCCTGGACGCTGCCTGGGAAGAAAAATTTGATGAGCGTCTTGAGGTATTTCCGGGGAACGACAGTATCATTCTCCAACTGGCGCATCAGATGAAACCGGAAGATCTTTTGTCAATGGTGACATCCGCTACGGTTGAAAGCCTTCTGAAAAAACGTCTTGAAGGTTCGGGTTTCTTTGGTGCGCGCTTTCGGGAGTGTGCAGGGCGCGCTCTACTGGTTACCCGTAATAAGATCAGTGAGAGAATGCCGCTCTGGATGACCCGGCTTCGCTCCCAAAAACTGCTGGAGGGTGTGTTGCAGTACGATGATTTTCCAATTCTCCTGGAAACCTGGCGAACCTGTCTCCAGGACGAATTTGATCTTGATCGCCTGCAACGGAGACTTGCGGAGATGGAATCAGGCTCTATCGGTTGGACTATTACCAACACTTCACGTCCAAGTCCCATGGCTGCGGGGATGACCTGGAATCAGGTTGATAAGTACATGTACCAACTCGATCAACCGGCATCGACAACTTCTTCCCTGAGAGAAAGCCTGTTGCAGGATGTGGTTTTTACACCCGGTTTGCGGCCCGCTATTTCGCAGGAGTTAGTCGACCAGTTCGAAGTCAAACGCCAGCGATTAAGCCCCGGTTATGCTCCTCGCGGGGCATCCGATCTTGTGGATTGGGTAAAAGAACGAATCGCCATCCCCCTTCCCGAGTGGGAGAAACTTCTTGAAGCAATGGCAAGAGATGCCAGTTCGGATGATCAAGAAACCCACTTCCCGGCATATGAGAAACTGGTGATGATTGCCCCTAAGAATGCAGCCCATCCACTGGTAATCTCATTGGAATACCTGCCAAAAATCCGGACGGTTTTCTACGATTCGGATCTGGTCGTTACCGATCTTGATGGGAATATGATTGAGGGGGAGTTCAACGACAACGGGTTGAAATCAGAAGAGAATGGATTGGCAACAGCTTCAGGCCTGCTGGGTGAGTGGTTGCGATTTTACGGTCCCAGGTCCGCCTCGGCTATTGCTGCTATTCTGGGTATGAAAGATCTTCTTCTGCAAACTGCTCTTGATGACCTTTTGGACGGAGAGATACTGATTAAGGGCAAATTGGTGGAGGAAAGCGGAAACGAAGATCTGTGCGACAGTGAGAATTTTGAGATCTTGCTCAGAATAAATCGCGCGCAGGCAATCCCACCATTTGAAGCTCTAAGCATAGAAAACCTGCCACTGTTTCTAGCCTATTTTCAGGGGATGACAAAGATCGGGGACTCAATGGAGGATCTGTTTCACCGTCTGGAGCAATTAATTTGCTACTCCTGTTCTGCTGAATTATGGGAGAGTGATATCTTTCCAGCGAGGCTGTCACCGTACCATCCCTCCTGGCTTGATAGCATATTGCAGGAAGGAGATTTACGCTGGGTGGGTAAAGGAAAACAGAAGATCAGCTTTTGTTTTCAATCCGATTTGGATTTACTGTCAGAAGACAGGGAGGAAAAAGCGGATTTTCAATCTTCTCTTTTGGAAAACCGGGAAGGGCGACATGATTTTGTCTCACTACAACGAGCAACGGGATTTAACTCTGCTCAATTGTCCGGAAAAATCTGGGAAGAGGTTTGGAACGGATTAATCACCAATGATGCCTTTGCCGCTCTCCGCAAAGGTATTGAAAACCGATTTCAGGTTCAAAACCCGGTTGAAGCGCCTGCACTTCAGCAAAATCGCGGGCGCAGAGCATCCCGGAGGGGAGGGTTTGCCAGATGGAAAGGATCCATGCCTTATGCCGGAAATTGGTTCTCCCTGCCAAAGACGGAGTCTCCTGAGGATCTGCTGGAAAATGAAGAGCTTTGCAAGGATCGCGTTCGGATTTTACTGGAAAGATTCGGAGTTCTATTTCGGGAGTTGCTGCACAGGGAATTACCGGGATTTAGCTGGTCGACAATCTTCCGATCTTTGCGTTTGATGGAACTGTCCGGAGAGGTGCTGGCCGGTTACTTCTTTGAGGGACCTCCCGGGCCACAATTTATATCCCATCAGGCATTTCGGCTTCTTCAGGCAGGACTGCCGGCAGATGTCGTCTACTGGATGAATGCATCGGACCCTGCTTCACTTTGCGGTGTGAATGTAGCGGGATTGAAATCGCTTTTACCCAGGCGATCCTCAACGACACACATTGTATTCAAGGGGGCAAATCTCGTGTTGATTTCTGAACGAAACGGCAGGAGTCTCACCATCAATTCGGAGCCAAACGATAAAAAACTTCAGGAATACCTGGCTCCGCTAAAAAACCTTCTCTATCGGCAATTCATGCCTCTCAAACAGGTGGTGATAGAGACCATCAATCAGGAGGATGCTTCCCGAAGTCCATATCTGGACAGTTTGAAAACTGCATTTGAGGTTCTGGTGGAGTTTAAGAAAGTCACTTTATACCGCAAACTTTGATCGTGGATCCGTCGTACTCCACGATCTGTCCACCTCTGATTTTCCTTTTCTTACGAAGTTCGACTTCACCATCCACTAGCACCATTTCCTCAATGACTGCCATCTTGGCTTGTCCCCCGGTCTGACAGAGTCCCGAGACCTTAAGCAGCTTTATCAGTTCTATGTATTCACCTTCCAGATTGAATTCAATTTCCATTTTTTTTCTGAAGCTCAGACAGTGGCTAGATCCGGTTTACGCGAAGCGGCGACATTAAGTCTCAATATTATCGGATCGGAGTTTTAATTGATCTCCCTGGTATAGATCTATCCCAAACCTCCTCGTTCTCACAATCGAAATTGACTTCTGTTTTGGTTTTTCTTTTAGACAATTTTATCAGGATCTCATAGAATTTCCCATAAACACTTGATTTTTCATCCTTGACTGTTGCGCGGCCAACAGGCGATGAAGGTTGAAAAATCTGACCAAATGGCGATAACCGGTACCAGGATTTGCAATGGTGTTCAGAAGAAACAGGGGAAAGAATCCGTCCGATGACAATCGGAATGAAGAGATTCAGGATGAGATAAGGCGAAGGATTCTCAAAGAGGCGCGGAAACGAGAGGGAAAAGATAACGTTGAAGAGTCGACCAGGGCTACCCTGGATGCTTTGGAAGAGATGGTCCCCCTGTCCAGGGAGGAGATGGAGGCTATTGCTGATCAGGTCAAAGATGAGTTTCGACAGCATCCGGTAATCCCAAAAAAACCGGGGCATTGGATATTTCCCTGGACCGGCCTGGGGCTGATAATTCTCACCTTTTACCTGGCGCGAAGAGGCACCTCCTGGTACCTGTTTACCGGCTTGATTCTGATCTTTGTTTTGCTGAATTATTTCTGGCGGAAAAGCAGGGACAATGACAACGAAAACCCGAATAAGGAGTAAAAATGGCTGACTTGACACTTGTAATTGGAAACAAAAACTACTCATCCTGGTCATTGCGTCCCTGGCTTTACCTTAAGCATTTTGGGTTTAGCTTTGAGGAGATTCGTGTTCCGCTGTTTACGGAGGGCTACAAAGAAAAAATCCTGAAACACTCACCTACGGGGAAGGTCCCTTACCTAAGAGATGGAGAGCTTGGCGTCTGGGATTCGTTGGCTGTTATGGAGTATCTGGCAGATCAATACCCGGAGAAAAAAGGCTGGCCTGAAGACCCCAAAGCAAGAGCTTTGGCAAGGGCAGTCAGTGCGGAAATGCACTCGGGTTTTTTCGGTTTGCGGGAGAACCTGCCCATGAATTGCCGAAAGATCTTCGAAGTTTTTGTACCCCCCGAAAATGCCATTCAGGATATCTCCCGTGTCAGGCAGATCTGGAAGAGTTGTCGCAGTCAATATCAATCCGGAGGTCCCTGGCTCTTCGGCGAGTTTTCCATAGCCGACTGCATGTACGCACCGGTCGTTATGAGGTTTCATTCCTACGGAGTCGAACTCGGAGAGGTGGAGCAGGAGTACGTGAAAACCATGAGAAACCATCCGGCAATTGTGGAATGGTTGTCCGCATCAAAAGTGGAGGTCGAAGTAATTGAGAAATACGAAACTATCGGGTGATTTCGATGCCTCTTTTTTCAGCCGTTGTCATCATCAAATCCATATTGGATTCAAAAGGCTGTTTCCTCAGAGATTCCGGTTTTAACTCAAGTGCGATGGCTTCCGCGGGGCAGGTAGTTACACAAAGTCCGCAGCCAATGCAGCGATTCAGATTGATGGTGGCAATATCGTCTTCATCCATCTGAATTGCGCTCATCTGACAGCGATCCATACAGTCTTCACATCCCGTGCATTCTTCCACATCCACCCTTGCCCAGTAGTCATTGAAAACCAGCTCGGCAGGCTTGTCCATCAGGTTTAAAGCTCGCAGAATTCCACAGCAGTCTCCACAGCAGTTGCACATTCCCCCGGGGTTGACCGTACTTGCCGGCTGCACAACCAGACCCGCCTTCTCCGATCGGTTGAGAACCTCCAGGGCGGTTTCCTGGTCGATATATTTAGCCATACCGTTATCCACGTAATAATCGGCGTGAGATCCGAATACCAGGCAGACATCCAGGGGTTTGTCGCACCCTTTGTCGATCAGCTTTTGCTGTGAACGGCAAATACAATCTGCCAAACCTATTTTTGTCTTTGTTTTAATGATTTCCCTGGCGTCCCTGTAGGGAGCTATGTTCAGTTTTGTTTCCACCGACTGATGAACCGGAATCGTTCTCAAAGGGGCTACAGTCTCTCCAATGGTTTTTTCGAGAAATCCTTCCGTGAAATACTGTTCAATCAACTCGGCCAGTTCCTTGTCCATTCGGGTCAATTGGAATTCATAGGAACCGACAATAAATGGAGATGCTGCGAACATAACCTTTCCGTTTTTGCGGAGACGGAATATCAGACCCCGGCTAGCCATTGATTCAAGCCGGACGGCGATATCTTCAGGATCTTTACCGGCATTTTTAGCGATCGTAGCTGGCTTCTGCAGAAAAGGGGCCATGTGGAGATATATTTCAGCGTCCTCTTTGCTAAACATTTTTTTAAGGATTTTCAGCTCAACTCCTGATTCTGTTTTAATGAAACCAATGGAGTATTTGTCCAGCCTTTCCCGCAGTTGTTCGTATATTGTATTTGGCATAAACAGTCCTTTGTATTCAGGTAATAGATTCCAAAAGGCCAATCCTTTCCATTGAACCATTGTCGAAAGACCACCAATTTAGAGACGTTTTGGCATGATAGTGAGTGTAGGACAGAACTTCTGGGACTGTCAAACGATCTCCTACCGATGAATGTCTCTATCCGGAAAGGTTATTGGTCTCTTCAAAAAGTGTCCCCTTATTTTCTTATCTTAGATGCGGGATCTCTCTCCAGTTGAATCCCAGCAGTTCGGCTGCTGCCCTGTCGACCTTGTAGGGGTCGAATCCTGCAATGATTTTGTTGACAGGTGGCGAGCAGTGATTTCCACCAAGATGGAAATCAGCCAGCCCGATGGATGCATCCATCACGGACAGATCGGGACTGATGTAGCTGCAGAGATCCATTATGGATCGTTGCATATCGGTATGAAAAGCAGCTTTTTTCCAACTTCCGAAACGACCGGAGTAATGCCGGGGAGGTGCAAAACCCATCATGTTTTTCAGGCTACCGGTGATTTCAGCCAGGGAGTGTGCCTTTAAAACAGGAACGGAGATAATGAAATGGGTGAAAGCTATCTCGGGTAATATCATTTCCGGGAATACGGGGCGGGAGGGATTCTTTTTTCTGACAGTGGGGGCATGATTAAGATCCAGGAGATTCACCTGATACTCTTCGGCCAAGCGATCATACTCCAGTTCGCGGAATACATCGTCTGTTTCCAGCACTGAATCCCCGCACCCTTCCGCGATAACGATTTCTGCTCGTGAGTGTTGTTTGATATAGCGAATGATCGCTTCACAGCACTCCGGCGGTGTTGTTACCGGGTGTGGGGAAGAGTTGATCAAGTTGGGTTTGATGAGGATCGAAGTTTGTTCTTTAATGACCCGGTCAGCCGCGATCTGGTCCAACGCCGCAGGTATGGACTGTTTGTAGGAAGTATACTCTTCAATAACGAATGTCATGCGACCTCTTATAATATCTCCAGCCTGTTCCCTTTTGTTTCGTCCTTCCTAATATGCCATTCGGTTTCTGTCAAAGCATCCAGGAAATCCCTGTCGTGGCTGATCAGAAGCAGGCCGGCGGGAAAATCAACCAAAGCTTCTTTCAGACATTCTATAGAGATCAGGTCCAGATGGTTGGTGGGTTCATCCATAATGATCAGATGTGGTGAATAGCTCGCCCCTATGGCCAACAGAATTTTCCTGATTTCACCGGGGCTGGGCTCCATACTTTCAAGCAACCTGGGAGGTCGGGTTCCCAGGCGATTAACAAACGTCATCATTCGACCCAGTTTTCCCCGGGGCAGTTGTTGCGCTTCTTTTAGAATCTCTTTGGAGTGCTCCAGGGGAATTTCCTGCGGAATACTTGTTATTTTGTCAGCAGTGAGCGGCACATTCTTCAGGATAAGCCGAATCAGGGTGCTTTTGCCCGTGCCGTTGAGCCCGGTTAAAGCGATCCTGTCACTCGGCTTCATCTCCAGTTTAGGGTAACTCAAGCTTCTTTTATCACCCAATAGCAGGTCCCCCGCTTCCAATGTGAAAAGACTATTTCGCTTGGATCGCTCTCCTTCCTGCCAAATCCCGGTTTCATAGTTTTTCTTGACACGGATGGATGCCAGTTTTTCCCGACTCTGTTTTTCCCTCCCTTTGAGCTGGTTCATCAGCTTTCCGGCAACAGCATCTTTACCTGAAAGACGAACCAGATCGATTTTGGCTTTGGCGTCATGATCTTTTTTATCAATGCCGCGTTTGGACTTTTTTTTATCCGCTCTGGAGGCCACTTCTCTCCTTTTGGAGATTTCTCTGTTGAGCCTTTTGGCCTCTTTTCTGGCCAGAAGATGCTGTTTCTCGTCTGTTTTTCTTGCCAGTTGAATCTGTTCCCAACCAGTTGAAAAATTCCCCGGTTTCATCTCAAAATCCGGGGGATCAATAAACAGGCAGTGGCTGCAAATCGTATCCAGCAAAACCTTGTCGTGGCTTACAATCAACCCGGTTCCCCGGAAAACCTTAAGTGCCGATAACAGCATTTCTCTTGCTTTGTTGTCCAAATGATTGGTTGGTTCGTCAACAGCCAATATCTCGGGCTGAAGCCAGAGTGCCGTTCCAATCTGGGCCCTTTTTCGTTCCCCATGACTCAATGTGTCCCAGCGTCCCGGCCACTCCGGTTCAATTTCCAGTCTGCCGGCTAGAGAAAGGGCATCGTGTTCCAGGGAGGAGACAAACTCTTCAAAATGGTCCGGGATATAATCGGTTCGCTGTCGACAATAGATAGTGTGGTCGGGAAACTGCACAGACCCGGAGGCTGGTTCCAGTAAACCTGTAGCCAGTTTAAGGATAGTGGTTTTGCCTGTTCCATTTGCCCCGACCAAACCTGTCCATCCCCTGGCAAACTGCAGGGACAGTTCGCTGATGAAGGATGCACTTTGAGATTCATAAGCAAAGGAAACGTCTTGAAATGCAATGGCGGATTTTCCCATAACAACCTCATAAGGATTATTCCTGTTGGAATAACAATATGTTAACTTGATCTAATTGATAGATGAACGAGTGGCGTTAGTGTAACAAAAGATTCGGGTAGGTGTGTTTGTTACTGGCGCATCCCGTTTTATGGTTAGAGGTTGTTTGATTAGATTTTCTGAAGTTTCTCCATTAAAATAAATCCTCCGTAAGAGCCTGTCAATAGAGTTTACCCGGTAATTACCGGCGATGTCTCGATTCGCGCTCCCATTCATCTTGACGATGGTCGGGAGGGTTGATAGATTCGAACCTTAACAGACTTACCTTAAAATCCCTCAAACTGGTCCCATAGTTCAAGGGATAGAACGTGGGTTTCCGGAGCCCAAGATCCAGGTTCGAGTCCTGGTGGGACTACCACTCTATTTCAGTCGGTTACATCACATCTGTTTTTTCCAAAGTGCCCTTTTTCCCGCATTCGGATAGGAGCATATTGACTAAATCTTAATTCAACATATACTTATGATTACACTCCGAAAAGCCCTATAATCGTCATCCGGGGCTTAATTATGGGTCGGGATGCATTTGATATGGCTGGATTCCGGCTTTCGACGGGATGAGATCCGAACGCGGTTTACCGTTCGCTGGAGAGGACTCAATGTCAGATCAAGGGAAAAAGTGAAACAGGTCTTTGTCAGAAAGTTCTTCTGCTATTCTGATGATTTTGGCTGAATATCTGCCAATCTCTGTTACTTTTGTCGTTTTCCTCCTGCATTCCGTTTCGCTGATCAATCCATTTATTTTCAATATTCTGGGGAAGAGCAGAGCATTAATGAAGGGCAAGTTGTTTTTGTGGCAGTATCTTGCGGCTTTGCGGTCATCCAGTAGTATAAAATCACCGGTTCCGTCCTGACAGAGTTGAATGGTCTCTCTTTCGCCCGGATTTAAGGCTTCGAGTTCGGGATTGGTTTGTGAGGTGGTTCGGAAGATGTCACCCGATTTCATCACCTCGATCCTGCCATCAGAACAGACTGCTTGAAACAGGCCGGCACTTTGATAGCTGTTTTCAGTCAATTCACGATAGACCGCTTCTGCGAAAGTCACATGATAGAACCTGATCAGGCGGGAAAGAAGGTCTGATTTCTCCAGAAGAATTGCAGAAGAGGAATCCAACAGAACGGCTTTCTTTTTCATGGAATTATCGGTGGAGGAGAATTTTTGCGTGAATCAGCAATCGCCGGGTTATGTCTTCCGGTAATCTCGATTTCATATTCCGGCAAAGCAGGTAGAGTTTCACATGTAGTGTCTGATCAGATGAGACGGATGATAGGAACTTACTTTTCATGTGTCAAGGTGTCGATCATGAGTTTTGAAGAAGACGATGCGTATTTTTGATTTCTGCTTATAGAAATTTTCTGAAAGGGAAACTTCCATACGGCCAGATCCTGGTTTAAGATAAATACTTGAATCAGTGACATGGATTGACAGATGGCATCATAAGCAGCTCAGCTTCTATTGGAGAACGACTTAAAGGGAGGTTTCCTGTGGCAGGAATCTGTAACCAGGTATTTTTTAGCAAGAATCCGGTTCATCAGCTATTGGGCCCCGAAGACAACTCATCAAGTCTCCTTGGCCAGGTAGTTGAGGAAAACCCGGTTTAATTGACTGTTTAACAAGTCGCCATTGGTGTGGTTAGTGTTGATATGAATCAGGAGCATGTTGCCTTCCAGACTTCCGCAAATCAGATCAGCCGTAATCCTGGGATCAACAGTTTTAAATTCACCGGTTTGCATCCCCTTGCGGATAAGACCCGCAATAATACCGGTAAAACTCAGGTAAAAACTCTGGAAAGCTTCCCGTATTACGGGGTTGGTTTTTGAGAAAGCCAATAGTTCAAGCCAGGCCTGTAAAACTGAGGCATCAAAGGATTCTATTCGAAATGTGTTGAAAATATAATTGAACTGATCGGTTGCGGCAGCGAATTTGGCCATACCTTCTTTTATCTCGGTCATGTACTCATTTGCCAGATGATCAACTGCTCCCTTTATTATCGCTTCCTTATTGCCGAAATAGTGACGCAGCATGCCGTGATTGCAACCGGCAGCAGTGGCAATCTCCCTGGTGGAAGCACCCATCAGACCTTTCTCAGCAACCACGTTGAAAAAGGCATCTATGATTTCTTCCTTTCTGATCTCTTCAATGCTTCGTCTGCCCATTGTTCCTATTGTTATTGGATTTGATGAGGGAGCTGAATGAACCCGGGTGTGGTTATTTGTTGTTGACCGTGCCTATTCAAGCACATTTTTGTCAATCTATATAACCATCACAATGGGTGAAAGCCTTATTCATCTCTTCCGCATTCGCAGCATCAACCAGCACCCCCCCCATCCGCTATCCACCGAAATCATTGCTGAGGTTTTCTGCAGCCTGCTTAAAACAAGAAATGCTGGTGCGCTGTTTCAGATTGATTAACTGTTATCGACAAACTTTTGCTTGGACCTGCCGAGGAGATTCCCGATCAAGACCTGTATAAATCCTTCCCTGGAACCAAGAGTGGTCAACTTGTTTCCCTGTAATTGAGCGAAAATCCCCTCGACTGAGATAATGATCGATCTAGTCGATACACTATATTAAAGGCCCCTAAACAGATTAATCTTCCCGATTTCTCCCAGTACCAGAATCGAATCCGATTTTGAGAAAACATAATCGGGATGCGGCATGGTTGTGGATTTGGATCCGGTTTGCTGATTATCCTTTATCAACACTATTACCACGTCATACTTGGTTCTGATTTTCAGTTCCCCGATTGACCGGCCAATGAATAGGGTTGGAACCGGTGTTTCCGCAAGGGAGTAACCCTCCATAAAGTGAACGTTGTTCCCCGTACAATCAGACCTGATCCGGCTGGCAAACGAGGAAGCCAGATCTCTCCTTTTTACTTCCCGATGGTATGCAGCATAGATATCCTTCCTCCATATCATTCCCAGGAGCCTTTCCGGATCCTTGTCATCAACGACCGGAATCCCCAACAACGAGCTTCTGTTCATTTTCTTTAAGGCTGAATGACAATTATCGCAGAGGGTTACCCCCGTCACTCCCTTGACCGCTACGTCTTTAACAATCAATAGGTCCCCAAGCACGTCCTTATCGAAAAGACTTTCTTTGATGGTATTCAGCGAAATCATCCCCCTCAATTTACCTGATGAATTAAGGACGGGAAAACAGGGATCCTGAGCTGTCAATAAGCGCTCGATCAATTGGTCAAAGGACTGAGTCTCTTTCACTGTTTCTATTGAGCGGGTATAGGTATCTTTGACAAACAGCGATTTCATTATGTTATACTCAGAGCCGGTCTTGATGTGTACGTTACGACGCACGAGCGCCAGGGTATAGACCGATTCCCGGGATAAGGTAGAACAGACGGTGGTGCTGACGATACAGGTGATCATCAGCGGCAGGATAATCGTATAATTATTGGTCAGTTCGAAAATCATAATGATTGCCGTTATAGGCGCGTGGGTGACAGCAGATACCATGCCTCCCATGGCAACCAAAGCATAGGCACCCGGGTTGGCATCAAGCCCCGGGAATATCTTGTTGAGAACATTACCAAAATAGACACCTGTCATCGCCCCCAGGAAGAGTGAAGGGGCAAAAATCCCGCCGGCACCCCCGGAACCGATTGTGATCGAAGTGGAGACTATTTTAATCAGAACAAGCAAAACAGCGATTTTACCAAGTAATTGACCATGAAGTGCTAAGTTGATTGATTCATAACCGATTCCCATAATGTCGGGGAAAAACACAGCGATTGATCCGACAAGCAGTCCTCCAAGGGCGGGTTTTAGATAGGGGGGTAGTTTAATTCGTTTTTCAAATATGTCCTCACTAAAATAGATGGCCTTTATGAAGACAAAGGCTATCAGGCCCAGCAAAATAGACAACTCAAGATAGAACCACATTTCAGAATAGGAGTTCAGCGTATATTCGGGAATCTGGAACTCTGCAAAACTCCCCTTGAAACCATGGGAAATGACCGTGGCCATCACTGAAGAGATTACGATGGGGGAAAATTGAGCAAATGCGAAGTTCTGCAGGATGATCTCGACGGCAAAAAGGGCTCCTGCTACCGGAGCGTTAAAAGCAGCGGCGATCCCCGCAGCCGCCCCGCAACCAACAAAGGTCTTCATTCGCTGGCTGGAAACCCTGAATATCTGTCCGATACTTGAACCGATACTTGAACCAATCTGGACAATGGGACCCTCCCTGCCCACGGATCCACCCGTTCCAATTGTGATTGCCGTAGTCAGGGCTTTGATTAAAGCTACCCTTGGACGAATAAACCCTCCCTGGAGAATAACGGACTGCATAACATCCGGCACGCCCGACCGTTTTGCTTCCCTGGCCAAAAAATGAAGCAGTGGGCCAACTATCAAGCCTCCCAGTGTTGGAATCAGAATCTTCAAATACCAGGGGGTCGCCTTCAGGTTTTCCAGAAAACTGCCTTCTCCCCAAAATACCAAGGTTGAAATCTCCTTGATAAGGGCTCGGATCAAGATGGTTCCGAAACCGGCTAAGGCGCCGATTAAGAGGGCAGCAATTACGGAGATAAGATGCTCGCTGAGGATAAATCTATCAAGACAAGCCGATATTCTTTTTTTCATAATACCAGTTTGTTTTGTAGAATCTTTACGGTTTCCCATGATGCGACTCAGCTGATTTCGATCCCCTTCCAAACGAAAAATCCAACAGGACTTAATATTATACAATTGTATAATATACTATCCTTGTTCATGAGTCAAACACCAAATCTGAATGGGTGCACCAAAATTGTGTGGGTAAGGCTTTAGAAAAGAATGAAGGTAAGTTAAAAAGACAAATAAAATAGCTAGATACAGCGCAATATGTTGATAAA
>JANQGX010000082.1 GCA_028282885.1 SAR324 cluster bacterium
GAGTACTTATACTCACTCTTTTTTGACGTGAAAACAGACCGAAACCTGTTTCCCGCGTTTGGTTAAACACTGTCTTACCCGATTCTGTTGTCAATGAACCAAAAATCACATTGTAAGATTTCTGTTAGGAATTTGCAAGAAAAAAATCAACAAAAACCTTGGCTATCAGCTTGAAGTTTAAATACTTTCATACCATAAAAACTTCACCGTCTTAACGTTTTAAGCTATGATTTTTAACTCAAAAAATCAAGAGAGGTGCTGTAGTTTTTTTTGGTGGCGAGACCAGGAATCGAACCAGGGACACGGGGATTTTCAGTCCCCTGCTCTACCGACTGAGCTATCTCGCCAACCAAAGCTTTAATTTTAGGTTAGCTCTTTTAGGGTGTCAATAAGAATTCCCAAAAAACTTCTAATCAACTTAAATTATTAAACAAATATCAAAAACATTATATCTTCTCACGCCTCTATTGGTGATCCATGAGAAGATGATGTATCGCCAGAAGCTCTCAGAGTCTTAATTCGCCCACTGGTTTGCTTGAATCAGTTCAAATACTAGCTGGTCTGAAGCCAAAAGCTTGTTTTCCAACTCTTGCAGAACATCTTCATGAGGGGGGTTGTTGTCGGGCCCTGTCTCCAACATATTGTGAAGAGAATGACTAAGATAAGCATCTTTAGCAATAATCCCGACAACAGAGCCATCTCTGACGAGAGCAAAAGGGGCTTCACGTTGTTTCACCAGCGAAGATCCAAAAGAGCTGAAGGTCGCCTTTAGATCAAGCAAGTCTACGAGGGTTGGAAACAGGTCGAGTTGGGAGCTGATTCTGTCATCGACACCCGGTTTGATAATCTTGGGTGCATAAATGATAAGTGGAATATGAAACTTATCATAAAAAGCACCGGTACGGTAGTGTGCCAGTGCATGGTCCGCCGTAATGACAAAAATCGTATTATCAAACCAGGTTGTTTTTTCGAGACGTTTTAAGAACTCGCCGACACTCCAATCAATATAGTTTATGGTATTGAGAAAACCCTCTTCCTTGTCCGAACTGTAGGGGTACTTCTCCAGTTTTTCTGGTAAGCGGGGAAAGGGCGTGTGAGTTGTGCTTGTATAGATATACATGAAAAACGGCTTCTCGGATTTTTCCAGTTTTTCGGCTGCAAACATCAATGTTTCATAATCCCAGCCATATTTGGCTTCATCCGGATCTGCATAGTCCAGGAG
Source organism: SAR324 cluster bacterium (assembly GCA_028282885.1). Taxonomy (GTDB): domain Bacteria; phylum SAR324; class SAR324; order XYD2-FULL-50-16; family XYD2-FULL-50-16; genus JAHJTV01. The sequence goes on from JANQGX010000082.1 coordinate 1,223, forward strand.
CAGGGGATAATCCTCCTTTCCGTAAAAATTCTGGAATCCCAATGAACCGGCGATGGAGTCCATCCTTAAAGATCTCCTCAAAGGGCTCTGCGCAAAAAAGGTCGAATACCCGTTATCCGCGGCAATTTGTCCAAGTTTAGAGTAATTCGCCACTAATCCAATCCCAATCGTCGGCATCCCGACGATTGAGGGGATACCCGTCAGGGTAGCCTGGATCCCTTCCAGGCTTCTTTGACCTGCGGCAAAAAAATTGGTGAAGGTTAATCCCTCTTTCGCCAGCCTGTCCAGGTTTGGTGTTACGCCCAAATCATTATGCGCAAAGGCATCAACATATTTAAAACTCAGGCTCTCAATCAGAAAAAATACAAGGTTATAACGGGGTTGGGTTGTACCCTGGTTGGTTTTTTGAAACGGGAAATCGCTAAAGTCTTTTTCCATCCCTAAGATTTTTAGGGCTTCTTCCTGATCAAAATGGTGATGATCGATATCCTGGCTTCTCAACATGGAATGGGATACGCTAAACACCCCGTTTAGGACCAGGTTGCTGAACGCCATGCTTCCGGACGAAAAGGCGTCAATTATGGTGACCGGTTTATATCCGATTCCTCCCCTCCCGGCAATCACCAACAGGATTATGAATGCCAGGTAAACCAAGATGGATTTAATCCCGAGCTTTGCCGCCCGGAAAGGTCTTTTAGCAATCTTGTACCAGAGCCATCCCAAAGCGATCAGAACAAAAATAGCGATAATGGCATGAACCAGGTAGACATTCAAAGCCATTCCTGCCAACAAAATGAAATCGTCCCCAACCAATAGAAACATTTCATAAGTGATGTGCCGTTTGACATAGTCGAAGTAAAGTACATCACAAACCAAAAATCCAGCCAGTACGACCACAATAATGAAGACAAGTGTTGACAGCAGGTATTGAATCGGACGATTTTGCGTGAGTTTTCCCGGAAGATTCATTGCCAGTAGCGGTATTGCAAGAAATACTGTCGCAGATGAGATATCAAATCGTAATCCCATCAGAAATGCCTGCAGAATATCAATCAAACCGAGACTCTTGAATTGCTCCGGATAGAAGGCCAGCAACGCGGTACGAGCCAATACGAAAAACAACAGCGTAATTCCAAAAAAATAGAATGATTTTCTGTAGCTTGTCATAGTTGTTCGAAGGATTGGATTTAACTGGAATTTGATCAGTGATAGCATAAAGGCTATTCAAAGAAAAAGTAAGCCGTTAAGTAAGAGATTCCTTGAAAAGACTTTATTAATCATAACAATGAAATTCAGACCGTGTATTGACCTTCACCAGGGTAAAGTAAAACAAATTGTCGGATCGACCCTTTCCGACGAAAAGAATTCTGCGCCGGAAACGAATTTTACCAGTGATAAGCCACCGGCTTGGTATGCGAACTTATACAGGAAAGACAAGCTTTCCGGCGGTCATGTGATTAAACTCGGGCCTGGTAACGAATTGGCGGCAAAAGAAGCCCTGTCTGCCTGGAAAGGAGGACTACAAATCGGAGGTGGTATCACCTCTGATAACGCTGTTTCATGGTTGGAAGCCGGGGCCAGTGATGTGATCGTCACTTCGTATGTTTTCAACCGGGGACAGGTTCACGAGGAACGTCTTAAAAAACTAGCCGGTTCAGTAGGGACCGAGAATCTGGTATTGGATTTGAGTTGTCGGAAGAAAGATGGTGTCTATCATATCGTCACAGATCGTTGGCAAAACTTTACAGACGTAGAGGTAAACAAGGCCAGCCTGGATTATTTTGCAGAGTTCTGTCATGAGTTTCTTATTCATGCCGTTGATGTGGAGGGAAAAGCCGGCGGCATCGAAGTCGATCTTGTGGATATCCTCGGTAACTGGGGGAAAAAGCCGGTCACTTATGCGGGAGGCATTCACTCCTTGGCAGATATTGAATTGATTAAAACCAGGGGCAAGGGCAAGCTCGACTTTACGGTCGGCAGCGCGCTGGATATCTTCGGTGGGGACAAACTAACCTATTCCGAACTGGTAAAACTAAACTAAGACGGACGACTCATGCTGACGGTAACGCTTCTGGAACCCCAGATTCCGCCTAATACGGGAAACATAGCACGTCTCTGTGCGGCAACCGGTGCACGATTGGAGATTGTAGGCAAGATTGGTTTCGAGCTGACCGACCGCTATCTGAAAAGAGCCGGATTGGATTACTGGAAATATGTCAACTGGGAGTACTTCCCCGACATTGAAACCTATATGTCAAGCATGGATCGAAGTCGCATCCATCTGCTAACCACAAAAGCCGATCGACCCTATGCAGATCAACCTCTTAAAAATGGAGATTATCTGATTTTTGGAAGTGAAACTAAAGGTATCGATAAAAAATACCTGGATTGCTATAATGACAGATGTTGCACCATACCAATGGCAGATAACGGAGTCAGAAGCTTGAACCTCAGTTCATCGGCTGCGATTGTGCTTTATGAAGCTTTACGGCAGAATAACTGGCAGCCATTACGGAATCAACAGCAGGAACCAGAAAACAATCCACGTTGACTCTGATCCCTGTTTAACTCAGATACGATAAAACTATGTTGCTTGAAGTCCACCCATTCAATCCTCAAATCAGGCTGATCAATCAGATAACCGATATTCTGAAGAATGACGGTGTCGTTATATACGGAACCGACACCACCTACTCTTTTGGTTGTTGTATACACAGTAAGAAGGCGATGAAACGGATCTACCAGATTAAAAAGATCGACAAAAAACAACCGTTAACCTTCATCTGTAACGACACCAAACAATTTCAACAATATACAAAGGGGATCAGCACCCCGATTTTCAGGAAGATCAAATCCATTGTCCCCGGACCTTACACCTTTATTTTTGAAGCATCCAAAAAAGTTCCGAAGATCATGCTCTCTCCCAGGTCAACAATCGGCGTTAGAATGCCCGATGCACCAACCGCAACCATGCTGGTTGAAGCCATGGCTGAGCCTATTTTAAGCAGCAGCCTGCCGGACAATTCAGATGGACTTCACGACCCTTATCAGATCCATGAGGCATATGAAAAACTGGTGGATTGTGTGGTGGACAGCGGGGATTTGTATATCACCCGTTCAGCGATTCTGGACTTCTCCGTATCTCCGGCAGAAATCATCAGGGCCGGAGATGCTGATCTTGACTGGATTAACGACTGAGGGTCTTCAAGGCAACTGTTCGGGAATATTGACGCAATAGAGCAATCTCCCGTTGGCATCTCTGAAACGCTGCAGCTCATCAATCAAAAACGCAACACAGGATTGCACCTCTCTCGCCTTCCAGGCTTTCTCCGGCAGCAGATGCAATAGCAGGTACAGGGATTCGTACACAAATATGGAAGTACTTGCCGAAAACTCCATTTCATTAAACAGCTTAAGCGTCCCGTTAACGACGACTTCACGACTTAGCACCCTGCCAAATTTCTTTTTCGTTCCCTCCTTAAATAATAGAACATAGGGGAACAGATCCTTGTCGTTGATTATCAGCGAGTTGGGAATACGCAAATGCGTGGTACCAATGGATATCATGTATTTCCCAAAAACATAGGAGACCGAGTACTCCCTGATTTTGCTCTGCTTTTCAAAAGTTATAACCTTGACTTTATCGTGGTTTTCCAAAAAGGCGAACAGTCTTTGAACACAATCATAAAAGTCGATGAGCAGCTTCTCGTTTTTCCTGAAAACCCTGCTGTTAAATCCAAAATCCTTGTGACTCGCTCCTTCATGCTCACCTCGGATACCGATCACATCGGACTCAACCATTTGATAATGCTGGGTCATGATGGCAAAGCTCTCAAGATTCTTTGGTATGAGATCTCCTTTACGATAGGTGATGGCATTTTTACGTCCGGCTATATCTTCGATTTCCTCTTTATCTTTTATTGTCTCATCGCTAATAAAGGAATTATATGTCTCTTTGACAAAATCCATTACTTTAATTAGTGGAGCTGCCGCTTTGGACAAACCGCTGTCGATAAGACGAACCATGCCCGACCACATATTTCGCAAGGCAGTCTTAACGGACATTTTTTGAACATCCTGGAACTGTTCTGAGAAATCTGCCTTGGTGAGATGTTGCAGACTTGCCTTAACCCTGTTTATGACGCTGAGAATCGTTGAAGGTGCAAGTTGATCGATAAAAGCTTCCATGAGTTTTCTGGTTTCTACTGACTTGAAATGCTTCTCATCAATCATCAGGTCAATCAATTCATCCTCGGGTCTCAACTGTTCGTTCCTTACCAGGCAACCTGCCAGAATCCTGCTGAGATCAATCGCATCTATCCCTTCGAACTGTTCTGCGGTGATCAGGTCAAGCAGGAAAGATCGATAGTAAAGGTGTCGCTTCACAGCATAGTTATACAGGTGCTCGTGAGATTGAATCAATGTCACGAATTGAAGCGTCAGCTTACGAATCAGCTCATCATCATCGATCATTTTGCTGAAAATGTATCCGGTTTCTGACGAGAGTGAAGACGAGATTTCAAAGGTTTTGGGATCAAAGGCATTAAGTAGAAACTCAATCGGGGTTCCCATTTCTCCGAAACTGGACACAAAGTCACTATCAAACATTTTAATCAATGTTTTTGCCAGATCGGAGATTAACGTATAAAGCGCACCTCTTTCGATATGCAGGGTTTTGGCACTAAAAAGTTCGTCATTGGCTACCAGGATTTCCACATTTTTATTGATGTTATAGAACGTCGGCAGGGCAAACTCACAAATGGCTTTTTTCTGATCCTCACCCTCCAGAACCAGCAAAGCCGGGATTAGTTTGGCGATACTGATTTTACTGCTGAAGAAATTGATGGTTTCCAGTATAAAAAACCGTTTTTTTGCCGGTAGTGAGTTGATCCTGTTCTGCATAAACTTAAGTTTGTTGTGGACCTCTTCAATGACCTCGGCAGACACCTGAATCTCATCATCTGTCTGAAAAAACACTTCAATTGCCTGGTCGGAAAGCTTGCCTGAGTTGTCTATCAGATCTGTCAGGGTTTTGTGTTTCAGTTTTTTCTTATGCAGAGGACCGTCCTGCTGTCGCCTGTGATGATCCACAAACATCTCTACCTGATGTTTGAAAGTCTTCTGATCAACTTCAATCTTCATAGCCACCCGGTTCCAAAGTGAGTAAAACAATGTTTAAATATTCTGCCCCTGCTCTGATCCGGATTATATCTTAAAACAGGGGTAAATTCCAGATCCGAACCTTAAAAAACAGGATGATACTGCTTTAATGCAGGAACGTTGACTAACTTTTTTTCCGGAAGAATCAATGCCGTCAGCTCCCTCCCGTAAACACATCCCGTGTCCAATCCAATTACATTCTGTTGAACAACTCCCCCCAGCGCAGCCCAGTGACCGAAGACCACAAGTTTTGCCCCTTTGTATAGCTCATACCATGATGGATTACCAGGATTATTAAGATCTTTTCCTTCCCCGTCCCATGTACGAATGGAAGTCAGTATCCGCGAATCTGTTTGTTCGGGACCTTTCCCGGGAATCAATCCGCCATGAACCAGGATGTAATCATCGGTCTCTATAAAAACCGGCCAATCCGCAATATTTTCCAGCAATTCGGAAAACAAATCGCCATACTCCTCCTCCAGTTTCAGGTAGTTCCTACTCTTGTAACCCCGCCTCGAACACTCCAACAGGTGTCTTTCATGATTTCCCAGCACGGATACCGCATTTAACTCCTTAAACCTGATGAAAGTCTCTTTTGAACAGGGGCCTCGGTTGATGATATCTCCCAGAAAGGCTAGACTGTCGAAACCAGGTCGATAGTTCACTTTGTCCAGTAACGCATTCAGTTCATCAATACAACCATGGACATCGCCGATGATGATGTTACGTCTTTTAGGGATGTCCGTCATACCAAGGTCTTATTCAAAACAGGTAACTGTAGTCAGATGATGTTCCGTATTGTCACTTACCGCTACCGGGGATGAAGGCAAGTGGTCTTCTTTCGATAGCTTGATAGTCAATAAGTGCTTAATCAGTAAATAAGATCTTATATTTTTCAAAATCAAAGTGCAAAACGACAATTCCAAACTTTTTAGATATCGCTATGATTTCCAGCCAAAACCACTCCTGGATTTCATACGGGAGCGCTATTTTCAGGACCGGGATGAAGATGAACTTTCCAGCATTATTGACAGCCGGGTGCGGCTGAATGGCGTGAAAGCGGATGGTCATGCAATGATTCAAACCGGGGACTGGCTGGAATATAAGCATCTGCGGTCAGATGAAGAAGCAGTCGAATTGAATATCGAAGTCCTGTATGAAGACGATCGTATGCTTGCTGTCTCCAAACCTGATTTTCTGCCGGTCACCCCCTCATCCAAGTATTACTTCAATTCGCTGGCGATACTGATCAAGGAGAAATTTGGAAATCAGGAGCTAAGTCCGGTTCATAGACTCGATATCGAAACAAGCGGTGTTCTTATCTTTGGCAAAGACAGACAGGCACGAAGACTTCTGCAAATGATGTTCCAGGACCACACTGTCAAAAAAACCTATCAGGCGATCACTTTCGGCAGGATTGAAGTAAACGAAATTTCCGGAGATCTGGTTCCGGACACCAACTCAAGCATTTACACCAAACTAAGCCTGGATCAGTCCGAAATCGCCAATAGCCTCACCATTATAGAAAGGCAGGCACCCTGGGGAAACTACAACCGAATCTGGTTGAGACCGGTCACCGGCAAGACAAACCAGATCAGGGCTCATCTGGCAGCTATGGGTTGTCCGATTGTCGGGGATAAGAAGTATCATCCTGATGAGAGTGTTTTTCTGGACTGGCACCACTACCGGGATATCGAACGCATCCTGCCAAAGGTAAAACTGGAAAGACAGGCATTGCACTGTGAATCCGTCTCATTTAAAAGCCCTTTTACGAATCAAGCTGTCACCATCCGGGACGGATTATCAGAATGGGAAAACAAAATAGAACCACTTTTAAAACACTAGAAATCAAATCTCCGTTTTAATTATGAACACTATCGTTGTCCGCTACTCCGAACTGGCTCTCAAAGGTAAAAACCGGAACTGGTTCGAAGATATGTTAATGAAGAATATCCGAAAACATCTTACAAACCTGGGAAAAACAAGGGTGAGCAAAATCTATGGCAGAATCATCGTAGAAACTGAAGGGTCCCCAAATAAGACGTTAACCATTCTGAAATACATTCCCGGAATTGCTAATTTCAGCCTTGCTGTTCCGGCAAACCATGATCTGGAAGAGATTTCCAAAATTGGCATTGAACTCTGTAAAAAGCATCTGCCGGAGAACACTGACACGCCGATCAGATTTAAAGTATCCGCCAGAAGAAGTGCCAAAGAGATCCCTCAAAACTCCCAGGAAATCGCCATGCTTGTCGGGGGCAAGGTACTGGAAGCATTCCCGCAATTGAAAGTGGACCTCACTAATCCGGAAATGGAACTGGGAATCGAAATCTGGAGCAGAGAGAGATCAATCCTTTACCTGGAAAAAATCCAGGGGCAGGGAGGACTCCCCTGTGGTACCTCAGGTCCTGTCATGTCTTTTATCAGCGGGGGCATCGACAGCCCCGTTGCCAGTTGGTTTATGATGAAGAGGGGGTGCAAGACAACCTATATACACTTCCACTCCTATCCCTTCATCGGTGAACAGAGCAGACAAAAGGTCATTGACCTGGTAACCCACCTCAGCCGTTTCCAACCCAAATCCACACTTTATGTGGTACCCTTTGCAGCCATACAGAAGGCAATTAAAGAAAGTTGCGATGAAAAGAACAGAACCATCCTTTATCGCAGGCTAATGTTCAGGATTGCTGAAGAACTAAAAAAGAAGATCAAAATCCAGGCTTATGTTACCGGAGAGGCTGTCGGTCAGGTTGCATCCCAAACCCTGGAAAACCTGGCCTGTACACAGGATGCGGCATCCATCCCGGTCCTGAGGCCGCTTATCGGGATGGATAAAGCTGAAATCACGGAACTGGCAAAGAAAATAGGGACCTACGAAATCAGCATCCAACCCTTTGCCGATTGTTGCACCGTATTTCAGCCCCGCAAACCGGAAATTCATGGTGTCGTTGAAGAGGTTCGTGATGACGAGGGAAAAGCAGATTTAGAGGCATTGATCTGGGAAACAGTGGAAAAAACAGAAGTACTTCACTTCGAAACCCGTGTCGAAAACAAGTTCTGGGAGGAATAATCCGGGTCAAATCGATCCCAAATCATGGTATCGGTTCAGCTACCGCCTTTGCCGTATTTCAAGCCTATCCATGGCAAATTAAACACTCCTGGTAATACAGCGATGTTCCATCCCCGTTTTCACCTGGCAACACCTTAAATCAACCTGCAGAATGGTTCCGGTTTGTCTCTATAACTTTAAATAAAGCACCTCACGGTCAAAAATGGATTTGAATTATCCGTGACGAAATGATAATTTTTGACTGTTTTGCATCAGAATATGCAGCAAATCATAGATAGAACATCTTCCCTGGCAACCGTCATGGCTGGAGATAATCCTAAAATCCCCTCAGGTTAGATTTATGGCATTCACACCCAAGTTTATGGCAACCGGCGTTGGCAGCATGCCTTTTCTTGATGTCGACCACGCGGTTGATCTCTCATTTTCCTGTTTAAGCGAAGCTCCCATCTGGCCGCAGCTTCCGCAAGTCTCTTTGAAGGAACAGATGGATATTCAATACTCCGAAGGAATGCCCTGCCTGGTTCTGGATCAGGAAAAAAACCGCGTCTATTTTGATACGGCAGTCGATTATTCGGAATCGTTTGGAGAATTTTATGAGGCTTATATGACCGCAATGGATCCGGATGAGGGAACCGGTGACTGCTCAGCAATGGCCATCGGTCAGGACTATGCTAAGGGTATATACACTGCTGAAACGCAGTTGAAGCGGCAGGGAAAGCAGTTGCCCTTTTTCAAAGTTCACACAACGGGACCTTGTACCTTCGCTCTCAATACAACTGATGAGAGCAAACGGGCCATATACTATAATGAGGAGTTCCGGGACGTTATCATCAAGGCATTGGCTATGAAATGCCGCTGGCAGATTCAAAAGTTTAAACCCTTTGCTGATAATATCATCTGTTTCGTTGATGAACCGATTCTTGCAGCTTTCGGCAGCTCCACCTATGTCTCAGTAAAACGTGAGGACGTTGTTGAACACCTTGCGGAAATGATTGAAGCCGTCCGTTTGGATGGCGCAATTGCGGGAATCCACTGTTGTGGAAATACAGAATGGAGTATTTTGGTGGATGCTGGAGTTGATATTCTCAATTTCGACGCCTTCGATTTTGCTGACAGTATCACTATCTACCCGGAAGCGGTTAAAACCTTGTTGGAAAGAGGAGGCTCCATCGCCTGGGGCGTGGTGCCTACTTCGGAAGCTATTAATACCGAAACCGTCGAGTCCCTGACACAGAAACTGGAAAGCACAATGGACAAACTGATATCCCTTGGTGTCGATCGTCAGGCTCTTTTGGAACAGGCTCTTATCACGCCGTCATGCGGTACCGGATCGCTGAATCCTGCCGATGCGGAATTAGTATTCAAAAAAACCGCGGAGCTGTCCCGGTTTCTACGCAATAAATACGGCTTTGCCGGATAGAAGCATGAAGATAGCTATTTCCGGTAAAGGCGGAGTCGGCAAGTCTACTATCGCAGGCACGCTTGCACTCTTGATGTCACGCCGGGGGAAACGGGTTCTTGCACTGGATGCCGATCCGGATGCCAATTTTGCTTCCGCCCTAGGGGTCCCGGGAGATAAGCAGAAGAAAATCATCCCCATCTCAAGACAGATTGACCTGATTGAGGAAAGAACAGGCGCAAAGGTAAACCAATACGGTCAGATCTTCAAATTGAATCCGGAAGTTTCGGATATCGCAGAAAAATTTGCTCTAAACCACGAAGGGGTGGACCTGCTTGTGCTGGGTGCGGTGGAAAAAGGAGGAAGCGGCTGTGCCTGTCCGGAGAACGTATTGATTCGAGCCCTGGTGACCAATCTGGTTCTTTATAAGGATGACTGCCTGATTATGGATATGGAAGCCGGGGTGGAGCACCTGGGCAGGGCAACAGCGAGAGGTGTCGATGCCATGCTGGTTGTGGTGGAACCAGGGCAACGCTCCGTGGATTGCGCCGACAGGATTCTCACCATGTGCAGTGAGCTAGGAATCAAAAACGTCAAAGCGATTGCAAATAAAATCACCTCGGAAGAAGATCTCCAGTTTATTCAAAGTGCTACCAGTGACATGGAGCTCTTGGCAGCCATCCCATATCTGGATGAGATCCGTTCCGCCGATCGGGCCGGACATTCAGCACTTTCAAAACTGAACCATGAGCAGAGTCATGTATTTAAAGAGCTGCTGAACCAACTCCAAAGCGAACTATCATGAGTTATGTCATTGCCATAAGCGGTAAGGGGGGTGTCGGAAAGTCCACCATAGCGGGCCTGCTGATATCCCGATTAATTGCGAATCAATGTCGACCCGTTCTTGCGGTGGATGCAGACCCCAACATCTGTCTGGACGGAGTTCTCGGGATTTTCATAAATAGTACTATTGGCGGTGTGCGGGAAGAAGCCAGGGAAATCGCCGGCAAAGGCATGTCCGGCGGCATCAGTAAACAGCAATTGCTGGAGATGAAGATCGAAGAGAGCATTGTGGAAACTGATGATTTCGATCTGATTGCCATGGGAAGACCGGAAGGACCCGGTTGTTACTGCTATGCCAACAATGTCCTGAAAAACGCACTGACTAGGCTGTCGGATCAGTATCCCTATGTCGTTCTCGATAATGAGGCGGGACTGGAAAATCTCTCTCGGAGGATTATTCAGCGGGTGGATCTGCTGGTTATGGTCTCCGATCCATCCAAAAGAGGGTTGGATACGGTCAGGCGCCTTCATTCCCTCAGCACAGATATGGGAATTCAGGCTCGGGAATTGGCAATTATAGTCAACCGGATGAGGGGCGAAACGCTTTCGGAAACTGCCAGAAATCTCCAATCATCGACAAACGCGGACTATCTGCTGGGGCTGCCTGACAACGAGGAGTTGGCCGATGCTGCTGAACAAGGCCATGCAGTAACGACCATATCGGAAAGCAATCCGGTGGTGCGGTTACTGGATCGATTTATCAGGGAAGATCTGAAGCTGATTGCCGAAGAAGATCAAAGCAAACCATCCGAAAGTCGATGACAATTGGGTTCACATGAACTCGTAAATTAATATTTAACCACAACAAAACTCCGTCTAATCCTGAAATAGAACATCAGTATGGCATCAAAACCATTTAATCCTTCCGACTTTGTTAGCGATCCCGCTTCACTGCAGGTGTTGGGTAAGGCCTCATCGGAGTGTATCGAAACCTGCTATGACAGAATGGATCTCCAGAAAAACCAGTGCAAATTCGGAAAAACCGGGATCTGCTGCCGGATCTGTCACATGGGTCCCTGTCGTATAACAAAAAAGGCACCCCGAAGTGTCTGTGGAGCTGATGCCGATACCATCGTTGCTCGCAATTACCTGCGTGAAGTAGTCGGTGGCTGCGCTGCCCATTCCGATCATGGTCGACACCTCGTCCTGAGACTGAAAAAAGTCGCTCTCGGAGAGGGCGGAGGTTACGAAATCAAGGACGAAAAAGCCCTGAGAAAGGCAGCTACGGATTATGGCGTAATAGATTCGGATAGGAGTAAGGAGGAAATTGCCCTTGATCTGGCCAACTTGTTCCTTGAGGAGTTCATGTTGCAGGAATCTACCTTAAGAACACTGCAACTCGCCCCGCTCAAGCAGCAAAACGTCTGGAAGCAGACCGGTGTTGAACCTCTCGGGATCGACCGGATGGCGGTTGAGTCCATGCACAGAACAACCATGGGAGTCGATCACGACTATCACAATCTGATACTCCAGGCTTTCAGAACATCGTTGGCAGATGGCTGGGGCGGATCGCGAATCGCCATGATCGTTTCCGATATCCTCTTTGGATCGCCATCGCCTGTCAAAAGCGATGCCAACCTGGGGGTTCTTGGAGACAATACCGTTAACATCCTTGTCCACGGTCACGAACCCGAACTGTCTGAAATGCTGACGGTTGCCGCATCCGATCCAAAGATAGTTGACAAAGCCAAAGCAGCCGGTGCAGAGGGGATCACCCTGGCGGGGATTTGCTGCACCGCAAATGAGATACTGATGCGACACGGTATTCCGCTGGCAGGAAGCTTTCTACAACAGGAACTGGCCATCGTCACCGGCGCGGTCGAAGTCATGATTATCGATGTTCAGTGTTGCATGCCCAGCCTTCCGGAGGTTGCCTCGGCTTACCATACCGAAATCATCTCCACCACTGATATGGCGAAAACAGCGGGGGCGACACACCTCGCCTTCGATTCGGACAAAGCCATTGATTCGGCAAAAATGTTGATAGAAAGGGCTATAGATAATTATAAAAATCGTGATCCTGCCAAAGTGGCAATTCCCTCGGAACAAAGCCCGGTAATCGGCGGTTTCAGTGTCGATGCCATAAAATATATGCTGGGTGGAACTTTCAGGGCATCTTTCAGACCACTCAATGATGCCATCATTGCAGGAAGAATCAAAGGAGTGGCGGGAATTGTGGGGTGTAACAATCCCAAAACTAAAACCGACTCCTATATCAATACCCTGACCCGGGAATTGGTACGACAAAATGTCCTGGTTCTAAAAACCGGTTGCGCTGCCGTGGCTTCGGCCAAGGAGGGAATGATGCGGCCCGAAGCGGCACTCGAAGAAGCCGGAGAAGGATTGAAAGAGGTCTGTGAAGCAGTGGGAATGCCTCCTGTATTGCATATGGGGAGTTGTGTTGATAACTCCCGTATTCTGGAAGCGGCTGCGGAAATTGTCAGCGAAGGTGGTTTGGGCGACGATATGTCACAACTGCCGGCTGTCGGCGTTGCCCCGGAATGGATGAGTGAAAAAGCCGTTGCCATCGGAACCTACTTTGTAGCTTCCGGAATCGACGTTATTCTGGGCCAGCCTTTCGCGGTTGGGGGTTCTGACAATGTCAAAAAATACCTGAACGAAGAGGCGGCACAACAGTTCGGGGCAACATTCCATGATTGCGAGGACCCGCACCAGGCAGCCACTAAAATAATTGAGATTCTGGACAACGCCAGGGAAAAACTGGGAATCAACAAAAAGCAGGAGAGAAAACTATACGATATGAAAGACAGGAGAGAACTCGATGTCTAAAAGGATCTGCACAAGCGCCATCGACGGTGCCATCGAATGGTTTGCAAAGGCCGAAGCCAAGCTGGATGAGACGATAAAACTAAAAGGAAAGGAAGCCGCGGTCGCTTTCCCCGGCACGGCATACTATCTTCCCATCATCCACTCTTTTACCGGTGAAAAAGTCAGTACCCTGGTTGATATGAGAACTGTTCTCAACCGATCGAAAACTCTTCTGCCTGAAAGACCGACCGAATCGAACTGGCTTCCTTACCTCGGAAAAACCCTGGATGCAGGCGCTGCATCCCTCTTTGCTTGTGAGATTATTGAAGCCTGCAAATACCTGACGGGGCCGGATCCCGTCGATGGCATCTGGCTCGGAGCCGCTAATGACATCATCATGAGGGAGAGGGGAGTGGAGTTTGTCGACGGAACCGCTCCCGGTTTTGCGGCCATCACGGGAGCTGCTCCCGACAATGCCACTGCGGTGAAAATTGCCAAGGAACTCCAGGAAAAAAATCTCTATGTCTTTATGGCAGGTCGCAGTAACGGTAAACAGTTCGCCGAACAATTGGCCGAAGAGGGCGTGCAGCTCGGCTGGGAAACAAGACTGGTTCCCTTTGGCAGCGATGTGTCGGCACTGGTTTACGCCCTGGGGTTTGCCAATCGCGCAGCACTGTCTTTTGGCGGGGTTAAACCCGGAGATTACCAGGGAAATATGAAATACAACAAGAACAGGATATTTGCCTTTGTTCTGGCCCTGGGTGAGGTAACACCGGATAAATATGCCATTGCGGCCGGTGCCATCAATTACGGTTTTCCCACCATAGCAGATACTGATATCCCCCAGATCCTGCCTACGGGAGTATGTACCTACGAACATGTTGTTTCCAATGTCCCTCATGACACCATGGTGGAAAAAGCCCTGGAAGTCAGGGGATGCAAAATCAAGATCACCAAAGTTCCCATTCCCGTGCCCTACGGCGCCGCCTTCGAAGGTGAACGAATCCGTAAGTCTGATGTTCAAGTGGAATTCGGCGGTAACCTGACCGATGCTTTTGAATTTGTCACATCGGTGGAGATGGACGAAATCAATGACGGAGAGATCGAGATCGTCGGACCGGATATTGATGGGGTTGAAGAGGGAACCGCATTGCCACTGGCAATCTGGATTGAAGTTGCGGGACGCAAAATGCAACCCGATTTCGAACCCATTCTGGAACGCCAGGTCCACCACCTTGTAAACGGAGCCGAGGGAATATGGCACATGGGCCAGAGGGACATCGTCTGGACACGGGTCTCCAAGGATGGATTTAAGAAAGGATTGCGGCTGGAACATTACGGCAGAATACTTCATGCCAAATTCATTTCCGATTATCCGGCCATAGTTGATAAGGTTAAAATCACCCTCATCACAGAGAAGGATGAGGTTGCCAGGCGGCTGAAAACTGCCAGGGAGACTTATCGGGAAAGAAACAGGAGACTGGCCGCCATGACGGACGAGTCGGTCGACACCTTCTATTCCTGTTTGCTCTGCCAGTCTTTTGCTCCCAACCATGTCTGTATTATCACACCTGAACGGTTGGGGCTCTGTGGCGCCTATAACTGGCTGGACGGCAAAGCCGCTCACGAAATCGATGAAACCGGTCCCAACCAGCCGGTAAAGAAAGGGGATTGCCTCGACCCGGTTAAAGGTGTTTGGCAGGGGGTTAATGATTATGTTTATGTAAACAGCCACAAATCGGTCTCTGCATTTTGCGCTTATTCGATTATGGACAGACCCATGACCAGTTGCGGCTGTTTTGAAGCCATCTGTGCCTTTGTCCCGGAATGCAACGGTATTATGGTTGTCAACCGGGAATTCCAGGGGGATACGCCGGTCGGGATGACCTTTTCAACCCTGGCGGGAAATGTTGGCGGCGGACACCAGACACCGGGTTTTATGGGAATAGGAAAAGTCTTCCTGACTTCACGCAAATTCCTGGCCGCGGACGGCGGTTTCGAGCGTCTGGTCTGGATGCCCAGGGAATTGAAAGAACAGATCGGGGAGGATCTAAAGATTATCCTCGAAGAAAAGGGATTCACCGATCTCTTTGACAAAATAGCCGACGAGACCATAGCCACCAATCCGGATGAGATTCGTCAACACCTGGAAAAGGTGGAACACCCTGCAATCCGCCTGCCGGACATGACTTCCTTTTCAGAGCAGGTTGCGGATAGTGGTGCTCCGGAAGAACAGAATGCTTCCGATCAGGCATCTGCCAGAGTTGAAGAGGAAACCACATCAAGTGCTCCTGCCCCTGAAGCCCCAACTAATCTGACAAAAGAGTTGATCGAACAGATCAAATCCGAAGTCCGGCAGGAGTTGATCAGCGAGATTAGAACCGATATCACAAAGGAGATTGTCAAAGATATCATTGGTACCCTAAGCAGCAGATTCCTGGATGGTAGCGTTGCCATAGAAACAATGGCAGATTCCGAAGCACACACGAGAGAAACTCAGACAATTCAAGAAGTAAAAAAAAGACCTGGCGCAAAAGAACGACTTTCCGAAATCACCTCCTTCGACCTGCCCGCAGAGAAGAACGAGCTGTCTGTCTGGACAGTTACCCTCGGCGCAACAAAAGAGCAGGGCGGTACCAGGAGCTTTACTCATACCATAGGCGGGGAGACCTGCATGCCTTTTCACCTCTGGGAAGGTGATATGCCACATAAGCCGCTTGTCGCACTGGAAGTTTTCGATGAGGTCAGTGCCAAATACCCGCCAGTTCTCAAGAAGTCCTACGGTGAGGTATTGAACTCTCCGGCCGAAATGGCAAAGCTATGTGTGGATAAGTACGGTGCTGATCTGATCAGCGTTCGTCTGGAAGCAACCCATCCGGAGAAAGGGAACCGGACAGCCGAGCAGGCAGTGGATGTTGTCAAATCAGTTCTGGGAGCAATTGGTGTTCCGCTGATTATCACCGGCCACAATCACTTTGAAAAAAACAACGAGGTCATGAAGGCTGTTGCCCAGGCTTGCGCAGGCGAAAACCTGCTGTTGAACTGGGTGGAACAGGATAATTACAAAACCATTGCCGGGGCAGCTATAGCTTTCGGGCACACCATTGTCTCCCAGAGTCCCATCGACATGAATATCGGGAAACAGATGAACATCCTGCTCTCCAATATGGACATCAAGACCGATAAAATTGTGATGGATCCCATGACCAGCGCCATTGGCTACGGATTGGAATACACTTATTCGGTCATGGAACGAATTCGCCTGACCGGCCTGGGAGGAGACAAAATGCTGACCGGCCCAATGATCGTTTCCCCGGGGCAGGAATGTGCCAAGATCAAAGAGTTCAAAGCCGGGGAGAAAGAGTTTCCGGCCTGGGGAGATCTGGAAAAAAGGGCAATGGCCTGGGAACTTTCCACGGCCCTGAATCTTCTATATGCGGGAGCTGATATACTGATCATGTATCATCCTGAAGCTGCGATGGAAACCAAGCGAACCATATCAAGATTGATGGATAGTTAGGTCAGTTAGCAGTTAAAATGATAATTACCCTGGCGATCAAAATAAAAAGAATTTCAAAAAATAGTCTTTAAAATGAAGAAGCTGACCGGTTTACAGATTCAGAAGTACCTGCCCAAGACCAATTGCAAGGAGTGCGGATCCAACACCTGTATGGCATTTGCCATGAAGCTGGCTGCGAAGAAAGCGGATCTGGCTGATTGTCCTTATGCTTCAGAGGAGGCGAAAGCAATTCTGGGGGCTGCCAGTGAACCGCCTGTCAAGAGTATAGGGCTGGGGCCAAACCAGTCGCTAAAACTGGGCGAAGAGACCGTCTTTTACCGGCATGAAAAGACGTTTGTCCATCAGACAGCACTGGCAATCAACATCAATGACACCGATTCCCCGCAAGAGATAGAGAAGACCCTGCAGAATATCAAGGAATACAAAATGGAACGGGTGGGGGAGACACTCGTCATCGATATGGTTGCCATTACGCAGAAAAGTGATGATTCCGAGCTGTTCTCGGGCGTGGTAAAAAAAGCATGGGAGGGGCTGGGACGACCCATGGTTATCAGAAGTCACAATATCGATGCGGTGTCATCAGCAGCTAAATACATCAAGGATTCCAACAGTGTCATCGCTTCCGTAACATCTGCAAATGCTGATGCGATGCTGGCAATTGCGCAGGAGAACAACCTTGTTCTCTCAATCACTGCTGAAAATCTGGATCAACTGGTGGAATTGTCATCAAGTTTCAGGGATAAAGGATTCACCAACCTGCTTCTCGAATTCCAAACCCATTCTTTTGCAGAGCAGTTTCAGACCAATTCCATTGCCCGCCGTATGGCGCTGAAAACCAACTATAAACCCCTTGGTTTCCCTAGTCTGCGTTTCATCGATTCCGACGACTATAAGGAGAGTATACTTTTTGGCGTCAATGAGATCTCGAAATTTGGCGGAATTTGCGTACTGCCAGCATACGATCCGTCACAGCTTGCTGTTCTGATGACGACTCGCATGAACATTTACACCGATCCTCAGAAACCGATCCAGGTTGAACCGGACATCTATCCGGTCGGCGAGCCGGGCCCTGAATCACCGGTGTTTGTCACCACCAATTTCTCCCTGACCTATTTTATCATCAGCGGAGAAATCGAAAATAGCGGCCTCAGCGCCTGGCTGGTGGTTCCCGAATGTGAAGGAATGAGTGTCTTAACCTCCTGGGCTGCAGGTAAATTCTCTGCCGCCTCCATAGCCAAATTTGTCAAGGAAAGCGATCTGGAAAACAGGGTCAACACCCGCAATATCATCATACCGGGTTATGTCTCCCAGATGAGCGGTGAGCTGGAAGAAAACCTTCCCGGCTGGAAGGCAGTCGTAGGCCCACAGGAATCTGCCGATCTGGAAAGTTTCATTACCAACACCCTGACCCAATAGCAGGAACTAAATGCCCACCCTTCGCTTCAATCCCACGGGAAAAACCATTTCTGTCGCTGCTGGAACCGGTTTACTGGATGCTGCCAATGAAGCCGGTATAAAAATCGATGCTCCTTGCGGCGCGAACGGCACCTGTGGCAAATGCGCTGTCAGGATTGTCGAAGGGATTCCGGAAACCGATGATCACGGATTGCTCTCTTCCGAAGCTGTTCAGGCCGGTTATGTCCATACCTGTAAATCCAGGGTCGGAGATTCGGATCTCGTCGTAGAAATTCCCGCACGGTGCGAAAAACACGGGCAATTTGCCGATGCGCAAAAGGATTTCGAGCGAATCAATCCGGCTCTCTTCCCTGCTGAATGGCAGTTGAATCCCATGGTAAAACGGGAATATTTGCAGGTTCAGGCTGCTGCTGCAGAAGATGGGCTGTCGGACTGGGACCGACTGATTCAGACCATAAAAGAAAACATCAGCGATTATGAGATTCGAGCTACAGTCCTCGTTTTAAAAGTTCTGGCGGATTCGCTTAGGAAAGAGAATGGACTGGTCACAGTCTGGTATACCCGTGATCGCAACATCCTTAAAATTATCGATCTTAAGCCTGGCCGGGATGATTCGGAATACTATGGAATAGCTGTCGACCTGGGCACCACTTCCGTCTCTTTGATTCTGACTGCTTTTCCAAGTCATCAAATAACAGGCATTAAAACCGATTATAACCGCCAGATCTCCTGCGGCTCGGACATTATCAGCCGCATCAATTACGCCCGCAAGCAGGAACGTCTGGAGGAGTTGACATCCCTGGCACTTGAAAGCATCAACGGCCTGATTCAGGCCTTCATCACCGAACAAAAGATCACATCCGAGTCGGTAAAGTCTTGTGTTATCTCGGGCAACACCACCATGACTCATCTGCTGCTTGGCTTGAATCCGGATCATATCCGCCTGGATCCCTACACCCCGACATTTTTGCGTGTCCCGCAACTAAAAGCAGCGGAAATCGGACTGGATCTACACCATGCTGCACCGGTATACATTTCTCCGGCCGTGGGCAGCTATGTTGGAGGTGACATCACCGCTGGTCTGCTCTGTACGGAGATCGAAGAGAGTTGCGATGAAATCATTGCCTTTCTGGATATCGGTACCAATGGTGAATTAGCCCTGGGCAATAGTGAGTTTATCATTTCCTGTGCCTGCTCTGCCGGTCCCGCATTCGAAGGAGGAGCTATGTCATGCGGAATGAGGGCGACCAGGGGGGCCATTGAATCGGTTTCCATAAATCCGGAAACCGGGAAATCCAAAGTGATTACTATCGGCGATACCAAAGCAGAGGGAATCTGCGGATCCGGAATCATCTCGCTTATTGCAGAACTTTCTTCCAGCGGATGGCTTGAGCCTTCCGGAAAACTAAGTCGCAATCCTTGCTCCTGTATCACAATAAGCGGCAGGCAGGCTACATACACTATTGTTCCGGAAGCGGATAGCCGATCGGGAAATCCGCTTGTGATCACGGAATCTGAAATTGAAAATGTCATTCGTGCCAAAGCTGCCATCTATTCAGCCTGTATGCTTCTGATCAACCAGGTTGGAATCGAACCCGAATCCATTTCACGTTTCTATATTGCAGGAGGATTCGGACACTATCTGAACCTGGAAAACTGTATCACTATCGGGCTTTTGCCGGATCTGGATCGAACGGTCTTCAAATTCCTGGGAAACACCTCCCTGGTCGGTTCGCAAATGTTGCTCACTTCCAAAGATTTCCAAATTCGTCAACAGGCACTTTCGTGGAGAATCACCTATGTGGACCTGGGAAGCGATCCGGAATACATGGATCATTACACTGCAGCCCTCTTTCTACCCCACACTGACCAGTCCCTTTTCCCCTCCCTGAACAGAAACAAATCCTGAAATTCGAGAAGTGCGGGAACCGTTTTCAAGTAAACTTCCTCGCTTCATCTTCTTGTTGATATCTGAATAGCAGCCCTTAAACAGCTCGAATCAGTTCCGCGCTCAAGAAACACCTTGCCTGTATTAGCCCTTTATTCTTGCAACTCACTGGCAAGTTCCCAAATATTCAGCAAAAAGAGATCTGAACCGGAACGGAAGAAAGAACTCAAACATGATGTTTGTCGATAAAACAGGAGCTGTTGTCGACTTTTTATCCGGCGGTCGCCGGATCCGGTTAGCCTGGGATCAAATGATTCATTAATCCGTTGGATTCGATGAGTAGTGACAGATCATCTAAGCCCATTTCCATGAAGATGATCAGTCTGTTTTCCCAACTTAACCAGGAGGCATCATGAAATCTTTCAGAAAATCGTGCTTATTCATTGTTTTGTTCGGATTTTGTTTTTTCAATGCCTGGGCCCAGGACAACTTCAGCGGTGACAGTCAACCATTTCTATCGCCGGAACAGTTGGAGCAATTTCAAAACAACAGCCTGCCGGCTGAGCAGAAAAGCAGGAAAACGCTGAAGACCCAGTATCGCAATGTGAATTTCATCGATTTGCGGTCAATAGACGCCACCGCTGTTGTGGACAGTGGATATTCCGGTGAACAGGGGAACTTTGATTCCATCAACGGATACTCTTTCGGCCTGACATGGGAATTCCCGATCCTTACCAGGCAGCTTGGCGGTGATACGCCCATCCTCAAAGCCAGGGCCGGAAAAACGGAGATTAAAGCCAGTGAAATGGAAGATAGCAACATTCAATTGTCTGAATCATCAGAGAAATTTGTGGACTCACTGGGTGTCTCAGAGGTTTACACAGTCGGGCTGGGGGTTGGTTATTGCTACCATGTTGGTTTTGATTGCATGTATGCTATGTACAATACCTACCTGACCGGTCAGATGACGGCTGTTGAAAATGATGGGACAGTCTCGACAGTTCCGACCCAACTGAAGGGAATATCCGTGGGTATGACTTCCAGTTTTGAAACGGCGCTGGGAATTGAAATGACCGTGGGTTTGGAGTACTCTCTGCTCACTCACTCAACCCCTTTGTATGACGATCAAAACCTCAATACCTTCAGCCTGGTCTTCGGGCTCGGCTTCCTCGACCAGTCACGTTATCTTAATATGCAGGAAATAGAATTCGTTGAATAAGCGTATGAAATCAATTCTGGCCCTTATCCTGGTCGCGGTATCAATATTGGGATGTTCATCCGCCAAAACCGGGATCATAGCCTCCAAAATCAGAAAAAAAGAACATCCCGTTAAAAAAGAGCAAATGGAATCTCCGGAAATAGCAATGCAAATTCTGGCTCGGAATGTTGGAGAGACCTTTCGCCGGCAGGACACCCACAATCAAAAAATCAGGTTTGATCCCGTAGCTTGTTTTAAGCGGCCAGGAGAAAGATCAATCAATACTTACCTGGACGGTCTCCTGAGAGAACACCTGGTTCGGGAATCAAAAGCGGGTCGATTTTATCTCGTGGAAAATCAATCCATTACTCCAGATTCAGTCTTGGGAACCCGGATCTTAACCATTGATTACCGATTGAAACTGAGTTGCCTGCCAATGCAAAAGCGAATAAAAATCACCGCTCGGTTGATTGAAGAACAGACGGCTAAAACCGCTGCAGTTCATTCCGTTTGGATAACGGAAACCGATTGGAGTACAATAGGTGAGTTTGTGGTTTTTCCGGGATGGGTGTACGACTCCGTAACCCGGCTTTACTGGAATCGCGATGCCAACAACATAGGATACACCTTTGAAGAAGCCCGATCATATTGCGGCGGATTGGTTACCAATGGATTTAAAGATTGGAGAATGCCTGTTTCCGATGAAATCTATTCGCTGATTACCCGTCCTTTGAAACACAAGCGGTCGGTTTATCGCTATGACCAGGGCTATTTTCAACTGCAAAGGAGCTGCCACTGGTTTTTCGAAGGCACAAAAGGCAGCAAAAGCGCTTACGCTGTTAACCTTGATACGGGAAAGCTGGTTTCGTCCGGTCCGCTGAATACCCGGCTGGGACTTTTGATTCCGAGGGAATGTCAGGTAAAATGTGTGCGAAATGAATCGGCTAAAATCCAAGATTCAAAATAGCATAAAAAATGGAGGTGGTTCGGGTTACGTTGATACTGTTTTCTCCTGACGAGGCTCCCCCTTCGTCATCCACAGGCTGCCAGAGATAATCGAAGCCTCCTCCCAGTCTCAGGTCCATGGTGACAAGGGGAAAGCGGATCCGTATCTCGGGGATAAAACCGAGACCGAGAACAAGGTTGGATGTGTCCTTGTTGTACTTTTCATTTCCGGCAATAGCCGTACTTCCTGACAAGTTGGCTATCCCCAGTTTAAAATCATAGTGAAATCCCAGGTCGACAAATTGATTCCAGCGCCATCCGTTGAAGTAAGCAACATCCAAGAGATGATAGCCGATGTGGATGTATTCCGAATCGCTATCAATGTTGGAAATTCCCTCTGTATCCCATTTCAGTTGAAATCTTTTCCAGTGATAATAAATGCCCGATTCAAAAAATCTTTGATCCTCAACTCTTTCAACGGTCTTTCGAACACCCAGGCGCAAATCCGTCTTGTTTAGGGTTTGGGGAACATGATAGTTTTGGTTTTCATGGGTAACGCTGTCAACAGCCTCTTTGTTCGTAGTCGCATAGGCCGCTTGCAGAAAAAGAGGGTGATCCTTGAACTTGATCGTAAATGAAAGCCCCGCACCTAAATCCGAAAACAGTTCATTTTCAAGAATATCTCCCATTCGTATGACGGAGTCGGACCGGATAAACCACAGGTTGGCGACCGTATTGTCCTCGGATCCCGGTTTTGACAATTGCAGCTCTTCAATCAACTCACCCGGCAGGCTCTCCCCGGAATCGGATCCGGTCTTCTCCGCTGTTTCCGGAACTGCGGCAGTTAGTTGAGGTTTTTGCCAGTTTTTCATGAAGTAAAACTCTCCCCATTCATCCTGGCTGCCGGGTATACGGTCATAGGTTGGAGTCTGGTTGGATCTTGAAACTACGACGGGCCGTAACCGGGTAAACAGTTCATGAACGCCTAGGGGACGATCTTCCTGCTGTTTGTCCAGAATATCCAAAAACGCCTCGGCAAAAACCGAATTCCCGGAACCCCCTCCGTCAAAAACCGGCTCCAATCCCCCGGCTGTAATCAGTTGCCGGCTTCTCTTTTCATACAACTTGCGAATTCCTCCGCTGATATCGCCCCTGGTTTCGTGATTGTTCAAGGCACCGCCAAAACAGGAATCCACAACAAGCAGCGTATGAAGGGAGCCAAGAGCCTTGATCTTATTGAGGATATAGTCCGTGTAGATCCAGGTTCTGGGAGAACTCTGTCCGTCAACCGGAATCCAGAAATAGTCACCATCCTCGTCCACCCATCCATGCCCGGCGTAGTATACCAAAAGATTACTGCGCTCCGTAACCTGGCGACGCAGGATAGCGATGGCATCCAACATCTGCTGGTAGGTAGCATCCGGCAAAACCTGAATTCGGGCAGGGTTGAAAGAGTATTTTTCAACAAGGATTTTCTTCAGACGGTTGATATCATTTACCGGTGTTTTTAACGGTTGCCATCTTGAATCCGGACTGTAGTTTTCAATTCCAATGAGCAGGGCAACATTACTTTCAGGATTAAATGCGGATGCCAATCTGTTCTTTGTCTGCTCCACTTCCGATTGAATCCATGACGGAGAAGATGCTCGATAAGCATCATGATGCAAATCGAGTATCCAGGGATCATCCGTTCTTTGATGAAGAGTTTCCAGAATATAGGCTGATCGGGCGGGGTTGTTTTTTCTCTCAAAAAACCAAAACGCTGATGCCAGCAGATTTTCTGCGGGAAGATCATCCGTTGCTTTCAGGACCACCTGTTCCCAGGTTCTTTCAAATAAATTCTCCGGATCATCGTCAAATTCCGGTCCCCTGGGATCGGGGATAACGATCATGTCTGCCGGGGTTGCAAGCCGATGAGCCAAAGCCCTGAGGTTGCATTGTATGAATTCCGAAACTTTCCCCGATCGGGGTAATTTACCTGAGAGACCGGAAATTGAATAACTGCCGGGTTTGTCGAGCACCAGACAGCTTACCTGATTTTGTATTGACAGCTTCAGGAAAACACCGCTCCGCTCGCCAATCCGGTAGTGAGATTCGTCTTTGCGGACGTCTCCGTAGCGGAACAGTTCGCTCAAACGGGGCACACTCTGATTATCAACTGCAAAAGTTGGATCAGAGCGGAAGAGTGCCAACAACAAAAAAAGGATAAAACAACCTTTTGTCTTACTCATACCGATCTTACGATGCCTGTTTGTTCACCATAGGTACTGACAGAGCTGCAATCCAGGTCTTTTCGGAAACCGTCGTTTCGAGTTTCCAGCCACCCTTGGGAAATATGACCGCCAATCGCCTTTTCAGATTGTTCAATCCCTGTCCGGCACCCGATGGTGAGATCTGGTCCGAATAGGAGTTAAAAACCGTGAAGCTTAAGATGTTACGGTCCGTTGACAACTCCAGTCTGATTTCTGGTTTTTCGCCGTCTTTAACATCAACCAAAGCTTTAGTCTGTTTGAACGCATTCTCGACCAGCGGATAGAAAAGTTTCCACGGAATTAGATTGGAATCCAGTTGAGCTTCCGTTTCCTTCGTCAACTTCCCTGTAATCTCCAGTCTTCCTTTTAACTTTAGGTTCTGCAATTGAAGATAATTGATCACATAGTCCCATTGCTCCTTAACAGGATATGATTGTTGGGGACTGTGCCGCAAGTCATCCAGCAATAGGGTCGAATAATCAAGAATATAACGTTCGGCTCCCGTATCCCCGATGCGAACCAGGTAACGAATATGTTCCAAAGCGTTGAATACACTGTGGCTATGAAAACGGTCCACAAGACCGTTAAACCGTTCCTTTTCCAGCAATCCCTTCAATTCAAGCCTTTCGAGTCTCATTGTTATCTGTTGATAACCAATACAGTAAAAAGAGAACCCGAACAGGATTACACAAGGTAGAACGCTACGAATCTCAATAAGATAAAAAGAAAAAACCAAAGCCGCAATGCTGTTCCAGGCCAGGCACAACACTGCGGATAACAAAAGAGGTAGCAATGAAATGCGCCGGACGGCAACCAGTGCAATGCAGACCAAACCGGTTAGAAGTGCCAAACCTTCCAACCACGGGGACATCTCCCGTAGAAAGGTCCGGTTTAAGACCATCTCCACAACCAGGGCCAGGAGATCCAGATCTGTTATTTGATTTGGGCTTTCATCAATTGAGGTTGATGAAAGATTCCTGGCCTGCAGGCGATATTGTGGATAGAGCCCCTGAAAACGTGCACCGATCAGCATGATTGATCCTGCCGGCAAACTATCTGCCGGAAGCCGAAGCAGTTCCGCAGCCGAAAGGCGGTGCCAGGGCCCCGATTCGGATAGAAAATCTCTTTCGGGATACTGGGAGAAAATCTTGATCCACCCCTCGTTATCAAGTACATGGTCAGGGATCGGTTCATCGGTTACAGCACTAACCAACTCACCGAAGAATGTTTTCGTCCTGTTGCAATCACTATTGCCGGAACAGACACAAGCTGAGACATCACCGCAGACAAACTGGATATCACCGGAAGAGTTTTCCCGATAGACCATGCTTCCCCGACCTTTCGCCGCGGAACTATAGCGGTTATTGTCCGACACTCCGTTATGATCGAGAAGAATTACATTCTCCAAACTCCCGATGGACTTCGCCAAACCCGCATCTGCCGGGGTTCCCTTATCAGTAAGGTTAAGATTCAGTCCCACTACAACCGGTTTCTGCCTGGAGGCTGCCTCCAGTATGGCGTTCAGCCAGATCTTGTCTACAGGTGAGCGACAGGTCCCTTCCGGTAGGGATTTATCATCCAGTTCAATTAGATAGAGTGGATAATCCGACGTGTCAGGAGGAATGGGGAGAGAAATCCTGACATCGTAAAAAAACCGCTGCCATCTGTTTTCGACATCACGTACCAGCTTTCCGGATCTAAATACCCCGTTTGCGAAAACCAGGATTGCCATTACCAGAACAAAAGAAAGTATTTTATACAAATGGCTGTTATGTTTTGGCCTGTCAGTCATTTATGGCTTGCTGTTTGTTATAATCGGGCTGAATACCATCAATCGGTTTTGGAATATTTTTAAGTGTTATTGTAACAGATACAAACTCAACAGTATTCATTGTCGACATCTGCAGCGATTTTGTCGACTAACGACATAATCGTCAACCACTCAGTCATCAAACAGGGCTGCCCAATTGGTCCGGCGCATTCGCCATTTAGTCTTTGGCAATTTTGCCGCTGAATGTTAAAAATCAGAAAAGTCTTGATTTAACTTAAATTAAACCGAACACCGCTTGTGAAAAAAATAAGATCCATCATTGTAGAAGACGAGGAAGCTTCCCTTTACATCTTGAAAGATGAGCTGGCGTCCTTTCCGAACGTTGAGATCATTCAGGAGTACAGGAACGGTAGAGACGGATTGAAGGGTATTAACAGCCTGAAACCGGATTTGATCTTTGTCGATATAGAAATGCCTGATATGAATGGATTTATGATGCTGCAACGGTTGGAATACGATCCCGCCGTCATCTTCTGCACCGGTCACAAAAAATACGCCCTGGAAGCATGGGATTTTGATGCTTCCGATTTTATCGTTAAACCGGTCAATTCAATACGAATCGCAAAAGCGCTTGAGAAGGCGCTGGATGATATTCAACACAAACGATTGCAAAACAGACTGGTACAACAAAAGCTTTACGCCGGATTCATCGAACTTTCCTGGATTACCCATGAGGGGAAAAAAACACGATACTTCTCTCCGGATGAGATCCATTACCTTAAGGGAGATCGCGATTATTTGAAAGTTTATGTCTCACCCGATATCGCTCGGGAATTAAAACTACCCGAAAATCTGTTGACGATAAAAAAAACAATGAAGTGGGCCGTCTCTGAATTGAGCAAACATAATTTTGTCCAAATTCACAAAAGCTATCTTGTCAACCTCGGTATGATTTCGGAATGGAACAGATCTTTGAAAGAGTTAAGATTGTATGGGCTGGAATCTGCTCTCCCAATCGGCCGAGCCTATATCAACCAACTGCAAGAAAAATGGCAGGAAGCCTTTGCCTGATTGGAGTCCTCCATAGTTCGGACAAACCATTTCAAACAAAGCAATCCCTTGAGAAATCTATGCAATTAGTGCCAAGATGCCCATGAAAACATCTGAAATTCATATAAACCATCTGAGGATACCCATTGGTTAAACACGATTTTGCGGTTGCCGATTTCTTTTCATTTCTCTTCTGTTTGGCATTTGCCTTGATCGGGGTGGTGTTTATATATCGATACCGACGACTCAAAGAGGCCGATAAAAAAATCATCCTGCAACTTCAGAAGGAAATCACCGAAAAGAACGAAATTGAAAAGGCACTACGCCAAAGCGAAAACCGGTTTCAAATGGCACTGGCCGGGGCTAATGATGGGCTCTTCGATGCTGACCAGGTAACGGGTAAAATTTACTACTCTCCTCGTTGGAAAAGCATGTTGGGCTATGAAGACGATGAAATAGGCGATAGTCTCGATGAGTGGGAAAGCCGTTTGCATCCCGATGAAAAGGACCAGGTCACCCGTCTCGCCTATGAATTCGCATCCGGGAAAAGCGAACGCTTTGAAGTCGAGTTTCGACTGCGCCACAAAAATGGCAACTATCTCAATATTGTTTCCAGGTCTTATGCGATGACCAATGAGTCCGGGGAGATTGTTCGAACAGTTGGCACCCATCTTGATATAACGGAACTGCGCAAAGCGGAAGAAGCTTTGAAAAAAGCGCACGATTTGCTGGAACAAAGGGTTGAGGAGAGAACCAGGGAGCTAAAGGAGATCAATCGAAAACTTGCCAATGAGATCCGGGTACGCAAGGAGGCTGAATTCAAAATGTTTTCCGCCAAACAGATGGCAGAATCAGCCAATCAGGCCAAGAGCGACTTCCTGGCAAACATCTCCCATGAACTCAGGAATCCCATGCACCACATTCTCAGTTATTCAAAATACGGGATTGAAAAGTTTGACAAGGTTGATCAGGAGAAACATCGACACTATTTCAACCAGATAAGAAAGTCCTCTGAACGACTGATGTTCCTGCTAAACGATCTGCTGGACCTCTCCAAGCTGGAAGCGGGACGCATGGATTACAGGATTGAAAGCTGCAATATCCGGGATATCTTTCTGGAAACCGGGAATGAATTCAGGTCTCTGCTGGAAAAGAAACATCTCACACTCAACATATTGGAACCTTCCGTAGATCCAATCCTCTCCTGTGATAAACATCGCATTGCCCAAATTGCACGAAACCTGATCGACAATGCCGTCAAGTATTCGGATGAAAGGGGGGAGATTGAAGTCAGTTTTGAAAAAGCCGTGCTGAAGAACTCGCATGCCGGGAAAAACAGCGTTGATGCTCTCCAGGTTTCGGTTTTTGACCAGGGAATCGGCATTCCAAGCGAGGAGCTCGAATTTGTCTTTGATAAATTCACCCAAAGCAGCAAAACCAGTACCGGGGCAGGGGGTACCGGGCTGGGTCTTGCTATCTGCAAGGAGATTGTCAACGCGCACAACGGTCGGATCTGGGCGGAACACAATTCGCCCAAAGGCACCGTTTTCAGACTGGTCATTCCCTATCGGCTTGAGCTTTAGAACCTGCCAGCCTTCCGCTTCAGTTCAAAAAACCTAAAACCAGTGAATTGACTCGCTCCGGTTCTTCAGCCCAGATGGCATGACTGGTGTCCAGGATTTCAGTTTTTAAATTGGGCATATTCCCGGTGTAATCCATTACCATTTCAGGCTTACCCACCAGATTATCCTTTCTTCCGAGAATCAATAAAACCGGTAATCCTATCTCCTGCAATTGCTGTCGGCTGAAGGTGGTTGGCATCGCTTCCCTGGCTGTCACCCCTTCAAATACCAGACGCATCCACTCGATGATTTCCTCGGTGTTATCGTTACCCCCATCAATCATCCAGTCAACAAAGGATCTTTGCACCGGTTCGGCAGGAAACAGCGTCAGCAGTACAATTCTCAGCAGGGTGCTGCGGGTAACGGGGTTCACACCCATAGGCCCCAACAACACCAGCTTGTCAACCTTTTGCGGCTGATACAAAGCCATATTGGTGGCGATAAATCCACCATAGGAAGCACCAATGATGTGTGCTTTTTCAATCTCGAGAAAATCCATGATTTCGCTGTAAAGCTGCGCGACATCCTTACCATCCCTGGTCGGTCGGTCGATGTTTTCAAGAGCACTTTTTCCGACCTCTCCAATGGCGTCAATGGCAAACGTCCGAAAATAATCATTTAATCCTTCAATATTGTATTTCCAAGACCATGAAGGGAGTGCACCGGCATGCAGCAGCAATGCCGGGGGAGCATTTTTCGGACCGCTGATGATAACATGCACCCTTCCCAGTCGGGTATTCACAAACAGACTGGTATAGGGAACCGGCCAATCCTCCATCAATTCGTCATACTTCTTCATAAATCGGGATTCATGTTCGGCTGAATCATAGATGGAATCCGGTCTGTTCATCTGCCCTGTCAGGTAAAGCAGCATCAACAAGCCAACAATCGCCGCCAACCGCCCCTTCCTGGTTATGAATCCCTCTTCGCGCCTATCGATTATCTGACGAAGGGGCGGGAACAGTAGCAAAACTATACCCGCAACCATACCAGCCCGAAGCCAGTCTTCATTAGACAACATCGAAAGCGCAAACAGAAAAAACGCCAGACATAAAAGCCAGTTAAAGGCAACAGCAAGGTATTTCATGGTTTTATCTCTCCGGATTCGGGAATAGTGAACCAACTGGATTTCTCTTCGGTATGTTTTTTAGAGATAAACGAATGCTGTCATGCTGGCAAATCCAAAAACCAGGCTTCATCAATCAGAAACACCGACCGTTTTCCTTGATTCCGGCAGCGCAGTGGAAAGTAATGCGTTGAGGAGAGGGAAAAGCGTCAAAACTGCCAGTGCCCACCAGATACCTTTGTGATCCCCAACCATGCCAATGAATGGAGCCATAATCCCGCCAAAAGCAACTGATAATCCCAGGGTAACACCGGAAGAAAATCCGACATGGTTTGGGAGGTAATTCTGCCCCAGAACAATAGTAGGACTATAGGTTGCCGTGAGCATGAAGCCAATGGGAACCAGGAAAATCAGGGCAATGCTCGGATTATCGATCATGATAAAAATCGGTAACAGGACTGTCAGTCCCAAAAAGCCGATAATGATGATTCTTTTGAATCCAAACCGGTCCGATATCCATCCGCCCGCCAAATTACCGAATACACCGGATATAACCAAGGTCGACAGGGCAATCCCGCCTTCCGCCATGGTTCGGTTAAAGTGCCCTGTCCAGTACAGGGGGATGAAAGTATTGATTCCAAAAAAGATAGTTGACCTTCCCATGATGATGAGGCTTAACAGGGAAAAAGCCAGCCAACGATCCTCTTTTCGCTGGCTTTGCCCATGCTTAACCGAATGATGATTGCCTGCTTCCAGGGAATTAAAACGTTTGAGTCCGCCGACCAGGATAAGAAAGGTTACCAATGCAGGAATGATCAGGACAACAGTTCCCCTTAATCCTGCGGTCAGCATTGCGGTTGTGGCGATGATCGGTCCAATCGCAAACCCGAGAATCCCCCCGAGGCCGAATAAACTCATGGAAGTTCCCTTTTTATCACCAGCCGCAAAGTTAACCAACCTGGCCGCCTGAGGATGAAATGCAGCGATGCCGATTCCGCTGATGATCGTCAAAATGATAATCTGGTAGTAGTCAGCAACCAATCCGATTGATCCGATTCCCAACCCGGCCATTAATACAGCAACCGGCAAAAGCCAGTTTTTACTGACGCGATCGGCTATGGTTCCGAAGAGTGGCTGAATAACGGCAGATGAGCTATTGGCCGCAAATATGATTGTGGCTCCGGCTGAATAACTCAGACCGTATTCGGATATCAAAAACGGCAGAATGGCTGGTAGAGCTCCCTGGTTGATGTCAGTTATCAAATGACCAAACGATAAAACCAGCACCATATTATATCGAGTCATGAAACCTCCCAATTATGTTCAATCATTTCATCAATCCGGATCCGGGGTTTCACCCGTATCCTGAAACCAGGGATTTTGATCCGATTTTGAGAAATGCACGCCGTTTTATTCAAAATCCACCGGCATCTCACAGGCCGGTTAGCTGCAGCCGGATTACCCGGATAAAGATAAAGTTTGAAATTATCTGATTTGATGCTACCATCTAACATCGTAACCCGCTTTCGTTAAAAGGACAAAAAATACCGAGAAAAGGACAAAATGGATTCTCATCTTCCTATCAATGAATTACTGCAAATCCCACGTCCTGTCGTCGCGGTTGCCAGGGATTTTCCGGACGGTCATCAAATTGATTTTCACCAACACAACCGTTCCCAACTATTATACGCGGCCTTTGGGGTTATGACCGTCACGACTGCCGTTGGGCTCTGGGTTGTTCCCCCTTTCAGGGCAATCAGGATACCGGCATTCACCGACCATCAAATAAACTGCTCCGGAGACCTCAAACTCCGCACTGTTTACCTGGAACCTGAATCCAAACCTGACCCGCAACAGCAATGTCATGTGGTGTCGGTACCCCCGCTCCTCAGGGAATTGATTTTATACGCTGTCAACATGCCACGTTTATACGAATATCATAGTGCGGATGAAAGAATACTCCTGGTTATTCAAGACCAAATTAAAGTGTTGCAAGTGAATCCTCTCGATTTGAGATTGCCAAAAGATAACCGCCTGCGTGAGATTTACGAACAGCTTTCAGAGAATCCGGCCGATACGAGGACCCTGGAATCGTGGGCCAAATTCACAGGAACAACCCGTAGAACCCTAACCAGGCTTTTCTCCAAAGAACTTGGAATCAGCTTCAACCAGTGGCGACAACAGATCAGAATTCTGGAAGCGCTCAGACAGCTTGGGTGCAATGAACCGGTCACTACCGTTGCCCTGAACCTGGGCTATAACAGCCCAAGTGCCTTCATTGCCATGTTCAAAAAAGCGTTGGGAAAAACCCCCGGTCAGTACTTTGCTTCAACTTAGGCTCTCTCAAAAACAGCTATCTGGATTTCGGATTAATCAAATATTTACTAAAAATTTTAAATCGCAAGACAATAATACTTGTCATTTATAAAAAACTGCTATACATTAATATCAAATGAAGCGCTTTTTAAAAGAAGTAAATTTCTGAATGGAGAAAAATGAAAATCAGCAATCAGCAGAAAAAAAAGAATCGCAAGAAAATCATCGGTGTGGCTGTTGATGTGATGATCGACAAGGGATTCAAAGATGCCACCATGCGGGCAATAGCCAAGCAGGCGGAAATCGGAGACGCAACCATTTACAACTATTTTCCGACAAAGGAATCCATTCTCTTTGCCTATTACGAAGAAAAACTGGCAACCTGCGTGGAAAAACTGCGCAAGGTGGAGAAATTCAACGAATTCACGATTCATGAGCAATTGCAGACCTTTTTCGAGATTCAACTGGAGCAATTTCTTCCCGATCGGGAGTTTATCGCTCTCAGTTTCAAAAAGATCTTCTTCTCCATGAGTCAGAATGCGGAACTACTCGATTCGATTCAGGAACAGTTCGAAAAGATCATAGCCGATATTTTCGAAGCAGCCATTGAAGTAAACGAGATTCCCGAACAGGTCTTTCAGCAGATTATTTATCATCTCTTCTGGGATTACTATGTGGGTATGATTATCTTCTGGCTGAACGACAAATCGGACCAGTTTTCCGATACCAGCGTTATGATCGACAAAACTCTGGACCTGTTTTGCGCCATACTGAAGGCTGGTGCTGTCAACAAGTTGTTCGATATCGGGTCCTATTTTTTTAAAAACCATTTCCTGGGCCGGCTGGACCGATTCAAGAAACGTGTCGACACCATCAAGCTGATCAAACGCGAATTCATGGGAAAATAGATGAGCGAGAATTTACCGGAGAGCAAGCTGCGGAGAACGGTGGTTGGAGGCAAAACTGCGGCCAATGTCAGTGGTAAAGTCCTCAAATACCTCGCCAAAAAGCCCTTCCTGAAGAAAGAGGATCAGCAGAGGGCGAGAGCAAGTCTGGAAAAGGACTACGCGGCTGAAATCTTCAAGGGACTAGTCATGCTCAAGGGTACTGCCCTGAAGATCGCCCAGATGCTCAGTTTCGAATTGGACATTGTTCCACCGTCGATCAGAAAAGAGCTGGAAAAATCCTACAATCGCGTTCCCCCGATTAACAGGGCCCTGGTTCGTAAAGCAATAGTCAACGCTTTTGATCAATCACCGGAATCAACCTTCGGGAGTTTCGATTATCAAGCCTTTGCAGCAGCCAGTCTCGGACAAGTGCACAAGGCAGAGGATGCAAATGGGAACAGGCTTGCCGTCAAGGTTCAATACCCCGGAATCGGAAAAACGATTCAAAACGACATCCAGATGGTTCGCAGCCTGACAGCACCCACTCCTTATGCCAGGTTTGTTCACCCTGTACTTGAGGAGATTGAAAAGCGCCTGATGGAAGAGGTCGACTACCTTCAGGAGGCCGAAAACACAGCTTATTTCCATCAACATTTACGTCTGGAAGGACTTGTCATTCCCTCGGTAAAGCAGGACCTGTCCACAAAAACCGTTTTAACCACCGAGTATCTGGATGGCATCTCCCTTGATAGCTGGATTGCCACCAATCCATCACAAGAAGAACGAGACAGGGTGGCCGCCATACTCAATGAGCAGTTTCTGTTCAGTCTCTTCGAGCTAAAACGTCTTCACGCCGATCCCAATCCGGGAAACTATCTTATTCTGGATAACAATGTTGTCGGTCTGGTTGATTTTGGTTGTGTCAAACGGTTTTCAGAAGAGTTTATCGAGCTGTATCGTCAGATTACCCGAACACTGATCAAGGGGAACAGGGAGGATTATTTCCATTACCTGAGGAAAATGAATGTCCTCCGATCCAAGGTTGATGCTGAAACAGAAGATGAAATCTACCAGGTCTTCAGGAAGATCAGGGACTGGTTCAAACAGCTCTATGAGCCCGATATGTTCGACTTCGGCCTCCATTCAGATTTCATTGCCGAAGGGAAGCAAATAATGCAGGAGACCTATCCGTTTCGAAAATACTTTCAGCCCAATCCCGAATTTGTATTTCTAAACCGAACTCACTATGGATTATTCCGTATTTACGAAAAACTGAAAGCCAGGGTCAAACTGAAAAATCTTTATGAATGGGGCTAAGCAGGTTCAATGGAATCCAAAGGATCGTCGGATTTTGATTCTTCACTTTGCCAAGTTTTAAACCCGCAACCGGATGGGGAAGCGTTAAGCTCCCGATACACTATTTATCAAGTCAAGGAGAACAATAGACATGGAAAAGGAAAACAACAGATTTCTTTTTACTGCCGGGATGGCCAGTCTGATCATCGCGATTCTTCATGCGGTGATGATTTATGTCGGACCGGAGGCTTATCGATTTTTCGAAGCCGGAGAGGATATGGTTCGCATGGCCAATGAAGGCTCGTGGATTCCCCCGGCCGTAACAACCGGACTGATTGGAATCTTTACTATCTTCGCTCTTTATGCTTTCTCCGGTGGTAGAATTCTAAAACCGTTGCCTTTTTTGAGACCCATCCTTTTTCTGATTGGTCTGATATTTACCCTTCGGGGACTGGCCGTGTTTTACTTTCTTTATATGTTGATTGCATCCACCGAACCCGAGATGTTAAAAAACCTGGTCTTTTCCCTGGTTTCACTTTTGGTGGGTCTCCTCTACCTCACGGGTTGGTCAATATTAATTCGGGATTGACCCGGTATGCTCTCCCTTTTCCCTCAAGTGCCACTAATCCGACAGCGATAAACTAAAACATGAATACGGCTTGTAACTGCCGTATTCCAGAGGATTATGAAGAATTTCCTTCTTGCCGGGTTTACAATAAGAAGTTAAACCTTTAACATCTTATCACCTGAAACCCGAATCATCACATCAGTACATATTGGTTGTGTAGTTCCCGATATAACCACAATTCACGGAAATTACGGATGTTCAACTCTTGCCGGTAAATTGGTTTAGTTCCGTGAGATAGACCTTACCCGGGAATAGTGCTAAAAAGTCATATGGGAAACCGGAGGGTCCGGTCGACTACAAAGTTTTGCATGATTATCAGTTGTATTATCTCAATAAAAGTCAACACTCAACGAGGCGATCGAATCAAAACACATCCGTTGATCGGCTGGAAGCATTAATTACAAAAAGGGGAGACATATCATGAACAGAAGGCAGTTTCTGATTGGAGCCATTGGCGCCGGATTGGTAACAACGTTTTTATTAAAACCCAGTGACAGCGGTGCATCTTATTCACCATATTTCAAAGAGCTAAATGATGAACTGATGGAAAACGGTCCTTACAAACCATCCATGGTGGTGGATCTGGATAGGATGAACCGGAATATCCAACATCTCTTACAGGGGCTCAGTCCGGACCTTCATTACCGAATAGTTGCCAAATCACTCCCCAGTCCCGAGCTGTTGGGACACATCATGAAAGAGGCTGAAACCAACCGCTTGATGGTCTTTCATCAACCCTTCCTGAGCCATATTGCAGAGAAATTTCCCAAGTCAGATGTTCTGCTGGGCAAACCGATGCCAATAAAAAGCGCGGAAATCTTTTACAGCTCTTTTTCCAATTCATCGGGTTTCGATCCATCACGGCAATTGCAATGGCTGATAGATGACAGGGAGAGGCTGGTTCAATACAGGGAGCTGGCTCGAGAACTTGAAATCAAGATGAGAGTCAGTATCGAGATCGATATCGGACTTCATCGTGGCGGTTTACAGAGTCCGGACGAACTGGCGCCCCTGCTGGACATCATTCTGGCGAATCCCGACCGGTTGGAACTCGGCGGATTCATGGGATACGATCCTCATGTTGTCAAATTACCTAAAATCGTCAAGAGTGCAGAACAGGCGTATGCAGAGTCACAACAAATCTATCAAGGATTTCTGGACTTGGTGAAAATCCAATACCCGCAGATAGATATCGCCGAACTATGCCTGAATGGAGCGGGTAGCCCTACTATTGCCCTGCATAAGAAGGAAACTGTCATCAACGATATGTCAGCCGGCTCCTGCCTGGTTAAACCGGTCGACTTTGATATTGACACCTTGCAGGAGTTCCTGCCTGCATCCTATATCGCCACCCCGGTCTTGAAAAAAGCAGATTCCATGACCATTCCCTCTCTCGAATCCTTAAAAGGAGTATTGAACTGGTGGGATCCCAATACCAGACAGAGCTTTTTTATCTATGGCGGCAAATGGATGGCCAAATACGAATCTCCCGTCGGTCTTCAGGAAAGCGGGCTCTATGGCACCAGTACCAATCAGCAGCTTGTCACCGGTTCCGGAAAAATTGATCTTGATGTCGATGATCATGTTTTCCTGCGTCCCAACCAGAGCGAGTTTGTTTTTCTGCAATTTGGAGATCTTCTGACCGTCAAAGACCAAAAAATAGTCGGTCGCTGGCCTATTCTTAAACAATAGTAATACCCTCTGCTGACAGGTTGAATTAAATCGGTTGGCTTAAGCCGGGGACGCAGAATCGGGGCCTCTTCAGTCATCCATGCGTTCCCGCTGATATGGCAGCATTCCAGATCGACACTTGGGAATCAGCGGTGTGTATTGTGATCAAGGCCTCCATTTCCTCTTCTTTTGTTTTTTGTAAATCCGGATACCAAGCCAGTTTGGAAGTAGTGTGGTCATTTCTCGTCTTTCACGATTTCAATTGAAACTTACCCCGCTTGACTGACTTCTGTCCTGAATGGAGGTTGATCTATTTTGGATTGTTGAAAAGCGTAAAAACCTGAAATACAATCAGGAGTTTGCTTTAATCAAAGAATGTCAATCCGATCCCCTCAGATCAGTCCGATCCGAATCTCGCTCATAAATGCCGAACAACATAAATAGACAGTTTGCCGATATTTGTGATAGCCTGTGAGGCAGTTCCTTCCTTTGACAGATTTAACCATATGGAAACACGGCACTTATGAAGATACTCATCGCCGAAGATGAATTGCTAGCCCGCAAATTTCTGGAATCCGCACTTGAAGAGTGGGGGCATGAAGTAATCCCCACATCGAACGGCAAAGAGGCTTGGGAGAAACTACAGGAACCCGATGCCCCGAGGTTGGTGATTCTGGATTGGAGTATGCCGCAAATGGACGGGGTTGAGGTCTGCAGACGCATCCGTGCCAACAACAAAGACTCCTATAGTTATGTCATTCTCCTTACCAGCCGCACACAACAGGAAGATATCGACACCGCCTATATGGAGGGAGTTGATGATTACCTGTTCAAGCCTTTCGACGAGGTCCAATTGCAACGCCGACTCAAAGTCGCGATGAGGGTTTTTGATTATGAAGACAAGCTGGCGAACAGCAGCCATCAATTAGGCATTTATGCCACCCAGATGGAAAAACTGGCAGAGGAGAGGGGCCAACAACTGGCGCATGCCGAACGCATTGCAACCCTGGGGATGCTATCCGCCGGAATTGCACATGAGATCAACAACCCCACCACCTTCATTGCCGGTAACATCAGAATACTCAACGATTTCTGGCCAATGATCAAAGACGCCCTGGAGAATAAGATCAAGGATGCAAACGATCCGAACAACAGAATCCCCTTTATCCGGGATGAAGTACCGGGGATTATCAATGGTATTACCAACGGTGTTCAAAGAATCACCAAAATTGTCAACGGATTAAAAACCTATGCCCGCCAGGGAGAATTCCGCACCCAGCTATGCAATATCAACGATTGCATCGAACAGGCGTTAACTCTTTGCACCAATGCCCTGAAATACCATGTCTGCCTGGAAAAGGAGCTGGATCCCTCTCTGCCATCCATCATGGCTGATCCTCAACAGATAGAGCAGGTGATGGTCAATCTGCTGATCAACGCCGCAGATGCTCTTGAAGGACAGAGACAGGGATTGTTAAAAATAGAAACCTGGCGGGAATCATCATCGGTCAGGATTAAGGTGGAAGATAATGGTCCAGGTCTGCCCCCGAACCAGATTGACAAGATATGGGAACCCTTTTTCACCAGCAAGGCACCCGGAAAAGGGACCGGACTGGGATTGTCGATCATTCACGGTATCATCCAGAACCACTCGGGGGAAATCCTGGCTGAAAACAGCGAAACCGGGGGAGCACGGTTTATTGTTACGCTCCCAAAAAATATATCCTAATCGGAATTATCAGGAGAAAACCAAGGAGAAAAGCCCATGAGTGCGCGTTTGCTGATTGTTGATGACGAAGCCGATATCCGGGATATGTTGTCCCGCAATTTCAGATTCCGGGGTTTTGAAGTTGAAACAGCGGCTGATGGCGTTGAAGCCTTGAAAATCCTTTCCAAGAAACGGATCGAAATCGTGATCAGTGATATCATGATGCCGAATATGGACGGGGTTACGCTTCTCAGAGAGATCCGCCTCCACTATCCCATGGTTCGGATAATTATGATTACCGGTTATGTCACCCTGGACAATGCCCTGGCTTGCATGGGAAATGGAGCCGAAACCCTTGTCTTCAAACCCCTGGCAGATCTGACAGAACTCAATGACGCCGTATCCCGTGCTCTCGAAGGACTGAAATCATGGCAGCAGAAGCTCCGGGATTTACAGGTCATGAAACCAGCAAAGGATTGAAACTATGGAAGATGTCAGCTATTCTGTCGATCCCCAATTAAGGGCGGAATTTATTGATGATTCACTGGACGGTCTGCGCGAGATTCCCGAGCTATTTGTCAAGCTGGAATCCGACCCATCCCAAGGCGAAACCATCCTGAACATTTTCCGGATTATCCATTCCATCAAGGGAAGCGCCGCTTTTTTCGAGATGATGAAGGTTAAGGAGCTCTCACACGAAACGGAAACCGTCCTTGATCTGATCCGCAAAGAGCAGTTAAAACCATCATCAAAAATCGTTGATGTTCTGCTGGCAGGAATTGATGAACTTGTTGCCATGTTCAGCAGGGTACAGGATGGTAAGGCTGAGGTTGTTGTCGATGCCCAATATGATGCTCTCCTGGAAAGGGTCACCTCCATTGCGGAAGAGGAGGCAATCGACCAGAAAATGCTCTGGCTTGAGCTACTCAAGGATCTTCGCTCCTTCAAGCTGGAAGACTATCTTGATGACACTGATCTCCTGGCGAAAATCAAAACCTGGCTGGATCTGATAAAACAGCTTGCAGCCCTTATCCCGGAAGGGCAACAGGCATTGATGCTGGCCGACCGGAAAGAAGCGGGAACGCCGATTCCCGTTATCATGCTGCAGGAACTGTTAGCCGTTCCTGATAAAGAGACTCTTGACGAAGAAGCCACCAACCA
The DNA here is from genome assembly GCA_028282885.1 of SAR324 cluster bacterium. GTDB lineage: Bacteria > SAR324 > SAR324 > XYD2-FULL-50-16 > XYD2-FULL-50-16 > JAHJTV01. The sequence continues at coordinate 40,859 of JANQGX010000082.1, forward strand.
GGTGGGAGATCTTCTGCGCGAATTGAAAAACCACGTGGAAGGTGAAGAAGCCGAACGTATGATCAGGGATGCGGAGGAGAACTACGTGCTGTTTGCTGCCAGTATCGGCCTGGACTCTGTTGGTAGAAAATTCCTCCAAACCTTTCTCGAAAAACTGAAATCACTCGCTCCCTGGAAAGAAGAAGAGCCGGACGAATCGATTACGGATGAAGTACAATCCGAGAGTGACAAAATAGCCGCCAAGGCAGAAACAGGTGAATCCGGTTCGCCAACACAGCAGGAGTTGACAAAAGAGGAGTCCAAACCCGAATCCGGAGCAAAAAGCACTAAAACCATGCGGGTTACGGAAGCCAGTGTGGATAATTTCCTCGCTTATGTCGGCGAACTGGTCGTACTGGGCGAAATGTATCAACACATTCACACCAGGGTTCATAACAGCCACGATCCGGAAACCATCGCTTTGGATCTCAGGAAAACCAATGAAGCATTTGATATTCTTTCCAATAACCTGCAAAACAGTATCCTGGAAATCAGGCGCGTTCCCTTCCGACTGTTGTTTCAGCAGGTTCCACGCATAATCAGGGACATTGCCGGCATGGATTCCAAAGAGATGGAAACAAGGATTACAGGAGAGACCACCCTGATTGATAAAAGTATTATCGATACCCTGGAAGCCCCTTTGGTGCATATTGTTCGTAATGCGGCCGATCATGGGATCGAAGATCCCAAAACCAGAAAAACGAAAGGTAAATCGCCCAAGGGACTGGTGGAGTTGTCTGTTGTGGAGAAATCAGATGCCATCGATCTGAGAATCCGGGATGACGGCAAAGGACTGGATTATGATGCTCTTGCCCGAAAGGGGTTCTCACTGGGATTGCTGGAACCCGACCGGGAGCCCACCAATGAAGAAATCATCGATCTTCTCTTTACCTCGGGTGTATCCACCGCCAAGGAGGTCACCGACGTATCCGGCCGCGGCGTCGGGATGGATGTGGTTAAAAGCAGTATCGATTCCATTGGAGGTAAGATCTCCGTCTCCAGCGAACCCGACCAGGGTTGCGAGTTCACCATTGAACTGCCTAAATCGATTCGAACCCAGATTATAACAGGATTCGAAATCATCGCTGGTGAAAAACACTATATCCTGCCCCTTGAATATATCATCCACTGTTTCCGTCCCGAAGAAGGACAGGTGCAAAGTTCAATGGAACAGACCCATTTTGTGGCTTTGGAAGAAGGCATAGTCGATATTCACCACCTAGAGTCGATATTTGCCAGCGGTGATCCGGGTGACCAATCCTTTTATGATGGTGTGCTGATCGTCATTGAAGAGAAAAAGAAGCGGGTCGCCATCCATGTAGACGCAATCGAAGGGATTAAACGGGTGGTTTTGAAAGAGGTCGAAGGCATGCCTCAAGACAATCGGTTTTTCCAGGGCGGAGCAGTGATGGGAGACGGCTCGGTCGCCATGATCATCAACGTGGATAACCTGATCAGTCACGTTACCAACTGATAATGTGCTTAACCTGTTTTCCCGATTCTGGCTGCAAGCCGTAAATCCGGTAAACGGGAATGCGTTCATCAGTCGCATCCCCATCTGTTTCAATGACTCGCTAGAGCAGCAGATTGACCAGTTCCATCCAGAAATCCGTCACATCCGCATCGGAAGGATTGTCGGGTTCATGATAGCTGCTGACCGGATCGCCATTGAGCAGGTCACGAATGAAATCACCCACATCGATACCGGTATTTTCTATTTCGGTACCGGTCCACTCTACGATGGTCGTACAGTGGCTTTCGTTCATATTGCGAAAGTAGGGAATAAAGTAGGAAAAATTGTCGAGGCCGTCATACTTCGCCACCATTCTATCGATATCTTCCGCCCAAAGCTGCAGAACCTCTTCTTTCTCCTCGGGAATGTTTTCATCAAGATCGAAAAACCTTGCATAAGAGTACATTGAATAGTTCGCATCCCGCTTGAAAAGGGTTGTGGCCAGCATATCATCGGAATGATAAAGGGACAGCGCCTCATTTATCCTGCCCAGGTCCCCATCATAGTCAAAACCGGGCATGGCGGCTTCATATTTCGAGACCATGTAATCGACATTCCATTCCGTCTTGATTTTCTGGTGCAACAGATACTGGTTGCCCTCGGATGCGGTTGCGGAGAAGATTGGACCCGAATCGTTGAGCAGGTAGCTGTCGCGGGGATTCAGTTCCTCCCGGAAGAAATGATAATTGGTCAGGGATCCTGCACCTCCCGCACTACACCCTGCCACCATCATCTTCTTCGGCTCTGAAAACTCACCCTTCAGGTAATCAATCACCTTTTCAATATTTTTTGCACCGTGGTGATGATAAGTGATGGCCGGGTTCTCACCTGTCGGGTCTTCATATACCTTTGTCTTGTACCCGCTGTGGACATCTCCTGTACAATAGGGAATAAAGACCTTGTTCCAGCGTGCCGTTTCGATGTTCTGTCCGGTGGGATGGTTATAGAGCACCAGGGGCGAAATGGCCGCCATCACACTCCCGCCTTCCGTATTCGGATCCAGGTAATCACCGAGATTCATGTAGTTATCGGGGATTCCGTTCGGATTAGCGGCACCTCTGATTCCGCTCTGGCCGGTGCAACTTTCATAGTCCCAGCAGGCACCACCCGGCTCCAGGAACACTAACAGGTTTTTGGTATATCCCATCAACCAGTTCCAGAATCCCTTGGATTCCATCACAAATATCTTATACTGGCTGCCGTTACTGCAGATGGCTCCCGGAATATCCACCTTGGTCCATTTTCCCCAGATAGCACCGGATATATCATCAATTATGTCCGCCTGCCTGCTGTCGGTCCTTCCCAGAACGGAACCGCTGCCGTACTTGGCTTCATAATCGTTTGGATCCATACCTCCGGTTAAAAGGTTCAATCTGTCGATATCAGCTTCCGACAGTTCATCACCCGGTATCGACATTAAATCTGCCAGGGTTTTGGTCGAACCTTCCCGGGAAGGTTCGACTGCCGATGCCGTTTCAGCATCGTCTGAAGTCTCTGTTTTACATGCCGTTAATCCAATCGAACTGATAAAGAGAATCAGCCCGATGACTATCATTAATCTGAATTTTCTCATGTGAATCTCCCTAAAGCTGTTTATGAATCCGACTCAGTAAAAAACCAATGATTTAAGAAAACTCAACCCATGTTCTTGACCCGTTGTGCTGTTTGAATCCGGAAAGAAAATCTGAAGATAATCGGGAACTGCCGGCATTCATTTCTGTTTCCAATGCCGAAGAAGGCCACGGTAAATTCATCTTCAGTGTCGGGTCAGCATGGTGTCGAAGCATGAACTGCAAAAACTTAATACAGCAAATAAACACAAATGTAAAGAGTTATTATTTTTTTAAAAATATAACGATGTTATGGTGTTTAATCCCATCGGATAGTGCAGTCGGGTCGCTAATCATCACGGACAGATCGCCAACTTAAGTAAGAGCCGGTGATAATCATCAGACAGCCCAGCCAGAGTCGGTGTCCGGGAACCACCTGAAGATAAAGACACCCCACGGCGGCCGAAAGCAAGGGGGTGAAGTAGGCGCAGGAAGCAACCAGGTTAGCCCTGCCCTTTCTCATGGAAAGATCCCAGAAGCTGTAGGATGTAGCGGTGGATACCCCCAATATAATAATCTCTATCACAACCCTCGTTCCAAATACCCGAGGTTCACCTTTAAACAAACTGATCAAGGTTAGAATGACCCCGATGAAAATCATGAAGAATGAAACGGAGTTCTCGTCTTCCGTTTCACTCCAGACTTGAGTAAGGTTTGAGTAGAGCCCCCATGACAGGGCTGCTGTCAAGCCCAATCCGTATGCCAGAGGATTTCCCAGAATATTCAGGATAAAAGAGTCCGGGGAAAACCGTCTTCCCTGGGTCACAACCATCAAGATTCCCATTAAAGCCAGAATTGTGGACGGGGCCAATGTCCATCGTGCTTTGGTATGGGAAAAAACCAGGGAAAAGAGAATGGTAAAGGTCGGCCATAGAAAGTTAACCAGCCCGATTTCAAGGGTCTGGATTCTATCCTGCGCCATACCGAGACCGAGGTATAGGGATATGCTGTAGATTGTCATTAACAATCCGCAGCCAATAAAGTGTCTGGGGGTAGAAACTCCCATTTTGTATAGCGTTCTTTGTCCGCTCAAAAACTCCCTGCTTAGCAGCAAAACCCCGCCGGTCAGAAAAACTGCAGCAATAGTAGTAAATGATCCCACTTGCTCTGAAATACTTCGAACCAGTGATACCGAAAAGCTCCACATGGCAATAGCTGTTAATCCTGCCAATGTGTAACGGTCAAGTCCCGATTTGTGCATCATCGAATCCAGTCTCCGGAAATTGTGTTAACTTGCCGGAATTTGTAATTTGGCCACCTGATCGATCTTCAATATGCCGACCTCGTTGATCCGTTTCGCTATGATGGATGACATAACAGGTCAATGCCGAGTTTAAAAAGGTCTGTTTTGAACAGGTTGACTGTTCGTTCTCAGGTCAGGCGCAGAATGACAATGCCGTGTTCATTTAAAACACTGCACCAACTAAAAAAATCAATAAACCATAGCGGCCGACCAAAAGGCCCCACAGCATAAATCGCGCCTTTTCGGATGGAGGGTTGAATATTGATCGATTTTTTTTGGCATCATAACATTGGGTTGAAACGACTTGACGATTCAATACCAATCCATAATAAATGACATCGGCTTGTTAAAAATCCTTTGCCAGGTTGCAGTTCGCTGAATCCGGTTGGGATTTCTATGTAATCTTTTGAATTCAAAAGCAAACCCAATGAAAAAAAACAGCTACCCGACAAATCCGATTCTCGTTATCGACGATGAGAAGAATGCTCTGGAGAGTTTTGAACTGACCATCCGTTCCCTGGGATACAACAACATCATGCGTTGTCAGGATAGTCGTGAGGTAGCCTCCATCCTGTCCGCCACAAAGATTGAAATCATCCTGCTGGATCTGATCATGCCGCACATATCGGGGGAGGTGATTCTCAAACAAATCAATACCGAGTACCCGGATATCCCGGTACTCATCATCACCGGGGTGGATGAACTGAACAAGGCTGTTGAATGCATGCGCAGAGGCGCGTTCGACTATCTTCTCAAACCCGTTTCCAGGGAACGATTGGGAAACAGCATTCGCACGGCCTGCAATTTGAATAATCTGCGCCGGGAAAACGAAAATCTGACGCGGCACTTCTTCAACGACAGGCTGGAAAACCCGGAGGCCTTTGCCGGTATCCTGACAAACAGTCGGCAGATGCATTCGATTTTTCACTATTGCGAAGCTATCAGCAGCAGCAATCAACCCATACTGATCACCGGAGATACCGGGGTTGGCAAGGAACTGATAGCCAGGGCACTGCACAATCTAAGTGACAGCGAAGGCAAATTTGTTGCCGTTAATATTTCGGGTCTGGATGACCATATGGTCAACGACACACTTTTTGGACACATCAAGGGAGCTTTTACCGGAGCCGACAGTGTCCGAAAAGGCCTGATCGAAAAAGCTGCCGGCGGGACCCTGTTCCTTGATGAAATAGGTGATTTGAGCCCCGCTTCCCAGGTAAAACTTTTGCGCCTTTTGCAGGAGAGGGAATATTACCCTATCGGTTCCGACATGCCAAAACCCACGGACGCCCACATACTGGTGGGAACTCATCGTAACCTGTCCGAGCTGAAGGAGTCGGGCGATTTTCGTCCGGATCTTTTCTATCGGCTTAAGGCTCACCACGTTCACATACCTCCGTTAAGAGAACGACTCGAAGACATTCCCCTTTTGCTGGATCACTTTCTGGAGCAGGCTGCCGAAGACCTGGGAAAAAAGACTCCGAGCTATCCTCCGGAACTGCTGACACTGTTGAACACCTACACCTTTCCCGGAAACATCCGTGAACTCCGAGCCCTGGTTTATGACGCTGTGAGCCAGCACAAGGGGAAAATGATGTCCTGCGCCGTATTCAAAAGAGCCTTAAAAGGTCAACGAACCGGGGAATCTCCTGTTTCGAGCGGTCAATCGGACTCCGACAGATCCGGCTGGATATCGGAACTGAAGGATCTACCCAGCATTAAGGAGGCAACAAAACTGCTGGTAATGGAAGCGATGAGAAGGTCTCAAAACAACCAAAGCATAGCTGCGGAGATTCTTGGAATTTCCCGCCAAGCGTTGAGCAAACGGCTCCAGAGAATGAAATCCGGCGGGCAGATTAATGATCATTGAAACAATGAAAAACCCCTGCAACTTTTGTCCTGATAGAAAGTAAAGTTGAATCCTGTGTCAAACCTTACCACCAGTAGGTTTAAATAAATTTTCGCTTAAACTTGCTTCAATTTTGGTTGCCACCCTTTCGTCCAATCACACCACTGCTTTTTCAGCTCATCATCCCATCAGGGAAGCCCTCTTCGACCATATTATCGTTGAGGCACGATTATTTCAGAAGAGAGTACCGTTTTGCTTATTCAGCGGCAGCAACTCGGCTTAGAGCCGACGGGGGTACTACCTTCCAAGCATCGATTAGTACCCTTGCTGCTGCAAGATAAGATTTTTATTTCGCAGTGCTCCGGGTATCTGAACAGGGAAGCGGTCGCTCAAAGCCGCAGACTCTCATTCATGAGCATTTTCGGTAACAGAGGTTTCTTAAGACAAAACTCAGGAGGTTTTATGAAAAGGATGTACCGCTGTTTATTCAGGTTATTTGGCAATCAATTGTTGTTGACTTCCATTGTTTTCCTGGTGCTTACTTCCGTCGCCCTGGCCGGTGGCTACGCTACTGTAGACAATCCAGGCGGAATTAAGACCCAATTCCCCCAACAGCTCGACTTGAAAGACTATGAGAAGCAGCTTGGGAAAAAACTGAAGCTGAGCGAAAATCCGCTTTTTACCAAGCGGGTTAAAGCGGGGAAACTGCCAGCGGTTGAGCAAAGAGTGCCGCAAGACGCCCTGGTTGTTATGCCCTACGATGAGATAGGCCGATATGGCGGAAAACTCAGGGGAGTGGCATTGGCCCTTGAATCCAGCACCTCGGAAGGGATGTCCTGGCGGCAGGTCAGCTTTGTCCGCATCAGCGATGACATGAGAACCATTGTCCCCAACGTGGCAAAAGCCTGGAAATGGAACAAAGACTACACCGAGATCACCTTCCATCTGCGCAAGGGACACAAATGGTCGGACGGTAAACCGTTCACATCGGATGATGTCGTTTTCTATATTAATGACATTATCAAAAACAAAGATCTGCATAAGACCGTTCCCAGCCGATGGCAAATCGGGGGAGAGGCTGTTGATATCAAGAAAATCGACGCCCAGACCTTCAAGCTGATGTTTGCCAAGCCTTATCCCGGATTTCTGCATATGCTCGGTGCCAGTGGATCCTACTACTCTCCCTACGCAGTCAGGCACTTCCTGAAAAACTATCACATCAAGTACAACCCGAAGGCTAATGAACAAGCCCAGGCAGCCGGCTTCAAAACCTGGCAGGAGTACTTCGGTGTCTTCTTCAACAAGTGGAAGGATGCTGTTACCGCAACTGCTTACGGTCTGAAAGTGCCAACCCTGGAAAGCCATATCATGGACACCGAACCGAATTCACAAAGACGGACCTTCGTGGCAAATCCTTACTATTTCAAGGTTGACACAGCAGGAAACCAGTTGCCCTATATCAATTACCATCATGAAAGATTTCTCGATAAGGAGTTATGGCCGATCGAGATTATGAACGGCAATATCGATCAAAAATCCCAGAACATGGGTCTGAATGACTTCCCGGTTCTGAAGGAAAACGAAAAGAAAGGTGGGTATACCATGCATCTTCCCCCGGGAATGGCCGGACCGGTTGTCATCTTCAACCAGACCCACAGGGATAAAGAACTGCGACGGATTTTCAGCGACGTTCGTTTTAGACAGGCCATGTCGCTTGCCATCAATCGGGATGAATTGAATGAGGTCCTCTTTCTTGGAATCGCCAAACCCCAACAGGCCCTTCCTGAAAACGTTCCATTTGTAACCGATGCGGACAGGAACTACATGATCCAATTTGACCTGAAAAAGGCCAATCAGCTTCTGGACGAGATGGGGCTGAAAAAAGGTAAAGACGGTTTCAGACTCCGTTCCGACGGAAAAACCATTACTATTCTTTGGGAATACACCCTGCAGTATGCCATGTCACCCGAATTTCCGACCCTGATTGCAGATTATTGGAAAAAGGTGGGCATCAAGGTTCTCACCAAGGAGATCACCTCTGCCCTGCTCAGGGAAAAATCGGCTGCCAATTTCAACGACATCAATATGGAATGGTTTGTTCCCTACGAAGTCAGTATGATCAGTAACCCGGTTTATTTTACGCCTCCCTATTCCACCCTGGTTCCCCAGGTGGGCGCTCCATGGCTTGAATACTGGAAAAGCAACGGTAAAAGTGGTGAAAAGCCACCGGCCTGGGCCCAGCGACTGCGTGATATTGCCGCCGAATGGAAGACCGTGGCACCGGGAAGCAAGAGATACTTGGAACTGGGTCGTGAAATGGTGAAACTCAATCTGGAAAACCTGGTCATCATCGGCACCCTTGGCAAAGTTCCACTTCCCAATGCGGTTTCGAACAGGCTTGGGAATGTGCCTGCCTTTACCATTGATAACACTTACTACGGTTACGCCTACCCGTTCCGGGCTGACCAGTGGTATTTTAAAAAATGAAACCCTCCGGACCGGTTTCATTTATTACATAGTTTCATGGTAATCAGCCAGGGATGAGATTGACGAGGTCACGGTACGGCAAATCAAATCCACGGTCATGAAACGCTATCTTCAGGTTTCAGTAAGGAGGATACAAGTATGTTACACTTATTGCTACGGAGAATAGCGGCGTCGATTGTAACCTTAACCTTGATTTCGGTCGTGGCCTTTTTTCTCATTGAACTTCCTCCAGGTGATTTTGTCGACTCCTACGTTAGCAAAAAAACCCAGGGAGGCGACATTATCACCCAGGAGGAGATATCGGAAATGCGAAGCCGTCTCGGACTGGATCGGCCCGTATATGTTCGCTACTTTAAATGGGTCGGGAATCTGGTCAGGGGGGATTTTGGCTTTTCCTGGGAGTATCGCAGACCGGTCAGCGATGTTTTGGCTGAACGTCTGCCTCTAACCTTCATACTCGCTTTCACCACACTCATCTTCACCTACATGATCGCCGTACCCATGGGGATCTTTTCCGCCGTTCGCCAATACTCCCTGGGAGATCACGCGATTACAATTCTGGGGTATGTGGGCCTGGCCCTCCCTCAATTTGTCTTTGCCCTGATTCTCATGTATTTGGGACATCTCTGGTTTGGAGCCAGCGTCGGCGGACTGTTCTCTCCGGAATTCGAGGATGCCCCCTGGAGTGTGGCCAAAGGTCTGGACATGCTGGCGCATATCTGGATACCGGTGATTGTTCTTGGTACAGCCGGCACCGCATTTCAGCTACGGACCATGAGGGCGGTTCTGCTGGACGAACTCAACAAGATGTATGTCATAGCCGCAAGGGCCAGCGGTCTGTCCGAATTTCGGCTGTTGATGAAATACCCTGTGCGCATGGCCCTGAATCCTATCATTGCCACACTGGGCTGGGAACTCTCCCATATCATTTCCGGTGCTCCTATTGTCGGACTTGTTTTGTCCCTTCCCGACACCGGCCCACTTTTTATCAACTCCCTGCTAAACCAGGACATGTACCTGGCGGGAACCATGATTCTGATTTATTGTGCGCTGGTTGTTATCGGGACTTTTCTCTCCGACATCTTGCTAATGATTATGGATCCACGGATCAGGATCGGAGGAGTTAGCTGATATGATTTTCAAAAAGAAAAAGAACGAAATCAGACGAATGGATCTGGCCAGCTACTGGCAACTTGTCTGGTGGCGTTTTCGTCGTCATCGTATGGCTTTGATCGGCGGTATTCTCCTTGGCATGTTCCTGCTCATCACCCTTTTCTGCGAGTTCCTGTCTCCCTATGGTCCGCACTCAAGGAACACCAAATACACCCAGGGCTCGCTGATGGGGATTCATTTCTTTGATGAGGATTTTAATTTTCATCTCAGGCCTTTTGTCTACGCTCGCGTCAACAAGCGTGATCCCGTGACATTCCGTCTCAAAGCGGAGGTGGATACATCCAGGCAATGGCCGATTCAGTTCTTTGTTGAAGGCGAGCCATACAAGTTGTGGGGACTATTCGAAGCCAGAATCCGCTTGTTTGGGACGGAAGAGGGTTTCGTGCATCTGTTCGGAACCGATCAACTGGGACGGGATGTTTTTTCCCGCATACTCTACGCAACCCGCACATCGCTCTCGGTAGGTGCCATCGGGGTGTTCTTCGCTTTTGTCCTGGGTCTGATCATGGGTGGTATTGCCGGATACATGGGAGGAACGGTTGACGAGTTTATCATGAGATTGATCGAATTTATTCGTTCGATTCCCACCCTCCCATTATGGCTGGCTCTAGCAGCCGCCCTGCCACGCGAATGGTCGGCACTTAAGGTTTATATCGCAGTCACTGTCATCCTGGCCTGTATCGGCTGGACCAACCTGGCACGAAGGGTGCGCAGTCGATTGCTGTCCCTGCGAACCGAGGAATTCATTCTGGCGGCCCGATTATCGGGATGTAGTGGATCCCGAATCATATCACGTCACATGCTGCCTTCCTTTCTCAGCTATCTGATAGTGGATCTGACGATCTCCTTTCCCTATATTATTCTGGCAGAAACTTCGCTGAGTTTTCTCGGGTTGGGACTCAGGGAACCCATCATCAGTTGGGGCGTCCTTCTCTTCTCTGCTCAAAATGTGCGCTCTATTGTTCACATGCCCTGGTTGCTGCTGCCAAGTCTGTTTGTGGTCGCTGCTGTCCTGGCATTCAACTTTCTGGGAGACGGACTTCGGGACGCCGCGGATCCGTTTGCGAAATAGGAGATAACATATGAATGTGAAACCGATCCTCTCCCTGAAAGAGCTGTCCGTCTCATTAAAAATCGATGACAACTATGTATCCGTCACGGAAGATGTCAACCTGGATATTCATCCCGGCAGAGTTATGGCCTTGGTGGGCGAAAGCGGTTGTGGCAAAAGTGTTACCGCATCAGCCCTGCTCAGGTTGCTGCCCAAGGAGTTGGTTATCGTTAACGGAGAAATCCTGTTTGATGCACAAAACAGCGGAACCCCCATAGATATTGCCAGTCTGTCTCCCAAGGGCAGAGAGATTCGCAATATCCGTGGAAACGAAATTGCCATGATCTTTCAGGAACCGATGAGTTCGTTTTCTCCGTTGCACACCATTGGTAACCAGATCGAAGAGGTCATCCGGCTTCATAAAAACAGCTCGACAAACGATGCCCGGTCCATTGTGGTTGGTCTCCTGAAAAAAGTCGGGATTGGTAATCCTGAAAAAGCCGTTGATCGTTATCCGCACACATTTTCCGGTGGTATGCGGCAACGCGCCATGATAGCCAGGGCGCTTTCCTGCGATCCCGCCCTCTTAATTGCCGATGAGCCAACCACAGCGCTTGATGTAACCATTCAGGCGCAGATCCTGAACGTCATGAAAGAGATGCAAAGTGAGTACGGAACAGCCATCCTTTTCATCACCCATAATCTTGGTGTCGTCGCACAGATGGCCCACGATGTTGCCATCATGTACATGGGAAGGATTATCGAAAGGGGTTCTGTCACTGAAATCATGAAGAATCCCCAACATCCTTATACCATAAACCTCTTGAGAGCTGTCCCCAGGCTGGGCGACCTGGAAGCACAAAAGAGACTGGAACCGATTAAGGGGTCTGTCCCCTCATTGTTTGAAAGACCGGATGGTTGTGCTTTTTCACCTCGCTGCGAGAAGAGCATGACCGGCCAGTGTGACCGGCAGATTCCGCCTCAACGTCAGCTCTCCGAAACCCACTTTGTATCCTGTTTCTGGAACAGCCAAAAACCGACAGAGGACTATGTATCATGAAAACGGTAATTGAAGTTAACGATTTAAAAGTCCACTTTCCCCTTGGCAAACGTCGTATGTTCGGAAAACCGAAGTCATGGTTAAGGGCGGTTGACGGGGTCTCATTTAAAATCAGCAAGGGAGAAACCTTTGGTCTGGTCGGCGAGAGCGGATCCGGAAAAACAACCCTGGGTCGGGCGATAATACGATTGGTCGAGCCTACCGATGGTCAAGTCTCCGGAGAGTTTGAAGGTGTTCCGGTCAATATCACCGACTTGCCTCAGAATGAACTACGACAACAATGGCGGCACATGCAGATGGTCTTTCAGGATCCCTACGCATCCCTAAACCCTCGGATGACCGTTAAAGAGATCATTGGGGAATCATTGTTAGCCAATAAACTGGCCAGTGGCAAAGCGTTGGAAAACAAAGTCAGGTCAATCGCCGAACTCTGCCGTCTGGATACCCAGCAGTTGAGTCGTTATCCCCATGCCTTCAGTGGCGGTCAGAGGCAGAGAATCGCCATCGCCAGGGCACTTGTCATGCATCCTGAGTTCATTGTAGCCGATGAGCCTGTCTCTTCGCTCGATGTCTCCATTCAGGCCCAGATTCTGAATCTGTTGAAAGACCTTCAACAAGAACTGAAGCTGACTTATCTCTTTATCGCACATGACCTGAGTGCCGTTGCTTATGCCTGCGACCGGGTTGCCGTCATGTACCTTGGACGCATTGTTGAGTTGGCATCGACCGAAAAGATTTACTATACCCCCAAACATCCCTACACAGAGGCGCTGATGTCGGCTATTCCGGATCTGGATCCGGATCAACCGATGCAGCCTGTTTTTCTGAAAGGAGAACAGCCCAATCCGGCTGATCCCCCTTCAGGTTGTCCTTTCCATCCCCGTTGCAGTTACGCGGATAAGGATATCTGCACCAATCGACAACCGGAATTCAAGGAGTTGGCAAAAGACTGGTTTGTCGCCTGTCATTTTGCGCAGGACTTGAATCTAAAAGGATCAAAAGATTATTAAATTCAGGGAGCAATCACGTGAACATACTTCATATTTCAGATCTGCATTTTGGCCCGCGTCACTGGAAGGGGAACGACGACGCCTTGCTGGAGAAACTCAATTCCTTCTCGGCGGATCTCGTCATCAATACGGGTGACAGTACAACTGATGGTGTGGAAGACGAATTTCAGGAAGCAGCCCGGTTTTTAAATGCGATCAAATGCAAACATGTCGTTTCCATAATAGGCAATCACGACAAGAGAACGATGAGATCTCATCTCCTGTTCAGGAAATACATTAACGATGCAGAGATCATTCAGCCGCTGAATCCGGAGTTGTGCTCCAAAGAAAAGATATTTCTGGACGAAACGATAACCAAGGTTGCCGATCCTTATACTGATGTTAATTTCCTGCAAACCGTGGAGATCGATGGAACCAGGCTGTTGATGATTGGGGTTGATTCCAACGAATTGTATAACGACAACGGGTATATCGAAGAGCAGGTCCTGGCTGCCATTTCTCTTAAAATTGATGAGCTGTCTTACGATGAATGCATGGTCCTGACCCACTATTCGATTTTGGGAATCGATGAGGACCCTCTCAACAACTCCCTCCGTCTGATTGATTTCATAAACAGGCATAAAATCAAACATGTATTCTGTGGTCACACTCACGAACTGGAGTTGCGAAGATCCACGGATCTTTACCGGGATCATACCTTTACCCACTATATGTGTGGCAGTCTCTCGTCCTGCAATCACCCGAACGATACAAATCTTTTTCTCTATTACGAAAACTGGGGAACCCCGGAAATGAGAATTCACCTGATTCGGGTATATGAAAATGGTTCTAATGTCAGGTTTGAAGAAGAGATAATTGTGAGGAATTAATATGATTTCAATCTCCGCCAAACTGAAAAAAAGATTTGCGGAAGTCAGGGACTACCTCGACCTACTGGAAGACCCCATGGGACTTGAAGACCGATTCCCGGGAATATCCGCAGTCAGGGATAACCGCAACAGGATCATCCCCGGTGCCCTTCGTTATGGAGATGAGAATATCAAAAACAGTGTCACTATCCTGGGTGGTATCCACATGAATGAACTGTCCGGATTATACGCACTGTTAAGGTTTCACCGGGATTGGCTGGCAGGGTCACGACCGAAAAACATGACCGTACTGACCGCTATCGGTCATCCGGAGCGCACCAGGGAGTTCATTGATGCCGTCCTCAGTACCGACCGGATGTCTCCCACAGCCTGGTCCGATTTTCGAAGGACCAAGGATCTGTACAACTTCAACCGAATTTCCTGGGATATACTGACCAAAAAAGAGCTCGCCGGTAACGACGAACAGCGAGCTCACGATATCATCAAACATGTCATTGCTCCTTCGCGGGGCAGGGTCCTTGATCTCCACAACACTTCTACTGAAGCCCCGCCCATTGTTACGCTGTTCATGGAAGAGGGTGATACGCCACAACAGAGTGTTGACCGGCTGAAAGCTACCGGTGTTACAAACAATTTGCCGATCAGGGACTTCATCATCTGGAAACCGGGACCGTATAATGGCATGGAATCTATCCGTTCCTTCGGGGAGTATGATTCCGATGCTCAACCCATCCTTATCGAATCCGGAACAGGATTTGATCCCGACTCCTTTGAGAGAGCCTATCAATATGCCCGGATTTGGCTGAATAACGTCGCAAACCTGGATTTGGAAGAACCTGCGACCGATTCGGAATCCCTGCAGCATGTCACGCATGCTCATTATGTTGAAACCGGCGCTCTTTATCACCCCCACGTCAGACCTTTGGATTTTCGCTATATGGATAGTAAGGCGTTTAAGGAAGCGGAAAAAGACACCCTGGTTCTGATCAGGGATCGTCCGTCTTTGAACGCCATTACCGGCTGGTCCGAGAAAGCCCGGCTGGCCCTTGAGAAATTGAATGACCAGAACCTGGCAAAAGACCGGCTGGATAATTTCAAACCCATCAGCAAGGGGGATATCATTGCAATTGGCCTTAAAACAGGCCTTGAGATAAGAAGTCCACAGGATGGACATGTTCTGATGGTTGGTTCCGACCCGTGCATCACTCCGGCATTTAACGAGTCCATCGCCAATTTCAGCATTATGTTGCGTTGATTTCCGGTGACAATCCGCACGAACCCTATTCGCAAAATCCTGCACATTTTACAACATTACGGAGCCGGGAAAACATGAATTCTGAAGAGATATTGCAACATCGCCACAAACTCCTGGGCAGGAATTTCCCTCTTTTCTATCATCAGCCGCTTCATCTTGTGCGCGGCAAAGGTGTCTGGTTATGGGATGCTGAAGGAAAGCGCTATCTGGATGCCTATAACAACGTACCGGTCGTTGGCCATTGCCATCCCTATGTCGTGGAGGCGATGACAAAACAGGCCGGAACCCTGAATACACACACGCGTTACCTCCATGAGAATATAGTGGAATATTCAGAGCGCTTGTTGAACACCTTCGACGATTCTCTCTCCATGGCAATGCTCACCTGTACTGGCAGTGAAGCAAACGAACTCGCACTGCGCATGGCACGTCATTGCACCGGGGGAGACGGGATCATTGTAACCGATTTTGCCTACCACGGAAACACAACCGCCATTGCGGAAATCAGTACAGCCTTCATGCCCGCAACCGGAAAAACGAAACGGGTCGGGATTATTCCCTCCCCGGATTCCTACCGGCCACTCCGGGGACTTACAGGTGAGGCATTGGCAGATGCCTACGCTGATGAGGTCAAAAAGGTTATCGATCAATTTCACACTCTTGGTATCAAGCCGGCAGCCCTTATCATCTGTCCCGAATTTGCCATTGAAGGACTGCTGGATGTCCCCGGCAACTTTATCGAACAGGCGGTAAGTCATGTCAGGGAGGCCGGCGGACTTTATATTGCAGATGAGGTTCAGGGAGGGTTCGGTCGTACCGGAACCATGTGGAGTCATCAGCGAGCCCAGGTTGTACCGGACATTGTTACCATGGGCAAACCAATGGGCAACGGTTACCCCCTTGCCGGTGTTGCTGCCAGAGGTGAATTGGCCACCGAGTTCGGCCAACATGCCATGTATTTTAACACCTTTGGCGGCAATCCGGTATCTTGTGCTGTGGGAAAAGCGGTTCTTGACGTTTTCGAAAAAGAGGAACTGCTGCAAAATGCCAATGAAACAGGCCCCTACCTGGCCAATGGATTGGAGCTATTAAAAGCCAGGTATGATATCATCGGCGATGTCCGCCATCGCGGTCTGTTTTTCGGAGTGGAACTGGTCACCGATCGCATCAGAAAAACACCTGCAACCAAAGAGGCAGATCGGGTGGTTAACCTGATGCGTGAACAGGGTGTTTTGATTGGCAAAATAGGCCCGCATGACTGTGTTTTGAAAATACGCCCTCCTCTACCGTTTAAAACCGATCATGCGGATCTCCTGCTGTCGGTTTTGGATGAAGCCCTGACAAGGCTTTAGCTGAAGGAGAACAAGATCTGTCAAGATCGCAAAAGGACGATCCATCAATGTGATCCGTCAATGCGTCTGATCCTTTGCTTGTGATACATTCGGTTTTATTGGTCAAAGCAGATGGTTTATCAGTGATATCATAAGAGAATCAATCACAAGATTCACCAAAAGGGGCTTTCTCATGATAAGGTATCTGACTGTATTTTTGATTCTCATTTCCAGTGGAACTGCGATTTTCGGTCAGGAGGTGAGAATCTGTGATGATGGTGCCGAATGGCCGCCATACCTGTATTACCAACGTGTCAACGGAGAGATCAACAAAAAGGTTCTGGAAGGGGCTGTCAAGGAGTTGTTTGATTTCATTTTCAAGGAAGCTGGAATGGAATACTCCCTCAGGTTGATTCCCTGGAAAAGATGCCTTCTCGAAGTTGAAAATTTCGACACCAGCGGCAAATATGAGATTTTCGGGAACGGCAGTTACGGCCCTCACAGAGCGGAAAAATTCTGGCCCAGCCTGCCCATGTATATCACACATCGGGGTGTTTTCTATTCCGAGAAACGATTTCCGCAGGGCCCCGGCATCAGGAAAAAATCCGACGTCGCCAAATTTCGTTTGTGCGGCGTTGACGGTTATGATTATACGGATATCTTTAAATGGGGTGACAATATTAAAATCGACCAGGGAGCCAAATCCAATGGCGCAGCACTCAAGAAAATTGCTGTCGGCAGGTGCGATATTATGATCACCAGCATGGAGCCGATCTATGGAGCAGCGGCAGTAGGCAACCTGAAGATCCCCGATGGTATTAAAAGCTATCCCATGCCGGGACTGTCGCCCAGCATCTTTCATTTCTGGATCTCGAAAAAATCCCCCAGGGCTCTTGAACTACAGGCTTTGCTGAATAAGGCCTTGATGAACGCGATATACACCCGGACCTACAAAAAGATTTTTGAAAAGTACTTTCCCGAATTACCCGTTCTTTACGAATGAAGCCGTCTGAGGAGTTGATATTGAACAGATCGTCAATAAAATCTAAAGTCTGGAAGTAGAAATATGTTCAAAATTTTGCAATTTTTTTCACGAAGATTGAGATATCGACTGTCTTATCGACTTTTGGTTGCCATTTTGATCTGCAGCTCCTTTTTTACCCTGTTGATAACAGCCTTTCAGCTCTACTTCGACTACCAGAATAATATTGAGGTTATCGATGCCAATATCGATCTTGTGGAGCAGAGCTACCTGGATGCCATCACCGCAAGTGTCTACCATATCGACTACTCCCAATTGAAAATTCTCCTGTTGGGAGTAGTCAGCTTGCAGGACATTGAGTATGTCCACGTAGTTGATCAATCCGACCCGGACAATTTCAGCCTGGAAGTTGGCAACCCGAAAGCGCCCAAGGATATCATCAGAAAATATCCATTGGAAATCACTAATGAGTTCAACCAACTGGTCCGATTCGGGTCCATGACCGTGACAGCCAGCCTGGAGGGGGTGTATAACCGACTCTTTGAAAAAACAATGGTTATTCTGGTCAGTAACGCGACTAAAACCTTTCCCGCATCCCTCTGTATCCTCCTCATCATTCAATGGCTGATCACCCGCCATCTTCAAACCATGGCGGACTATGCAGACGGGCTTAACCTGGACAAGCTGGAAAAAAGGCTCAAGCTGAAGCGAAGGAAGCGAAAACCCAAAAATATGGATGAGCTTGATACCGTGGTCAACTCCATCAACATGCTGGGAATTCGTCTCAACAACGAGTTTCTGGAACGAAAGTTGACCAACGAGATGATCATACAGAATGAAAAGATGAAATCCCTGGGGGAGCTGGCTGCCGGTATTGCTCATGAGATCAACAATCCTAATAATTTCATCCTGCTCAACAGCGTGATTCTGAAAGACTCCTGGGACAGAATCATGCCCATTCTGGAGCGCTACCATGCAGAAGCCGGTGATTTCAATGTAAACGGAATTCCATTTTCCGATCTCCGCAACCACATTCCCGAACTGTTCAAGGGAATTCTGGAGGGTGGTGAGAAGATTAAAAGAATCGTACGCGGCATGAAGGAGTATTCCTACCCCGAAGATGCCGCTAAAAGAACGGCCGTATCCATTAAGAGGGTTCTGGAATCTACACTGGTGCTTCTGGACAACGACCTGAAGAAAAAGACGGAAAATCTCGACGTGCGCTTTGAAAGGGATCTGTTTGCGGTCTGGGGAAATTTTCAGCGACTGGAACAGGTTTTCATTAACCTGCTGCAGAACGCCTGCGATGCTTTGACCAATCCCAAACAACATATCATTATCGAAACCCTCAACGATACGGAAAATGACAATGTCGTCATCAGTATCAAGGATAACGGCACCGGCATCAAAAAGGAACATTTGAACAGGATCGAGGAACCGTTCTTCACCACCAAACGAAAAAACGGCGGGACCGGGCTGGGACTGTTCATCTGCTCCGGAATCATCGAAGAGCACGAGGGCACAATGACGTTCGACTCAGCACCCGGAAAAGGGACTACCGTCACCATAACCCTGCCCATGATGAAGGATGAGAATGGAGAATCTTGAATATCGCACAGAGGTTGACCTGATTGGCAAATATAATGTTCCCGCAAATATGCCATATGGAATCCATACAGCCAGGGCAAAAGAGAATTTTCCCCTGGCAGGTGAAAAAAGTATAGGGGATTATCCGACCCTGATTCAGGGATTAATGTACGTGAAAAAGGCGGCAGCAAAGGTTAACGGGAATATCGAACAACTTGATAAGCAACACGCAAACGCCATCATCGATGCGGCTGACACTATTCTTTCAAGTTTCCCTCGACAATGGTTTCCCATTCATCGCTTCCACGGTGGTGGCGGAACATCGGCAAATATGAATGCCAATGAAATCCTTGCAAACCTGGGAGAAAGCATCCTCGGTGGTCAATGGGGACAGTATCGATTACTTCACCCCAACAACCAGGTCAACCTCAACCAATCTACCAATGACGTCTACCCCACTGCCTGCCATATAGCGATTATCCTCAAATGGGCTCGTTTGGAAAAAGAGCTGCAGCAGTTGATTGATCTTCTCCAAATCAAGAAAAACCAGCTTGGTTTTCAAAAAAGAATAGCGCGAACCTGTCTGCAGGATGCTGTAACAAGCACATATGGAGATCTGCTTAACGGATATGAGTCTTTTTTCCGTCGCTCTTCGGAGCAGTTGGAGAAGTGCGTGGGTAACCTTTACCTTATCAATCTTGGCGGCACCATCATCGGCAGAAAGGAGGATGTTCCACCGGGCTTTCTTCAGCAGATTGTTCCCGCCTTGAGGCAGGTGCTGGGAGATAGCCGATATCAACAGGCCCCGGATCTTTTTGACGCTGCTCAAAACTGCGATGATATGGCCAGGGTATCATCTGAATTGGCTATGTTGGCCAGGGGATTTATCAAAATATGCAAGGATTTTCGTCTGATGAGTTCAGGACCGGAAACAGGAATAAATGAGATACATCTTCCATCGATGCAGGCCGGTTCATCCATTATGCCGGGCAAGGTGAACCCCGTAATCCCCGAATTTGCCATCCAGCTTTGTTTTCAGACCATTGGACTTAATGCCGCCTGTGAAAGAGCTGTTGAGCACGGTGAACTGGATCTGAACATCTGGGAAAGCCTCTTCGTGTTTTCCCTTATTGATGCTATTGAACTTCAGATCAATGCTTTAAATACTTTCGGCACCAAATGTCTGGCCGGGTTCCAGGTTAACACAAGCAAAAACAAGAAGAATATCGAAGCGACGATTCCCCTGCTCACCGAACTCATGAAAAAGCATGGCTATTCTGCGATCAGTAACCTCTACAAGGAATCCGATGGAGATATTACACAGTTTCGAAAATTGATGAAAGAGAATAATCTCTCGATCTGACCCGAAATATCGTCTCGACCTCAATTCGCAGGGGGTTCCTTAACAGGGACTGCGACATCTGCCAATTCCACTTTCCAGTGTTTTGTCAGAACATCAACGATTCGGGGCCGGACAACATGATTTGCTACCCAAAACTCCTCATCTTTGGATAAATCCTGATTGTAATATTCACTCAGTTCGAACGGAGCACCAAATTCGATCTTCAGTTTCAATGGCAATGGGGGTAACATGATCACCGGGGTGTTGGGGCCACGGTCCACGGGTTTTTCGGTAAAAATCGGACAGGCTTCGCGAAAACCGACCATACCTGCGGGTACAATAGGGACTTTATATCGCAATGCTAATCGAACGATGCCGGGATAGAACATATCGATCTGTCGGCGATTTTTAAAAAGCCCTGAATGCCCTTCCGGGTAGATGGCAACCGTTGCGGGATAGAAATATCCGTTGTCCAGCAGATACTGATCGATCAATTCGTAGTTTACTCCCCCGCGAGTGGGAATGGGAATACCGCTTCCGATATAATACCTGCCCCACCAGTTGTTCAGATAATGCCACTCTTCAACGATCAACGTTTGAATCTGGCGATCCGGCAGGCAACAATCGTTCAGGGCAACATTGTCGAGATCGAATCCACCGCCGTGATTTGCCGCTATAAGGGATGCTCCGTCAGGTACGTTTTCCCTGCCGATAACCTCCAGGCGATGATAGAATTGAAAATATCGTCTGAAGAAAGCTTTTCTACGCTTGTTATAGACCTTCCATTCACGCTGATAGCTCTCCATGCGTGCTATCAGGCTTGCGGTATCTGAGTTCATACAAATCATTCGCTGGATGTGTGACAAACAGGACGGTAGTGTCAGTAAAATTTGAACAGACTTCCTGGCTCGAAGGTTCAGCAAAGCCTAACCGGATAAAACAAAGTTTGTAAACAGCAAGAAAGTCAGATTGGTCGATTAAATGCCGCTATGCAGAAAGTAGGGATTCTGCCTGCTATCCGGTCGTACCGATACAGGTAGCAATGGCGGCAGGGACGACTGCTTTCTAAGCTTCGCTTTCCAATAGGTGAAGGTATGCTTGTTCAGTTGGTTTTGCAGGCAGTATTCAACCTGGGTCAGACCGGATTCCTGCCAGGCATCAAGATGATGACGCCAACAGGCTCTCTTGGATTGTCGGGTTGTTTTTTCAACAGGTTTGATCTTATCATTACTCATAGACATGCTCCTTGCTCGTGTTAATCTTAATCCCGCCGACGAATCTTTCGGCACTGAGCATGTTATGACAGATTTTTGACCCTCCTGGAAGATGGGGTTAAATATGCGCTTACGACTGTTTGAATTTCTCGTTATTAGCAATCAAATTGAAAAGAGTATCGGTGCCAGGCCGTTTGAGTAAACGAACAATAGCTTCATTGTCTGCGGAATCGATGTACTCAACGGCACTCCGCTGGTCGACATCAAGCCATACATTCCATAATGCAGCCATCGCCCATCGATCGTTGACCACGCTATGTCTCGCTGTGTCTCGTTCCTGATTTAAAAATACCCAGCTACCAGTTCTTTTTGTCATTCCCGCCATTTTCGCTCCACAGCCCTTTTAATTCACACTCGATTCTTTCATCGTGAATTAACGATGGAATATGCACAGGTTTTGACAAATATCTATCTAGAAATGTATCCTTCACACGATTTCCCGATCGATTAATACAAACCCGAGGTTGCAGGAAAATCACAAATAACGCAATAGACAGAATCATTAAATAACGGACTATACAGATTCTATCTAACACAATAGTTAACAATTCTGTCTATTTAACTGATAAGCAGACCCTGAACGGGCCTGCTTATCGACCGATGTTGAGCGGGTCTAATAATGACTCTAGACCGATAGATCCTGCAAGGGTCTGCCTATCAATGTCGTTCGAGCTATGTGATACATACCGCCAGTCGGCTCAAATGCCGACCGGCGGCCCGCTCAACATCGGTCGTTAG
>JANQGX010000009.1 GCA_028282885.1 SAR324 cluster bacterium
CGGCATGATAACCTCCCTTGGTTAAGAAGGATCATGCCGGATAAAAAAACAAAATGCAACCTTTAATACGTCATCGTATTTATGCCATCATGTACTTAGCCACTGCAAGAGGGCCCAGGCAGCTTGTTTATGCTCGCTTTTTTTATTAATGACCCCACTCCAGATTCCTCTGTGCGCACCACTGCAACAGCTTCCGATTGGCATTACCTGAATACCTACCTGGCTTGGAGTCAAAGTTGTTTTGGTTGGATCAACAGCTGTTCCCTTGAAAACACTTCCCCACATGAACATTGTCGCTGTCTGACCCTGACGATAAGCCGTCATTGACTCATTGAAGCCGTGGCTCACGGCTCCCGGAGGAGCAAAATCCAGCAATTTAATATGCATTTCCAGCGCTTTCACGCCAACATCGCTGTTGAATGCAGCTTTCCCGTTCTTATCCAGAAGTGAGCCGCCATATGAGTTCATTATGGTTTGCCAGATAGTTGGCGTTAACGAATCTCTTTTGAAATACGTTGAAATTGCCCAAGCATCGTTTTTTCCATCACCGTTACGATCCATTACCAGTTCCGGTGCCTGTTTAAAATACTCTTCCCAAGTCAATGCAGGAGTCGGTGCCGGAAGTTTTGCTTTTTTGTAAAGCGTCTTGTTTGTAAACATTAAAAGCAAGTTTGATCTGAGTGGAACGCCATACTGTACACCTTTCCATTCAGAAGCTGCAAGGGGAGCTTGGTAAAAGTCGTCCCAATCATAGTCCTTCGAAGTCCAGGCGGATACCTCGGTACCCTTGAGATCGAGAAGAACACCGGCTTCAGCCATTTGTGGAGTCCAGGGATCATCGGCGATAATTATGTCATATAAGGGCTCCGGACCCGTTGCGTCCAGTAGGCTTTTGGCGAGTAATTCTGCATAAGGTACTCCGTCGATAACAACATTGATATAAGGATAAATTTTCTGAAATTCCGGTACCATATTTTGCTGCCACTGATTGGCAAATGCTTCATTCGCGATCATATGGATTTCAACTGGATTCCCTGCTGCGCCAACCCCTTTTTGGGCAAATGCGGGGAATGAAACTAACAAGCTTGCAAGCAGTACCAACCATGAAAACTTGAAACAAATGGCTTTTTTCATCGCTATTCTCCTCCGAGACTGTGTTAGACGCTACATTCAACATAACATTGAGGACTATCATTAATGTTATATTCTATATTCTATATTCTATAGAATGTCAAGAATATTCTTTTGCTTCCCTTCTATGAAGATTCTACTGATACAAACTCAGGGGATTCTCATAAAAGAAAAGCAGTGGGATTGAGTCATAAATACCGATGAATAAAATAGTTGTCCGGATTCGAACATGGGGAAAACGGCAATATTGTGGTAGTGATTGTCCAATCTCACCTTATTATTGTTGATTCATTAGTTTTTCAATGGTGGCGCGGATCTGATCACGTTGTCGATCGACCTGTTCGTTGGTAAAGGTTTCCACGCGCTCAAGCCCTTTGGGTAAAAAACCGGACAGCAGGTTTCGATTCGGCACTATAATCCGCATGCCTTCCTTATTGTTGATTTCACCTGCAATGGCTTCCAGATCACCGTGGGCGTGTATAATTCTGACCTTACCTTTGACGATATTGGGAACCATGGCCCTGAAATTAACCTCGGGAGGTAAGCTGAATATCCTCAGATCGGAGTGATAGAGGGCAACTCGTGCAGATGCCTGATCCATGGTATAACCCACCTTTTTCAGCCCTTCTTCATAAAACAGCTCCCATTGCTTTAAGAACTCAATGGTTTTCTGATTGTGGGCAAAGGAGATAACTCCGGTATTGTGCTCGGGGAAAAGCAGTGGAACCGTTGGGAAGAGTTCAAAAAAACGACTTTTCAAAGCCTGATCATGTATTCTCTGGGGAGCAGGAAAGATACCGATATCAAACTGATCCGTGATGTCAAACAGATCGCCTATTCCATCGGTAAGGTAAGTATCGCTGTCCAGAAACAATGTCCTGGAAAAGCGCTTTGATCCAAGGGCTGCAAATTTGAGTGTTCGCCAGTGAGCCGGAGCTGGATGAACAGTGATGAAATCAAAAAATGGTGCCAGGGATTGCTGTCCGCCCAGTTGCTCAAGGGTATTCCTGTCTATGTGAAGTTCGATGGGAAGTTCAGGCATTACCTGCTTAAGTGACTTTGCGGAAACCAATGCCTCATTCAGCCAGGGTAGTCCTGAAATACCGTATACCACTCCCCTGTCGATTCGTTTAGTTCCCATTTATCTATCGCTTGCGATATTTATTTTCATAGGTATAAACCGTAATGACAAGTTGTATGAATAGGCAAAGTGATTTATACTTTCCTCAATTTTTAGAATCGGTGATTCTGCCTTATCGCAGAAGATCGAAAATAACGAAAATCAAAACCCCGCTTGATCATTATAAAAGTTGATTATCTCCAACTGTTTGCATACTTAGCTCACCATGCGAGATGCAAACTGAACAATGCATCACCATGAACGACAAGGTAACAATTGATGAATCTGATCTGGAGTATAAAGAAGCCAGGGAGGATTGGGAAGAACTTGCTAAACCATTCGATTTCAGCAGCCGGTTTACGGAAAATGTTCCGGGTATCCTGAAGGGGCTTAATATCTCGCTGGCCATGACCAGCTACCAGTCCCAGGCGTTTTTTCTTGTCCGGTCAGACGGGCAAACCATTGATACCAATATCAAGAGGTTTCGGCGTCCCATGGGATTGGCTGTTACCAGGGATCAGATCACCCTGGGCACCTTTTCTGAAATTCTGCGATTCAACCGAAATGATGCCGTCATTAGCGATTTAGAGGATAAGGAGAGGATTGATGCCTGTTTTGTTCCTTCAGCCAGCCATGTGACGGGCATGATCAATATCCATGACATCGCCTACGGTGATGAGGGGCTCTGGGTGGTCAACAGCGCTTTTTCCTGTCTGGCCACAATCGAACCGGGTTATAGTTTCGTTCCCCGCTGGAAACCGCCCTTTATCAGTGACCTGAAACCGGAAGACCGCTGTCATCTAAACGGAATGGCACTACAGAATGGGGAACCAAGATATGTGACCACTTTCAACCAGATGGACAAGAAAAATGCCTGGAAGAGTGACGGAAAGTTAAAAGGCACCCTGATTGACGTGGAAACAGACGAGATCCTGCTTGATGACTTGATAATGCCCCATTCACCCAAGGTCCATCAGGAGCAACTCTATTTCTGTGAATCGGGACGCGGCCTGGTTTGTCGATACGATCCGATTGATAAAAGAAAAGTCAATCTGGCCCAATTGCAAGGGTTTACACGAGGCATTGATTTCTGGGGACCCCTGATGTTTGTCGGTACCTCCCAAACAAGAAAAAGCGATACTAAAAACGTCGCTCCTGTTTCATTGGAATTTGACGAGACCTATTGCGGTATCTGGATTATAAACCTTGAAACCAATGAAATTGTGGGTGAGGTTATTTTTGAAGGAGATGTAAAACAGATTTATGACCTTACGATTATTCCGGGAATGTCCTATCCCGAGCTCATTGAACCGTTTGATACCAGGGTAAAAGATACCTTCAAATTTCCTAATCTTTGAATCCAAAGGGTGCTATGAAAAAGAAGAAAATCTCTCGCGTGATAAAGGCAGTCGGAATGCCTCTCCTGGCCCTTGTTTCTCCTCTAGCCCAGGCAACACCTCACTTAAATGTCTCAACTATGAAAGTCGGCAGAACTTTAGTATCCACCCGTACACGGTCTAATCGCAGGAGCAGAGAAAGTGTATTCATTGATCTGGATTCGACACCTCGATCTGAATCATCGGCTTATAAACAACCTTTTAATGCTTTTGGAAAATCAATCGGTGAGAGAGTTGCCGCAATGCCTGCACAAAAAGACGTTCTGGATCTGCTGAATCGAAACAGCCTGCTTCGCTCGCTTCAGAAAAAAGAAAGCACGATCAGCGGGAAGCTCTATCCTCAGATGTATGCGGACCCGCGTCTCAAAGATCATTGTCATTACTCAAAAAAAAACTATATTAATACCTCCAGCTACACACTGTCTCATAAGACTACGTATACCAAAACAAGTAAAGATTCATGTGAGGCGGAAATAAATGGAGATTGGGATGATGGTGCGGCACTATTCGGTGGAGCAAGTACGGATAAATCCGTGACGGATGATGCCACCGTTTTCCCATTCAGTGATGTCACCATCCGCGAATTGTATAGTGATCTCCTGGATGTCACCATCGATATTGACATAGCGGCCAAAGGAACCCTTGCGGCGACGGTAACACCTTTTTTTGATGCCAGTGGAGACGGGAGTTATTCCTGGACTTCGGAGTCGTCCACCGATATTCAAACTGCATTGCAGAAGGTGGAATTTACACCTGCCTCAGGACGTCTTTCGGCAGGGGAATCAGAAGACATCTTTTTCCATTTGACAATGCGGGATGGTCAAAACAACGATGCTTCCGCAGATATCAAAGTTACGGTCACTGGCACAGATCCGTTAAATCAGGCCCCGGTTATTTCAGGCACAGTAGCAGACCAGGCGGTTAATGATAATGAAACTGTCTCACCTTTTTCCGAAGTAACCATCAGTGACAATGATGCTGATAATGTCAGCCTGACAGTGACGCTGGATACACAGGCCAAGGGATCTTTTACCACCCTTTCAGGCTTTACCGACAATGGTGACGGCAGCTATTCATTTGCTTCGGATACCGTTGCCAATGGCACGACCGCCATACAAGGATTGGTTTTTTCACCGACAGAGAATCGAGTTGCCCTGGGTGAAACGGAAACCACAACGTTCACTATCACAGCCAATGACGGAACCGATACCACAAGCGACAGCACAACAACAGTGATCTCCACTTCCGTCAATGTGGCACCGCCCGCCCCGGAGTTGTCGTCTCCCGAAACCGGGACAACCGTTTCATCGCCTGTTACCTTGAGCTGGAATAGCGTGGTCGATACAGATGGGGATACGGTTACTTACTGGCTCTCCCTGTGTGAAAACGATACGTTTGAAAACTGTGTGAACGATCCCCGGGAGTATATCCCGGACGCAACTGACGACGCCACATCCGATGCCACCTCTGATTCGACGTCCGACTCCGCAGCGTGGAACAAGTCACCATGGTCCGGTGTTGCGCATGCTGCGGATTTGAATCAATCCACATTAAAAGCCAGTGATTTCAACTCCTGGGTTTATCTCTTGGTCCTGATAGGGGGGCTGTCCCTGGCTACCCTCTCCTTGAAAGATAGAAAGAGGTATTTGATTCTTCTCTTTTTGATCTTTTTCGGTTTGGCGAATTGTGGTGACGGTGGTGATGAAGGAACAGACGAAGGTGTCAATACAGGTACTGGAACCGGTGAGATGTCGGTGACAATTCCGGGATTGATATCCGGTCGTACCTACTACTGGAAGGTGACTGCCAAGGATGGAAACGGCGGCGAAACGGACTCGGAGGTTTTCAATTTCACTGTCGAGTGATCAGATCACTTCCAAATTGTAGCTACCCGCAGTCCATAGTCCATCTCGGGGTGCACCAGACCTATTGATTGCCCGACACTTTTCATTCCCCCCTCCGCCACGAAGCCCTGTTCAAAAAAATAAAATGCAGGTATGGATAGAACAGGGGTCAAGCAATTCGGCGTTTCGCACGGTTGCATGATAAGGCTTCCTCCGGCAGTTCCCGAAATACTCAACTGACAAAACATTTATAAAAATTCAATTGAATCCAATCCCTGTCCACTCTCCATGATCGATTACAATAAAATCAAGGTTACGATTGATACCAACAAACTGATCAGCAATTACCGACTTCTCTCCTCAAAGGGGAGCAATCTGCTTCCCGTAATCAAGTCTGATGCTTATGGCCATGGTATGCAGGAAGTCGCGAAAATCCTGGCAGCACAGGGCGCAGATTCCTTCGGCGTCGGAACGACAGAAGAGGCGGTGAAGCTTCGGGAAGTCTTTGACGGTACCATCGTTTCAATGCTTGGTCCCCAGGAAGAGGAAGATTACCGCGCTATTGCCGAATGCGGGGTAATTCCCTTTGTTTTCAGGTTTGATCAAATCAGGAAATTGAACGAGGTGGCGGAGAAAACCGGGAACCGGATACCCATTGCATTAAAATTCGATACGGGGATGGGCAGGCTGGGGTTTAGCGAGAGTGAAACGGAAAAGGTTACGGAGCGTTTGAACCGATGTACTCATCTCAAACCGCAAATGCTCTGTTCTCATCTGGCATCGGCAGATGTGACGGATTATGAGGATTTCACCAGGGAACAGGGTCGGTGTCTGGATCGCATCATGGCTGTGTTTGCCGGAAGCGGATTCAATCTCAAAGTCAGCATGGCTAATTCAGCCGGACTTCTGGCATATCCCGATTTGCATTATGACATACAAAGACCCGGGATTGCCCTTTACGGGTCCAACTCATTTGCCGGAACAACATGGCAGGAAAAGGGCGAGGGTTTGCAATCCTGCATGGAGGTATCGACACCGATAATTCAATTCCGCAATTTGGGAAAGGGATCTCCTATCAGTTATGGATGCACCTGGCGTGCTTCCAGGCCTACACGGGCGGCAATAGTCGCATCCGGCTATGCCGATCTCTTCAGTCGCGGTTTAAGCAACAAGGGCTTTATGCTGGTAAACGGCAAGCGAGCCCCGGTGATAGGACGGGTCTGTATGCAGATGACCGCAATTGATATCACCGATATACCCGGGATTGAAATTGGGGATTCGGCGTACCTGCTTGGTGGTATGGGTGATCAGTCCATCACCCCGGAAGAGTTGGCCGAATGGTGGGGTACTATCACCTATGAGGTCTTTTGTGTTCTGGGATTCAACAAGAGACACCATATCTGAGACCAAGTTTACGGCCGTTGGAGCCCATTTCCTTCTACAGCACACCGGAAACTGAATAATGGTTGCGGTGTGCTGATGTCAAATACCGGTCCATACTCGCTGAATCCAATCCGCTCCCCTTTTTATTTCAAGGTACAATCCAATATAAAGGGGTCGAATACGGCTCCTACAAACATTCTGTTGCCCCTGACCGCGGCAACACTGGATCCAGACAGTTCCTCTCCCATGTTCAGGTAGACTTCCTTAAACTCGGAATCTTGTTTGCCGGCAACCGACACTCGCAAGACTTGTGAAGGTGACTTCTTTTTCGGATCGCCGACATGTGCCACGAATGAGAGCAGCTTGGGATGAGATGCAATCCAAAGGTTCCCTTCCAAATCCAGCTCAATATTGTCTACACCCGTATTCATATCTATTGAAAAGGTTTCAGTGAGATCGCCGGAAACCGGATTGCGATCGAATACAACCACCGATTTTCCGGTTGTTGCAGCCATATAAACCGTTTTTCCATCAGGGCTGATGTTGATTCCATTGGCATATCGATAACCGGAGGCGGCATTGGCAAACCGGTTGCCATCAAAATAGACGATCCCGGATCTGGCCAGTTTCAGATAGTCTTCCAGCTTTTGCTTGATTCCCCCGGGGTAACCGTGGTCGTTTGTTACATAGAATTTATCAGCCGCAACTGCCACAATGTCGTTGGGTGAAACCAGTAACGGATCCAGGTAAGTTTTTCGGTGCTCAAGCTCGTTATCAACAAGTTCGAAAACCTCTATACTGTGTCGGTTTTCTACATGGTTGACAACGAAGAGATAATCGTTCCCCGTTTCGGAGACAAGAAGGCTGATACCGTGAGGGCCGAAATCCTTACCCGGCCCCCTGGTCAACAATTCGGCTTTTGCGGCCTCAAGATTTGTGTTATAGGAGTAGATTGCTCCTGCAGCCGGCATACCCTTCGCTGCTGCCCTGCGATCACTGGAAGAGATATAGGCGATACCGGTTTCAGGATGAATGGTTATATCTTCCGGTCCCACCACACCGGGTATCTGTCTGCAATTTCCTGCAAAATGCGGTTCCAGACTCTTGAACTGTCCGGCATCCCAGACCAGTTTCAAAACCCAACCAGCGATTATCAGGATCAGTATTAAAATGACGAGCAGTGCCTTTTTCATGATTTCTCCTTTTTTATTTTTGACTCGGCCTAAGGGTCTGTTTATCTTGATTTCTACCACTGATTCCGGGTAAATCCCATTTTGCTGAGCAGATCTTAGTATAAAACCGGGAAGATATCAACGAAGCCAGGATCACAAAAATTTGTGTTTTACAGCAAAAAACTGCTGTATGGCAAATATTCATTCCTCCAGAAAACTAGGCAAGTCTCCAGGCACTTAAAATTATTGATGATTATAAGTCTGTCATCCTGGTACAGATTTTGATGATGAAACTGCAAGCTATTGCCGGGAGTCTACGGTCGATGAACGCTGAAAACGGTAATTTTGTTTTTTCAGCTTGAATCAGATCTTCCAAAGCTGCTACTGCTGCAGTGGATCTTAGATACGATGGAAATTAGGCCAAAATTCCCGATGGATTTAAGAATGGAAGATCAACCGGAGGGTGCCGGGCTGAAGATGCGAGATGGATATGATGATCAGATTGGACCAAAAAATATAAACCAACCAAGCGGAGGAATCCATGAATGAACTAAAACGAGCTCTATTTTCGGTATTTCCGAGTGATCGGGTCAGTGACGATCCTGCTATTTTGGCGGGTTATTCAGCAGACAGCGCAACCTTGCCGGGTAGCGCCACAGCACCCAGTTATGTCGTCCTGCCCAAAACGACGGATGAGATTGTTCACTTGGTACAGATAGCCCATCGGTCGCGAATACCCCTGGTTCCCATGTCGCGCGGATCCAATATTGCGGGAATGTCGGTTTCGGTCCAGGGAGGGATCGTGGTGGATTGCCGAATGATGAATCATATTCTGGAAATTAATACCGAGTCAGGTTATGCCTTGATTGAGCCGGGCGTGACGCTTCATCAGCTAAGCAGCGCTCTTCAGAAAAAGAGATTCTTCTGTCACCTGCCCACGGCGACAGGTGGTTCCAGCGCCCTGGCGAATTACATGATGCGTCCATCCGGGAATTTCTCCGCACGCTGGGATCCTGATCCATTGTTATCACTGGAGGTCGTAACGCCGGGGCAGGGTGTAGTTCGAACCGGATCAGCCTGTTTTGAAAATGTGGGATGGAGAGCACGGTACCAGTGTTTACCGGATCTGACAGGGCTATTTGCCAACTCGTTTGGTACCCTGGGGGTGGTCAGCAAGGGATCGGTAAAGATCTTTGATCGGGGGGAGACTGATAAGGTTTTACTGGTCAGCTTTGATGAGTTTTCCCAAGCTGCTGAATATATGAAACTGATAGTCCGACGACAACTGGCGGAAAGCGTTACTTTCTGGAGCTGGGGATGGAATCTCTTCCATGAAATGACCCTCTCCAAAGAGACCCGAATACCGGAAGCAATGTTGAAAGAAGACCAAAAAAGTCCACCCCCCGGTGTTCCCTTCGGCATCGCTTCCGCTCGCCTGAGTGGTTATGAGGATGTGGTTCAGGTTCAGGAGGAGCGATGCATCAGGATTGCCAATGAGCTTGGTGGTGAACACCTGGACGATCAAAAGGCGCGGGAGATTCATCCGGGTTGTTATAACTATTTGAACGGCTATTTCGGTAAGGGCGTCCACATCAAACCCGGTGAGGAATCACAGATCAGGGCAGGATTGCACCTTTCCGGTTGCCTGGTGACCGTTCAGCCCGAAAATGTGGCAAAGCTTGAAGCATATATGTGGGATCTGGCCCGGCGCGAGTTCGAGCCTCCCTATTTTTTCAGGGCATTGCCTTACAGCCATGCAAGAGAGTTCTTTTTCGCCTTTGTGGTATACGTCCAGGGATCATTGGAGGAACGCAGGGACTACCTGACACACATCAAGGGCATTTACCATCAATTGTATACTGATCTGAGAAATAAATTCGGTGCGGTTATGTTCCGGTTTCGCAAATACCCGGAGTTTCTTTCCTATACCGGCGGATATGGAGATCTGCTCAAGGATATCAAAAAGAGTGTTGATCCTCATAATATTATGAACCCCGGAATGTTGATCTTCTAAAAGCGGATCTATCCCATTCATACCTGAAACCGAAAATACCGAATTACAGGAGCCGTAAAATGTCAAAAAACTTGAAAATTGACGAATTTGAATACACTTCCCTCTTCAAATGCACCCGGTGTGGACAATGTACCTACGGCCAGGAAGAGGCGGAGTTTACCTCTCTCTGCCCGGTTCACAAAAAGGGAAACTTCTTCAGTTACAGTGCCGGCGGGATGATGCAGATTGCAAGGAATCTTTACGAAGGTAAAATCGATTATTCGGAAACCCTGAAAGATATTGTTTACCTGTGTACGACCTGTGGCGTCTGTGAATCGAATTGTGGTGTCATTGAAAACCACCTGGATATCATCGGTAAGATTCGCAGGGAGTTAATCACTTTGGATTTCCCCGAATCAAAAGCCTTGGCAAAAGTGGTGGAGGGGATTGAGAAGTTTAAAAATCCCTATGGGCATAAGCAGGAAGACCGAACGGATTGGTTGGACGGCAGGAAGGAGGTGATCAATAATAGCGACGCCTCGGTTTTCTATTATACGGGTTGTGTTTCAGCATACGACCAGAAGCAGGTTCCCCAGGCATTGACCAGGATCTGGGATCACCTGGATATCCGATTTTCCGTTTGTGACGCCGAACAATGCTGTGGCGGCCCTCTGTTCTACAGTGGTTACGAAGACAAAGCCAGAAAACTGGCCCAACACAATGTTCGCATGATTGAAGAATCGGGTATTAAGACAGTGGTAGCCTCCTGCCCGACCTGCGCCATGGTCTTCAAGAAATACTATCCCGAATGGCTGAAAAGAGAATTGCCCTTTGAGGTTTATCACTCCACGGAACACCTGGCAGGGTTGGTTGCGGAAGGGCGACTGAAGCCGGGAGCGCTTAAGGAGAAGTCCAAGGCAATCTATCACGATTCCTGTCACCTGGGGAGGGGGTTGGGGCTTTTTGAGGAGCCAAGGGATCTTATGCAGGCAATCGGGGGGCTGGAAACGGAGGAATTCAATCTATGCAGGGAAAACAGCCAATGTTGCGGGGGCGGGGGAATGATTCCCATTATCAATTCCGCATTCTCTTTCGAAACAGCTTATGAGAGACTGGACCAGATCGATGATGAGACAGTGGATACCCTGGCCTCAGCCTGCCCCAACTGCAGAAAGACGCTTCATTTGGCTGCGCGGAAAAAACGTCGCAAGATCAGGGTGGCTGATGTCTGTGAGTTGATCGCCGACTCGCTGGCTTAACTTTTGGCCTGCAGCACTGCTCTGACAATCGGGATCAGTCTTTCCACACCTTCGACCAGGGGGCTGATCACCGGTATTTCGGTTTTTCGGGACAGTTCCTCCTGGTACCGGATCAGCTCTTCTCTGCTGCCTTTCTTGCCATTGAGGGTGATAGCCACGGTTTTTACGCCGTACATGCCAATCAGGTCGATCTCGTCCAGAACATCAGGCAGCCTGATGTCCATGCCACCATCATCCACAAAATTCCTGACAAAAGGAAGGTATTGCAGAATTGCGGCATCGGCATTAGCCGAGACCAAGAGTTCCGAGCCGCACGGGCCGGAAGGATTTCTCAGGGAGGATTGCCCTTCAATAAAGATGACATCCGGTTGTTCCTCCTTGTCGCATTCCACAACAGCTTTCTCAAGTTCTCCACAGACGAAATCATTGGCTACCGAATCCAGAATAAATCCGTGTTTGTAACCCTGCATCCAGCCGCTTTGGCCGGTATAGACCATATCCGCCGAGATACCGGATTGGTTACAGGCTTCCGTTAACAGGTGAGCTGTGGTTCGTTTTCCTACGGCACAGTCTATTCCCAGAACAGCAATTTTCGCAGCTTTGACCTGATAAATATCGCCTTCCCAAAAGTGAAGTTGGGATGTCGGTTTTGGTTTTCTGATATCAATCAGCTCAGCACCGAATTGCTCTGCCAGAGAGCTGAATAGCGGATCATCGGACAGGTATTGATGCAGGCCGCTGACGATCGATAGTCCCTTTCGAATGGCTGCTTCAATTGTACCGCGCATAAACTCGGGTAGCCGCCCTCCGCTAAAGGCTGCTCCGATGATCAGGTATTCCGGCTTCCCCTGACAACAATCCAGCATGGAGTCCAGATCGGCCACAACGGGTATGTTTCTATGTTTACCGTCCAGTACTTCCCCTGCATCCTCACCGGCACGTTCTTCATCGATCACTCCAATGATAGTGAAGCGGCGCGATCCCCGCAGGAGACCGTGCGCAGTCTTCCCGTTATCCCGCATGGGAGAAAGGTATTTATGGGTGTATATGATGGCATTGTTTTCCGGCATTTCAGTATCCAGTCAATTCCGGCGGCAAAGATGATTGAAAACCCGATGGGTTCGGAATACACCTGGGCCGCATGATGTCGATTTGCATTAATACTTGTCAAAAAAGCAGAATACCCTATGTGCCTGAACAAGAAAAGGAACAAAGGGAGGATTTTTATGAGGAGACCTTTTCACTGACTATGTTCTTCAATAAATCTCAATGTGATAATCCTGTCTAGGTACCGAACGGGAGGATCTTGGAATTTTCAACCCGGAATATTGTCCGTATAAACAAACACAGACTGAATCAAAGAATTGAAGAAAACCATTTTTTGTATTAGATTACCGTAAACTCATGATTTTTAATTGATCAGACAGGAAAATCTCATTGGGATACACGATCAGGCAGGATTCGACAGGGTGTTGTCGGAAACCGCCGGATCGTTTTTTTATATGTGTAACCTGGTTTCTATGGGGACTTAACAAAATGAAAAGAGCACCAAGTCTTATTGTCAGTTTCACTTTGATGATGTTTTTCATCGTTCCGCTTGCTATGGCAGATCGCGGGTTGCAGGTTGGGGAAAACAAAAACGCCCTGGTCATTGGGAATGCCGATTACCAGGTAGGGCAGCTTGCCAATCCTACCAATGATGCCAGAGACATGTCCGGAATGCTCAAACAGAGCGGGTTTTCGGTTGACTTGCTGCTCAACGCAGATCAACGATCAATGGAAAAGGCGATCCGAGTGTTTGGCCGGAGATTAAGAGATGGTGGGATCGGATTGTTCTATTATGCCGGTCATGGCATGCAGGTAAAGGGGGTTAACTTTCTGATTCCTATTGGGGCCAATATCGGTGAAGAGGCGGAGATCAAATATGAATCGGTCGATGCCAACAGGGTGCTGGCCATGATGGAATCTGCAGGCAATCGGCTGAATATGATGTTTCTGGACGCCTGTCGGGATAATCCCTTCAGTCGCAGCTTCAGATCTTCCAGTCGGGGATTGGCACAAATGGATGCTCCCCGGGGAACCCTGGTCTCTTTTGCCACAGCGCCCGGAAAAACGGCTGCGGATGGCGATGGTCGTAACGGCTTGTTTACCAGTCATCTTCTGAAACATATGAGTAATCCGGGTGTTGAACTGGGACAGTTGATGAAACTTGTGACCAGGGATGTTGTCAAAGATTCAGGCGGCAAGCAGACTCCCTGGCGTCTTTCCTCAACCACCGGGGATTTTTACTTCAAGGGAAGCGCTCCCGCTCAGAAACAACCGATCCAGGTGGCCGGCGGGAGTGTCCAGCAGGAACAGCCGGGTTCAAGATCGGGTAATCTTAAGGTCAATTCGACACCTTCAGGAGCCAAAATCTACATTAATGATGCCTTTGAAGGAAACGGTCCGCTTTCGATTTCTCTCGATCCTGGTAGATACAGGGTTGAAGCCAGAATGAAGGGTTTTTCCACCGAGCATGAAACCATTAGATTGAGGTCCGGTAAAACCCTGAGGCTGAACCTGATTCTGGACCGGATTGCCGCCAGTCTTTGGATAAGGAGTCAACCGGAAGATGCAAGAATCTATATTGATAACGAATATTATGGTGTGACCCCCGATACTATCAGGGATCTAAGCGCCGGAAGTGTTCGGGTGAGAGTTTTCAAAAAGGGATTCGAAGAGTGGGAAAGAACAGTTAACCTGGTTAAAGGAGAAGAGAAGGAGCTGAATGTCGCCCTGGTAAAGAGAAATCCCTATCCTGATATGGTATTCTTTCCGGCCGGACAATTCGAGATGGGACACGCTAACGGTGATGACAGCGAGGACGATGTACATACGGTTATCCTGGATGAGTACTTTATCGATAAATATGAAGTGACCGTCGGTCAATATCGAAAATGTGTTGACTCGGGAAGATGTAAAGAGCACACGACAATGTACTGGGATGGGAAAGATTCAGGTCAATCCCCATATTGTAACTGGACCAATGCAGGCAGGGAAGATCATCCCATCAATTGTATCGACTGGGAATCTGCTGACAGCTATTGCCGCTGGGCCGGAAAAAGACTACCCACCGAGGCGGAGTGGGAGAGGGCTTCTTCCTGGTATAACGGTCGCAAATACATTTATCCCTCCGGTAAATCCACCATCGATTGCACGGATGCTGTGATGGATGACGGTAACAAATACGGTG
Organism: SAR324 cluster bacterium; assembly: GCA_028282885.1. Classification (GTDB taxonomy): domain Bacteria; phylum SAR324; class SAR324; order XYD2-FULL-50-16; family XYD2-FULL-50-16; genus JAHJTV01. The sequence goes on from JANQGX010000009.1 coordinate 14,532, forward strand.
GTTCAGATCCGGATGGATGTGGAAAAGACAGAACCTGGCCGGTGGGGAGAAAACCGGCTGAAATCAACGGAACTTACGATATGGCTGGTAACCTCTGGGAATGGGTTGCGGACCGGTGGGGGTATTATTCCGGCAGCACCCAAACCAATCCCCGGGGACCTTCTTCAGGTACATCCCATGTAATGCGCGGTGGGAGTTGGATTACCGATTCAGGGATGACCTATAGTTATACCAGAAGCGGCGTTGAGGCGATAAACAGGGGAAACCACCTTGGATTTCGCTGTGCGGCATCTCCGTGAGAGATCACGCGTAGACAGGGCCGTTCTGCGAGCCCTGTTTTCAATCACAACTCAACCTATACCAAGCGCTCAAAACCCAGACCCGGCTTGTCGATGGTGGTCATCACACCCTCTTGGAGATGAAAACCACCGCTAACCAGATCCCTCTCCAGATCCAGACTACCGTCAAGATCGATATAACGGGTTGCAGGCGAGGCAAATGCAGCATGGAGGGCGGCGGTAATGCTGACAATACTCTCATCGTTGCAACCCCACATCAGATCAAGTCCGGCCAGTTCGGCAATCCGGGAGATTTGGACTGCAGGAGCAATTCCTCCTGCTTTCATCAATTTGATATTATAACTGCCGAATGGTTGGGGTTGGGCTGCCAGTTTGAGAGCATCTGTCGGGCTATGTAGGCTTTCATCCGCCATGCAGCTTTTTCTCAGATCACCGGGTAGCTCCAACATGGCGGAAATCTCGTCTGCCTTCAAGGGTTGTTCAACCAACTCGATATCAAGCGACTTCACAGTTTCCAGGAAGAGTCGGGTCTGCTCCAGGCTATACCCCTGGTTGGCATCTGTGCGAATCCGAATCCCGGCCCCCACCTCTTCCCTGACCTTGCGCAACACTTCAATATCTTCTTCCGGATTCTTTCCGGTTTTAACTTTCAGAACCTTAAATCCGTTGGCAATGTGCTCTTTGGCAGAGGCGACGGCATCGATCGGAGGCATGATTCCAATTGTCACAGAGGTAGGCATGGAGGTATGACAACGTCCCAACAGGTCCACAACCGGTATCCCGCATACCTGTCCCAAAAGATCATGAAGAGCAATATCAACGGCTGCCCGTGCGGCGGGAGTGTTGATCATTTTGCTGTTCATCTCACGATTGATACCTGCCAGGTGACGCACATCCCTTCCTATCACCAACGCTTCCAGGTTTTCCGCCAGAGCCTGGCGACATGCCTCATAGGATTCACCCGTCACTTTGCCGGAGGGGGATGCCGAACCCAGGCCGAAAAGGCCATTTTCTGCCTCAATTCGCACAAATATGTTTTCCACAGCGTCAATGGTTGCAAAGGCAATAGTGTAAGGAACCGTTAGTTTGAAAGCTTCGGTCCAGGTCTCAACGGATTTGATTTTCATAGCAGGAATCTCGCGAATGTGAATTGCAGGTAAGGGAAATCCCCGGGAATCCCGAATCCGGTAAGTCGGGCCAGGGAGTTTTAGATCACAAATCGAAAACACCGGTAGATAATTTATGTCTCCCGGATCCGCAGGAACAGGTTATCAGCCCGATGATCAACGGCGAAATGTCTACAATAGTGACCCGATATCAACTCACCGGAATGATTATGTTCGAAATTTTCTTGATTATTTGATAAGCTTAACAGTAAAAGAGGATAAGAAATACCGAATTTTGAGTAGATTATACAATTCGATCACGTTCTTCTATCGTGTTTATTGAATTTGAAAAACCATCTGTCAATTTAGGGATATCTTGTATTTTTTGAACTGGAGAAAATGAAAAAAGAGAAATATCAATCTTTTGGTGTTGACCTGTCGAATGTTCGCAATGTGTGGGAATCCAAGGTGATCAAATATATGAATGAGGTCCTGCCCGAATTTCCGGAGTTCGACTATTGTGCTATCTGCATCCAGGATGTCTATGCCCTTGCCATGAATCAGCTAACTCCCAAGTATGTTCAGCAAGGAACGGTTTTACTGAAGAAAGAGTATGTCGACCATGACTTCAAAGACATAATCGAAGAAGCCGTGGAAAAAGTTCTGAAAAACCCCAACCATCCCTGATCCTTTCTTTTCGATAAATCCCTTTTGATCCTTTTCTCTAATCAGAAGGAAAGCAGATCATTCGCTGGTGATCATGCAGAGACCAATGAGTGAAACAACCTATTTCGTTGCAGCCGTGGCTGCAATTATCTTCAAAGGCGATCGGATACTGGCTATGAAACGATCGGTCAACAAGGACGCCGGACCCGGTTTGTGGGAAACCCTTTCGGGAAGAATTGAGGCGGGTGAAGATCCACTGGATGCCCTGCAGCGAGAGATCGATGAAGAGTGTGGCCTGACCGTTGAAATCGATCCCAGGCCTGTTAAGAGTTACCACGCTTCGCGAAACGGTCATCCCATGATTCTGATTATCTACCGTGCCCGCTACCTGTCGGGCTCAGTAAAACGAAGCGAAGAACACGACGAACATGCCTGGCTGACCCCCGATGAATTTGCCGATATCAGCACGCTGCACCGATTGGTTGACGCTGTCCATGAGGCCGCCAAATTACCTGCATTTTAAAAATCACCGGGAGTTTTTCCTACTGATTTTCTCCAATACCGTTTGACATTCCCTCTTTTCTTTCCGCAATCCTGCGACGTAGCTCCTCGAATGATTGTCGGGTAATAGGAAATCTGGCTGCCAGAATAATGGCGATTATCAATGACAGGATGGGACCCCCGCTCATCAGAAATCGAATGGCGGTGATGGTGGCTTCATTCTGATTCATGCTGTTGGCGACATAACCGGTAGCTCCCAGGACCAACCCGGTGCCGGGCAGGACAAAGGCGGTGGTAATTTTTCTGAAAATGGTAACCAGACTGTAGAACATCCCTTCGTGCCGCTCGCCGCTTTCCAGTTCATCATACTCAATCGTGTCCGGGATAATGGCCCAGGAAAGCACCTGTAGGGCACCGAATCCAACCCCGGTGAGTGCCGCTACTATACAGATGCTGAGAACGCTCATTCCCGGTTTCTCAAAAAACAGCAAACCCAAAGAGAAGCTCATGAAGAGAGCGCCCAGTATGTACGCCTTGATCTTGTCGAGTTTTTCCGAAACCCAGTTCCAAAAAGGTAAGGATATAATGGCAGCGCCGATCAAGGACCCTGAAATTGCCTCCATGGCAGAGTCCATTTTCATGTAGTATTTGAGAAAAAACACGATCATCTGTTGGGTGGTCTCCAACGCCAGAAAGGTAAAAAGAATAATGGCCGCAGCAAATAAAAAGGGTTTGTTTCCGATGGCCGACCTTAATTCGGTGATCAACCTCGGCTTGGGCATCAGTTGATAATCCGGGTTCTCTTTTGTCCCAAAAAAAACCAGGACAAAAGGCAATGACGAACCTATCCCCATTATGATCCCAAGGGTGGCTATGGCAGACTGGTTGTCGGGAGACCAGTCAAGACTCATCCCTAAAACGATCCCTGCCCCGGTACCCACCAGTGAAAAAATCATTCTATAGGTTGTAAGAGCCGTTCTTTCATCATAATTACCGGTTAGCTCGGGTGTTAAAGCGTAATAGGGCAGGGCGATCAAGGTGTTGAAAGTGTAGTAGAGCGTATAGGCAATGGAGTAATAGGCAGCCAGGGCAATGTGGCCGGACAGGGGGGGATTCCACCAGATCATGGCGAAACTAATGGCATAAGGAACGGTACCAAAAAGGATATAAGGTCGCCGTCTTCCCCAGCGGGTTCTGGTTCTGTCGGAGAGAAATCCGACAATGGGATCATTAATCCAGTCCCAGGAACGGCCAATCAACAGGGCAACAGCAGCGAGCGCCGGATTCAATCCTACGACATCCATCAGAAAGATCATAAATCCCACACCCAACATGGCATCGGTAAATGCCAGGCCGATGTCTCCGGTTCCATAGAACAGCTTGGTCCTGGTGGGAACTCTGTCCAGTGCTGCATCAGTCATGATGTGTCTCCTTATTGGGATTTGTTTTCGTCCGGTATATATCGACATTCCGGATAAAGATGCAGATCCGGGTTTTGATTTGATGTAAACGTTATCGTGGTTTTCTACCTACAAGATATCCCGGATATTCGTCAAGCGTAATTTTCCAACCTGTTATCAGGCGGTCGCTCTCCTGATATCTGAACGGATCAGGGAGGTTGACTGTTTTTACCTGTGATCGCAGCAATAGAGCCCGAGTTACCGATCTATGCCGGAGGATTCGTTAACCTGCGGCAACCGGAAAGGCAGCCCGTTAGCAGGTCGGAAACATGCTTTCCCCGGGTTGCCCCTTGACAAATATTTGCCTCTCTCTGTAAGGATAGACGAAAACGTTTACGTTATTTTCTTTTGCAGAGTCAGATCCGGAAAAACCAACGGATTTTAACAGGATTTTGGCTGATCTCGATGTGAAAGCCGAACCTTTTTATCAATGATCAAATTTATATGGAGTTAGGTGACCGATGAGCAAACGAAAGAGTTCGGTCCGGGATTTATCTCACCCGGATTTACTGGAACTGAAGCGTTGGAATTCGCCGACTATTTACAATGGCTGGGAACAGATAACCGACGGTGATATTGCAGCGGATGCATTCAATATTGAAGAGACGTGCGATTTCATGCCGCAAATGGGATCCATGGTTGGATATGCAATAACGGTAGTGTGTGAGCCCGGCAATCCGGAACATGCTGCCAGGGAACCCGATCCCTGGGAGGCATATCTGGAATATGTCGCCTCTCTGCCCTCTCCTAAAATTGTGATTGTTCAGGATCTGGACAAACCTTCGGTCATCGGGTCTTTCTGGGGAGAGGTAAATGCCAATATACATCGTGCGCTTGGTTGTGTTGGCACCATTACGGACGGAGCGATTCGTGATCTGGATGAGATGAACAATGCAGGATTCAAAGCGTTGGCCCGGAGGCTTTGTGTAGGACATGCCCATGTTGCCCCGATAAAGTGGAACTGCGAAGTGGAAGTTTTTGGTCGAAAGGTACTGCCCCATCAACTGATCCATGCCGATAAACACGGATTCCTGGCCATTCCGAAAGAGGATGAGACGCGATTGCTGGAAGCTGCCCGCTTTATGGACAGCAACGAGTGTAAAACCGTGATTTCAACTGCGCGGGAATCGGCCGGCAGATCGACGAAAGAGATCCTTGATGCAATCAAAAGAGCTGAGAAGCAGTTTGGAGAAGCCGCAATGAAAAAGTTCGGACGGCGGGGAGAATGGTGAGGCGATGCGAAATCCGGGACTAGCTGATCCGGATACCCAATTTGTCCATGAAGGTGTTGAACAGTTTGGATTCATCAAGAGTCATGATACCGTCTGCCACCATAACATCACCCACCAGATTCAGAACCAGGTTTTTTTGGTGTGAGTCGAGATTTCCCGTCAGATCTTCCACAAGCCGGTCCAGTCTCATGCGAAACGTCTGGTTTTCCCTGATTACGGATTCTATTTCGCTGATCGTCTGTTTCTGAAACTCCTGAAAACTCTGATAGTCTTCCTTCCAGTGCTGCTCGACGAAGCCCTGTATAATCTCCCATTCGTTCTCATGAATCTTCCCGTCAATGGAGGACATCAATACTGCACAGGATATCACGTTTTTGAGGGTATCTTCATCAAACCGGTTGGCGGGAAATTCTGCACTCATCTGTCGTTAAGGGGCTTGAGGGTCTGTGTGGAATCAAAAATGGCAAAAAAATTTCGTGCTGAATCGGATACATCATTTAGGTTGGCTTGTAAATGGCCGGTCCGGGTTTCACATCCGGATGGACAAGTTTATTATAACCGGCACAGCGAAAGGGAGAAAGGTGTCTTTGACCATCGGGAATCGTTTTCCCTTTTATTCTACTCGTTTGTGGGTAACCTGACCATACAAATCCGGTGGATCGATCACCCTTACTTTTTGAAACTGGATCTCACCCTCAAACACCGGAGCAAAGATAAGGTTATGATGACAAGCAGAACGATCCCAAAAACTGGTTCCGGAGGGAAAACTAACAGGGTGAACAGCCAGAGAACTCCAATCAGACCGGACAATAACCATCGCATTATTCCCCTTCCCAGAATGACCATCAACAACAGGCCAAGATAGGACAGAAAGTTGGTCAACAGCCAGATATTGTCGGACAAGGCCGATTGGGATTGGCTGAAACCTTTCTCCACAGCGGTTTTCACCCCTATCAGCATGCGTCGCTCCATCAGATAGTGTGCGCCCGTTCCAAGAAAATCGGCGATGATTTCGGTGATGGTGTCGGTCTCGATGCCATGGGTCCTGACAATCAAACGGGTCATTTCGGGATTTACAGCTTTCAAATAGAAGGTTCCCCAATTTTTGAGGACGAAATAGACCCCAGGTTCAGCTTCGACCACAGTGAAACTGTATTCGATCATGCTTTGGGAGGGATCAATGGAGCCGTGAATCACTCTTCCCACCGGCATCTCCGTGTTATCGGTAGCAATCGAGGTCGGTTCCCTGGATTTATACCCCATGGCTGTTTCCAGGAAGCTGTAACTGAAAAATCCCTTGCGATCGGCACCCAATTGAGTAATTGTTCCCCAAACCTCCGATACCGTGGCGTTAATCGAAATCGCCCGTGTTGCACTTATACCGGGTGCCAAGTGATCACCGGGTAACCTCATGTTCATCTCGTCCTCGGTGGCGCCCCAACCCAGGGTACCGGACTTGAGAAACAGGGTATAGAAAACGACCTGGAATCCAATCAATGAAATAATCAGTAACAGTGATCTAGCCAGTCTGTTCATTTCTTGAACCGGTTGATGATGTCTCGGAATTTGGTTTATAGCTTTGATTTATCTGTGTTCAGGGCACAATGCTTGAGGCATAAACCTTAGAATCCGCAGGTAAACAATGAACGAGTAGCAAGCAGACCGACAAATCTCTTAACTTCTGCTCCATCTTTGATACAATCAGGGTTGGAATGCCGGTCATGCCAAATCACATGGCCCCGTCGGCATATTCATCCACATCCAAGTTATTTACCAGCACCCTGCCTGTGAGTTTGATCGACAGCCGGTCATTGACAGAGCGCTGTTTACGACACGGTTCACACCAGGGCGTGCTGAAGTCGATCAGGGCAACCCCGTCTCTGAATTACGAGCCCGCAATGGGCGAATAACCGGAAAGACACTCTCTTATTCCAAAGAAAAGTCGTATCTGTCGGCATCGATTGCCATAACAAGCGCCTATTACAATTTTTCCTTGGTTTACGGCAGCCTAACGCTGAAAGACTTAAATGGAAATAGAATAAAACCTACACCTGCTATGGCAGCCAATTTAGATAGACCATGTTGGACCACTCGGAAAAACTCTTGAGTACCCAAATTGAGCTGACAGTAATTAAGTGGCATCACTAAATAAGGAACGCCGGGGAGATTCCCGGCGAATGCTGCCTACAGAATCTGACTGAGGAAGAGCTTGGTTCTTTCGTGATCGGGATGATCGAAAAAGGCGTGGGGCTCCTTGATTTCGATGATCTGCCCTTCATCCATGAAGATGACCCTGTGCGCGACCGTTTTGGCAAAACCCATCTCATGGGTGACCACCAGCATGGTCATTCCTTCCTCGGCCAGCTCAATCATGACGTCCAGAACCTCCTTGATCATTTCCGGATCCAGGGCGGAGGTAGGCTCATCAAATAGCAGAATCTGTGGCTTCATACAGAGGCTGCGGGCAATGGCGACCCGCTGTTGCTGTCCTCCGGAGATCTGACCCGGGTACTTGCTTGCCTGTTCAGGAATATGGACTCTTTCCAAATAGTGCATGGCCAGTTCCTCTGCCTCCTTTTTTGCGGTTTTTCGAACCCAGATCGGGCCGATGGTCAGGTTTTCCAGGATGGTCAGGTGAGGGAAGAGATTGAAGTGTTGGAAGACCATGCCCACTTCTGCGCGTACTTTTTCGATGTTTTTAATATCGTTGCTTAGTTCAATTCCGTTGACGGTGATTTTACCCTGCTGATGTTCCTCCAAGCGGTTGATACAGCGTATCATCGTGGACTTCCCCGAACCTGAAGGACCGCAGATGACAATTCTTTCCCCTTTGACAACCTCCAGGTTGATATCCTTCAAAACATGAAAATCACCATACCATTTGTTCATACCTTCAATGACGATAATTGTATCGGCATTGGGTCCGAGTTGTTCTGCAGTAGAATTTAGAGCTTGATTTTTTGCCATGGTCGTTTCGCCGGAAGTAATTATAGAAATTCAGCAATATACTGGTAGTCGGGTGTCAGTTCTCCCTTCAGCAGGATAACGGCTTTTTTAACCTCACCGGGGAGCTGAAGCTCCTGGAAGGATACGTTGTAGTCTGCCGAGGCGATGGCTTCAACATATTCCTTCAGCTCACCTGAAAACGAACTTGATGCCTCCCGCGAGAATTCACAGGGCAGATTATCAATCGCCATAATGGTGATCCCGTTTTCCAGGTTGCCATCTTCAAATTTGTCATTCTCGACAGAATAGGTGTAGCAGGCATTATCCGGTTTTGTCGAATCTTTCGTGATCTCGATTGATCCCTCGATATCACAGCTTATATCTCCAATCACCCGGAGACCGACCCCTTTATTCAGATTCTGTTTGAGGCTTTGCCGGGAAATGGTTCTGGGAAAATCTTCTGTCCAGTAAACGCAATTGAGCAGAATGTTCAGATCAGGAAGATAGTGATCGAACTTCGATTTATAATTTTCAGGATGCATGTAATAGTCCTGAAGATTGAAAACACCGGACTTCGGTTCTACCATGTCCTCTTCCTTGAATACCGTCGTATAAATGAACCGACTATCCTGCTCCTCTCCCTTCAATCCTGCAGCCAGTTGATCCGGGGAGAGCGGTTTGATCGGGAGTAGTTCAAGTAATCCCTGTGCTCCTTTGGAGACATTTCCGTATCCGAGAACACCGATGGTCAAGGGATGTAGTTCTGATGGCATCCCGTTTTTTGAGATCTCTTCACTGATGTTTTTCAACTCATCTTTAGCCTGCTCTATCGATTCATACTGATACGCCTGTTTCAGATTTCGGAAAGGGGTTTGGACTCCCCGGAGCTCCATCTTACGGGCGTAAGCATAAAGAGTTTCTATAAACCCTGCCATACCGGCAAACAGGCTGAAGGTGATGATCCGGGCTCCGTTGCTGTCGCTCATTTTTTCATAGTCAATCAGGTTGCATTTTAGATCCATTAACTGCCGGAGCATTCTCATATTATAGGGTTGACCCTTGATGGTGTGGGAAAAGAAGACATAGGTTTTGCCGCTTTCAAGCAGTTGACTGGGAATTTCCTTTACCGCAAAAATAGTTTCGGCTTTATCCAGGCTTTCGTCAATTATCGCACCTGCCTCTTTATATTCATTATCCCTAAAAATCCTGATGGGTGAGGGCTGAACGATCACGTCGAGATCCGTGTTGGTAAGCAGTTCCCTCACATCAGCCGGGACCAGGGGAACCCTTTTTTCCCATTCATTTTTATCTTCTCTTCTAATTCCGATGGTTTTTGTCATGATTTTAATCCTGCTTCTGATTCTTAACACCTCGTGCCCGGTTATCTGTTGACTGGGCCGATTACAATTTAAGGGCTGTTAGTGTTCGCCCTTTTTAGATTACTATTTCAATTAACATCCCGGAGGCCGTAACTACTAACCTGAACCGGTTATGAACCGAAATCCGAACGCCTCCATTTCCGAGAGTACCGGTTGGTAGATTTCCCTGTGTGTGGGGCGTTGAACTCCTGTCAGATCGATTTTTCCTTCCAGGATCAATCTGGATGCGATGGCAGCCGGTAGTGAAACAGCCCTGGACATGGCTGAATCCCCTTCCGGTTCTCCCTTGATAACCAGTGAGGAGATTCGTTTCTCCATGTGTTTCTTAAATTCGGCGCATACTTCGGTGTAGACGATCACCATATCGCGTTCCGATTGGGAATAGGAGAGCTTTTGGGTCATCAGATCAACCAGCAGATCACCGTGAGTGCCTTTTTTCAACCTGATCGGTTCATCGTCGAACATCCCCAGCCATTTCAATTTCTTAATAAAATCGGCATTGGCTTTGAGTTGGAAATAATCGGCGGTTTGCTGTTCGATATCCTGGTGGGATTCAACGCCGATTAATCCAGCCATAAAGCGGGCATATGTGATTCCGGTAAAATCCCGAATCTCCGTTGATTCAAAAAGATTAAGATCGGATAATCGTTTCATGGTGTTGCACCAACCGATATAACGCAGCAGACCGCGGTAGAGTGATACCTCTCTGTCCAGTCCGAAGCACTCCAAGTATTTTTCCGCATCCCGGTTGGGGTAGGTCTCAAAAGTGCCGATCCCTTCCAGATCCACCAGCCAATGATGATCAAACAGGTCTTTGGCTTTCACTTCCACACGTCTGCCGTTTTTCAAATAAGCGGCTTGTGATTGTGCTGCCGAAATCAGACCTTTGGGGCTCCAGGAGAACTTATAACCGAATGGATTATTGTTATGCTCAAAGGCCGGAAGCCCGGCACCATATGAGGTTACGGACACGATCTTACCCTGCTCATCCCGAATCTCATCGACCATTCGCTTGGTGTTCATATTATCCAGTCCGGGATCTTCTCCAGCCTCATTGAGGATGAGAATGCCTCGATCACGACATGGCTGATCAAGAGCCTCCAGTTCCGGACTGACATAAGAGGTGGTGACCATGTTTTTTTGATTCCGGAGGCAGGCATTCGCAACTTTCGGATGCAATGCAGGCGGTATCATGCTCATGACCAGATCGGCTTCGGCAACAAGCCGATCGAGAAGTTCCTCTTCATCCATTCTCCAGGAGACCGCTTCTCCCGCAGGTCTACACGCAATCAAACGCTCGGCTTCAGTTTTGTCAAGAGAGGTGATCGTCACCCGAAAGCCGCAGTGATCCAGAAAATAATCAACAGCAGGCTTGGTAACAAATCCGGCACCAAGAACGACAATTCGTTTTACCATGGTCTAATCCATTTCCTCTACTTTGCGCTCAACCTGCATGCCACGTTCTTTGATCTCCTCCATGAATTCATGCGGGGGAACGTGGCGCACTGGTGACAGAACGCCCGGCTGGGTGATTTTTCCTTCCAGAATCATCTGGGCGCCAATACTGGACGTGAAACCAACCGTACGATTCATGGCGAAGAGACCGGTTTCAAGATCACGGTAATCGATCAGGTCATAGGTGATTTTCAACTTTTTGTTGTCTTTCAACCCCCAGGCTTTAACGCGCAGTAGGGCGACATCGCGTTCGCTCTCTTCAAACTGGAGGCGGGGTGTTAAGCATTTGGAGAGAAAAGCCCGCGGTGATATTTTTGATCCGTTTACGGCAATGGGATCTGCTTCCAGCAATCCCAGACTGACCATGGTACGCCAGAACTGTGAATGACCCGTCCAGCGCAGGGCGAATCGGCCCATCTCCTGCAGCTCCTCGCCGAGACCAAAAATCTCGACATAGCGTTGTGCGTTTCCATTGGGATAAGCTTCAACCCTGCCTACATCCGGGAATTCGATCTCATGGAAGTATCCTTCATGGAACAATTTATCACCCGGAACCTCATAAGGTTTTCCGTTCTTTATCATCTGGGCGCTGCGTACATAGACATCCAGAACCCGGTCAAAAATCCAGGAGATTTTGTATTTGATAGGACTTGTCTCGGCGCATTCAGGCGCCGGAACACCGCCTCCGTAAGAGTATAAGCCATGCACAACGTCCAGCTCATCGACGGCCAGACGTCCCATAATCAGATCAATGCCGGGATCCAGCCCCATTTCCGGGAGAATGATCCCTTTTTTTTGGATGGCATCCTCATGCAATTGAGCCAGGTCGTAGGTATAGTTGGAGCTGACAAAGGGAACACCGGCGTCAAGACAGGCGCGTGCGGCGGTTAGGGCCAGATGGATGGGGAGCATGCAGATGACAATATCGATTCTATTGGATTTGAAGATACCAGGCAGATCTGTTTCCTTTCCTATATCAAGTCTGAAAGTGGACGTTTTCCGGTATCCCTTGGCCTTTAGAAAAGCTTCGGCTTCTGCGATACTCGCATCCGTGGGAAACAGATCAGCAGCGACGATTTCCGTTATCAGTCGGCTGGTTTCAAGGTCATGAATGGTCGCCTTTCCCTGCTGCCCCATTCCCAGTACAATTGCTTTCATTTCTGTCTTGCTCCTTGGATTCAACGGCAAGATAGCTTGCCGTTTGTGCTTGGTTCACGAAAATTGATTAACAATCAATGTCTGATATCGGCATTTGCCTCCTGTTGATTCTTATTTATTGTCCAGCATCATCTTTGAGCTTATTCGACTCAATGGATCAGGTCGGTCTCCCTGAGTTGGCCTAGTACCGTCTTTCCCAAATCGGTGATTTTGGTTCCTCCCCTGCCTTTTTTGATCGAAACCAGATGGCTTTCCTGAAGTTTTAGCAAAATGCTCCTGATTTCCTGTTCGGTGAGGAAGAGCGCTCTCTCCCTTGATTTGGCAGCCAGGGTTCTTCGACCGATTCTTTCCCGGTTGGTGTAAGCCTTTTCCAGCGATTCAAGGACAAAAAGGTAATCGGGAAGATTGTGCTGCTCATCCCTCAACAGGTCATCCATCAGCCCGACGCGATTCTCGGGCTCCTCTTTCAGAGGCCGTACAGTTTGAGTCAGCGGAAGCTGCCGGGCCGTGACCAGGTGCTCATCAATATTCCCCAGGTATTCAACGCAGTTGATCAGTTCCCGGACGTTTCCATGCCAGCCGTTATTCAGCAGTTTAGTCTCCGCATCCCCACTTAACTCAAATTCGGCATTAAGTTTTCTTTTATACACATTCATCAGCGTCACGATGTCTTCTTTACGTTCTCTGAGCGGCGGGATAATCAAGGGCAGGACTTTCAAACGATAATAGAGATCCTGCCTGAACTGACCGCGGCTGACCAATTCTTCAAGATTGCTGTTGGTGGCTGCGATGATTCTAACATCAACGCTGATTACTTCATCACCGCCAATTCGCATGAAACTCCTCTCCTGCAGCACCCTGAGCAACCGAACTTGTATTGTCGGAGAGATCTCCCCGATCTCATCCAGGAAAAGAGTCCCCTTGTGGGCCAGTTCAAACAGCCCCATTTTTCCCTCTTTTTTGGCCCCGGAAAAGGCTCCCCGGACATAACCAAACAGTTCACTCTCCAAAAGGCTCTCCGGCAGGGCGGCACAATTGATCGCAACAAACTGATAATCCTTTCTGCCCGAGTGGTTGTGGATTGCTTGAGCAAACAACTCCTTTCCTGTTCCGCTTTCACCCATGATCAGGATGGAGGAGGTGGAATCGGCCATCCGTTTTGCGATTTTCTTGCATTCGGCAATTCCCGAACTGGTTCCCAGGATGTCATCAAAGGTATACTTGGCCCGATGCCCTTTCCCAATCAACTGGATACGCAGTTTGTGTTGGCTCTCCTCGATTTCGGTAAATCGCTCAAAAGTTGCAGCCACGCCGTAGAGGTTTCCACCGATAGCGATGGGTGTTACCGTTACAGCAATACTGCTGCCGTTGATATTGACCAGTTTTTGGCTGATCTCCTTACCTGACTCCAGCACCTCCCGATAAGGGATCTCGGGCATCAGCTTGACTGCATTCTCGCCTATCATTTTCTCCTTGCGATAGCCGATGATCCTTTCCGCACTTGCATTATAGCTGTGAATAACCCCTTTTGCATTGGTGATAATGATAGCCTTATCCACAATATTGAGCAGGGTGTCTAACTGCTTGTTCAAAATCTGGTTGTCCCCCAGGATATTATCCAGATTCAGGCTGGGTGGAGCGATGCTTCCGGAATAAGCATGAAAGTCGTCGCAATCCAGTATCTCCGGCTTTTCGAGCTTCGCTGCGATCTCGGCAATCGTGCCAATACTAAAGACGCGATGTCCGATATCAATGATTTTCCTGACCCCCTTCGGTACCAGGCTCGGTTCTCCCGGGGTAATAGCCAGATCAATATCACCCACCGGCACTGACCCGGGATAAACGGGAATCAACTCCAAATTTCTGAATCCCAGTTGATGAATCATCAAAATAGATTCAATACAGACCTTGTAGTTGATATTGACCAACATGGCCCGAGTACCGTTCGGTAACTGTTTTATCCGGTCCGTCCCCGCCTTCATCAGCGTGTGATCGGCGATAATGATCTCCGTGTCATTTAAAACATGCTTCTTCACATTCTGATACAAGGTAAATGAGGACAATAATACCAGGTCCGCCTTTATTCCGCCTGTAATTGATACTGCGTCCAAGGGATACTTATCGATCCGGACATGCTCATCCAATAGAGGCATGATGAAAAGATCGTAGATTTCAATTGAGTATGAGTGGTACGTTACCAGGGCCAGGGTTTTTTTTGACATGTTAGTCCTTATCTTTGGCTGACGCTAAAAACTGCGGTCCGCTTATCTTCTTATGTCCGACCGGCATATTTTCCTGACTCCTTTCCCATTTGATGCTTATAAAAATTGACAGCCCCCGTTTTTAACGGGGACGTGCCGGCAAAAACAACAGGCCATTTCATCGGGCAGCAGCAAGAAACAAACCAGCGGGTGAATATTATTTTCGATCAACCGGTGATGAAACCTCAAAAGTGTTCTGTTTTGAGATATTTAGGGGATTACAAAGACATCTTTTCAAGGGGCCTTGAGCCAGTGCCAGACCCGGTGAACGGAAATCTCAAGGCGGTTTGGATTTGTGTCATATTATAGAGTCATCGGGATGAATTTTAAAGGGTTAAATGGGTTAAACAGTTATTCCAAAAAATCCCGAATAACCCATTTCTCCTTTTTTGAGTTGAAATCGGATTTGAAAGGAGACTATCCGGATCTGTTAATACAGAGGGATCTGCAACGAAACCGGTCCGTTTTTCGATGCCCACAAATTCGGGGTTTCGTGATGTCGGGTGATGAAAATAAAAAGTAAAAGTGCGGAGAAATTCAGGGATGTTTGAAAGAGGAAAAAAGATCGTGACGTTACGATAACTCACCATAATCCTTTGTGGTCGGATTAACGGGCAGCTTTCACCAGGCTATCGGTCAGCATCAGGTCAATGGCAACATGGCATCTGGCTTGCAGATAGACTTTGTCCATTTTTTCTGATCCGGATGTTCTGTAAAAGAGTCAGTCAACGGATCAAAATGGTTTCAGTTGTCCGAGGTAACAGATCATCGACATTCTGCAAACCGGAACGGTGTAAACTTGTTTTTTGCAGGGAACTTTGCTAAAAGAGACGAGGTTCGCTGTCGACCGCCATGCAGGATTGTTGCAAATACCGATGATATGGCTTCTTCCTGTCCCTCAAGCAGTTGTGATGCCGCTGAAGGTCCTCGGTCAGAGTGCCCCATAGATGCTAACTTATAGTGGATGTCGGTTTCTGACGTCTCAATCAACCTAATTAGGAGAAGAACCATGAAAAAGATGACCCGCGCGGTACTGATAAGCTTTTTGACCCTATTTGGAATTTTGACGCTGCAGTTTCAGGCCTTTGCCGAACAGTCCACCCTGGATATTGTGAAAAAGAGAGGATACCTGAATTGTATCATTGGGAACTCATTTGTTGGTTTCTATACGGTGGACGAAAAGGGTGAGTGGTCCGGTATGGATATCGATATCTGCAGGGCAGTGGCAGCCGCTGTTTTCGGCGACAAGACCAAGGCGAAGTTCAAATCCGTGCAATGGGCCCAGAGTTTTACCTCTATCAAAAGTGGTGCCGGCGACATGCTCTCCAAGGGGATGACCTGGACACTGTCAAGGGATACCGCACAAGGACTGGATTTCCTCGATACCTATTTTTATGATGGTCAGGGTTTCATGGTTCGCAAGGACCTGGGTGTGACTTCCGCATTGCAGCTCAAGGGTGCAACGGTTTGTGTGTTGACAGGAACCTCCTCCGAACTGAATATGACCGACTTCAACCGAACCCATAAACTGGGAATGAAACCGGTAGTTTTCGATGATTCGGCTGTCAGGAATGCCGCCTTCTTCAACAATAACTGCGATGCCATCACCAATGACAGATCCGGTCTGGCAGCAGCACGATCTTCAGCAGCCAATCCTTCCGATTACGTGGTTCTGCCTGAGACCATCTCCAAAGAGGCTTTATCTTTCGCAGTTAGACAAAATGACAGCGCCTGGGCTAACGTGGTCAAGTGGACCTTTGCTGCCATGGTGGAAGCGGAGGAGTTGGGTATCAATTCCAGGAATATTGACAAAATCAAGTCCACAACCAAGAATCCCATCGTTAAGCGTTTCCTGGGAACTGAAGGTGATCTTCATAAGGGACTGGGGCTGAAATCAGACTGGGCCTACCAGGTTGTCAAGCAGGTCGGTAATTACGCCGAGATTTATGATCGAAACCTGGGTCCGGACACCGCTCTGGCGCTGGACCGCAAAGGTACCTTGAATGAGCTGTGGACAAAGGGCGGACTGCTCTATTCAAAATCATTCCGTTAACAAGCCTGATCCAGGGAGATTGAATTTGGGTTGATTGCAACAGTTATCCGCTGACCAAGAGCCAGGGGGAAGTAGCATTGACAGGCTCGTAAGGTTGTCTTCGGGCCTGTTAAGCTTGATCCGATGTAGTGTTCCGACCTCGACTGCTTATCAAGATCAGCCGTGAAACACCGTTGCAAGTGATATTACAAATGACTAAAACCAAGGAGACCAGTGGTTGACTCACAGGATGGCCGAAACGCTTCAAAAAGCAGGTTGAAAAAACTGATCTACGATTCATCGCTTCGTTCAAAGGCGATTCAGTTTTTTGTGGTCCTGGTTACCCTGGGTGCTACCTATTTTCTGATCTCAAACATCGTGAACAACCTGCGTCAGATGGAGCTGCCCTTCGGGTTTGGTTTTGTCTGGTCGACAGCCGGTTTTGACGTCAGTTGGTCGTTGATTCCCTATGATCCCTCCATGTCTTACGGAAATGTCTACCTGGTGGGGATCGTCAATACGCTGGTACTTTCGGCTCTGATCATTTTCTGTTCCACTGTGCTTGGTTTTGTGGTGGGCATCATGCGGTTATCGAAAAACCTGTTGGTGGCCCAGTTTGCCAGGTGGTATGTGGAGTTTTTCCGTAATGTTCCCCTGCTGATCCAGATTGTTTTCTGGTTCATTGTCGTGTTTTCCACCCTGCCTGCCCCCAGGCAAAGCTACGGAATCCTGGATCTTTTCTTTCTTAACAATCGCGGTTTCTATTTCCCTTCGCCTGTATTTGAAGAGGGATTCCTGTGGGCGTTGATTGCGATTATTTTGGGGATCGTTGCTTTTGTAGTTTTACGTAAAAAATCCGAGGCTGAGCGAAAAACAACCGGATATCCCTGGCGCTTTTTCTATCCTCTGCTGGCGGCTATTATTGCCTTTGTGGCAATTGTTTTTATTCTCTCCGGAACACCTTTGAGTTGGATAATACCGGTTCTGCAAGGATTTAATTTCGAGGGCGGTTCTTTTATACCTACGGCCTTTGTAGCCGCCTTTGTTGCCATGACTATTTATCGGTCGGCATCGATAGGTGAAACGGTTCGGGCCGGAATTCAGGCCATTCACAAGGGGCAACTGGAAGCGGCGACTGCTATCGGTTTCCCGCCGGTTCAAACCCTGCGGTTTATCATTATCCCCCAGGCGGCCAGGGCTATCTTACCCCCTTTGATCAACCTCTGGCTGACCATTGTCAAGGAGTCTTCACTTGCCGTCGCCATCGGATTTCCCGAATTGGTCTCCGTGTTCATGCAGACTTCGCTCAACCAGACCGGTCGAGCCATCGAAATCGTGATGATGGTTATGGGATTCTACATGTGTGCCAGCCTGACCATTTCGTTTTTACTGAACCAGTACAACAAGCGCATTCAAATGCAGGAAGGGTAATTTGGACGAGCAAACCACTGCCAAAACGGAATTGTTAAAATTTGTGCCCAAACCGGATCGTCCGCCGATCGTGATCAGTCACGGGATTGCAGGATGGCTGAAAAAGCATCTTTTCGGTGGTTTCTGGAATACCCTGCTGACGATTGCTGTTTTCACCCTGCTTTACCTGTTGATTAAACCTTTTCTGGACTGGGCGGTTATCAATGCAGTCTGGTCAGCTGCCAACCGCAGGGAATGTATGACGGTCAGCCCGGATGGTGCCTGCTGGGCCGGGGTGATCCGCTGGTTTAACAACCTGATCTACGGTCGATATCCGGACCTTTTGCAGTGGCGGGTCAATCTGGGATTTGGGATCGGGATAATCTGGGCATTGCCGTTGGCACTTAAAAGACTGAAAGGCAAACTGCAGATCGGTGTGGCCGGGGTTGTGCTCTATCCCTTTGTGGCTGCATATATCTTTCTCGGGGGTGAACGTGGTGATTTCCATTATCTTGTTTTCTGCCTGGGACTTGCCTACCTGATACTGCTCTATATTGACGTGGCGCTTGTCCATACCAGGGGGAAAAAGCTAAGTCAGGTTTTTGATCGATACCTGGAACCGATTTTCGGGAAGCGATCCGCAGTTGCCTCATTTATACTTATAATGGCCTTGATAACGGTCTTGTGTCTTTATATCTTCAGGGGTGTGGAACTCGAATACGTCTCCATCGAATTCTGGGGAGGGCTATTTCTGACCGTGATTATTTCCGGATTCTCCATAACCATGGCCCTGCCCATCGGTATTATGCTGGCGCTCGGCAGGAGATCCACCATGCCCGTGTTGAGGTGGTTTTCCATTGCTACCATCGAATTGGTGAGATCGGTCCCCATGATCACGGTTCTCTTCATGTCGGTCACCATGATGCCGCTCTTCTTCCCCAACACCATGGATTTAAACAAACTGGCACAGGTGATTATCGCGGTCTGTGTATTTGCCGGGGCTTACATGGCGGAGACTGTCAGGGGAGGATTGCAGTCGATTCCCAAGGGGCAATTCGACGCGGCGATGTCCATCGGGTTGGGATACTGGCAGACCATGTTCCTGATTATCCTTCCCCAGGCCTTACGGGCCATGATTCCGAATATTGTGACCTCATTTATCAGCCTGTTTAAGGATACAACCCTGGTGTCCATCATCGGGCTGTTTGATATCATGCTGATGGCCCGAAACATTTCCATCGACAAGAACTGGTTTGGCTTGCACAGCGAACCGCTGGTCGCGATCTCGGTTCTCTTCTTTGTTTTCTGTTATGGCATGTCCCAATACAGCCAACGATTGGAAAGGAAGCTAAACACAAGTCGCTGATGACAATAGATATGACCGAAACAAACAACGCCGAAAAGGCCATCCCTGCCGTTTCTGCAGTTGAGATAAGCGGATTGAACAAATGGTTTGACGAGTTTCACGTTCTCAAGGATATCGAACTCTCGGTATCGGAGAAAGAGATCATCGTCATTTGCGGACCCTCCGGCTCGGGAAAATCTACCTTTATCCGCTGCATCAATCACCTGGAAACTTATCAGGAAGGAACCATCTCCATATTCGGTCAACCCCTGGATAATCCCAAAACAGCCCAGGGCATTATCCGCGACAATGTCGGTATGCTGTTTCAGAGTTTTAATCTTTTCCCACACCTTACCATTATTAAAAACTGTACTTTAGGACCCATCTGGTTAAGAAGAATTCCAGAAGCCAAAGCGATTGAGCAATCTATGGCCCTCTTGGATCGGGTCGGTATCGCCGATCTTGCTGAAAAGTTCCCGGGTCAAATCTCCGGCGGTCAGCAGCAGAGGGTTGCCATTGCGCGATCACTGGCTATGGAACCCAGGATTATGTTATTCGATGAACCCACTTCCGCACTTGACCCGGAAATGATAAAGGAGGTGCTGGATGTGATGGTCGATTTGGCCGAATCAGGAATGACCATGATGTGCGTTACCCATGAGATGCAGTTCGCCCACGAGGTGGCAGATCGGGTGATTTTCATGACCGATGGCGAGATTGTTGAGATGGGACCGCCGGAACAGGTTCTCAAAAACCCCAAATGGGATCGCACCCAGCAGTTTCTGCAGCATGTCCTTAGCCATAAGTCCTGAAATCGGGGCTATGCGCAATATTCGATATCACTTATCCACTGGAACGCCAATCCCCATTAGTGTTCTTTCGCCAGCCGGAACCGAAACGTTTCCAAGCCGGCAAACTTTGTGAACGATTCCAATAGAGGTCAGCCTCACTTCACTGGGATACAGAGGGGGAGTCAAATGTATGGCGGACAGCTCAATTGCGACAGAGGCCAGACTCATTAACTAAAACTGGTGATATTCCAATAAGGGGATAGGAAAAACTCCCTGGGAGAATTTGTTAAAGTTCTCCCTGTTTTGTTGTTTAGAGGAGAGAATTTTCAAAGCGCCAATCAAATAAAACCGAGTATATCTCCAGAGGAAAAGGATTGTAGCTGAGTCCGTGCAACGGTCCGGTTGCGTGAAGTGGTTTGACCGGATAAACTCGGTCAGGGACTTGTTTGTCAGGTGATGACCAAAATCAATTCAAGAGAATCAAATGAGAAAGATTAAAGTTGCAGCCACACAGATGGCTTGCTGTGAAGACATAGATGACAATATCGTCAAAGCTGAAAGACTGGTGAGAGAAGCGGCATCACAGGGAGCTCAGATCATACTGCTCCAGGAGCTGTTTGAAGATCTCTATTTCTGTCAGGAGGAAAAACCCGAACACATTCAAAAAGCGGTTCCTCTGCAGGAAAATCCGGCGGTAATGCGTTTCTCGAAAATAGCCGGGGAGCTGAAGGTTGTATTGCCGATCAGTTTTTTTGAGAAAAAAAACCAGGCAAGATTTAATACCGTGGCAGTTATCGACGCCGACGGGACCATTCTTGGAACATACCGGAAAACGCATATCCCCGATGGTCACGGTTATGAAGAAAAGTATTACTTCAATCCCGGTGATACAGGCTTCAAGGTATGGGATACCCGATACGCAAAAATTGGCATAGGCATTTGCTGGGATCAATGGTTTCCGGAAACAGCCAGGTGTCTGGCGGTGATGGGAGCTGAAATTCTTTTTTACCCGACAGCAATCGGCTCCGAACCCCCGGATCCAACCTACGACAGCATGGATCACTGGCAAACTTGTATGAGGGGTCACTCAGCAGCGAATCTTATGCCTGTGGTCGCATCAAATCGTGTGGGGAAGGAGGTGTTTGAAAATTCGCATATCACTTTTTATGGTTCTTCGTTTATTACCGATAATACGGGAAAACTGATGGCGAACATGGACCGAACAAGTGAGGGAATTCTCGTACAGGAGTTCGATCTGAGAGCCTATCAGTTCGAAAGAGATGCCTGGGGGGTCTTCAGAGACAGACGACCGGAACTCTATGGCCCCTTGATGACCCTCGATGGAAAAGGCTAATATCGTAAACAGGGGACGTAGTTGAAATATTTCGATTTGTTCAAATCGAAATATTTCAACTACGTCCCCTGTTTAGGTTCACGGAGAGACCGGATTTCAAAAGTTGAAACTAGGTGGCATATCCGTCGGTGTCGAGGACAATCGTTTTCTGTTGTGTCTTTTCCGGTTCGTCGGAATCG
Organism: SAR324 cluster bacterium; assembly: GCA_028282885.1. Classification (GTDB taxonomy): domain Bacteria; phylum SAR324; class SAR324; order XYD2-FULL-50-16; family XYD2-FULL-50-16; genus JAHJTV01. The sequence continues at coordinate 36,106 of JANQGX010000009.1, forward strand.
GGACGTTCATCATCGTCGGGAGGAATCTGTGTTATTTCTGTTTCCAAGACAACAGATGGGGCTGCAGCGGAACTGTTTTCCAATCTGAATTGAGCGGTCAGTCGCTGCAAACTGTCTGCTTGAGCGGACAATTCATCCGAAGCGGATGCGGTTTCCTCCGAAATGGATGAGTTTTGTTGAACTACTTTATTGACCTGGTTTAGTCCGTGATTTATCTCCTCAATCGCCAGGTTTTGCTTTCTTGAAGCATCCGCTATATTGTTCACTATTTCATTTACCTGCACTACGGATTCATCGATTTTGGCCAAAATCTCGGCTGTTTTACCCGCATTGTCCACGCCCTTTTCAACCTCTTTACCCGAGTTTTCAATCAGCTCAGTACTGTTGCGTGCAGCTTCCGCGCTTCTCGCGGCCAGATTTCTCACTTCTTCGGCAACGACCGCAAACCCCTTTCCGTACTTTCCTGCCCGGGCAGCTTCCACTGCAGCATTCAAAGCCAGCAAATTTGTTTGAAAAGCAATTTCGTCAATGACTTTGATGATCTTTGAGACATCCGTACTGGTTTTGTTAATGCTGTTTATCGAGGTAAGCATCTGCTGCATCTGAAGATTGGCATTTTCAACAATTCTGTTGGTTTGATCTGTCAGTTGCAGTGCCTTTTCTGCATTTTCATTGTTGGCCTTGGTTTGGCTGTCAATCTCATTTATGGAAGAGGATGCCTCTTCGAGACTGGCAGCCTGTTCCGTGGTTCCGTTTGCCAAGGACTGGGATGAAGCGGATAGTTCGGTTGCGCCTGTTTTAACCCGGTTGCTGGTTTCCATCACTTCGGATATGATCCTGCCAAGCATCTCAAGTGACTGATTAGTATCGTTTTTGAGGCTGATCAGATCTCCCTTGTGATCACCGGCAATCCTCGAAGTCAGGTCTCCCCTGGCTAGATCGCCAATCACCCTGGTGATTTCTGCGATGGCACTTTGAATCGAATTCAGCAATGTATTCAGTGCACCGGCGATTTTGCCAATTTCATCATTCCCCCCGATATCAACCCGTTTGGAAAACTCACCGGTCTCTTCAATATCCATTACGGTATTTTGTAGCAAAGACAGCGGTCTGGTAATTAAAATAGCAATCCAGATTCCCAGAATTCCGGAAACGATGAAAAAAACGATAACCAGCACAACAAAAATCATGATAGCTCGGTTGCTTTCATTTTCGAGTTTGGCGGAGATTATTTCCGCTTGTTCCTGTTGGATTTTGACCTCGTCCAGCATCTCCTGAATATGCTCTTCATACAGCCCTTCCAACTTGTCCAGATGATCCCTCATGATATCAAATGCTTTTTTTCCCGAACCATTGCTGATTTTTGGAGCGAAACGCATTTTCGCAGGATTGATGGCATATTGAACAACCTGCCGGGACTTTCTCTCCCATTCGGCAAAATCCAGATGGAATTGTTCATAGAGAGGTTTCATCGAGTCGGTCTGAGAAAGCGCGGCAGCCTTTGCCACACGCTCTTTGACTTGCTGGATGTTTTCCAGGTTTGTGGCATCTGCTTTTTTGTACCGTTCGTCTGATGCATCCAACGCTGCCACGATCGACAGGCGTTCGGCTACAAGAGCCTGATGAGCGTCTCTATCAGCATTAAGAATCAATGCTATGGCCTCCTGGGATTGAATCAGTTTCGGAATCTGCTGTATGACAATTGGTGCGAAGGCTTCGTCGAAAAAACGTCTTCGGCCTTCATCGACTGTAAAGATACTTTGCCAGCCGATAAACAAAAGTAGTAACATTCCTATCAGGGGGACAAGGACGAGAATTCCTATTTTGGTTTTTATACCCATATCAATCTCCTGATATGCAATTCAATGGGGTCACGGATGATCAGGATTGAGGTTGCGGAATACATATCTCGATCCTACTGTTATTTCTAAAGCTTTCCGGTTATCAAGCCAAAAGTTATGGCCCCGATCACCTTTCCATCAGAATCCGAAATGGGAAGAGAAACCTGTTGCAAAACCATATTGGTTGAACTGTCCAGTTTTTCCACCCCAATATCAATACCGCCTTTGCCCGAGCTATAGGAATTTTTCCATTTTGCCTCGTCTCCCTGCCAGTAATCTCCTGTCAGCTCGTTCTGACATATGTTGGCACCCTTGTTGTCCATCAGGAAAGTTTCTCCGACGGCACCGAGTGTTTTCACTAGTTTACGGACAGCGTCCGCACAGGGACCGCTCATCATCTTCACATGGATATCAAGCTCGTCCTCGGCTTCTTTCCAATCGGTATCGATCTTTTTTATCTGATTCATGGACAGTCCGCTGGCGTTCTGTGCTTTGACTGCTTTTACCAAATCGGGATTGGTTATGGCCGGGATCAGTTTGGATTTGATGAACGATTTGACCTTCGGTGATGCGTTCTGGTTTTGATCAACCAATCCCGCAAGTCTTGATTTGAGGCCTGCGACGGACTCAGCATAAAGAGGGCTTGTGGATGCAAAAACAAACAAGCAGACTGTCATAAAAAAGGCGAGAAATGAGACATTTTTAGTTTTCATTTTATCCTCCGGAGTCGAACGGTGTCATTACCTTGCAGTTTGAGAGTTGCAACTTTAAAGGTTTTGAACACGAGGTTTGGTTTTTTCCGGAATCATCATCCCGGATTCAGAATACGATTGTGACTATTTTATCATATTCTGTTACAGGAATGTAGCTTTTTATGGGTAATCGCGGGATGGACAGATGAGAGTCGTATGTTTGACCAAAAAACGGTATTATTTCAGATAGATGAAAAAGAACAGGGCCACATTTTGAAATAGGGGACGTAGTTGAAATATTTCGATTTGTTCAAATCGAAATATTTCAACTACGTCCCCTATTTTGTTGTTCAGGCTTTGAGATTGAATATTTTTCCCTGTTTTTCCCGCAGGGGGTAACGGAGAAATACAAGGAAAGCTGCCAGTGATATGGCTCCTCCTGCAACTGCGATGAGTTTCAAGCCGATCACTGTTGGTTTTATATCACCGCCCCAATACATCAACCAGGAAGCGAGGGTGATGCTGAGGCCGATGCTGATTTTTTGGAATATCGATTGGATTCCGAAATAGATACCTTCCCGTCTCAGACCGGTGAAAGTTTCATCATAATCGACGACATCAGAGAGAATGGCATAGGGAAGCATCATGAAACCTGCAACAAAGACCCCGATAAAGCCCATGACAACCTGGGTTTTCAACATCAGGGCATTACCGTCAACAAAGTAAAGCAGGGGCATGGTTGCAGCTGTGCCCAGGAGTGTGACCAGAAACGCCACATATTTGCCGGATTTTTTTGAAATCCAGTTGAAGACAAAGAAAAAGAGAATATTTGCGGCAAGGAAAGGCGCCATTACCAATGCAACATCAGCATCGCTTCGCAACAGGACATTGGCAATCCAGAAGGGTACAATGATGGTAATGCAGTTCAAGGCAAACCAATAGAGACTTGTGGTTGTCAGAAGGATCACAAAGGGACGGTTCCTGAAGCTGGTTCGGGCCCACCTGATAAGGTTCGGTTTTTGGGTTTCTGTGGTTGCAGACCCGGAATGGTGTTTTTCCTTGATCAGAATAGCGGTTGGCAAAAAGGAGATGATGATCAGACCGCCAACAATCGCTCCCATGCCGGACCAGCCTAGACTTTCCTTGATAGGGCCGATAAAGGCGAACAGGAGAGTTCCCAACATCAGAAAAACAGCCTGTAGTGTGGATACATTGACCCGCTCTTTCAGATCGGAAGTAATTTCAGGTAAAAGGGACAGATACGGGTTCGCCAGAATTGTCCAGAAAACAAAAAACAATTGAACCACCACAAACGCATAAACAGCATTGATCCAATGATATCCTTCCTGGTGAGGCGGTATCCAGAGTAAAAAACTGACCAGGGCCACCGGAATAATCATCGCCCGGATGAAAGGAAGACGGCGCCCGCTCTTGAAGCGGGCATTGTCACTGTAAAAGCCAACGAGGGGATCCAGTACGCCATCGATGATCCGTCCGAAAAGGAAAATGGCCGAGAACAGGCCCAGGGGGACAAGTGCGTTGACTTTGTCAGGCACATAAAGTTTGAGCAGCCACTGGGAGATAACCAGGTTGGCCAGATTCATTGACAGAAATCCGGAGGCATAGGCCGTTTTTTGAGTGACGGTTAGCTGAGCCATTTCATTGCTCCTTCAACACGATTGATTAGGATGACGATTAGGATCGGGTGCCGGCTTTGCATAATTTAGATTGCATTGCCGCCGACTAAGATCATCAATTAAGTCGCCTTCGGTACAGGCGAGTACTCCACTTCTTGACTCAGACCACAATTTCATCTTTTCGGGGCAGTCGATTGTTTGTTGCGATAAACCGGAAAAGGGTTGCCGATTTGCGGGGGCGGCGCTCAAAGGTTTCGCGGTTCACTTCATACAATCCGAACTTGGGCCAGAATCCTTCGGCCCATTCCCAATTATCGGTGATGCTCCAGTAAGTGAAACCAAAAACGGGGCAGTTCTCTTCGATCAACTTGTGAACCCAGGCCAGATGGTCCAATATAAATTGAGGTCGTTTTCTATCGGATTCATCAGCCAACCCAGATTCCGCAATGAATAGTGGAACGCCGGGGTAGCGCTTTTCCAGTTTCTTACAGAGCCGATAAAGCCCTTCCGGATAGATTTCCCAATCCATATCGGTTGTTTCGTATTTCTTAACATCAGTATAGTTGATGAATCCCGGTTTTAACGGGTTGAAGCTGATAAGCTGCCGGGTGTAATAGTTGACGCCAATCCAATCCAGGCTGTCTGCAAAATCCTTGTTATGTTCCCTGACGGTCGGGCCGAATAGAACGTTTATGTCAATAGTACCGCTGTACAAGGCATCAAGCATATTCCAGTTGAATATCCTGTCCATCTGTTTGTAGACAAGCCTGTCCAGCAAAACTCCTTTGGGTTCATAGTGGTAAAAGAAATATATCATGCCGACACTGGCGGACTTGTTGGGAGCATCTTCAGGAACTTCGGCCTCTTTTTTAAGAATTTTATATGCCTTGCCATGAGCATGGATCAGTGTTCTATACATCCGGATTCCACGTTCCATATCATTCACACAAGGTGGGATCCGGTCGGTGGCATAACCGGCCAGTGCATATATTTGCGCATCGATCATGGTGCTCCAGTAATGGACCTGTTTACCGAAACGCCTGGCACATTGTTGCACATAAGCCTCCCAGCGTTGCAGAACCTGGTCGGATTCGAAGCCTCCCATATCTGAAGCCCAGACAGGAAGTGTAAAGTGCCACAGGTTTAAAAATATAGTAAATCCTTTGTCCTGCAACGATTGCAACATCTGTCCGTAGTGCTCCCAGGCTTCTTCATCATAAATCCCCGGTTCGGGTTCCACCCGGCTCCACTCGATACCGATACGATGTGCGTTTTGTCCGTCTGCTTTGGCCAGGGAGAAATCCTCTTCGTACCGATTGTAGAAATCGATACAGGCTCCGCAGGTATCACCATTGGCAATCGGAGAAGGGATTTGTTGTTCCCATCGATGCCAATCCGTGTTTGTATTACCACCTTCATGCTGGTACGGGTCTTCCCCGGTGCTCCAGAGAAAACCCTCCGGAAACACCTGTCCGTCGGTCTGAATAGCTTTTGATTTAGCGGGGGATTTTAAAAATCCATAAAGTGTGACCAGCAGCAAAATCGCCGGAATGGACAGAAGGGACAGTGTTAGAATCATGGGTTTCCATCTTGAATGCTGCGGACTATTAAGTTGGATACGTCCAGTCCAATCACTTGTACTTTGAGTGTTTTATATTTCGGCATTAGCGCAATAAGTGTCACACCCGTCTTTTTTTGTCAATTCCATGATAGCAGATTGACAAGTTTAATACCCAGCTAATATAAACAGCCTTAAATGAAAACCTGTTGCCTGTGATGAGGTGATTTGCTGTACAGGATCACCGTGTTAAATAAAAATACGAAAACGCTTTACGATTGATAAGGTTGCTAATGTCAAAAAATATGATGAAAAAACAGAACTTTGCGAGACGGGTCGTACAGCCCATTATCCTGGTAACAGGCATAATGCTGCTTTCCATGCTGGTCTATGATCTCTCCGGCACAATAAAAAGTCGCATTCTACATGATGCAACATCAACTATCTCCGCGTTGTTCTTGTTTCTGAGCATCTGGTTGGGAGGCCTTATTGCTAATACCATTGCCTTCTTCCGGGGAGCGACTTTTAAGGAGCGGATTGGTATCTGTCTTGTGGCTCCGTTAATATGGTCTTTTATGGTAATGAGCCAATTATATGGCATATATTCCATGGGTGAGTTTTTCTTCTTTCTGTTGCATCCATTGATCCTGGGATGCCCGGTCGCCGGGCTGCTCTGCTTGTCCATTTCCGAACTCTGGTGCAGAAAAATCCACAACTACAAATATCCGAGGACGGCACTGAAAGTATTTCAGTTCGGCAATGTTTCACTATTGATTCTCAGTTTTTCCCTGACCTTTCTGTTTCTTTGGGAAGCCGGTCATTTTTATGTATACAATATCTACATGAGGATCCATGCACAACTCTTCATCTGATTCATCTCAAAGGCAGATCACAAGACGAAATGCCCTGAAACTCCTTGGGGCAGGTGCCATATCCGGGATCACCGGTTTCAATCCATTGGCGCAGTTAACAGCAGGTGAAAAAAGACCCAATATCATTTTTATCCTGACAGATGATCATCGTTATGATGCTCTCAGCTTCATGAATCATCCGTTTCTTAAAACACCGAACCTGGATCGGATTGCCAGTGAAGGAGTGGTGTTCGAAAATGCCTTTGTCACCACTTCGCTCTGCAGCCCATCCAGGGCAAGCTTTCTGACCGGCCAGTATGCCCATACGCACGGTGTTGTGAATAATTTTAAGAAATGGAGCGGGGATAATATCTCCTTCATGGAATTGCTGAAAAGTTCGGGATACGATACGGCTTTTATCGGCAAATGGCACATGTCGGGCGAGAGTCTACCGGAAGTCAGGGGGATCGATCATTTTATCACCTTTACCCGGAACGGTGGACAGGGAGTCTATTTTGACTGCCCTCTCTACATAGATGGGGTCAGAACCGAACGTCCCGGGAAGTATATCAATGAAGATCTCACCGATTTTGCACTGGATTACATTGACGAAGAACGGGACAATCCTTTCTGCCTTTTTCTCTCCCACAAGGCGGTTCACTTGGCGTTTAAACCGCCAAAACACCTGGACAACCTCTATGATGGAGTTGACCTGAAACTTCCACCGGAGTCTAATCCTTTTATCCCTTTTACCGATAACCATGCCTTTCTCGGGGCTCTGATGCCGCTGGGAACAATGTATCGCAACTATTGTGAAACCGTCGTGTCCGTGGATGAGCAGGTGGGAAGGGTGCTTGCCGCCCTGGACAATCTTGGCATCGCCGATGATACCATTATCATTTACGCCGGGGACAACGGATTCTTCTGGGGAGAACATGGTCTGTTCGACAAGCGGTATGCCTACGAAGAGTCGATCAGAATTCCTTTCCTGATGCGGTATCCAAGGTTAGCAGGAGCCAGGGGGCGCAGGTCACAGATGGTTTTGAATATTGACTTGGCTCCGACGCTGCTTGACCTGGCCGGCGTGGAGATACCGGACAATATGCAGGGGCAGAGCCTGGTTTCTGCAATGCAATCACCAACGGCAGCTTCCCGCGAATCATGGCTTTATGAATATTTCCCCGAATTTCCCACCCATGTGCCGGGGATGACTGCTGTTCGAACCAACCGTTATAAATATACGGAGTATCAAAACCGGATTCGTCCGCCGGAATTATATGATCTTGAGGAGGATCCAAAAGAGATGAGTAATCTCCTGCAACAGGATTCAACAAAGAACCGGCAATTGAAACTGAAGCTGAAACAGGAGCTGGAGCGTCTCAAAGCAAAAACGGGATACCGCTTTACAACAGGGATATAAAATCTGTTGCATTGATTATTTTCTTGAATCCCAACGGGAATTCTCAAGGGGGCAGCTTGCATCGAGTTTCAGGGAGGGCCTTCGCAGTCAACAATATCAAACAGGCAATCCGGCCGACTTTTTCCAACAGAACCGAGTGTTTTGCTAACAGATTAAACCTGGAGTTTGGCTGTTTCCACCGAACCTTGATTGTTATCTTTTAAGGTAGATCCTTCCGTATTGCATATACCTTTCCTGAAAATATTTTCTTTATTTAAATGAGTAGCTTGGGCTGCTATCAAGCACCAAATGCGTTCACCAAACTTAGTGTTGACATGGAAAATGGGGTATGTTAATTTTTGGCATGTTGGTTTATATACCAATAATATAATTGGTATATATATATCATCATGCAATATAAAAGAGCGAGTCTATCGGAAATACCCAGCCGATAAAACGATGATTCGGTTTTTTCTGCGGGTATCGGGCTGTTTAAAACCACTGCCAGGACTCTGGCAAAGGAACCGGAGCTGATACAGCCGAGGATAGCGGTGACTGCCCTGATTTTCGGGTGAGTTCAATCCCCTTTTTGGTTAAGGACGTATCTGATTCAATTTCAACAAGGAGAATTAAAATGAAAAGGTTGACACTGGTTTTGGCGATCATCGCCGTATTGATGACAGGCGTTTTGCAGGCAAAAGAGTGGAAAAAAATCAGAATTGGGGTTGAAGGGGCTTATCCTCCCTTCAGTTGGATCACGCCCGAGGGAAAGCTGGTTGGATTTGACATTGATATCGCATGGGCCTTGTGTGAAGAGATGAAGGCTAAATGCGTGCTGAAACAGTCCGATTGGGACGGCATTATCCCTTCTTTGTTGGCCCGCAAGTTCGATGCGATTATTGCCGCCATGTCGATTACCGAAGACAGAAAGAAGAAAGTTGCTTTTACGAACAGGTACCTCAATACGCCGGTTAAGTTTGCTGCCCACAAGAATTTTCTCGTTCGTGTGTTAAAAGGAGAACAGTGGCAAAAGACGATTGGTGTCCAGAGGGCAACAGTATTTGATACATACATTACGGATAACTTTGGCGACAAATTGAGAATTCTTCGCTATGGCAGTCAGGATGAAGTCTATATGGATTTAAAAGCGGGAAGATTGGATCTGATTTTAAATGATGGCCTTGGTATAGAAGAGGGCTTTTTAAAGCAACCCGGTAATGAGGATTTCGAACTTATCGGCCCCGATCTCTATGGAGGAAAATGGTTTGGCGAAGGAGCCGGTATCGCCGTCAGAAAGGAAGACAAAGATCTTGTGAGAAAGTTTAACGCTGCAATTGACGCAATTCGAGCAAATGGCACCTATAAGAAAATTCAGGATAAGTACTTTGATTTTGATGTTTACGGCAAATAACCTGGGATAGAAATCTTCCAGAGAGCGTCCCGGGGCATGACTCCCTGTTTAGATCGGGGAGAGTTATCCCGGCGCCGTACCAGGTGATGTCCGTTAATCAGCCGTTGGCATTCGGTTGGAAGTATTTTAAAGGCGAACCTGAATGACCCCCGGGGGCCTTTTATTGCAAACGGCAGTCAAGACCGAGGGAGGCGGCAGATTAAGACAGGTCTGTTGGTTACCAGGTTGTCTCTCCCTGTACGGTTTTGAAAACAACCTGTCGCGGATGATTGACGGATACCAGGTATTCCATCGGTCGTTGCTTTTTGTCATAGACAAGGGTTCGATAAACCAGCGCCACATCTTTGTGGTTGATTCCCAGAAGCTCAGCCTCACGATGTGCAACTTTTGAGGCGCTTACCAGTCCTTCACCACGGCCCGGTTCAAGTCCGTATTTTTCTTTCAGCAAGGTGTATAACGAGGGGGCATTCACAATGTCTGTCGCCGATAACCCGGGAGTTAGTTTTGCAGGAATATAGCTGGTTTCAATACAAAAAGGGATGTCGTTGGCGGTGCGAAGACGGCGAATAGCAATAGTTTCTTCCCCTTCCTTGATCGCCAGACGCTTGGCCAATCGGCTGTTGGCGTGCGTGAGTTCAAAAAAAAGTAATTTGCTACCGGCTACATCCCCTTTGCTCCCGACAATTTCGGATATACTGAAGGAGGATTTTGGGTCAATGGGACGATAGATCTGGGGAACGGTTAAAAATGTTCCGCTTGTTCCGCGGCGTTCCAATACTCCGTCTTCAATCAACAGTGAAATCGCTTTGCGAATGGTCATTCGACTTACTTTCAACCGCAATGACAATTCTCTTTCCGAAGGAATCCTGCTACCTGCTGAAAACTCGGGGCTCTCAATCATCTCAAGTAGTTTTTGTTGAGCCTGTATATAGATTTTGGGGAGAGGATTTTCCGGCTCGGTTGGCTGGTTCTTCATTCGTTAGATTTTGTTCTATGGATTTGATTTAGAGCTTTTTCGGAAGTCGTGTCGATGAAACTCAATATATCGGTTATTGGCTAGGATATCAATCTTCAATGGTTTCTGATTTTAGGATTTTTACCAATTCCGGTTGAATGATGCAAAAGGAATCGGGAACCTGCGATAAACGCTTACCAGAAAGTTGACATGAGCTATGTTGAATGATAGAAATAACAAATTGGCTACATACCAATATAACAATTGGTCTATTTATTCATAAAGCCGATTGTATGGATAACCCAATCTTAAAAGGAAGGAAATGGCTTCGGATATCGACAAGGATGCAATTATTCAGAATCTCAAGATTGCCAGTGAGAACATTTTTAAAGCCGAATCATTGGGTAGCGAACTAGCCGACAGCATAGATCGTATTTATCTCATTGGCTGTGGTGCTCCCAACAGAATTATGTTGGGATTGCAATACTGGCTTGAACACTTTAGCCCGTCCCTTGAGGTCAGACGATATTTCCCAGCCGAATTTCTAACTCTGAACCCTCCAAGCCTGGATGAAAAGACGTTGGTCCTTTTGGGGTCAAAGTCCGGTACCACACCGGAAACTATCGAAGCCGCAAAATTCCTGAAAGGAAAACCCTGCCATACCATAGCCGTTACACAAACCAAGGAGGTACCTCTGGCACTTGCTGCGCAACATGTACTGGCTCTTGGAGATTTAGGTGAATGGCATAATGGCATGTTCATGGTTATGCAGGCTTTGATCGGTGGAATTCTCGATAAAAAAGGAGAATGGCCCCTTCAAAAGAAATTAATGCGTTCCCTTGCAAACGTACCCAGGCTATTAGCCGATACAAAGCTGTTAACCGACCAAAGAACTGCGGAAGAGGCCCGCTTATATCATAAGGATAAGATAATTTACCAGGTTGCTTCCGGGCCGGTGTTCGGGGAGGCTTATGTTTTTGGAGTCTGTACTTTGATGGAAATGCAATGGATGCACAGCTACCCCATTGAAGCAGCGGAGTTCTTCCATGGCCCTTTTGAAATTGTTGACCAGGATACGCCGTTGGTACTGATGGTGGGTGAGGACCCAAGCCGTCCGCTGATGGAGAGAGTGGTACGTTTTTGCAAAAAATATACAGAGCGTTTGATCATCTATGACTCAGTTGACCTGCCGATGCCGGGTGTTGACAATGAGGTCCGTTGTATTATAGCTCCTCTTGTATTGGGGGCGTGCCTGGAGAGGCTCAGTGAGCACCTTGCAGTTTGGCATAATCATCCCCTGACAACTCGCCGCTATATGTGGAAAACCGAATATTGAGATGAAGAGAATACTGGGAATCGGTGATAATACGGTGGATCTTTATATCGATAAAAACCTGATGTTTCCGGGTGGAAATGCCGTTAACGTTGCTGTAAACAGTCGTCGCTGCGGTGTCGAATCTGCCTATCTGGGTTGCCTGGGAAACGACAATGCGGGTAAATTGATTTATGATAGTCTGGTTTCTGAAAATGTAGACGTCAGTCGCTGCCGGCGCATTGAAGGAAGTAATGCCTGGTCCCGTATAATACATAATGGCAATGATCGTGACTTTGACGGATCCGATCCCGGGGTCAGGGCTCAGTATGAGCTGCAGGAAGCTGATTATGCCTATATTCGAACTTTCAATCTGGCCCATTCCAGTATTTACAGTGACCTGGAAACAGAAATCAAAAAACTGGATGAGGTTGCCCCCTTAATCTCATTTGATTTTTCCGACTCCTCGGACTGGTCTTATATCGAGTCGATTGCCCCTTATACTGACATCACTTTCATTTCTGCTGACAAGGAGACAGAAGAGAAGGCAGGGAACCTGGCAAGGGAAATTCACAGCCTGGGCCCTTCTGTCGTTGTTGTAACCCAAGGTGAACATGGCGCCTTGGCATTTGATGGGTCAGGTTTCCATAAACAGAATATAGTCAAGGCTAATGTTGTTGATACTTTGGGAGCCGGTGATGGTTTTATCGCAGGTTTTCTGGTGGATTACCTGGAATGCCAAAACATCAAATCAGCACTCATCAAAGGAGCACTGGAGGCATCCAAAGTGTGCTCCATCTGGGGCGCGTATGGATACGGCGTTGTGACTCCGGATCATCAGGCTGGCAGGAAAGCGACTGACTAAATACAGGCGTTTTTGGGAACGATCGTCCCCTCTTCTTTTATCCCCCGGGAACTCAGTGGCCTCGATGGCCTCGATTTGCATATTCAATTAAAATTGGTTTTTTTCAAGGCAATAAGACGCCGGACTTTATCAATCCGGCACTTATAAGCTTCTCATATCTAGCTGTAATTGATGAATCTTTGCATTGAACAACCACCCTCCAAAATGCTAGCCTTACCTAAAATATCGCAACTGTAAATCCCGCCAGGCATCTGAAAAATTCCGTTAAATACCAGTCGGCCTTATGGATGAAACCAGTAAATCGCACCAGACCAAAAATGATCTTCAGACACGCTTTCAATTTGAAAGGGTTCTTTCTGAATTATCGGCAAAATTTGTTCGTCTGGAAAGCAGTGAAATCGACAATCAAATCGAAAGAGGGCTCAGGTCTCTTGTTGATGTGTTGAACGTTGATCGTTGCAGCCTGGCTCAGTTTTCAGGAGATATGGAAGTTCTTCCCGTGACTCATACCTATTCAAAACCGGGCGTCCGTCTGCTGTCATCGGCCATGCTAAATATTGAAATCCCCTGGTATGTCAAGAAAATCAAAAAGGGTGAAATCGTCTCCGTGCCGGTAATTGACGATTTGCCGAAAGAGGCGGAGGTAGATAAAAAATGGTTGATTCAACACAATACCATATCCAATCTTCTCATACCCTTGAATGTCGGGCAGTCACCTCTTGGCTTGATGGGCCTGGCAACCACCCGGGAAACGAGATATTGGCCCAGTGATTTGATTCAAAGGTTGCAGTTGGCGGGCGAGGTCTTTGCGAATGCACTGATGCGAAAACGAAAAGACCAGGAGCTTATCGAGGCTTTCACCAGAATTAACCTGTTAAAGGAAAAACTGGAAGTTGAAAATGTCTATTTAAGGGACGAGGTGGAATCCTGTAATCGTTTTCAGGAAATCATCGGTGACTCCCCGGCCATTAAGAAGGTATTAAGTCAAATCGAGAAAGTTGCCGGAACGGACTCAACGGTTCTCATCAGCGGCGAAACCGGCACGGGCAAGGAGTTGATTGCTCGTGCAGTGCACAACAACAGCAAGCGCCAAAAGCGCACAATGATCAAAATTAATTGTGCCGCCATCCCCCCGACACTCATTGAAAGCGAGTTGTTCGGCAGGGAGAAAGGAGCATATACAGGCGCTACGAAGATGCAGATCGGCCGATTCGAAATGGCCAATGAATCCACTTTGTTTCTGGACGAAATAACCGAAATGCCGTTTGCACTGCAAGCCAAGTTGTTGAGGGTGCTCCAGGAAAAACAGTTTGAGCGGTTGGGAGGGAACAAAACGATTGATATCAATGTAAGGATTATCGCTGCTACCAATCAAAACATCTCCGAAAAGATAAAAGCGGGAAAATTCAGACAGGATCTTTTTTACCGGATTAATGTTTTTCCACTGGACCTTCCGCCACTGAGGGATCGAATTGAAGATATCCCGCTTTTGGTGGAACACTTTGTCGACGAATTCAGGAAGGTGATGACAACCAAATGCAGGCAGGTTTCAGAAGACAGTATCAAATCTCTGATGCATTACTCATGGCCGGGAAACATCAGGGAACTGAGGAATGTAATCGAGCGCGCCATGATCTTAAACACCGGATCAACCCTGCATATCAACTTGTCAAAAGGCGATGTCGATCAAACCAATTTACTCACGCTGGATGATATCATCAGAAACCATATTATTCGCATTTTGAATTCGACCAATTGGGTGGTCAGCGGCAAAAAGGGAGCGGCAACCGTGCTTGGAATACCTCCGACCACACTGGAATCCAAAATGAAAAAGCTGGGAATCGTCCGACCGGCATTGAAACACCAAATCGACACTTAATTTGTGTCATCTGGTTCCATTTCTACTTACATTCTGTTTGGCAGCCACAAGGCAATCTGAGGGAAAAAAAGTATCAGAAAAATCCCCGAGACAGCCAGTATGATATATGGCAGCACTGAATAGTAAATATCGGTCATTTTGATTCCTTCGGGCGATACCCCTTTCATCACAAAGCATAACAACCCAAAAGGAGGCGTTAGCAGCCCGATAGTAATACTCAGCAGCATCAACAACCCAAACCAGATGGGATCAAAATGCAATACCTTTACAATGGGCAAAAACATGGGAACGCCGATCATTATCATGGACAACTGATCAATCATGGTACCCATGATGATGAGTATGATGACCATAATAGCGATAATCAACAGGGGCGCAACATCAAGGCTCACAGCGGTCTCGACAATGCCGCGGGTAACACCGGTAAATGCCAGTATCTGGCTAAAGGCAACCGATCCGGCCACGATCATGAAGATCATTGAGGTGATTTCCAGGGTTCTGAGTGCGGATTTGGCAATGACATCAAAAGACAGTTTCCCATAAAAAAAGGCCAGGATAAAGCTGGCTATTCCACCAAGCGCGGAAGCTTCTGTAGGTGTTGCGATACCAGAGAAAATCGATCCAAGAACCGCTAAGACTATCAACGACAATGGGAACAGGTATTTGAAAAAATCGACAGTCAGACTTGATTCGGATTTGCTGACAGATTCTCCCGGGGGAGCTAATTTTGGGTTTATCAGGCAGGATATCACAATGAATGCACCAAACAGGCTTGACAAAAGCAGCCCCGGAATAAAACCGGCCATCAGCAGTTTTCCGACAGAGACGCTTGCTTGAGACGCCAGGACAATAGCCAATGTGCTTGGGGGAATCACGACTGCCAACGCACTCCCTGCCATGATGGGTCCCATGCTCATGTATTTTGAGTACTTGCGCTTTCTCATCTCGGGGGTTAACAGCGAACCAAACATTGCGCAGGTTCCCAAAGCGGATCCACTCAGACAATCAAAAAGAGCACCACCCATAACCGAAACCATGGCCAGTCGACCCGGCAATCTATAGAGCATTCGTTCTACCACATCAATAGCTTTTGTTGCCATTCCCGAAACAAAGATGACCTCGCCCATAATAATAAATAGAGGTACAGGGGTCAGTGTGAATATTCCGATGGAATCAACCATGCTTCTGATCAGCAGGCTGATACTGTTTATCCCTCCCATGAAGAATATTATGCCCACAATGTCGAGCAAGATAAATGTTGTGAACACCGGAACCCCGGCTATCAAGCAGAAAACCAGGCCACCGGCTATGATCAACAGAATAATCGTCCAATCCATTCAATTTCCTTAATCGGGTTCCCGGATTACCGATCAGTTTGAAGATGATAAATCCGTCTCCAGTTGAGAGGGATAAAGTTACGAATCGGCTGATTTCAAGATTTAATGGGTTAAAACCTCGGCAAAATACTTTCTGAAATACCTGACGGTAACCTTTCCAGATTCAACTACCATAAAAAAGCCGGCAAATGGGAAAAGGCTGAGAAGAATCCATTTTTGGAACGTCAGATACACCTTAATCTCCTGAACCCCGCTGGTGTAAACATCGTATGCAGCGTCAAAACCAATAACGGTGAAGATCAGGCAGATCAATGTCACTATGCTGAAGATACAGCCATTATACAATGCGTTCTTTCTTCCATGGATCAGGGTCGTCACGATATCCACGCGCACGTGTCCACCTGTTTTGATGAGCCAGCCGGAGCCAAACAGGGTGATGACAATCAAGCTGATTTCGCTGAATTCCAAAGCCCAGCCAAAATCTACAATCGAGTTTCTAAAAATGACGGATGCACCGATGGAAACCATCATAAATACGATTAAGAGACAGGCGACCACAACCATGGCTTTGACAAATAAATCGTAAATTGCAGTGACACCTTTGATAAACGATTTTAGTAGTCTCATCTGTTTGCTGAGTTGAGTTGGGCAGGATGTTCTATTATCGAACGCGTTTGATTGAATCAACCTCCGGGATTATGCAGGCACCATTGCGAATGCCCGCATAATCTTATTCACACGGTTTTATTTATTCCCGGACACTATTTTTTTGATTTCCGAGACTCTTTTTGATTTACTTATAGCCGCTTTCCAGCCTTCTTCATAGGACATTTTTATATACCAGTCTTTATCACTATCCGAGAACTTGATTTCCTCCATCCCCCCGGCCAGAAGGGTCTGGGTTATTTCAGACTGCAAGGCGACTTGCGCATCATGTGCCTTCATTTCGTATTCTTTCATAATCTTGACTAGCAATTCCTGTTGTGCCTTATCCAATGAATCAAACTTCTTTTTATTCATAAAGACATACACATCAACCGTCCAAAAGGGAGGTCCCCAAATGTATTTCACAACCTCATGCCATCCCCACGGCCTGATCTCTCTTCCGCCCCAGAAAAAGCCGTCAACAATTCCACGTTCCAGTGCCGTGTACACCTCTGCTCCCGAGGTGCTGATACCTTTCGCCTTAAGCGCTTTTATCAGCGGAATGTAGATTGGGACAATGCGCATGGTGTTTCCACTCAGGTTTGGGGTTGTGATTTTTTTATTGAGATATGCCTGAAATTTTTGTCCGGCCGAGGATCGCGCCAGGTAAACCAATTGTTTCTCATTGTGGTATTGATTCATCAAGTCGAATATCCCATTGTTGCGATCTTCCCAGGGTTTGGTTTCAATGAGCTTCATCGAATCCACTTCCGGGATTACACCGGTATTGTAAGCGGCAGCAGTATAAGCAATATCGACAATTCCGGCCTGTATCGATTCGCAACCCTGGAAAGGCGTAAAAATTTCCGGGCCGCCCACATAACGGATACTCAGGTTTGCCGCCTTACCTTTTTCATTAATCATGTCCTGGAGCAGTTGAAGCCCGGGTTTCGCGGGATCCATCATATTCGGCCAGCCGGACCACAGTTTCAGTTCAACCTTCTTAGACGCTGCAGACAAGGGAGAACCAAATACCAGCAAGAACAGTACTACCACAAACGATAATACAACCTTATGCGTTGATTTCATGTTATCTCCTTTTTTGATGCTTGCAAGATGATGTAACTGAGACGGCGAACCGCTCATAATACTTTTGCAGACTTCGCCGTACCTGGAAAGGGTTTTTGTTCACCAACAGATCCTCGTTGCAACGATATATTGTTGCAACGAGGATTTTCAGAAAGCTTACGCTTTGCTGATTCTAACCAGCATTCCCGATATCGGGCCGCCTCCAAATCCCGACTTGTCCTGGTGACCCATAGGAATGGTCTGATTACAATTGAGATCCCAAATGCCGTAATTATTGGGGCTTGCACCTTCTGTCTCCGGTAGCCACCAGGCATGCGGGACCATGATCATTTTGGGATGAATGATCGGTGTTACTTTGGCTTTCCGTTTGAATTTTCCCATGGTTCCTTCAATCAAAACCCAATCGCCGGTAACAATTCCTTTTTCAGAAGCCGTATCCGGATTGATTTCAACCAGCGGGTCAGGGTCACACTCGCGCAGCCATGGAATCTGGCGATGTTCGCTGTGAAAAAGAACGGGTGATCGCCGACCTGTCATCATGATCAAAGGATAATCTTTCCAGATTTCGGGAGTCGTGATCGGACTTTCGGGGGTTATCTCCTTGTATGAGGGCAATGGGTCCAATCCCCATTTTTCATAACTGGTGCAATACAACTCCACACGTCCGGTGGGAGTGCGAAATCCCGGCTTCTTATCCTTACGCAACAGACCGCTCTCATATCTACGGTATGGTGTACTTCCGCAGGGATGACCTTTCGGGGCCAAATCCCAGCCTTTCTCAGCGAGCTGGTCGAAAGTATATCCCGATGGTTGCATCCTGTCGTCCAGCATCTCTTTCACGTCTTTCCAGGGAACCCGCTCGGGATTGAAGCGTTTGGCCAGGGTGAAAACAATCTCCCAATCGGATTTACACTCTTCCACCTGGACGACTTTCTTGATCACATTCAAGGGACCGCCGATGCAGTAAACGGAATCTTTTTCCGGAAACGCTCCGGCAGGCAGGACAATGTCAGCCAGAAGCTGTGCCGTCGGCGTCATAAATGTGTCGACCACAACATTGAACTCAAGTTTTTTTCCTGCCTCGTAGTGTCGTTTGGTGTCCTGAGCCTGATTGGCCAAAGGATTATTGGCTTGTATCCACATTCCCCGAATCGGGTAAGGCTTGTCCGTTTCCATGGCCTCTATCAGTACATCTTCCTGAGCCCATGCCCTGAAACTCTTGACCAGGGGATATTTATCCGCGCCGATTCTCTTTTCGCTCAACTTTTTGTGCAGATCCTCCCCGTAAAGCTGAATGACTTCTTCCGTCGAATACGGGTAAGTCGTAACCTGATAAGCAGGTCTGCAGATCAGGTTACCGCCGGGGATATCAAGGTTTCCGGTTATAGCAATAATTTGATGGATTGCCATGATAACTGTGGTTCCATCCGGATTTCCTTCCACCGGCCTGCCGATCTCAATCGAAGCCGGGCTGTTTTCGCCGATCATTCTGGCAGCTTTTATGATTTTCTCTTTTGGCACCCAGGTAATCTCTTCAGCCCATTCGGGGGGATACTGCTGAACGCGCTCGGCCAGTTTGTCGAATCCGTAACACCATTTATCCACGAATTCCTTGTCAACCAGGTCTTCGTTGATAATCACATTCAAAAAGGCCAGGGCCAGTGCCCCATCGGTGCCGGGTCGAGGTTGAAGCCAGAGGGCTGCCCTGGTGGCTTCCCATGTACACCTGGGATCGATAACGATGAGTTTGGTTCCCTGTTTCATCAGGTCATTGAACCAAAATCCCGACCAGTAGTGATCGACACAACCGCGATTCAGGGTTGATGCCCAACTCACCGTGACTTTGGGTGGCGTCCATTCGGGATCCTTATAACGCTCTTTCAGGCATTGTGCGGCATCCGGAAAAGTAAATTCTCCCTGGGTAACATACCCACCGGCCAACTGGGGTGTGAAGCAGGAGTGACCGGATAATCCCCACATGGTCCAGTTTGGACTCCCGTATGAATAAGCCAGGAGGGTAAGCATTCCTCCAACATCTCTTCCTGTCCCCTGTGAGAAGACCATTGTCTCAGGGCCATACTTTTCTTTGAGCT
Organism: SAR324 cluster bacterium; assembly: GCA_028282885.1. GTDB lineage: Bacteria > SAR324 > SAR324 > XYD2-FULL-50-16 > XYD2-FULL-50-16 > JAHJTV01. The sequence continues at coordinate 55,670 of JANQGX010000009.1, forward strand.
CATTCATCCGCGTTTCGCAGATATCAAAAGCCTCATCCCATGATATTCTTTCCCATTTTCCCTCACCTCTTTCACCAACACGTTTCAAGGGATATTTTAATCGATCCTCATGATACATATATTGCGTCATAGCCAGACAGCGCGGGCACAGTCTTCCGTTGTACCAGGGATGATCTTTATCTCCTTCAACTTTAATCACCTTTCCGTCCTTAACGTACACCTCAACGCCGCATCCTCCATGACATCCGGGTCCGGGAGACCAGGCGCCCATTTTATGAATTTCTACTCCTTCTTCGGTTTTTGCCATCATATACTCCTTAAACGGGTTAAACTAGCAAGCACAAGGCAGAGCCTCAATATTCGGATTCTTCGATAAATCTGTAACGGGATGTTACCGTGAATAAAGGACAGATCTGTGTTTATCCTCCATCAATAAGGCGAGCTCTTGTATTGTCCCGTAATACATGCACCAGGCTTGACAGTGTTTTACACATGAGGGTTCGTCTCCTTTAGAAGTTCTTGCGGCGCAAAGATCGCAGAACTCCGTGGGAAATGGAATGTAATCAATCCGAACAGTATCCGGCTTACCTGGATCCATAAATACCTTTTCTTCTACCTTTATTCCCCATTTCCCAGCCGGATATCCATGTTCCTGTTTGCATGCTACCACGCAACTCATGCATCCTGAGCAATAATCGTAGTCGATTAACAAACCTTTTCTCGTCATTTTTTGCTCCTACAAAATCAAAGAAGTTTTAAAGAAGTCTGAATTCTCACCACCTTCACTTCCGTGAACGGATGACAACTAAAAGCCGGACAAAAAAAATGCGAAGGATTGTAAACAGTCATTAATTCAGCAATGAATTGGAAGTACATTCGCTTTGCCGAACTTCAGTCCGGTAGGTTCCCATCTGCAGGTAAAATGCCCAGTCGGATTTTGCTTTCGGTATGACAGGTAACAGGCTAATATAACAGGAGATAATTGGCATCTTAAATGAATCAGAAGTTATGATGACAGAAGTTTGACTCCCGAAATATCGTGACATATATGATATGTCAGGACTTCCCATACTGAGGCGAACAACAGTGTGAAATAAACCGGCTGCCTTTGAAACAGATGCTCCTACTTTTTGGCCAAAAGCATCGCCCCGATCCACGAGCTTGAAACCGTCTTAGTCGTCTTTTATCAATAAGGGCTGAAAAAGCAGGAAAGAATGATCAGGCAATTGGTGACAGGTTGGAGAGACTTTCTTTATTGGAAAGGAGGTGAAGTTCCGGGAAAAAGCTCAAATGTATGGATTTCTCCTGTTGGCTGAGTATCGCCAATAGGGGAGTAGATAAAATTCCCGAGATATCGTGACGCTATTGAGATTGTGAATCTAGATGACGAAAATACCTGAAGTGTGAGGACCGCCAGAAGAGATTTTGAAACCCGTCGGCCCGCGAGATTCCTGAATCCCCGGAAACCGGCCATGGTGATCCGATATGATAAATGCTTTTACGCTGGAGAAGCAAAGCTGGTTAAGAGGCTAATTCCGCAGGACTGCTCTCATTTTCTGATCTTAAGTAGTCTCTTTCTTGTCAAGGAGTATGCAATAGACAGGTAGTAAGTGGCGGCTTCATTAATGAATATGGGGAAATAGGTTTCCTCTTCCTGGTTCAACACAACCTCACCGTCTAATTTCAAAAAAACGGGATGATTTTTATGCAACGGTTTGAAGTCACGATCCTGCAGATACTCGTGAACGATGGCTGCGATATTCCCGTGCGAATCCAGCGGGAAACTGACCGGTTTTACTTTTTCAAAAACCTCTATCTCATTTCCAACAGGTATCTCAGTTTCATTATTCACCATTTCAATATATTCCAGGCAGGCAAGGGTTGAATCGCAAGCCTGCAGCAAAACATCCTGTCGAACAATCCCGTTTGCAATTGGTCCCAATTCAATGCCGATGCTGTGTTCTGTCAGGGAATTGAGAAAAGGTAATCCTTCACGGCCGGCTTGTTCAGCCATCGGATTGTAAAGAATGGAGACACCAGGTATTTTGGATTTTACAAAGGCCGCCATTTCCAGATTAAAGGGATTGTTGTCCACAATAATCAATGTAACGCCCATATTGGCGGTGGTGGTATGAACATCGAGGATGAAATCTGTTTTTGGATTGCTCTTTGGCCCCAGCAACTGATGAATGACCTTTGCCCTGTCAGCCTCGTAGTGACCCAGGGAACTGTTGGACAAATCCTCCTGTGAAAACGACCTGTTTAAATCAACATCCAGAAAACGTACGTTTTTTTCATACGCTTTAGGATTTGCCAAGAACAGATTTGTTTCAAAAGTCGAGAATTTGGTGAGGAGATTCTTTTCCTTAAGGAATTTTAATAAATATGGTCCGGTATATTCATTCCCGTGTGTCCCGCCAACAATTGTGACTTTTTCCAGTTTCATTTATCGTTTCCGCCGGTTGGGTGTTGGATGCCAATTAAGGTATAAGCTGAATGTTCTTTCAGACATTTGGAAGGGGATCTCCGGTGTGTTTTCTTTGCAGCCCGAATGCGCCGGTCGTGATCAGTATCAAAGCCAGTATGAAACCGGTGACGTTTGTATAAATTGACAGATCCTTTATATCCGTGGGGATGATCAGCAATAGTCCCGTCAAGGTGAAAACCAGTCTCAGTGCCATCGGCATTTTGCTGCGCCATTGTCCGACTATAGCCACTGTCGTGAACCAAACACCGATAAGTGCGGTTAAAAATGACAGGATGATATGAACCCAATCCCCCTGCATGATCATAACCGGGGAAGCGACAACAAGAAACGGAATGAGATAAGCCACCCAGCCGGCCCTTACGGAAGCCCATGCAGTTTGGAATGAGTTCGCTTTGGCCACCGCTGCGGCTGTAAATGCAGCTATGGCCACCGGGGGGGTAATCAGGGACATCAACCCGAAATAGAATACAAAAAGATGCGCGGAAAGATCGGGAATGCCGACTTCAATTATGGATGGAGCCAGCATCGTCGCCAGCAACAGGTAGACTCCTATTGTGGGCATGCCCATGCCGAGTATAATACTGAGAACCGCGACGACAAGTAGTAAAATGATGACAAATCCCTCCAGCAAGCTGACAAGCTCTAAGGTTAAACCGAAACCGAGACCGCTGATATTGAGTACTCCAATTATAATACCGGCTGCGGCAGAAATCATGAGGATTTCCAGGGAGGCATGCCCTGTTCGCATCATGATAGGCACAAAGTCTCGCAGGTGCAGTTTATCCCAATGGTAACCCAGGAAAATGCCTATCGGAACAATTGAAAGCGTAGCATAAAAAGCCGCGGTTTCCGGCTGCAGGTGGAGGTTAAAAAGTCCCACAATAATAACGACAAACGGAATGAAAAACAGCCAGCCTTTTTTGACGATAGGCCTCAAACGGGGAACTTCCTTACTGCTCAACGGTTTGATATTATGGCGTGCCGCCAGCAAATCAACGTGAACAAAAACCGCCCAATAGTACAAAAGTGCCGGAATTAAGGCTGCGATAACTATTTCCGAGTAAGGCCGCTGCAGAATCTCGGCAATGAGGAACGCGGCAATTCCCATCATAGGGGGCATGATTTGGCCGCCAGTCGAAGCCACTGCCTCTATCCCGGCTGCGTCTTCTTTTCGGTAACCGGATCTCTCCATTAGCGGAATCGTCACGACCCCGGTTGAAACGACATTTGAAACCGCGCTTCCGGAGATTGATCCAAACAGACTTGAGGCAACAACTGCAATTTTTGCAGCCCCTCCGCGACGCTGACCAACCAAAGCCTTTGAAAAATCGGTGAAAAACGCCGCACCACCCGCTCGTTCCAGGACAAATCCAAAGAGAAGGAAGGCCACAACCATCGTGGTGGACACTTGCATGGCGAAACCCATTAATCCGTTTGAATCCAAACCGAGAAAAGTTGTATACCGTTGGTAGCTGAGTTCCTCGCCGCGGAAACTGAATGGCAGGAGATAGCTTAAAAAACCAAACAGAACAAAAAACACCAGGAAGAAAAACAGGGTCCTGCCTGCTGTTCTGCGCAATCCTTCTGCGATAGTAAGTATAAATATCGTGGAACAAATCACCGCATCAATGGGCGCTTCAAAAAACCTGTCAAGAATATCCGGATAATTATATGCGACGTAAACACCGGTTACAAAGCTTATCCCCGAGATGATCCAATCATAGAGAGGAGCCGGCTCGCCTTTTTTTCCGTTGTTCACACGATACAGGAGGAAGACAGCAGGAATCGCGATCGACAGCATTGCCGCAAAAAACTGTTCGTTCATGAATGACAGGCCGATAGATCTGTACAGGTCAATTGCCCATGCAAGAGAACCAAAACACAGCATACCGGACAGGACCATGCCTAGTCGCTCAGATAATGATCGATCAGAAAAAACTATCTCTTCCTTGCCTTTCGTCTCCATAACCCCTCTATAAACTTTTTCGTTTTATCTACGACAAAAATCAAGCGACCATCGAATTAACTACTTCAATATCAACGGTATTGTCATCTCGCATGATCCACAAAGGGATTCCTGATAAACAGACCGGTTCCATCAGGTTTATCGAGGAGTCCATCATCTCAATGATTTGGCCAAACCTCCCTGGATTCATCCCCCCGATCCATCAGGTTTATTCGCAGTTTCCGTTTTATCAGTGAATCCCCCGTGAAACGAAGGGAGTAATACAAAACCCCGTAGATCAGTATGCAGTGCCGCAAACAGGAGGATTGATTATACGGCACACCCGTATTGAATGAGGCCTTGTATCGGAGTCCCTTCCACCTTCAAAAGCAACTGAAATATCATCCCGATTCAGGTCAGCGGTTTTCATTTAACCTGACCGACTTTCCGGTAAAACGCCAACGCTCCTTCGTGGTATGGGATACCAACATCCCTGTACATTTTATCGGGATCAAACGATATAAATCCTGCAAAAGATGTAATCAAGGTATCCCTGTTTTTTTGCAGGACAGCCAGCATCTTTTGTACCAGCTCAGGATCAATATTCTTGTTTGCCATTAGTAAAAACGGCGCAATGATCGCTCCCACCGGTTTGTCCACACCGGGGTAAGCATCACCGGGTTGAATGGAATCGATTAACGCTCCGGGAAGATGCCTGCTCAGTATCGATCTGTTCTTTTCCGTATTATCGAGACTGATGTAGCGTATTCCGATTTTCGCATGTGCCTGCTGTGCCGCCCCGGAATCCATTGTATAAATCGTTCCCTCAATCTTGCCTGCGATTAAATCCTGAACCGATCGATCACCGGTCGGAACAGGGAATCCTTTTACATCGGCTGCAGTTATTCCGCCCATTTCATACATGGCATTGAATACTGAAATCTGGATCTTTTGCTTATTCCAGGCGCTGGGCATGTCGCGGCCTTTAAAATCAGCGATTGACCTCACCTTGGATTTCTCGGCGACCATAATTCCGAGAGGTAGTATCCTCAGCGACGCAACAACGCGCAAATCGTCTTGTGCCCCTAATTTGGCAAACATTTTTTCACCACGATGTCCGAATCCGGCGACAAAACTAACCGCTATGGAGAAATCCAGTTCACCCTTGTTGACCAGGGGCAGTGTGACAACCGGACCACCTTGTGGCATGGCCCGAATGCGAATGTTCTCTTCTTTCAACAGCACCTTCGCCATGGCTCCGGTCATGGCATAACCGGAAGACCCCTGCCCGGTTGTTCCAACTTTGTAGCTCTTTGCATACGCACTCGGTAAGCAGAAGGCGATAATCAGCAGAATACTCAACAGGCTCCTCTTGCTTTGTGCCGATGTCATTTTTACCATTTCCAATGCCCTGCCTGCAAGGGATGTCAACCTAATACCTTTTTGCGCTCTTTTCAGTTTTGTGTTCTTCTTCATAAGATTCCCCTTAATTCTCGATGTATTCAATGAAACCAATGAGATGAAACTTCCCAAATGCTGCCGGTATCAACATTACAGAAACGAATCTGGAACGAATCACTATTTTAAAACACTCATTCAGGTTTTACGATAAATGTTGAAAAGATTTAGAGAACTTGCACCACATTCTCATTGTTGGGTGAAGTAACACATTAAGCTCTGTCATCTGATGTCTGACAATGGCACAATAAATGGCCCCCAAAATATTGTCAAGCTTATTTTTCATTTAAGGCCATGTGCCAGATGATGACCTTTTGGGCATATTGAAGTTACCGGTTAAAGATCAGAGGACTAAACGCTTAACATAGTACCGATACCTCCTGCTTTTGATTCCCCTGGTTGCCCAAACCCAGGAACAACCTGATTTGCTCGTTCAATCCTGTGGGAACTATCGACAATCCGTTCAACTGTTCCCCGGTGGATTTTTTCGATTGGTTGAAGCGAATATTTACGAACTCACACTTTCAACAGTTCAGATCCCTGGATCCGCTTCTCTCATCTATTCGCATTTTCGATCATGTTCATAATGCCCGTTCCGGAAGCTTTGATTTGAAATACTATTCCCAATCTGCATCAACAGGGACCGAAAACTGCTGTGCTGTCGGATACATTGCCGGGAATCCTGTTGGATTTCTTTAATCAAGCGATTTATACGGTTTCATAAAACAAGAAAACGCAGGCTTTGAATCAGCCATACAGTGTTTTGTGTCTACTCGTTAAGTTTTTTGAGCGCTGCCGCTAAACCGACCATGGCTTGTTCAGACCCAATGGTTAATCGCAGCCAATCCGGCAGATTATTCTGGTGAGCGAGCCTGCCGATAAAACCCAAATCCCGAAGATTCTTGTCAAATTCAACCGCAGCTTCCGTACCTCCGGGAATTTTCATCAACACGAAATTAGCAACACTTTCGGTTGTCTCATAACCAAGCGAACGGATCGCGTTCAACAGCCAGGGCAGCCATTTTTGGTTATGTGCCAGCGATGCCTTCTGGTATTCTGTGTCATCCAGGCAGGCAATTGCAGCTTCAAGCGCGATCTTCGATACAGTGAAAGGTCCACGAACTCTCGATAGGGCTCCCATTGTCCATGAAGGAACGTAAGCCCAGCCGGCACGCATACCTGCCATTCCAAAGTACTTGGAGAAGGTGCGGGTGACAATCGTGTTTTCACCAAAATCGTCCACCAGTTCAATAGTCGAGCAGTAGTCCGGACGATCCACGTAATCGTAATAGGCTTCATCCATCACCAGGAGAATATTGGGGCGTATGCGAGAACGCAGTTCAATGACCTCATCCCGGGTGAGGTAGGTTCCTGTTGGATTATTCGGATTGGCGATAAAAACGACTTTTGTTCGGTCCGTTATCGAGTCAAGTATGGCTGCAATATCGGTTTTCATTGCAGATTCAGGTGCAGCAATTGCTGAAGCACCGGCAGTTACCGTGCGGATACGATAGGTTTGGAATCCGTGATTTGAGTAAACGGCCTCATCTCCAATTGTAAGCCAACTTCGGACGATCCAATTGATGATCTGGTCTGAACCTGGTCCAACCAGAATCCGGGCGGGATCAAGACTGTATTTCTCTCCGATTGCATATGCCAGTGGTCCCCCGTCGGCTTCAGGATACAGATGCTGTTCGGCTGCAGTCCGTTTAATCGCTTCGACCACTTTGAGACTGACCCCGATGGGCGATTCATTACTGGACAGTTTAAACACTCTTTTTTTGCCTTCGAAAGACATGCGACCGGGGGTATAGACAGGTCCATCGGCTACAAAAGGGAGCAGCATCGGTCGATCAGATTTGGTTGTCGGACTTACTTTTTTCAAAGAATTCATTTTTCACTCCCTAAGTTGCGAAATGGTTTTGTGTGGGGTAATGACGTCCATGTCAGTCATTAGTTCAATGAAAATCGGACCACTGGTGGCTTTTCTAAGCTCGACATAGGCAATCGCGATATCCTTCGGTTTGGTGATCCGGCGTGATTTCAAACCAAAAGCAGCCGCCATGACCTGGAAATCGGGATTATCCAGGGTTGTAGCAACCGACATTCCAGGCGTCGTCATCTCTTCATGCATTCGTATTGATCCGTATATACCATTGTTGAACATCACAACCGTCACTTGGAGATTACGTCTGGCAGCAACGACAAGTTCCTGTGGATTCATCATGAAGCAACCATCGCCTACATAGGCAACGATTTCAGTTTCCGGCTTTTCCATAGCAATGGAAATTGCTGCAGGTATCGAATATCCCATGGGAGCGGAAAGCGGGGCGAATAAGGTTCCCAGACGGTTAAACCGATGGTGTCGCAACATAAAATGGGTGTAGGTTCCGGCTCCTGAAGTCAAAATCGCACTATCAGGAAGCACGCTTTGAAGGCCGATCACCGCCCACGCCGGATTTAGCTTGTCTCCAAAATCGACCGGTTCATAAAACGCTTCGAAGTTCCGGCGTAGTGATTTTCGCCTGTCTGCCCAGGGTTTTGAATGTGGTTCTTCCAATTTGGCCAGCATCTCACAAATGGATCCCACTCCCGTTGTAATCGCCAAATCGGGTTCCAGTACTTCACCAAATTCATCACACAGCGGGGCGGCATGTACGAATTTTCTCCCGGTGCTTCTTTTGCTTAAAAACTTGTAACCCCTTGTTTCTATTTCGCCCAATCGCCCCCCAAGCAACAGTATGAAATCCGTATCCCGAAAGTAGTTAACTGTTCCCGGATAACCACCAGGGCCAAATGCACCGATGTAGTGAGGATTACTGTTTTCAATCAGATCGTTGCGTCTGAAAGTGGTGGCTACAGGCAGGTCGAAGTTTGTAATGAATTTTTTAAGGTTATTACAGTCTGTTTCTTTCCAGCCGGTCCCGCCTATGACGACTAAAGGTTTTTTGCTTTCCGATAACAACTCACGAATCTGTTTGACGCTGGCAGGTGTTGGCGCCATGATCTGCGGTTCCACCTGAACCGGAACATAATCGGCAATAGACTCAAATTGCAGGCTGTCAGGAATTGCCAGAACAACCGGACCGGGTCTTCCGGAAATAGCAATCCGAAAGGCACGGTTGATCATATGAGGAATATCGGAGGCACGCTCAACAACCCCCACCCATTTCGACACACTGGCAAAAACGGTTCTCGGATCCATTTCCTGAAAAGCGAAACGACCCTGTGTTCCGGTGGAAACATGCCCCATAATCAATAACAGAGGTGTGCTTTCCTGCATTGCAGTTGTCACGCCAATCATTGCGTTAGCAGCACCAACACCCCGTGTAACCAAACAGACACCGGGTCGGGCAGTTAGACGACCATGCGCCTCAGCCATATATGAGGCTCCGCCCTCATGACGACACACAACAAGGTCAAAGACATCCTTGTAATCGTCTGCGGCTTGCAAAATTCCCAAATAGCTTTCGCCCGGAACACAAAACCCCCGGTTGATGCCATTTGAAACGAGCGAATCAATAATGATCTGCCCACCAGTCATGGTCTTTTTTGAACGACCGGAATCATCAAGCTCAGATTTGCCTTCTGCTTTTTCCATAACTAAGTTTCCATATGTGATCGTTAACCGCTGTGTCGTCTAATATTCTAGACGTCTCACCGTCACCTGCTTTGAAATAATTATAATATCTTTGTCCGATGTCGGACAATAAGAACTTACTCAGTCATTTTGCATATGTCAAGTGGTTAAATCGAAGTTAAATCAAACCGACCGAATTAATAGATCTGGGGCATATTCACACGATTTGGACGATAAACATGATTCTCAAACATTGACGGTGTTTCAATCAAATAATCCCATCGATTGAAGTGATCAGTTATCCCCCTTGTCGTTGACCGAATTCTGAAGTAGGTGATAAAGATTCGGATCAAGAGAACGGCGTTTATTTCAATACAGAAAAGATCAAACGAACAACAAGGAACTTGTGGTCATGTCCGATAATTTTGTAAAGATAAAGGATCCTACCAGCCTTCCCACAAAGGTAGAAAATCTTATTAAAGAAGCCATTATTTCCAAAAAATATAAATCGGGAGAACAAATACCCGGAGAGATTGAGCTATCCAAAAAGCTTGGCGTCAGCCGGTCAGTCGTCCGGGAGGCCATCAAATCCCTGTGTTCACTTGGTTTTTTGGAAATCCGGCGCGGAATCAACTCAGGAACGTATGTAAGCGATTTAAACAAGCTCTATTTCAAGGAGAATTTTGTCGATTTAATCAGGCTTGACAGGCTTTCCATCAAAAATCTGACCCAGGCCAGACTTTTTTTAGAGCCGGAAGTTGTGCGATTGACGGTAGAGAATGCTACCGAGCAGGACCTGGAATTGATGAATCAAAACCTTAAGGATTACGATTCCTCAGACGATATTAATCAAAAAGTTTACCTGAGCGGCACCTTTCATAAGATTATTGCCAAAGCTTGCGGTAACCCGCTTTATTCATTTTTTATTGATAGCATCATGGATTTTTCAGAGGCTTTTATCCTGACGACTCAACCTAAGACCAAAGTCGTTGGCAATACTCACGAACACAAAGGCATATTCGAAGCCATAAAAAACCGCAATGTTAAAGAGGCACAGGAGCTAACCCTTCATCACATTAATTTTACAATTGCGGAGATGCAGAAAATGGAAAAAACGTATCTTCGATTGCTGGAAGAGAGTTCACGATAATAGTCGTTGTCCCGATCCTAAGGTGGCAAGTCTCTGCAGTTTCCACCCCACCCCAATACCTTATCACCTTCATCATTTGCTGTAGCTGCACCGTGTCATAGCCTGGATGATCTTATCAGCCAGATGCTCTGAACTTGATTTTCGAGGAGGGTGGAGTTTGTTAAAATCTCGATAAATAAGGCATGTTCTTGATAACTTATCAGGTGATTCCGGCCTTTTTCTCAAAATTAACCTGAACTCTGCAGCTTTAATCCAAAGTTCATAACAAACCTTAGCCCGGTTTGTTATGTGGAGAATTGCCCACAGGCAGTTTGCAGGTCAAATGAAGAGTTGATTAGGAAAGCCTTGTTTTTGCGAGTTTTCTTGATTCAGCCTGGTGCGGGATTCTGCAAGGTTGTTGTTAAATCGATTGGATTGGTTTAACTCTATTGTTATCAGTCTTGTGGTTACTTCTACCCTGGAAAAAGTCGAACCCTGATTGTAGTGAAAATCAATGCCGTTGAAAGACAATTATTGTTACAGAATTCGAAACAGTCTTTACCTTAACCTGACCAACCGCTGTTCCAACAATTGCGATTTTTGTATTCAGCATTATACCGATGGTCTGGCGGGAAGTCGTCTGGTTTTAAGCAGAGAGCCCGGTCTGGAAGATGTGATCGGCTCCATCCAATCCCATCTTTCACAGGTCAGTGAGGTTGTTTTCTGTGGTTTTGGCGAACCCACCTACAGGCTTGCTTTGATTATAGAGACCTGTCAGTGGTTGTGTCGGAATTTCGCCGGCAAAATCCGATTGAACACAAATGGTTTAGGGAATCTGATTCAGGGAAAGAGAATAATAGAACCATTATCGGGATTAATCGATCGCATTAATATCAGCTTGAATGCGACCGGTCCGGAAGAATATGAGGAAATCTGTCATCCAAGCTTTGGAGAAGATTCTTACCCCTCTATTTTAGAATTTATCAAGCAAGCGAAAGCTGAAATATCCCGGGTGACCATCAGCGCTGTTACGGCTTCCGGGGTTGACATGGACCGTATGGAGGAGATTGCAGAGGAACTTGGTGTTGGTTTTGTAGTACGCTGATGTCTGTTTTGACCGGCTTCGGAATACTATGAATGATCACAACAAGACTGCCTGTATCAATTGTGCTTGCCAGGTGTCCCCGATTTCGATTTCAATGCGCTGAAAGCAATAATCCATGGAAAAAGAACGTTTTCGTGCAAGCATCAACTAAACGGATATCCTTTATTAGAAAATCATGGAATACATCGCGGATCTGCACATTCATTCTCCTTATTCACGGGCTACCAGTAAAAATTGTGATGTTCCCGGACTTTTTGCCTGGGCCAGGGTAAAAGGGATTCACATTGTGGGAACGGGAGATTTTACCCATCCCGCCTGGTTTGCCCGGTTAAAAGAGACGTTGGAACCTGCCGAACCCGGGTTGTTCCGATTAAAAGACGAAAATACCCCGCCTGCGCTGGCGAATACCGAAACAGAAGCTATACCTGTCCGATTCATGTTGAGTTCGGAAATCAGTTGTATTTATAAAAAAGGAGATAAAACCCGTAAGATCCATGCGGTGTTGTATGTTCCGGATATGGAATCGGTGGAAAGGATCAACGGTCGTCTGGCTGCCATAGGAAATATCGAGTCGGATGGCCGTCCGATACTAGGGCTGGACGTTAAAAACCTGCTGGAAATTCTTCTGGAATCCTCGGCGGAAGGATTTATGGTGCCGGCACATATCTGGACGCCCTGGTTTTCGCTGTTTGGTTCAAAATCGGGATTCGATGCCGTTGAGGAGTGTTTTGAAGACCTGACTGAGCACATTTTTGCCCTGGAGACAGGTCTCTCCTCCGATCCGGAGATGAACCGCATGATATCGGCCCTTGATCGGTATACCTTGATCTCCAATTCCGACTGTCATTCTCCTTCAAAACTGGGAAGGGAAGCCAACCTTTTCAATACGGAGTTCGATTATTTCGCACTCAGAGACGCTCTCAAACAGAAAACACCGGATGGATTCCGGGGAACCATTGAGTTTTATCCTGAAGAGGGAAAATATCACTACGACGGCCATCGCAAATGTAATGTCTGTCTCGACCCCCAGGAGACCAGGGAGAAGGAAGGGCTTTGCCCGGTTTGCGGCAGACCGTTAACCATCGGCGTGATGCATCGGGTGATGGAACTGGCCGACAGGGATAAACCACAATATCCCGATGGGCAGGAGTACTTTGAAAGCCTGGTCCCATTGCCGGAGATTCTGGGAGAGATGCTACAGGTTGGCCCGACTTCGAAAAAGGTGATGGAGCAATACCGGAGGGCCATCTCGCTGTTTGGTTCCGAATTCAACCTTTTTCGGCAGGTCCCAATTGAAGAGATCAACCGGGGATACTCACCATTGCTGGGGGAGGCTGTCAGACGTTTGCGTCATGGTGAAGTTATCCGTCAACCGGGCTTTGATGGCGAATTCGGAGTGATTCGGGTTTTTGAACAAAACGAGGTCCACCGATTTTCCGGGCAGATGAGTTTTATGCCGGATAACCCTGTTTCTGATGATCCAAAACCAGCCCCGGAAAGGCAGTTCAGACTGGAGAAGTCGGATTGCCGGAACAGAAAATTACAAGGCACCGAAGTAATGCCTGAAGGACCGAACCCGGAACAACAAGCCGCCATCCAGAGCAGGGCAGATAAGATATTGGTGTCGGCCGGCCCCGGAACCGGGAAAACCTTTACCCTGGTTTCCCGAATTGTCAATATGGTTAAGGAGCATCAGGAGCCACCCGACCGGTTTGTGATCATCACCTTTACCAATCGCGCAGCCAATGAAGTCCGAGAGCGCCTGGAAAAAGAGATTGGTGAGAATGCGGATCGGTTATTTGTCGGTACCTTTCACGGTTTCTGTCTGGAACTGCTTAGAAGAGAAATATCCGGTTTGAAGGTGGTTGGGCAGGATGATAGAAGTATGATCTTGAAAGATCTGATTCCGGGTATCAGTAAACAAGAACTGGGCAGGATCGGTGAGCAGATTGGCAGGTGCTTTGAAACCGGTGACAGCGTTGCCGAATCAATTGAATATGAAGATTTGAAGGATCACCTGGATGCCTATCGGCAGCATTTGCAGGAAAGGTCAGCTATTGATATCGATGCGATTGTGCCTGAGGTAGTAAACAGACTGGGAGACAATCTCGAATTCAGAAAAGGTGTAGCCAAGCGCGTTTCTCACCTGTTTATAGATGAGTTCCAGGATCTCAACGAATCGCAGTATCGCCTGATACGCGTGTTAGCTGAGGAAGCCTCTGTATTTGCCATTGGTGATCCCAATCAGGCCATCTACGGTTTCAGAGGGAGCGATTCCAAGTACTTTTTCCGGTTTACCCGGGAATTCCAGGTTGAAACCTTCGCCCTGAAGCGCAACTATCGTTCCTCCTCCGTCATTCTAAAGGCAGCGACGGCGGTTATTAAAAACAACAGCACAGCGGCGGAATCGTCGCTTGAACCACAAAAAGAAGAAAGTTCAAAGCTGGAGTATCATCTTCATTCAACTGTTTCAGCCGAAGCCGAGTTCATTGCCCGCAAAATCGATGCTTTGGTGGGAGGAATCCGCCAGTTATCAATCTTTGAACAAACAGGAAATGCCGAGACACAGGGCATCGATTTGGGATTCCGGAATATTGCCGTCCTTTATCGCTTATCGGATCAGGCGCAGGAAATTGCCAGGGCTTTAGACAAAGCAGGAATTCCCTACCAGTTGATCGGGGCCCGACCGTTTTTTATGACAAAGGAGCTTAAACCCTTTTATCACTGGATTCGTTTTACAGGTGCGAATGAAAGAGACGATTTCCTCCAATTTCTGAATTATCTCCCGGGAACCGGGAAAAGCACCATCCAACAATTGGAAACAACACTGCCCGGACAGGATGAATTCCGGTTGCACGAACTTTCCACCAGTCTGTTTTCCGCCAAAATCGAAGGTGTTCTGCAGGACTTGAAAAGCAGCTTTCTCGAATTTCAGAAAAAAACAGAAAACAGCGGAATTGCAGAGGCTGTTCGCGGAATGATGGCTTTTCTGAAAAAAGATCCGACGTCCGGGGATAGCGTTCGCTTTCTGGAACTGTGTGGTATCTTCGGTAAAAACCTGCCGGCCCTTTCTGAACATCTTTATCAGAACGCACAGGCGACCATTTATGATGATCGTGCCGAAGCTGTTCCCCTAATGACCCTTCACGCCGCCAAAGGGTTGGAATTCCCCGTTGTTTTCATTGCCGGATTGGAAGAACAGATACTGCCGTGTGATTTACCCGGACTGCCGGGTGACCTCGAAGAGGAAAGAAGACTGTTTTACGTCGGTCTGACACGTGCCCAAAACAAGTTGTTCCTAACTGCCGCGAAGAACCGAACCATCTTCGGCAAAAGTTTCGATCAGTTGGAATCACGCTTCCTGAAAGAAATCCCCAAAGAAATACTAATCCGCCATTACCCGCAAAAACCCCAACCCGAAATCTCCACCGGAGAACAGCTCAGTTTTTAATCTTTCTGTGTTGCCTTCTCCCTTTGGTCGTGCCGGATCACAACATCCGGCATCCAGAAAGTCAAGGGGTATATTCTCCTCCATGCTGAACGGCGAGACAAGTTTTGAAGACACCATTTCGAAACTGAATCATGTGTCATAACCCCTGCTTCGCCTGAGTATATCAAGAATATCTGTTTCCATTCATCTTTTTAGATTAATGATCCTCCTTAAATCCCATTCAATATTGTGCCCGGCCAATAGAGTTGTTCAATGAGTTGCCCCTGTCATTTGTTACAATAGGGTAAATCAAGCATTTCTTTTGCACCAACCAAAATGATTCTTGACAAGATTAAAAATGTATTGGTACTTTGGTTCAACCAATGAACAAAAATCAATTAAGTGGATTTTTGACGCTTAAATGATTTTTGTAATCAGCATTATTGCACTGAACTGTGGTTTTCCATGGAAAACCACAGTTCAAATCCACGTTGAAAAGAGGTGAAGGAATGAAAATTACTGCAGTAAAGTCGTTTCCGGTTTTTCCGGGTTGGCGCAAAAATTTGATTTTTGTGAAGATTGAGACCGATGCCGGTATTAATGGATGGGGCGAAGTGTATACACAGTACGATCGAGATCCGGCCATGAGTTCTCATGTTGAGATTCTTGGTAAATACTTAATCGGCAGAGATCCTTTTCAGATCAAATATTTTACCACGATGGCCTATGATGATTATGCCCAGCGTCGCGGATCACTTGAGTTTTATTGCGCGTTATCGGGGTTAGAGGCGGCTCTCTGGGATATTGTCGGTAAAGCTTGTGAGCAACCCGTCTACAATCTTTTGGGTGGGCCGTGTCGGGATAAAATAAGGGTTTATGCCAACGGCTGGAGCTACAAGAAGCATGAACCCGACGATTTTGCTCGCGCTGCCGAAGAAACCGTAGCGTTAGGTTATACTGCCCTGAAATTTGATCCGTTGCCCCGACCTTGGAGAACTTACATTCCGCGTGAGCATGAAAAGCACGCTGAAAAAGTTGTCAAGGCCGTTAGAGACGCAGTTGGCCCTGATGTCGATCTGTTAATAGAACTGCATCGGCGTCTGTCTGTTAGTCATGCTGTTACTTTGGCTGAAAGGCTGGCTCCGTACGAACCCTTCCTGATTGAGGAACCTTGTCAGGCAGAGAATATCATTGCCATTGCCGAGGTCCGGTCAAAGACGCATGTTCCGATCATGACCGGGGAAAATATTTTCAGCAAATCGGGATTCAGGAGGGTTTTTGATCACAGGGCTGCGGATTATATCAACGCTGATGTTGCCAATTGCGGCGGTATCTTGGAATTGGTGGAAATTGCGGCAATGGCGGAACCTTATTTTGTTGGTGTGTCGCCCCATAACTATAACTCGACTTCTTTGGCCCTTGCAGCCACCGTTCATGCGTCGGCTGTTATGCAAAATTTCATTATTACCGAATACTTTGTCCCGTTTGAAGAGTTTTGCAACGGTTTGTTTCCCGGACAACAAATGAAACCGGTAAATGGTTACATTACGTTGCCCGATAAGCCCGGTTTAGGCTTAGAACCGGATGAGCAAGCCCTTTTAGCTCATCCCGGTAAGCCCTTTCCGCTTAGAAATCTGCCTTACCCAAAAGATGAAGTGATGTAACTGCTGATTTTCTTGATTTCGAAAGGCCGGAATAATTGTGAGATAACTCAACGATAGGAGAAAAATAGTGATTAAGAACAAGGAAATCCTAGGTGGAATAATATTTTTTTCTCTCAGTCTCTACCTGTTTTACGAAACAAGCAATTTTTCTTCAACTACTGAACGGTACCGTTCGTTGGGTCCAGCGGTCTTCCCCTACGTACTGGCAATCTGTCTGGGTTTGCTGAGTATCGTTCTTTTTATTCAAGGAGTCAGGTCTCCCAAAGCGGAACTGTTTTCTTTTTCGATGAAAACAAAAGCGTCGGTTCAGGTACTTTCATTGATAGCGATGCTGTTTGTTTTCCTGATTTGGGTTGAGAAAATAGGTTTCATCATCTGGAGTTTATCTTTTATGTTTCTTGGGCAAATCATTTTAGGCGAACGCCGTTTGGTAACGGCGATGGTGCTGTCAATTGCAGTGGTCGGGATAATTTACCTTATTTTTGGCTTTCTGCTGAATGTTCCGCTTTCAAGTGGTTTCTTGTCTTACTGAATTTACCTTTTGCCTGAGGTGCCTATGGATCTTTTTCTTACCGGTCTCATCTCAATTTTGCATCCAAAGATGCTTTTTTTTATTTTTGGCGGTACCTTTATCGGAATCACGCTTGGTGCTCTGCCGGGACTTAGCGCAACTATGGGAGTCGCGATTCTGCTTCCTGTTACTTTTTATCTGCCTCCCGAACAAGGGATGCTTATTCTCCTGGGAGTCTATGTTGGAGGCATTTACGGCGGTTCGATTGCAGCGATTCTCTTGAATATCCCAGGTTGTCCTGCATCTTTGATGACCACATTGGACGGCTATCCGATGACTAAAAAAGGGCAGGGTGGACGGGCAATCGGAATTGCCACTACGTCTTCCTTTGTTGGCGGCGTAATAGGGGTGTTGGCTCTTATTTTCGTGGCTCCGTTTTTGGCCCAAGCAGCCCTTAGTTTTGGTCCTGCCGAATATGCCATGCTGGCCTTTCTGGGACTGTCGGCGATCGTTATTGTCGCCGCAAAATCGATTGTAAAAGGATTTATCGGCGTTGTTATCGGACTGTTGATGGCAACTGTGGGAATGGATCCTATTGTTTCCGTGCCGCGATTCACCTACGGCAGCATCGATTTGATGTCGGGAATAAGCTATATACCGGTGGTAATTGGACTCTTTGGGTTGAGTGAAGTGATGGTCCAGACACTGCAGATGAAACAGTTGAAAGCCGTACGTCAGACAATCGGTCAGGTATTCCCGAATCTGGCGGATTTTAAAAAAATTTTTAGACATTTTTTCCATCCCGCCTGGATTGGTACTCTTATCGGTGCATTGCCCGGTGCAGGTGCGTCTATATCTGCCATTATATCGTACAATCGGGCGGTCCAAGCATCAAAAAAGCCGGATGAGTTCGGCTCCGGAATTCCGGAAGGACTGATCTCCTGTGAAACGGCTAATAATGCTTCAATCGGTGGAGCTTTGGTCCCTCTTCTTACCCTTGGTATTCCCGGAAGCGCTGTAACAGCTGTTTTATTGGGAGCATTGATGATGCATGATATCACACCGGGACCACTCTTGTTTGTACAGCAACCGGGTCTGGTTTATACCATTTTCGCGGGTTTGTTGATGGCTAATCTGGCAATGTTGATTTTGGGTCTGGCCGGCGGCAAAGTATTTCCCCGTATAGTCAATTTGAAGCAATCCGCCCTGCTGCCGTCAATTATCGTCTTGTGCTCGGTTGGTGCCTTTGCCATCAATAACAGTATGTTTGAAGTCGGGATTATGTTTGTCTGCGGAATCGGCGGTTTTTTTCTTCGTGAATTGGCCATTTCCCCAGGGCCGATTATTCTGGGTCTTATCTTGGGACCTATTGCAGAATCTAATTTTCGGGGAGCGCTTGAGTTATCCAGAGGGAGTTTGTTGATATTTGTTCAAAAACCGATATCGTTGATCATTCTGATCGTAACGATATCTTTGCTGCTATCCCCGTTCCTGAGGGGTTGGCTTCTTAAAACAAAAAGTGGCTTAAGCGCCGGGAAGGCTTAACAACATTGAGAAGAGCCTTAGCCCTGTGTTTGCGCTTGGAACTGAACCCTATCAAATCTGATGTAAAAAAGGAGGTGCAAAATGTCATCAAGAAAATTTAGAGGACTGTTTACATTCTTAGTCGTGGTAACGATTATGATTACAGCGCCAATTGTTTGCGCGCAAAAGAAGTTTCCGAACAAACCGATTCAGTTTATTGTCGGTTGGGGTGCCGGAGGCGGATCGGATTTATCGGTCAGATTTCTGACCAGTCATACGGAAAAACATCTCGGAAAACCGATTAACGTTCGTAACATGTCCGGCGGTTCCGGTGCCAAGGCTTATATGTACATCTCAAAATCCAAACCGGACGGTTATACGATCGGCAATACAACAAGCACGATTTCCACTCATAGATTTATGGGAAATATTCCTCTGGGATCGAATGATTTCGAGCCGATTATTGCGTTCAACGAGGATCCGGGCGGGGTGTGGGTGGCCACTGATGCTCCCTGGAAAACACTTGCCGAGTTTGTTAACCATGCGAAATCAAGGCCCGGCGAGGCAACGATCGCTGCTTCCAATCCTGGGTCTATCACTCGTTTTCAGATGATGGCTTTGGAACAGGAAGCCGGAATCGAGTTTAATGTTTTATCGCAAAAAGGTGGTGCCGGTCCGGGTTTGGTTGCTTTGGCCGGAGGGCATGTCAATGCTGCAATGGGAACTCCTCTTGAAGGTTTCTCTCTTTACAGCGCAGGTAAAATCAGACCGCTGGGTTTCATGAGCGCAAAACGTGTTGCTAAGTATGAGGATGTTCCAACCATGAAAGAACAGGGATACCCCTTGGTAATCAGCACAAATCGTATGATTATCGCGCCGAAAGGTACTCCTGCAGACCGCGTTGATACGCTTTATCAAGCTTTTCTAAAGGCTGTGCACACCCCGGCATACCAAAACGCTTTGGAGAGCAAGGGTTCGACCTGGCTTGATTGGAGTCCCGAGAAATGTAAGGAGTATTTAAAACGACAGGATGCAATTTTTGAAAAGATCATCAAAAAGGCCGGACTCTATCGGCCCATAAATTAATTGATTGGAGAAAGCATGATGAAAAACGGATACAATCCTGCGCTTTTGAGGTTGGAGTTGTTGGCGCAGGGCATAAAGGTTGATCCCGAATTCAACCAGCAACTTGGCACAGGATTAAAGGAGCCGCTATGGACAAGGACAGGTCCCACCAGCACTGGTATAGATTTGATGCTCGAAAAAGGAATGTACTGTAGTCCGGCCATAGAAGGGGAACGTTTCCCTTATCACTACAAGAACTCACCGTTTTTATTGGGTGTGGATGATTCCGGCCAGGGAGTGATTAAAAAAAATGGAGAGACTATTCAAAAAGTAAAACCATTCCCAAGACCAAGCTTTTACGGTAAAAAAACAAGCAGTGGCAACCTTATGGAAAAAATCGGGGTCGTTACCGGTGATTTTTTGGCTATTGCCATCGACAATCGTTGCTGGTTTTGGGGGTACTATCGTGAAGACGAGCTGATTAATTACAAGGAAAGACAGTGTAAATTCTGCGGCATCGGGTTGAGTATGAAACGCGATGAGTTGTATCGCAAGAGTAAAGAGGACATACTTGAGGTGGTCGGAGCAGCGGTTGAAGGCGGGGATGCAAAACACATCGGTATCAACGCGGGTACTATGTCTCCCCCTGGAAGAGGACATGAGGAATACGCCGAGATTGTTTCGGCGATCAAAGATCGCTACGACGTTTGGATCAGATTATCTATCTGTCCGCCGGAAAAAGAAAAGTACATCGATACTCTCTACGATGCAGGTGCCGATCAGATCGGATATGATATTGAAGTCTATGATCCCCGAAAATACGAATATATTTGTCCTGGGAAACTTCATGAAGTGGATCGGGATGTGCCACATCAGCATTTTTTCCGTATGTTGGAATATGCCGCCAAACGAGGCGGACCCAACAAAGCATATTCGATCCTGGTGACCGGTCTGGAATCAAGAGAGACGACAGTACAGGGAATAGAAGAGCTTTGTAAGCGTGGAGTTGTACCTCGCATGGGCATATTCCGCCCGATTCCGGGCACACACCTGGAGAAACACCCAACGCCGAATCCAGGTTATCTTGTGTATATTTACCGCAAATTACGAGAACTAACCATGAAGTATGGGGTGGACTCCGGATGCTCCGGCTGTGGCCGGACGTTTGTCGGTACCAAAGAGTATGACGGGGTGAACCCGATCATGCCGGAAATCACAGATGAGGATTTGGAAATTGCCAAGGTTGATATAAACCAACCGGATGCTTCGGAAATTTCGTGATTATACCTCCTGCGATGAGGCGGGGCACGGAATTCAGGAATCCAGTGCCTCTGCCATCTTACGCCGGAACTCTTGCTGCCGAGTGCCTGTCTTTTCAGATGATGACGGCAATGATCGCTATGCGGGGAATTTTTTAACTATTTGGTTAATGAGCCTGTTGAATTTATTTTTTCGTGATAATCGAAAAAATAAATTCTATAATATCAGAATAGCGAACACTGCATTTTTGCCAAATTAGGGATAAATCAACAGACTCGTTAATATCGGATTAACGTGAACACATTCAAATTGAATCACCTGCACATTGTTTGTAGTGATTTGCAAAACATGGTGCGTTTTTGGACCGAAGGCGTAGGAGCGGATTTGATATGTTTCCGTACTTTCGGAAATGCCGACGGAGCGGTTCTTAGTTTGGACGGTTTGCGGATCAGTCTACGCCTGCCGAAAGAAAATGAACAGGTGTGGGAAAGACGACAAAATTCTTTCGGTTATGATCATTTGGGCCTGGAAGTCAACGACCTTGATGATGCATGCAACCACTTGGCTGATTTTGCATGTAAAATCGATTCCGGTCCTTTTAAACGAGAGGGCCGAAAAACCGTGTTTTTAAAAGGTCCGGACAACGTTGTTCTGGAATTAATGCAAATTGATTTTTGAGTGCTCAGTTTTCCAGTTTCTTTCAAGCAAAGGTTTTTGACTTGAAAACAGTTTGTAAAAAAGTGAAAATACATTAAAACAGTATGTTAGAAAAAACCATTTTAAGACTTTTCGGAGTGAATTCAATCATTATATTCTCTTAAGGCAGTTGTAGCCGAGTAATGTCCATGTTTTGAAGAAAGAGCATACTTGGCATTTTAATGTTTCGCCTTTTGACGAAGAAGTGATCATATCGTCACGGTAGTGCGATCAAACAAATGCCTGACTGAATAGGAGAAAAATATGAACTTCCAGAAGATCCAAGCTAAAAAAAAGAGCCAGTTGGCAGCCGAAATGCTTATGGATGTTATAAAAAAGAACAAGTTTAAATCGGGTGATAAGCTGCCTCCAGAGAGAATAATGGCCAGCGAGATGGGTATGAGTCGTAATACACTGAGGGAGGCTATAGCTGCGCTTCAGATTCTGGGAATCATTGAAGTCCGTCATAGTCAGGGTAACTTTGTTGTAAATCTGAATGAGACGATAAGTCTAAGTTCCACGCTGGAGGCAATTTTCTCCTCAAATGACGATCCCTTTCTGGTTATTGACGCCCGAATCGCATTTGAACCGGGCGCAGCCGCTTTAGCATGCCAGGTGGCTACCGACAAGGATCTTGAAGAAATTGAGTTGAACATGAAGCAGTTGATTAACGGCATTGAAGAAAACAACCTGGTTAGATACTCACAGGCCGATCATGATTTTCATATGAAAATTGCCATATGTACGGATAACCCGATAATTATTCAAACCATGCAACATATTATCAAAGTGTTGAAGCAACCCCTGTGGCGTTCCATGAAACAGAGCTTAGCAATGCGCAGCGAAATAAGAGACGCTCGTGTTGAAGAGCATCAAGCTATCTACAGAGGTCTGGTCGATCGAGATGCTTCCCGGGTTTCAAACAGTCTGCTCACACATCTCAAGCACTCCAAAAAACGACTGACGTTAGAAATAGAACATGCGGAAACCGCTGCCGATTCAGCCAACGGACGAAATGGATCATAATGAATCCGAATGAAACTGAAGACAGATATCTAAGTGAAAAACTGGTCAGCAACCTGGGTCATATTCGCCGGGAATCCCTGCCGGAAGAGGTCATTGAAAAGACAAAGGCCTGTTGGCTGGATTTTTTGGCCGCCTGCTTCAGCGCTGCCGACTCAAAAGCTGAGAGAACCGCATTTTGGGTGGCCCGGAAAATGGGATTCGGAACCGCACCGTTTATTGGTCGGAGTTACACGGGCAATGGCCTGGCCTCCGCATTTTATAACGGAATTCTTGCCCATATCCAAGAATTAGACGATTCCCATCGGTACGTATCCGGATTACATCTTGGTGCAGTTGTATTTCCTGCGGTTTTAGCGTTAGCCAAAGAAGTCAAGTTCACTGGTGAAGAATTCATTCGGGCCGTTGCCTGCGGTTACCAGGGAGCTGCTCTTGTCTGTCGCTGCTTGGATCAGGGGCATCGGCGTCGGGGGTTTCACAGTACCGGAACGATCGGGCCTTTTGGTAGTTGCATCGGCGCTGGAACTGTTCTGGGTTTGAATGGCAAGCTATTGGTCGAAGCTATCGGCATCGTCGGATCTGCCGGGGCGGGCTTGTTCGCTTTTCTTGAGGAGGGCGCGACGGTCAAACACTTTCATACCGGTCGGGCCGCTTTGGATGGACTGTTGGCCGCATTGCTGGCTAAAGGCGGAATGACCGGACCGAAAGCGGTTTTTGAAGCCAAAGAAGGTTTCTTCAAGGCTTATGCCGATGAGTTTGACGACGGGCCTTTAAAAAACCCTCCCTCAGATTACGAAATTCTGAATGTATACCATAAAATTCATTCCGCCTGTGGGCATTCTTTCCCTGCTATAGATGCGGCCTTGGATCTAAAGGAGGAAATTAAAAATCCGGATACGATTGAAAGCGTAGAAATAAAAACCTACCGCGCCGCGTCTGTTTTAACGAACTCACAGCCTCAATCCGTTCAAGAAGCACGTTTTTCAATACCTTTTCTGGTGGGGCTTGCCCTGGTCAAAGGTCAGGTCGGGAAAAAAGACATTACCGGTGAAAGACTAAAGGATCGAAGAGTAATGGAAATTGCCGCCCGGGTAAAAGTTATGGAAGATTTTGAGTTGCAGGAAAGCTTTCCCCGGATGCGAGCCGGTATCTTGCAGGTGACATTGAAAGACGGAAAGGAAATCATCAAACGAGTAGATTCCCCTCGCGGAATGCCGGAAAATCCGATTTCTTTGAGTGAAATTGTGGAAAAATTCAACTCTGAAGCTGCTCATATGGACCCGAAAGTTCGTCGTCTGATTATTGAAAAATCGATGAAAATGGAAAAGCTTGTATCAATAACCGAACTAACAGGGCTTCTATAACCGTTACCGAAACAGCTATGGATTTAATTATGGATATCTCTTTTATAGGTTTTGGCGGGGCAGCATACGGCTTGACCAAGGGACTCAAACAAGAAGGATTTGGGAATGTTTACTTTTTTGACAAATCGTATAAAAGTAAAAAGTTTGGAGAAATCGTCCGCAAAAGAGCGAGCGAGACCGGGGCGCTTTATGAAGAAAATATCGAAGATCTGGTTAATTCCTCTGACATGGTAATATCCTGTGTCACCGGTTCAATGGCGGTGACCGTTGCACGCGAAGCAGCGCCTTTTCTAAAATCCGGTCAGCTTTATGTGGATGTGAATACAACGTCTCCGGCTGTAAAGGAGTTAGCAGCCGCGATTGTTGAAAAATCGGGAGCGGAGTACGCAGATGCGGCCATGATGGGCGGTATTCCGACCTGGCTACACCGCGTACCGATTTTTTCCTCGGGAAAGGGGGCAGAGCGATTCAAAACAACGATGGAACCATTTGGAATGCGGATAAACGTTCTCAGCAAAAAGCCCGGACAGGCGACCGCTATCAAAATGTTTCGCAGCATTTTCATGAAAGGGATACTGGCTCTTTTTTTAGAAGTAATGGAAGCCGCCGATCACTACCAGGCAACGGATCTTGTTTTGGGATCAATAGCCGAGACAATGGACAAAACATCGTTTTTGGAAACCGCCCGTCTGATCGTAACCAAGGGCGTCGTTAACGCAGATCGAATGGCTCATGAAATGGCAGGGGTGATTGAAACGATTGAAGCGGCAGATGCTTTATCAATCATGTCAATGGCTACTCGTGATCGACTTCAGTGGTGTCGACAATTGAATCTGCAGGAATTTTTCGGAGGTGAAATTCCCAAGTCCCTGGAGGAAGTGTTGAAAGCATTGAAAGAAAAGATATCGCAATCTTAATTGATAGGATTTTCCTTTTCGCCATCGAACAAAATTCCTTTTGTTGTCAGTACGAAAACATGTGCAGTTTACTTCGGAATCGAGATCGCTTGAAATGAACTTTGGAGATTTTTCCTCAATCTTTTTGCGTTTCCAATGGTTTTGCAAAAATTCGCGTACATGGAAAAAAGTTCAATGTATTCTTGTTTCATATTTAAGTTTTCGTATTTGCATGATTTCGAGTATTCGTAACTCTTCAACGAATATGCCACTCCATTTAGATCAACAAGAATAACCCCCAAGTCAAGTTTGCCAACAATCTATTTTGATTGAGTATTTACTCTGCAAATTATCGAAAGCATTCAGCAACCAGATTTTTGGTGCACTCAATTCCACAAATGTACCTTTAGAATGATCAAACCGAAATAAGTTAAACAATCTGGTTTCGATGCAATCGTGAAATATTCAGGCTAGTCTTCCCATACTCGTTCTACAGCTTGGTAGAGATCGAATTTTTTATCAGAACTCAATATCTTAAGATCTTCGGAGATTGCTGTGGCAATAAGATAACGATCAAATGGGTCCTTATGATTCTCCATAACATCAAGAGATTGATAACAAAGGATGTGAGAGTTTTGAACCGGTATTGTTTCGATGCCGACCTGTTGCGACTGGAAGACGACGTTCTGTAGTCCGATGGGGATGTGTAACTTACCAATATTGATCTTGATCGCCATTTCCCAAAAAGACATCTGGCTTACAAATATCTGTACATCCGGATCTTTGTATATTTCCAAGGCTTTTTTCCCAATTTGATCATCATCACCGCACCCCAGATAAATCAAAACATGAGTATCAAGAAGATATTTCATTGATACTCCAGCATTTCATCAATTGGATCATCAAAATGAGCCATATCGATTTTGCAGTTAAAAAAACCGGTCGGTCGTACTCGATGTTTTTGGGTATCCACTGGAGCAAACTTAAAAACAGGCTTACCATTTTTGGCTACTATGATCTCCTCTCCTTCTTGAAACCGGGCTATCAATTTAGAAAGATTCGTCTTGGCATCATGAATATTTACAATCATTTCAGTTCTCCGTTATATTAGCTAAGTCATATGAACTAGACTAAGTATAAAACCAAGATCAGTTTTTGTCAAATTCTTTCCAATTCTCAAATGGGTTGATGAAGTTAATAAATCTCCTGTCGTGTATAGTTGGAAGAGATTCGACTCTGCCAAATAAAATGCAACCTTTTTATGAATCTAAATCAGCAATGTCCGGTTAGGGAATTGCAGTTGGTTTGAAATCCTTAAACATGATAAAGATCAATAATAACAATCTATTATTTCACTTTTAGCTTGACA